>UBMP01000022.1 GCA_900466575.1 Hyphomicrobiales bacterium | reverse complement strand
CTTTCTCATGTGCGTGCATGATCGTCTCCTTATCTGGACAAAACAGTCTTCAACACACGGCGAAGTTCGGCTGCCGGATCGGCCACCGCATTTGCCGAGCGCCATGCGACATGGTGATCCGGCCGCACGAGAAGCGCGCCGCTATCGGAAATCTCGCTGATCCGCGCCCAATCGCCGGTGAAATCCTGCCACGGGCGGCGGGGACCAATGATATGGACATTGATCTTGAGACCAAGTTCCGCACCGATGGCCGCAGCCGCCTCGGCCCAGCCGGCACCGCCCGGCCCGGTGAGAAGGCTGAACTTGCCGTGGCCGCAAAGATCGAGCGTCGAAGCCTTGGCGCCGGCATCCGAGAAGAGCCAGGCATGGGGAATGCGCGCGCCCGGCCAGCTCGTCTGCTGGAAATGCAGGTCCGCGTCCTCGGTGAAGGCAGGCTCGGGCTGGCCATCGGTTTCGACGGCGTTCGACTTGTAGCGCTGGTTCATTTCCACGCCATGGGCGTCGAATTCATAGACCTTGTTGGCAATGGCCTCGCGGATGGCGTTACGCTGCGCCTCGGCTTCCGGCGTCGTGCCGCAACGGGCGTCCATGTTCTCCTGCATCTTCACCGGATCGACGGAATCGAGCAGGCCGAGCGACTTGAAGATCGGACCGAATTCGTCGATCGACTTGTTGGCGCGGGTGACGATCTGGCGGGCCACCGGCGCACGTTCGGCGCTGTAGCTTTCCAGCAGGCCCATCCCGGCCTCGCCCTTGACGACCATCGCCACCTTCCAGGCCAGGTTGAAGGCGTCCTGGATCGAGGTGTTGGAGCCGAGGCCGTTCGACGGCGGATGACGATGCGCCGCATCGCCCATGATGAAGACGCGGTCCTTCTGCAGATGCGTGGCGAACATGTTGTTCACCGTCCAGGTGCTCGTCGACGTGATTTCGATCGGAATATCAGGGTCGCCGATCAGGTCGCGCGCGACCTTGGTGGCGAAGGCATCATCGACCTGCGGTGCGGGCTGGTTGATGTCATAGCCCCAGTTGATCAGCCATTCGTTCCATGGGCGCACCATGCGCACGAGGCCCATGCCGATACCGCCGACATCGGCGCCCGGCTGCATGACCCAGTAGAGCACCGAAGGGCGATGCGCGACATATTTGGTGAGGTCCGCCTTGAAGACGATGTTCATGGAGCCCGCCACGCCCATCTTGCCTTCGAAAGGAAGGCCGGCATGTTCGGCAACCTTGGAATTGCTGCCGTCAGCACCGATCAGGAACTTCGAATGCACCGTGAATTCGGCACCCGTCAGCCGGTCGCGGCAGGTGGTCGTCACGCCATCGGCATCCTGGACATGCGAGACATATTCCGTCGACATGCGCGGCTGTGTGCCGCGCGAACAGGCCGTATTGAGCAGGATCGGCTCGAAATAGGTCTGCGGCAGGTCGTTCATCAGGCTCGGCGACGACAGAAGGTGTTCGGCCTTGGACTTGGGATGCGTGCCCCAACTGTACATGCGGCCGATTTCCTCGCCCGCAATCGACTCGCAGAAGACGTTGTTGCCAAGATATTCCTGCGCCGTCGCATAGAGATACGCTTCCTGCTCGACCTCAAGGCCGAGATCACGGATGACTTCCATCGTGCGCTGGTTGGTGATGTGCGCGCGTGGCGTATTGGCCAGCCAGCGGTAGCGGTTGATCGCCATGTTCTCGATGCCATAGCTCGACAGCAGTGCCGCCATAGCGCCGCCCGCCGGGCCCATGCCGACGATCAGGACGTCAGTTGAATAATTAGCCATTGAAACCTCCCTTGCGTGTATCTTGAAGAGTGTGATCCGAGCCGTTCAGGACAAGCCTGCGACGAACCGGGAAAAGCTGGATGCCGGTGTGGGCCGAAAACAGCCCCCAGAGGCCGGCGGGCGCGAAGATCATGGTGGCAATGCCAATGAAGCCCAGAATGAGAAGATAGACCGAGCCGAAATCAGAGAGCGTCTTCTGCAGCACGAAGAACACGATCATCCCGACGATCGGCCCCTCGATGGTGCCGATGCCTCCGATGACCACAATGAAGAGCACATAGGCCGTCCAGTCCGTGACCGAGAAGGCGGCATCCGGAGAAATGCGCGCCTTCTGGAGATAAATGAGCGCGCCGGTGATGCCCGTCACGAAGGCCGTGGTCAGGTAGACGAAGACCTTCATGCGCTGGGCGTTGACTCCGAGTGCGCGCGCCGCCGTTTCGTTGTCGCGTACGGCGGCAAGACCAAGCCCCTGGCGGGTGCGCAGGATGCGGTAGAAGAGCAGCACGGTCGCGGCAGCCAGAACGAGCGCGAACCAGTAGGCGATCGCGTCGCTCGCCTGCGACGTCTTCATGTCGAACGTGTTCTTCAGGAAGTCGACGCCGAACATGGCCTTGCGCGCTTCGCCCGGAAGCGAGGTCCCCGTGCCGCCGCCCAGCGCCTTCCATTGCGCGACGACAAGACGAACGGCTTCCGCAATCACCCACGTCCCTACCCCGAAATAGGCACCTTGCAGGCGGAAGGAGAAAAAGCCGGAGGGAATGGCGAGCAGCACGGCAAAGAACCCTGCCAGCAGCGTTGCCAGAAGCGGATCGACGCCGAGAAGGATCACCATGCCAAACATGGAATAGGCGCCGAAACCGACGAAAGCCTGTTGGCCGATGGACAGAAGCCCCGCATATCCCGCCAGCAGGTTCCAGTTCTGCGCCAGCACGAGCATGGTCAGGATGAAGAAAAGATCCTGCACGATGTCGCGCGAAACGAGGAAGGGTGCTGCGGCAGCAACGATGACCACCAGGATCGCGGCGATGCCGAAAAGGCCTGAGGCGCGGGTCCCGGTCTTCGTCGTCCAGGTCTGAGCTGTTGAACTCATCGCATCACCTCAATCAACTGCGCGCGGGAAGAAGCCGCGCGGCTTGAAGGCCAGCACGGCCAGGAAGGCGATGTGACCGGCCAGAATCTGCCATTCGGGATTGATGGTCGCGCCGATCGTCTGGGCGACACCCAGCACGACACCGCCGACAAGCGTGCCCCAGAGCGAACCGAGCCCGCCGATGATCACCGCCTCGAAGGCATAGATGAGACGCGAGGGACCGGCGGAGGGATCGAAATTGGCGCGGGTTCCGAGATAGAGCGCGGCAACCGTCACGACCACCATGGCCAGTCCCGTCGCGGTTGCGAAGATGCGTTGCGGCCGAATGCCCATCAGGCCTGCGGTCACCGGATCGTCCGAGGTCGCGCGGAATGCACGGCCGATCGGAGCGCGGTAGATCAGCGTGTTCAGGCCGACGATGACGACAATTGCAGAAAGGAAGGTCAGGAGCGGCATGACGCCGATATTGACAGCACCAAGCGGGATGGTCGCCGCTTCGAGCGACCCCAGCGGCACACGCCGGCTGTCGGCGGCGAAACCCTCCAGCAGCCCGTTCTGGATGATGATCGACAACCCGAACGTCACCAGAAGCGGCGGCAGGATGTCCTTGCCGAGCGTCCGGTTGAGCAGGAAATATTGCAGCAGCCAGCCGGCCGCGAACATCAGCGGCGCGGCAATCAGCGCCGAGAGGAACGGGTTGAGCCCGAACATCGAGGTGATCGTCAGGATCGCGAAGGCGGCAAAGATGATCAGGTCGCCATGGGCGAGGTTCACCAGCCGCATGATGCCGAACACGATGCTGAGCCCGGCGGCAAAGAGAGCGTAGAGTCCGCCGAGCAGGATGCCCTGGACAAGCGTATCAATGATGTTCATGGACGCCCGCCCCGAAATAGGCCGAGTGGATCGCATCGCGCGAGACCTCCGACGACCGGCCAGACAATGTGATGCGCCCTTCCATCATGCAGTAGATCCGATCCGCCACCTTCAGCGCATGGCCGATGTCCTGCTCGACGATGACGATGGAGGCGCCCGACGCCTTGATCTGCGGAAAGGCCGCATAAATATCCTTGATCACCACGGGCGCGAGCCCGAGGCTGATTTCGTCGCACAGAAGAACCTTCGGGTTGGACATCAGCGCCCGCCCGATGGCCACCATCTGCTGCTGGCCGCCGGACAGCGCCGTGCCCGGCGAATGGCGCCGTTCCTTGAGGATCGGGAACAGATCGTAGATGCGGGCGAGGTTCCACGCCCCGCTGCCCTTCGTCCCATAGGCCCCGATCAGCAGGTTTTCCTCGACGGTGAGCGAGGGGAAAAGCTTGCGTCCTTCCGGCACCATGGCGATGCCGCGCATAACGATATCGGGCGAGGCAAGCGCACCGATCGGCTGGCCCTCGAACAGGATCTGCTCGGGCGCACTGGCGAGCACGCCGGAGATCGCCCGCATCAGCGTGGTCTTGCCCGCACCGTTGGCGCCGATGACGGCCACGGTCTCGCCGGCCTCGAGCGTGATGTCGATGCCGAAAAGCGCCTGGAAGTCGCCGTAGCGCGCCGTGAGCGCGTGTGTCTGAAGCAGCGTCATCACACCTCCATCCCCAGATAGATTTCGCGCACTTCCTGCGAATTCATCATGTCCTGCGGCGCGCCGAGCCCGAGAACGCGGCCGAAATGCAGGACCAGCAGGCGGTCGACGACCGAATTGAGAGCATGCAGAACATGCTCGATCCAGATGACCGTGACCCCGCGGCGGTGAACGGCGCGAATGGTCTCGACAAGAACCGCGCATTCCCCTTCGGTCAGACCACCAGCGATTTCGTCAAGCAGCAGCAGCTTCGGTTTCGTGGCCAGCGCGCGCGCCAGTTCCAGTCGCTTGCGCTGCAACAGGCTGAGGCTGCCGGCCGGCTTGTTCGCCTCCGCAATCAACCCGGTCTCCACGAGAATTTCGGCGCATTCCGACGCCACCTCGCGCTCGCCGCGCTGCTGACCGAACGCACCGGCAACGAGGAGATTTTCGAAGACGGTCAGCTTCTCGAAGGGTTGTGGAATCTGGAATGTACGCCCGATTCCCGACAGACAGCGCTGCATCGGGCTGACGCGGGTCACGTCTTCGCCCAGAAAGCGGATCGAGCCCTTGTCGGCACCGATCGTGCCGGTAATCAGATTGAAGAGCGTGGATTTGCCCGCGCCATTCGGACCGATAATGCCCAGCGCCTCACCTTCGGTCACCGAAAAGGTGATGCCATCGGCCACCGTCAGTGCCCCGAAGGATTTGGAAATCCCGTCAAGTTGCAGAAGTGTCATCGACCGTTCCCCAAGGACATGCCAGACCGGCGGCGAGCCGCCGGTCTGCACTGGACCATCAGTTCAGCGCTTCCATCTTCCCGCCGAGCGGGACTTGCGGCGCTGTCGCGTTTTCGACGACGACGAGTTCGTAGGAACCGCCATCCTTGAGGCGCCACTGACCGCCGACGAGCGGGGTCTTGGCGATGTTCTTCTGTGCGAAGGGCGGCAGCTTGTCGCTGCCCCAGGCAACCGGACCGACCAGCGTATCGAGCTTGGTCTTGCCGATTTCGGCCGCAACCGCCTCTCCATCGGTCGGATCTTCCGCACGCTTCATGACGTCGACGGCCAGTTCGAAGAGCGCATGCGCGAAGCCGATCGGCTGCGTCCAGGGGCGATTGGTCACCTTGGTGAATTCGGCGGCGACGTCTGCGGCCGACTGGCCGGTCAGCGACGACTTGAATGGATGGGTCGGCGTCCACCAGACTTCCGTCGACAGGTTGTGGCCGCCCTTGCCGAGCGCTTCCACGGCCTGCGGGAACAGCATGGCCTTGCCGATCGATGCGATCTTCGGCTTCAGGCCCTGCTGCTTCGCCTGGTTCCAGAACGTCGTCAGGTCCGGCGGGATCATGACGCCCGTCAGGATCTCGCAATTGGCCTTCTTGAAGGCGGAGATCTGCGCGGAGAAGTCGTCCGTCATGTTCTGGTAGCGGCCCGGATCGGTCAGCGTATAGCCCTTCTGCTTGAGAACAGGCGGGAAGCCGACGTTCGGATCGCCCCAGGCATTGCCGTCGCCATCATTGGGGAAGAGCCCGCCGACCTGCTTGTTGGTCTCGATCTGCGACCACATGCCGGTGTAGACGGCGATAATGTCCTCGAGCCCCCAGAAGAAATGATAGGCAAAATTGAAGGGCTTCCAGCTCTTCGGATCGCCGGGATTGCCCTGCTGGCCGATGAACCAGGGCTGCCACGGCGCGACCGTCGAGATGCACGGCACTTCCTCGCTCTCGCAGGTGGTGGAAACCGGATTGGTGGTCTCCGGCGTCGAGGCGACCAGCATCAGGTTGATCTTATCGTTGACGATCAGTTCCTTGGCGACTTCCGCCGCGCGGTTCGGGTTCGACTGACTGTCCTTGACGACGACCTCGAACTTGTCGCCGAAGGATTTGAGGAACGTGTCAATGACGAACTTGTCGGCCTCGCCGAAACCGGCCAACGGGCCGGTCTGTGGGCTGACATAGCCCAGCTTGATCTTTCCGCCCTTCGCGAGAGCGGGCATTGCCAGTCCCGCAGTGCCGGCCAAGGCGCCGACGGCCGCGGTGGTCTTCAGAAAATCGCGTCTCGTAAACATGCATCTGCCTCCCTGTTGCATGATTGATTATGATTCCGTCTGCTCAAGTCTCCGGCTGCTCGCTCTCCCAGGCGACCATGGCCGGCGTCCACGACAGTCTCCTCACTGGCGGCGGACACGTGACGGACGGTCACCATTGACCCGCACCTCCTGCGCGCGGGCGAGCCTTCCGATTGCCCAGCAGGACGTTTCCGCCAATCTTCGAGAAAGCGGCACCAGTCCGATCTTAAACCGACGTGTTGAACAGACTCACTCCTTGACGCGAGAGTGGCCTTTCGCGCGCCGAGGGTCCTGCACGAACTGAAAGAAGTTCTGCACGAATCAGACATTTCGGGTCGGTGCTGAGACGGATTGTGCGTGCATGCCACAGCGTTCATGGCATGGCTCCAGAGGTCCGGATGCGGGATGAAAGGCGCATGACGAGAATCCGGCATGAGCGGCGTTTCGCTCTCTCATCGTGTACAATGCCGCCCGACTCCTGATCTATGAGCACGACTTGTTGTCTGCGAGCACCTGACGCGCTCGGATCGCATTGCCGGGAAAGGCGATCTGTACGCCCTTCAACCCGTTGCCGACATACCCACACGTTTCATGCGAAGCGTATCACCCGCGAAACGGCGATAGGCCGCCGGCGTTGCATCCAGTTCGCGCTTGAAATGTCGCGTGAGATGCTCCTGATGCGAGAAACCGCACTCAAATGCGATCACTGCGATCGGGAGGTCGGTTGACGCCAGCAGATCGCGCGCTCTGTTGACCCTGAGCTTGATCAAATATCGGTGCGGCGGCATCCCGAAATGCACGCGGAATTCCCGTGTCAAATGCCCCACGCTCGTCTGCGCGGCCTCGGCGACATCTTCGACTCGGATGGAGGCATCGATATTTCGGTTCATAAACTCCAAGGCCGCCGTCAAACAGTGAGGCAGGTTCTCCAGTGGCCGCAAGAATGAGTCCCGAGATGTGGCTTCTTGAATATTCGAATACCGTCGCACGAGATGTGCCCCGATCGTCCGGGCCATATAATCAATCTCGGGGTTCGAAAATCCACAGGCAGGATCGAGCGCCGTGTTGATGGTCTCCAACATCGATCTCAGGATCGGATCGTGGTGCAAAAGTCGCGGCTGAATGCTGATATCGGATATTGCACGGCCCAAGACGGTATTCGCCACCTCTTGTAGAAGCTCGCGACGAAGATAGATGTGCATCGTTTCTACGTCCGCGCCCAGATCGACCGAGAATTCGGATCCGCCAGGTATGAGATGGATGCTGTCGGGAGGCATGATTTCAGAATAGGCCTGTCCGCCGCCCTGGCCCGCAATGTGGACAGGACCGTTTCGGTGCCACACGATCAATTGATCCTCGACGGCATCAAAGTCTTTTCTGAACGGGCTTTCCCATTGCAACGATGCGTAGACACAGCCCCATCCCAGCGCTTCGCTCGTTCGCCTGACCATGCACCCCGGCATTCTGAGCATGCCATGGGTCTCGCCCAGTCGATAAGTCTCAAATCTCCTCACCTCAACCTCCCAACGGCGCTGCACTCTCCCGCGTGCACCTCCATCGAAAGTTCAATATAAGCGGCAAACAATTGTCAAATTAAACATTTTAAACGAGCATTGAGCTCGGCATTTCCGACAATTTGCTGCCCGACCTGAGAGATAGGCGAAAGGCCATGTGCAATAGATTGTCGGCTTTGAGGTTTATCGTCGAAGCTGGGCAAGTTCACTTCGGAATTATCAATAGGCGGTATAGGGAATTTGATATTGCTTGCGCTGAGGATGGGCTCGATAAATTTGCAAATAATCAAATTGTCAGGGCGACCTCCGGCTGACTGAATTACCATCCGACGCGACCGGTGCCCGGACCAATGCCGCCCAGAAAGCCACCATGGTAGACGCAGGTCATTCGTCAGGAGTAACCCTTACCGTCCCGAAGTCGCGTCATTTCGTTGAAGTGAGCGGCGTATCGAAAATCTTCGCAGACGGGGAAAGCTCTACGGAAGCCTTGCGGGACATAAGCTTTTCCTTCCCGCGCAACCGCTTCGTTTCTCTGGTCGGCCATAGCGGCTGTGGCAAGTCGACGCTTCTACGTATCATTGCCGGCCTCGAACAGGTAACCGCTGGCTCGTTGTCGGTCGATGGCATGACGCCTGACGAATTCAGCCACGACCGGCCTTTCGGCTTTGTTTTTCAGGATGCCGGGCTTTTGCCCTGGAAGACGACGCTCGAAAACATCCGTCTGCCGCTGGACGTCATGCGGTTCGAAACGCCACTTGTCCGTGAAGAGAGGGCCAGGTCCTATTTGCGGCTTGCGCGCCTCGATGGTTTCGAAAACCGCTATCCGTCGCAACTTTCGGGCGGGATGCGTCAGCGCGCTTCCATTGCGCGCTCGCTCTGTTATCGGCCCGAGGTGCTGCTGATGGACGAACCCTTCGGCGCACTCGATGATTTCACGCGCAGGGAAATGAGTGACGAGCTGTTGCGGATCTATGCCGAGCAGCAATGTTCGGTCTTCTTCGTAACCCATTCGCTACCGGAAGCTGTTCTGCTTTCCGACCACGTCGTGGTGCTGAAGCCACGCCCCGGAAGGGTCGAGGCGATCATCGACATAGACCTGCCTCGTCCGAGAAGTGCAAACGTCCGCAGCAGCTCTGAATTCCGGCGCTATCTCGATCAGCTTGAAGAGATGATCTTTGGAGATGGACATGCGTGAACGCCCCGAGACAGGCTCCGGCCATCGCATCCGGGCAGCTCTACTGGCATATCTGCCGCCGCTTCTCCTCTTCCTGCTGGTCGGCGCCTTTTGGGAATGGATCGTCCACGCCCGCAACATTCCACGCTTCCTGCTGCCGGCCCCGTCCGTCATTGCATTGCGCATCGTCACCGATTGGCAGAACCTTCTGTCCAATGCGGGAGCAACGTTGCTCGCGGCATCCAGCGGCTTCCTGATCGGCACAGCCGCCGCGGTCATCAGCGGGATCGTGTTCGTCTATTCGCGAACCGTCGAGCGGGCATTTTTCCCGTGGGCAATCATCGTGAAAACAGTTCCCATTCTCGCGATCGCGCCACTTCTGACGATCTGGCTCGGCTTCGGCATCGCACCTAAAATCGCAGTCGCAGCGATCGCCTGTTTCTTCCCGACGCTGGTGAATGTCACGCGAGGCTTGCGCAGCCTCGAGCGCTCGGTGATCGATTTCATGACGATCATCCACGCCAGCAAGGCTGACGTGATCCGCCACGCACGGCTTTACGCGGCGCTACCTTACCTCTTCTCGGCGATGAAGATCACGGTCGGCATGTCCGTCATCGGGGCAATCGTTGCTGAGTTTACCGGCGCCAACCAGGGGATTGGCACGATCATCGTCAATGCCGGTTACCGGCAGGATGCAGTCATGCTGTTCTCGGCCATCATCGTCACCTCGATGGCGACGATTGCCCTCTTCTACATCGTCGTGCTTGTCGAGCGGCGCGCGCTCTTCTGGCCCGGCGCGGACATCGATCAATAAAACCAACCAGAGGGAAGTTTCATGAAACAGTCTGCCAGAACCCGCTTCACCGCGCTCGCGCTCTCTTCCGCGTGCGGCCTTCTTGCCACCTCTGCCGGCGCAACAGATGTCTCGATGCGTATATCCTGGCTGATGAACGTCCAGAACGCCGGTTACGTGATGGCGGTCGACAAGGGTTACTTCAAGGAAGCCGGGATCAATGTCGAAATTGCCCCCGGCGGCCCAAACATCAACTCCACGACCATGGTCGCATCCGGACAGAACACATTCGGGACCAACGACGTCAGCGCGCTTCTCTTCGGAAAAGCGGAAGGGATGGATCTCGTGGCCGTCGCAGCCTGTTTCCAGAAAAATCCCTCTGGCGTCCTCTCGCTTGCCGAAAAGGGCATCAAGACCCCGAAGGACCTAGAGGGCAAGACGCTCGCCTATAACGAAGGCGGTCCGTGGACCTATACGCAGGCCATGTTGAACAAGGCCGGTGTCGATATGTCCAAGGTCAAGACCGTCGTCGCCATCGGCAACGAGGTGCTCATGAACGGCAATGTAGATGCCAAGACGGCTTTCGTGGTCAACGAGCCGATCGCGCTCGAAGTCCAGGGTTACAAGACTGCGACCCTCGTTCCGGCGGATTACGGCGTCAATGCCTATGCGGAAGTCATCTTCGCCAAGCGCGACTTCGTTGAAAAGAACCACGACCTCGTGAAGGCCTATGTTGCTGCTGTTGCGAAAGGCTGGGACTATGCGCTCAAGCATCAGGATGAGGCCGTCGCGGCCGTCATGAAGCTCAACCCGGAACTGAATTCGGAGCAGCAGAAGCGTCAGCTCGCCATGCAGGAGGGATTCATTCGCTCCGACGACACGGCGAAGAATGGACTCTGCAGCATCGATGAGGCCAAGTTCGAGGATTCCTATCAGATCCTCAAGAAATATGGCGGGCTGACCGCCGATATCGATATCAAGTCGATCGTGATGCCTGAATTTAACGCCGGCGCCGCCAAGTAAAGCGTTGACCTGACGGAGGCGGCGCCTTTACAGCACCGCCTTCCCAGTCCTTGCGAAAATGGAACGCAATTTGCTTCGCATGTCTCTGACAAGCCGGATGAGTCTTTTGAAGCTTCTCAAAGGCGTGCAACGGAGACGACTTTTATGGACATTGCGCCAGCGCACGGCCTAGACATCAAGTCCTTGCGGATTCTGATCCTGCTCTTATCGGAATGCAGCGTCACCAGAACAGCGGAGCTGATCGGCCTGCCACAGCCGACCGTAAGCCTCTATCTCAAGCGTCTTCGCGAGGCTTTCGACGATCCATTGCTGGTCCGAAACGGCAACACCCTCGTTCCGACCGCTCGCGGCCTGAAACTCGAGGTTTCCATACGGCGCATTCTCTCGGATCTCGACCGGGAATTCGACCCGCCGGAGAAATTCGATCCGGCACGAGGACGGCATCAGTTCAAGCTGCTTCTGGCAAACTGTTTCGGCCCGACGTTTCTGCCGAAGATCATCAGCCGTATCAGATCGGCCGCGCCTGAATCGGTCATCGATGTCTGTCCCATGCCGGCCTATGAACAGCTGGCCCCACTGATCATGGAGGGCAAGGCCGATATAGCGCTGGGAAATTGGCCACATCCGCCGGACAGGTTCCGACAATTGCCGCTTTTTCAGTCAGATTTCGTCGGCCTGGTCGGGGATAAGTCGCGCTGGGCTCGACAGAAATGGCTGAGCATGGAGCAATATCTCGCGGCCGATCATCTCTCGCTCACGCCTTCCGGCAATACCGCCATGAGCCCGATCGATGCGCGGCTGGACGAACTCGGCTTCAGCCGCAAGATTGCCGCCTCAGTCGCCGACTACGGCTCCACGCCCTATGTGCTCGCCCAAACGGACATGATTTTCAGCACAAGCCGGCACTTCGCCCGCGAACTGGCGAGCCTCGTCCCCGTGACCATGGTCGAATTGCCGGTCGATTTCGGGACCATGTCCTTCTATGCGCTCTGGCATGAGAGGGAACATCTCTCTCCGGCGCATAAATGGTTGCGAAGCGTGCTGCGCGACGCGACACGCGACGACGCGCGTCCGCGCCCCGTATCTCTCGTGGACACCAGGGCTGCATCGCACTGAGCGGACTTCAACCGGCCTGAGCCAGGCGGCGCAACATCTTGCGCATCAACATGCCGGGCCGATCCGCCACCATGTGCAGCTCCACGCCCTCTGAATTATCGAGAGGCACATTAAAGTCCGTGCTCTCAAGGATATCCTTGTCTTCATTGGTGATCAGCCTGTCAAAGGCGATGACCTTCTCTGCAGAAACCTCTGCTTCTGTGTCATTGCGCATCACCCACTGGATGAATTGCGTCCGCGTGTCGTCGATGGGCGTCAGGAAGGTGCACAGGATATTTTCAAGCCCCGTCGGATAAACGATCCGGCCAACGCGGGAAAAGGGAAGATAGAAACGATTGTAGGAATGCCGTCGCGTCTCGTCTTCCTCGATTGCCAACGCGTCTTTCATATGCTCGGGATTGAGCACGCGAATGTCATTCTCGAAAATGAACCCGTCCTCGGTCTCCGTCAGCGTGAACGGATCGATCGATGGATCGGACGTGCCGAAACTGTTCTTGTGAACAAAAGCGATATGCGCCGGGTCGAAGGAATTTTCGACGATCCGTTGCGGATTGGCCGACCAGACCTCACGGAACTCGATCACCTGACGGTAGCCAGCATCTGAAAATTCGGCGATCTCGGGAATGTCATGAATTGGATCTTCGAGCGCGACCCAAACATGATTGTAGCGTTCCGCGCAGTGATAGGCTGGCACGCCGAAGGGGTTGGGCTTCTCGATCACGTCCTGCGGAACGCGAACACACTGGCCGGTGCCGCTGAATGTCCACCCATGATAGGGACAGACGATGTTGCCGTTCTCGATAGTGCCAAGCGACAGTTTCGCGGTGCGATGAAGACAACGATCCTTCACGGCCCGAACCCGCCCCTCGCTATCCCGCCAAAGCACGATAGCTTCGCCCAGAAGTGTGAAAGGGAATGGCTTGTCGGAGATTGTGGCGCTCGGGGCGATGCAATACCAGAACCGCTTGAGAATGGGATATCCGCTTGGAAGCATATTGCAGCCCTTGAACCCGTTGCTTGTCGTGGTCCCACTTAGAGCGAGAGCAAAGACGTCGGCAATTCGCGGACGCTGATAGCGAACATAGGCAGGACTGATAACGACGCCTGACAGTCAGACTGACAGCTTGAGACAGTAGCAACCGGGCCTTAGCAAAAGTTCCGTCCCGTCGGTCAGTCAAGGTCTTCGAGTTGGACGAGTTTGCCGTCGATCCACCGCGAGGCGTATGCATCGGCGGAAATTTGGCGCTCAAGAAGCCGGCACCGAGCGGCCAGCAAGAAATGCGCTCATCGAGAGGGGTAAGTGCGATGTCCGCGTCGAATGCCCATCGCATGAGGTAACCGGGGAAGAGTTTTGCGCAGAAATACCCTTATCAGACATACCGGTATAGCGCCTCCGGGCGCAACTCCCGACATGCCCGAGAGATGCCGATTGCTTCCCATTCTTCATGCCTCTGAACACTCAACTGAAAGCCGGTGTTGCAGCTGGCATGTCTTTCCTTTGACGCAGCTTGTCTAGCAGCAGGTAGATGACGGGGGTAGTGTACAGCGTGAGGATCTGGCTGACGATCAGCCCGCCGACGATGGCGTATCCCAGCGGCTGGCGCAGTTCCGAGCCTGCCCCGTGGCCGATGGCCAGCGGCACGCCGCCGAGAAGGGCTGCCATGGTCGTCATCAGGATCGGGCGGAAGCGCATCTGCGCGGCCTTCATGATCGCCTCTTCGCTGCTCAAGCCCTCGCTGCGCTCGGCTTCTATGGCGAAATCGACCAGCATGATGCCGTTCTTCTTCACGATGCCGATGAGCAGAATGACGCCGATCATGGCGACGAGACCGAAATCGAGACCGGCAATCTGAAGCGCAAGAAGCGCGCCGAGACCGGCCGAAGGCAGCGTTGAAAGAATGGTCAGCGGGTGGATCAGGCTCTCATAAAGCACGCCGAGGATGATATAGACGACCACCAGCGAGGCGAGGATCAGGAGCGGCACGGTCGAGAGCGAATCCTTGAATGCCTTGGCGCTGCCAGAGAAGCCGGTTTGCAGCGAAGCCGGCGGATGCATCTGCAGGACGGCGTTTTCGACCGCCTTCGTCGCATCGCCGAGTGCTACATTCGGTGCGAGATTGAACGACACCGTGACGGCGGGTGACTGGCCCTGATGCGAGATCGAGACCGGCGCAACACTGTTCGTCGTCCATTTGGCGACCACGGAGAGCGGCACGAGCGTGCCGTTATTGGCCCGGACCGAAAGACGGTCGAGGGTGGCGATATCACGCTGCAGGTTCGGCAGGACCTCCAGGATCACATGATAGGTGTCGCTCTGTGTCGAATAGGAGGCGACCTGTCGCTGGCCGAAGGCGTCGTAAAGCGTCTGGTCGATGGTCGCCGGCATGACGCCATAGAGCGTGGCCGCGGCGCGGTCGATGGTGATGGCGAGCCGCGGCGCCTGGGCTTGCTGATCGCTGCCAACATCGCGGAGGTCCGGCAGGCCCTGAAGCTTCGCCGTCACCTTGGTCGCCCATTGGCCGAGCTCATCGATATCGGCGTCCTGAAGGGTGAACTGATATTGCGTCTTGGCGGGCCGCGCACCGATATTGATATCCTGTGCCGAATGCATGAAGAGCTTGATGCCCTGCTGCGCGTTCAGCGCCTGGCTCAAACGGTCGATGACCTCTTTAGAGCTGACATTACGTTCGCTCAAGGGCTTGAGCGTGATGTTGACGTGGCCCTGGTTCATCGCATTGCCACCATTGCCGCCGCCAATATCCATGAACACGCTGTAGACCGCCGGGTCCTTCAGGATGATGGCGCTGACGCGTTCCTGAAGCTTGGCCATCTCGGTGAAGGAGATGTCTGGCGAGGCCTGGGAAAGGCCGTCGATGAAGCCTGTATCCTGCTCCGGGAAAAAGCCCTTCGGGATGGTCACGAAGAGATAGCCGGCGGCAGCGACTGCAGCGAGGAAAACGGCGAAGGTCAGATATCTGTGCCGCATCACGGGCTTCAGGCTGCGCATGTAGAGCGATGTCAGCCCGTTGAAGAAGGCCTCGCCTGCCCTGTAGAAGCGGCCGTGGTTCTGTTCGTCCGTGCGCTTGATGAAGCGCGCGGCGAGCATCGGTGTCAGCGTCAGCGAAACCACGGCGGAAATCACGATGGCGACGGTGAGCGTCAGCGCGAACTCACGGAAGAGCCGCCCGACGATCCCGCCCATCAAGAGGATGGGGATCAGCACCGCGATCAGCGACAGGCTGATCGAGACGATGGTGAAACCGATTTCGCCCGCACCTTTACGTGCCGCCTCCAGCGGCGCCATGCCGTCCTCGATATGGCGCGTGATATTCTCCAGCATGACGATGGCGTCGTCCACGACGAAGCCGACGGCCACGACCAGCGCCATGAGCGACAGGTTGTCTAGGCTATAGCCCATGACCCACATGGGCGCGAGCGAGCCGACAAGAGCAATCGGCAGCGTCAGAACGGGAATGATGGTGGCGCGGACGTTGCGCAGGAACAGGAAGATCACCGCCACGACGAGGCCGATCGTCAGCATGAGCGTGAACTGCACGTCATCGACAGAGCTTCGGATCGTCGTCGTGCGGTCCGTCACCAGTTCCAGCTTGATGGATTTCGGCAGCGTGGCCTGAAGCGCGGGCAGCTGCTCCTTGATGGCATTGACGACCTCGATGACATTGGCGCCCGGCTGGCGGAAGACATCGAGCGCGATGCCCCGCGCGCCATTGGTCCAATGCGCCATCTTGTTGTCTTCAGCGCCGTTGACGGCCTGGCCGATGTCGCGGATGCGTACCGGGCCGCCATTGCGATAGGCGATCACAGCGTCGTTCCAGCCGGCGCTCGTTTCGATCTGATCATTGGTGTAGATCGGGAATGTGCGCGTCGGGTCGTCGATATTGCCCTTCGGCGCGCTCTGGCTGAGATTGCCGATGGCGGTGCGCACATCTTCCAGCGTGATATCGGCCTGCGCGAGCCGGCCCGGATCGACCGCGATCCGGATCGCGGGCCGCTGCTTGCCGCCGATATTGACGAAGGCAACGCCGGAGACCTGACCAATCTTTGCAGCGACATTGCGCTCGATATATTGGTCGAGCTCGGGAAGCGTCAGCGTGTCTGAGGTTGCCGACAATTGCATGACCGGCGCATCGGCCGGGTTTGCCTTGTGCACGGTCGGCAGCGAGGCCATGTCCTTCGGCAATTGTCCGGCCGCCTCGCTGATCGCGGTCTGCACGTCGCTCGCGGCCGTTTGTATGTTCTTGTCGAGGTCGAACTGGACGGCAATGGAGGTCGTGCCGAGCGAGCTATTGGAGGTCATCTCCTTGACGCCGCTGACGCGCGACAGCGCCTGTTCGATCGGCTGCGCAACGCTCGCCGCCATGGTTTCGGGCGAGGCGCCCGGCAGGCTCGCCTCGATCTGAATCGTCGGGAAATCGATCTGCGGCAGCGAAGAGACCGGCATGATCGGGTAGCAGATCGCACCGATCAGGAAGATGCCCGCCATGATCAGGCCGGTGGCGATGGGATGGAGAATGAAGAAATCGAAAAAGCCGGAGGAGCTAGATTTTTGCGTCGGGAGCGACTGTCCGGTTTCCGTCGTCATTGGGAGGCTTTCTCTGCGAGCTCGCCGGTGGGCGATCCTGTCCAGGGTGTGACCGTGACCGTCTCACCGTCGCCTATGCGCGACTGTCCGTCCATCACGACCTGATCGCCATCGCCGATCCCGCTTTTGACGAGCGCGCGGGCATCGGTGACAAAGGCGGTCTGCACCGTCCGTTTCGAAACCTTCCCGTCCTTGCCGACCACATAGGCGTAAAGCCCGTCGCGCCCACGCGCGAGCGCCTTGTCCGGCACGACAACCCCTTTCACCTTGTCGACGGTCAGCGTGGTCGCGACCGGCAATCCGGGCCAGAGCGAGCCATTCTTGTTGTCGAAGGTCGCCTTCAGGTGGATCGAACCGTTTGTGGCATCCACGGCATTGTCCATGGTCGTTAGCTTGCCCTTGGCGAGCGTGCGCGTGCCGTCGGTGCTGGTCAGTGTTACCTCGGCAATGCCTTTTTCAAGCGCGTCACGGATTTCTTCAAAACGGTCGCCGGGCGCTACGAAGGAGACGGCAATTGGATCCATCTGCGTCACGGTCACGATACCGCTGGTCGAGCTTGCGCTGATCACGCTCCCGACATCAACCTGCCGGAAGCCGGTGCGGCCGGTAAAGGGTGCCACGATAGTGGCAAAGCCAAGCTGCGTCTCCGCGCTCTTGATCATGGCATCGTCATATTGAACGGCGGCGGCATATTGCTGGCTCAGCGCGTTCTTCTCCTCCATCGTGGAGGTGGAGGCAGCACCCTTGGACGCCAGCGACGCATAGCGCTGCGCGTCTGACTGCGCGTTCTGCAGTTGCGCCTCGTCCTGCGCCTTTTTGGCCTTGGCAGAGTTGACGGCAGAGATCAGTTCCCGGTCGTCGAGTTTCAGCAGAACGCTCCCCTTCTGAACCATCTGTCCTTCCGTAAACGGCGCCTCAACCACCTGCCCGTCGATGCGGGGTCGCACCGTCACCGATTGCAGGGGCGCAACCGTGCCGATGCCGTTGATGACGCGGTCCAAGGTTTCCGTATGCGCGGCAATCGCCGTGACTGGAATGGCCTGTGTGTCGTCCGCCCGCGCTGGATTGATAACGAGACAAGACAAGACAGCGATCGCAGAGGCTACGGACAGCGCGCGAAACGGACCGGGTGGACAAGGGAGGAATACATGCATCTGGCGGCTCCAGCAAAAGCGTCGGATGAACGCGGAATTCCGTTTTCAGTTCCATCATTGCCAGGCTCATATCGAAATATTCCAATATTTCTTCGGTATCGCGGGTACGGAGGCCTATCGTCCGGCCCAGCGGCTACCATTCAGGCGATGCCCCCCCTCAAACCGCAAGCCGGCCGATCTCGCCAATATCCTCGCGGAAACGCGCCAGCTCCTCATCGCGCCGGACAGGATCGGGGATCCGCAAGAGGTAGGATGGGTGGACAGTCACGAACAGGGTCCGCGCCTCGTCCAGGACCATCGACCGGCCGCGGACATCTTCGAGACGATCCTTTCGGTCCGTCAGCGAAAACAGTGCCGTCGCGCCCATGGCGACCACAAGCTTCGGCTTGACGAGATCGATCTCGCGCGTCAGCCACCAGCGACACCGCTCCACCTCCCCGGCATTCGGACGCTGGTGAAGGCGACGCTTGCCCCTCGGCTCATATTTGAAATGCTTGACCGCGTTGGTGATGTAGAGGGCGCGCCTGTCCAGGCCGGCCAAAGATAACGCCTCGTCGAAGACACGGCCGGCGGGGCCGATGAACGGCCTTCCCGCAAGATCCTCCTGATCACCCGGCTGCTCTCCGACAATCATGATTCTTGCGTCGGCAGGTCCCTCGCCGAAAACAGTTTGCGTGGCGCGGCAGTGGATGTCGCAACGGGTGCATCGCCCGGCCTCCTGACGCAGCGCATGGAGCGTGCCGGCTTCGGCGGGCGCTGGAGCTTCGGGGCCCCGCGCGGAGGCTTTCTGCAGGCGATGATGAAACGGCAGTGGCTCGGTTGCCTGCCGCCGGCCCATCTCGATCAACCTGGCTTCCGCGCCGGCGATCAGCCCTGGAATGAGCTCAGCCTCCGGCAGGTTCTTCCAGTATTTCTTCGGCATCTCCGTCATCATCATCTTCACCTTCAAACGCGCAGGATTGAAAATCGAGGCGTAGTAGGTGCGCCAGAGCTCATCGGTCTCGTCGCTTATTTCGGGCTTTTGCGCTGGTTTGTTCGATGTCAACAGCGTCTGGCCGTCCCAGGATGCCCCGCCGCGCGGTGTGGCGATGATCCAATCCATGTCGTTGAACCGACGCTGGAAGAATGGAGCGACGCGAGCAACAATGAAGTGGTCCGGCTCGAACCAAGCGAGAAAGCGCCGCCGGCCGGCAACACCGACGGGCAGCGGCACTTCCTTGAACCGCACGAAGGCCGTCATCTTGTGATAGTCGCGACCGATAGACTTTTGCATGCGGTGCGCCAGCGCGACGTCGGCATCAGTCCTGACGTCCAGAAGATGTCTCTCCGACTTCAGGCGAAAGAGAAGACGATAGAGCAAAGCAAAGCGGCCGGGATCGGAATGACAGACGACCGCGTCCGCGAGCCGGATAAAGGCGGGTGGGACTGCAATTTGTGCGTCTTTGCCCTGTGGAAGAGGCGGCAGGTCGACTCCAGGCGTCGTCGCCTCGGGCGCTCCGAACAAGCCCTGCTCGTCGCCGCTTAGCCGCCAGTCAATGTCCTTCGGCTCGATCCCCGCCAACAGGAAGCGTCGTGCCGCGTCGCGCCATTCGGACAGATCGCCCCGCCCCTCGAGGAAGCAGGTCTCCGTCATAGCAGCGAAAGCTGTTCCGGCTTCGGCATGAACATGGATCGCAGGTCGGCTCGATCGATCAGACGATGCGGTGTCCAGTCTTCCGCGACGATGAAGGTCTGCACCTTTTTCAGCGACACGCCCAGCCGCCCGATATCCTCCAGTCGTAGGCGCCTGAAGCGCCGGGTCGAAAGGATCGACTTGACCGTCTTGGTGCCAAAGCCGGGCACGCGCAAAAGCGTCTCCTTGTCGGCCCGGTTGATGTCGACGGGGAAGCGATCGCGATGGCCGAGCGCCCAGGCCAGCTTGGGGTCGAGGTCGAGATCGAGCATGCCGTCCGGCCGCGAGGCGGTAATCTCCGAAATGTCGAACCCATAGAAGCGATAGAGCCAATCCGCCTGATACAGGCGATGCTCGCGCATCAGGGGCGGTTTGATCAAGGGAAGGTTTTTCGACGAGTCCGGAATGGGACTGAACCCGGAATAGTAAACCCGCTTCAGCCCATAGCTGCCGTAAAGCCGCGCACTCGTGCCGAGGATCGTGGCATCGTCCGCCGCATCGGCGCCGACGATCATCTGCGTGCTCTGGCCCGCCGGTGCGAATTTCTTTCGCCGCTTGCTCTGCAGGGTCGGCTCGGACATTTCCTCGATCTTCAGGCGCAGATTGCCCATCGACCGACGAATGTTGTCCGGGCGTTTTTCCGGGGCAAACTTGGTGAGTCCATCATCGGTCGGCAATTCGATGTTGATCGACAGCCGATCGGCATAAAGCCCCGCCTCCTCGATGAGCTGGGGCGATGCCTCCGGGATGGACTTGAGATGGATGTAGCCGCGGAAATTGTGCGTCGTTCGCAGCTCCCGGGCAATCCTGACCATCTCCTCCATGGTATAGTCCGACGAGCGGATGATGCCTGAGGAAAGAAACAGACCCTCGATATAGTTGCGGCGATAGAACTCAAGCGTGAGCCAGATGACCTCCTCCACCGTAAACCGCGCGCGCTCGACATTGCTCGACGACCGATTGATGCAATAGGCACAGTCGTAGATGCAGAAATTGGTCATCAGGATCTTGAGAAGAGAGATACAGCGTCCGTCGGGTGCATAGGCGTGGCAGATGCCCGAACCCTCGGTCGATCCCAAACCGCCGGACGTAGACGAATTCCGTTTGGTCGTTCCGCTCGAGGCGCAAGACGCATCATATTTTGCGGCATCCGAAAGGATGGCCAAGCGTTCCTTGAGCGACTTCTTCATGCAATGTTCACTAAATGTTCCGCTGCCCTTTGTCAATTGAATTGAACGTCTGGCGACGGTTCGCCGGGGATATGGCGATGCATGTGTTTATGAGAACTGCACATTCATGCTGCCGCATGCAGCTCATAAATCCTGCTACCCTGCCGAGCGCGAGCACATTGCGCCCCAGCTCCGCCCCTCGCCGCTCCAGACGGAGGGCTTCACTCCCAGTTGCAGCTATCTCTTGGAAGGACGCACTTGATCCCTGATTTCGACCAGCCGGTCGATGGAAGAGAGGGTGCGGTCCGGTGCTCTTGCGGCAAGGGCCAGCATGAGGGCCTCCACGCAGGTGAGAACCGGAGCATGCAACGCGACCTGCTCGCTCTTGCTTCGGGGGATGACGATGCTCACCGCGGCATGCTTCAGGAGCGGGCTGTTCTCCTTTCCGACGATGAAGACGACGGGGACGTTCAGCCGCTCAGCTTCGGCCAGCATGGCCGCACCTTCATTGTGCATTCGGCCATGCATCATCGCGAGCACCACATCGCCTTGCGCCATCTCCAGAAGCTGTTCTGCCAGCATGATGCCTGTATTTGTCAGAGCGTAAGACGGATAGCCCGAGCGGGTGAACAATCGCGATGCATAGCTGGCGATAATCCCCGATGCTCCTATGCCGAAAACACCAATTCGTCCCGCGCCGGCGAGCAGATTGACCGTTTGATGAAATGCGCGGCGTGTTGCCTCGGAAGCAAGGGCCTCCATCGCGCTGCGCTGGTCTTCTATGACGAAATCTATCGCCGCGTCGGCACCGCGACGAAGTTCAGCGGTCGTTATCGCCATTTTCTCCGATGGAGAATCCGTCTGACCCAGATGAGCAGCAAGCGTCTCCTTCAAATCGATCAGTCCGTCGAAGCCGAGCTTCTGGATCGCACGAATAACGGTGGCGTCCGATGTACCTGTTTCCCGGGCGATCTCCAGGGCCGATTTTCCCAGGACGGTATGCCGATGCCCGTCGATGTACTCCGCCACGGCCAGCAGGCTCGGCGATAATGTCGCGCGGCGCTTCTTCAGGCGCTCGGCAAACTTGTCCTTGCGCCGGCTGCGGCTGTAGGGGATGCGATGGGCGCTGTTCAGCATGGCCACTCCAGGATATCGTTTCAGGCGTTCAATGAGGCAAGACCGGTTAGGGGACCGGGCGTGGCGCGATGGTTGCCTGCACCATGGCGGTCATCAGCGAAAGAGCTGCGTAGCTGTTTGAAATCGCTTCTTCGCGCGAGACCATGATATATCTTCCCTCGCGGCAGGCTTTCAGGAACCCGCAGAACCCGGACAGAACCTTTTCCATTTCCGCGATTTCCGTTCGAGAGGTTCCACCTGTATCGCTGCGATAAGGATCGAAAATGAAATCAGCATCCAGGTCCGGCAGGCGTTCGGCGCTAACCTCGATCCGCTGCCCTTCGGCAATTGCATCAATAATGGGAGGAAACCGGAATCCGGCATCGCGAAGCACACGCCCAAGTGCGCGGTAGGTGTGATATGTGCTGATCTTGCCATTGAGCGGCTGAAATACCGAAACGGTGATTGCCGACGTGTCGACGGTCTGCTTCAGGGCGGCGATCCCGCTTTGATAACGCCGCTCCAGCACCTCCAGCCGCTGTTGCGTTCCCGTCAATTCGGCAAGCTTCGCATAGACATGCGGCGCCCCGAATTTTGCTGCATCGAGCACAACCGTCGGAGCGATGCGTTCCAGAGCCTCGACGGGTGTCGGCCGTCCAAGGGCCGTAATGATCAGATCGGGTTTCATGTCAGCGAGTTTCTCAAGATCGATATCGTTGGCCCCGACAAACGCAATCGTCGAATTTTCAAAATTCACACCTGTCAAAAGCGAGCCAGAGCGCAGATATGGCTTGGCGTCTGGACCAATGCGGCCATGGCTTGCAACGGGTGTCACACCAAGTTCGATGAGCGGAATTGTGATGTCGATGTCGTGCAGCGACGCGATCCGCTGCGGTCTTGCCGGCACGGTAATGGTGCGCCCGATATCGTCAGTGAAGCGGATCGTTTCCTGCCCGGATGCGGCCAGGGGCAGGAGAAGGAAAAGGGAAAGGATCAGGACACGCACGGCGATAAACCTCTTATATATGATGCCGCCGCTGCCAGATCAGCCCGACAAGAAGGAAAACACCCAGAACAGAAAGGACGATGCCAGCTGGTATCTGAAGCGGGGCGAAAAGGGTGCGGCCGATCGTGTCCGCCAGGAGAACCAGCCAGGCGCCGATCATGGCGCTTCCGGCAAGCAATGCAGGTTGTCCACTGCCGATGAGGAAGCGGCAGAGATGCGGTGCAAGCAGCCCTACGAAGCCAAGGCTGCCGGCGCATGAAACGGCCGCCGCCGTCATCAGGACGGACGCGGCAATAGCGGTCAGTCTGTAGCGGGCCGTGCGAACGCCAAGGCCGATCGCCGTCATCCCTCCCAAAAGGTTGGCTTCGGCGGCTCGGACAGCCAGAACGAGCATACCGCCTCCAAGGACGAGGCAGGTCCAGGCAAGCGGCAGGAGGGCCGGCTGGACGCCCGAAAGGCTCCCGGCCATCCATATCATGGCGGCCTGTACATTATCGATGTCCGCACTGACCAGTATCAGCGCGACGATGGCGGAGAGAAACCAGGAAATACCGATCCCGACCAGAATGAACCGGATTTGCGACAGCGATCGCGCGATCGACATGGCGACGAACGCGACCGCGAGGCCGCCGGCCATGCCCACAATCGGACGGAGATAAAGCGGGGCATCAGGCCAGCCCAGGATGGTGGCGATCACGGCGAGGCTCGCGCCTTCGCGCACGCCGAGCAAACCGGGATCGGCTAGTCCGTTGCGGGTCAGCGCCTGGAGCGCTGCGCCCGACAGACCAAGCATTGCACCACAGGCAAGCGCCATAGCGACCCGTGGTGCGCGCAGACTACCGACGACCTCATGTGCCGGCGAGGAAACCCCTGTGAGAAAGGCAAGCGCATCGGCAATGCCCGCGCGCCCGCTGCCGATGGCAAGCGCGGCGATAGCGGACCCGAGCAGGATGACGGCGAATACTACACTTAGGAGGCAATGCCCCAGATGAAACCTTAGGGAAAACGGACCAAAGCGAACGGACCGATAGCCGAAAGCAGCAGCCTCCATCACGACCTCCGCGCCACGATCAAGAGGAAAACAGGCGCGCCGACAAGGGCAGTCATAATGCCGGTCGCGACTTCACGCCCCGGCAGAAGGCTGCGGGCGGCGATATCGGCTAGAACCAGCAATGCAGCGCCCCCCAACGTCGAAAGGGCGACGGCAGGAAGATGCCGCTTGCCAGAAAGCCTGAACGCAAGCCCCGGAACGATGAGACCCACGAAACCGATCGGCCCGACGGTCGAAACAGCTGCGCCCGAAGCAAGCGCTGCCGCGGCGAGACCGATCAGTCGCGTCGCCTTGAGGGGCACGCCGAGACCTGCCGCGGACGCATCACCCAGCGTCATCGCGTCGAGATGGGGAGAAAGGGCCGCGGCGGCGACACCGGCAAGGCAGAGCGGCAGCAGGGCTGCACTCACCTGTGACCAGGATGTTCCGGCCAGATCGCCGACAAGCCAGAAACGAACGGCCTCGAGCGTCTCTTGGTCAAGCAGGAGAACGGCGGAGACGAGAGCCGAAGAAAGTGCAGAAAGCGCAATCCCGCAAAAAATCAGCTTGGTCACGGTCAATCCCAGCCTTCCGGCGGACGACAGGGCAAAAACGGCGGCAAAGACCAGGGCCCCGCCGCCAGCGGCCAAGAATGGACGTTCCAAAACAGTCGGCTGGATTGCTGCAGGCAATGCTGTTGCAACGACCACGGCAAGGCTTGCGCCGGCGTTCAAGCCGAGAAGATGTGGCTCCGCCAGTGGGTTGCGCAAAAGCGATTGCAGCAGCAGGCCCGCCATGCCCAACGCCGCCCCGCTCAGCAGCGCAGCGCAAAGGCGCGGAAGCCGCAAGCTGACGAGAACCCGATGATCGAAATTCGTGGAGTCGAAGGAAATGAGCGCGTCGATCAAAACGGAAGGCGGCATCCCGCGCGCGCCGACAGCCAGGTGCAGAAGAGCCAAGGCGAAGGTCAATCCGACCGCAAGCAGAAGGAATGCCCATCCCGTGACCTTCGGAACGTTGATGAAGTGCGCCGCTCTCACAGACGGTTCCCATGATGGGGAATGGGCAGGAAGGCCGGTCTGCCGGTGACAGGGTGGTCGAACCGGGTGACGGTTGTGTCGAAGACATCGCCGATCAGGTCTTCCGTGCAAAGGTGCAGATCGTCGATGACGGTATGAATGCGGCCTGCTTTCATAAAGACGATGCGGTCAGCATATTGGAATGTCGCATTCAGATCGTGCAGAACAGCAACGACCGTTCGCCCGAATTCACTTGTCAGGCGCCCGATCATGTCCATCACTTCATTCTGATGGCGCAAATCGAGAAATGTCGTGGGCTCGTCCAGCAGGATGACCGGCGTTTCCTGGGCCAGCGTCATCGCAATGAAGGCACGCTGCCTTTGACCTCCGGACAGCCTGTCCACCGCACGCCCGGCAAGATCGATCAGCGAAGTCGCCGCAAGGGCCTGCTCCACCGCGACCTCATCGCTTTGCGACCATTGCCTGAAAAAGCCTTGATGCGGATAGCGGCCCATGGAGACAAGATCGTAAACCGTCATGCCTTCCGGAACGAGGGGTGTTTGCGGCAGGAGGCCGAGCCTTTTGGCGGTCTCCCGGGTGGGGATGGTGGTGATATCTTGTCCGTCCAGCAGAACCGCGCCACGCATGGGCTTTAAAATGCGTGCGAGTAGAGAGAGCAGAGTTGACTTCCCGGAACCGTTAGGCCCCGCCAATACCGTCAGTTGCCTCTGGCGCACAGCAAGGGTGACATCGTGAAGCACGATATCGGTGCCATAGGCCAGGGAAAGGGCCTTGGCGTCCAACAGGTTATCGTTCCCGGATTTCGTATCCGTGTCCATCTCAAACTTTCGACTTTTCCTGGGTGCGGAGGTGCATTTCATGAATGTAGTAGTCAACTAATTACATTTTGAAAATCGATTCTGAGGCCTCAATCACAGGACAAAAAATTCTGATTTCATTGCATAAATTCGGAAATTTTCGAGCACCCTCCGTCGAATATGGCAATTTGTAGCAGAATTTTAAGTTGACTGCTACAGTCATGAAATCCATGGACGCTACATTGATTTCAGCATTCGGTGGATATGATGAAGGCGGGACATTTGAGGTATTCGACGGCAATCTTGCTCGTATGGTCCGTGGGCGCGGCGGCAGGCGGTGCCGCATTTGCTCAGGATGTACCTCCGCAGAGAACGAAACGCGTAATGGCTCACGATGCCGAGAGCACCAAGCTCGCGCCAATCGTCATCACCGGAGGCGGCAATGGTGCCACCGATGGATACCAGCCCGTGGCAACGTCGACGGCGACCCGCACGGACACGCCCGTGCTCGACATCCCGCAAACGGTGAATGTGGTCAGCCAGAAGGTCCTTGAGGATCAGCATGCCACGAGCCTGGATGATGCCTTGGCAAATATCAGCGGTATCTCCCAGGCGAACACACTGGGCGGCACACAAGACTCGATCATTCGCCGCGGCTTTGGCGACAATCGAGATGGCTCCATCCTCATCAACGGGATGAAGACTGCCTTGAACCGTTCATTCAATGCGACGACGGACAGGGTGGAAGTGCTGAAAGGCCCGTCGTCAACGCTCTACGGCATCCTCGACCCAGGTGGTATGATAAACGTCGTGACGAAGAAGCCGGAGGACAGTTTCTCGGCGGACATCTATTCCAGTTTTTCCAGCTTCGGGGGCGGATCGACAGGCTTCGATGTCACTGGTCCAATCGAAGGAACGGACCTCTCATACAGGTTGATCGGCGACTACAAACGCATTGATTACTGGCGCAATTTTGGGGAAACCAAGGATTGGTTGATCGCACCGTCCCTTTCCTGGTCCGGTGAAGATACCGATGTAACGGTGTCCTATATGCATCAGGACTACAGCGTTCCCTTCGATCGCGGAACCATCTACGACCTCAAAGCAGGCCGCATGGTCAATGTGGATCGGACAATACGCTTCGACGAGCCCTATAATATCACCGATGGCAAGTCCGACCTGTTCCAGATCGATATCGACCGCCAGCTGTCGGACGACTGGAAGCTCGGCATCGACTACAGTTACAGCCGCAATGTCTACACCGACAACCAGGCGCGTGTTATCAGCTATAATCCTGTAAACGGAGTGCTCACACGCCGCGCCGATGCGACGCAAGGCTCCACCATCTACAATCACGCCCTGCGGGCGGATCTGACCGGCGATGTCGAGATCGGCGATTTCCGGCACGAAATCCTTTTTGGCGCCTCCTACGACTACGCCGATACGCTCCGCACCGATCTCATTCGCTGCGGCAATGTGACCGGCTTCAACATCTACAATCCCGTCTACGGGACGCTCCCAGCTTGCACGACTGTCTCAGCAGCAGACAGTGACCAGACGGAAGTCATCAAGACCGGGTCGTTCCACCTGCAGGACAACTGGCATCTGAACGATCAGTGGATCCTGGTGGGCGGGATGCGGTACCAGTCTTACGAGCTGATGGCCGGCAAGGGTCGGCCCTTTAACACCAATACGGACAGCCATGGTGATGCGTTCGTCCCCAATGCCGGTATCGTTTACAAGTTGAGGTCGGATTTTTCGCTCTATGCGAACGCCGGCAAAACCTTCAGACCGCAGTCCTCCATCGCAAGCTATTATGGAAATCTCCAACCGGAGGAAGGCGTTTCCTACGAGGTCGGCGCCAAATTCGAGATTGCCTCAGGCCTGACCGCGAATGTCGCCCTATACACATCGGAGAAGAAGAACGTCGCCTACTCGGAACTGGTCGGCGGGGTGACGGTGGTCAAGACGGCTGGCCTGGTTCGCTCGCGAGGCTTTGAGGTCGATGTGGCCGGCTCGCTGACAGACGATATCGACATCATCGCCAGCTATGGTTTTACGGATGCAAGGGTCCTCGAAGATCCAACCTATGCCGGCATGCGCCTCGTCAATGTCCCGCGTCACACCGGCTCGCTCTACATAACCTATGATGTCGGTGAAATCGGCGGGAACGGCAACGCGCTTAAGATCGGTGGAGGCGTGCGCGCTGTCGGCGAGCGCGCGGGCATGAACGGCAATGATTACTTCTTGCCCGGCTATGCCGTGGTGGATGCTTTTGCGACCTACACGCTGAATTTCGAACGGCCCGTCGCGCTGCAACTGAATGTGAAAAACATCTTTGACAAGACGTACTACACGTCGTCAATCGGCACCAACGCGCTTGGAAACTCTGTCGGAGAGCGGCTTAACGCAACATTGACGGCAAAGATCAGCTTTTGAAACAGACGGCTCTTTCTAGAATGACGTCCTCGTTGAACTAGTCAGTTTGGGGCGCATTCCGCTGAGGAGGAATCATGCCCTGCGCACTTTGCAGGTTAGGCATCATGCGCTTTGGCCGGCCAGTTACATGACGCGGCCAAAGTCATTTTCGAAATACTACTCTTGGATCTGTTTTGCCGCATTGGCGATGAAGTCGGCAACGTCCTGCGGATGAGAAACCATCGACAAATGGCTGGATTTGATGGTTGCCGACGTTGCGCCTATGTGCTGCGCCAGCCACTTCTGCACGACGGTCGGCAGGGCATTGTCGCCCTCGGTTACCAGATACCAAGTTGGCTTACTGCTCCATGCTGCCGTTGTCACTTTCTCCGAAAAGGCTTTGGCGCTGATTGGCTGCTGGGTAGCGGCAAGAACGGCCACACGGGCAGGCGCCACGTCTGAAGCCATGACATGGGCATAGGCCACAGGATCATCCAACCAGACGAAGCCGTCGTGATCCGGAACCAGACCTTCCATGGGCGAATTGAGTTTCTGCATCATTTCGCCTGCGGAATCGCCGGCATCGGGGACCATTGCGGACAGATAGACGATGCCTTTGACATTTTCGGCAGTCCCCGCCTCCGTCACCACGACGCCTGCCCAGGAGTGGCCGACCAGCAAAACCCCACCCTTTTGCCGCGCAAGGACACGCCGTGTCGCCTTCACATCTTCCGCAAGCGATGTCAGAGGATTCTGCACAGTGGTCACGTTGTACCCGTTGGCCTGCAGAAGCGGTATGACATCCTGCCAGATCGAGCCATCGGAAAAGGCACCGTGGACGAGGACTATATTGCGTACTCCGGCAGGCTGGCCGGCAGATAAGGCGCGACCCGGCAGGACCGCTGCCGCCAATGACCACCCGAAACCAATGACGCTTTCCCAGAGGATGGATTTATAAACTGAAGGGCGGAGCGGACGTCCGGCACCATAATGGGTTAAAGCGCCGGTTGGAGATGCTGCTGTCATGGCTGGACCTTGAATTTTCTATGCGACGGATGCGGTTATCAACAGGCGTCCGTGGCACTGGTCAATGGTTATTCGGAGGTGAAGACGGAGTGTTTCCCATCTGAGTTCCGCAAACGATGGTAGCAATGACAAGTCCGAGGGCAGTTCGCGCACTGCGAAAAAGACCTGAAATGTTAGAATCCATTATTTCGGAAATGCAACCTCAAGGCAGGTCATGCGACGGCCGACCTGAGGCGTCAGTGAACCGAAAAACGGACTGGATGATCAATGACGGGCTTCCGCGCGCGCCCGCCTGATCGCCTCGAGTTCACGCATGGCTCCGTCGTCAAGAACCACGGAGCCTGCGGCGCAGTTTTCCTCTAGGTGGGAAATGCTGCTCGTTCCGGGAATGAGCAATATGTTTTCAGATTTTTGCAGAAGCCACGCCAGACCGACCTGCGAAGTTGTCACGCCCAATCGATCTGCGATGGCGAGAACCTCAGGCTGCTCGGTCACCTTCGCCATCCCGGCAGCCGCGCCTCCGAGGGGAAAAAACGGGACCCATGCAATGCTGTGATCGCTACAGAACTTGAGGAGATCGTCAAATTGCCGATCTACGAGACTGTAGGCGTTCTGGATGCAGGCGATGCCGGCCAATTGAACACGCTGTACGAGATCTAGTCCGACGGCGCTCAAGCCAATCGCGCCGATCTTGCCCTCATCTCGCAAGGCCACCATGGTCGCGATCTGATCGTCGATGTCGACAAGCTGGTCACCTTTCGCGACATGCGGACCGGTATCGGCGCGGCGCAGGTTGACCAGCGGGATCTGCTCCAGGCCGAGACTGATCAGGTTTTGCTCAACGCTTGCCCGCAACTCTTCCGGTCTCTGGGCGAGCCTGATCGGCGGTCCCTCCCCGGCATTCGGATCGGCACCGATTTTCGTCGCAACGACGACGCCGGATTTTGACTGAAGAGCTTCCCGCAGCACGCGATTGACGAAACCGTTTCCGTAGAATTCGGCGGTATCGATATGATTGACGCCGAGCTCAATGGCCTTTTTCACAAGCCTGACGGCGAATTGCGGGTCGTCAGAGCTGTTTCGAAGCTGCATCGCGCCATATCCTATCCGGGCGACGGGACGCCCTGCGAAATTCACGGTTCCACCGGGTGACATCGGGTGCGGGGTCTGGGCCATGGGGGTGTCCTGTGCTAAATGACATCGAAACGGATGATCCTCCGTTTTCCACTTCTTAAACGGAGGCGCCTCCACTTGTCAAAGCAATTGCGACCGCGTGCAGACGCTGCGCGCAACGAAGAACGGCTCATTGCCGCGGCACGCAAGGCCTTTCTCACCGGCGAGGACAAGGTTTCCCTGGAACGGATCGCCGAAACAGCAGGGGTCGGAATAGGAACTCTCTATCGGCACTTTCCGACGCGCGGCCACTTGGCCGAGGCCGTGTATCGTTCTGAACTGGACGAACTTCTATCGAGCATCTCTGATCTTCTGAGCAAGAATAGTGCCTTTGAGGCGCTGCAAATTTGGCTTTTGCAATATGGGCTTTTGATCTTCAGCAAGCGCGCCATGTATGACGCCCTTCGCGATACGTTGATGTCGCGCGAGGCCTCGAACTCAACGACCTGGAAGCGCATCGACGAAACCCTCGCCGTCTTTATCGCAGCAGGGACTGTTGACGGATCCATTCGGAACGACGTTCGCTCAGACGATCTCACCGTCGTGCTTGCTGGAGTTGTCGCAGCCGCCACGTTCTCCGCTGACCTGGAGAAGCTACCCCGGCTGCTGACGATCGTGGCGACAGGGGTTCGCCCGTCGACGTGACAGGCGGCCAGCGCCGTCACCATCGCGTTTTATGGCTGCCGCGAAAGCGATAGGCCGGGCAGGAGCGGGATAGGCATGTTTCCCCTGCCCCGGAGTTTGCCACGTCATTCGTCGTTTATCGGTTGAAACGCAATCGAAACTGAATGTCGTCCACCAACTGTGGGGCCCGCGATGGAGGCCCTGGTCACATGGTGGGCACCCATGCCGAACATGCCAGTCGCCATGGGGCTGTAGGGCGCAAGGATGAAACTGTATGGGCGGACCGGCGAGAGGACTCGCACGGCGCGAAGGCCCTGTCGGTCAGTTCGCCCCAGCAAGCACAGCGTTTGGCGAAGGCTTGCGGCGCGCAGCATTCTGCGTCGCGAAAGAAATGAGCAACGCCACCAGCCCAATTGTCGCCGGCGCCGCCTCAGCAACCTGACCCGCGTTGAAGTGCGCCGAGATCGCGAGCAACAGGTGATAGAACATTCCCGCATAGGCCAGATCCGACAAGGCCACGCTGAACCGCCAGAGGATCGTCACTGCAGCGAGCGGCTTCAACACGGCAAGGATCGGCACGAGATAGGGAGGATAGCCGAGCGTGAGGAAGATGCGCTGCACGCCAGCTATGTCGGAGAGATAATAGGCTCCCGCGAGGAGATAGATGGCAGCAATGATCGTCGTGGCGATCCAGTAAATCCACTTGAGCTTCATAATGATTGTCCTTGTTGCTAGGTCGCGGGCCTGCCGTCAGGCCGCCGAGGATGAAAGAAGAACAGTAAGCGCGCCACGCAGCCGCCTGGGCGGGCGCCCGGCAAGGCGCTCCGTATCGCCGGTCACGATGTCGTCGGAATCTCTCGCCAAGCGCCGGTTTCGGAGGATTTCGATATTGCGCCTCGTTGAAGCCCTTCCGCGATAGTCGATTTGCCGAGATGGCCGCTCGTGTCACTTACACCGACTTTCATTCTTTACCTCGCCAATTAATTTAACGCACATTCTGTTCGTAACGTTCTATATGTTCTTGATGCGGCGCGTAAGAATGCACAAAAAGATGCGTCACGCACCTTTATGTTCGTGGAGATCGTCATGGCGACAAAGGCGGAAAAAACAAACAATATCGAGGGTCATCACCCTGAGAAATGCAGAGTACTGGGCCAGGTCCTCGACCGGATTGGTGACAAATGGACCATCATGGCGGTTGGAACGCTTTCTGGTGGCCCCATGCGTTTTAACGAGATCATGCGCCGTATTGGCGGCGTTTCGCACCGCATGCTCACCCTGACGCTTCGCGGCCTGGAGCGCGACGGGCTGGTTCGCAGAACTGCCTATCCAACCATCCCGCCGAAGGTCGAATATGAGCTCACACAGCTCGGCCGCTCATTGACCGAACCGCTCGCGATCCTGTTGGCCTGGGGCGAAATGCACAGCGATGAGATCGAGACGGCGCGGAAGGCATTCGAAAACAACAAAACCTGATACAAGAGCCGCGAGTTGGGCCCGAACTGCGCCCCCTGCTTTTAGTCGCGCTTCCCGTAGTTCGCCGACCATGCGATCAGAGCGTCCATTGTGGGTCCCAATCCGCGCGCCTTGTCGGTCAGCGCGTATTCGACACGCGGGGGAACCTCAGCAAACACCTCGCGCGAGACTAATCCGTCGCGCTCCAGTTCACGCAATTGCGCCGTCAGCATGTGCTGGGTGATGCCCGGGAGTCCTTTCCGGAGCTCACCGAAACGGTGGACGCGCTGGTTGAGCAACCAGAGTATCTCCAGCTTCCACTTGCCGCTGATCGTCGCGAAGCCCCGACGCATTTCCTCGCGGAGCCGATGGACATCCGAGGCCTCAAAACGGGTCATAGTATCTTTCTCCATACTAACGGCAAAAATACCATCCTACTTGTCAATGACCTCCTAAGGCATACTTTGTGGGCATGCAAATATGTTTTATCGGTGCCTCTGTGAACCGGATATCGCGCACGACAACTCCTGAGCGTTCAGTTCAAAACGCAAGCTTCATGGTCTTCGGTGGCTCCAATGGCATCGGTCGCGCAGGCCCCCCCGATGTCGGCCGTCTCAAGGCAAATGACCTGATCTTTGCGCGCAGCGACGCGGCTGGTCAGACGCCCACCCGCTGCATCCTGCGCAAACCAAGCTCTATCAACCCGGACCGCTGGCGGTCGGTCCTGCCAAAGCCGCCAAGCTCTGGCCGGCTCCCCGCGGGGATCATGCTCAAAGGAGTTACACCGCCCCGCCCCGAACCCTCGGCATTTGAGACGGCATCGGCGTGTCCGACATCCCTAGCGCAACGACACTGACGGAGTAAAAATGACAAAGCTTGCAAACAAAGTCGCGATTGTGACAGGCGCCGGGCGGGGAATTGGGCGCGGCATCGCTCTCCGGCTTGCCAAAGACGGTGCGCATGTCGTCGTCGCCTCGCGCAGTGCGCCGACCGTGAACAAGGTCGTCGAAGAGATCACGGCCGCCGGCCTGTCTGCGATCGGATTGACCGTCGATGTCGGCAGCGAGGCGAAAGTCAATGCGATGGTCGCGCAGACGGTGACCACATTTGGCAACGTCGACATATTGGTCAACGTGGCTCAGTCCTGGGGCTCCCCCGGACAACACGCGCTGTCGCCGCCGGAGACACCATTCGAAGACATCTCGGACGAGGAATGGGATTACACGTTTGCCACCGGATTCAAAGGCACGCTCTACGGTATGCGCGCTGTGCTGCCATACATGAAAAGCCAGCGCCATGGCCGCATCATCAACTTTGGATCACCCCAGGCCTTGGCGGGAAAACCCCACATGGCTGCCTACAATGCAACGAAAGAAGCCATTCGCAGCCTGTCGCTGACGGCGGCGCACGAACTCGGAGCGTACGGCATCACGGTTAACTGCATTCTTCCCGGTATTCTGACCGACGCGCTGGCCGACAATCTTAAGGATCAGAGCCAGCGAGACGCGTTTATGAAAACGTTGCCGATGGGCCATCTTGGCGATCCGGAGCATGATGCGGGCGGCCTGGTCTCGTTCCTTGCAAGCGACGACGCCTCCTATTTCACGGGCGGCACTCTTATTCTCGATGGCGGCGCGGCGCATTAACAGGAGGTCACGAAATGTCAAACATTGAAGACAACAAGAATTTGGTCCGCAAGTTTATCGGCTTGCTTGGCAGCGACGACATAACCGGCCTGCTGCGCCTGTTGGCTGACGACCTGCAGTGGGTGGTGCCACAGGACCCTGCATTGAGTCCCCTGGCCGGAACACGGAACAAGGCTCAGTGGGCGGAGCTGTACCGAGGCTTCAAGGCGAGCGTCAAGGCCGACGTCAAATATACGATCACCGGCATGACGGCCGAAGGCGCCCGTGTGGCTGCGGAAGTTGAGGGTGACGCCGATACGCCCGCGGGGGCCTTCCACAATCGCTATCATTTCCTCTTCGAGGTCCGCGACGGTCTGATCGTCGTCACCAAGGAATATGCCGACAGTCTCTACATGTACATGTTTTCGAAGCGAGCGGGGGATGCAGGATAGGCTTTGAGAAATCCGGCTCGAACCTCCTGCTGGTGGGGCCGGCCAGCGCGTAAGCAGGCTGGCGAGGTGGCACGGAGCAAGGTTTCGGCTGCGGCGCAGCTGTTGCTTCGGGCCAGCGAGATTTCGCGGCATGATGGTTACCTGCTTGGAAAGCAGCTGGGCAAGCCGGCGGCACACGATCGCGGAATTCGAAGGTTCCTGAATTTTCGATATTACGCAATCGGTTGGCTACGTCCCGGTGATTTCGCCTGCGGATGGCATGCGCCGGATGCAGACCGCGAGGATGCGCCGGCGCACATGGCTGTCGCTGGCAATGCGAAAGCCCTCGTGGCCGCGTCATCGCCTTTCCGGCAACTCAACGGTTTCCGATCCCATCCAAGAACACACCCACCAAATGAGCGATGCGGACTTTCGGAGACCCATGCTGCTCGGTCGCAAGCGAGACTGCTGTGGCCACGCAGACTATGTCGTCGAAGTTGATATCCGGCCGAACCACGCCCGCCTTTTGCGCACGATTCAAAAGGCGCGTCCCTTCTTCCGTGGTCGCGACACATCCAGGCGTTCCAACCTGCAAGACCGTGCCGAGCGAGGCTGCAAGGCCGCGATAGGTATTGGTGTGTTGCACCAGTTCCTCCAGATAAACCCGCAAGGCGCTTAAGGGATCGAGATCCGCATCCCGAGCTCGACTGGTCTCTGCAAACGTCACGAAACGCGCGCTGTAAGTCGCCGCGAGAAGTTCCTCACGGGTGGGAAACCGTCGGTAGAGCGTCGCGACGCCCACTCCCGCACGCTTTGCTACCTCATCCAAGGTGACGTTCGCGCCTCGCTCCAAAAACACCTCCTCTGCCGCCGTGACGATGCGGTCCCGGTTTTTCTGGGCATCGGCTCTCAATGAACTACCACCACTCAAAATACTTCTTTTCCCTTCCTTCTTGATAAGTGGAGGATATCTCCATATAACAAGTGGAGCAATCCTCCACTTACAAGGAAGAGAATGATGGCGAAGCGGTTTGAAGACAAGGTCGTGGTGATCACGGGAGGCACGGACGGAATTGGCCTGGCGACAGCGAAGGCCTTCGCAGGCGAAGGTGCCCTGATCTACATCACCGGCCGCAATGGAGAGCGCCTCCATGCTGCAATCTCGGAAATCGGCAATGGTGCGGTCGGCGTTCAGGGGGATGTCAGCAATGCTGCAGATCTCGAGCGCTTGTATGCCAGGATCAGAAGCGATCACGATCGCGTGGACGTGGTCTATGCCAATGCTGGTATATCCGAATCTGCCTCCCTTGATGAGATAGAGGACGCCCATTTCGACCGCCTGTTCGACATCAACGTCAGGGGAACAGTCTATACCGTTCAGAAGGCCCTGCCGCTCATGTCCGCTGGAGGGTCTATTGTGCTCGCGGGGTCTGGAGCGGGATCCAAGGGCTTTGCCAACCTCTCGGTCTACAGCGCGACCAAGGCCGCGATCCGGTCGTTTGCGCGCACCTGGACAGTCGACCTGAAAGACAGGGGCATCCGCGTAAATGTGGTTTCGCCGGGCATGGTCCTCACCCCGGCCATGAAAACCTACTTGCAAAGCAATGACGGCGCGGAGGCGTGGATGATGGGGACCATCCCGTTTGGCAGGCTGGCCGAGGCGGATGAAATCGCGAAGGCCGTGATGTTCCTGGCATCAGACGAAAGCAGCTTCGTCGGTGGTGCGGAGCTGATGGTCGATGGTGGTTTCGTCGCTGTGTAACACCGCCGACATTCGGGGTCAGCTGACCAGCCGCTGAAGATCGGCCTTGCCGACCCCGGATGTCCAGCCCCCCGCATACGGAAGCTGATTCCAGTCATAAGCCTCGATCTTACGTTTGATCTGCTCGAGACGCTCATCGGGAATGTGAATCGTGAAGGGCGTGCTCATGTTCACGACCTCAGCTGCGCTTCAATGGCTGCCTTGTCGATGATGGAGAACACCTCGGCAATCTTGCCGTCTTTCAACGTGTAAATGGCATGCTCGTGGAAGACGACGCGCCGACCATTGACGGGCACTCCGAGGAAATCTTGAACAGGCGTGCAGTCGAAACGAAGCCGGCAGGCCACATGACCGTCATTGGCGACGACAAGGTCGGCGTTGAACTGAAGATCAGGAATGTCTCGGCAGTTCTCTTCAAGCATTGCTCGATATCCATCCACCCCGAGCGGGCGCCCGTTGTGGACGACATCGGCCGCCACAAACTCTCCGAGCTGGCTCCAGCTACGGGCATTCAGGCATGCGATGTAGGCCTCGTACATAGAGGCCGTTGTGCCGACTTGTGATAAATCGTTCATTTCAAATCCTCCGACGTTCAGTGGTCGTTTCTCATCATGCGCAAGGCGCGGGTCAGGGCAGAAAGAGTCATGATCTACGACTGGTGCGCCGACTGCCTGATGGCGGCCAAAAGCTTGTGGACCTGAGCCAGCCGTTGTCGCCGAGCGCAAGCCGCAGGCGCTCGGCGCCTCCTGCTGATCGCCACCGAAAAGATCTGCCGCCCGTCTATGGGATACGATCCAGATGAAGCAAAGTTCCCCTGCCCGAGATGCTTATGCTATCGGAGAAGCAGCATTTGCAGAACTGACGAAGGGGCTCGAGAAAATGACCCCAAGAACGCCCCTGAACCAGTCGAACTGAGCGAACTGCAGCACGGGTTTCTGGCGCACCAGCTTTGTGACCGAACCGACAATTTCGTTCGTTAGGTACAAATCGGCAAGACGGCAACTGGCATGCATGCCCATAGAGGCTTGGCGCTGGCCGACCAAACTCACCGTGCCGGCATGCCTTCCGGCCTCAACGCTTTCTTCAAGGCGGCGATGCGGAAGATCGCATTCGGTGCTCCGTACCCGGCATATCCGCGACGTTCGACGATTTCAAAGAAGAAGCCTTCGCCAAATGTCATGCTGTAGAGCTGAAAATATTCGCCCTGTTCATCGCGGTCGTAGAGGATGTTTTCCGCCTTCATCCGTTCCGTGAGGTCCGGATCAAGGCCGAAACGTGCTTCGACATCGCCATAGTAGTTGGGTGAGATCTGCAGCGGCTTGAAACCGTTGCGGCGCAGCATCTTGGCGGTGGCAAAAATATCTTCGGTGTGAAAAGCAAGATGCTGTACGCCGGAGCCAAATTTCTCTGCGATGAAATGCCCTGCCAGTGTCCGGCGGTTTTCCGCGCCGTTGAGCGTGATGCGCAGCGCGCCATCGGTGCTCTCCACGACCTGACTGCGCACCACGCCGCCCGGATCGATGATATCGACCATCGGCGTTTTACGCATCTCGAAGATAGAGGTGTAGAAGAGAAGCCAGGTTAGCATTTCGTCAAAGGCGACGGTCTGGGCGATGTGGTCGACACGGACGAGATGGGCGGGTTCGATATCGAGGTCGTCCTCGACAGACAGGAAATCAATGTCGGTAAACCGTCCGAGCTCACTCGTGTCATCGATCAGATAGATCACACCGCCGCCGACTCCGCGAATCGCGGGGATACGCACCTCGCCTTCCTCTACCGGCTGTTCGAAGGGTTCAGCGCCGAGCGCCACCGCCCGGTCGAACGCGCTTCGCGCATCCACGACGGACAGCGCCATGGCGTAGGCAGAGGTGCCATGCACGGCGAAGGAGGAGTTCGCAAATCCCCGCTCGTCCGTGTTGACGATCAGCCGGATATCGCCCTGGGCATAGAGATAGACCTTCTTGGTCCGATGGCTGGCCACCTTGCGAAAACCCAGCGTCTTGAGGATGCCGATAAGATCGGCGGCATCCTTCTCGTCCGCGGAAAACTCGATGAAACCGACGCCTTTGACCGGAGCCCGGTCCGGCATCGGTGCGACCGTCAGCGCCGTAACATTGTCGTTGCGGCGGACTTGGTCGCCAAGATAGATCAGCGAGCGATGGCCGTCGGCGGCGATGGAGCGCGTCGAGCCGCCACGAAACTGGTCGTTGAAGATTTCCAAAGAGAAATAGCCGTCATAACCGGTCTCGGCGACCGCCATGGTAAAGGCCGTTACCGGCAAATCACCTTCCCCCGGCATGTTGCGGAAGTGGCGCGACCAGTAGAGCAGGTCCATGTCGATCAGCGGTGCATCAGCCAGCTGGACGATGAAGATCTTGTCCTTCGGTATCGAACGGATCGAGTTGATGTCGATCTTGCGCGATAGCGTATGAAAACTATCGAGGATCAGGCCGATATTGTTGTGATTTGCACGGCGCACGATCTCCCAGGCATCGCGATGATCATTGATATGCCGGCCCCATGCGAGGGCCTCGTAACCGACCTTCAGGCCGCGCTTAGCGGCGCGCTCGCCCAGCTCGCGAAAATCGTCGGCCGCCCGATCTATGCCACCGAGCGAAACCGGTGAGACGTTGGAGCAGACCAGAACCAGATCGGTCCCGAGTTCCTGCATGACATCGAACTTGCGTTCGGCGCGGTCGAATGTGCGCTGGCGCAGATTGGCCGGCATGCCTTCGAAATCGCGAAACGGCTGAAAAAGGGTGATCTCCAGCCCGAAATCCCGGACCATCTTGCCGACATCCTTGGGACTGCCGTCAAAGGCGAGGAAATCGTTTTCGAAGATTTCAACCCCATCAAAGCCGGCGCGGGCAATTGCCTCCAGCTTCTCCGGCAATTCGCCGCTGATCGATACCGTTGCAATCGATGTCTTCATGCACTTGGTCCTGGGCTCGAACGTGGCTGCTTCTCAGGTAAACGCGACAACATCATGAGGCACATATGGCGCTTCCAACGCGGCGATTTCCTCTTGTGTCAGCGTGACGTCGAGCGCGCCCAAAGCATCATCCAGATGATGCAGCTTTGTTGCGCCGAAGATGGGAGCAGACACAGGCTGTTTCTGAAGGACCCAGGCCAGCGCGATCTGCGCGTAAGGCAGGCCCCTCCTCTCAGCCAATGCGCCAACTGCCGCGAGAACCTTGCGGTCTGCTTCAATCGTTGCCTTGAACAAGCCATGCCCGTAGCTGTCCTGCGCATCCCGGTCCGATGCGGGGCCCTCTGTGGGTGGCCGCGACAGGCGGCCTCGCGCCAGCGGGCTCCACGGCAACACGCCAATCGCTTGATCTCTGCACAGCGGCAGCATCTCGCGCTCTTCTTCGCGATAAAGAAGGTTAAGCTGGTTTTGCATGGTGACGAAGGGGGGCCAGCCATTCATCTTTGCAACGAAGAGCGCCTGCGCGAACTGCCATGCGAACATGGAAGAACCACCGATGTATCGCGCCTTGCCAGCCTTCACCACATCATGCAGGGCTTCCATCGTCTCTTCGATCGGCGTGTTGTAGTCCCAGCGATGGGTCTGGTACAGATCGATGTAATCGGTGCCGAGACGCTTGAGGCTGGCGTCCACCTCCGCCATGATCGCCTTTCGCGAGAGGCCGGTTCCGTTAGGCCCGCTCCGCATCGGCAATCCAACCTTGGTCGCGATCACGACGTCTTCGCGGCGAGCGAAATCCCGCACTGCGCGCCCTAGGATCTCCTCACTGGCGCCGAGCGAATAGGTGTTCGCGGTATCGAAAAAATTGATACCAGCCTCAAGTGCCCGGCGGATAAAGGGACGGGAATCTTCTTCCGAAAGAGACCATGTCTGCGGACCGGTGCCGGGAGTGCCGTAGGCAAGGCAACCGAGGCAGAGCCTGGAAATCTGAAGGCCGGTGTTTCCAAGGCGCGTGTATTCCATTTTCAAACCCTTTTGATTTTCTGGCACTCGGTTGACACTCCGGAGGCTCACCTCCGACAAGCCCCTTGGCGTCCGCGTTTCAGTGGTTGAGGATCTGACCGAGGAAATTGCGGGTGCGCTCGTTCTTTGGCTGCGAGAAGAACTCTTCCGGCTTTGCCATCTCGATAATCTCGCCAGCGTCCATGAAGATGACCCGGTCTGCGACCTGGCGGGCGAAACCCATTTCGTGGGTCACACAGAGCATCGTCATGCCCTCTTGGGCCAGACCGATCATTGTATCGAGCACTTCCTTGACCATTTCAGGGTCCAGCGCCGATGTCGGCTCGTCAAAGAGCATGATCTTCGGCGTCATGCACAAGGCGCGTGCGATCGCGACACGTTGCTGCTGCCCTCCAGAGAGCTGCGCCGGGTATTTGGCCGCCTGATCGGGAATACGCACACGCTCCAGATATTTCATGGCGACGACCTCGGCATCTTTTTTCGAGGTGCCGCGGACCCTCATCGGCGCGAGCATGCAGTTTTGAAGCACGGTGAGATGCGGAAACAGATTAAACTGCTGAAACACCATGCCCACCTCGGCGCGCACAGCGTTTACATTCTTCATGCTTTCGCCGAGAGAAATCCCATCCACCAGGATGCTCCCGGCTTCGAACTGTTCGATACGGTTTATACATCGGATCATCGTCGACTTGCCCGAGCCGGATGGTCCGCAAACGACGATCCGTTCGCCTTTGTGCACGTCGAGATTGATGTTCTTGAGCGCATGGAAGGCGCCATAATATTTTTGCAGGCCGTCGATCCGGATGATCGGATCAAGTGATCCCGCCGCTGATTGTGCCATCGTGGCCATGGTCGCTCCTGACAAAGGTCCGATCCGGCTCATGCCGGACCGGTTCTGTGACTTACTTGGTGACATCGACCGGAAGCGGCGCGTCGCCCTCACCCGTCGTCGGCAGCTTGGCTTCGATGTCCTTGCCAATCCACTGCTTGTAAAGCTTCGGAAGCTCGCCGTTCTCGATCAGTTTGCCGATGAATGTGTTCAGGTAATCCGCGAACTCGCGGGAATCCTGGCGAACAGCCACGCCGTTGAAGACGCGATTGAGGACGAACTTCTGTTCGAACTTGCCGTTGCCGGCGACCTTGTCGATGTTGGCCATCTGGGTGAAGGCAGCACCGATGATGTCAACCTGACCAGATATCAGAGCCTGGACGGTCGAAGCGTCGTCGTCGAAGCGCTGGATCGTCGCGCCGGTATTGGCGGCCGTGACAGCTTTATCCTGCGGTGTACCGCGTGGAACGCCGACCCGGAGGCCTTTTAGGTCTGCCCAGCCGCCGACTTTGAGGTCCTTTTTACCAATGTAGACATTGTCGTTATTGGCATAGGGGCGCGAAAACAGGACGACTTTTTGACGGTCTGGGAAGATGCCCATGACGGCCGCGAGAAGATCGACCTGACCGGTCTGCAGCGTTGCAATACGGTTGGCCGGGGTGACCGGCACGAACTCTGTCTTAACGCCCAGATCCTTTGCAATCAGGCGGACGAACTCGACGTCAAAACCGGTGAGCTTACCGGCCTCATCAGTATATCCCCATGGAACCTGGGCAACTTGCACGCCAGCCTTCAGGACCCCTCGATCCTTGATTTCCTTAACGGTCTCCGCGTGAGCGGCGTTCGCCAGCAAAGGCAGCGTCATCAGGACGCCGGTCGCAGCCATGAGCAAACGGCGTCCGATCTTGGCCGATGAACTCTTGATGATGTTTTTCATGTCATTTCCTCCTCAATAAGCGGCCTCCTGCCGCGGTTGGATAAGTTCTCAGGTTTTGGGTGCGAAGCGGCGCTCGTAGTAAGCGCTCACTCGGGAGAGCGGGAAGCAGATGGCAAAGTAGCAGGCACCGGCCAGCCCGTAGGCGATCAGCGGCTTGTAGGTCGTGCTTGCCACGATCTGGGCGCTTCGCGATAATTCGACGAAGCCGATGATCGCCGCCAGGGACGTCCCTTTGACCAGTTGAACCAGGAAGCCGACAGTCGGTGCGAATGACAGCTTGATTGCTTGCGGAAGCACCACATCCCGCATCCGGTCGATATAGCCGAGGCCAAGTGCTGAGGCGGCCTCGCTCTGACCTCTCGGGACGGCCTGAATGCCGCCGCGCCAAATTTCGCCGAGAAATGCGCTCGCGTGGAATGTCAGGCCGATCGCCACCGCCGTCCAAGCACTGACGTGGAAGCCAAAGACAGGCAAGCCAAAGTAGACCAGGAAAAGCTGCATCAGCAACGGCGTCCCCTGGAAGAAATCGATATAGGCGGCACTGGTGATCCGCAGCCACGTCCAGGCTGACGTGCGCGAAAGCGCGACAAGCGTGCCAAATATTCCTCCGCCGACGAAAGCTACGGCCGAAAGCGCGAGCGTCGTCCACATGCCCTGAAGGATGGTTAGAACTTCCAGTAAACCGAAATCGCGGATCATCCTGTCGGCCTCATTTGATCGGATAGGAGAAGAAAGCGCGATCTATTCCCTTGAAAATCAATGAAAATATTGTCGAAAGCGCGAAATAGAGAAGGGTCGCAACGATGTAAATCTCGAAGCTGCGAAACAAATCGCTATCGAGGAGCTGGACGGTTGATGTCAGCTCCTCAGCAGAAATAGATGAAACGATACTTGTGGTAAGTAGCGCCAGCACGAACTGGCCGGAGAGGGCGGGATATATGATCCGCAGTGCGGGCGTGAGAATAATGTAACGGAATACCTGCAGAGGCGTCAGCCCCAGGGCAGCGCCTGCCTCGAATTGCCCGCGCGGAATCGCATCGACGCCGCCCCGGATGATTTCTGCAGAGAACGCCCCGCAATTGAGGCTCAGCGCAAGAAAGGCGGCAGTCCAGGGCGTGAAGCTTATGCCGATTGTCGGGAGGCCAAAGAAAATGAAAAAGACCTGCACCAGGAAGGGCGTGTTGCGGATGACCTCGATATAGGTCAGGGCGATCGCCCGCAGAAACTTCAGGCCGCTCCGCCGCGCCACGACGGTGACGATGCCAATAATGAAACCGCAGATGACAGCAGTGGCGGCCAACCAGAGAGTCAGCAGGCAGGCATGCAACAACTGCGGCCAGTATGGCAAAAGCACGCCAAAGTCGAACTTGTATGTCACGGCTCAAGATCTCCAGAAGATGCGGCTTTGCTGGCACCGCCGGCGGCGGGATCGGGAATGTGAAAAAATTGTCGGTACAGGTCGATCTGGGGCGCAAGCATGGCGAAACCGGGCTGCGTCTTGAAGCCGGACGCCATCGCCTCACGCAGCAGGCGGGTTTCCGCAGGCTTCATGACGATGTCCGCCACGACCGCATCCGGATTGAGACCCGCCAGCGCGAAAGGCAGCGGATCTTCAGGGGAAAGGCCCATCGGCGTTGCGTTGACAACAATGTCCACATCAAGATGCCTGCCGGCCGCCATAGTCGAGGACTTGCCCGGCCAGCCGCGCTCAAGCCGTGCGCAAAGTTGCTCACATCGTGCCGGGGATATGTCTGAAATTCGCACAGAGGCGGCGCCTGCCTCAAGCAGCGCCGCGGCGATTGACGAGCCAGCACCGCCGGCTCCGTAGATTGCGATCGTCTTGGAGGCAACGATATGCCCCGCCTCCCGCATGCCCGTGACAAACCCGATGCCGTCGAAATTCTCCGTCGACCAGGACCCATCGGCATTGCGACGCAACGCATTCGCGCATCCCGCCGCCCCCGCCACGGCGCCGACGTGATCGGCATGGGAGACAAGCTCGAATTTGTGGGGAACCGTGGCCAGGAACCCGGCCACGTTACTGACGGATTTCAACGCACGGATCAAAGCAGGCGCATCATAGGTAGAAACCTGCATTGGCACCATGACCGCATTGGTGCCTGCTCTCGCAAACACCGCGTTCATCAGTTGCGGCGCCTTAACCTGCTCAACCGGATCTCCTATGATCACGAAAACCTGCGTTCCACCATCCGGGGCGTCGATCATCGTACTGGTCATGTACACCCCCCTTTCTGCGGTGGGTTAAAGTTGTCGACGCAAAGCCGATTTCATTCACATCGCATGATGAGCAGGCCGTCAGGCGTCTGCTTCACAGGAGAATTCAAATCAGTCGACGAACAAATCCCGTTCCATCAGGACCGGTGGCTTCGGGATCAGCGGTGCAAAATCCATCCGGTCGAGAATGTCCTGCTGGACATCAATACCCGGAGCCACCTCTTTCAGGATCAGCCCCTCCTCAACCAGATCGAACACCGCCCGCTCCGTCACGAACACTGCGGAATGGCCGCGCTTGAGAGCCTGCCGGCCTGAATAGGTGATCTGCTCTACCGACTGCACCAGCTTGCGAACGTCGCCAGAGCGCTTCACCTTTACGCCGGCGGGAGAAATGTCGATCGCTGATCCTTTCGTGTCGAACGTTCCGCAGAAGACAACCCGTCTTGCATTCTGGGCGATATCCATGAAGCCGCCGGGCCCGACAGTCAGCCCGCCAAGCTTCGAGACATTGACATTACCGAGTGCGTCAAGCTCTCCAAAACCGAGAAAGGCCAAATCCAGTCCGCCACCGGCATAGAAGTCGAATTGGGAAGGACCGTCGATCATCGCCGATGCATTGCGGGCGAAGCCGAACAGGAGCCCGACCAGCAACGAGCCTCCATAGGTTCCGTGTTCGATCGTCTGGTAGTATCGGCCCACTTCGCCACGATCGGCGACCATCTTGGCGACGCCCTCACCGATGCCGACTCCGAAATTGATGACCGCTCCGTCCTTGAGTTCGCGGTGAGCGCGCCGGGCGATCAGGCTGCGGACGTTCAGTGCCTCCGGCGGGTCGAGCGCGATCGGTCCTTTGCGCTCGCCGGAAATCGTGGGATCATAGGGAAGATCATAACTCATCCGCTGCTCGGGATCGACGACGACCGCATCGACGATTGCGCCGGGGACGCGCACGGAGCGTGCCGGCATCGAATTCGGATCGACTGCCGTCCGCACCTGGGCGATGACGATGCCGCCGGAGTTGTGCGCAGCCAGCGCGGCGGCATAGACATCAAGGTTGGCCGCCTCCTGGTCCATGCTGATATTGCCTTCGGAATCGCCGAACGAACCACGAATGATCGTCACGTTGATGGGGAAGGATTTGTACCAAAGCAGTTCCTTGCCGCCGACAGTCGTGACCTCAATGAGATCTTCCTTGGCAGAACTGTTCATCTTGCCGCCATGCTGGCGAGGGTCAACGAAGGTTCCAAGGCCGACATGGGTGAATAGACCCGGACGACCACCGCCGATCTCGCGGTAGAGCTGCATGACGCAGCCGCTGGGCAGCACATAAGCCTCGATCTTCTCGTCACGCGCCATTTCCTGCATCTTCGGAGACCAAACCCAGTGGCCGCCGATGACCCGCTTGACCAGACCTTCGTGAGCGAAGTGGTTCATGCCCTCTTGTTTCTTGTCGCCGATGCCCAGCGCATGAATTACCGTCAAATTACGCGGCGCGCCCGTTTCAAGGAAGCGCCGCGAGACCGCCCGGAAGGTATGCGTTGCTTCCATGAGACCGCCACCCCCGCCAATCAGGGCGACGGTATCGCCATCCTTGATGAGCTTTACGGCTTCGTCGGCCGTCATGAACTTGTTACGGATCATCAATTTGCCTCCGGACCCTCGCCAGCGGGCCGGCGAGGAACCATCAGCCCATGCTCACCGGTCTGCACAACCTCGTTGAACTGATTGACGAGATCGATCGCCATAACAAGGATACCCATCCCCGGCTTGCTTTTGGAAATGCGCGCTTCCTTGATGCGGATGCGCGCCTGAAGCGTGTCGCCAATCCGGATCGGCCGCTTGAAGGACCAGGACCAGCTCAGGGCAATCCCATCTCGGAAGGTGGCTGACTGCACCTTGAGGCCATCGGTCAGCGAAAGCCCCATCAATCCGTGGGCGATGCGCCCGCCAAACTCGGTCGTCTGCGCATAGACATTGTCCATGTGGATCGGCGAAAAATCGCCTGCGACCCCCGCATAGGCCAGAATATGTCCTTCCGTAACCGTTATCCGCGGCGTCAGCTTTTCGTCGCCGACATTGAAATCGTCAAAGTAACTTCCGGGAAGCATGGCTTCCATCCTCCGGTCATGTGTCATTCAAGGAACGAGAAGAATGCGACCCACCGCATTTCTTTCGTGCAACTGGCGGTGCGCAACGGCCGCTTCCTCAAGCGGCATTCGTTGCCAAATCTCGGGCTGCAGGTGATTGGCTTGCATGAAATCGAGAATTTCCCGGAGCTCGTCGCGCGAGGCGCTCTGCACGCCCTCGATGCGAAACTCCTTGATGATCAGAAGGCCGAGATTCAGGGAAATCGGCTTGCCGTGCAGTTCGCCAATCACGGCACAGCGACCGCCGGGAGCGAGGCTGCGTAGCGTGCCGGCAAATGTGGGCGACCCCGTCAGTTCAATAACCAGATCCACGCCTCTGCCACCTGTCAAGGAGCGCACATCGTCGCCGAAATTTCCGTCGGCACTGACGACGACATCGCTTGCGCCTTTTTCCTTCAGCAACTGGACCTTGTTCGGACTGCTGGTGATGGCAATTGCGCGCGCGCCCAACGCCCTTACGATCTGAATGGCCGCAAGTCCCAGACCACCGCTCGCACCCGTCACCACGGCCGCCTGACCTTGCCTCAGTTCACCAACCTTGCGTATCGCCTTGTAGGGAGGGCCGTATACGCAAGCGGCAAAGCAAGCCGCCTCCATTGCCATTCCGTCCGGCAACCGCACGAGATTTGAAGCCGGCAGGACGGCATATTCGGCATAGCCACCGTCACGGGTCTGACCGATATCGCCCTTTGTGAACCCGCAGAGCGAAGGACGACCGCGCAAGCAGTCGGGACATTCGCCGCAGGCCTGGAAATTAAAGACGGTGACCCGGTCACCGACATTAAATCCTACGACGTCCGAACCCGTTGATACTACCTCTCCTGCCAGTTCATGGCCAAGAATGCGCGGCAGGCTCACTCTTGAACGCATTCCAGATCTCAAGATGGTGTCCAGATAGCAGACCCCGCAGCAAGCAATCTTGACCAGAACATCCGTCGGTCCGGGTGCAGGAATGGCGATTTCTTCGCAGGTCAGTGTTTCGGGCCCGCCAAAGGCTCGCAATTGAATGGCCTTCAAGCGTTCCTCCCTTGCCAAGCCTCGATGGAATTTGTTTCATATGGAACCTGTTCCAATTTGTCAACGCAAGTGACAACGCGTTCCAATTGGAATAGAATACACACAATTGAACCGGGGCAGTTTGAAGTGCATCCTCCTGATCGTGCGATCTCAATTATCGAAGTTTTGACCCGCCACTCCTTCGGCCTGCCGCTGTCCGAGATTGCTGATCAGCTCGCGATCCCGCGAAGCGCGACGCACAGGCTGTTGGCCGATCTGAAGGACGAAGGTTACGTGCGGCAAGACTATGACGGCGGCGCTTACCGGCTGACGGCAAAGCTCGTTGCGCTCGGCTACAGTTTCCTGTCCGCCGCTGGGGTTTCCGGCCAGCTTCAGCCCATCATTGACCAGCTGGCGGAGCAGACCGGGGAACTCGTGGTTCTTGCCGTCGTGGAGCGCAGAAAACTTCTTCGACTGATCAAGGCGCAAGGTGCGCGCGGGGGGCTCCTTTACAATCCTGACGAAGGTCCCGAAGTCTATCTGGCGGCGACGTCCAACGGGCACGCCTATCTTTCGACGCTGACGGAGGACGAGGCAATTCAGCTCGTCGCAAGGCAGGGCTTTCAAAACGATGGCGTCGGCAGGAACGCGCCGAAAACAATACGCCAGCTTTTTGAATATATCGACCAAGCCCGAGACACTGGAATCGCACGGATTTTCGATGTCTGGGTGGACGGCACATCTGCGATGGCGGCGCCGGTGTTCAGGCCAGGATCAAGGGATTCGATCGGAACGATTAGCGTCGCCGGCCCGACGATCCGCATGACTCATCAGCGGATGGACCAGTTTGTCGATTTGCTTAAGGCAGCCTGTGAGAAGGTTGCTGAAATCGGCTCCGGCCTTCCAGTTTTCGAGCAGGCGTAATCCATGTCCAGTCGCAGTCGCGGTATCGCCATTCTTGAATTGCTGACCAACCATCCCTGGGGTCTCGGCGTCGGCGAGATCGCCGACCAGCTTGCCATTCCCTTGCCTGCGGCCGTCCGCGTCCTGTCTAGCCTCGCGGCATCGGGTTACGTACACGGGTCGGGCAAGGACGGACACTATCGCCTAAGCCCGAAACTGCCGGCTCTCGGCCTGGCTTTCCTGGGCGCAAGCGGAGTTACCGATCTTGTGCAGCCGATACTGGACGATCTGGCGAAGAAAACGGGAGAGCTGGTCCGCATCGCCACGATCTCAGCCGACAAGCTGACCTGGGTCGCGAAATCGCAAGGTGCGCGCAGCGGCCTGCTCTACGATCCTGAAGCGGCGGCAGACGTCTATCTGCCGGCCAGCGCCAATGGACAGGCCTGGTTGTGCTGCCTGCAGGATGCGGAGATCAGGCGGCTTGTGAACGACAAAGAGATCAACCGCCCCGGCTTCGGCTCAGGCGCCCCGAAATCATTTGCCGATCTCATGAACGCGATCAATATTGCCCGGCAGCGGGGATATGCCAGCGTCCACGACAGCTACGCGGTCGGCACCTCTGCCATGGCAATCCCGATCATGCGTCGCGCGACGAGGCGGCCCATCGGAACACTGAGCGTGGCTGGCCCGAGCCTGCGCATGACGGAGGTTCGAATGAAGGAAATATTTCCCTGGCTACAATCGAGTGCGAGGGAACTGGAAGCCGCAAGCGGCTCCTCCCCGCTCTTTGCCGCCCAGTAAGCCGAAACGACTGTCACGGGGGCGAGAACAATAACAATCGCGTGGAGTGTGACTATCCCTGCGCGAGCCTGAAAGTTCCGCCCGCGCACCCCGCCATCCCGATCGCTTCAGCCAATGGGAGAATGGCATATTCGTTTTCCGACACCCCAAATGCGGCGATGGAAACTTGTCGATATAGGATCCCTGGTCGTCGCCGAGGGCGCCGGTACGCTGCGTCAAAACCTCACATCGAGCCTTGCATTCACCGAATGGTCGGAGACACCGGAGCCGATCTGGCCGGAATATCTAAGGCCGAGATTGGTGGCGGGTGCGAGCTTGATGGCAAGCTCTGCATCGATCACGGCGGTATCGCGGCCGACAGGCACGCCACCGACGGTAAAGGCATTGCCGTTTGCGAAGTTGAGTGTCCGGTCCATGCCGACATTGCCGCCCGCATGTTGCCAGCCGACGCGGCCCGAAACCTCGACCGGCAGCGCAGCCGTGTCGACGGTCGTGCGGCCGCTCACGCCGACGGTTGAGAAGACCGAGTTGGCAAAATCAGCACCCGACGTCAGCGCCGCCGCGCCGCCCGCCTCGCGGAAGCCGCGGGAATCGAGCCGGACATAGGCCAGGTTGGCAAAGGGCGATATGACCGTGCCATCTGCCGGTGTGAAGCCATAGGAGACCTCGCCGAAGATCTGGCCGGTGCCGGCCTGATAACGCCCGGTGAGCGTATCGCTGAAGCCCGTGAAGCCGACGCTGCGCGAGGTGCCTATATCGTGGAAACTGTAGGCGCTCATGACCCGGACGGCGAGATCGCCGACGCTCGTGCCGCCATAGGCGCCTATCTGATAGGTATCGATGGTGGCGCTGGAGGTGCGTGCCGAGGCATCGAGCCCGGTGCGGCTGTAGCCTGCGAAGACACCGGCATTGGCCGTGTCGAAAACATCGCCATCCGAGCCGATGAGAAAGCCGCCGGTGGCACGGGTCATGTTCGCAGCGTTACCGTCGCTGGCCCACGATCCATAAGCCCCGAAGCTCTGGATCCAGACATTGCGCGCCGTGTCCTGCGTGCCGCTCCGGATTGCCATCATCCGGCTGTTGACGGCATCGCGGGCAAAGCGGCTGTCCTCGAACAGAGCGGTCTCGACCGAGGCATGGATCTCACCGGAGAGAAGATCGAAGGCAGCGCGGGCTTCCGGAGCAGAAAAGCCGATGATGGCATCGTAGATCGTGCTCGCGGTCGAGATCGAGTTGACGCCTGCTGCCGCGGCGCGCTGGTTCGGCGTATTGCCTACGCTGACAAAGGTGGTGGCATTGCGCGCCAGCGTCAGGAGCACGTTGTTTCCGGCATAGCTGAGGGTTGGCGTGAGGAAAGCGAGGTTGGCCGAAATCCCATCGAACTGTCCGTTTACACCCGCCGGTGCCGTCAGGATCGTATAGGTGGTCGAGGGTTTGAAGCCCCCACCCAAGACATTCAGCTGTACCGTGCCGCCATTGATCTGTGCGGTCGCTCCGTTCGTCACCGAGGCCTTGCTGCTCTGTCCAGCGCCATTGACCGTCACGGTAAAGAAGGAGCCGGGCTGGAAGACGAGATTGTCGGCAAGCGTCAGCGTACCATAGGGGTTGGCCGCATTGCCCGGTGCCAGCGTGCCGCCGGTCCCGATGATCGGATCGCCGATCTTGCCGACCCCCGAGAGCGTACCCCCGGCGTTGACCGTGACCACCGAATTGCGCAGCACGCCATCGACCTCAAGCGTCCCGCTGTTGACATTGGTCGCGCCCGTATAGGTGTTCGTACCCGTCAGGATCAGTGTGCCCGTGCCGGTCTTGGTGAGAGCGACGGCCCCGGCGCCATCCGCGATCAGACCCGCCACATTGCCCGACTGCACGTTGAGAAGACCCGCCAAAGCACCGAGTGAGTTCGTAATCGTGGTGTTGGGGCCGGTGTTCAGACTGGTGAAATTGAGACTGCTGCCAAACGTGTCGAGGCTAGCCGTATTGTTGATCGTCATCGGAGCCGCAGCGCCCAGCGCACCGTCGATCACGGCAACAAGCTGTCCGTTGTTGATGACCGTCCCGCCGGAATAGGTGTTGGTGCCTGTCAGAAAGAGCTGGCCTGTGCCTTCCTTGGTCAGCGCCCCCGTGCCCGAGACGACGCCGTTCATGCGCAAGGAGTTCGCACCACTGTCGATCGTCGCGGTCCCGACCAAAATTGCGTTGTTCCCGATGATCCGATCCCCGCCACCCGCCTGCAAGGTCGCGCCACTTTGGATCGTGACGGTGCCCGTGCCGAGCGCTGAATCGTTGTTCACACCCAGCGTACCGGCGGTGACGTTCACCGGACCCGTGAACGTGCTCGCGTTGAGCAGCGTCCAGATGCTGGTTCCGGCTTTTTGCAGGTTTGCGAAGTTTTGATAGGTCGAGCCGATCAGCGTCGTATCGAAAGTCGCGTTAGTGGAGCCGCCGAGCCGCAGCGTATCGTTTCCGCCGCTCACGGCAACGACGTTGCCGCTCACCGTTCCGCCCGCTTGCAATTCGTAGACGTTCGTGCCGCCCGTGAAGACGACCGCATTTGCTTGCACCCCCGCTCCCGAAAGGCCGCCCGCAATGCTGCCGGCATTAAGGACAACGAGGTTGTTTCCAAAGATGCCGACACCGCCCAGGCCAGCAGGCGCTCTGACGCCGTCGCTCCCCAGTCCGCCGACCCCGCCATTGCCGCCCTGAATTGTGCTGGCTTGATTGTTGATCGTGACGCCCGTCGCGGTAATACCGTTCCCGCCGTCGCCACCGGCGCCGCCAGCACCGACTGTCGCCGGAACTGGACCGCCAGCGCCGCCATTCCCGCCATTCCCGCCGTTCCCGCCCTGGACCGCCGCGTTGATAATAGCATCGACAATCAGGTTCCCGATGCCGTTGCCGCCCGCACCGCCGCCACCGCCGCCGACGCTCCGCCCACCGGCTATACCATTGCCGCCATTGCCCCCATTGCCACCAGTCGGGTTCACGACCGTCCCGTTGGCGCCGCCTCCGCCGCCACTGGCGCCATTATTGGCATCCGCGCCGTTCCCGCCGTTCCCGCCAGGCGATGTTCCCGCATCGCCTCCTCGATTTGTGTTGACGGTTGCGCCCGGCTGTCCGACGTCCCCGCCCTGGCCACCGTAGCTGAAGGTGCCTGAGCCACCCGGCCCACCAGCTGCCTGGGCGACCGAGGGTAGGATCAACGCGCCGATGCAAACGGAGGCGAAGAGACGGCAGATTGTCGCGCCGACCACGACGGAACGAGAGGATTGAGGGGCAGACTTTCCTTGACGATAGCTTTCGAAAGATATCACGGAAATTGCTCAACAATATATCAAAGATAGAAACAAAAGAGGCGGTTCAGCGGTGATTGCGCATCCTTCAACCCGCTCATGTTGCGTCAGAGCGAGCCGTCGCTGGAAGTGATCTGCACCGGCCGCGACGCCGCATGACGAATTAATAAATCTCTAGTTCCCTATGATTCCGTAGGAGCAAATTACGGCTCACACAACCTCGAAGCACAGGCGACCGCAATTTTGAGACGCAGTGTCGAAAAGAGCCGCCGGGACAGGGGTCTCACACGATTGAAAACCGCCTCTGCAGATTTCTGGGAGCGTCGCGGCCCTTGCCGCCCCTACTGCTGCACGTCAAGCGCATTGAGTGCCTGCGTCAGCCCGGCCCAAGACAGCGGGACAGCGAGGGTGCGACCGGCGGCGTCGATGAAGGCGATGCTTCCGGTTTTCGCGGAGCGCATCTTGGTCAGGCTGTCGGCGTCGGGCTTGGCGGTGGCAAAGCAGGCGCCGCCGGCGCAGCGGGTCCAGGCCATGTCGAAGCCGGCCTTGTTGTCGGAACCTTCCTTGAAATCGGTGACCACCCGGACACTGCCGGGGATGGAGATGTTCGAGGGAAGAACCGCCGTCATGACGAGGACGGGATCGGTGCCGACATGTCCGAGCGCCACCTGCGCCACCGGCTGGGCCTGCCCCTGAACCTGCACCGTCTGGATCACCTCGCAGGTCTTGGCGCTCTTGCCGTCATTCGTTGCGGCAGCGGCCTGCTTGGTCTGCCCTTCCTTGTCGGCGGCGATGCAGCGTAAAGTCCAGCTGCCATACGTCGCCGTCGTGACTGAGGGCGCTGCAGGATCAGCGGCAGGCGCCTGCGTCTCGGCTGCAGCCGCCTGGGAAGCGGCAAAGCCCGACGAAGCAACTACTGCGAGCGCGATGATAGACGTGACGGCAACGGCAGATGGGTTCAAAATACGCATTGATCTCTTTCCTTACTCAAAATACTCAAGCCCCCGCTTGTGCAAAGGACCCAGCCTTCTCACTTCGCGACAGGTTTGTGCTTGACCGCCGTCACAACGTCAAAACGCCGACGTCAGCTTGACATTGAACCGGTTGGACGCCCCGATCTGGGCCGAGGCGCCGCGGGCATATTCAAGCGTCAGCGCGGCTGATGGTTTGCCCTCCTTGTAGATGAGGCCGAAGCGCAAACCGGCACCGAAGGCGGCAGCGCGCGTCAAGGCGAACTCGCCGGTGGCAGGCTTCATCAACTGCGTGATGCCGATGGCGGCAAAGGCGTAAGGCGCGACATTGCCCTTGAGAGAGGAGAACATCCCCTCGCCGTCCGGAAGGTTCACGGGGGCGGAGAGTTCGGCCCTGAGTGCCGCACCGTTATCACCCTGCAACACGCCGCCGTCATAGGCCGAGAGCCAGTCGAAGCCACCGAGGCCGAGCTGCTGCGAAGAGACCAGCGGCGCGCCGAAGCCCGTCTGCGCAATGCCCGCCAGCGACACCTGAAACCGGCCGTCCTGGAAGGCCTGGCTGTAGCGGCCGGTGGCCGTGAGCTTCTGGAAGACCGGGCTTGCCCCATCGCGAGAGAGAGGAAGCGCGGTTGTGGCGAAGCGCGCTCCGAACGCGTTCAGCCCGAACGAGGCGCTGATGCTGCCGGACGCATAGGCCCGCCAGGGCAGAAAGATATCGCCGCTCTGGGTCAGCCGCAGAACCCGCGTGCGGTCGCTGGTAAAGGCGTTGCGGGTCGCCCCGAAGACCAGCGTCTGGTCTTCATTCGCCGCGTCGAAGCTCAAGGATGTCGAGAGGTTAGCGTCGCGCGAGCGAAGCCAGCTATATCCGATCGTCGAGGAGACGCGTTGATAGCGGTCGGTGATTACGAACGGTTGCGTCGAGGTCGGCCGCGTGCGGCTGTCGAGCCCTTCGATCCCCAACCACCAGCCATCCGTCCCGAGAGGCAGTGTCAGGCCGGCGGCGAGCTGGCGGTTACGCGGATCGCTGGACAGAAGCCCTGTATTGTTGTCGAGACCCGGATAACCCGCGACGCGCACATAGAAGACCTCGCCGAGGCCGAGCGCATTGTTGACATCGACGCCGGTCGAGGTGGTCATGACACCGAGGCTGCGCGAGGAGGAATTGTCCAATGTGCTCGTGACGTTCACGGGATCATAGCGCCCGTCCACGACGATGACGGTTGCGCCTGGCTTTGCGCCGGCCTTCAGCGTCGACTTGAGCGAGACGCCCGGCGTGTCGCCGGCCAGCAGAAGCCGCCGTTCGATCTCCTGCCGGGTCAGGTTCGTCTTGCCGACGAGCGGTTCCAGGATCGACTGGACCCGTGTTCGGGCCGTCCCGGGCAAGGCCGAGACGTCGACGCTCTCGACGTAGCCGCCGGTGACGACGAGCTTGAAGGTTGCGCCATTCTTGACCGTCTGCGGCGGCAGCGTGACGCGGGTCAGCACATAGCCGGCATTGGCATAGGCAGCCTCGAGGTCACGGGCGGCGGCGAAGAGGTCGGCACCCGTGACCTTGTGTCCCTTGATGCGAGCCTCGATGGCAGCCGTCGCGGACGCCAGTTCCGGCAGTCCGCCTTCGACGACGAGGCCGGACGGCGTCACCGTGAGCTTCTCCGCCCCCTGCGGTGCCTCCTGCCCGCCCCCCGTTCCGATCGTGAGCCCGCCGCCTGCCTTGCGGCGGATGACCGGCGGCGCATAGCTGTCGCGCGCCACCTGGCTGGCCGTTTCGGCGAACGCTGGGCCCGAAGCCACGCCAAGTCCAGTCAGGGCGACCGTGGCGCCCACAAGCGCCAGGGACGCAGAGGAAAGCAATGAAGCAAAGGGTGTCGTCTTAAAATTAAAGGTCAAAAGCTTACCTGCCGGAGGATGCGCCTGCAGCGCAGGCTAATGCCGTATTGACGCTTACCACGCATGCCACGTCCGAAACTTGCGCATTGGCCACCGTTACAATCACAGCGGATTGCGACTGCGACCCGCTGCCCCCTGTCGAGCCACCCGCACCAGGCAGCGAGCCAGTCACATCTCCCGGCTCAGGGGATCTCACGACCTGAATCGACCAAGGCGGCGTCGTGCTACCAGAAGTGTTCGTGCCGCCGCTCAAGCCCAGGGTCGATCCGAGCTGAACGCCTGCACCGAACCCGACATCGAGACGTCCATTCATATAGATGATTCTATAGTTCGAGAGACCCAACCCCAGCGCATTGCCCACAACAATCGGGTAGGTGCCGAAGGCCGCGCTCGCCGCCGCTCCCGCCGACGAGAGCGAGACGGAGCCGATGCGATCCTGGTTCTTCAGGCCCAGTGCGGTGTAGGTCAGCGCCGCGTCAGTTCCGAAGGCTTTCAGCACGTCATTCGCTGCGACCGTTAGCGTGGCCTGGTTGACCGTGAAGACACCATCCAGATACGCGAAGGCGTAATTGCCGGATGCTGCGCCCGCGAGCGTTCCGCCGGAGGCGCGGGTATAGTAGCTGCCGCCGGCATTGGACGTCGCCGTCGCATTCGTCGTTACGTTCACACCCGAAAGCAGGCTGTTCGACTGGCCGTTCTGCCAGCCGGTCGCCGTATAGCCAAGGCCACTTGGCGTATCACCATAGGTGGATGAGCCGGCATTTGCCGTCACCGTCAGCGTTGCCTTGCTGATCGTCAATTTGCCGGTGCTGAGGTCAGCGTAAACGGTCTTGCCGCCGCGGCTGTCGCTGAGGCTGAGCACATTGCTCGACGAATAGGCGTAATCGCCCACATTCGACGAGGTCGCGACGGCACTGCCCCAGTTGAGCAGGACATTGGAGGCACCAAGACCGCTGACCGTGCCACCGGCAATCGTCGAATTAGCGTTGCCATAGACACGACTTGCATCTGCGACGGTCACGTAGTCATCGTAGAGTCCGCTTGAGAGCGGACGCAGCATCATGTAGCCGCCGTTGGCGCCGCTCGTCGACTTGCCCCAGACGCTGGCAAAATCCCAGCCCGCGTTGATGAACGTGAATGGATCCTGCAACTGAGCCGTCGTTAGCCCAGTGCCCTTGCCCGTATCAGATTGACCGGTCGTTTGTGCGTCGTAGAAGCTCGATGTGATTAAGCCTTCATTGAAGCCGACAAGACCGCCATTTACACCGCTTGACACACCATTGACTGAACCAATGGCATACGAACTGGTGACGGAACCAATCAGATGTCCCACAAGGCCGCCCACCATATTGCCCGTGGTGGAGGTCACCGAACCAGTCGCGTAGGAGTTTAAGACATTCCCATCCGTGACCCCGATCAGGCCACCAACGCCGTTTTGACCACTTACGGACGTGGTAGCGTAGACGTTGCTAACGGTTCCGGTCGATACCGCCACCAGACTGCCCACTTCGTTTTGGCCCGCTATCGATCCGCCAACGAGCCCAAGATTGCTCAATGTTCCGTAAAAAGGACCTATGAGCGCGACAGCATCTTGAGTCGGTCGATTAATCGTCAGATTGCTGATCTTATGGCCCGTCCCGTCCAGTGTTCCGGCAAACTTGTTCACCGCAGTTCCAACCGGGTTCCACCCGGCGCCCGCCCACCAGTTCGATGTGCCCGAGGCATCGACATCATTGGCAAGTGCATAGGTCAGCCCGAGCATCCCCGCCGATCCGATCCCCTGCAGACCATAGATGTCGGTCAGGAGATAGGGGGTGGCGCTTGAGCCATCGCCGCTCTTCGCGCGCAGGAACGTTCCGCCGGTGATGCGGAAGTCGGTGGCGGTAAAGCCCGGCAGGGCCGATGCGATCTGGCTCCAGCTGCCGTTTGTCAGCATGAACGTCCCGGCGCTAACCGTTGCCGCACTGCCAGACGCAGCAAATGTGGTGCCGACCGAACCGGTCACGGTGAGCGTACCGCTCTGCGTGAGACCCGCATCGATCGTGAACGTGGTCGCAGAAGCATTCAGGTTGCGGCTGGCGAGCAAATAGCCGCCCACTGTCGGATCAAATCCCGCCAATGCGCCGCCCGAGCCCCAGGCTGCGGTGTAGAGCGAGTTCAATGCAGAGAGCGACGTGACCGAATTCGCCGCTGTCTCCGACAGGGTGTTTGCGTAGATATTGACCCCCGTCTGGGGGCTAGCGCCACTGGCAACGGCCAGAGTTGCGGCATTCGTCGCCCCGGTGGTCGCGTTCGCCGCCGTGTAAGACAGGATCGAATTGCCCGAGGAGAAGCTGCCGGTAGGCGCAAAGGCATAATAATAGCCGTTCGCACCCGAGGAGGCAGACGCGAACGCGTTGCCGTTGGCAGTCACATTGACCGTCACGCCGGACTTCGTGGTCGAGCCTGCATCGCTATAAACCGTCCCCGACACCGCCTGCACGCCATTCGGGAAGACGGACGTGAGGTATGGATAAAGGCCCGAGGTCAGTCTGAAAGCCGAACCAAGGCCGGCCGACGATCCATCCTGCATCTGCGCCGTCGTCAGGCCTGTCGCACCCGAGGTCGTGCCAGCGCCAATTCCAGTTGAGAGACCGGATGTGGATCTATCCCAATAGGCGTTCGAAATTGAACTGCTATTCAAGCCTATTAGGCCACCCACGTCGATACTGCCGCTCACCACTCCCGTGGCATAGGCGTTCAAAATGACGTTGCCGCTGGCGATGAGACCCACAAGTCCGCCGACTTCAGTGTAGCCGTTGACCGCACCGGTCGCGTAGCTGTTAATAATTGAGGCGTTGCTGAAGCCGACAAGGCCGCCGACATTGTTGCCGCCCCTTGCTGCACCCGTCGCATAAGCGTTCGTAATTGAGCCGTTGTTGCTACCCGCGAGGCCGCCGACGTTGTCGCCACCGCTCACTGCACCCGTCGCATAAGCGTTCGCAATTGAGCCGTTGCTGCTACCCGCGAGGCCGCCGGCGTTGTCGCCACCGCTCACTGCTCCCGTCACATAAGCGTTCGCAATTGAGCCGTAGCTGATACCCGCGAGGCCGCCTACGACGTTACCTGAACTGCTAACTGCGCCCCCGGCCATCCCTATGTCGCTGATCGTTCCGGAAAGTGAGCCGAATAGTCCGACATTATTTTCGCTGGACGTGATCGTCAGGTTGGTGACTGTATGCCCCAATCCTTCAAATACGCCGCTGAATACCGGGCTCGAATTGCTGCCAACCAATGCCTCAATGTAACTTGTGCCAGACGCATCTAGATTGTTCGCCAATGCGTATTTTCCTGATGCACCTGGTCCATATCCGATGATGGGCACATCGTTCGTGGAATTGCGCGCATCAATCGCATCAAGCTGTGCCATCGAATAGACCAGCGTGTAGGCATTGCCATTGATGGTCAAAGTTCCGCCTGCATCCGTCGTGCCGTAGTTCAGCGAGCCGGTGAAGCCCGCGCCCGTCAGGCCGAAGGAAAGATCGGTTGCGGAGGCACTGGTTGTGTTCCGGTCGTAGCCGAGTGCTACGCTGCCAGCGCCAGTGACTGTGATCGTCGAATTGATCGTGAGAGCGCCAGCGGCAAGAAGCCCAAGGCTTGCGCCGTTACCAACGTTGATTGGATTGCTGACGGTGATCCCGGCACCGGATGCGCTCGTGGCAATCAGCAGGCCGCCGGTATCGTTGATCGCCTGATCGACGGTAAAGCTGGCACCCGTCGCCAGATAACCAACGCCCGTGGTCGCTGCGATCACAGCTGAGGCAGCAGCATCGGATCCGGCGAGACTGTTGGCCGTCGAAACCACGCTTCCATAGCCCAGTCCCTGCGAATAGGTCAGGTTCGGAGTCAAATAGCTGGTATAGGTACCATAGAGATTGATACCGGATTGTCTCGGCGTGCCGCTCGTATAGGTCGATGTGGCAATCGTCGCTGCAGCGGCAACCCCGGTTGCATTGTTCGCCGGTGTCGAGACGAGGAAGTTCGTGCCGCTGGCAATCGTGCCTGCTGCGACCGGGATGTAATAATACCCGTTCGCGCCGGTCGCCACCTGACCGAGAAGCTTGCCATTGCCATCAAGCGATACGGTGACGGCACCACTTGCGCCCGACGCAGCAATCGTTGCACCGGCATCCTTGTAGGCAAAGCCCGATACAGCTTGAACCCCGTTCGGGTAGAACGCCTTCAGGTAGGGATAGAGGCCGGCGCCAGTGCCCCAGACATTCGCATCGAAGCCAGCCGGGAACGCGCCGCCCTGGAATTGCGCGGTGATCTTGGCACTCCCGCCATTGCTGCTCGGCATGCCGCTGGTCTGCGGATCCCAGTAGCCGTTCGTGACTGATCCACCCGCCTGAGACCCGATGAGACCGCCGAAATCGACGGAGCCGATGACAACGCCTGTCGCATAAGCGTTGCTTACCGTGCCGCCTTGCAGATATCCGACGAGGCCGCCGATATATGCACTGCTGGAATTTTGGCTGCCGATGACCGCTCCTGTCGCATAGGCGTTGGTTATTGCCCCTCCATACTGGAATCCGACGAGGCCTCCGAGACGGGAGTAACCGCTGACCGATGTCGTTGCAAAGACGTTGCTGATCGTGCCGCTGTCCTCATACCCAACGAGGCTGCCGACATAGTAGGAGCCGCTGACCCTCCCGCCGATCAGGCCGAGGTTGCGGAGCGTCCCGGTCGAATAGCCGAACAGGCCTGCATAGTCGCCGCTTTTGTTGATCGTCAGTCCGGAAATGGTGTTGCCGAGGCCGTCGAAAATGCCGGTGAACGGATTGCTGGTGTCCTTGCCGATCAGAGCGTCGGTGTAAGTCGTGCCGCTCAAGTCGAGATTGTTAGCGAGAACATAGTTGCTCGACAGATTGTTGTTGGCAGCCTCGAGCCCAGCCTGCGTGAGAATTGGCGTGTAGTAGGTCGGAGTTGCCGAGGAATCCGTCGCGAGGATCACCGCGCCGGGATTGTTCAGGAGATACGGCGTCGTCTTGTTGCCTGCGTTGCCAAATGCGACGCTGCCGGTGTTGAGCGCCGCAAGCCGCGTCGCATCGGCCAGTTGCGCCGTGGTGACCCCCGTAGCTCCCCCGGCGTCTGTCGATTGGCCCGTGGTGCCGGTATCCCAATAGGCATTGGTGACTGTTACTCCTCGGGTATACCCGACAAGTCCTCCGACCTTTGTGTTTCCGCGAACCAAGCCTGTGGCATAGGCGTTGGTAATCGTGCCGCCTGAGATTTGGCCCACGAGCCCGCCGACATCGCTGTCACCGCTGACCGCGCCGGTGGCATAAGCGTTCGTTATATCGCCGGTGCTCCAACCCACCAGACCGCCGACAGAATCGAAACCTTGCGAGGGCGCCCCCGTGACCGCGCCCGTGGCAAAGGAGTTCGTGATTGTGCCGGAGCTCCAACCCACCAGCCCCCCGACGTTGGACCCAGAGCCGTTGACCGCGCCCGTCGCATAGGCATTCGTGATAGCGCCGGAGCCCTGATTGCCCACCAGCCCCCCTACGAAGGCCTGGCCGCTCACCGCAGCTGTCGAGTAGGCGTTAAGGATGGCGCCGCCAGTCTGATCGCCCAAAAGCCCGCCGACATAGCCTCCACCTTGCACTGAGCCTTTGTCGACACCGATATCGCGGATGATACCATCAGAGCGGCTGAAGAGGCCCACATTATTCTGGTTCGACGAAATTTTCAGGTTGCTGACCGTATGACCGAGCCCTTCGAACGTGTTGCCGAAGGCGAGGTTGCTGCCGACGACAGCACCGGAATAGGTCGTGCTTGCCGCATCCTGAGTTGTTGCCAGGGCGTAATTCCCAGTCCCGTCGATGCCGGCCAGCTGCGCCATCGAGTAAATCAGCGTATAGGCAGTCCCATTGATCGTGAGTGCCTGCTGCCCTTGCGTTCCGGTAAAGTCCAGCCTGCCTGTAAAGCCCGACCCTCTCAGCCCGAACGAGAGATCGCCGCCCGAGCCGCCCTCATTGGTCGTCAGTGCCACATTCGCGCTGCCCGCCGCCGTGATCGTCGCGTTGATGAGGATCGAATGGTAGGAATCCAACGTGAGCGTCGCGCCGCTTGACCAGGACAATCCCGCGTTGACAATGATGTCGCCATTGCCGGCAGTGTTCTGCTCGGACGCTGTCAGCGTCCCGGCCCCTGTCGGTGCACCGCTTGCGGAGGTCTGAAGTGTAACGTTCGTGCCCCCGCTTAAGGACGCGCCGATCGTCGTTGCCAAGGCCTGGTCGATGATGAGATCGGTCGGGTCGAGCAACCAGTTGCCCGCGATGCCCTTTGCCGCCGCCGTGGTGACAGAGATGCCGGTGAAATCGACCGTGTGGCCCGACGTCTCGATACTTCCGCCATTGCCGCCCTCGGTGCCGCCCTCGGCCGAAAGCGTGCCCTTTGCCACCGTGAGCCCGTCGGACCACAGCACGATCGAACCCCCATCGCCCTCGCCCGTGGAGTTGGCGGTGATGGTGGTCGCCGCATCCATGGAGAGCGTTGCCGCATGCGGCAGCGTGCCCAGCCCCTGCCTGTCGCCACCGATCTTCACCGTGCCGCCGCCGGTCTTGCCCGAAACGTCGATCTTTGCGCCCTTGAGCGCGATATCCCGGCCGGTGATCGTCACCTTGCCGCCATTGCCATGGCGAGAGGTCGCCCTGATCTTGCCGGACACGGTAACCTTGCCCCCCGCACCGCCGCCGATGACGATGGCGCCATTGCGCCCGCCGATGCTCTTCGCCTCAATGGTGCCGGACATGTTAACCGCATGGCGAGCCGCCTCGCGGGCCGTGGCCGCCTTCATCACGACCGTGCCGCCCTTGGCGCGGATCGTGCCGCTGTTTTCCACCAGGGCCCCGTCGCCCTCGGCCCCGTCCTTCGTCGGGATGGCCACCTGCAGGAACCCATCGCCCGACAGATCGAGCGTCGCCTGCTCGCCCGAGCCCAGACCCACTTTGCCGAGCGGAACCGCAATCAGCCCGCTGTTCTTCACCGTCCCGCCGATGAGTGCCGCATAGCCGCCCCGTCCGACGGAGATCACACCCTCGTTGGAAAGCCGCGCAGAGGCGCCGTTGCCCTTGAAGGTCAGATTGCCGCTCAGGAAATCCTTGTTGTCGATATCGAGTGTGGAGGCGACAAACCCGCCGCCGACCTTGACCGTTCCGGTCGAGGTGATCGCAATGCCGTTCTGGTTGACGATGAAGACCTGGCCGTTGGCGGTCAGAGAGCCGGCAATGGTCGAGGGCACACTGCCCGTCACGCGGTTGAGGATGGCGGAGGAAGACGAGGGCTGGACGAAGTTGACGCTGTTGTCTTTCCCAATCGAGAAGCCCTGCCAGTCGACGATCGCCCGGTCCGAACCCTGGCTCACCGTCATCCCTTGCCCGGCAGCGGAGATGGAGACCTGGCCAGCAACGACAGAGCCACCCGTCGGCAGTTCGCCCGCAAAGGCTGGCATGCCCTGAAGAAGGAGTGCGACCGAAAGCGTCAGGCGGGACACGCCTGCTTTAACGATCTTACGATGAAGGGAAAGCGTTGGGGAACCGAACTTGCCAGACACGAAACGCTCTCCCACAACCTGCGCGGGCTTTCGTGCGAAGCGCTTTCGATCCCTTGCCGAGCCTCGATCGAGGCCCCTCAATATCAGCAGATCTAAGAATTGCGCCGAACGGCTAAAAGTGCAGGCTGGATTTACAAATTGTTAATTTTCTATATGAAGTTGCTTAATGAACGGGCATTCCGGGCGCAATATCCACCCCCGCCGCATCCGCGCTTTTGAGACGGACAGTCGAACGAATCCTCGTCCCTCGGTTATTCCCTGACGTAAAGGGAGGTTGTGACGGGAACGCCTGCTCCTAGCAGTCCAGGGTGTAGCGCGTTGTCACAGGGGCCGCATTGCTTATCGCCGGGCCTCGCCAACACAGAGTCCGCCGGAGCGGTGTAACCGCAGGAGCATGCGCAGGCCCATGAACGAGAATGCCGCCCCAACCCGCCTACCCTTCGTCGAGGTCGCTGTCGGCCCGGAGATGCCTTTCCCATTGGAAGCCGCAAAAAAGATCGTTTCGCCGATGTTCGATCTGGATACTCCGAGGGCGCAAGCGCCGGACGGCTACATGATGGATCTGTCCGCATACGATCTCGGACCGATGCAGATGTCTGTGTGCAAGGCCTCTGCAAGCGTTATGCGGCGCAGCTCCGCGCTCATTGCCCTAACAGGCACCGATCATTTCATCATCCAGTTCTATCAAAGCACGGGCTTTGATGTCACAATCGATGGGCATCGTGTACCCGTCCCCCCTTTGACGGTCGCCATGTTTGATTTGCGACGCACCTTAACGATCGAGACCGATCAGATCGACAATGTCGCGATGATAATTCCGCGCGACCTGCTCGCTCCCATGGTCGCCGATATTAACAGCATTCATGGTCTTGTGTTGCGCACCGACAGCGAAGCGAACGTCGCGCTCATCATGCACATGAAAGGGCTTTGGGAACGCCTATCCGACATGGGCTCGGCCCAGGCCGTTGAAGAAACTCAGTCCATCGTCGCGATGATCGCTGCTATAATCGGCGCCCACGCCGACCAGCGCACCATGGCGCGTAGGCATATGCGGAAGAACCAGTTCATCGCCATCTGTCGATGGATCGATGAGCACCTTGGCAATTCCAAACTTCAGCCTTCCGATATCGTCGCCAAGTTCTTCATCACGCGACCCACGCTCTACCGCATGTTTGAGCAACGGGGTGGGATCATGCGCTACATCCTGGAGCGCCGGCTCGAAAGGGTGATGCGCGACCTTGTTGATCCTCAGTTCAGGAATGAAAAGATCAGTGCCGTTATGCAGAGCAATGGTCTGCAGGATCACACTTCGGCGGGACGCGCATTCCGGTCTCATTTCGGTGTCACGCCACGTCAGGTCCGACAAGACGGAGCGTCCCTGACATGGTATCCGGAGCGTGGCGGCACCGAGGCATTCCGCATAAATCGCATCGAGCAGCTCGGCCCCCTCCTCAAAGAACACAATGTGCGGATGAGTCACTTCGGAGTCGAGAAATCGCCATAGCGATTCATGGAGCCTTGTTGAACGAAGCCGGGATGCATGCCCAAAGGATATTCTGCGCCTGTGATCAAGCGAAGAAACGGTTCAGGGCCTGACGGCTCTTGAAGGGATTGGAACCGGCATCTCAGACCGAGATGGATAGTTCGATGACGCTGCCTGGAGGCAAAGCGTGCCTTCCGCTGTGGCTGCGGGAGGCCTGATGCCCTAGAGACTTACGGATTCCGCTTTTCCTGGAATCGCTTTAACGAACACCCTGAGCCGCTCAGCTGCCCACGTCGTAGCCCGACAGGAAAACGGAGACCGTCTTGAGGCAAAGCTCCTTTTCCTCGACATGCGGCATGTGGCTGGAGCGTTCGAAGAGCACCCAGCGAATATCCGGAACGCGCTCACGATAGGGACGCACGACCTCGGGCGTCGCTTCATCATGAGCGCCCGAAATCAAGAGCGTCGGTGCCTTGATCCGGTCGAGGCGATCCTCAATGGTCCAGTCCTTCATCGTGCCGATGACGTGGAATTCGGTCGGGCCGTTCATGTTGCGGTAGACGGTATTGTCCTCGTCCATGGCGGCGAAGGTGCGCGCAACGTCCTCGGGCCACGGTGTGACGCGGCAGACATGGCGGTCGTAGAAGACACGGGACGCGGCAATATAGTCGGGATGCGTCAGCGTACCGGCTTCTTCATGGGCGAGCAGCGTTGCCTGCACGTCGGCCGGAAGATCGCGGCGCAGGCGGTTCGCTTCCGCGACCCAGGTGTGCATGTTGGCGGGCGAATTGGCGATCACCAGTGCCTTCAGCCCCGCCGGCTGGCGCACGGCATGTTCTGCACCCAGCATCCCGCCCCAGGATTGACCCAGAAACGCATAGCGATCCGCAATTCCGAGATGGCTCAGAAGCGCATCCAACTCTTCGAGAAACAGCGACACCGTCCAGAACTCGGGGCCCTTGTCCGGCAAATGCGTGGATTTGCCGTTGCCGAGCTGGTCGTAATGGATCACAGCACGCCCGTCGAGCGCGGCAATGCCCTTGAAGCTGTCGACATAATCATGGGTACAGCCGGGACCGCCATGCGCCACGACCAGCGGCAGCTTGCCACTCTTCAGGTCGCCAGTGACGCGGTACCAGGTCTGATAGTCGCGGAATGGCAGGTAGCCTTCACGGGTTTCAACGGACGTCAATGTGGCGCTCCTCGGATTGCAGATCGTTCGGAGGTCACAATAGGTCGATGATCGCCGGGGCGGCAGCTATCACAACTGATAGGGTAAGACGGGCCTAGCCACGTGGCTGGTCGAACATGCGCAGATGCGCCGCACGCGCCACCGCCTGCGTGCGGTTTCGCGCGCCGAGCTTGCGGGTCGCGGCGTTGAGATGCATGACGACGGTCGGCACGGAGCGGTCGATCAGGCGGGAAATTTCCTTGGCCGAATAGCCTTCCGCGGAATAGCGCAGGCATTCGCGCTCGCGCATGGTCAGGCGCGGCAGGCCGCTCAACGCCTGCTCGCCGGCAATACGCCGTGCTGCCGTCCGCTGGAAGAGATGCGCAATCAGGCTGAAATCGCCCATGCACAGCCGCACGTCCCGCTCCAGCCGAACCGGATCGCCCGCGCGAATGCCGGTGACGGTGGCATAGTCGCCACCCGGAAGATGGATCGGCACGGTCACGCCCGCCGTCAGCCCGCGCTCCCAGAGAAATTCGGCCACGGGCGCGGATTCCTCGCTCATGAAGGCATGAATGAGTGTCTGTGCCTTGGGATCATAGTTCCAGAAGAAGGGCGCGGTGGTCCCCAGCGCCACGTGCTGCACGGGATCGTGGCGAAAATAGCCGCGGCCGCACCAGTAGTCGCGCATCGTTTCATCGACGTTGCGTAGCTCCAGCACCGTCGGGATCATCAGCTCGCCGCTGAGATCGTAGCGGCCCGGGGTGTAATCGTAAATCAGCGTGTCGAAGCCGTAGTCCTGCATGGCGAGGAAAAGCTCGTCGATTTGAAGGTTCAGGCTTGTTGCCGCTGCAAACCGCTCTTCGATCCCTGTGACGTCCATGCCAACCTCTGCCGCGCCGAATTTTCAAAACCTGCCCTCGGACGGGTTCACCCTATCACTTCTGATAGCTAGTGTGGAGCCTCAATTGCTCTAGAAATAATCCTGCATAAATGTTGTGCAATGCGAAGGCGAAATCATGTGGCGCGAAATCGAACCGGACGAGAGGCACGAGCTGACAATCCAGGGCTTCCGCGTCGTGGCCTATGTATTCGGCAACGGCCCGGAGACCCTGCTTTGCCTGAACGGCGGACCGGGTCTGCCCTGCGATTATCTGCGCGAGGCGCATTCCTGTCTGGCAGACAAAGGTTTCCGGGTTGTCGCCTTCGACCAGCTGGGCACGGGCGCATCCGACCGTCCCGAAGACACAAGCCTCTGGACCATCGAGCGCTATGTCGAAGAGACGGAAGCACTGCGCCAGGCGCTGGGGCTTGGGCGGGTTCACCTGCTCGGTCATTCCTGGGGCGGCTGGCTCGCCATCGATTATGCGCTGACCTATCCGGAGGCTATCAAGAGCCTCATCTTGGCGGACACGGTCGCCGACATGCCGCATCTGGCGAGCGAACTGGAGCGGTTGCGCGCCGCGCTCGGCTCCGAAACGGTGGCGATGATGCAGGCGCACGAGGCTGCCGGGACCTATAATCATCCGGAATATCTGGCGGCCGTTACGCTTCTGAACTACCGCCATGTCTGCCGCCTGCCGGAATGGCCGGCCCCGGTCAACCGCTCGCTCGAAGACTGGAACATGGGCCCCTACATGACCATGCAGGGCCCGAACGAGTTTCTCTATATCGGCAACCTGAAGGACTGGAACCGTATTCCGGACCTGCCGAAGATCACCGCGCCCGTGCTGATCGTCGTCGGCGAGCACGACGAACTGACGCCCGCCTGCGCGCTGCGCATGAAGAACGCACTGCCGGAGGGCGCGCGGATCAATGTCGTGCGCAATGCCAGCCACATGCCCTTCTATGAAAACCCGCAGGGCTATTACCCCCCGCTGCTTTCCTTCCTTGAAGGCGTGTCGGGCTGATGCTGCACCGCTATCGCTTCATACTGACCAGACCCTTGCAGTTCCTGCCGGTGATCCTCGGCGTTTCCATCATCACTTTCGTTCTGGTCCGGCTGATCCCCGGCGATCCGGCGCGCGTTCTCCTCGGCACCAAGGCAACGCCGGAGGCAATCGCCAATATCCGCGCGCAATTCGGGCTCGATCTGCCGATGTGGCAGCAATATATCTACTTCGTCAAAAACCTCCTGCATGGCGAAATGGGCCGCTCGATCACCTTCAAGATCGATGTTCTGCAGCTGATCGCCACCCGCATCGAGCCGACGCTGGCACTGGTCTTCTCGTCGGTGCTGCTGTCCGTGCTGATCGCCGTGCCGCTTGCGGCCGTTGCCGCGCGCAACGAAGGCAGGTTCGTCGATCATGCCGTGCGCGTCGTCTCCACATTCGGCATCGGATTTCCGTCCTTCTGGCTCGCGCTCATGCTGATCCTGCTCCTTTCGGTCAGCATTCCGCTCCTGCCCGTCTCGGGCTATGGCAACACACTGGGAGACAAACTTGTCCATCTCATCCTGCCGTCGCTGACCATCGCGCTTTCGCTGTCCACCGTGCTCATGCGCTCGCTGCGTGCGGCAATGATCGACTGGCTGAAATCGGATGTGGCGACCGCGGCACGCGCCCGCGGCATGCCCGAGCGCATCGTCTTCTGGCGCCATGTTGTGCCTAATGCCGTGGTTCCGACGATCAACCTCCTGGCCGTCAATATCGGCTGGCTGATCGGCGGCACGGTCGTGGTCGAAAGCGTCTTCGCCCTGCCCGGCATGGGCCAATTGCTGGTGCGCGCCATCTTCTCGCGCGACTATATGGTGGTGCAGGGCGTGGCGATGGTCTTCGCCTGCGCCACCGTCTTCGTCAATTTCCTGGCCGACATCGCGACCGTCGCGGCAGACCCGCGGGTGAAGCTATGAGCGGCGGCATGGTCACGACCCGCAACGCAACGCTTTATGCCGGGCTCGCCATCTTCGGTCTGTTCGCGCTGCTGGCGGTGCTGGCTCCGCTTGTCGCGCCCTACGATCCGATCTTTCAGGATGCGGCGGCGCGACTGAAGGGCCCGAGCCTCGCCCACCCCTTCGGCACCGACAATTTCGGCCGCGACATCCTCTCGCGCGTCATCCACTCGGCGCGTGTCGATCTCCAGATGGCGCTGATCGGGGTCGCATTCCCCTTCGCCATCGGCACGGTCATCGGGGCCGTCTCCGGTTTCCTCGGCGGCTTCGTCGATGCCGTCCTCATGCGGCTGATCGACGTGATCCTCGCCTTTCCGTTCCTGGTGCTGATGCTCTCCATCATCGCCATTCTCGGGCCGGGCCTGGGCAGCTTCTATATCGCCATGGCGCTGGTCGGCTGGGTGTCCTATGCCCGCCTGATCCGCGCGCAGATCCTCGTTCTCAAGAACAGCGATTATGCCATGGCCGCCCAGAGCCTCGGCTTTTCCCGCCTGCGCATCCTCTTCCGGCATCTCCTGCCCAATGCGGTGGCCGGCTCCATCGTCTTCTCCATGTCCGACGTGGTGCTGGTCCTGCTCTCGGGCGCTGCCATCAGCTATCTCGGCCTCGGCGTTCAGCCGCCGACTGCCGAATGGGGCGTCATGGTCGCGGAAGGCCAGAGCTTCGTGACACAGGCCTGGTGGATCACGCTCTTCCCGGGCCTTTCCATCGTCGTCCTCGCCTTCGGCTTTTCCCTCATCGGCGACGGGCTCGCCGAGCGGTTGGGAGTGAACGGATGATGGCGCAAGCAATGACACAGCCCCCGCTTCTCACCGTCCGCGATCTGACTGTCGCTGTCGATGCGCCAGAAGGCGAACGCGTCCTTCTCGATCAGGTTTCGGTCGATCTCGCCCGCGGCGAGGTGCTTGGTCTCGTCGGCGAAAGCGGCTCCGGCAAGAGCCTGCTCTGCCGCACACTGGTCGGCCTGATGCCCTCGCGCTCCATCCATCGCACCGGCGGCTCTATCCTGCTCGACGGGCATGAGATCGCCGGCGCGGACGAGGCGGCGCTGCAAGCCATTCGCGGTGCGCGTATCGGCATGATCTTCCAGAACCCGACGAGCCACCTCGATCCGGTCATGCGCATTGGCGACCAGATCGTCGAAGGCATCGTCTTCCATCAGCATCTTTCGCGCGACGCAGCGAAGGCGTTGGCGCTCGACATCATGGGCCAGGTCGGCTTCACCGATCCGCCGCGCCAGTTTTCGAGCTATGCGCACGAGTTTTCGGGCGGGATGCGGCAAAGGGCTATGATCGCCATCGCGCTGGCCTGCAATCCGGAAATCCTGATCGCCGACGAGCCGACGACGGCACTCGACGTGACGATCCAGGCGCAGATCCTGCATCTTCTGCTGGACCTGCGCGACAAGCGCGGCCTCTCCATCATTCTGGTGACGCATGATCTCGGCGTCGTCGCCCAGACCTGCGACCGCATCGCCGTCATGCGGCATGGCCGGATCGTCGAGACGGGCGAGAAGCGGCAAATTCTCAAGGCACCGCAAGCCGACTATACGAAGACGCTGATTTCAAGCCACCCCTCCATGCCCGTCGAGCAGCGCATGGCCGGCGCCGAGCCGGCCGCAACGCCTGCGGACGTCAAGCCGCTGATCGAGATCGACGATCTTGCCGTGCGGTTCCAGACGGGTGGCGGACTGTTTTCGAAGCGCAAGCATTTCAGCGCCGTCGATGGCGTGTCACTGCAGATCTGGCCGGGCGAGACGGTGGGCATCGTTGGCGAAAGCGGTTCGGGCAAGTCGACGCTGGCGCGGGCCATGCTCGGCCTGACGCCGGCCTCGGCCGGCCATGTCAGCTTTGGCGGCGCGAGCCTCCGCCTTCAGCGCGCGGAGGCGCTGCGGGCGCTGAGAACCCAGGCGGCAATGGTCTTCCAGGACCCCTACAATTCGCTGAACCCGCGCATGACGATCGGCGAAACGCTTTCGGAAGTTCTCAAGGTTCAGAACAAGATCCCCGCCGCGCGAATACCGGAGCGGGTGAACGAGCTTCTCGATCTCGTCGAACTCGACCGCAGCTTTGCCGGCCGCAAGCCGCGCACGATGAGCGGCGGGCAATGTCAGCGCGCAGGCATCGCCCGGGCGCTCGCCATCGATCCGCGCGTCATCGTCGCCGACGAATGCATTGCCGCGCTCGATGTCACCATCCAGGCGCAGATCGTCGCGCTCTTCCGCAAGCTGGTTGCGACCATGGACCTGACTCTGGTCTTCATCGCCCATGACCTGCCGGTCGTCCGCTCGCTCTGCCGACGGGTCATCGTGATGCACCATGGCCGCATCGTCGAGGAAGGCCTGTCGGACGGTGTCTTCGCCAACCCGCGTGAGGCCTATACCGCCGGCCTCATCGACGCCATTCCCGACATCGACCCGGACAGGCCGCTGTCGAGACATTCCAACCCATAAATAACAACCACCAGAGGATCGTTCCCATGCAGTTCAAGATGACGAAAGCCAAAATCGCCGCCTTCGCGGCCATCCTGTCCCTTTCGGCCTCCTATGCGGAGGCAGCCGGCGTGCTGACCATCGGCCGCAACGAGGACTCCACCACCTTCGATCCGATCAAGTCGGCGCAGAATGTCGACAACTGGGTCTTCTCTAACGTCTTCGACGTGCTCGTCCGCGTCGATGCTTCGGGCACCAAACTGGTGCCGGGCCTTGCCGAAAGCTGGACCGTCTCCGACGACGGCCTGACCTATACGTTCAAGTTGCGCGACGCCAAATTCTCCGACGGCAGCCCGGTGACCGCCGGCGACGCCGCCTTCTCGCTGACCCGCATCCGCGATGACAAGGGCTCGCTCTGGGCCGACAGCTTCAAGATCATCGACACGGCAACGGCTGCCGACGACAAGACGCTCGTCGTGAAGCTGAGGAGCAAGTCGGTTCCCTTCATCACCATGATGGCGCTGCCGAATGCCTCCGTTCTGCCCAAGAAGGTTGTCGAGGCCAATCCCGACGCCTTTGCCGAAAAGCCCATCGGCTCCGGCGCCTTCACGGTTGAAGACTGGAAGCGCGGCGACCGTATCATCCTGAAGAAGAACCCGAATTACTGGGATGCCGGCCATGTCAGCCTCGACGGCGTCGAATGGATTGTCATCCCCGACGACAATACCCGCATGCTGGACGTCCAGACCGGCCAGATCGACGTGGCGATCACCGTTCCCTTCTCCCGCGTCGCCGAGATGAAGAAGAACCCGGACCTCACCGTGCGCATGGATCCCTCGACGCGTGAAGACCATCTACTGATCAATCACGAGCACGGCGCGCTCGCCAAGAAGGAAGTGCGCGAGGCACTCGATCTCGCCATCGACAAGAAGGCGATCGTGGAAGCGGCCACCTTTGGCCTCGGTGAAGTCGCCAATTCCTACATTCCGAAGGGTGCGCTTTATCACTATGCCGACAATCTGCAGCGCCCCTACGATGCGGAAAAGGCGAAGCAGATGCTGAAAGCCGCCGGTGCGGAGGGCCTGACGCTCAACTATGTCGTCAATGCCGGCAAGGAGACCGACGAACAGATCGCCGTTCTCATCCAGCAGCAGCTCGCCAAGGCCGGCGTCACCGCCAATCTCCAGAAGGTCGACCCCAGTCAGAGTTGGGACATGCTGGTCGCCGGCAACTACGACATCTCGGTCATGTACTGGACGAACGACATTCTCGACCCCGACCAGAAGACGACCTTCGTGCTCGGCGATGACTCGAACATGAATTACATGACGCGCTACAAGAATGAAAAGGTGAAGGAACTGGTCGCTGCCGCCCGTCTCGAAACGGACCCGGCCAAGCGCGAGGCCATGTATGTCGACCTGCAGAAGATGGCCAAGGCGGACGTCAACTGGATCGACCTCTATTACAGCCCCTATATCAACGTGATGCGCAAGAACGTCACCAACTTCTACCAGAACCCGCTCGGCCGCTTCTTCCTCGAAGACACAGTGAAGAACTGAGCCACATCAACGGATCGCCCGCGGAACATCTCAATCTCCGCGGGCGAGAATATCTGTATATGCAAATAACGGCATCTAGATTGGGTCCGCCGCAAAGACAGCCTAACCGGCCCGGCGGGGTACTGAAACCCCGCTCGCCAATGCTCTCGCATTCTCCCCCTGGCTGATGTCAGTGAAAGTCGGCGATCGAAAACCTTTTCAACGCTCCCGCAGAACTTTATCTCGGAAACTCACTTCGATAAGAGCGGGTATCGTGTTTGATGATTTTACGACTTCTACCGATGCGCCAGTCAGAGTCGGAACATTAACATCACAAAGTCGCCGTGCAGCCGCCCAAGCGGGATATTATTCAGATCGATATTGATCTGTGTTTCGGCGTGCAACATCCCACGCTGAAACACAGTCTACGATGCCGACCAGCGATTTACGAATTAGACGATCTGCTTGATGAAGCTTTCCAGCATCGACTTCAGACGCTGTGCGTCCTCGTTGCCGTAGTTGTCTTCCACTTTGGCCTCGTGCTCTTCGACCCGCTTGTTTTGCGAGGCGAGCATGGAAGTGCCCTTGTCCGACAGAAACATCCTCACCTTCCGACGATCCGAGGGATCGGGCACACGGTAGACGAGCGCGTCCTGGACCATGCGGTCCACGAGTTTGGTGAGGGTCGGCAGGTTCAGCGCCAGCTCCTCGGCCAGCTTGCCCATCGGCAGGCCACCTGATTCCGACAGAACCTTCATCAACCGCCATTGATCGAGAGACACACCCTCGGCCGTCAACTGCCGGCTCAGGTGCCGATTGGCCTGGGCAAGCAGGTGCGAAAGATGTTCGTTGAGTGACCGTTCGACCATGATTCTTCAAGGAGCAATTGTTTAATCGGAAACTGTATATATAGTGCTTCTGTCGCGCCGCATAGGCCCGGAGCAGCGAAAACAAAAAGACACAATCCGCCGTTGCGGAGTGTGCGGTCTGGGGCGGAGCGTAGAACGAAAAAGGGAGAATGCTGTGACGCTCGATTTCGCTCCGGCTTGTGGTGCAGACAGTCTGGGGCTGCGCAGGCCCCCCTCCCGGCGTGAATCGATCGTCTCGCGTCGAACGCTGATTTCGCAGCGCGTCGGCGGATACGGTATTTCGGCTCCGCGTAAACGAGACCCCATTCGCATCGGGCTTTTGGTTCCCTTTCAGGGCGCGGATGCGATCTGGGGGCCCTCGTGCCAATACAGCGCGGTTCTGGCCGCAGCGGAACTCAACGAAAGAGGCGGGATACTCGGTCGGCAGATCGAGTTGCTGGCCGCCGACGCGGGTGGTAGCCCGCAAGCCGTGGTCCAGCGCGCTCGCGATCTTGTCGAACGACAGGGCGCCCATGCTCTCGTCGGAGTGCATCTTTCCTCGGTCAGGGTCGAGCTTGCCCGGGCTCTGGCAGGCTCCGTGCCCTATGTCTTTGCCCCACTTTTCGAAGGTGGTACGGAGAGCGAGAAGGTCTTCAGTATAGGGGAGGTTCCGGAGCGGCAGTTTTCCGGCCCGGTCAGCCATTTCATGGATCACCACAACGCTCGTCGCTGGTTCCTTGTGGGCAACGACTATGTCTGGCCCCGTGCTTCCCATAACTGGGTTCGTGATTTCGTTCGTGGGCGTGGTGGAGACGTGGTCGGAGAGGAATATGTCGGCCTTGGCCAGAACACGGAGCATCTTCTCGACCTGATCGATGCGGCGAAACCCGATATCGTTTTCCTGTCGCTGGTCGGCTCGGAATGCGTGCCTTTCAACAGGATGTTTGCGGAACGCGGCTTGTCGCGGCGCATCCTGCGTCTCTCCGGCGCGGTAGAGGAAAACACACTCCTGGCGATCGGCGGCGACAATACGGAAAACCTATTCTGCGCCGCCGGTTATTTCAGCGCAATGCAGACACCTGAAAATCACAACTTCCTAAAGCGTTACCGCGATGCTTTCGGCCTCACGGCGCCAGTTCAGGGCGTTCTTAGCGAGGCCTGTTACGAGGGACTACGTTTTTTTGGTGCCCTCGCCGCCAAAGCGCAATCACTCGAGATCGATGCGCTTTCGCAGGCCTTCGAAGGTCTTAGCTTCGAAAGCCCCAGGGGAGTGACCGTTGTGCGCAACGGCGTCGCGTCGGGGCCGACATATCTCGCCCGCGCCGACGGCACCGAGTTTGAAGTGCTTCGCAGCTTCGATGCTGTCTAGGCGTCCTGTCGCCGACAGCGTCACCTTGGCGTGAGGGTCCAGGCAGCTCTGCGCCTCCCTAACCATTTGTTTATCCACGCTTCATTTCAGCCAGCGGCAGTGCCGCCGCAGGAAATCGGTGGGCAAATAAAAATACTTGAAAAAGAAAATATTGAATATATAACCATATCCGACGCTTGAATTTCACACACATCCTCCGGCCGCAACGCCGCAGGGGGCCTGCAGATGATGTCTGCAGGATCGGATTCGTGCGTCCATCGAACATATAAACAAGAGGGTGAACTCATGAAAATCAATCGACGCCTGTTTCTCGGCGGCACCGCAATGGCGCTGACGGCGCCTTGGGTCAATCGCGCCTTTGCGGCCGACGACATTATGATCGCAAGCATCTACGACCTGTCCGGTGGACTGGAGATTTACGGCCAGCCGATCGACGCATGCCTTGATCTCGCCGTGTCCGAACTCAACGATGCCGGCGGCCTTCTTGGCCGCAAGGTCAAGGTACAGAAGTACGATCCACAGTCCAACATCCAGCTTTACACGCAGTTTGCTACCGAGGCCGCGACCAGCCTGAAGGCTTCGGCCGTTTTCGGCGGCATCACCAGCGCTTCCCGCGAGGCCATTCGGCCGCTTCTCGGGCGCTACCAGACGCTCTATTTTTATTCGCCCCTCTACGAGGGTGGCGTATGCGACCGGAACACCTTCCTGACTGGCTCGACACCGTCGCAAACGATCGGGCAGCTGATGCCGTTCGCCGTCAAGAATTTTGGCAAGAAGGTCTATGTTCTGGCGGCGGACTACAACTACGGCCAGATCTCGGCGAAGTGGGTTCGCGACTACACCGGAAAGGCCGGCGGCGAAGTCATCGCGGCAGAGTTCTTCCCGCTGGACGTGACTGATTTCAGCGCTGCAATCCAGAAAATCCAGCGCGACAAGCCGGATGTCATCTATACCCTGCTAGTCGGTGGCAATCACATGTCCTTCTTCCGCCAATGGGCAGCAGCCGGCATGGCAGGAAAGATTCCGATCGTTTCCACCTCGTTCGGGGGCGGGAACGAACATATCGTGCTGACACCTGCAGAGTCCGATGGGGTCATGGCCGCCTTCGGTTACTTCCAGGAGATCAAGTCGCCGGCCAACGATGCTTTTGTTAAGCGGTATCACCAAAAATTCGGCGACAAGGCTCCCTATGTCACCGAACATGCTTCGGCAACCTACAATGCAGTCCACCATTGGGCCAACGGCGTGAGGAAAGCGAATTCGCTCGACCGCATGGCCGTCATCGAAGCTATCGAGAGTGGTTCCACGGTGGCTGGCCCGGGCGGTCCCTCCACCATTGATCCAAAGACGCACCATTGCGCCACGGACGTTCACATTGGGCGGGTTAAGAACCATAGCTTCGAAATTCTCGAAAGCTTCCCGAACCAGCCGCCGGCCGACACGGCGGCGGTGTGCAATCTCGCGGCGAACCCGAACGACAATCAACAATACGTCATCCAGTAACGGCTGAACCATTGCGTCCCGGCGTGCGTCAACCCGCGCACCGGGAGCTGGTATGGGACGATCTCAATGGACTATTTTCTTGTTGTGCTGTTCCAGATTGCTGGAACAGTCGGCAATCTTGCGCTCATCAGCGTGGGATTGGCCGTCATCTTCGGTATGATGCGTGTGATTAATCTCGCGCATGGCGAGTTCATAATGCTCGGCGGTTTCGCCGCGATTTTCGGTGTTCAGGCCGGGATCAATATCTGGATCGCCATGCTTGTCGTCGCGCCTTTAAGCGTGGCTTTTCTGGGCATCGTCGTGGAGCGGTTGATCATGCGCCGTCTCTATGGTCGCATGGTCGACACGATGCTTGCGAGCTGGGGGCTTAGCCTGTTGCTCATCGGGCTCGCCACGACCTTTTTCGGCAATCGCGTGGTCGGGATCGCAGCGCCTGTCGGCAGTTTTCAGATAGGCACCTACAGTCTTGGCGCCTACGACTTTGTCCTGACCGGCATCGCCCTTGCCGTTTTCAGCAGCGGGTATGCGCTGCTGCGCTTTACCCCGGCGGGTTTGATTGCACGTGCGACCATGCAAAACCGCGAGATGGCCTCCTCCCTGGGGATCGAGCCGGCTCGCGTCTATGCCATCACCTTTGCAATCGGTGCGGGCCTGAGCGGACTGGCAGGTGGCCTGCTCGCTCCCATCTCCGGCGTGCTCCCCACGATGGGCGTCGCCTATGTCGCCAAGGCCTTCATTACCGTTATCACCGGTGGCGCCAGTGTCATTACCGGGACGGCGCTGAGTTCGGTGCTGCTGGGGAGCATCAACACCGTCTCCACATTTCTGACCACACCCGTCATCGGTGATGTCGCGCTCCTTCTCGCCGCCACCATTTTTCTTCGCATCCTGCCGACCGGCATCACCGGGCGCATCTTCAAGGGGGCACCATGACCGTCATGGCTCTATCTCGCTCTGGCGGCGTTCATGTCGCGCTGGCAGCGCTGGCAGCACTTGCGGGAATTGTCATCCTGCCGAATGCCGCACCCCTCTATACGTTGATCAACGTGACGCTTTACATGTCCATGGGGGTCTTCGCGCTCAGTCTCGCCCTGCTCTGGGGGTATGGCGGCATACTCTGCTTCGGCCAGTCGGCATTCTTCGGGCTTGGCGCCTATGCCTATGCTGTCGCCGCGATCAACTTCGGCGATACCACGCTGGCCGCCGTTTTCGCGATCGGGGTGCCGGCACTCTTTGCCGCCGGTCTCGGCTACTTCCTGTTCTACGGTCGCCTGAGCGACGTCTATCTCGGCGTCATCACGCTGACCGTAACTCTCATATTCTTCAAGCTGATCAACAGCACCGGCGGCGACGCGTGGCGGATTGGCGCGGCCCGGCTCGGTGGCTTCAACGGCATCCCGACCACGCCGCTGTTGACCATCCCCTTCACAAGGATACCGATGTCACCGGCCCAGATGTTCATCTTCGCTGCCATCTCTCTGTTCTCGACATACGCGCTTTGCAAGGGCCTTATTGTCACTCGTTTCGGTCGCGCCGTCATCGCCGTCAGGGAGAACGAAATGCGGGCGGAATTGCTGGGCTACAACGCCAGGCGCCTGAAGCTCGCGGTATTCGTCATCTCCGCCGGAATTGCGGGGCTGGCGGGTCTGCTGTTTGCAAATTCCGTCTTCGTCAGCCCGACGATGTTCAGTCTATCGATGGCAGCACAGGTCCTGATCTGGGTCGTGGTCGGTGGGCTTGGAACCTTGTTCGGGCCGGTCGCAGCGTGCTTCGCACTGCAGATCGCAACTGCAGTACTGGGCAAGTTAGGCATCGTTGATCCCAATATCGTGCTCGGGCTGGTACTGATCATCTTCGTGGTCTTCGTTCCCGGAGGCATACAGCCGGCATTCGCTGCTCTCCTGCACCGACTGATGGACATCCGCGCCGACAGGCCTGTTGCCGGAGAGGTTGCACGATGAGCGACTATCTTCTCGAGGCCAAGGACGTGGCCATGCATTTCGGAGGCGTAAAGGCCCTTGATGGCGTCGATTTTCGCCTGAGGAAAGGCGAGCTTCGTTGTCTCCTCGGTCCGAACGGCGCCGGAAAGACCACCTTCTTCCGGTGCCTTACAGGAACGCACAAGCCGACGCGCGGCCGGATCCTTTTCAAAGGCGCCGATATCGCCGGCAAGGAACGCTATGACATCGCCCGCGCTGGCATGGGTGTGAAGACCCAGGTGCCCAGCCTGTTCGATGGATTGACGGCTCATGAGAACCTTTGGCTCGCGCTGCGCACTGTGAAAAGCGCAGCCGAACGCGAAGCCAGGATCGCAGATGCGATGGAGCGCGTTGGCGTCAGCGCGCTGCGCAGCGGCGTTCTTGGCCGAATGGCCCATGGTCAGCGACAACTCGTCGAACTGGCGATGGTGGTGGCAAGCGATCCGGATCTGGTCTTGCTCGACGAACCGGCAGCCGGAATGACCGATGTCGAGGTCGATCGGCTTGCTTCGATCATCCGCGACCTCAACCGCACCCACACCGTCGTCGTCGTGGAGCATGACATGCACTTCATCCGAATGATCGCCGACCAGGTCACCGTGTTTCACCAGGGTCGCATCCTGGTGGAGGGTCATGTCGAACGCATCCTCGCCGACCAGACCGTTCGCGACGTCTATCTGGGAAAGAAGCATGTCTGAATTGCTGAGCGTGAAGAACCTTCAGTCCGGTTACGGGCGAATCCCGATTCTTTTCGGCATCGATCTGTCGATAGCAAAAGGTGAGTTCGTCGGCGTTCTCGGACACAACGGCATGGGGAAATCGACGTTGCTGCGCACGCTGATGGGTCATATCCCTGCAACCGTTGGCACCATCGCCTTCGCCGGGACCGATGTGACAAGAGCCTCGCCGGCGGCCCGGGCGCGGGCCGGCATTGGATATGTGCCTCAAGGCCGTCAGATATTTCCAGCACTATCCGTGATGGACAACTTGCGCGTAGGGGCCGCCTGCACGGGTCGGCAGCAGACAATCATCATCGAACGGGTGATCGAGGAATTTCCCCGCCTGAAACCCATCCTGACCCGCGCCGGCGGGGTTCTGTCAGGAGGCGAACAGCAGATCCTGGCACTTGCTCGCTGCCTGTGCGCCGAACCGCAATTGGTCCTGCTCGACGAACCGACGGACGGCATACAGCCATCGATCATCGAGGAGATGAAGGACACGCTGAAGTCGCTCGCGCGGGCGCGCAATCTTTCGATCCTGCTTGTGGAGCAGAACCTCGAATTCATCAGTGACCTCGCCACCCGCGTCCTCGCCATCAAGCGCGGACAGCTCTCCGGAGAGATTGATCCCACCAAACTGCACGAAGCTGATCTGGCCGGCGACATCCGGCCAGCCTGATCCTTTCAACAACAGAAAACGAGGCAACCATGATCACGATCACCGCCATCATTCGCGTCCGCAAGGGTTATGAACAGACCATGGCCCAAGCCCTGCTCGAAGTCGCCGAGCACGTCCGGGCAAACGAGCCTGAGACCGTTGGCTTCCACATTTCGCAGGACGCGGAGAATCCTTGTCTCTTCGCCACCTACGAGCGCTTCACCGATCGCGCGGCGATGGACCGCCATAACAATTCCAGTGTGGTCGCCCGTTTCTTCGGCGTTGCCAAGCCTATTCTCGATGGCGATGTCACGTTGATCACCGCCAACGAAATTTCTGCCAAGGCCTGAAGATCACTAGAGGATAATAAGAGATGAACGCACCTGCCACCCTCAAGCGTCTCGGCGCCGACGCAGCCCGTTTTGTAGCCAAGGAAAAGAAGCTCTTCATAGATGGGCAATGGGTTCCAGCCTCCAAAGGCGGGACGATCGACGTTGTTGATCCGGCAACCGGGCTGATTTTTGACCGGGTTCCCGAAGGCACCGGCGACGATATCGACAGAGCTGTCGCTGCGGCGCGCCGTGCATTCGAAGACGGCCCCTGGGCGACGATGACGCCTGCCGATCGCGGTAAACTTGTCTGGAGGCTGGGCGACCTCGTCGAGAGACATGCCGACGAGCTGGCCGAACTGGAAGCGCTCGACAACGGCAAGCCCGTAACCGACGCGCGGAATGGCGACGTGACCTTTGCCTATGAACTCCTGCGGTATATGGCGGGCTGGAGCACCAAGATCTGCGGCCAGACCATTCCGCTGTCCACAGGTTCACCCTATCACGCCTACACGTTACGCGAGCCGGTTGGAGTATGCGGCCAGATCGTGCCTTGGAATTTTTCCTTCATGATGGCTATCTGGAAGGTCGCGCCAGCGCTTGCCGCCGGATGCACGATCGTCCTGAAGCCCGCCGAACAGACACCGCTGACCGCCCTGCGTCTCGCCGAACTTGTCCAAGAGGCTGGCTTCCCGGCTGGCGTGTTCAACGTCGTGACCGGCTACGGCGAGACAGCGGGTGCTGCACTTGCGGCTCATCCCGATGTTGACAAGGTGGCCTTCACCGGTTCCACCGAGGTCGGCAAGAAAATCCTCGATGCCGCCAAGGGCAATCTGAAGAAGGTTTCCCTGGAGCTCGGCGGAAAATCGCCGATGATCGTGTTTGCCGATGCTGACCCGACCGTCGCCATCCCCGCCATCGCCTATGGCATCTTCTACAACATGGGGCAGACCTGCACGGCCGGCACTCGGCTCTACGTTCACAAGGATATCGCTGAGACCATCCTGAACGGTCTCAAGGCCTTCGCAGAATCCATGCCGATCGGAGTCGGCCTTGAGCCAAAGACCCAGATTGGGCCGCTTGTCTCGCAAGAACAGTTCGATCGCGTCATCGCCTACGTCAGGGCGGGTCTGGCAGATGGTGCAAAGCTGTTTTGCGGTGGCAAGCGCGTCGGATCGGAAGGTTACTTCCTTGAGCCTACCATCCTCACTGAGACCACGCCCGAAATGTCTGTGGTGAAGGAAGAAATTTTCGGGCCCGTGCTTGTAGTTGCCACCTTCGACGATGACGGCTTCGAGGAAATCGTGAAGGAAGCGAACAACTCTATCTATGGCTTGGCCGCAAGCGTCTTCACACGCGATGTCAGCCGTGCCCACAAGGTCGCAAAGAAGCTGAAGGCAGGCACCATCGGCGTCAACACCCATCACGTGATCGATCCGGCTCTACCCTTCGGCGGCTTTAATCAATCCGGCTGGGGGCGCGAGCAGGGCTATGAGGCAATCCTGCTCTATACGGAAGTGAAGTCCGTTGGCATCGCCCTTTGAGACTTAGCTGAGCCGGCGGCGGTCCTGGCCGCCGCCGGCGGCCTTGAGACGGTTGGTGGAAAGAATAAGACGCGTGCATGACTTGATGATCGATAGTGACCGGCTCTGGCGGACCATCATGGAGACGGCCGCTTTTGGCGCCACCGCAGACGGCGGCGTTCGCCGCCTTGCTCTCGGGCCCGAAGACAAGCAGGTCAGAGACTGGCTTCGCGAGCAATGCGAAGCCGTTGGCTGCACAGTGGAGGTCGACACGGTCGGCAATATGTTCGCACGGCGACGCGGTCGGGACGATGAGGCCCTGCCGATCGCCATAGGTAGCCATCTCGACACACAACCGACAGGCGGAAAGTTTGACGGCATTCTGGGGGTGCTGGCCGGACTGGAGGTTTTACGGACGCTCCATGCAGCCGGGCGCGCGACCGAACGCCCGCTGATGCTGGTGAATTGGACGAATGAAGAGGGCGCCCGCTTTGCTCCCGCAATGCTCGGGTCCGGTGTGCATGCGGGCGTCTTTGACGAGGCTTTCGCCGACAGCCGCATCGATATCGACGGCGTCACCTTCGCTGAAGCCATCGAGGCCATCGGATATCGGGGTACCACACCTGTTGGCCAGATCCGCTTTGCCGCCATGTTTGAACTGCATATCGAGCAAGGTCCGGTGCTCGAGCGCGAAAATGCCGAGATCGGTATCGTTACCGGTGTCCAGGCAATGCGCTGGTACGACCTTACGATTTCCGGCCGCGACGCCCACGCTGGTTCCACGCCGATGGACATGCGATGCGATGCGCTTTCCGATGCGGCCAATATCATTGTGGGGACACAAGCGGCGGCGCGCGCATTCGGTGGCATGGCGACGACAGGGCAACTCTCGATAAGATCGGCCTCACGCAATGTCATTCCTGGTCATGTGGAACTCAGTCTTGATCTGAGACATCAGAGTGACGGAGGACTCGATCGGCTGGAATCCGAAGTTTCCGACCTGATCCGCAAGCAATGCGGGGACCGCGCAGAGCTTCAGACGATCTGGAATAGTCCGGCGGTGCATTTTGATCCGCAATGTATCGACGCGGTTCGTGAGGCAGCGTTGAAGTCGGCCGCTGTGACGCGTGAGATTGTCTCAGGCGCGGGTCACGATTCCGTCTATGTCTCCCGGCTTGCTCCTACCGCAATGATCTTCATACCTTGCAGAGGTGGCCTCAGTCACAATCCTGCTGAAAGTGCAACCAAGCAACATTGCGCCATTGGCGCGCAGGTGCTGCTGGACGCCGCTCTCGCGATGAGCTCTGTTAAGTAGGGCTTGGCTTAGCCGCTCTGGAAGGGGTTCGCGATCGCAGAGTGGGAAAATGCAGCCGGAGCCATGGCCTGACATCAATCCCTAAGACCAAACGTCTCCCACGCATCCGAATTCAAGTTAAGGTGACATCGCCATGCTTGACGGTTGAGACTTCAGTGGCAGGTCACCCGGTATCAACCCCAGCCGACAACGCCCTTGATTTCCAGGAAGTCGTGAATGCCCCAGCCGGCATACTCCCGACCATTGCCCGACTGCTTGTATCCTCCGAATGGCGCAAACGTGTCCCAGTCCGGATAGTTGATGTAGACGGAGCCGGCCCGCATTCTTTTCGCCACGGCCCGCGCCTGCTCGATATCGGCAGACTGTACATAGGCAGCAAGACCGTAGACGGTGTCATTGGCCATCGCGACCGCTTCATCGACATTGTCATAGGACAGGATCGACAACACGGGTCCGAAGATTTCCTCGCGCGCAATCGTCATGTTCGGCGTCACATGGCCAAAAATGGTGGGGCGGATGTAGTAGCCACGGTTGAGATGCTCCGGCCGCCCTGTCCCGCCGGTGACCAGCGTTGCGCCCTCGTCGATCCCGGCCTGAATCAGACGCTGGATCTTGTCGAATTGCAGTTGGCTGACGACCGGTCCGAGATCGGTGGCCGGGTCGCGCGGGTCGCCCGTGCGCAGGGACTCTGCAGCGGCCCTGGCAATTGCCAGCGCCTCATCATGCCGATCGGCGGGAACCAGCATCCGGGTCGGCGCATCGCAAGACTGGCCGGTGTTCGAGAAGCAGCCACGCACGCCCTTTGAGACCGCCGTCTGGAAGTCGACGTCCGGCAGGAGGATATTGGCGGACTTGCCGCCCAGTTCCTGGGCGACGCGCTTTACGGTGTCCGCAGCCGACTTGGCGACGATGATGCCGGCACGCGTGGAACCGGTGAAGGAAACCATGTCGACGTCCTTGTGACCCGCCATGACCTGTCCGACATCAGGTCCCGTGCCATTGATGAGGTTGAAGACGCCTGCCGGGATGCCTGCTGCCTGCATGACCTCTGCAAAGACAATGCCCGAAATAGGTGCGATTTCTGACGGCTTCAGGACAACTGTGCAGCCGGCGGCAATGGCCGGAGCGACCTTGCAGACGATCTGGTTGAGTGGCCAGTTCCATGGGGTGATCAACGCGCAAACGCCGATGGGTTCGCGCAGGACTGTCGTCCGCCCAAGGGTTTCGAAAAATGCCATCTCTTCGAACGCGGCGATCGTCGATTCCAGATGCGCGCGACCTGCCCAAGCCTGAGAATCGAGTGCAAACGACTTTGGCGCACCCATTTCCAGTGACACGGCCTCGGCGATATCTTCGAAACGTTCATTATAGACATCGAGGATCCGCTTCAGCAGGGCAAGCCGCTCAGCCTTGGGCGTGACCGAAAAGGTGTCGAACGCGCGTCTGGCAGCAGCCACAGCCCTGTCGACATCGGCAGATGAACCCACCGAGATCGCCGTATAAGCCTCCTCCGTCGATGGATTGATGACATCAAGGGTTGCCGGAACAACGGGATCGACCCAAGCTCCATCGATGAAAAACTTCAAATGATTTTGTGCAGACATGGTTATTCCATTTGGTGATGTTGAACAATCAGACAGGCAGGACCGCGCATTTTGCGCCCGGCCTCAATGTAACGAAAACCGGTTCACCGGAATTGTAGCTGATCTCCGAACGGTTGCGGGGGACATCGACCGTTAGTGCCCGGCCGCCTTTCGTTTCGACCTGCACTCGCATGCTGTGGCCGTGAAACACCGCGCTGCGGATGGCGCCAGCGGTGGCCCCCGGCTGGAAATCGCCCGATAGAACGAACTCTTCGGGCCGGATCCCAAGCGTCACCCTTCCCCCGCGCCCAGTCCATGGACTGTCTTCATTTAAAGTTGTCAGATGGAGATCACCCGCGCTGAAGTGGATGCCTTCGTTGTCAGAGGACACGAGATCGGCCTCCAGGAGGTTCATCGTTCCAATAAAACTCGCCACGAAGCGGGTCGCCGGGTGATCGTAGAGTGAAGCAGGCGAAGCGATCTGATCTATCTTGCCCCTATTCATGACCACGATCCGGTCGGAAATCGAAAGCGCTTCGGTCTGGTCGTGCGTCACCATGATGAATGTGGTGCCGAGTTCGCGCTGCAGACGCTTCAGTTCGACCTGCATTTGCTCGCGCAAGTGCGCATCGAGTGCTGAGAGTGGTTCGTCAAGGAGCAGAACCCTGGGTTCGCAGACGATGGCACGCGCCAGCGCAACACGTTGCCGCTGACCGCCGGAAAGCGATTGCACGGGCTCATTGAGCTTTTCAGCGAGCCCCACAAGCTCAAGCGCGTCGCCAACCTTGCGCCGGATTTCGGATGAAGACACACCCCGCAGGGAGGGACCGAACCCAACATTGTCCGCAACCGTCATATGCGGAAACAGCGCATAGTCCTGGAAGACGGTGTTCACCGGTCGACGATAGGGCGGAAGCGCGACGATATCCTCTCCGTCAAGAAGAACGCGTCCGGACGTGGGATGTTCAAACCCCGCGATGATCCGCAGGGTGGTAGTCTTGCCGCAACCCGATGGCCCAAGAAGGCTGATGAACTCGCCCTCCGCCGCATCCATGGATATGGCATCAAGGCCAACGGTCCCGCTGGCGAAGACCTTGGAAACCTCTTTCAGGTTCAACAGCTTGTCAGCCATCGTCGCGAACCTCCGATGGCTTAGCGGTGTTGACCCAGATGATTTCACAGCGCTCGGTCCCCACATTGCGGAAGGCGTGGAGAAGCGTACTCTTGAAGGCGAAGCTGTCGCCCGTCTTCAGGAGATATTTGGTGCCGTCAACGACGAGTTCCACTTCACCCTTCGACACGATGCCGAACTCGTGGCCCGTATGCGAATAGGCCGCTGTGCCGCCACCGGGTTCGACATTCACCTGCATGCCGGTTAGCGCCGCACCGGGCGGAGTGAGCAGATCCTTCGAGATGCCTTCGCTATGAACCGGCAGAGGTTTGCGGTTGCCCGCACGCACGCAATAAAGATCACTCGCGGGTTCATCCGGATCGGAAATCAGAGCCGACGGCTCGACATCAAGCGCCGCGGCTAGAGGCCAGATCACCCGAACGCGCAAGGACGACATTCCTCGCTCTATTTGGCTCAGTGCGCCAATCGATATGCCGGCCCGCGATGCCAGATCCGCAAGCGAAAGGTTTCGTTCGAGCCTCAGCGCCCTAACCCGCCTCCCAACACGGATATCGGCATCATTGCCATCGCGCTCGGCCTGATCCATCAAATCTTCAACCTGCATCGGACCTCCTGATCGTGCATCCCGGAACCCTCGCTCTGCGAAGGCTCCGGACGAGTGTCATTCATTCTAGTCAAGGGTCAACCGCCCGCTTTGACCTTTTCGAACATCTTGGCGAGATCGTCGTTCTGCTTCATCGGACCGGTGAAGACGGTCGTTTTCAGCATGGTATCCGGATCATCGGGCAGCTGCAGGTTCTGCAACTCGTCCTTGGGAACTGCGGCAAAGGCCGAGGACGTAGACGCGCCATAGCCATAGCTTTCGATCAGGAATTTGCCGGAATCCGCTTCCAGACGGCTATTGATGAAATCATAAGCGAGATCAGCATGTTGCGTACCCTTCAGCATGACGAAACCGCAGGCCCAGGTCAGCATGCCTTCCTTCGGCTTCATGAACTCAACCGGCACACCTTGCTTTTTCAGGGCAACAGCCGAGGCGTTCCACGTCATGGCGGCAACGAGCTGACCGCTGGCAAGCGACTGTTCAACTGACGTCATGTCGGTCGTATAGGAGGAAACGAGCGGCCGCTGCTCGTGCAGCTTGGCGGCGACTTTTTCAAGGTCGGCGGGCGACATGTCGAACGGGTTAACGCCGGCAAGCAGAGCCGCGACCACCGGCGTGTCATGCACGGCATCAATCACGGCAATGCGGCCGCTGTACTTCTTGTCCCAGAGCAGGTTCCAGCTTGCTTCCGGATCCTTCACGAGATCGGTGCGATAGAGAACAGACGTATTGCCCCAGTCCCACGGCACCATCCAGACCTTGCCCTCGCCGGCCTGAATGTCAGGCAGGTTGCGAAACACGGGGAAGATCTTGTCCCAGTTCTTGATCTTGGCGGTTTCGATCGGCTGCAGAAGCCCTTCCTTGTTCCAGCGCGCGATCTTGTCGTAGCAGGGATGCGCAATGTCCGGATGGAAGCCGGCCTTGACCTTGGTCAAGGCGTCGTCATCGTCTCCGAAGGTTGAGATCTCGACATCGTCCGGATGCTTCGCCAGGAAGTCCTTGTGAAAATCGGGAAGCTCGTAACCCGACCATGTGAAGTAGGTCAGCTTGGAGCCTGCGGAAGCGGGCGATGTTCCGCCGGCAAGAAGGGCTAGAACGGAGACGGCACCAGCCGCCATCATCATCATCGTCTTAAGAATGGCCTTACGTTGCATGCTCGTTCTCCTCTAAGCGTTTTTGCCTGTTGTTGATTTTGACGGGTCGGCGGAAAGCCCTCGCCGACGAAGCAGCTCCGCAGCCGTCGCGAGCACCACAGAGATTGCAAGGATGACCGTGCCGAGCGCCATGACAGTCGGAAGGGATTTCGGAAAGCGCAGCTGGCTCCAGATGTAGAGCGGCAAGGTCGGATCGGTACCTGCGAGAAAGAAAGCGACGATGAACTCATCGAATGAAGTGAGGAAAGCCAGCATGCCAGCCGAGACGATTGCCGGCACGGCAAGTGGGAGCAGCACACGCCGAAAGGCGACCGCCTCACCGGCGCCAAGATCTGCCGCGGCCTCTGCAAGACTCTTCGGGATGGCCATGAAGCGACCACGAAGCACAATCACCGTGGTCGGCAAGGCAACGAGAATATGCCCGATCACGATCGCGGTCCGCGAAGGGCCTAGACCGCTGAGATTGACCAGGATGAGCAGCGCAATGCCGACAACAATGCCGGGAATGAGGATTGGAAGGCGCGCGAGCCCCGAAACTACCCTGGCAAGGGGGGAACGTCCAAACACTTCCATATAGCTGATCATCACACCAAGCGCGGTTGCCACGACCGATGCGAGGGCGCCGATGCTGATGCTGTTCACCAAAGCGGCTCTCAGCGTCTCATTACCCGCCAGGCTTCGATACCAATCCAGCGTGAAGCCTTTGAGCGGGAAGGACGCCTGAATGGCATCATTGAATGAAAAAAGCGGAATGAGAACAATCGGCAGGTAGGTGAAGACCAGATAGCCGACGACGTACCATCCGAGCCATCCCGCACCTTTTCGCCGTTGAGCGTAGGCCACCGTCATTTCCGACCTACATAGAGACGATCGGCCCTGCGGACGATTATAACCAGAGCGAGAATGACGAGCATGACGAGAACAGCAAGCGCCGCACCAAATGGCCAGTCGTTCGCCTTACCGAACTGCGACTGGATCAGCGAGCCGATCATCGTACTCGCCGGCCCGCCGACGAGGGCTGGCGTCACATAGTCGCCCACGGTCGGCACGAAAACCACGAGGGCGGCGGCGAGTACGCCGGGCATGGAAAGCGGTAGCACCACACGGCGCAGCGCCGTGAACGGCCGGGCGCCGAGATCGGAGGCCGCCTCGCGCAGCGACGGTGGAATGGTCTCGAGCGCCACGTAGATCGGAAGGATCGCAAAGGGCGCATAGGCATGTGCAAGCGTGACGATGACCGCAGCGGGCGCATTGAGGAAGACCGTCAACGGCTCTGTCGTTAGCCCCGTCATCATCAGCGCAGAGTTGAGAACACCGTTATAGGCGAGCACGATTTTCCAGGCAAAGACCCGCAGTAGATAGCTTGTCCAGAACGGCAGCGTCAGAAGAAACAGGATCACGCTGCGGTTTGATCCGGCATGGAAGGCCAGATACCAGGCAACGGGATAGGCGGTGACGACGGTCGCAAGCGTCACCAGGGCCGCGATAACCAGCGAGCGAAGGGCAACCATCGCATAAAGCGGATCGCTGACGGCATTGACGAAATTGTCGAATGTCGCACCCGCTCCAAGCAACGAACCGTCATTGACGCGGAATGCCAGAAACAGCAGGAGGCCCAACGCAAAGACGATCAAGCCACACGCCACCAGAACGCCCGGGGTCATCATGAAGAACCGGAACCGGAGGCTTGCAGCATCGATGTCTGTCTTGAAGCTGGCCATCAGAACATCCAGAAAAATGAAATCAAGTTATAGAATTTCATTTTTGTGAAAATGTCAATCGAAGCCAACGAACCTGCTACGGTTCATTTTTCCAGCGCGTCGAGGAGGCGATAGGAGGTGATCGCCGCAGCAATCCCGATCTGGCGGAAGCGATGAAACGGAATCGGGCGAATAGGTGTGACTGGAAATGGCAGGGCCGCCCGGTCGCCCGTTTCGATGTAGCGGGCAAAGCAAGCGCCGATTGCGGTCATCATTCCAACCCCGCGCCCCTGACAGCCGACAAGCGTCAGCAGTCCCGGCTCAGGCTCGTGAATATGCGGCATGTGATCGGGTGTCATCCCAACGCGGCCATACCATCGGCGCTCTATGCGAATGTTTTGCAAGAAAGGATACAGGCGCAACATTGCGCGATGAAGGTGGTTCCAGTCTTCCTCACTGCGGGGAATGCCCATTCGACCTCGACCGCCCAGGACAAGACGCCCATCCGGGCTTTTGCGGTAATAGACAAGGATGCGACGAGAGTCCGAAACAGCTTGGCCGTGCGGCAGCACGAGACGTCCCAAATCTTCCGGCAGAGGTTCCGTGGCAAGCTGGAACGAATGGAGTGGGACAAGCGAACGTGCGAGATCCGGCACGAGGCCGTCAGTGTATGCGTTGGTCGCAAGTACCACGAAAGGAGCCCGGAAAAGCCCCTTTTCGGTCGCGGCCTCCCAGCGGTCGTTGCCACGTCGAAGAACGTTGACCCGGACGCCTTCCAAGATCAGGGCACCATTTTCCGTGGCAAGTCGGGCAAGTTCATTAACAAAAGCCAGCGGATTTATGGTTCCGGCACGGCGATCGAGCCAGCCTCCGACATAGGTTTGCGTGCCTGTCAAACGCTGGATCTCGGCAGCGTCAAGAAGATCGACATCCGCACCCCGCGCCTTCCATTGCCTGTTGCGCTCATGTGCAAGGGTCATGGCCTTATCTGTATTCGCGGCGTAGATCCAGCCTTGGCGCACAACAGGAACCGCCAACTGCTCACGCTCGGTCAGATCGAAGACGCTGTCCGCAGTCGATGCGACGAAATCGATGATAGGCGCCGCCTGAGCCTCGCCGAAATGCGCTGTCAGCCACTCTGGATCATATTTTAAGCCGGGAATGACCTGCCCGCCATTCAGGCCGGACGCGCCTTGTCCCACCTGGGCGGCCTCGAGCACGATTACTGACTTGCCCGAGCGAGCAAGCGCTAAGGCTGTCGAAAGACCGGCAAACCCCGCACCGATGACGAGGACATCAGCACCCGTCGAGCCATCGGCACGATTTTGTCGCCAAGCGGCCGTTGACGTCGGTTGCCAGACCGGAACAGAGAAGGGGTTTGCAGCCATTAATCGACCGTCAATCGTGAAATTATTTCCAATATTTCATATTTATGAAAACAGTCAATCAAATTCTTGTTGGTTGTGGTATGCACCACCCTTCTCCGGGCCGCGTTGCAAACATTTCAAATGGCAACGAGATTCCCAGGCCCAGTTTGTCAGGCGGTCTGACTTTCGGGATTCTGGGCGAGGATTGCCACAACCTCGGTGAGCGCGTTCGGACCAGCTCCGAAAGCTCGTCCAGCTATGCGAGCCTCTCCGCGAATGTCGCCGGTCAAGTTGAAGATCGCGGCTTGGCCTTTGCGCAAAGCGCGCATGACCTCGAAGCCCTTGATCGTCGTGTAGGCGGTTTTCGAGGTCTTGAAACCTCGGACCGGCTTGGTGGGCCAGTCGGGCGGCGGACGCGGGATTCTTGAGCCTCAAATCACAGTCGTCGCGCAGCTGATTGCAGTGTCGATGACCAATATGATGACAAGGAGAGCGTGCGCGGGCGATCGCGTCATTATGGCGCGGGACCGGTTGGTTTCCTCGCGGGTCATCTATTTCGGATCGGCGGCTACCACTTGACCGTCGGGGACCCGAACCTTTGTGGCTTATAGATCAGCCAGGCCACGAACGACACGACTTGGCGCGTTATTTGCTTCTTTATGGGTCGGAGAACAGCACATGCTCGACGTCGACCCGAAAATATTCTCGATAAGCCGGCCGTCGCTCCGGCAGTATAAAGCGTTCGTTCAGCGCGACCTCATCATAGAGACCTATCACAGCTCGAGTGGCGAAATGGTTTCGCAGGGCTCGCTTCATAGAATCTCGATCAACCGCACCGCTCACCGGAGATATGCACACCGATATGGTTCGGCAAATTTCAGATCTGTCGACAGACCGTCCTTCACACTCGGCTTCCAGCCGGCTTCGATAAATTTCGAAGTCGAAGGCGATGAGGCGGATTACATATCGATTTTCCAGGCTCCGAAGCTCTATGAAAACCTGGGCTTCCGAGATTTCGACCCTGACCGGCTCAATGACGATGCATTCAGTGCAGCATCGGACCCCACCACGTTGCAGGTGGCCCTTTCACTAGCTGCAGCCGTCGAGCAGACCCCATGCGCCGACCCTCTCCTGTTAGAACACCTTGGCATGGCGCTCGCATGTTCGGTCGTTAGGCTCCTGGGAACAAGACCGAGCGTTGGGATACGGTCGATAACATCGGAAAAGCTGAAGCGGGTGACCGACTATGTCGACGATTACCTTTGTCGTGCCGACCTCAACGTCGATGAACTGGCCGGCGTCGCCCATATGAGCCAATTTCATTTCAGCCGCGCGTTTAAAAAGGCCGTCGGTAAGCCGCCACATCAGTTCATACTCGATCGAAGGATCGAGAGAGCGCGGATCTATCTGGCCAATAGCAAGGCAACGCTCTCGGAAATTGCTTATGCTACAGGCTTTTCCAGTCAGGCGCACTTCTCGAGTGCATTTCACCGGATCGTCGGCGTAACTCCCACTGACTATCGCAGGTCACTGCAATGATTGGCGATGATGCGCAGAAAAGCAGCTTTGCAAAAAAATAGCGCACGATTTTGAAATCGTACTTAGCGTTTGCAAGACACACTCTCGACAACTGGGGAGTATCCAATGTCTGCTTTCGCGCAAGTTAATCCAATTACCGATATCTGCTTTTTGGTGGACGACATTGACCGGGCAGCAGCCTTCTATGTCGATAGCCTCGGCTTCAAGCCACGCCGACGTGCTCCGGGCTTTGCCGACTTCAAGGGTGCGGGGGTTACGCTCGCCCTGTGGGAGATCGACCATATTGCCCATAATACTGGCATATCCGGCCTAAAGGCCCCGCCAGGCGTTCACAAGGCCTGCGCCGCGATCGAGCTTTCCTCTCCTGCAGCCGTTGACGCCGCCTACGCCGAACTGGCAGCTGCCGGAGTCACCTTCCAGGGACCTCCACAGGATTACAATTGGAATGCGCGCTGCTGCTATTTCGCAGATCCCGATGACAACCTTTGGGAACTCTACGCCTGGGCCGAGGGCGGTCCCGTAGGCGATCTCGACTAGACATAGTCTCTACTGCCAATGCGGGCAGGAGCCTTCAGAAAAAGGGAATAACGATGACGATGAACCGACGCAGATTTTTGGCCAACGGTGCGCTGACGCTTGCTGCTCTGTCCGGTGGCCTGAGCATTTTCGCGCCGTTTAGGGCTAAAGCCCAGAATGCGAAAGTTGTCATTAAGTACGATTGGCTGATGAGCAACGGTCAAATCGGAGATATCGTCGCCGCAAAGAAGGGATTTTTCCAGGCAGAGGGACTGGAGGTGGAGTTCTCCCCGGGAGGTCCCAATTCTGCAACCGTCCCTCCGGTCGTTACTGGTCAGGCCGGGCTCGGCCAGTTCTCGGACTCAGCGCAACTGCTGCTTGCGCGTGCCTCCGGGGTGCCGATCAAGATCATCGCTTGCGGGTTTCGGATGGCGCCTTTCGCGTTCTACTCGCTCCCGAGGGCTCCAATCCGCACCGTCAAGGATATGGTCGGCAAACGCATTGGAATTCAGCCGACTGCCCGTTATGTCCTCGACGCAATCCTTCTCAAAAATAATATCGACCCATCGACACTTACGATCACCAATATCGGCTTCGACATGACGCCCCTGACGACGGGTCAGGTCGATGCGGTGACGGGCTGGATCACCAACACCCAGGCTCTATCCGTCATTGGGCCCGACCGGATCGATTTGATGATGAAGGATACAGGGCTGCCATCCTATGCCAACGTCTATTTCGCAACCGACGATGCGATCGACAAGCACGCCGACACTCTTGCGAAGGCAATGCGAGCCATAGCCAAGGGCTGGTCATGGACACACGAGCATCCAGAAGACGCCGTGAAGCTGACAGTCGAAGCCTATCCACAACTCGATCTGGCGGTGGAGTTGAAAACAATACCGCGTATCATGTCGCTAAGCTTCGATGAGACGACCGCAAAGGATGGATGGGGCACCTTCGACCCCCACGGCATCGCCGAACAGATCTCGGTCTATGACAAGGTCGGCCAGTTCAAGTCCGGCCCACCAAAGCTCGATGACTGCTTTTCAACCGCCATATTGGATATGACGGTGGGCGACCGTCCGAAGATCGGGTGAACCCTGTGACAAACGAAATTGCAATCGAGGCAAGGAGCCTGGGGCTGGGCTATCCGGGGTCAATGCAGCCAGTCCTGGAGGGCGTTGATCTCAGTGTCGCCAAAGGCGAATTCCTGACGATACTCGGCCCGTCCGGGTGCGGGAAGTCGACATTCCTTCGCGCCATCGCCGATTTGCTGCCGCCGATAAACGGCCAGCTTTCTGTACTTGGCAAAACGGCAGCTGAGGCGAGAAGGCAGCGGGAGGTCGGATTTGTGTTCCAGGAGGCCACCCTGCTTCCCTGGCGGACGGTCCGAGAGAATGTTTGCCTGCCATTGCAGGTTGGAAAAGGCCGGATAGCCAAGTCGGTCCAGCCAAGGGCGGACCATTGGCTAGAGCTGGTCGGCCTTGCCGATCTATCGGATCGTTATCCGAACCAACTTTCGGGCGGACAGCGCCAGCGCGTTTCAATTGCACGCGCCCTACAGTGCGAGCCGGACATCCTCTTGATGGATGAGCCCTTTGGCGCGCTCGACGAAATCACCCGTGATCGGCTCAATGATGAGCTTCTCTCCATCTGGCGTCGGACACAAGCGACGATCCTCTTCGTGACACACAGCATTACCGAGGCGATTTATCTCGGAGGGCGCGTATTGGTGCTTGCAGCAAACCCCGGCCGGTGCCAAGCCCTCATCGATCTGGGATCACTAAAGGACGAAAACGGCGCCTGCCGCAGGGAAAGCCCGCAGGCACAGGAGATAGCAGCGCGACTACGCCAACTGCTGCGCGATGGTGGAGCGTAATCCCTTGAAGAGACAACAACTTCCCCTGTTTGAAGCGACTATTCTTCCCGTTGCCGGCGCGCTATCGCTGCTTGTTGTTTGGGAATGGGTGTTACCGGCACTCGGGGTTCCGGCTTACATCGTCCCTACGCCCCTCTCGGTCTTGCGCACATTCGCGAGCGAATGGCGAGGACTCGTCCAGAACGCCCTGCCAACCTGGTACGAGGCTCTTCTTGGCTTTTTTCTCGGCAATCTGACTGCGGTGATCCTGGCTATCGTCTTCGTCTACAGCCCGCGTGTCCGGGCAGCATATTTCCCCGTCGTGCTGCTCTTCAATACCATTCCGGTTTTGGCTCTGGCACCGATCATCATTCTCGTTTTCGGTCTCGGCATCTTACCGAAAGTCGTGATCGCCGCTCTCCTGTGTTTCTTTCCGACGCTCATTAATATGGTCCGCGGTTTGACATCGGCGACAACCAACGAACTGGAGCTCATGCACGTTCTGTCCGCAAGCGGATGGGAGACCTTTTGGCGTCTGCGGGTTCCGCGGTCGGTGCCGCTTCTGTTTGCCTCATTGCGCATTTCGGCAACGACCTCTGTGATCGGCGCGATCGTGGGGGAATGGATTGGATCAGACCGCGGACTTGGCGCCGTCATCATCCAGTCGACGTTCAACTACCAGGCTGAAAGACTTTTTGCGGCGGTGCTGCTTGCTTCACTTTCCGGTATCATTTTCTTCGCGATCGTTGGACGGGTCGAGCGGATCTTCCATCGGCTGGCAACGGCTTGAACGACGATAAGCTTACTCAAGCAGTGCGCGATGGTGACGCTTGGAAACTTGCCGATCAACTTCAGGAAGCCTTTGTAAAATATCCCTTCGGCGAGACGCATGGCGATCCGCGATCCAGCTGTCGCAATGTCAATAACCGCCGATCATTGCCATAGCCCGGCGGGTCCATGCGTTTGGCATGAGCGCCACGAGAAAGCGGGCGAGCTGGAGCGAGCCGGTCATGTAACGATGTAGGGGACCGCCGCGCTGCGCCAAAAGGATTGCACGCGCGACATCTTCCGGGCTCAGGTTGGCGCCCATCCGAACATGGAACGGATTGGAAGCCGCAGGTCCCGACATCATAGGTGTGTGAACGAAGGGCGGAGCCACGTCGCGTACCGCAATGCCTTGGCCGCGCCATTCGACAGCCAGGGCTTCCGTGAAGCCGTGTACCCAGAATTTCGACGCGGAATATACTGCCAGGCTGGGAATTCCAAAAACGGACGAGGCGGAGGACAGGTTGATCACGACCGGCTTGCCGCCCGAGTCGGCGCTGGCCTTCAGAAGCGGGAATGCAAGCCGCGTGCAGATGGCCAGCGCGATCGTGTTGACGGTCGTGATACGCGCTATGTTCTGCGGTGGCTGGTCCTTGAAATGCCCTGACCATAGAAGCCCGGCATTATTGACGAGTAAATCGAGCCGCCCGCCCGTGCGCGTCGAGAGGGCCTGCATCAGCGCTTCAACCGCCTTGGCATCGGAAAGATCGCAGGTGAAGGGCAAGCTCTGCGGACCAAGCTCCGTGGCGGCGCGCTCGAGTGCCTCGCCGTTGACATCCACGATCGCGACCTGCCAGCCCTCCCTGGCCAGCAGCTTTGCCGTGGCAAGGCCGATGCCGGAGCCCGCGCCGGTGACGAGTGCGGTGCGATGGCTTTTCTGCATGAAGATACTCCTGAAAGCGAGAATACAGCGTGTCTGGTCGAAAGTGGGTGGGGCCGTTAGGTCAGCCGGCGCAACGTTTTGATAAGAATGTCGAAAACTCGCCCGTATGGCGGCTGGAACAGCGCGGTTCCCGCGAGGCCGGACTGGCTGAATACTGGCTTCTCATGACTGAAGGTGCGGAAGCCCCATTCACCGTGGTAGGCGCCTGAGCCGCTTGCTCCGATCCCGCCGAAGGGTTGCGCTTCCTGTGCCAAATGCCAGAGACAATCGTTGATCGTGACGCCGCCGGCATGTGTCTCTTTGAGAAGACGTTCGCGATTGTGCGTGTCGATGCCGAACCAGTAGAGCGCCAGCGGCCGGTCGCCCGACCGGATGTGGTCTATGGCTGCATCGATCCCGCTATATTCGACGATGGGCAGAAGCGGTCCGAATATCTCCTCCTGCATGACACGCATGGACGGCGTGACGTCGAGCAGCAGCGTCGGCGGGAATTTCCGGTTCTGCCCGCGGTTTTCCGTCTCGGGAGCCAGCTCAACGATCCGCGCCCCTTGCGCGCGAGCATCCTCCACCAATGCGGTGAGGCGGTCGCGGTGCCGGTCGGAGATGATTGACGTATAGTCTGAATTGCCCTGAATGGTGGGGAAAAGGCGTTTCACCGCGCGCGACAGATGCTCGACTGCAACAGTACCTTGACCCTGCGGCACCATCAGATAATCCGGCGCGATGCAGGTCTGGCCGGCGTTCAGCAATTTGCCGAAGGCGATGCGGCTTGCCATACGCGAGAGGTCGGCGGAGGGGTCGATAATGGCCGGCGATTTGCCGCCGAGTTCAAGCGTCACCGGCGTCAGATTGGCAGCAGCCGCAATTGCCACCTGCCGCCCGACCGCCGTCGAGCCGGTGAAGAAGAGATGGTCGAAAGGCAGGGCGGAGAAGGCCTTGCCGATCTCCGCATCGCCCGTGGCGACGCAAAGCTCAGTCGGGTCGAACAGGTCTGCGACAAGCCTGGCGAGCAGATCGGAGAAATGCGGCGTGAGTTCAGATGGCTTGATCATGACGCGATTTCCGGCGGCAATCGCGGCCAGCGCCGGGCCTGTCGCCAATTGAAACGGATAGTTCCACGGCGAGATGACGCCGACCACGCCAAGCGGCTGCGGCATGAGCCGGTTATGCGCCGGCAGGAAGTGCAGAGCCGTGGGCACACGGCGCGTCTTCATCCAGGTCTTGAGGTGCGAAAGGGCATGGTTGATGCCGCTCGAGACCACGAACAGCTCGGCCAGCCGCGTCTCATGCGAGGACCTGCCACCGAAGTCCGCATCGATGGCCTCGATAATCGCCGCTTCATGATCGCGCGTCAGCGCCGCCAAACGCTTGAGACGCGATTTCCGCACCTCGAAACTTGGCCAGGGCTCTTCCGAAAACGCCGCCTTTTGTGCGGCAAATTGCTTGTCAAGTTCGCTCATGACAGAGCACTCCGGTCTTCGATCACTACAGTCATGTCCATTCCCCTCACGAAAGTCTGTCGAACTGCCGACACCCCATGACAGGCAAAGCCGGCTGCTTTACGGTTAAGGCCAATTGCGTCTGTCAGGTCTGTTGCAGCATGGAATTTTGGAACTATCCCCGCACCCCGGCTGGCGTTCTGGTTCTGGTGGAATTTGGAGCGCGCCGCGGTGTTTCGGTTGGCGATCTCCTGGCGGGCAGCCGGATTGGCCAGGCCGACCTGCGCGCGCCGGATGTCGAGATCGCGGCCGCACAGGAATTGCGGGTTCTGACCAATCTGGTCAGGGCCTTGGGCGATCCGGTGCGGCTGGGCATCGAGGCCGGGCAGGAGTTTCACTTCGCCACCTATGGTATTTGGGGCCTTGCGCTGCTGAGCCGCGCCACCGGTCGCGACGCGCTCGATTTCGCCATGCGTTTCCTGCCGCTGACACATGCCTTCACGGCGATATCCTTCCGCGAATTTTCCGACCATGGCATTCTCTCCTTCGATGAACCCGACCTTCCGGCCGAGCTTCGCGATTTCATTGTCGCCCGCGATATGGTGGCCGCAGCGCTGCTCATGCGCGAAACGGTGGGCCAGGATCCCGCGCTGAACCGCCTTGAGATGCGGGCGTCGCAGCCGGATCCGAGCGGAGGGCCGTTGCCGCTCATCTTTGGCGCGCCCATTCATTGCGATGCTGCAGCCAACCGGATCGTGGTCGCGCCGAGTTACCTCAATCAGGCCCTGCCCCAATCCAATCCCGTGACCGCGGCCATGACGGAGACCATGTGCCGCCAGCGTCTGAACCAGCAGAAACGTGGCCTCAGGTCCGGCGCGGTCTCCCACCGCTACCGCGCTGCCTATGCCGATCAACCGCCCAAGAGCCTGCCCGCCTTCGCGCGACTGGCCAATATGAGCGAACGAACGTTGAAGCGGCGGCTTCAGGCAGAGGGCACGTCCTTTCGCGCGCTCACCGCCGAAGGCCGCCGCGCCAAGGCTGAAGCGCTGCTGGCCGACGACGCGCTGACCATCGGCGAGATCGCCGAGGAACTCGGCTTCAGCGATCTCTCCAGCTTTTCGCAGGCCTTCAAGCGCTGGACCGGCCTTGCGCCCAGCATCTATCGCAGCCGCACCCGCGCGCCAGACTCAGGCGATTAGCCGTTCGCCCTCCCCCCGTGCGTTGACGCCGAGGATGAGATCGGCGGCTTTCTCGCCGATCATGGCAGTCGGCGCCTGGGTGTTGCCGCTGATGAGGCTCGGCATGATGGAAGCGTCTGCGATCCGAAGCCCGCTGACACCACGCACACGCAATTGCGGATCGACCACAGAATCGGCGTCGCCGCCCATGCGGCAGGTGCCGACCGGGTGGTAGATGGTGTCGGCATGGGCGCGGATCAGCGCACGCAGCTGCGCCTCGTCGTCACGGCCCGTCCCGTAGATCGGGCGTGCCTGCATCGGCGCCATGGTGGGAGCCGCCAAGATGCGCTGCGAAATCTTCGCACCAGCGACCAGCGTTTCGAGGTCGCGTTCATCGCTCAGGAATTTCGGATCGATCAGCGGCGCGACGCGGAGATCGGCGCTCGCCAGCCTCACCTCGCCGCGGCTGAACGGACGCAAAGCGCAGACATGCAGCGAATAGCCGCGACCGAGATGCAGTTTTCGATTGTGATCGTCGACTATGCCCAGGCAGAAATGCAGTTGCAGGTCGGGTCTAACAAGGCTCGGATCGCTCTTCACGAAGCCGCCGGCTTCGGCGACATTCGTCGTAAGCATACCGCGCCCCTCGCGTTTCCAGGGGCCAAAGGCGCGAATACCCTGGCCCGCAACCCCCAGACTGACGCCGAAGAGACCCTTGGCATTGCTCTTTGCGCCGATCGTATAATCCAGATGATCCTGAAGATTTGCTCCGACCTCCTTCCGGTCGCTGACAACCGGGATGCCGAGGCTCATCAGATGTTGCGCCGGACCGATGCCCGAGGCCATGAGCAGTTGCGGCGTGCCGAAGGCGCCACCGGCCAGAATGATCTCTTCGCGTGCCGTCAAGCGCCGCTCTGTTGCGCCCTGGCGATAGCGAACCCCCACAGCGCGTTTGCCTTCGAAGACGATGCCCGAACATTGGGCGTTCGCGACGATGACAATATTGTCCCGCTTGCGTATTCCTTCGAGATAGGCGCGCGCCGCGCTGAAGCGCCGGCCGGCCTTCTGGAACACCTGATATTCGCCCACGCCCTCCTGCACCGGACCGTTGAAGTCCGGATTATAGGCATAGCCACACTGCTGCGCCGCCTTGATGAAGGCTTGCGTCGCGGGATTGGGTTCGCGCAGGTTCTCGACGCGAAGCGGCCCGCCGGCTCCATGCAGCGCATCAGCGCCTCGCGCATTGTCCTCGGCGCGCTTGAAATAGGGCAGCACCTCCGGCCACGACCAGCCCGTGCAGCCGGCTTCAGCCCAGCCGTCATAGTCTTCGCTCTGACCACGAATGTAAATCATGGCGTTGATCAGGCTCGATCCGCCGACGCCTCGCCCACGCGGTTGGAAGCCGCGCCTGCCGTTCAGACCTGGCTGGGGCTCGGTCTTGTAGGCGTAGTTGTGCCGGCCTCGAAAGGCCACGAGGGCTGCGATGCCGAGCGGGATATCCGACACGATCGACGCATTGGCCGGCCCTGTTTCAAGAATGACGATTGTCTGATCGGGGCGGGCTTCGGCCAACCTTGACGCGACCGCGCAACCGCCCGGCCCTGCTCCCACGACGATGTAATCCGCTGACTCAATCATGATCCCTCCTTTATCGTTGATTGTTCCGAACGCGCCTTTTGTGCTGTTCGGGGATGCATTGGCGATGCGCCTCCGCATCGCTGGACATGTCACGCATCGATGCTCTGAGGCGCTCGATCCGGCAAACCGGACGGTAGGTTTTGCTGCGGGCCGAGCTTGACGCGAGCGCGGGCAAATGCCCCGGCTGCGGCCAGCGCCTGGCGGGCCGACGACAAATAGGCGGCCTGAAGATGGAAGACATGCCACCGCTGTGCATGGATTTCGAGCCGGCAATCGACGCCTTGACGGCGTGCCTGCTCGGCGAGCCTTGTCGCATCGCCGAGGAGGATTTCCTGATCGCCAACCTGAACCAGCATGGGCGGCAGGCCATCGAGCGCGGCCTTCAGCGGCCGTTGCACCAGTACGTCCCCGGGCAGCCGATACCAGTTGAGCGCCTGTTCGAGCCATCCACGCCGGATCATCGGATCGGGGGCCTTGGAGGCATCGTTGCCAAGCGACGGGTCGGTCACCGGCGAGAAGAGGACGAGGCCGGCCGGCCGTTCCCTGCCCTCGTCGCGCAGCATGATGGCAAGCGCGAGCGCCAGACTGCCGCCGGCGGAATCGCCCGCAATCACGATATCCTCTGCCCGGTGTCCTGCGCGGCGCATGGTCTGCCAGCAGGTGAGCGCATCCTCCAATCCGGCTGGATAGGCATGTTCGGGAGCCAGCCGGTAATCCGGCACCCAGACAGCCATGCCCGCCGACTTTGCCAGCCGCGTCGTGACGGAACGATGCGATCTCGCATTGCCCAGACAGAAGGCCCCGCCATGCAGGTAGAGGATCGCGCCGCGGGCCGTCGCGCCGTCGGCGCCGCGCGGCGTCAGCGTATCGATCCGCAATTTGCCGCTATCGGCGCGCTTCCTTGTCATCCCGGAGACGCCCGGCATGAAGGTCGCAAGTACGGAGACAACGCCACGCTGGAAACGGGCTGGGAAAGGTGGCCCGATTAGCGTCCGGAACGCGCTGCGCAGGAAACCTCGCAGAGCGCCGGCGGTGATGCGCTCTACGAGGCCCTGCGGTGGGAGGACCGCTTGTGTCCCTCCAACTTCGTTCGATCCGCGACTGAAACGATAGGCGTCCAGGCTGAGCCGGCGCGTCAGCCAGCGATAGGACAGGGTGAAGCCTGGCCAGTTCGTCGTGTTGCGGCCCTGCTCGTTGACATACCAGCTCTTGCAGCCGTTCCAGACCGTTTGCGCCAGCCGCATCTGGATGCGCGCATCCTGTTTTGCGAAGACGTCGCTACCGATCTCGATCCGGCTCGCCTTGGTTTTCGCCATGCGGTCAAGGCAGCGCAGTACGTGGGCGATCTGCGATTCCAGCATATAGACGATGGAGTTGTGGCCGAGATTGGTGTTCGGACCATAGAGCATGAAGAAATTCGGGAAGCCGGGCACGGTCATACCCAGATAGGCCGAGGCGCCCGCGCCCCAGGCGTCGTTGAGATCGACGCCATCGCGCCCCGTGATCTTCATCGGGCTCAGGAATTCGGTCGCGGCAAAGCCGGTGCCGTAGATCAGGACATCGAATTCTCGGTTCCTGCCGTCAGCGGTTTCGACGCCGCGGGGCGTCAAACGGCGTATGCCGTCCGTGACCAGCTCCACATCCGGCCTTGCCATGGTCGGCAGATAATCATTGGACAGAAGCAGCCGCTTGCAGCCGATGGGGTAATCCGGCGTCAGCTTCGCCTGCAGCGCCGGATCTTTGACCGAACGTTTCAACATCCTGCGGAACGGCATGCCTGCGGCCACTTCCATCAATTGCTTGACGCGCGTGAAGGCAAGCGCTCGCGCCTCATAGCGCATGTAGATTTGCAGGCGATGCAGCTTCATCGCCAACGGATTGGCGGCAAAACGCTGCCGCTCCCGCACCGAATAGGCGCGATCGGGCTTCGGCAGAATATAGGCAGGCGAGCGCTGGAAGACCGTCATCGACCCGACAGTATCGGCAATGGCCGGCACGAACTGGATGGCCGAGGCTCCCGTCCCGATAATGCCGACGCGCTTGCCCTGAAGCGAGACGGAACGATCCCAGGTCGCGGAATGGAAAGCGGGAATTTCGAGCTGCTCGTGGCCAGGAATACGCGGAATGGCCGGTCGGCTGAGTTGGCCGACCGCGCTGATCAGATGCCGCGCCGTCAGCATCCGACCGTCGGAGAGCCGGACGCTCCAGCAATCGGCCCGTTCATCGAAGACGGCGCTGCGCACCTCCGTGCCGAAGAGGATGTGATCGCGTATGCACAATTTATCTGCGCAGTCTTCGAGATAGGCGTGGATTTCCGCCTGCACGGCAAAGGCTCGCGACCAGTTGGGGTTCGGCGCAAAGGAAAACGAATAGAGATGTGACGGGACATCGCAGGCCGCACCGGGATAGCGATTGTCGCGCCACACGCCGCCGACCGTCTGCGCCTTTTCCACGATGATGAAATTGTCGATGCCGCGTGATTTGAGCCCATGCGCAATGCCGATGCCGCCGAAGCCGGCACCAATGATGATTGCATCCACACGCGTACCTGGCAGAAGGCATAGCTCCGCCATGCGACCAATCTTGTTTGCCGCCATAGTCTCCTCCACTCCGGCTATTTCGCTCCCAGAAGCCGAGAGTGACCGAGTGCAGCTTCCAGCGGAAGAGTGAGATAGGTCATGATTTTAGTTTTTGGGCCAAATGTCAGCTCATTAAAGGAAGACCGCAAAAACGATTAAGCCACCTGGATTGGATGCGTTTGCAGGTCCCTCCCGCGTAAAGCGAATATATGGTATCACCAGTAGACGCTGGTTCATCAGCAACAAGGCCACATTGCAAGAGTGCGGAGGGGGATCCCTCTGCCGCGCGCCAGCGGATAAGGTATTCGAGAGGGGGGCGACCGACATGCTCGGTAAACCACTGCGCGAAGGCCGAGCGTGATATGCCGACCCCGACCCCCGGCGCCAGGATGGGCACTACAGCGGTACGCGCCATCGGCATGCAGCAATCTGAGCGCCTTGCCAATCCTCGGGTCCGCCAGCGCTGTGATCCAGCCGACGCTGTTCTTAGGGTTGGTGGCCGCGATCACGAGGATTTGCGCCAGTCGCTCCGCGACAAGTGAACCACCCAGTTCAGCCTGGCCCACGTCCGTCCTCAGAGCATGCAGAGCCCTCGCAACAGCCTCGGCGGTGGACGCAATGGTCCGGATGATAGGCGAAAAACCAGCCCGCCAGTTGGCAGGAAGGTGGGCGATGTTGAACTCACCCACGCACCGAAGGCTCCCGGCGCAGCGACCACCAGGCACGACGGCTGAGGTTGTGTTGCGCAAGGAGGCAAGTGGTGCCTCCTTGCTTGCTGAGCCAGATCAGTTGCCGACGGCTTCGCTCACGCACTTCTTGGCATAGGCGGTCTTGGCAGCGCCGGCCAGCGGCTTGCCGTTCTTGTCTTTCGCCGACGCATCGCAGGACGCTTGTGCGTCCTTCGTGCACTTGGCCATGAAAGACGTCAGCGCAGCACCCGCAAGCGGCTTGCCGTTCTTGTCGATGGCCTTGGACTTGCAGGTATCGGCAGCCTGCGCGGTTGCAGCTGCCAGAACAAGACAAGCCGTGATCAGGATTTTCTTCATGCGGTATTCCTCCGGGCGGTTCACCAAAAGTGCTTCGTCACCTGGCCGCGGCGCCAGGCGCTTCGTCAGCGCAGCCTCCGCGAATCGATGTTCGCAAATTCAGTCCTGCGCACGGGGATTGTAGTTGGTCCCGACCACTTCAGAAAGGGGCCTGCCCCTGCAGTCCCCTTTCTCCGATGGCGCTAATTTAGGCCGCGGGACAAGACCGCCGACCCCAGCCGTTTCAATGCGCCGACTGCTGCTTGGCGCGGGTGACGATCTGCGTCGGGTTGACGAATTGCAGGGCAATGACCAGCCAGAACAAGGTCGTCACCATGTAGACGACCGCCATCGCATCGATCGATTGGGCGGCGCGCACGCCGGAGGCGAAGACGGCGTAATAGAGCGAAACGACCAGCGTCTGCGTCGTCGGGCCTGCGACGAGGAAGGTGAGCTCGAACATGGCGAGCGCCCGGACCAGCACGAGCAGCAGCGCGGCCAGCATGCCCGGCAGCAAGAGCGGCAGGAGAATACGGACAAACAGGCTCGTCGTCCCTGCCCCGAAGACGCGGGCCGCCGCCTCGATGCGCGGATCGATCTGCTCGATGAAGGGGATCATCACCAGCACGACGAAGGGGAAGGACGGCACGAGGTTGATCAGCACAACGCCCCAGAACGTGCCGCCCAGCCCGAACTGGTAGAGAACGGTCGCGAGCGGAATGCCGTAGGTGAGCGTCGGGATGAGAAGCGGCAGCAGGAAGAGGAGAACGACGATCTTCTTGCCCGGAAAGTCGCGCCGCGCCAGCGCATAAGCCGTCACGACACCGAGCAGACCGGACAGGATCGTCACGGTGAAGACGATCTCAAAGGTCACCAGCACGACATCGGAGAGCTGGAACTCGCTCCAGGCATCAAAATACCAGCGCGTCGTCCAGCCGGCCGGAAGCCAGGTGCCCAGCCAGCGGGTGGCGAAGGAGTTGATGATCACGACGGCAATCACGCCGGCGAGATTGAGAACGAAGAGGCCGGCGACGGCCCAGATGGCGAAGCGCCAGAGTTTCGAGGCGAGGCCCTTGTCACGGATCATCGGATCAACCTTTCGTGCCGCCGGCCGGGCCGCGATAGAAGAGGGAGCGCAGGGCGAGGATGAGCACGACCACGACCAGCTCGACACCGCCCATGACGAGCGCGATCGCCGAGCCCATGGAGTGGTCATATTGCTCGAAAGCCGCCTGATAGGCCGCGATCGAAATGACGCGCGTCGGGCCGGCGGGTGCGCCGAGAAGCACGGCTGAGGGGAAGACCGCATAGGCCTGCACGAAGGACAAGCAGAAGGTCACGGCGAGCCCCGGCACCAGCAACGGCAGGAAGATGCGCTGAAATCTCTGGCGTGCCCCCGCCCCGAGCGTCGCAGCCGCCTGTTCGATGGCCGGATCGATGCCGGACACATAGGAGAGCGTCAGCAGGAAGGCGAAGGGAAAGCCGGTGATCAGCAGCGAAGCGAAGACGCCCCAGTAATTGTTCGTCAGCTTCAGCGGCTCATGCAGGATGCCGAGCAGCATCAGCACATGGTTGAACCAGCCGCGCGGTCCGAGGAACGTGAGCAGGCCGTCAGCCACAAAGACTGTGCCGAGCGTGATCGGCAGGACGAGGATCGTGGTGAGCAATCGCTGGCGATGCATGAGGCGGACGCGGAAGGCGATCGGAACGGCGAGCGCGAGATTGACGATCGTCACCGGGAGCGCAAGCCAGAGCGTCGCGGCAATGGTGCCGTATTGATAGGGATCGCCGAAGAACTTCGCATAATTCGCATACCACGCCCCGCCATCTTTCGGCCGCAGCGAGTCGATCACGCCGAAGGCGAAGGGATAGATGAACAGCGCGAGGATGAAGATCAGGCCGGGCAGGAGGAGCAGCGTCGTGCCGTCTATCCCCTGCGCTGCAAGCCGGCTACGGAGCGAAGGCGCGCTCATGCCGCGTCGTCCCGGAAGATGAGGGCACGACCGGGCGCCGGTGACAGATAAGCGGCAGACCCGCGCGACAGCGGTTCGTCGGCGCGGAAATAGAGCTCCGCCCCCGCAGCGGTGCGCGCCAGACCGAAGAATGCGCGGCCGCGATATTCGATGCTGACGACGGTGGCGGCAATGCCGGGACCTGTGGCGCTGGCAACAAGGTCTTCCGGACGAATGGCCAGCACGGCACTCTGACCCACCTGCAGGCTCTCGCGCGCCAGCCCACGGAAACGGCTGCCATCGACCTCGATCTCGGCCTCGCCGCCGGTCACGGACACGATCCGGCCTGGCATGCGGGTGCGGAAGCCCATGAAGTCGGCGACGGTGAGATTGACCGGCCGCTGATAAAGCTCTTCCGGCGTGCCCACCTGCTGGATATGGCCCTGGCTCATGACGACGATGCGGTCGGCGAGCGACAGCGCCTCGTCCTGATCATGCGTCACATAAATGGTGGTGGAGCCGATCTGGTCGTGGATGGCGCGGATTTCGGCGCGCATTTCCAGACGCAGCTTGGCATCGAGATTGGAAAGCGGCTCGTCCATGAGCACGATGGGCGGGCGGATGACGATGGCGCGGGCAATGGCCACGCGCTGCTGCTGGCCGCCGGACAGTTGCCCCGGCAGCTTGTCCGCCTGGCTTTCCAGCCGCACCATGGCAAGCGCATCGCGGATGCGCTTCTCGGCCTCCGGTCCCTTGATGCCCTGCATGGCAAGGCCGAAGCCGACATTCTTGCGCACGCTCATATGCGGAAACAGGGCGTAGCTCTGGAAGACCATGCCGAAGCCGCGCTTTTCCGGCTCCAGCTGGTCGATGCGGCGACCGCCGAGACGGATTTCGCCGCCGGTGAGTTCCAGCAGTCCCGCAATGCAGTTGAGCGCCGTCGACTTGCCGCAGCCGGAAGGCCCGAGCAGCGCGATGAACTCGCCGGGCTCGATGGCGATATCAATGCCTGCCAGCGCGTTATAGGCGCCAAAGGACCGGCGGAGCCCATCCAGTTCAAGACGTCCGCCGATGCGCGATACACCTGCTACCGGGCTCGCATGTTCTGCCACTGCGTTCACTCTATGCTCCATTCCGGAAAGACAGGCGATGCGGGCCTCAAGCCCGCATCCATCTCTTTGTCTTGACGCAATTCCGGACGGAAACCGGCTCCCGGTTTTCCTGGAATTGCCTGAGCCTCACAATCAGCCCTTCTTGGAACCGATCTTCTCGTCCCAGATGCGGAAGGCTTCCACCATCTGCTTGGGCTGAAGCGGCACTTCGAGCGGGTTGTTGGCGATCCAGTCGGCATATTCCGGCCGGCCGAATTCCTTGATCGTGTCCTGGCTCTTCTGCGGCGCCATTTCGAGCGTAACGTCCTTGACTGCCGGACCCGGATAGAAATAGCCGGCATCGAAAGCGATCGCCTGCTGCTTGGGCTGCAGGATGAAGTTCAGCACGTCCATGAGGACCGCCACCTTCTCGTCCGCAACGCCCTTCGGCACGACCGCATAATGCGCATCGGTGACCCAATGGAAGCCATCGAGCTTGGCGACCTTGGCTTCCGCCGGCACGATACCCAGTGCACGCGGATTGATGTCCCAGCCGGTGGTCGAGACCATCATGTCGCGGGTGCCCTCGCCGAGTTCCTTGCAGACCTGCGTCGTGCCGCTCGGGTAGTACTGGATGTTTTCGCCGAGTGCTGCGAGATATTCCCAGGTCTTGGCCCAGCCGTTCGTCGGGTCCAGCGGGTCCTTGTCGCCCAAGAGATAGGGCAAGCCCATGAGGAAGGTGCGGCCGGGGCCGGAATTGGCCGGACGGGCATAGATGAAGCGGTCCTTGTTCTGCTTCGCCCAGTCCATCAGTTCCTGCGCGTTCTTCGGCGGGGTCTTCACCTTGTCCGGCATGTATTCAATCAGCGGGCCGGATGGATAATAGGTGACAACGACGCCCTGATTCTTGGCCAGCGCCTGCATCTTCCAGGCCTGCGGCAGATAGATCTTTTCGAGATCCGGCAGGTCGGCCTTGTGCGAGCCGAGATCGAGCCAGAGGCCCTGGTCGAGGCCTGCGGAAAGCGCATCCGTGCCGGTCAGCACGAGGTCGATATCGACCTTGCCGGCCGTCTGCTGCGCCTTGATCTTGCCCGGCAGTTCCGGCGCCGGCGCCTTGGTGAAGGCGAAGCGCGAGACCCAGTCCGGCTTCTGCGCCGCATAGGCCTCGAACATGCCCTGCGTGAGGGCCAGATTGCCGGCAACGTCGGCCACAGTTATGGTGACGGGACTCGCGGGCTTTTTGATTTCCGCGAACAGGCGGCTGGGAAACGACCCCATGACAACCGCGCCGGCCGCGCCTCCGACAAATGTTCTACGCGTAATTTTCATGCTGGCTCCTCCCATTGTTTCAAGGCCGGCACAAAGGTGCCCAAGCCCCATGAAATCGACTGCGAAATGCTCTGAAATCTTCAGTCAGGTGCGACCTCCTCCGCCGCGCCCCTTGGCAAGTCTGTTCAACTGATATACTAGTACACTTAACCCTGTCAACAGAGCCCCTTGATGACACAGAACGAGCTCGTCCCCAGCCTTGACGACCCCTCCGCCGGTAGAAAGCCGGTTGGCCTTGTGCGCGTGACCACCGCGCGCGCCATCTATGAGCGGCTGCATGCCGATATCCTGTCGCTGAAGATGCCACCGGGCATGGCGCTGCAGGAAAAGAAGATCGCCGAGGAATTCGGCGTCAGCCGCACGCCGGTGCGGGAAGCGCTGCTGCGCCTTTCGGAAGGCGGGCTGGTCGATATCTATCCGCAGTCGGGCACGGTTGTTTCCCGCATCCCGGTTTCGGCCATCCCCGAAGCCGTCGTGGTGCGCAAGGCGCTGGAATCGACCACCGTCGAGAGAGCCACCGAGATTGCCGATGCCGGCGCGATTGCCCGGCTCGATGCCATCATCACCCGCCAGCGCACCCGTTCGGCGCTCGGCGACACATCCGGTTTTCACGAGGAAGACGAGGCCTTTCATGAAGCGATCACCCAAATCGCCGGCTATCCGGGCATCTGGACAATCCTCAAATCGGTGAAGGTGCAGATCGACCGGGCGCGGCGCATCACGCTGCCGATCCTCGGACGCATGGACAAGGTGATCCAGGAACATGTCGACATTCGCGATGCAATCGCCGCCCACGATGCCGGAGCAGCCCGCGAGGCGATCCTGCATCACCTGAGCGCGGTCATTCCCGATGTCGCGGAATTGCGGCTGAAACACCCGGATTACTTCCGGTAGGCAGACACTAACAAAAAAAGACAGGCAGGCCGAAAGGCGGGAGGAGACGACATTGCGGCAGGGTTGGAGATGGTTCGGGCCGGAAGCGCCGGTCACGCTGGACGAGGTGCGCCAGACGGGCGCGACGAATATCGTGTCCTCGCTGCATCAGGTTCCGATCGGCAGGGTCTGGACGGAGGCAGAGGTTGCCGAGCGCAAAGCGCTGATCGAAACGACACCGGCCGGCCGCTCGCCGCTCGTCTGGTCGGTGGTGGAAAGCATTCCGATCCCAGATGCGGTTAAGCGCATGGGCGGCAAGGCGAAAGCCGAGATCGAGGCGTGGATTGCCAGCCTCGAGGCCGTAGCCGCCTGCGACATCCCGATCGTCTGCTACAATTTCATGCCCGTGGTCGACTGGACGCGCACCGAACTCGACTATGAAATCGAAACCGGCGCGACGGCCATGCGCTTCGACCATGAGCGCTTTGCCGCCTTCGACCTCCATATCCTGCAGCGCGCCGGTGCCGAGGCCGACTATTCCGCCGAGGATCGCGCCCGCGCCCGCGCCGTTTTCGAATCCATGAGCGAGGCGGAGATTGCCGAAATCACCCGCATCATCACCTCGGCGCTTCCGGGCTCCACCACCGAGCCCATGACCGTGCCCGGCTTCCGCGACAAGCTCGCGCAATATGCCGGCATTGATGCCGCGAAACTGCGACAGCATCTCATCGAATTCCTGGAAGCCGTCACCCCGGCCGCGGAAGCGCGCGGCGTGAAGCTGACGCTGCACCCCGACGACCCACCGCGCCCGCTCTTCGGCCTGCCGCGCATTGCGTCTACCGCTGACGATTATGCGGCCCTGTTCGATGCCGTGCCCTCCCCCGCAAACGGCATGTGCTACTGCACCGGCAGCCTTGGCGTGCGCGCTGACAACGACCTCCCGGCCATTGCTCGCCGCTTTGCTGAGCGCATCCACTTCGTCCACCTGCGCGCCACCAAGCGCGAGGGCGATGGCCGCTCCTTCCATGAAAGCGCGCATCTGGAGGGCGATGTCGACATGGTGGCCGTCCTCAAGGAACTCGTCGCCGAAGATCGCAAGCGCGATGCCGCCTCGCAGATGGTCTTCCGCTCCGACCACGGCCACCGGATGCTCGATGATCTGAACAAGACCGTCACCCCCGGATATCCGGCCATCGGCCGCATGCGCGGCCTCGCCGAACTGCGCGGCATTCTCTACGCGCTCGGCGCGGTCCCGAACTGAGGCCTGGAAGTGAACAGCAACATGAATAGCAAGAACGGCATTCTCCATCCCGACCGGCTCTTTCCGGCCGACCCCGCCACCCGCACGGTCGCCCGCGACCTCTATGAGACGGTCAGCGACCTGCCCATCGTCAGTCCGCATGGCCACACGGAACCGTCGTGGTTTGCCAATGACACGGCTTTCGAGGATGCCTCGGCGCTGCTAGTGATCCCGGATCACTATCTCTTCCGCATGCTCAACAGCGTCGGCGTCAAGCTCGACGATCTCGGCGTTCCCCGCCTTGATGGCAAGCCGGTGGCGAAGGGCCGCGACATCTGGCGAGCCTTTGCCGCGCACTATTCGCTTTTCCGCGGCACGCCGTCGAGCCTCTGGGTCGACCATGCCATGTCCGCCGTTCTCGGCTGCGACGAGGCCCTGACAGCTCAGAACGCCGACCGGCTCTACGACCATATCAATGCCCAGCTCGCCACGCCGGAATTCCGCCCGCGCGCGCTGCTGACGCGCTTCGGCATCGAAACGATTGCCACGACAGAAGGCGCGCTCGATCCGCTGCCTCATCACCAGAAGCTGGCCGCCGATGGCTGGATCGGCAAGGTGCGGACCACCTATCGCCCCGACAGCGTCACCGACCCGGACGCGCCCGGCTTCCGCGACAACCTGATCAAGCTCGGCGAGATCACCGGAGAGGACATCGCCCGCTGGGACGGCATGATCGCCGCGCATCGCAACCGCCGCGCCTATTTTCGCCAATTCGGCGCAACCGCCACCGACCATGGCGTGCCTAGCGCCTTCACCGCCGACCTCGCGTTGGCTGAGAAGCAGGCGCTGCTCGACAAGGCGCTGAAGGGGCCGCTCTCTTCTGCGGATGCCGAGCTTTTCCGAGGTCAGATGCTGACGGAAATGGCCGGCCTGTCCGCCGACGATGGCATGGTGATGCAGATCCATGCCGGCTCCCGTCGCAACACCGATGCCGCGCTCTTTGCCTTCCGCGGCCCGAACATGGGCGCCGATATCCCCGGACGCACCGACTGGGTCGGCGGGTTCAACGCGCTGCTCTCGAAGCATGGCCATGCGCCTGGCCTGAAGATTCTGCTCTTCACGCTGGACGAAACGACCTATGCCCGCGAGCTCGCGCCCATGGCCGGCTATTGGGAATGCCTGATGATCGGCCCTCCGTGGTGGTTCCACGACAGCCCGGCCGGCATTCGCCGCTATCTCGATCAGGTCTCGGAGACGGCAGGCTTCGCCAATCTTGCAGGCTTCAACGACGACACGCGGGCGCTGCTCTCCATCCCGGCGCGGCATGATGTCTGGCGTCGTGAGGTCTGCCGCTACCTTTCAGGTCTCGTCACCGAACACCGGATGACGAAGCGCGAGGCGGAAATCGTGGCGCACGATCTCTGCTATGGGAATGCGAAGAAGGCCTACAAGCTGTGACGACACGCCTGCAAACTCTGGATGGCCTGTCCGCCTCCGTCATCCGTCCGGTCTATCGTCGTGATGCGCTCACCACCGGCATACTACATCTCGGGCCGGGCGCCTTCTTCCGCGCCCATCTCGCGGTCTATACGGACGACGTGCTTGCGAAGGACAATCGCTGGAGCATTGAAGCCGTCAGCCTGCGCAGCACGGATGTGGTCGACCATCTGAATGAGCAGAACGGGCTCTACACCCTGCTGACGCGCGACACGGCCGGCACCACCGCCCGCGTCATCGGCTCGATCATGAAAACGCATGCGGCGTCCCGCGATCCCGCCGGCCTGCTGACGCGCCTCGCCGATCCCGCGATCCGCATCGTCAGCCTGACCGTCACCGAAAAGGCCTACGGCCTCGACCCGCGCACCGGCGGCCTCGATCTCGCCCATCCCGATATTGCCGCCGACCTCGCCAATCCAACACAGCCGCGCGGCGTCATCGGATATATCGTCGCCGGCCTTGTCGCGCGCCGGGCGCAGGGTCTGAACCCCTTCACTCCGCTCAGCTGCGACAATCTTCCGGGCAATGGCGCGGTGTTGAAGCGGCTCACGCTGGAATTTGCCGAACGCACCGGCCCGGCATTGCGGCGGTGGATCGAGGAGACCGTCCCCTTCCCTTCCACCATGGTCGACCGCATCACGCCGGCCAGCACCGACGAGACCTATGCGGATGCGCGGCGTCTGACCGGTCGCACCGACCGCGCGGCCATCGAGACCGAACCTTTCTCGCAATGGGTGATCGAGGATCACTTCGTTGACGGTCGCCCCGCCTGGGAAGAGGCCGGTGCGCTGATGGTTTCGGACGTCTCGGCCTATGAGAAGATGAAGCTGCGCATGCTGAACGGCGCGCATTCGCTGCTTGCCTATCTCGGCTTCATCGCCGGCCACGAATTCATCCGCGACACGATGCAGGATGCGGGCCTGAAATCACTCGCCGAACGCCACATGCAGGCGGCCGCCCGAACGCTCGATCCTCTTGCCGGCATCGATTTCGACGAGTATGCCCGCGCCCTGATCGCCCGCTTCGAAAACCGCGCCATCGCCCACCGCACCTACCAGATCGCCATGGATGGCACGCAGAAACTGCCGCAGCGGCTGCTGCAGCCGGCAGCTGAAGCCCTGGCACGAGGCGAAAATGCCGAAACTTTCGCCATCGCCGTTGCCGGCTGGATGCGCTATGCGCTTGGCACGGATCGTCACGGAAACCCTTATGATTTGCGAGATCCACGTGCAGCTGAAATTGCCGCTATCGTGGCCAACGCAGGTCGGGACGGTCCGAGCGTTGCCCGGGCGCTTTTCTCCTTGCCAGGGCTCTTTCCGGCGGACTTGACGGCCAATCCGACTTGGACAGGACGGGTCGAACGCGCCCTGGAACCCCTGAGCGCCGCACAGCCGGGATCCGTGCGTGGCCCCCTCTAGGGGCCTGGAGCGCAGTCCCCGGATGCCCCTGATGAGACTGGTCGGCACGGTTGCGCCGGCGAGTGTCGTGATGATGGTGATCAGCACGATATTGGGTTCCCGCTCAAACGGCTCGACCAGCAGGAACTGGAAGATGACGCCGATGATTAACATCGGGAGAATCGGTTCTCTGTGTTGCGCACGAAGCCCCGGTGACCGCCGGCAACTGCCTCGACGTCCCCGACGCGTACTCGAGGACGTTTGGTGCAACTGGCGCAAAGCTGCCGTAGTCCCCGGACTTATGTGAAACCTTTGATAGTTCACCGTGATTCCGTCTAATCGGACAGCCTAAATGATTTCAAATAAGCATCATTGCTGTCGGCGAGATCTGTGAATTTGCTTCGAAGATCCTGCGAACACGCGCCGGCTACCGGCTTAATGCTGATTCCTCCATCTTCTTGGTCAACAGGAACGGACCTGTTTCAACCATCTCGACACGGAAGGATAGGACGATGGCTCTCAAGGATATTTTGCCCGGCAAGCTCGGTTTTGGCGCAGCGCCGCTGGGCAACATGTTTCGCGACATTCCCGAGGAGGAAGCGCTGGCAACAGTCGAGGCCGCATGGGAAGACGGCATCCGCTATTACGACAATGCACCGTTCTATGGCGCGGGTCTCGCCGAAATCCGTATGGGAAAGGCGCTCGCGGGCAAGCCTCGTGATCAGTATGTGGTGAGCACGAAGGTTGGCCGCCTGATCCTCGACGAGGTTGAAGATATCAGCGCCCGTGATCTCGGCGAGAAGGGCGACGTGTTCAAATATGGCCTGCCGAACAAGATCGTCAACGACTATACCGAGGACGCGACCTACCGCTCGATCGAAGACAGCCTGAAGCGCCTCAAGACCGACTATATCGATATCGCCTGGGTCCATGACATCGCGCAGGACTTCTACGGCGATGAGTGGCTCGCCAAGTTCGAGGAGGCGCGTAAGGGTGCATTCCGCGCGCTCGACCGCATGCGCGACGAAGGCGTGATCAAGGCCTGGGGGCTCGGCGTCAACAAGGTCGAGCCTATCGAGCTGCTGCTGGCGTTGGATGAACCCCGGCCGGACGGTTTCCTGCTGGCCGGGCGGTATTCGCTCCTCGACCACGACCGTGCCCTGCAGCGTGTCATGCCAACGGTGGCCGAACGCGGTCTTGGGATCGTCGCAGGCGGTCCTTATAGCTCGGGCGCACTCGTCGGCGGCCCGAACTTCGAATATGCGCCGGCGACGCCAGAAATCCTCGCCAAGGTCGCCGCAATCAAGGCAATTGCCGATCGCCACGGCATTTCGATGAAGGCTGCAGGGCTTCAGTTTGCGCTTGCCAACCCGGCGGTTGCAGCGGTCATTCCGGGCGCAAGCCGTCCCGCCCGGATCGCCGAGGACGGGTCCGCACTGCAGGAGAGCATCCCGGCGGATTTCTGGCGCGAGTTGCGGGATGGCGGTCTCGTCAATCCGGCAGCGCCGCTTCCGATCGAAGACTGACCGCCGATTTCAGGGCTGAAGCAGACCGGGGCACCTGCGTGTCCCGGTCGTTCTCGACGTTTAACGCGGCTGCAGGAACTTCTGCATCCGAGGCACAGCAAAATCGAGGAACGCGCGGACCCGGGCGGGGAGAAACTGCGAATTGCGATAAAGGGCGTGGACCTCATCCACGACGCCGATATCGCTGTCTGCCAGAAGTTCGACGAGTTCGCCACGCTCGATCGGCCCACGCAGATGATAGTCTGCAAGGCGGATGATGCCGACGCCGGCAATCGCCATCCTGCGCAAGGTGTCACCATTGTTGACCAGCAACGATCCGCTCAGCATGCGCTCGACAATCCGTCCGCCCTCCCGCATCGGCCAAACGGGCATCGCCCGGCGGAAATTGAAACCGAGGCAATTGTGATGCACGAGCTCTTCCGGCGTCATCGGCGTTCCGTGACGCTTCAGATAGGCGGGTGAGGCGACGATGCAGCGTCTGGTCTCGCCGATCTTGCGTGCCATCAGGTTGGAGTCCGGAAGCTTACCGACCCGGATCGCAATATCCGTGCGGTCGAGGTAAAGATCGACCACCTCGTCCGAGAGCGACAGATCGACAATCACATTGGGATAGGCTTCGAAGAAGGCAGGCAGGATGGGCTCCACGGCCGTCGTGCCGAAGCTCACCGATGAGGTGATGCGGACGACACCTTCGGCCTCTGCTCCTCCTTGTGCGATCTGCTGCTCGGTCTCATCGAGCTGCGAGAGCAGCGCCTGGCTGCGCTCGTAGTAAAACTGTCCTTCTTCGGTCAGGGCTAACCGCCGCGTCGAACGCTCGATCAGCCGGACCCCCAGCCGAGATTCCAGACGGGCGATCAGTTTCGAGACCGTCGACGGCGTCATCAGCATGAGCCGCGCAGCCTCGGAAAAGCTTCCCGCCTCCACCACACGAACGAACACCATCATTTCGCCTGCGCGATTATCCATGCCAAACCTGTGATCTGAGTTCACCGAGACAGATAATCCTTAGCAAGCTCCCGCCCCTCCGTCTCGAGATATGTGGTCTGGAATATCAAATCCTGGTGCCGAAGGGTTAGCCGGCTTTTTTTGTGAAACGCTTTCTCAAATGCTGGGAACAAGCTCCGTCTACTGATGACGCGTCCGATGTGAGATCTAATTCTCAGAGCAGCAGCCGGACACGAGTTCCGCAAGAGACTGTTCCCCACACGGTTTTGGAAAGGATCATCATCATGGAAATCGTTTCGCAAGCGAACATCGACGTGCAGGTTCCGACCGATCACGCGCGCTCCCGCAATCTGACCCTGCTGGCCTTGGCGCTCGGCAGCTTTTCGATCGGAACTTCTGAGTTTGCCAGCATGGGCATCATCCAGCTCTTCTCGAAGAGCCTCGGCGTCAGCATCCCAGACGCGACCCGTGCCATCGCCGCCTACGCTTTTGGTGTCGTCATCGGCGCACCGCTCGTGACGCTGGCCGCTGCCCGCCTTAATCGCCGTACCCTGCTTCTGGTTCTCATGGGCCTGTTCATCGCCGGCAACGTGCTCTCGGCCATGGCCACAAATCTCGGCTTCTTCATGGTCGCACGCTTCATCAGCGGCATGCCGCAGGGCGCCTATTTCGGCGCTGGTGCTGTCGTCGCTTCCTATATCGTCGGACCGGGACAGGCCGGTAAGGCTTTCGCCATTGTCATGACCGGCCTTACTGTCGCGACCATCTTCGGGTCGCCTCTGGCAACATTTCTCGGGCAGACGATCGGCTGGCGCGAAACCTATCTTGCCGTTGCCGCCATCTCGCTTCTCGCCTTCGGCGCAATCTTCCAATGGGTGCCGTGCACCAGGGCGCTCGACGGTGTTCCGGTCATTCAGGAAGTCTCCTCGCTCCGCAAGCCGCAGGTCTGGGGCGTAATGATCGTGGCAGCGCTCGGTATCTCCAGCATCTTCGCCGTCTACACCTTCATCGCACCGCTGGTCACCGATGTCGTCAAGCTTTCGCCTGAAATGATCCCGGTTGCGCTCGCGTTGTTCGGCATCGGCATGACGGCGGGCAATATTTATGGCGGCAAGCTCGCCGATCGCTATCCCGCCCGCGGCATCGTCCTTGGCTTTGGTAGCACTCTCGTAATCCTTGCTGCACTGGCGCTCGGTGGCACATATCCTGCAGTCTTCTTCCCCGCCATGTTCGGCGTCGGTACGGCCATGATGGCGGCAATCCCGACCATCCAGGTGCGGCTGACGAACTTCGCACCGGAAGCCCCGAGCCTGATGGGCGCGATGAACCTCGCTTCGCTCAATGTCGCCAATGCCATTGGCGCTTGGGCAGGCAGTGTCGCGGTTGGTGCCGGCTACGGTCTCCTGTCCGCCGCGTGGGCAGGGTTTGCCGTCACGTTGCTGGGGCTTGTTGCCTTCGGTCTGACCCTGTTGCACCGCCGCGGCTAGGAGTTGAAACCGTCGATGCTGATGAGTATTCGACGGAACCCATATCCCGGACTAACAGATCTCCGATCCATTTCGTTTGGAATGGACCGGAGATCTCGATTCCGACCAATCGCCGTGATGAGATTCAAGGTCGAGGTCGCGAACTCTAATGAACGAATGCCTCCTCCAGGATCGTCGCCCCATGTCAGACTCTCAGGAATTTGCTGTCCGATTGCGCTGAGCCGAGTGAGAGAAGAAGTATGACGGCCATTGCACATAGGATAGCCAACACATAGAATCCAGCATCACCGTTTCCGGTAGCATTATCAACATAGGCTTTGATTTGTGGTGATGCAAAACTTCCAAGATTTCCTAGAGATACAATGAAGGCAATGCCGCTTGCCGCTCCTGTTCCACCTAGATAGCGGGTCGGGAGGCTCCAGAAAACCGGCTGAGATGCTGCAAGACCTGGGACAGCGATACAGGCCGCGAACAGCATAAGCCACGGGTTGCTTGTCATACCGATAGAGGCCAGGGCAATTGTGCCGCAGGCAACCATTGACGTGGCGACCAGCCGATGATTTTGCCGGCGATCTGCGTAGACCGTGAATACGCGCGTCGCGATGAGCGCACAGAGCCATGGTAACGCTAATAGAAGTCCAATATTCGTATTGAGACCTCCACCAAACGCAGCAGCGAGACGGGCTGGAAAATAAAAGGTCAGAGGACCGACGCCAATTTGGATGAATAGATAGACACCAATGAAGGCCAGAACACGCCAATCTTTGAGGACACTGAGTACGGTGTGGCGAACCTTGTGAAGCTTGTTGCTCTCCTCTGCTTCGATGACCTGGCTAAGTGCCGACTTCTCTGCATCGGTTAACCAGCCAGCTTCTGCCGGGCGGCTGGTCAAATAAAACAGCCCCACGATTCCGACAATGGACGCTGAAAGCCCCTCTACGACGAACATCCACTGCCAGTTCGATAGACCGAATACGTCATGGTGGGTCAATAGCCAGCCAGAAAGCGGGCTGCCGATGACCAGCGAAAGCGGTACACCGAGGTAGAACAGGCCGGTCGCTCGCGCCCTTTGCTTGGCGGGGAACCAGTACGTGAGATAAAGAAGTACTCCAGGGTAGAAGCCGGCCTCGCAGACACCAAGCAGAAAGCGAACGATGTAGTAGGTTGTCGCTGTGTGGGCAAATACCATGCAAGCAGAAACGATGCCCCAAGTGATCATGATGCGACTCAACCAAAGTCTGGCTCCGACGCGCTGCAAAATCAGATTGCTCGGGACCTCGAAAGTGGCATAGCCGAGATAAAGAATTCCAGCGCCCAAAGCATACGCGGCATCGGAAATCCCCGTATCAGCCTGATATGCTGTTTTCGCAAAGCCAACATTCGAGCGATCCAGGAAATTCAAAACCAACATCAACCCCAGAAACGGCAGGAGCCGCCAGGTAGCTTTCTTAACTGCGCTATCCAACGCTTGATGATCGGATGACATGCGAACTCCTCCTCCAAAGTCAATTTGGAACGCGCGCTTCACTCCTCCGAGAAGCGTGTCACATGGACCCAACCGACGCATTCAGCTTCGGTCCAAGTCATGGTTCCTACCCGTTAAATTCATAGGCTTCGATTGAAGCCCCTTTCACCTCGATAGAGAATCCAGGCTTGATAGGTGGCATGTCTGCAGCTTTTTCGGTCACGCAGGGCTCAATGAGTGTTCATGCGGGTGATCGACAGATTCGATCACCCGGCCTTTTGCAGTCACATGCCTGTCTCATCTAGTGATCTGTTACGAAGGTTTGCCTCTGGCTTCCGAGCTTCTCGATCCCGAGCTCCACGATGTCCCCGGCCTTGAGGTAACGCGGAGGCTTCTGCCCCATTCCGACGCCCGGCGGCGTCCCGGTCGAGATCACGTCTCCCGGATGCAACGACATGAATTGGCTGAGATAGGAAACAAGAAAAGCGACTCCATAGACCATTGTCTTCGACGAGCCGTTCTGCATCGTCTCGCCGTTCACCTTAAGCCACATTCCAAGGTTTTGGGGATCCGGGACTTCATCTTTGCTCACAAGCCACGGACCGATAGGGCCGAATGTGTCGCAGGACTTGCCCTTCGTCCACTGACCGGATCGCTCGGTTTGAAAGGCTCTTTCGGAGACATCGTTGGTTACGCAATAGCCCGCAACATAATCAAGCGCTTCAGCCTCAGACACGTATTTGGCGGTCTTTCCGATAACGACGGCCAACTCTACCTCCCAATCGGTCTTCTCGGAACCACGTGGGATAGTAACGTTGTCATTAGGGCCGGTGATGGCTGACGATGCCTTCATAAAGATGATCGGTTCGGATGGCACGGTAGCGCCAGTCTCGGCAGCATGATCCGAATAGTTCAGTCCAATGCAGATGAATTTGCCAATTCCCGCCACGCAGGGACCAAGGCGGGGCTTCCCCTCAACCGTTGGAAGGTTTGCGGGATCCAGTGCCGCCAACTTGCTCAGGCTTTCAGGCGCAAGTGCTGGACCCGAAAGGTCTGTGATATGCGCCGAGAGGTCGCGCAGGCGATCGTTGGCATCAAGCAATCCTGGCTTCTCTTGGCCAGCTTCGCCATAACGTACAAATCTCATGTTACTTATACTCCATGCCGTGTTGTTTCAGATCGTCCAGCCGCCGTCGATGGCATAGGCCTGGCCCGACGTGTAGGTCGCGCCAGCGAGGTAGACGGCCAGTTCCGCTATCTCCTCTGGGCTCCCGAGACGGCCCATAGGCTGGCGTGCGATGAAGGAAGCCCTTGCGGCATCGTAGTCGCCTTGGGCTCTCATCCGTTCCTGAAGCGATGGGCTTTCGACGGTGCCCGGGCAGATCGCGTTACAGCGAATTCCCTGAGTCACATAGTCTGCCGCGATAGACTTGGTCAGGCCAATGACGGCAGCCTTTGTGGTGCCGTAGGCAAAGCGATTGGGCACACCCTTGATGCTGGAGGCGACCGACGCCATGTTGATGATTGCGCCATCCTTGCGCTCCAGCATACCGGGCAAAACGGCCCTGATCGTCCGGATCATTGCCTTGACGTTAAGATCGAAAGCAAAGTCCAGATCAGCATCCTTCATCTCGAGGATCGAGCCGGCATGAACGACACCGGCGCAATTGAACAAGACATCCACACGTCCAATTTCCCCGACGAGCGCCTTGACCGCAGCTTCATCGAGAACATTCAGCAATTTCGTGGTGATGCCCGCCCGACTGCCTATCGCCGCCAGCGCTTCGTTGTTGATATCGGTCGCCACTACATCCGCGCCTGCCTCCGCGAAAGCCAGCGCCGACGCAAGGCCGATGCCCTGCGCGGCTGCGGTGACCAGAACTTTCCTGCCGGCAAGTGAATTGCTCATCTCATCATCCCTTTATCTGATTGCGCTCGACGAGCAGGATATGATCGGCGGCCAGAACCACCTCGTCGCGCTGGTTCAACACTTCGCAACGCTCTACGACACGGCCGGACTGCGGACGTTTGGGATCGTCCTCCTTGGCGGAGATCGTCACGCGGGTGCGGATCGTGTCGCCAATATGCACGGGGCGGACAAATCGCAGCCTGTCATAGCCGTAGGAGAAAGCCACGGGATTGATCAGTGATGCTGTCAGCCCGACGCCGATGGCGAAGATCATCGTGCCATGGGCGATACGCTGCCCGCCCGGCAGCGTCTTTGCAAATTCGGCATCCATGTGATGTGGAAAGAAATCACCGGTATGGCCCGCATGGACGACGAAGTCAGTCTCCGTGATCGTCCGGCCTGACGTCATCCTGACATGGCCGAGCTGGTAATCTTCGAAATGGATTGTCTGTTCCGACATGTCTCAGGCCTCCGGAAGTGGTGCTATCGGCGTTGCCGGCGCCGCACTGGATTGATAGGCGGCTTCAACAAGAGCCATGGTCTGCCAGGCATCCTCGACGGAGCCGACGAGCATCTCTTCCTCGCCGCAGGCAAAGCGCTGGAGGCTGGCCATTCGATTGACAAAGGCGTCGGGAAACCATGCGCCTTCAAGCGGGACCTGTACCCAATCCTCGGTTCCTGAGGGGTTGATCCAGAGCTCGTCCGGCTCGCCGGTGGGATAGTCGAGATTGACGCCCAGCTTCAGATAGGCCGCGCCGCGCGTCCCACAGATGCGGAATTCGCAAGCTTGAAACTTTCTGCCAAAATCATGATCGTGATTGACCGACAGCGCGCAGCGGATCTTGTCACCATAGTCAAGGATGGCGGCCGTCCGCGTCTGCGCCACGTCGTGGTTCGGATGGCCGATGGTTTTTGCGTGTATGCCAAGAGGATTGCCCAGCAGAGCGCGAATGAAATCAAGATAGTGGATCGAGTGCATGGCAATCTCGATTCGTGGCAGGCCCTTTAGAAACGGCCACATCCCCCATGGCGTCGCGAGCGCCAGCCAGGCGTCGAAGTCCACGATTTCACCGAGGTGACCTCCTTCAATCGCGTCTGCTAATGCCAGCATCATCGGTGCGAAGCGGAGCTGGAAATTGACGGCCGCTCGGATATTCTTTTTCCGGCAGATCTGCAGGATGGCACTTGCCTGTGCCAGATCGCTTCCCATCGGCTTCTGTATCAGCGCGAAAGAATCTGCCGGCAAAGCGTTGAGGAGGCTGGCATGGGCAGCGGGCGGCGTCGCTAGATCGAAAATCGCATCAGGCACTGCAAGCGCTTCCGCCTGCGAGGCGAAGGCGCGCGTATCCCAGCGCTCCGCCAGTTCCCTCGCCTTTGCACCATCCGGATCGAATATTCCGGCAACGAGAAAGCCGGCCTTCCTGTAGGCCGGAAGATGCGCGTCGCCGACGATGCTTCCCGCGCCGAAAATGACAATCGGCCGGGGATGAACAGGCTTTGGCCACCACTGGCGCAATGATCCGGAGTCAAACGTCATGGGGTAAACCCTTCAATCCGCATGAAACACCTCCTCCATCATCGCCCACCACTCGCCTTCCCTGCGTGTCGCAAGCGGCTTCTGGCAGGGCATGCAGACCGACCACCACTCCTGGTTCTTCGGGTCGGCCGCCATCTTCGCCATATCGGCCTTGAAGTCCGTCCCGACATAGTCCCAGGTGCCGAAGAGCAGGTTTTCCGGCTCCCTCAGAAAGATCGTATAGTTGGTGATATTGCAGGCCTTGATCAGCGCCAGCACTTCCGGCCAGACCGCCGCATGTAACGCCTTGTACTCCGCGACCTTCGACGGTTCGAGGCCGATGACCATACCCATCCGCTGCATAGCTAGCCTCCTCAGCCGCGCACTTCGGTGGTGAATTCTGGAATCGACCGGGCCTTCACCGCCTCCCAATCCCAGGCTATGCCGATGCCAGGCTCGCATGGAGCAATCGCCCGGCCATCGCGGATTTCCATGCCTTTGGTGGTCAGGTCGTCGAGCTGGGGAATATATTCGACATATCTGCCGTTAGAAACGGCGCAGGTCAGGCTGACATGCAGCTCCATCAGGAAGTGCGGGCAGACGGGAATGTCGAAGGCCTCGGCCGCATGCGCCACCTTGAGCCACGGCGTGATCCCGCCGATGCGGGCGACATCAACCTGAACGATAGAACAGGCTCCCTTCTGCATGTATTCGCGGAAATGGCGGACCGAGTACATGGATTCACCCACCGCGATCGGCGTCGGTGTCGATCGTGTCAGGCGGATATGCCCGTCGAGATCGTCGGCAGGCAGAGGCTCTTCGATCCACGCAAGGTCGAGTTCCTGCAGTCGCGCTGCCCGCCGGATAGCCTCATCGACAGTGAAGCCCTGATTGCAATCAGTCATGATCTCGTAGCCGTCGCCAAGGGCAAGCCGCATGGCCGACAAACGAGCATAATCTTCCGAGCCATGCGGCTTCCCGATCTTCACCTTGGAGCCGGAAAAACCCTTGGCCTTCGCCTGCAGAGCATCCTCGACCAGCGCCTCCTTCTCGATATGCAGCCAACCACCTTCGGTCGTGTAAAGCGGGCAGCTTTCCTTGGCGCCCCCCGCAAGCTTCCAGAGCGGCAGCATCTGCTTCCGGGCGCGCAGATCCCAGAGAGCCGTATCAACGGCCGCAAGAGCCAACGCGGAGATCGCGCCGATCGTCGTGGCGTGCGTGGCGAATTCCAGTTTGTGCCAGATTGCCTCAATGCAGTCTGCATCCTCGCCGATCAGAAGGGGCACCAGATGGTCGGACAGCAGCCGCATGACGGACGAGCCGCCGGTGCCGATCGTATAGCTGTAACCCGTGCCGACCGCTCCGTCGGAATCCGTAATCGTCACGATCGGCGTTTCCTGGGAAACGAAGCTCTGGATCGCATCCGTCCGCTTCACTTTCGGCGGCAGGTCGACCATTCTCAGTTCAATATGTTCGATGCGGGCCATGATCGCCCCTCCTCAGATTGTCAGGCTCTTGCCGGTCTGGACAGAAAAGAGATGCGCCTGCGAGAGGTCGAAGCTCATCGCCAGTTGTTCCCCGGCCTTGAGGCCGCGCGGATTGAGCATGCGCGACACCCATTCCCGGCCGGCGAATTCGATGAAGACGAGGGTCTCGTTTCCAAGCGGCTCGGTTATCGAGACCGGCAAGGCAATTTCGTACACGGCGCTCGCGTCGCCTGCCGAAAGCCCATGCCCGGTTGGGAAGATGTCGTCGGGACGAAGCCCGAAAGCGACCCTGTCGCCATCCTTCACTCGGGCGCGGAATTGTTCGGGAACCGGAAGACTGTCGCCACTGGCAAAGACCAGAGTTCCTGCCTTTACTGTCGCCTCCTCAATATTCATCGGCGGCGAGCCGATGAAACCGGCGACGAACCGGGTCGCCGGCCTCTTGAACACCTCGTCGGGCGTGCCGACCTGCTCGATATGGCCATCCCGCATGATGACGATGCGGTCGGCCAGTGTCATGGCCTCGATCTGGTCGTGCGTGACGTAGATGACCGTCGTCGGCACCTTGGCATGCAGCTTCTTGATTTCAGTCCGCATCTGGGTGCGCAGCTTGGCATCGAGGTTGGAAAGCGGTTCGTCGAACAGGAAGACTTCCGGCTGACGCACGATCGCACGGCCCATCGCCACGCGCTGGCGCTGACCGCCAGACAGATGCGCCGGCCGACGCTCCATCAACGCCTCGAGCCCGAGAATGGCGGAGGCCTCGTTGACGCGGCGATCGATTTCGGCCTGCGGCCGCTTGCCGATCTTCAGCGAAAAGCCCATGTTCTCGCGCACCGTCATATGTGGATAGAGAGCGTAGGACTGGAACACCATCGAGATGTTCCGGTCCCGCGGCGGCAGGTCGTTGACAACGGTATTGCCGATTTCAAGCGAGCCGCCAGAGATGGGCTCCAGCCCGGCGATCATCCGCAGCGTTGTCGATTTCCCACAACCGGATGGACCGACCAGGGCGACGAACTCGCGATCCTTTACCTCGAGATCGATGCCGTGGACGACTTCCAGCGCTCCATAGCGCTTGACGAGTTTCTTGAGGGAGACCTGGGCCATGCTGTCAACCTTTGACCGCACCGAATGTCAGACCTGACACCAGATGCTTCTGAATGATGAATGTGAGGGCGAGTGCCGGGATGATCATGATGACGGCGAGCGCGCACATGCCGCGCCAGTCGATCGTGAATTCCGACGTGTAGTCGAGCAGACCCACCGGCAGCGTCTTAGAGGAGACCGATCGCGTCAGCTGAGAGGCGAGCGCATATTCGTTCCAGCAGGTGAGGAAGGCAAATATTCCGGCCGAAGCGATGCCGGGTCCGGCCAGCGGAAATTCCACCTGCCAGAACGCCTGCCAGCGCGTGCAGCCGTCGATCTGCGCGGCTTCCGCGAGGTCCTTCGGCACCTGCCGGAAGAAGCCGTCGATCAGCCAAATGGTGAAGGGGACGTTCAAGGCGACATAGGTGACAATCAAGCCGAAATGAGTGTCGATGATGCCGATGCGCGAATAGACCATGAATAGCGGCAGCGACAGCGCCACGCCGGGCACCGATCGCGACAGCATCAGACCGAGGAACACCGTATTTTTGCCGGGAAAGCGGAAACGGGCGAAGGCATAGCCGCCTGACATGCCGATCACCAGCGCGATGACCGTCGAGGTGATCGAGATGATCAACGAATTGCGGAAATAGTCCAGCACCGGGATGCCGCCCTGACCGAGCCCGCCGAACATCGAGCGATAGGCATCGAGTGACAGAGAGTGCGGTATCCACACGGGCGGCTTCGCCATGATCTCCACCGTCGGGCGCAGCGAGCTGAGCACGATCCAGACACCGGGCAGGCAGATGATCATCATGGCGATGAAGAGGCCGATGAGATAGGCGACCTTTTCAACCCGGCGGCGGATACGATGTTGGGAATTGCGGTCCATGTTTACCACTCCGCTCCGATCTGGGTCCGCGCCGCTGCCAGCTTGCGGAAGAAATAGACGGTAAAGACGATGGAAAGCAGGATCGAAACGTAGCCCATCGCATTTGCCAGACCCATCTGTGCATCCGCATAGGCGGTGCGCCCGACGAGGGTCCAGATCAGCTCCGTGCGGCGCGCCGGGCCGCCGTCCGTCATGATCTGGACGATGTCGTACGCGCGAGCGACGTCAAGCGAGCGGATGGTCATGGCGATGAAGGCAAAGGGCATGAGGAATGGCCACGTGACATAGCGGAAGGTCTGCCACGGCGTGCAGCCATCGACCTTCGCGGCCTCCACCGGCTCCTGCGGCATGGCATAGAGGCCTGCCAGAATGAGGATGGCAAAGACCGAGGTGGAGGACCAGACTTCTGCAACGATGATGGAAAACAGTGCCAGATTGCCGTCGATCAGCCAGGGGATCGCCGTCTCAGTGATGCCAAGCGACTGCAGCGCATTGTTCACGATCCCCACATTGTCGTTGAACATGAACTTGAACTGGAAGCCGACCAACACAGGTGAGAACATCATGGGAAAAAGCATCATGGTGCGTAGGATGCGCTTGCCGTGCGTGGCCTTGTTCACAAGGATCGCCAGCCCCAGCCCAAGAAGCATCTCGAGGTTCAGAGCTATCGTCAGAAGCACGACCGTGCGGACAAAGGCGGCAAGGAAGACCGGGTCGGTGAGGATGCGCATGTAGTTGCGCAGGCCTATGAAGACGAAGAGCGTGTTCGGCCGGGTCAGCCGGAAAGGCGTGAAGCTGGAATAAAGGGACAGAAGCAGCGGAAACAGCACCACCGCGACCAGCAGGATGATTGCCGGTAAAAGAAGAAGCGTCGGTGGAGAGATTTTCTTTAACATGGACAGTACCTGTCGAGCCCATTCCAGCCTGGCCGGAATGCTGCTGATGACCGTTCCCGCGCAGCGTTCGGCCGGTGGCCTGGACCGCCGCGACGGCCTTCGGCAGTTTCATTTCGGTTCGAGGCCCGCACCCGTCACCGGGTGCGGGAATGGCGCAGGTCAGAGGCTGCCGGCATCCTTGAGGATGGTCGTCGCCTTCTCGGCAGCCGCATCGAGCGCCTGCTTGGACGTCTTGTCACCGAGGATTGCCGACTGCAGCTCCGGATAAACGGCGTTGGAAATCTCGATCCATTCCGGCGTGCGGGGAACCGGGAAGGCGTATTTCATCGCCTCCTGGAAGGCGCCCAGCGTTTCTTTCTTGTAAGGATCGTTCGCCGCCTGCTGAATGTCCCAGTCCCAGACCGCTTTGCGTGTTGGCAAAGTGCCGTTTGCTGCCTCAAGCTTCTGGCTCTCCTCGTTGGTGAGCCACCATACGAGCGAAGCGGCCGCATCCTTGTGACCGCACTTCTCGGTCACCGAGAAGCCGTGATGGCCGGACCAGCCCGTGTGCTTGCCAGCCGAGCCGACCGGCTGGACGACGACACCAACATTGCCGGCGACCTTCGAGGACTTCGGATCGTTAAAATAGGCCGCCCAGCCCGGCCAGTCGAGATCGAGCGCGACGGTGCCGGAGGCAAAACCCGCACCGAGATCGTCCCAGAGATAATTGGTGGTGCCGGCAGGCACGGCCTTCGCCTTGTACATGTTGACGAACCAGTCGAGCGCCCGAACGCCGGCGTCGGAGTTGAAGGACGGCTTGCCGTCCTTGTCGAGATATTCTCCGCCTTCGGCGACAAGCATCTCGAAAAAGCGTCCGTTGATCGCCTCTTCCTTGCCGGGGAACTGGGTTCCGAAGAAATTCGGAGGATTGGCAAAGAAAACCGACTGGTCGGACACTTCCTTCCAGGTTTTCGGCGGAGCAAGATCATAGCCATACTTGGCCTTGAATGCTGTCTTCTTCGCATCGTCGGTGTAGAGGCTCTTCTGGTAATAGAGCGCCGAGACGTCGAACTGGGCACGCGGCAGCATGACCAGCTTGTCGTCAATGGTCGATGCGGCGATCGTGGAATCAACGAACTTTGCGATCTCCTCGGCCGGCAACAGGGGCTTCAGGTCCGTGTAAAGCCCTTCATAGATCGGCGCGAAGGACGAATGGTTGGATCCCACGCACCAGCTGATATCGCCTGAGGCCATATCGGATTTGATTTCCTTGTCGAGGTCGAAATAATTCTTCTTCGACACGACGTTCACCTTCGCACCCGTCGCCTTCTCCCATTCGGCAATGCGCGCATAGAGCGGCTCGTATTGCTGGCCGCCGATCAGCTTGGCATCGATGGTCACGCCTTCGAACTTGCCGGGCAAATCCGCAGCGCCTGCTACGCTTGAGATCAAGGATATTCCAGCAGCAAGGCTGGCAATCAGTCGTTTCATCGTCTGCTCCTCCCTTAGCGGTGCCCTCCCGGCACCAATTACCCAAATATGAGTTTTATTTTTATATACAAACGACAAACCCGGCGCTTCGTCAAGTGAAAGTTTCTCTTCTCCGTTTCCTCATCTGCGTATATGCAGGGAACATTCACGGGAGAGTGGGTACATGGAAATGGAAGACGCAGACCGATACCGCGCACCGGCGCTGGACAAGGGTCTGGATATTCTTGAATTGCTAGCCAGCGTCGAAGAGGGTTTGACGCAGGCGGAAATCTCGAAGCGGCTCGACCGAAGCCCGAACGAGTTCTATCGGATGCTGGATCGCCTCGTTCGTCGTGGCTATGTGACGAAGCTGGAAGGCGACCGCTTCGGACTGACGCTCAAGCTGTTCGGGCTGTCGCAACTGCACGCGCCGACGCGGCGCCTGGCCTCCTTCGCCACGCCGCTGATGCGCGAACTGGCACAGAAATCCCGACAAGCCAACCATCTCGCTGTGTTCGACCGTGGCTCTGCCGTCGTCATTGCCCAGCAGGAGGCCCCAGACTACTGGGGCATCTCCATTCGCGTGGGTTCGCACATAAACCTATTCGATACCGGTTCCGGTCACGTCCTGCTCGCATACCGCAGTCCGGAGGAGCGCGATATGATGATCGCAGAGCACTCACGCAGCGGCGAGCATATAGCCCGGAGCCCCGAATTCTACGAGCGCCTGGATCAGATCCGGGCTCGCGGCTACGAGATGATGGCCAGCGCCCAAACGGCCGGCGTCTATAACCTCTCGGCGCCGATCCTCGGTCCGGATGGACGCGGCATCGCCGCCCTGACCTGTCCCTATATCGCGCTGGTCAATGCGCCCAATGCACCCGACATAACGCAGACGATCAGCTTGCTCCAGAAGACGGCTGAGCAATTGTCGCTGCTTGCAGGATCGGACGTAGGCGCCGCACGGTAGGTATTGTTTACCCATGAATTGTCTGCTCGCGGACCGATGCCGAAGGAGGACGCTATGCTGATCGACACACACCTGCATCTCATCGACCGTTCGGTACTTTCATACCCCTGGCTTTCGGGTGTTCCGGCGCTTGACCACGATTTCCTGTATGCGGCCTATCAGCTCGAAGCGAGGCGCTGCGGCATTGCAGGAGCGCTGCATATGGAAGTCGATGTCGCCGAAGGCGATATACAGCGTGAAACAGAGATAGTGCGCGGGCTGTCGCAGGTGCAGGGAAGCCTGCTCATGGGTGCGATCGCCGCCTGCAGGCCCGAGAGCAAGGATTTTGCCGCCTACCTCGAAGCACAGCTCACTGATCCCTTCGTGAAGGGCTTCCGCCGCGTTCTGCATGTGATGCCCGACGAGCTTTCGGAAAGCGCTCTGTTTCGCGAGAATATCCGGCGTATGTCCGGCAGCAGGCTGACCTTCGATCTCTGCGTGCTCCCACATCAGATAGGGAAGGCCGCCGCGCTGGTGGACCTCGCGCCTGATGTCAGCTTCGTGCTCGATCACTGCGGTGTTCCAGCCATCGCAAGCGAGGCCTTCGAGCCTTGGAAGAAGGGCATCGAGGCGATATCGAAACGGCCAAACATCACCTGCAAAGTGTCAGGCATCGTCGCCTATGCGAAGGCCGAAAGCTGGAACGTCGAGACGCTACGACCTTACGTCTCGCAGGTGACTGAGAGCTTCGGCTGGGACCGGCTCATATGGGGCAGCGACTGGCCTGTCTGCACCCTCGGTGGCGGGCTCTCCACCTGGGTGGCAGCGACGCAGGCCCTTTTTGCGGGCTGCAGCGAGACGGAACGGACGAAGCTCTTTTCCGGCAATGCCAGACGGCTGTGGACCCTTTAGTCCTCAGATCGTCTTGCTCACATGCCGCTCCCGCCCATAGAGCGACACGAGGAGCACGATGATTACGCCGAGAGCCGCTTGAACGGCAGACGGCTGGAAGCCCAGGCCGATCAGCAGCGTGTTGATCTCCGTCAGCACAAGAGCGCCGGCAATCGTGCCAAGGTAGCTGCCCTGCCCTCCGACCATGGCGGCGCCGCCGACCACGACGGCTGCGATCGTCTGGAACAGATAGGGCTGACCGACGTCGCCATAGGCCGAGCCGGTAAAGCCGAGAAGCAACACGCCTGTGATGGCTGAGCAGAATGCGCTGAGCGCAAAGGTAATGGTCCACATAGCAACAGGATCGATCAGCGCAAGGGGTGCCGCGCCCGGGTTGCTGCCCAGCGCATATAGGCGCCGGCCGTATGGCGTGCGCGCCAGGAGGATTGCGACGAGGAACCCGAGGACGACCACAGCAGGGACGATCCACGGCACGGGCAGCGGTCCGGCGGACCCGCCGATGGAAACGAAATCGGAGACGGCCTGAGGCGCCGAGCCTGAGGGAAAGCCGGCTGTCCACAAAAGCACCGCGCCCTGCGTCACCATCCCCGTCCCCAGCGTGACGATCAGTGGATGGATATCCAGCCGGCGCGAAACATAGCCGTTGAAGGCGCCGATCAGCAGGGCACCAAGGCCCACCACCGCGCAGACAAGCCCGAAATTCCATTGCTCCCCGTAGAGCTGCGCTGCGACGACATTGGCAAATCCGATCACGAACGGAATGGACAGGTCGATACCACCGAGAATGACGACGAGCGTCTGACCGATGCAGGCTATGGCCAGAAGGGACGCAAGGACCAGCAATGCCCGGATCGCGAAGGGTTGCGAATATCCAGGTATCAGCATCGTGCCGACCACATGGAGGGCGATCACGATCAGGAAGGCCGCGAGCGCCCTGCCCGATGTGCCGCCGAGAAAACCACTTGATCTCATCGGGCGCGTACTCCGTTGAATAGCTTTTCCTGCAAGGCCGTCAGCACGACTGCGGCAACGAGGATCGTGCCATAGGCAATCTGCAGGACGTAGGTCGAGACATTGAAGGATGTCAGCACGCTCTGCAGGAGAAAGATGTCAATGGCGCCGAGGGCAGCACCTGCAAGTCCACCTCTGCCGCCAGCGAGGCTGACGCCGCCCAGCGCGACCGAGGCTATGGCGATCAATGTATAGTTCGCGCCGATATTCGGGTCGGCGGAGCCGATCAGGGCCGTCAGCATCAGGCCGGCAATCCCGGAGAATAGGCCCGTGATCAGATAGGCGACGAAGCGCACCTTGGTAACGGGCACGCCGGCGCTATAGGCGGCCCGGTCATCGCTGCCGACCGCCATCAGCAGATCGTAATAGGGAAGACGCCTGATTCCGAGCCATATGACGAGAATGGCGGCCAGCGGCAATACCGACCAGCTCGCCGACATGGCCTTCAGCCATGCGGGAGCCGGCCCGACCGGCGCCGGAACGATGGTGAGCGTGATGCCTGCGAGGACGAGGTAGGTGCCGAGCGTCGCCACGATCGGCTGGATACGAACGATTGTCGCAAGTAGACCGTTGATGGCGCCGACGGCCAAGCCCGTCAGAAGCGCCGCCCCTATCAGAAGAGCGGGCGAAGCGATGCCGAGATTGAGAAACAGCGCCTGGATGACCACTGCATTGACGAAGCCCATGGCCGGCCCCACGGAAATGTCTATCCCGCCGCGTCCTGCCAGGATGACGGGAGCGGAAGCCAGCGAGGCTCCGATGAGCGGCGCCGCAAGGCCGATCAGCGTGCCCCAGTTGCCCGGGAGATAGCGCGCCGGATTGAGCAGCAGGTTGACGGCCAGCAGCAGCACGAAGAGAACGATTGCGAACCCGGCGCTGCGCAGGAACCCTGCAGCCGCAGAAGACAGGTTGCCCATCACGCCGCCTTTCCGAACATGGCCGAAATCACTCCTTCCGTGCTCATCTCGTCGCCGGCCAACTCTGCCGCCAACTCATGTTCTCGGAAGACGAGAACCCTTTGGCAGAGAAGCAGGATTTCCTCGATCTCGCTGGACAGGATGACAAGGGTCATACCCTCTCGGGCAACCCCGCGGAACACGTCGTAAAGTACATGCCGTGTCGCCACATCGACACCGCGCGTCGGATCGTTGAGCAGGAGGATTTCGGGGGAAAGCGCCAGGGCCCGCGCGAGCAGGACCTTTTGCTGGTTGCCGCCCGACAGTGTCGTTATGGGCGCCTTCGGGTCCGGCGCCTTGATGGCAAGCCGCTGCCGGTATTGTTCGAAACGCGCGCCGCGCCGTGCCGTGCGGATGATGCCGCCCGAAGTGTCGCGCCATACCGTCGAGATGGCGAAGTTATCGAGTATCGACATGGAGGGAAAGATGCCGGTGGCCCGCCTGTCGCGCGGCAGATAGGCAATGCCGTTGGCAACACCGTGGCGAAATCCTTTCAACAAAACGTATTCCATATTCCTTGCTATCGATACCGTTCCACGCGGTGGCTTCTCCAGCCCCGCCAGCGTTTCGAGGAACCGTTGCTGACCGTGGCCGTCCAGTCCCGCTAGACCGACAATCTCTCCCCGCTGCAGCTTTTGCGAGAACGGGCTGGAACCAGGTTTCAGCGCAAGATCGTCGATGATCATTCTCGGTGTCTCAGACATGGCTCAGCTCCTCGGCCATCTGCGGCGCCATGGCGGCCAGAAGCTGTTCCGAAGTCGACACGCCGGCGTCCTCGGTCTTGATGACCTTGCCGCCGCGCAGGATCGAAATGCGGTCCGACAGGCTCTTCACCTCGTCCATCCTGTGCGTAATGAAGATCAGCAGGCTGCCGGCTTTTGCCAGTTCGCGCATCAGGCCGAAAACCGACTCGCGGTCGGCAAAGTCGAGCGCGCCCGTCACCTCATCGAGGATGAGGACGCGCGGTTGCCGCACCACCGCCCGCGCAAGCACGACAAGCTGCTGAGCGGCAAGCGGCAGGCTGCCGGCCCTGACATCGAGCGGAATGTCGCTGACCGCAAAGCGCCGAAGTGCCGCCGCCGCCGTCTCCCTCCGTCTTCCGCGCGGCACCACGCGGCTGAAAAGACCATCGAGACCCAGCAGAATATTGTCGGTGACGCTCCGGTCAGGGGCAATCAGAATTTCCTGAAAAACCGTCGCGAGACCGGCTCTCTGATAGCCGGCCGGCGTCCTTTCCCGGAAGGCCGCTCCATCAAGGCTTATGCGCCCCTCGTCCGGCTGAACGATGCCGGACAATATCTTGACCAGCGTACTCTTGCCTGAACCGTTTTCGCCGAGCACGGTATGGATCGTCCCTTCGCGGAAGGTAATCGTCGCGTCCGAAAGCGCCACAGTCTCCCCGTAGCGCTTCGATATTCCATCAATTGCAAGCATCGATCTGGATCCAAAAGCGACTGCGGCGCAAATGCCGCAGTCGGGCAGGTTACGGTCAGCCAAGTTGCCTGGCGCACAGTCTACTTGGCGCAGGCGTCGGGAGTCTTGGAATAGTCCCAGCCCTGCGTCGGCTTGGCATTGTCGAAATAGGCGTTCAACAGATCCTCCGGCATCGGGTCGTTCGGCGGAATTGGGAAGACCGAGACGGCATCAGGTGTCATGCAGGGCTTGTACCAGCTTGCCAAATCCGCATTGTGCACCGCCGGTATCGGGATCATCAGCGTGTTCAGCTTCGGCTTCTGCCCATCCAGTATCCGCACGGCGACGCGAAACAGCGTCTGCGCGGTCCAGTGCGGAAGCAAAGCATGGCCTTCGAAGCGATACTTGTCCGGATTGGCTTTCCAGTAGCCCAGCGCATCGCCGGTGATGGAGCCTGTGATCAGGGGAGCCGGACGGCCGGCCTGCGCGAAGGCTTCGGCCACGACGCGGCTTTCGCTGCCGGTGGTCCAGACCGCATCGATCGGCGCAGGGTTGGTCGCGATGGCCTGAAGAACGACCGTCTTGGTGACATTGGCGGTCCAGTTGCCGTTGACCGAGCGGGCGACCTTAAGCGTCTTGTCCTCGGCCAGCGCCTTGTCCGCACCCTGGCGTTCCTGCGCCACGATGGGATGTCCGGCGATACCTTCCACCATCAGCACGTTGCCTCCCTTGGGAAGGGTCTTGTCGATGGCGGTCATCATGTCATAGCCCCATCGCGAATAGTTCGAATCCACGTTGATCGCGTTGGCGCTGGTCACCGAGCCGGCGGCCGTTACGAAGGGGATGTTGGCCTTCGCGGCTGTATCGATCGCATCGTCGAGCGCCGTTGCGGAACCGGGGATCGAGGTTATGATCGAGCAACCCTTGTCGATGAAGGCGCGGATCTGGTTGATCTGCTGGCTGACGTCGTTGTTGGAGTCAGACACTTCGAAGCTGGACACGGTACCATTGGCGATCAGACCGTCGACGAGACGCTTGAGTTCCTTGGTCACGGTGACGCGCCATGGATTGCCCTGATAGGATTCGGAATGGCACCATTTCCACGGCTTCTTGGGCGGCGTCCAGTTTCCCAGCGCCGAGGGCAGGATCTTCTGCGGCGCGCCGTCATATTGCGCCTTGAGAAGGTCCGGCAAGCCGGAGATGACGGTCGAAACGCCTTCCTGCGCCAAAGCGGGCAGGCTGGCGGCCGTCAGGCTCACACCTGCCAGCAAAATGCAGAGACTCTTGTTCATGCGACTTCCTCCTCCACCATGACGCCCGGTTCCTCCCGAAGACGTCCATTCAAAAACTCGATGCGAACATCCGGTTAAGGTCCGCGACGATCTCCGACGACCGATGTCCGCGTTTCAGCCCTTCGTTCAGCCTGTCCGATCCTTCCTGCTGGAACCGCATGTAGCCGTCATGGCGGGGCCGGACCCAGGCGCCCTCTAACGTCGCTCGCGTGTCGCGGTAGAAATCCGAGGCGGCCGCATTGACCTCATCGTCCTCCCAGGCTGCCGCATGGCCAGGTTGCCCTCCCGAAGCCGCGTATATGCCACGCTGGACGTCGGCGCTGGCAACCCGGTACGCGAATGCGACAGCCTCTTGACTGTGGGCTGAAAAAGCCGAGACCGCGATGCCTGTCCCGCCCAGCGCAGAGCCGACCGGCCCCAGATTTCCGACCTCCGGAATGTCCGCGAACTTGACCAGATGCGGTCTGACGCCTGGGAACGCATAGGAGACATAGCCATAGATCAGCGGGGAGCAGACGAAGGGACTTCCGGGCTGTGCCATTCTCTCCAGCACGGCGATCGGGTCCATGTCGAAGCAGGTGGGATCGATCAGCCCGGAAATCTCGCGCATCAGATCGATGCTTTGCTCGCCGGCAGTCGGATTGACGAGATCGGGGCCTTTGACGCTGCAGGCGTGTCCGCGGTTTGCGGTAAGCGTATAGAACACCATCAACGTGTGGGGCGGCCGAAGCGGCAAGAGTACCCGACCTTCGCGCGCGAGATTGAGAACGTCGCTCCAGGTGCGGGCCGGCCTGGCAAGCGCGTCCGGCCGATAGGCTTGGACCTGCGTGGCCGCGTCGATCGGAAAGCCCCAATGCCTGCCTTCGAATTTATAGCTCTCGAAGGACGCACCTACACTTCCCGCTTTCAACGCTGCCAAATCATTTTCGCGTCCGGCGATATCCAGCGGAAGCAGGCAGTTTTCGCGGGTTATCTGGCCGACATGCGGATGATCGATGACGATCAGATCGTAGCTGCGGGCGAGTTCCTCGACCGGATATGTCTCGAAATCCTGCAGCGAGCGCTTGTCCCATTGAACCTCGATGCCGGTCTCATCTTTGAAGAGGCGCGATGATGCGACCATCGGATCATAGCCACGGGGATGGCTCCAGGTCATGCCTTTCAGAACCACCTTACTCACAGGCCGAACTCCTTGCGAATGGCATCGCTATGCTCGCCGATCCTCGGCGCAGCGCGATCGAATTTCGCACGCAAGCCATCGACGCGAAGTGGTGAGCGCGTCGTGACGATGGAGACATCGTCCTCCCGCTCGACAGTCTGCAGCATGTCCAACGACTTGAAGCCGTCGCTGTCCATCATCTCGCGCCAGTCCAGCACCTTGGCGCACCAGATGTCGGCCGGATCGAGAACCGCCAGCCACTCGTCGATCGTCTTCATGGCAATACGCCGGGCAATCAACTCCTTGATCCGGTCGCGCTCGATGAACCAGCTGGAGGGATCGTCACGATAGGGATCGAGCTCCGGCATATCGAGGAGGTCGGCAAGCTTGGGGATCGGCGTCATGGCAATCGCCAGATAGCCGTCCGCTGCCGCATAGACGCCGTAGGGCGCCGACAGATAAGCGTGCGCGCTGCGGAAACTCGCGCGCTTCGGCAGCCGTCGGCCGTCGTTCAAGTGCGTTGTCAGCACTTCGAACTGGAAGTCGATGAGCGCTTCCATGAGGCTTGTCTCGACGAGCCCGCCCTTGCCGCTGATGCCACGGCGAACCAGCGCTGCCAGAATGCCCTGGCATGCCGCCGCCCCTGCCAGCATGTCGCCGATGGCAAGCCCGAAGGGCACAGGCCCCTGGTTCTCGTCCCCGTTCAGCCACATGACGCCGGAGCGCGATTGCGCAAGAAGATCCTGCCCCGGCCGCTTGACCCATGGCCCTTCCTCGCCGTAGCCACTGATCGACGCGTAGACGAGCCGCGGATTGATCTGCTTCACCGCGTCATAATGAAAGCCCAGCCGCTCGATCACGCCAGGCCTGAAATTCTGAATGAGGACGTCGGCCTTCAGCAGCAAAGCACGCAATGCCTTGAGATCGTCCTCGTTCTTCAAATCGACGGCAAAGCTTTCCTTGCCACGGTTGATCGCATGAAAGATGGTGGAATCGCCGCCGATCTCGGTGTCGCTGAGATAGAGGCGGCGTGAAAGATCTCCGCCGTCGGGACGCTCGATCTTGATGACCCGCGCGCCAAGATCCATCAGCCGCAGCGAACAGTAGGGGCCGGAGAGAAACTGGCTCATGTCGACCACGACCAAGCCGCTCAAGGGAAGTTCGTTTTTCTCAGTCATTGCAGATTACTTTTCTGTCAGGCCGACGAAATCCGCCGGATTCTTGTACTTCACTGTCTGGAGATGCTCGCAGTAGAGCACCAGCTCGCCCTCTCCCTTGAAGACCTCGTAGCTGGCCCTGATAAGCCCCAGATCCTTATAGCGGGGCCGTTTCTCGAGATTGGTCCGGATTGCGTAGATGGTGTCGCCGATAAAGACCGGCTTTATGAAACGAAGCCTGTCGTAACCGTAGGAAAAGGCGTTCACGCAATTCGTGGCGACCAGCCCCAATCCGGCTGAGAATACGAATGCCCCTGCTATCAGCCGCCGCCCGAAGATCCCTTCGCGCTCCGCGAACATCTGGTCCTGAACATAGGGATGGATGTCGGTGACAAGCGTGTTGAAGAGATGGCTGTCCCCTTCCGCCATGGTCCTGCGCAGCGATCTGATCTTCTGACCCACCGGCCAGTCCTCATAGAACCAGTTCTCGGCATTCCACACCGGCAGCGCTGCATGCGCTTCCGGCATGTCGGACGGATAGGTCGTGGATGTTCCAACGGTAGCCCCGGTTTTCACGGCGCCCTCCTCCCATTGTTCTTATGTGAATATCATTTTCACATATGGATTATCTTTGCAAGCGCCGTCGATTGTGCGATGAGATGTACATGGACGTTTCGATTGGGAGGTCGACATGGACGACGCTTACGTGCTCTTCGTGGGATCCTGTAACCGGCCCACGCCCTATTTCTCGTCGGCAAATGGATCCGGCCTCAGCGTCTTCAGTGTTAGCCGCGATACTTTGGAAATTCGGGAACTTGGAAAATATAGCGATATAGAGAACCCGACTTATCTTTCGCTCGAAGGAAACGGTCGGGCGCTTTTTGTAACCTCCGAGGTCTTTGGATGGAGGGAGGGTCTGATTACGGCCTTCACATTCGACCGCGCGAGCGGGAAACTCGAGTATCGCAACACCCAATCCACGCTGGGAAGCATTGCGGCACAGAGTATTGTTTCAGGCGACGGTGGTCATGTGCTTGTTGTAAATTACGGCATCGGCACCGGCGGACCGGATCAGTCACTGGCTGTATATCCGGTCACTAAACACTATGCGTTGCAGCCAGCTACCGCCTCGGTTCGACAGATGGGATCTGGCCCCGATCTTACCAGACAGGAGCGTAGCCACGCGCACAGCGTAATAGAAATTGGTGACGATCACTTTGTGGTCGCCGATTTGGGATGTGACACCCTCACATGCTATCAACTCATCGGCGATCGTGACTTGGTGCAGCGCTCGATCACGAGATGCGTGCCGGGTGCCGGTCCTCGCCACATGGCTTTGCATCCAAGCGGACGCTTTCTATTTGTCATGAACGAACTGAACTCGACCTGCGCCAGCTTCGAGATTGATAAAGAGAGCGGCAGCCTTGCGCCCATAGCTTCTGTCGCTGCGTTATCAGACGCAAACTTTCGAGAAAATCACTGTGCAGATATCCAGATTTCACCCGACGGACGCTTTCTCTACGGCTCGAACCGCGGCCATGACAGTATCTCTACCTATGCAATTTCAAAGGAAAGCGGAGATGTGTCTCTGGTCGAAAACATCCCTTGCGGCGGAAAGACCCCACGCAATCTCGCTATTACCCCTTTTGGCAAACATCTGTTCTGCGCCAACCAGGATTCAGACAGAATTGATATATTCGAACGAGATCAGAATGACGGGAGGCTGATCGATACCGGCAAATACATTCAAACAGGAACGCCGACCTGCATCAAGTTTCATCCACTGTATTAAGGGTCGACCTGCAGACAGGCAGGGTCAAGTCGCCAAATGAACTTGCGATCGATTTCCCCGAGTGACCCTGGCAACCCAGGCAAGTTCCAGAGTCTGCCATGAATCGACACGGCGATTTTCCGCCAGGTGGAGATGGTATGGACGCGAAGCTGGCGGTGTCCGGCTGCGGTGAAGCCTTCGCAGTGAAGAAGAGACAGGTTAGTGATCTGGTCGTGAGTTGAGACGAAGCGCTGACATTGTCGCGCCGACCTGAAGCGCATCATTGGTCATGGCGCTCGAATATCAAGGCGAGTCAAACCAGCGTGTTAAGGCGACGCCACCGGCTCGCTACCGTCACGATGATGCCAGGCGACAATCTTCGGATTTTCAACCACCGGAAGAGCCCGATTTGGCGCCAACCAAACCATCGATCGCGGCTGCTAAATCTTTTTCATCGTAGGGTTTTCGCACCACTGCGCTTCGGGCGAGCGCAACATCGACATTGCCGCCCGTTGCGAAGATGATCGGCAGATCGGGGAAGCGCTCGCGTGCCTGTTCCGCCAGATCCAGTCCACTGCCGTCCGGCAGATGAATGTCGCAGATCATGATGCCGATGTCAGCCGTCAATGCGGCCAGGGATTGTGCTACCGTGCCCGTTTCAACGACGGAATGGCCAAGATCGGTAAGCATGTCGGCGACGAAAACGCGAATGAGAGGCTCGTCGTCGCAGAGCAGAATCTTTTTGCCGGGTTCGGGCTGAGGCGGTGCGCTCACCCGTTTTTCATCGAGGACCTGCCGCACCTTTCGCGCCAGCTGCTCGCGCGTATAGGGCTTGCCGAGGAAGTTCACGCCGGTGTCCAGCTTGCCGTCATGGACGATGGAATTCTCCGTATAGCCCGAATTGAACAGAACGGCCGCGTTCGGCCGTGCTTTCTGAACGATCTGGGCGAGCGCTGTGCTTTTGACCGGACCAGGCATGACGACATCGGTAAACAGCAGATCGAAGCGGATCCCGCTTTCCACAATGGCCACGCCGCTCTGGCCGTCGCGGGCGAGCAGAACCTGATAGCCAAGCTCACGCAAAAGCTCCGCTGCGGTCTCGCGAACCGCATCGTCGTCTTCCACGACAAGGATGGTCTCGTTGCCGCCGACGATGGCCGCCGAGGGTGCCGGCAACTCGTCCTCCGCCGCCTTTGCCCTCGGCAGATAGATCCTCACCGTCGTGCCCTTGCCAGGCTCGGAATAGATATTGATGTGGCCGCCGGATTGCTTGACGAAACCATAGACCATCGAGAGGCCGAGACCCGTACCCTTGCCTTCGGCTTTCGTCGTGAAGAAGGGGTCGAAGACCTTCTCCAGGATCTCGGGCGAGATCCCGGTTCCCGTGTCTGTCACGGCGAGCATGACATATTGGCCCGGCCTCACCCCGAATGCCTTGCGGGTATATTCGTCGTCAAGATAGGCGTTGCCAAGCTCGATCGTCAGCTTGCCGTGGCCCGACATGGCATCGCGAGCGTTGATGGCAAGGTTCAACAGAGCGGTTTCGACATTGGTGGTGTCCGCAAGCGTATTCCAGAGACCGCCCGATACGATGGTCTCGATCTCGATACCTTCGCCGATGCTTCGCCGCAGCAGATCGTCGAGATCGCGCACCAGCCGGCTGAGGTTGATGACCTTGGGTTCCAGCGGCTGTCTCCGCCCGAAGGCGAGCAGTTGCGAGGACAGTTTCGCCCCGCGTGTCGTCGCCATCATCGCATTGTCGAGGAGGCGCAGCGATTTCTCCTCCGTCAGCCGCCTGCTTAAGAGCTGCAGGCTGCCCTGGATAACCTGCAACAGATTGTTGAAGTCGTGCGCAATCCCGCCCGCCAGGTTGCCGATGGCATCCATCTTCTGGGACTGGCGCAGCATGTCCTGGACGCGCGCCAGCTCCTGTGTACGTGCCTCGACCCTCTCCTCGAGCGTAGTGGTCAGATCTTCCAGCCGCGATTGGGCAAGCTTCTGTTCCGTGACATCGTAGCCCTGAACGAAGATGCCCTCGACCTTCTTGTTTGAAACAATCGGTTGATAGACGAAATTGAGGAAACGGATTTCGCCGGCGCCCCCCGGTCCCCTGTTGAGCAGCACGCGCGCGCTGTCAGCGACATAGGGTTCTCCGGTCTGAAGAACACGATCTAGAATTTCGATGAAGCCTTGCCCGATGACTTCCGGCAATGCTTCGGCGAGCGGCTTCCCGATGATATCGGTCCGCCCGATGATGGTCAGGTAAGCGGTGTTGGCAAGATCGAAAACGTGTCGAGGACCGCGCAGGACCGCCATGAAGCTCGGCGCCTGCGAAAAGAGCGTGCGCAGATATTCCCGCTCCTTGGAAAGCTGAAGGTTCTGGCCGGCGACCTTGCCCGCCCGCTCGAGGATCGCCCGCTCCATCACGATGTCGCGGCCATCGGCGCGATGCCGCAGGCGATGGAGCTCGGTGACATCCATCGTGCTCTGCAGAATGTAGAGTGCACCGTCCTCGCCGCGGATCGGCGTATGCGTTGCACTCCAGAAACGCTCTTCTATCGAACCGTCCCGGCCTGCGATCGGATAGGGGATCAGCGCCAGATGATCGAGTTCTCCCGTCTCGACGACGGTCGTGAGCGACCGTCTCAGCATCTCGTCGGAGACCGAGCCCGGCTCACTGGGGAACGCCTCGAAGATATTGCGCCCGATGATCTCATGGCGTTGCCGCATGGTGACAGCCAGATAGGCCTGGTTCATGCCGACGATCTTGAAAGAACTGTCCAGAAGGACATAAGGACTGGGTGCGTGATCGAACAGGGCACCCAGATCGATATTCGGCATGGAATCTGCCTGCATTTCCGTCGTAGCCCCTCGCTCAATCGAAGTTGTCAAATGCTGCGTACTCTCCCGGCGCGAAATATGCGCCACGAGATCGAGAGAAATATCCAGCTACGTTCCCGCCGTACTTGCTCGAAATCCGGAAACTGAGTCAAGCGGGAAAGCGTGGCCTGAACTGGCGTTGCGGCGCGCTGGTGGACCATGGCGCGCCGCGACTTTTTCATCAAATGGAATTCGGCAGTCTAGCCGTCGATGACCTTCATGCGGGTTCCTGTCTACTTCTCTTCAGCAAGCGGGAAAGGACAGTTTTTCTCCGGCTGTAGTGCGCGAGATGAACGTCGCTGACGAGCCTTGCGCCACCGTCCTGTCGCTCCAGGGTGATCTTGCGGCTGTGAAACTCTTCGAGTTCAGCACGATGGCCGACGCTGAGGATCGTGGCCGAAGGCAACTCGCGAATGAGCATGTCCATCATGGCATCCTGCGTCTTTTCATCAAGCGCCGATGTTGCCTCGTCAAGCACGACGATGTCCGGGTCGTGCAACAGAAGACGCGCAAACGAAACGCGCTGCTTTTCGCCCCCCGACAGGATGTGATCCCAGGGAGCCTCGTCATCGATCTTCTCCTTGAGCTGGCCGAGCCCCACCTTTTCGAGCGCAGTGGCGAGATCGCTGGACGTCCACCAGTCGCCTCCTCGCGGATAGGCAATCGCGCGGCGCAGCGAGCCTGAAGGAATGTAGGGCCGTTGTGGAAGCATGAAGAGCCGGCTGCCCTCGCGGAAACTTACGCTTCCGTCGCCCCACGGCCAGAGGCCGGAAATGGCGCGAACCAGCGTGCTCTTGCCGGAACCGGATTCACCGGCCACCAGAACCCGCTCGCCCGGCTCGATCTCGACCTGTGTTTCCTTCACGACCGCCCGACCGTCTCCCAACGTCACGGAGAGGTCGCGCAGGCTGAGGATCGAGCCCTGCTTCACCTCGCCGCGCTGGATACGTCCTATCGTGTCGCTTTCCTCGGCCCGTTCCAACTCATCCAGGGACGTCATGAGAGAGGCGACGCGCCTGGCGCAGGCATTCCAGTCTGCGAGTCGCGGGTAGTTATCGACCAGCCAACCGAAAGCGCCCTGAACGATGGTGAAAGCCGAGGCCGCCTGCATGACTTCGCCGAGCGACATGTCGCCGGCCAGAAACTTTGGCGCGCAGAGAAGGACGGGCACGACACCCGCGACTAGCATCGACGTGTGGGAGACCAGAGTGGTGCGCATATACTGGTGCGACAGCAGCCGCCACTGCCGCCGCACATTCCCGAATGTCCTGTCCAGTTCGCTGCGCTCTTCTTGTTCGCCGCCGAGAAGCGCGATGCTTTCGCCGTTTTCTCGCACACGGGTCAGCGTATAGCGGAACTCAGCTTCCACCTGGTTTTTCACCTCCGAGACCTGAACGAAATTGCGTCCGATGACCGCAATCGAGGTCGATGTGATCACGGCGTAGAGAACCGCCGCGATGACCAGGAAGCCCGGGATGACGATTGTCGAACCACCGAACGGCAGCGTCAGCGCGCCACCGATCGACCAGAGGACGACGATGAAGGTGGAGGCCGAGAGGAAAGCGACAAGGACGCCCGAAACGAAGTCGACGGGTGATTCCGTAGCGATGCGCAAATCCTCCGAAATGCGCGCTTCAGGGTTCTTGTGGTCACCATCGATCAGATTCAGCTGGTAATAGCGCCCGTGCGCGAGCCAGCGCGCGATGAGCTGCCCGGTCAGCCATGAGCGCCAGCGGCGCTGGATCAGCATGCGAACATAAACCTGGGTCGTTACCAGCGCCACGCTGCCGATGACCAGGACTGGAAACACCTTGGCGAGAAACAGCACAGTGGATGAGTTGCGCTGTTCGATGGCATCAAAAAGCCTTCGATTCCAAACGTTGAAACCGTATTGAAAGCAAAGATTTGCGAGGATCAGCAACAAGAGACCCAAAGTGCAAATCCACGCTACCTTTTCGCCGGAAAACCCCCAATAGCCTCGCGCACTGATTAAGAACCGTCGGAGAAGGAATGATTTACGCGCGCTTTCCATCTTCTCCGGCGACAACTTCGTGACATCATCGCCGACCGGAGACACTTTGTTTTGATTCAAGTTCCGCCCCCTGCTCAGAACAAGCGGCCGAACCCAAAAAGCTCACGTCGCTTCGTCCTATTCCACCTGCTTGCTGCTCGATGCAGTACCAGACATGCGCGGAAACGCGCGTCGTACCCGAGTGGTTCCACCCAATTTTGGATATGCAGGAGTGTTCGTCGCGATACCCGACGGAAGGTCTTGCGCAACCCAGGCCAATTCGTTGCCGGTGCGGATGGAACATTTTTGCTCGATACACATTTCTGGGCAATGTCGATCAAGGACGAGCTATGAGCAACGACCCTACCTCCAGGCAGGGGGCAATAGACGCAGGCGATCGTTTGCTCGCGGCGCATGAATTCGATGATCCCTTTGCGGCGGCGTTCAAAGCGACCCGTATGCCCATGCTGATCACGGATCCTCGACAAGAGGACAACCCGATCATCTTCTGCAACAGCGCATTTTCACGCCTCACCGGTTATGGCATTCACGAGTTGATCGGACGCAATTGTCGTTTTCTTCAGGGACCGGAGACCGACCGGGCTTCCATCGCGAAAATACGAGAGGCGATTGCCGTAGAAGAGGATGTTTCCGTTGATATCCTGAACTACAGGAAGGACGGCAGCAGTTTCTGGAACGCGCTCTTCATCAGCCCGGTCCGCGACAAGTCCGGCGAGGTCATCTACTTTTTCGCTTCCCAGCTCGATTTCACCACGGTCAAGAGCCGAGAGGCCGAACTGGCGCGCGCGCGTCATTTTGCCGAGGAGGCTGTCGCCGAGCGGACCAAGGAATTGACAGACGCGCTGCGGGCGCAAACCCTGCTGGTTCACGAGGTCGATCATCGCGTCAAGAACAACCTGCTGACCATTGCCTCCATTACGAAGCTACACGCGCGCATGTCGAACAACGATACCGTTCGAAAGACGCTTCGTTCGGTTCTCAATCGCGTGGAGGCTCTGAGTACCGTTCAGCGCAAGATGTTCACCGCAGATGACGTGACCCGCTTCGATGTCGCGGATTTCGCCAATGAACTCGTGGCCGATCTCGTGGGATCGCTGAAGCGGTCGGACATCCGTTTTACCGCTGACCTTCATCCTGTTCATGTTCCGGCCGAGAAGGCCTCGCCCCTGGCCCTGATCGTCAATGAGCTTGTCGGCGACGCCGTGCGCCGGGGTCTGGCCGATGGGGGTGGCGAAATTCATCTCGAGGTTCGCAGGCTCAACGGACACTTTCTGATCAGGGTCGCCGATACGGTTTCACCGGTGCCCGTCGATCCGGAGGATCACGCATTCGGCCAGGTCATGCTCGATACCTGCGCGAGGCAAGTTGGTGCTCAAATCGAGCGCAGTGTCGAAGGACATAGAACAGATGTTCGCGTGACCCTGATGGTCGGCGAGAAAGCGGAGTAGCTGTTGCGGATACTGATTGTTGAAGACGAGGCGCTTTTGGCGCTCGAGCTTGAATTTGAGATCGAGGCGGCGGGACATGAGGTTGTTGCACAGGCGCCGTCATACACCGCTGCAATAGACGTGATTGATCGCGACGAGCCGGAATTTGCATTTGTCGATATTCATCTGCTTGACGGGCCCCGTGGCGTGGATGTCGGGTATTATCTGTCCCAGCGGCAAATTCCGTATGTCTTCGTGTCTGGAAACGTCAGGCGCATCCCGGAAGATTTCGCTGGCGCCCTCGGCGCGATAGAAAAGCCCTACACGATGAACGGCCTCCAGAACGCGCTGTCCTATATCGACGACCTGATCAAAGGTGCACCGACCACGGCGCCTCCCCCCAGTCTCGTCCTCGCGCCGGACAAGCGACCGTAACGCAACGTCTCGCACGTCGAAGATCGGCAGCCCTCACAAGACAAATCCAGACGCCTCCGCGAGAACACTACTCCAGATAGTAAAAAGTGGCCCGCCCGAGCCAAGGAGAGGGACAGCCACTATGCGCCGGGGGCTCGCGCGCGGGCTTGACCGGACCCGATCCGCGGAGAGCATCATCGCCAGCGGCCTGCTTTTTGCAAAAACGTCGATAAAACTCTTGCCAAACCGGGTCTACCCACACATGGCCTATTCTTGCCATGGGTGTGGTAGCGGCATCTTTCGGAATGGCGATCGAGTTTTGAGTGATATGTGAGGAAGTGCCGCCTACAGCGCAGCGTCAACCGCCGCGTATCGCCGCGTTATCGAAACGGTGGAACAACTCGTGCAGTCACAATTTCAGAAATTGACATTTTCTCTCATTCTGCAATATATATTTCAAATTCCTATGGAGGGGAGTATATGGCTCAGCACACGATTCGCGATATATTGTTGTCGCCTGGGCTGTCGCTGACACCCTCGGAAGAGCGCATTGTCCAGCTCCTGTTGGCAGACTATCCGACGCTGGGTCTCGGAACGGCTACCAATCTCGCCAAGAAGGCTGGCGTCAGCGACGCCACGGTGGTGCGACTGGCGGTTAAGCTGGGCTTCGAAGGCTTTCCCGATCTTCAGCGCAAGCTGCTGGCCGAGGTGGAAGCGCGGTTACATTCACCACTGCTGATGATGGAAACCAAGCGCCCGACGGGTGGCGAGGCGATGATCGCCGAGTCCTACCTGCACGCCGTGTCAGAGGCGATCGACAGGACGGTCAGCGCGACGCCGGGCGCCACCTACGAACGCGCAGCGCGGCTGGTCCTGGAGACGAAGGGCAAGGTCGCCCTGCTCGGCGGGCGGTTCAGCCGCCATCTCGCAGGCATGCTTTCGGGCTATCTCATACAGATGCGGCCCGGCGTGCTGGATCTCGGTGCGATCAGTGCTCAGAGCTTCGATATGCTGCTGGACCTCGGCAAGAAGGACCTGCTCATCGTCTTCGACTATCGCCGCTACCAGGCCGATGTCGTGTCCTTCTCCCAGCAGGCTGCGGCCCAGGGCGTGTCGATTATCCTTTTCACCGATCTCTGGCTCTCGCCGATTGCCGACCAGGCCGAACTGACGATCATCTGTCCGCTCGAGGTGCCCTCTCCCTACGACACCATGGCGCCCGCCATGGCCCAGGTAGAGGCACTCGCGACGCAGATTCTCGCCTCCATCGACGAAACGACGCGCAAGCGCATCGAGCGCGTCGAGAAGATCCGGCACGACAATGGCGTCACGCTGGATACCGAACAGACCGGGACCCGCCCGGCAACCCGAGACTTTCCCGGGCCGAAATCAACGAAACAAGGCTAGAACGATGTCAAAAATCGAAATGCGGCGCGACGGACCCTACGTGGCCGGCCAGACGGCGCTGCTGCTGGTAGACATGCAGCGAATCTGGCTCGAACCCGGCCTCGACCCCGACCATCCCGAGCGTGGTCCGGATCACTATTTCTACCGGCAGACGGCCGCCACCACCATTCCCAACAATGTGAAGCTACTGGCCGCCGCGCGGGCGCACGGCATCGAAGTGCTGCATACCATCATCCAGAGCCTGACAGAGGACGGTCGGGATCGCTCACTCGACCACAAGATCACCCCGATCCACGTCGCGCCATCGCAACCCGAGGGCCTTCCGCCGCCCAGCCTCGCGCCTGTAGGCGACGAGATCCTGCTTCCGAAAACGTCGTCCGGCGTATTCAACTCGACCAATATCGATTACCTGCTGAAGAATCTCGGCATTCGCAATCTGATCATCACCGGCATCCTGACCGATCAGTGCGTTGACATGGCTGTGCGCGACGCCGCCGACCGCGGCTATTACGTTACCTGTGTGTCGGATGCTTGTTGCTCGATCACGCCGGAGCGCCATGACGGGGCGCTCAAGGCATTCGGCGGCTATTGCTGGGTGACGGACACCGCGACGGTTGTATCCCGCTTCAAGGCGATGGGAGAGCGGACATGACGATCGCACTCAAGGAACTCACCGGCATCGTAACCACAGATGTCGCCGCGGTCACGCGCGGTCGGTTCATTGCGACCGACACTCTGCCCAAGATCAGCGAAACCGGCGTCGGCTGGCTGCAGGCCAACCTGTCGCTGACCCCGTTCAATTCCATCGCCCACCCCAATCCCTGGGGTTCATCGGGCGACCTTCGTCTCATTCCCGATGCAGAGGCACGGTTCCGCACGACGAGCACAGGCGCCGCCACGCCGTTCGACATGGTGCCAGGTTATCTCGTCGAGCTCGACGGCAGCCCATGGTCATGCTGCACCCGGACGCTTCTGCGCGATGCCGTCCTCGCCCTTGAGGCCGAGACAGGACTGACCCTCGTCACGGCCGTCGAGCAGGAGTTCCAGGTCTTTGGTGCCAACTTGCCCGACGCGCAGGTTCTATCCTTCGAAGGCTTGCGTCGCGCCGACAGTTTCGCGCCGCAGATCATGGCAGCACTCGAGGAAGCCGGCGTCGAACCCGAGGTTATCATTTCGGAATTCGGCAGAGACCAATTCGAGGTGACCCATGCCCCCGCGCCGGCGCTTGTCGCCGCCGACCGCGCCGTCGCCATCCGGGAGATCATCCGGGAAATCTGCCGCGTGCGTGGTTGGCGCGCAAGTTTCGCCCCTAAGACCGATCCTGCATCTGTCGGCAGCGGCGTGCATATCCATTTCAGCCTGCGCGACCGCGGTGGCGATCCCGTTACCTATGACGCGAATGGCCCGGCCGGCCTTTCGCCGCGCGCCGCGTCGTTCTGCGCCGGTATTCTCAGGCATTTGCCCGCGATGACGGCACTGACCGCATCGAGCGTATCGTCCTACTATCGTCTTCGGCCTCATAACTGGAGTTCATCCTACACGTGGCTCGGCGACAAGGATCGCGAAGCAACGTTGCGCATCTGCCCGACGGTATCGATCGGCGGTCGTGACCCGTCGAAGAGCTTCAATATCGAATACCGGGCGGCCGATGGCACGGCCAATCCCTATCTGGCCATAGCAGCCATCATCCGCGCCGGTCTGGAAGGGCTTCGCGCCGAGCTACCCGCTCCGCCGATCGTCTCCGGCGATCCCTCTGCCATGAGTGAGGCGGAGCTGTCTGCAAACGGGCTGGTCCGGCTGCCGGAGACGCTGGCGGATGCGCTCGACGTCCTGAAGGCCGACCCGGTGGTGGCCGGGTGGTTCGAGCCGATCTTCCTGGAAACCTTCGTCGGCATGAAAACCTACGAGATCGCCGCGCTGGACGGGCTCGACGAGGCCGGCATCTGCCAGCGCTACAGGGAAGTCTACTGATCATGCCTCTCGACGAAGGCAGCGACTGGCCGCCACCGATCATTGAGGTGAATGGATCTGGTACGTCCGACATCGTGCTGATCTGCGAGCATGCATCGAGCCATATGCCGGCAGCTTATGCGGATCTCGGGCTCCCCGCTCATGAGCGCATGCGCCACATCGCCTGGGACCTCGGCGCTGAGGGCGTGGCGCGTGGCCTTGCAAAGCGGCTCGATGCGGCCTGCTTCCTCGGCACCTATTCACGGCTGCTGATTGACCTGAACCGCCCCCTCGACAGCCCGACCTCCATTCCGGTTCTGTCCGAGAGCACAGCGATACCAGGCAATATGGCGTTGACCGATGCCGAACGGGAAGGTCGCATCGCCCGGATCTTCACCCCATTCCATGATCATGTCAGATCGTTTCTGGATCGGCGCGACCGAGCTGGACGTAAGACAAGGATCGTTGCCATTCACTCCTTCACGCCGGTCTTCCTCGGTGTAGAGCGTTCGTGGCACGCCGGCATCCTCTACGACCATTCCCGCGATTATGGCGAGGCCGTCATTTCGGCGCTCGCCAGGGACCCGTCGATAAATGTGGGCGCCAATGTTCCCTATGTGATCGATCGTGCGGGGGACTATGCGGTTCCCATCCATGGGGACGATCGCCGCTATCCGGCCATTCTCATCGAAATCCGGAACGACCTGATCTCGACCCGGGATGGCATAGCCGAGTGGACCGAGCGGCTTGCAGGCGCCCTGCACGCCTGCGCCTGAACGTGGCCCCGCCACTCGTCAGGCGACGTCTCTGATAAAGCGGAGCAGGTAGGGATCGAATTCGGCGGGCTTGCCCCAGAACGGCGCGTGCCCAGAATTGGCGATCGTGTAGGTCTTGCCATTCCAGAGATTGCCGAACTTCACCCTGGCAACAAAATCGACATCGACAAATGGCTCATCGATGCCGTTGACGACGGCGATCGGCGGCGTGGCTCCGGCGACGATGTCGCGCTGGTTGTCACCCGTGCCGGCTGCGAACTTCTCGAACATCAGACGACGCGCGCGACCATCGGTGCGGCGCACGACATCGAGCAGGAACGGTTCGAAGGGCTCGCCGCAGGTCGAGCGCGCATAGTTCTCGACATCTTCCTCGGTGAAGCTCTCCTTGCCGGCAAGGCCCATGTGCTTGCTGATCTTGAAGCCCTGACCGACCTCTTCGGGCGCGACCGGCGGCGTGCCGGTGATCATAAGGCCAAGCATGCCTGGAAAGCGCTTGATCATTTCAAGCCCGATATGCCCGCCCAGTGACCAGCCGAAGACGACAGCCTTGTCGATACCCATCAGCTTCAGCGTTTCGACCATGGCATCGGCATAGCCCTCCATGCAGTAACTGCGGTCGGGATCGAAGGCATCCGATGAATCGCCGTGGCCGGGAAGGTCGAAGGAAATCATCCGATAGGTCTCGCCGATCTCACCTTCGAACTGGTTTCGAAATACCGCCCCAGAACTCGAATTACCGTGGACGAACAGAACCGGCATGCCTTTCCCGTCGCTTTCGCGGACTGCAATCCTGGCGTGGGTCGTTTCGATTTCGTGGCGACGGACGCTCATTGTCAGACTCCCTGATGCTGCAAATGTCCAATGTAAGGCAGCCACAAATTAAGCGCAATTTCGATACCGTCAATGAAATTCTCTTTTCAATGAAAAACAATCGTGCCTATACTGAAAGAAATCCAACGCCGCGACAGCGGCCATAAAGAGGGGCCGAAACATGAAAAGCAGCTACTTCAGCGATCGTATTCGCCGCCTCGCGGCCTGTGCCGCGATCGGCACCATGGTGCTGGCAGGCGCCGTTGGGACGGCGGCCGCCGCCGATGTCATCAAGATTGGTCTTCTTGCGCCGCTGACGGGCCCGGCGAGCGCCGACGGCCAGGAATTCAAGCGCGGCGCCCAGATGGCTGTCGATGAACTGAACGCCGCCGGGGGCTTCAAAGGCAATATGTTCGAGCTTGTTGTCGGCGACGTGAAAGACCAGTCCGCAGGCAATGTCACCAGCGCGGTCGAGCGCCTGATCGGCGATCCCGATGTCCATTTCATGCTCACGGGTTATGCCAGCCTGACCAATTTCGAAATCGACACGATGGCCGAAGCGGAAATGCCCTACGTGCTGGCTGCGACCTCGGCACAGACCCGTGACATCATCGCGCCGCATCCGGAGAAATACGGCTGCTGCTGGTCCTGGACCCCCTCCTTCGACGCCTACAACACAGACGTCACGACCTTCGTCGAAAAGCTCGAAGCCGACGGCAAGCTCAAGATTTCGAACAAGAAAGTCGCGATCATTTCATCCGACAACGCCTATTCCAAGACCATCTCGGAAGGCATGAAGAAGACCTTCGCAGAGAAGGGCTGGAAGATCACCGTCGATGAAATGGTGCCCTTCGGCGAAGTCACGGACTGGCGTTCCATTCTCGCCAAGGTCCGCGAGAACACGCCGGACGTCGTCATCAATACCGACTACCTGTCGGGCAACTCCGCGTCCTTCCTCAACCAGTTCCTGGAGCAGCCGACCAACAGCCTGGTCTTCCTGCAATATGCCCCGAGCGTTCCGGAATTCGTCGAACTGACCAAGACCAATTCGAACGGTGTCGTCTATGACCTTCTCGGTGGCCCGCTCTTCTCGCCGAAGAATCCGCGCGCAGACGAAGTCGCCAAGAAGTTCAAGGACAAATACGGCGTCGATAGCGGCACCTATGGCCTGGCGCTCTACGAGATCGTCCATCTCTACAATGACGCGCTTAAAAAGGCCGGCGACCCTAAGGACCATCAGGCCGTGATGAAGGCCCTTGGCGAAACCGACAAGCAGACGGTCGCCGGTCGCCTGAAGTTCGATCCGAAAACCCATCTGGCCATGCAGGGCGACGAATACATTCCGATCACGTTCTTCCAGATCTGGGACGGCAAACGCACGCTGATCTCGCCCACGGCCTACGCCACCGGCGAATACAAGCCTCAGCCCTGGATCAAGTAAGCATGCCGCTGCTCGACGTCGAAAACGTCTCCAAGGCCTTCGGTTCGCTGAGGGCCCTGGATAATGTGTCCTTCAGGGTCGAGCCCGGCGAGATCTTCGGCATTGCCGGACCCAACGGCTCTGGCAAGAGCACGCTTTTCAACACGATAACCGGCATTCCCTTCGGCCCGGACCGGGGACGGATCATATTCGACGGCGTCGATATCCATCGCAAGGCCGGGCACGAAATAGCCCGTCTCGGGCTGGCCCGGACATTCCAGCGCGAGACGAGTTTCGACAAGCTGACCGTCTTCGAGAATGTGCTGATCAGCGCCACCTATAGCAAGGCCAACCGCTCTCCGGAGGAGCAGCGTCGCAACGCCGTCGAGGCGCTTGATGTGGTCGGGTTGCCGCGGTCCAGCCAGGGCCGGCTCGCCGAGGAACTCTCCGTCTTCGACCGCAAATGCCTCATGCTGGCAACGGCCGTCGCCATGCAGCCGCGCCTGCTGCTGCTCGATGAGCCCGCCTCGGGCCTTACCAAGCCCGAGATCGAGACATCCATTGAACTCATCCGCAGGATTTCCGGGCTCGGCGTCACGATCCTGCTGATCGAACACGTCCTGACCTTCCTCATGAGCCTGTCGCAGCATCTATTGGTGCTCAACCAGGGCCAGGTGCTGGCGCTAGGAGATCCGAGGAGCATCATCGCCGACCCGCGCGTGGTCGAAGCCTATCTCGGCACCAGAAAGGCCGCGGTATGACCCCGCTGCTCGAGATAGAGAACCTGACCGCCGGCTACGGACGCATCGACGTCCTTCATGACCTCACGATGGCGATCGGGAAGTATGGAAATGTCGGCCTGTTTGGCCCGAACGGCCATGGCAAGACGACGCTGCTGCGCGCCATATCGGGGCTGGTTCGCGCGCGAGGCGGATCCATCAAGTTCAACGGCACCGACATCGCCAATCAGAGCGCCCGTTCCATCGTCGGGCTCGGCCTCATTCATTCCTCTCAGGGCAATCGGCTCTTTCCGGATCTCACCATCGGCGAATGCTTGGCGCTCGGCGCCTACACGCCGCGTGCCCGGGCCGAGGAAGAGGTCAACCGCGAACGCACCCTGAAGATCTTCCCCAAGCTCGGCGAACGCTGGCGCCAGAAAGTGCGAACGCTGTCGGGGGGCGAGCGGCAGATGGTGTCGATCGGCACCGCGCTGATGAGCAGCCCCCGCATGCTGATCCTGGACGAGCCCACGCTGGGGCTCGCACCGAAGATCAAGGAAGAACTGTGCCGGGCTGTGCTCGACATATCCGCCGGCGGCATCCCGCTCGTCGTAGTCGAGCAGGACGTCGAGTTCCTGCTGGAACTCAGCCAGCACCTCTATCTCATCAATCACGGCCAGGTCGCGGCCGAGATCAAACCGGGCGAGACCATGGATCATTCCGATATCATGGCGCTCTACTTCGGGCAGTAGCAGCGATGACGCATATCACCAGACCCCACGGAAGGCAGGCATGATGGACGCAGCCTCGCAAATCCTCTTCGGCGGCCTGTTCCAGGGCTCGCTTTATGCGATGATGGCGGTTGGCCTGGCGCTGATATGGACCACGATCGGCGTCTTCAATTTCAGCCATGGCGTGATGATGATGCTGGGCGCCTATATCGCCTGGCAGCTCAACGCCTGGTCGATCCCCTATTTCATCGTCCTGCCGCTTGCCATGATCATCATGGCAGGTGCCGGTTGGCTGCTGCAGGCAAGCGTCGTGCGGCCGATGATCGGCCGGCCCAACATCGTCCTCGTCGTGGTCATCACCACGCTCGCGGCCGCGTCTCTCATCGAGAACGGCGCGCTCGAGATCTGGGGACCGCGTTCCAAGCAACTGCCGACTCTGATCGCCGGCAACACCGAGATCTTCGGCATCGGCGTCTCGCTGCACCAGATTGCGATCATCGTCATCACTCCGATCATCCTCCTCGCGCTCTGGCTGTTTCTCAATCGCACGCGCCTTGGCCTGGCCCTGCGGGCCGTCGCGCAGAACGAGGACGCCAGTCTGCTTGTCGGCCTCAACGTCACCGCACTTTACGGGCTCGCCTTCGCGATTGCAGCGGCGCTGGCGGCGCTGGCGGGCATCTTCATGGGCGGTTATCGCTTCATGTCGCCTGTCATGGGTGCCGATCCGCTGCTCAAGGCCCTGATCGTCGTCGTGTTCGGCGGACTGTCCAACATTTCCGGCCCGATCTTCGCCGCCTATCTCATCGGCTTCTTCGAAGCGATCTGCAGCTACTATTTCGGCCTCTACTGGACACCCGCCCTGCTCTTTGCGGTGCTGATCCTGATGCTGATGGTCCGGCCCGAAGGCCTGTTCGGCTCCCGCGCAAGGGGACTCGCATGACAGAAACATCCCTTGGCGTTTCGCCTGCTCTTACCAGGTCGCCCGGCCGCATGGACTGGAAGCGGGAGGCAGCTCTCGTGCTCGTCGCCTTCGCAGTGCTGGCCTTCCTGCCCTTCGTCGTACCGGACAGCTACAGCCGCCACGTCCTGATCATGGCCTTCATCTATGCCGTGGTCGCCTCCAACTGGGATCTCAGCCTGGGTTATGGCGGCGTATTCAATTTCGGGCACCTCGCGCTTTTCGGCATCGGCGTCTATGCCTATGGTCTGATCACCAAGTTTGCCGGCATCGATCCGTGGCTCGCACTCGTGCTGAGCGGTGCCGCCTCGACATTCGCTGCCATTGTCGTGACCATCCCGATCCTCAGACTCAAGGGCATATACATTATCCTGGTGACCTTCGGCTTCGCCCAACTCGTCATGCAGATCATCCTGAGCCAGTCCGACTACACAGGCGGAACGCAGGGCATGGTCCGGATCCAGACGCTCTACATTCCCGGCGTCAACCTGATACGCGACGGCAAGTTCGGCTATTTCTATGTTGCGCTCGCCATCCTTCTGACAAGCACCATCTTCCTCAGGGTTCTGGTCCGCTCGAAGACCGGCGCGAGCATCGTTGCCCTGCGCGACAATGAGGAATATGCGATCAGCCGTGGTATCTCTCTGGTACGCCAGCGGGTGATCACGCTGGCCGCAAGTGCGTTCTTCACCGGTATCGCGGGCGCCTTCTACGCCGCCTACCAGCGCAACGCTTCCGTCGACGTCTTTGGCATGAGCCTTGCCACGATCATCCTGTCCATGGTGCTGCTGGGCGGCACGAGCACAATCTACGGCGCCATCGCGGCATCCTTCGTGCTGACGATCTTCGCCGAGTTCATGGCCGATTTCGGCGCTTGGCGGCCGATCATCACGGCGCTGCTGATCATAGCCGTCATGCTGGTCTACCCGGCTGGGCTGGCGGGCGTATGGACCCATATTAGCAATCTTGTGCGCGCCAAGTCGAAGAAGCCGTAGCCCCGCTTCAGTTGCCCCCCTATCAACCGCGAGGCGCACGATGTCCTCGCGGGTGCGCTATCGCTGCCAGCCTATTTCGTGCCGCACCAGTCGATGACGCTGGCGGCGATTACCTTGGCGGTTTCCACGAGAGATTCGACATCAACATATTCATCGTCTCCGTGAAAACCGTCGCCCGAAGGCCCGAAGATCACACCATCGACGCCGGCACCGGCATAATGAGCGGCATCACAGACGGCCACAAAGCCCTTGATATCGGGCTTGCGTCCGACGGCCGATTTATGCGCGGCCAGCGACTGCACCAGCGGATGATCGACGGGCGTGTTGAGCGGCGGGAAATGCAGGCCGCCCAGTTCCCACTGGACCGTCGGCGGATTAGCACGCAGCCAAGAATCGGTCTGCGCGAAATGGTGGACAAAGGACTCGAAATCGCGCCGGTAGTCGGCGGAATTCTCGGTCGGCAGGAACTTCATGTCGAGGTCGATCACCGCAATATCAGGGATGATAGCCGGATTGGTCATGATAACAGGCAAGCCATTGGCACCCAGACCTGCGCCAGCATGCAAGACGCCCACATTGATCGTGTTCATGCCCGCTGGAAGCAGCGGGTGCGAGGCCGCACGGGTCCGGTTGGACTCGTAGTGCCTGAGCGCCTCGATGAAGCGGGTGGCGAGTTCTATGGCATTGACGCCGGGCTCAAGCCGGCCGGGATCGTCGCGCTGCGGATAGATTTCGTTGTAGCGCCAGGCGGAATGCGCTGTCCGCCCGCGGATCGTCACGCGGGCCCATTCCAGGCCACCTTCCGCAGGCATGATGTCGCCCCAGGTCGGCTCCGCCACAAGCACCGCCTTCGCGAGCTTGCCACGCTTGACCGCATCCATGGCTCCGAAGCCGCCGGCCTCCTCATCCACGACGGTGTGGATGGACAAGCGGCCCTCAAGTGTGATCCCCGCTTTCCGGATCGCCCGGCTGGCTGCAATGCAGGCGGCAACGCCGCCTTTCATGTCGATCGAGCCCCGGCCATAAAGCCTGCCGCCCTTGACCTCGGCACCGAAGGGATCGACCGCCCAGCGTGAGGAATCGCCAACAGGCACGACGTCGATATGGCCGCAAAGAATGAGGCTGCGCGACTCGCTGCCCGCGAGATTGCCGACCACGTTTGGCCTGCCCGGGAGCGCGTCCCATTTTTCCGTCGCAAAGCCGAGCTTGCCGATCTCGTCCTCGATCACTGACTGGACGTCGGCCTCGCGATTGATGGCCGGGTCGCTTTCGAACTTCGGATTGACGGATGGAATCCGCACAAGGCGCTGGGTGAGATCGATCAACCAGTCCCGGTCCTGCTCGACAATCGTCTTCACCGACTCGATTGAGGAATTGTTCTCCGCCATCACCATCGCCCTTTTTTCAAACCCAAAAGCGCAGTTTAGTATCGCCCGATGAAAAGACAATTACAAAATTCACGAAGCGGAGCAGTATTGAAGGCAATCCTTCAGGGGTAGACCCCGGCGACGGTTGGCGGACGTTTGATTTAAACCTGCGTTTAACGATCGCCGATGGCCGTGCCGCACACCTCAAGCTACCGTCTGTCGATCATGCCGACTGCATCGACCGTGAAGCCGATGCGGTGTGATTTTCGGAGTATATTCACGAAGCCGAAGCGGTCCGGATCAGGGCGACAAATCAATAGCTACCGCTGAAGTGGCGAGATCAAAAGACCATTTCCGTGGCACCCAGTGCGGCCAGAAGTACGCCAGCAACATAACCTGCATAACGACCGAGCCAGTGAACGCCTCGACGGCCGACCTGCAGGCCGATCCCCAGCATCAGAAGGCTGGCGATGAAGTTCAGGGCACCGAGCAGCCAGATGTTGATATGCAGCATCCCGGCGCCCACGCCGTTGGGGATGTTGTTCAGCGTCAGACCCAGGGAAAGTACAAGCAACTCGGATCGACCGATGCGATTGGCACGGAGCGTTGTGTTAGGAACCTCGGCCAATGCGTTGTAATCGCCGCGCGATTCAGGTCCCCGAGCCATATTGGCAGCGTCGGCAGACTTCGGTTTGACTGTTTCCTGATAGATGATCCATATCCCGACCAGCAGCATGATTGCACCACCAATGGCGCTTTCGGCGTAGTCCGGGACAACCTGTGTCAGGGCGTTGCCGGCCGCAACCGACAGCAACGTGCCGATTGTCGTCACTGTCGCTACAACGGCATTATCCCGCAACCGCAGACCGACGTTGCGAAAGCTGATCGATGTGCCGATAGCAATGTTGTCCAGGTTGCTCGACACCGAGACGGCGAGCGCCATTGGAAACATCTTCATATCGAAAGGGAGGATCAACATCTGGAATTTCTTACCGCAGCGGTTTTCTTGAAAGCCTGTTCAACGCATATCGGGTGGCGCCATGGCGATCGCGATAGCGAGAACGCCGCCAACGAGCACGAAGAGAACCAGTAGTCCAATCAGAACAACCTTGTCGGAGGGGCCGGCGGATGTTTTCACCGGCGGTTCGAAGATGATCACGGGTGCTGCTTGAGGCACCGTACCTGCCGTCTTGGCCGGCGGCGCCTCCGGCTGGAGTGGCTCGGGCACGACGGGTTCGATTGCGGGCGCAGGCAAGCGCTCCACGGCGGCGGCGGACCGCGGCGGCCGCATCCGTCGCGGCACGCTCGGTGTGGCTCGAACGATCTGCAAACCGCGTGCGCTCGCGGTAATGGCCCCCTCGGCGACGACGAAGATGGCCAGCGCGAGCGGAACAAGCACGCCCAACGCTTCCGCATACGTCTGGACCCAGCCTGACCAGAGCGGATCGGTAACAATGAGATTGCCCGAAACCCAGCCGAGCAGGGCCGCACCAAGGCTCACCAAGGCAGGATATTCGGCAATGACTTCCGTCAGCAGAAAGCTACCGAAGAACACAAAGGGGATGGACAGGCCGAGGCCGAGGATCAGGTAGCCCATGCTACCCTGGGAAATGGCGGAGATAGCGACGACGTTGTCCAGGCTCATGATCGTGTCGGCGAGAAGAATGAAGAGCGCGGCCCCCATGAAGTCGACCTCGTTATCCAGGTCGGGGTCGACAGTCAGTTTATCCGGGTTGCCGCTTTGCGCTGCAGCGCCGGCATTGGCCCGGAGATTGATGGCAAACAGGGCCAGCATCAGGCCGCCCAAGGCTTTCAACAGCGGCAGCGCCATCAACACATTTGCCATCAGGGCCAGAAGGACGCGCAGCACCACCGCTCCGACGGCTCCGACGGCGATGGCGCGAGAAACCAGTCGACGCGGAAGCAGACTGCAGGCCGCCGCGATAATGATCGCATTGTCCCCCGCCAGCAGAATATCCGTGAAGAATATCTGCGTGCTCACACCGAGCCAGGACAGGTCACTGCTGAATTCCACGTCCGTAATCCTTGTCGATCTGCACGTCAGTTCGGTACAGCGTTCGGGGTGGCTGCTGTCGGGGCTTTGGCCTGCATCTGCACGACAGGAGGACCGTTCTTCAGCGTCTGCAGGAAATCTGGCGTGGTAGACAGAAGAAGAATGGGCGAGGCTTCCGAAAGCGTCTGACCATAGGTCTGCAAGGCACGGTAATAGGCGTAGAAGGCGCGGTCGCCGTCGTGCGCGTCACCCATCAGGGTAGATGCCGTCGCGTCGGCTTCGCCGTGAATCACCTTGGCGCGCTCCTGTGCCTCCGCCAGGATCACGGTGCGCTCCTTGTCGGCCTTGGCCTGGATCTCCTGAGCCCATTCGAAGCCCTGCGCCCGAAGCTCCTTGGCCTCCCGCTGTCGCTCCGATTTCATTCGGTCATAAATGGCCGCACTGGTTTCCTTTGGCAGATCGGCGCGGAGAATGCGCACGTCGACCACTTCAATGCCAAGCGCCCTGCTTTGATCCGTCACCTCGGTGCGGACGGAATCGATCACGGTCTCACGCTTCTGCGTGAGCAGGTCGATCAGCTTGACGCGCCCGAGTTCGCGGCGCACGGCGGAACTGATGATCTCGGCCAATCGCATCTGACCCTGCTCCACGGTGCCGACTGCCTGGTAAAAGGTCAGGGGGTCGCTGATCCGGAACCGCGTGTAGGTTCCTGCCTCGATCCGCTTCTGGTCACCCAGGATCACCTGCTCCGACGGCGGCTCAAGTGAAATCAAACGTTTCTCGAAGAAGATGAGCGTATCGACCATCGGGATCTTGAAATAGAGCCCGGGGTCGTTGCGTTGCGTCAGCGGCTTGCCCAGCCGGACCACAAGGGCGGTTTCACTCTGCTGAACCGTGTAGGCTGAAGCCGCAACACCCCAGATGCCAAGCCCGAGGAAAAGGAGAGGCAGGATCTTTCCGTATCTCATTTGCCATCTCCCTTTGCCGCGCCGGCAGTCGCTGCGGGCTGCCCGCTCGGCGAAATCGAGGATGTCTTGGTGGCGGCATCCAGAACCGGCAGGTAAGGAACGATGCCGCTGCCCTTGTCCGATAAATCGACGATCACCCGGCTGGACCGCTTCAGCATTTGATCGACACTGTCCATGTAGAGCCGCCGGGCGGTTACATCCTTGTGCAGTTCATAAGCCGACGCGATCGCCTTGAAGCTTTCCGCCTCACCCTTGGCAAGATCGATGGTCTGGTCCCGATAGGCCTCTGCCTCCTGAATGATGTGGGAGGCCTCGCCACGCGCGCGCGGGATGATGTCATTGGCATAGGCATCAGCCTCGTTGCGGGCGCGTTCCTGGTCTGCGCGTGCCCGCTGCACATCGTTGAAGGCATCGATGACGGCGGAGGGCGGATCAATGCGAAGCAACTGGACCTGCGTGACTTCAATGCCGACGCGATAACGGTCCAGAAGCCGCTGCAGAACGACTGCGGTATCGTCGGCAATCTGCTGCCGCTTGTCGGACAGCGCGGATTGGATCGGGTTTTCGCCGATGACCTCGCGCAAGGCACTTTCGGCAATAACTTTTAACGTTCCCTGCGGATCGGCGACATTGAAGAGATATTCACCGGCATCCCGAATCCTCCAGAAAACCACGCAATCGGCCTCGACGATGTTTTCATCACCCGTCAGCATCTGGGCGAGGTCCCGCGATTCGCCGGAGCGTCCGGATAGAACCAGCTCATTGATCTGCGTCGTGTGCGGCAGAGAGACGGTTTCGACCGGATAGGGCCAATGATAGTGGATGCCCGGCGTTTCCGTGCGTATCCATTTTCCGAATTGCAGGACGATGCCCTGCTGGTCAGGCTGAACGCGATAGAAGCCGCTTCCCGTCCAAACGGCGGCCAGAAGCCCCAGCAACAGAAGGGCGCTGCGCCAGCCCAGATGCGGCATCCTGACCATTTCAAAAAATTGCCCCCTGGCAAAGGGGGCAAAACTGCTCGGTTCGCTTTCTGTGGACGGCTGGTCGTTCACATCTTTCGGTGCGGCGCTGTCGTCCACCATCTTGTCCTCATCACTCAAGCAACTGCGCCACGGTACTGCGTGTGGACACCTACGACGAGAGATCACGGCGACCGCGTGTTTGGCAAGTGGACAAACCACCGCAGTTGATCACCGCTGTGAAAACTCCAAGACAGCTTGTCCGCGCTTTTTGCTGGGCAGCGTCTACCCGACAGCTAGAGAGTTTTGCGCACGATCACTGATGGCTCGATCAGGACATGCTGCGTCTTGCGCCGACCTGTAATTCTGGAAAGAAGCAAGTCTGCAGCCACGCGTCCCATCTCCACCGGGTTCTGATCCACGCTGGAAAGGCTGACCAGCGGGATGGCTGCAGGTGGAGAGTTATCGTAACCGATGACCGCAATATCTTCCGGAACCCCGATGCCCAGCGACTGACATGTGCTGAGAAGAGGAATGGCATCAAGATCCGACCACACGAACATGGCGCGCGGTCTGCCCTTTGCCTGCAGGAGGGTTTCCAACGCCCCGCTCCGCTCCTCGCCTGGTGGCGGTAAACGGAGAATTCGGGCCTGGCGTTCAAGCCCTGCCTCCTTCATGACGTCCAGATAGCCTGCCTCGCGCTGGCGTGCGACTTCGGTCGCTGCGGCGGCGCGGGAATCGTATCCCACCATGGCGATATCGCGATAGCCGCGATCCAGCATTGCCCGAACAGCCAGGCGCGCACCCTCGCGGTCGTCCGAGTTGACGGTGTCGTAGGTCGTCGCGCTCGGTTCATGATGGGCGATTGTGACGATCGGAATCTGTTGGGCAAAGGTTTCCAGAAATTTTCCCCCGATGCGCGGGGCAATCACGATGACGCCGTCCATGCGATTGTCGATCATCGCCTCGATCATCGAAGCCTCGATCTGATCGACGGAATGTCCGACCCCGACCAGAGCCTTGTAGCCATTGCCCGACAGCTGGCCGATGACGCTCTCGATCACGGGCGGAAGGAAGGGATTGGTCAGTTCAATGACCAGAATGCCGATCGTATAGGTGCGTCCGCGCATCCCGCGTGCCGCAAACGAGGGACGGTAGTTCAGCTTCTCGATGGAAGCTTCCACCTTCTGCCGTAGCTGGTCGCTGACCCCATACGCATTGCGCATCACCTTCGAGACGGCAGCGACGGAGACGCCTGCATCCTTTGCGACATGCCGGATGGTAACGCGTTCGCCAGAGCCGCCAACCCCTTGTTCTGTCATTTAAAAAATCCGAACTCCCCATTTGCGGCAATACTATTCAAAAAACGGTTGCGCGGCAATCCATTTTGTAGAATGATATACATAGAACGTTATACACATGCAGGTTTCGGGGAGCGAAACCTGGGAGGCAAATCAGCATGAACATGTTTGAGGGGTGCAGCGCGGCTGCCGCCGGTGGGGTTTCGCAAGCCGGATTTTCGTCGAAGGCCCGGATGATCGCTCCGGCCTGTGACGGTGGGCAGGGCACGGCCGGAACCTTCGTCGCGCGGGAATTCAGCGTCGCGGACGTTTCCTCGCCGGTGCATTTGAACATCTCGGCGCTCGGCCTCTATCGCGCCTTCATCAATGGCAAGCGCGTCGGCGACGATCTCCTGACGCCCGGCTGGACCTGCTATGACGACCGCATCGCCTTCCAGAGCTACGACGTCTCGGCCTTGCTTCAGAAGGGTCAAAACCGGATCGAAATCTGGCTCGGTGACGGCTGGTATCGCAGCCAGATCCTCTGGGCTTCCAACCCGATTTTCAATTGCTGGGGCGACAGGATCGCCGCCATTGCCGAGCTGTCGACCGACGATGGTACCCTGCTTTCGACCGACGAAACGTGGTGCAGCGGCTTCACGCCGGTCGTTCGAAGCGGCATCTATTACGGCGAGGATTTCGACGCGCGGATCGTGCCGGAAGACAGTGCCGGCGTTGAAGTCCTGGAGTTCGACAAGAGCCTGCTCGTCCCGCATGAAATCGAACCCGTCAAGGAACTTGCTCCATTTTCGCCGAAGGATAGCTGGACCGAAGACGATGGCAGGCAGGTCTTCGATTTCGGCCAGAATGCAGCGGCCTATATCCGCATCTGCGTGAAAGGGAAGGCCGGCGCCTCCGTTCGTGTCGAGCATTCGGAAGTTCTCGGACCCGACCGCTTCTTCGATAACCGCAACTATCGTTCCGCCCGCGCCGAGCTTGTCTACACGCTGAAGGGGGACGGCGAGGAAGTATACGCCCCGATCTTCAGCTTCATGGGCTTCAGCTATGCCCGCGTGACGGTGCCGGACGGCGTGGAGCTTGTCTCGATCCAGTCCGTTCCGGTCAGCTCCGTTCCCGTGCAGGCCGGCGGGTTCACGTCTGGCATCCCGGCGGTCAACCGGCTGGTTGAAAACTCGATCTGGTCGCAGCGCTCGAACTTCATCGAAATCCCGACCGATTGCCCGCAGCGCGACGAGCGCCTGGGCTGGACCGGCGATGCGCAGGTCTTTGCCGGCACCGCCTGCTGGTTTGCCGACAGTCAGCGCTTCCTGACCAAGTATCTGCGCGACGTCATGCACGACCAGCGCCCAAATGGGGCCGTGCCGCATTTCTCGCCGGATCCGACCCGCCTGCACCCGATCGATGCGCGCGGCGACTGGGCGGGGTCTACCGGCTGGGGCGATGCCATCGTGATCATCCCCTGGCAGCTTTATCTGCACTATGGCGACGACGCGGTGCTGCGCGAATGCTTCCCCGCCATGCAGCGCTGGCTCGATTATCTCTGGGGCATCTCCGACGGCCCCATCATACAGCCGCCTGCCGTGTGGGGGGAGCATGGCTTCACCTTCGGCGACTGGCTCCAGCCGGTTGGCGACAACCGCAAGCCGCGGCCAACGGTCGCCGACGACTGCGCCGCCACGCTCTACCATTTCATCTCGACCAATCTCGCAAGCCGTATTGCCCGCATCATCGGCAACGAGGCAGAGGCGAGCCGTCTGGCGGCGCGGGCGGAGCAAATCCGCCTCGCCTTCCGCCACGAGTTCTTCAGCCCGTCAGGCCGTATTGCCCATAACGACCAGACATCCTGGTCCCTGGCGTTCCTCTACGGCCTCGTTCCCGCGGAATATGCCGAGGCGGCGAAGTTGTATTTCCGCCGCGTGGTGGAAGAGACCGATGGCGTCATCGGCACGGGCTTTATCGGCACCCCTGCCCTGCTTCCCGCCCTGACGGAACTCGGCATGCTCGATCTCGCCGAGAAGATCTTCCTCAATCGCAAGGTTCCGGGCTGGCTCTATCAGGTGGAGCGCGGCGCGACCTCGATCTGGGAGCGCTGGGATGCGATGGCGGAGGATGGATCGATCTACGACCCGGACATGAACAGCTATAACCACTATGCCTATGGTGCCGTCTGCCAATGGCTCTTCGAATATGTTGCAGGAATGAAGCCCGTCGCCTCGGCTCCGGGCTTCCGCGAAATCGATCTCGATCCGGCGATCCTGCCGCAGCTGTCACCGGTTTCAGCCTGGCACGATACGCGGCTGGGCCGCATGGAAGCCGGCTGGTCGCTAGAGGGGAATGTCGTGACCTACCGTGTCCTGCTTCCCGAAGGCGCGACCGGACGGATCGCGGCGACAGACGCGCGCAAGAATCTCTCGATTGACGGACAAGCGCTGCCGGCAGGCGAGATCGCCCGGCTTTCCGCAGGCGAACACATCATACGATTCACGATCTGACAATGAAGGTCCCGGGAGGAAATGACGCCGGAACCCAAAGTCGAATATGGTCTTTTACAAGGAGGAAACGGCCATGAAATTTGCAAGAGGAAGCATCCTGGCGGCAGCTATGCTTGCCCTGTCGTCCAGCATCGCACATGCCGGTGTGACACTTAGCGTCCTGATCGACACCAATCCGGAGTCCATCGCCTCGCTGGATGTTCTGACCAAGGCTTACAAGGAGAAGAACCCCGATGTGTCCTTTGACGTCGAACAGCGGGCCGGCGGCTCCGAGGGCGACAATATCGTCAAGACGCGACTGGCGACCGGCGAAATGGCCGATGTCTTCGAGTATAATTCAGGCTCGCTTTTCCAGGCGCTGAAGCCGGAAAGGACGCTCGCAGATCTCTCCGACCTGAAGAGCGAAGCCGATGTGCGCGATATCTTCCGCAAGGTCGTGACCGGCCCGGACGGCAAGGTGCGCGGCATGCCTTTCGGCCCGGCCATGGGTGGCGGCATTTTCTATAACCGAAAGATCTATGCCGACCTCGGTCTCAAGGTCCCGAAGACCTGGGCAGAGTTCATGGCAAATAATGAAAAGATCAAGGCCGCCGGCAAGGTTGCGGTGGCCCAGACCTACGGTGATACCTGGACCTCGCAGCTTTTCGTTCTGGCGGACTATTACAACGTTCAGGCTCAGGTGCCGAACTTCGCCGCCGACTACACGGCCAACAAGGCGAAATACGCAACCACGCCGGCTGCGATGCGCGGCTTCGAACATCTGGAAGAGGTGTTCAAGGCAAAGGTTTCGAATGCGGATTTCGGCGCCGCCAAGTTCAATGACGGCCTGCGCATGGTGGCCACGGGCGAGGCCGGGCACTATCCCATGCTCACCTTCGGCATCGGCACGATCCAGCAGAACTATCCCGACAATCTGAAGGACCTGGGCTTCTTCGCCCAGCCCGGCGATGATGCTTCCAAGAACGGCCTGACCATCTGGATGCCCGCGGCGCTCTATGTTCCCGCCAACAGCAAGAATGTTGCCGAGGCAAAGAAGTTCGTCGATTGGGTCGGCACCAAGGAAGCCTGCGAATTGATGGCGAAGGCGGTTCCGTCAGGTCCCTATCTCATCAAAGACTGCAACCTGCCCAAGGACATTCCGCAGGCGGTCGCCGACATGCTGCCCTATTTCGACAAGGATGGAGGCACGGCTCCGGCGCTGGAATTCCTGTCGCCGATCAAGGGACCGGCGCTCGAGCAGATCACGGTCGAAGTCGGCTCCGGCATTCGCTCCGCCAAGGACGCCGCCGCCCTTTACGATCAGGATGTTCAAAAGCAGGCCAAGCAGCTTGGCTTGCCGAACTGGTAACCTCCCACCAGTGAACCCCGCCCGGAGACCGCTCCGGGCGGGGCCTAATCCGGAGCAGCGACATGTCCCGCACCAAATCGCCCTATCCCTACTGGTTTATCCTGCCGGCGGCCGTGATCTTCACGGTCCTGTTTCTGGTGCCGACGCTTGCCTCCTTCTGGTTCAGCCTGACGCGCTGGGACCTGTTTTCGGTCGAGTTTATCGGCATCGAAAACTACCGCCAGTTCTTCCGCGAACCGTTCCTCATCCAAGGCCTGTTCAACACCGTCATTTATGCGGTGACGACATCGGCAGCCAAGACCGTTCTGGGGCTGCTGCTGGCGGTCCTGCTGACATCGGGGTTGTGGGGACAAGGGTTCCTGAGGACCGTCATGTTCTTTCCGGTCCTCGTCTCCACCATCGGCGTCGGCATCACCTTCACCGTGCTCATGCATCCCACACGCGGGATCATCAATGTGGCGCTGGCGGCCATCGGCATTCATGGTCCCGGCTGGCTGACCGATCCGACGCTGGCGCTCTATTCCGTCGTGCTCGTCGATGTCTGGAAAGGGATCGGGCTTGCCACGGTCATCTACATCGCGGGCCTCGCCTCGATCAGCCCCGAATATTACGAAGCCGCCCGCATCGATGGCGCAACGCGCACGCAGCTTTTCTTCCGTGTGACCGTCCCGCTGGTCAAGCCGGCCACCGTCACGGTGGTGACGCTCTCGCTCATCGGCGGCCTGCGCAGCTTCGATCTCATCTGGGCGATGACCCGGGGCGGGCCGGGCTTTTCCTCCGACGTTCTGGCCAGCGTCATCTACAAGCAATATCAGGCGGGCTTCTACGGCCTCTCGACCGCCGGCAACGTCATCCTTTTCGCGCTGATCGCCGTAATCATCCTGCCGCTGACCCTCTGGTTCAACCGGAAGGAGGTCGAGCTATGAACAGCCGCCGCCAGCTCTTTACCGGCCTTGCCGCCCTTGCGGCAACCATCGTCATCTTCGTCCTGCCATTCCTGTTCATTTTCCTGACGGCGGCCAAGACCAAGCAGGATGCCTCGCTGCTGACCTTCACGCTGCCGCAGCAATGGCAGCTCTGGCAGAACTTCATGGACGTGGTTTCAGCACGCGACTACATGCTGCTGCTCGCCTATTTCAATTCGACGGTCATCACGGTCGCGGCCGTCGCGCTTCTTGTCCTCTTCGGCGCCATGGTCGGCTATGTCCTGCAGCGGCGGCCCTCGCGCTGGAACACGCTGATCTTCGCCTGCGTGATGATCGGCCTCATGGTGCCGCCGGCGGTCGTGCCGACCATCTGGGTGCTGCAATGGCTGGATCTGTTCAAGACGCGGACCGGCATGGTGCTGATCCAGATCGCCTACGGCCTCGCCTTCGCCGTGCTTCTGTTCCGCAGCTTCATCGCCACCATCCCCCGCGACCTCGATGAGGCGGCAATCATCGACGGGGCAAAGCCCTGGCAGATCTTCTTCCGGGTGATCCTGCCGCTCCTGAAGCCGGTGACGGTGACGGTCATCGTCGTGCAGTCGATTGCCATCTTCAACGACTTCACCAACCCGCTCTACTATCTGCCGGGCCGGGAAAACGTGACCGTCCAGCTCACGCTCTACAATTTCCAGAGCCAGTTCGGGACCGAATTCAATCTTCTCTTCATGAACATCCTGTTGGTGACGATCCCGCCCCTCATCGTCTTCATCTTCTTCAACAGGCAGATCGTTGCAGGCATGACCGCCGGCGCGGTGAAAGGATAAGCCATGGCGCGCGTCGTCTTAGAAAACATTTGCAAGAGCTTCGGCAGCGTCGACATCATGAAGGGCATCAGCCTCACGGTCGAAGATGGCGAATTCTGCGTTTTCGTCGGGCCGTCCGGCTGCGGCAAGTCCACGCTTCTGCGCATGATCTCGGGCCTCGAGACCGTCTCCTCGGGCCGCATCCTGATCGACGGTGAGGACGTCACCTATGCCGAGCCCTCCCGACGCGGCATCGCCATGGTGTTCCAGTCCTATGCGCTCTACCCGCATCTGACGGTCCGCGAGAATATCGGCTTCGGCCTGTCGCTCGCCCGGCGCCCCAAGGCCGAAATCGAGGAACGGGTCGGCAAGATCGCCGAAACGCTGCAGCTGTCGCATCTCCTCGACCGCAAGCCCAAGGCGCTTTCAGGCGGCCAGCGACAGCGCGTCGCCATCGGCCGCGCCATCATCCGCGATCCGAAGGTCTTCCTCTTCGACGAACCCCTTTCCAATCTCGATGCAGCGCTGCGCTCGCAGATGCGCGTGGAGCTGACAGACCTTCATGCCAAGCTGAAGGCGACGATGATCTATGTCACGCACGATCAGGTCGAAGCGATGACGATGGCGGACAAGATCGTGGTGCTGAACGGCGGCCGGATCGAGCAGGTCGGCGCACCGATGACGCTCTACAACGAGCCCGCAAGCCCCTTCGTCGCCGGCTTCATCGGGTCGCCGAAGATGAACCTTTACGACGGCGACGCCGCCGCGCGTGAAGGCTGCATGGTCTATGGCATCCGGCCCGAGCACATTTCTCTATCCGCAACGGATGGCAAGTGGCGCGGGACCGTGCGGCATATCGAGCGCCTCGGCGCAGATTTGATCGCCCATCTGACTGTGGACGGATTGGGGGACCTCGTGGCACGCTGCCCCGGCGACACGCCGATGGTTATCGGCGAGACGCTTTTTGCATCGCCCGTCGCCGGGAAAGAACACAAGTTCGAGAGGGGCGCAATCGGCTAGCGTCAGAACCACGCGCGCTACTTTGAAGACGGCCCGCCCACTCGGTAGCGAAATTCGAATGGTTTTCCGCTGCTGACACCCGGTCACCGCCTTGAAGAGAGCTCAATCGCTGGCCCTGTAAATTGTTGCCGGGGATGCAGTTCGAACGCAATCCCATTCGGATTTGCCTCCGATCCCGTGAGTCCATCAGCCAAGCATCGCTCAGTTCAATGGGTGGAGGCCTATCGCAACAGCGCCGTTTAACCGGAAGGCGGCATTGAGCATCAGAACTCACCGACAACGTCGCTGGCAAAGCTATAGGTCGCCAGGCGGTGCTTGAGGGCTTCAAGTTTCGCGGCGGATGTTCCGGGCGGCGGCTCTACCGTCACGAATAGCCCATGCCGTACGTCGGTTCGTGCCTTGACCGTTACACCATCATCGAAAAGGCAGCTCGCCCACGAACGCACCTCCTCGACTGCGGCCTGCTCCCGGAGCGCTGGCTTGAAGATCTTGCCGACTGCTGTCAGCGGCATGGAAGAGAGGACCCTGACTGCGACCGGCACGGCTGCGCGTTCGGCAATCTGTTGGCTGCAAAATAAGCGCAGCGCCTCCGCCTCAACCGCGTGACCGGCGCGCAGTTGGACAAAGGCCATGGGTAGCTCGCCGGCATAAGCGTCCGGCTGACCGATGGCGGCGGCAAGCTCAACCGCGGGATGGTGATAAAGCGCCTCCTCGATCAGCAGCGGATCGATATTGTGACCGCCGCGAATGATGATGTCCTTCGATCGGCCGGTGAGCCAGAGATAGCCTTCCGTATCCTTGCGCCCCAGATCGCCCGTGTCGAACCAGCGGCCACCCTTGCACCAGGCCGGGGGCACCTCGCCGGGCAGCGGGTCGTACCAGGCGCGCTCATTATGCGCCGCATCGAGATAACCGCCGAAGACCTGTTCGCCACGCACGAGAACATGTCCAACCTCGTCCGCTTCGCAGACATGCACGATGCGACCGCCCTCGACCTTCGCGACGACAATTTCCGTGAACGGAAGACGGAAGCCAACGGAACCGATGCGAGATTCGCCCCCTGCCGGGTTCATCGCACCGAAGCCATGAAGCTCGGTCATGCCCCAACCCTCGACAATCTGCCGGCCGAGCCGCTGCTCCACCTGATGTGCCGTTTCCAGCGGCATTGCCGCGCCGCCGGCGTGGCAGAGCCGAACCGAGGAAATGTCCGCGTTATCGATGGGGACATTCATCACGGCGCTCCAGCTCGTCGGCACCATGGCGACGACGGTCGGACGGAAACGCTCGACATGCCGCCAGAAGCTGGCAATCACATCGCGGTTGCGGAAACCGCCCGGCGTCATCAGCACGATTTCGGCACCGAGCGAGAGCGGCATCAACCCCGCAGCATAACCGCCGCCGACATGAAAGGGCGGCAGGCCATTGAACATGACCTCGTCTTCGCCCTCGCACCAGGCGGACGCAAGAGCCCAGCAATGATGCGTGATCCCGCCATGGGTGTGAACCGCGAGCTTCGGCGTGCTCGTTGTTCCGCCGGTGTGGAAGAGGGCTGCGACATCGTCCCGTGCCGGCGCGCGCCAGAAATCCGGCCGGCTCTGCGGCAGGCCCGACAGGGCGTCGTCGATGGAGAGAACGGCATCGTCTGCCCCACCCGCCGGTCCACCGACACGGAAGACATGCAGCGGCGCGTCCAGCGCGGCGAGAATGGCCGGCAGCTTGTCGATGATGCCCGGAAGAACACTTGCGTCCGGAACCAGCAGAACCTTTGCCTTGGCGGCTTTCAGCAATGCTGCGAGATGCGCTGGCTCCAGCAGGAAATTGACCGGATTGGCCCGGCCGACCAGATGCGCGCCAATCATCGCCGCGAAAGCATCCGGCACGGTCGGAAGCAGCATGGAGACGGCGTCCCCCGGTCCCACTCCGCATTGGCGGAACAGATGCGCCATCGCGTGAATGCGCCTCAGCAGCCCGCCATAAGTGACGGTTTCGACGGGTGTGTCCGCGGCACCGCTCTGTAACGCGCGGATCGCGACCCTGTCGGGGCTGCGTTCCGCGACCCGGGCAATTTGTTCATAGACCGAACCTCTGGCCCAGACAGCCTCGGCCGGCATCTCCTCCAGCCTTTCGATATCGCGCATCGATGCAATCGGCATGGCACGTCCTCCTCGTGATAACCGGCGTTTCTGTCTTTCCGTGTCGTCGAAATCAGATGCGACGCCTGTCAGGCACGTCCATCGAACAGCATCGCGCGGGCCTCCTGCGGCGAGGCGATGTCGCGACCTTCCTTGCGGGCGGTAGAGACGAGGGCTTCGATGAGATCGCCATTGCCCCGCGCCCGCGACCCGTCGGGCAGGTAGAACGTATCCTCGAGCCCGGTGCGCAGCATGCCGCCAAGCCGGGCGGCGGCGGCGTGGACCGGCCAGATCTCCTCCCGGCCAATCAGCGTCGCCTGCCAGCGTGCGCCCTCCTGCAGGTAGTCCGTCAGGATCGGCAGCAGGCGCGCATCGACTGGCATACCTGAGGCGACGCCCATCACGAGATTGTACTGCGCGCGCTTGAGCATGCCGTTGGCGATATACATCGCCACCGAGCGGATGATGCCGGTGTCGAAGCACTCCATTTCCGGCAATGTGCCCGTCTCATCCATGACATCAAGAAAGTCCTGCACCTTGGAGGGCGGATTGTCGAAGACCATGGGCGGCCAGGCCCATTCACCATTGGAGCGAATCTTCAGATAGTTCAGGGTACCTGCGTTGCAGGCTGCGATTTCCGGTTTCAGCGCGCGCACGACATCGAGCGGCCCCTGATAGTCAGGCCCGACAACGCCCGTCGTGGCATTGATGATGACGCCCGGACAGACCGCACGGATCGCGTCGACGATCTCGCCCGCGACGGCGGGCTCCCAGGAAGGCAGATGCCCCTTGCCCGGTTCCTGCCTGCGGAAATGGATATGGATGATCGCAGCGCCCGCGTCATAGGCCTCCCGTGCCGAGGCCGCGCATTCAGCCGGCGTCACCGCGATATTGTGCAGGCTCGGATCGGTCAGAACGCCGTTGAGCGCGCATGTGACGATGGCCTTTTCCGGTACAGTCATTTCACGCTCCAATCTCACTTCACAACGGCGCGGTGGCGCGCACCGGCAACGGGCGGCTTTTCCGGCGGGCCGGCAAAGCATTGGGCATGATCCATCCATGCCTGCGCCACATCGCCTTCAATGACGAGGGCGGTATCGGCCACCGCGCGCGTCTGCGTGACGACCGCGGCGAAGTCGACGGCCTGACCGGAAATGCGCCCCGCGCCCGCCTTGCCGAAGGTCCAGACCTCACCGGACGGCGCGGTCAGTTTCAGTTCCGGCATGGTCTGCGGCACGGGCAAACCGTGAACCTGATGCGACCAGCCGAATGTGTTGATGCCGAGCACGACGAGATTACGGATACGGTCGCTTTCCGGCCGGACGCGGCCGAGCAGGTCGAACACCTCGAAGCCATGCGCCCAGGTTTCCATCTGCCGCGCCGTGATCGCCGAGCGCGCCGACATGCTGGGGCCGACCCAGGGAATGCGCTGCTTGGGGTCGATCTCGGCAAAGCGCGTAGCGACATCCTCCGCCGTGTCCTTCCAGAGCGTGAAGAGGGCGCGGCCACGCTCGGGGATCGTCCCGTTTTCATAAGCCCGTAGTCCGCCTTTGGTCAGCGCGGCCATCAGCGGGTTGAGTATCGCCTTGAAGGCTGTCTCATCCGTGGCGGCGAGATCGACGGCCTTGTTCCAGAAATGCAGATGGACGAGCACATCGTTGATGGTCCAGCCCTTGAACTGCGTGGCCTTGGCGAAAGTGTCCTCGCTCTCCGCTTCGAGAAGGCCGGCGAGCACACGGCTTTCATCACGAAAATCTGCGGCTTCCTTCAGGCTCATGCAGCCTCCTCCTCGATTGAAACCATGAGCGCGCCGGCAGCGAGCTGCTGGCCCTGGGCGATGCGGATTTCGGTGACGGTGCCGCGCGCGGGCGCTTTGAGCGTATGCTGCATCTTCATCGCCTCCAGCACCGCCAGCGGCGCGCCGGCCTCGACCGTCTGACCCGGCTCGACCAGAACCGAAACGACAAGGCCCGGCATGGGGGCAACGACGCGGCCGGAGCCGGCTGCTGCTGCGGCATCCTCCCACGGGCGATGCGGCTTCAGCGAAAAGCGGCGCGGACCGATGGCGAGCAGGAGTTCACCGTCGCGGCGCTCGCTCCATGCCACGGTCTGGCGCTTGCCGCCGGCCAGAAGCACAGCCTCATGTCCCTCAACTCTGATAATCTCAATCGCATGCTGCCAATCGCTCCCCTCGGCAATCGTCCAGACCTTGCCGGCGCAGAGGCCGGAGAGGCGGCGAGGATTGCCGGCAAGCGTCACATCGAGACGGGACGAGAGCGGTGCTGCGGACTGGAAGCCGATCAGGCTTTCATCCGGCAGCGTGGAGGCGGCAAGCGCCTTGCGGCTTTCGAGATGGAGCTTCAGCGCCCCGCCCATCGCGAGGCTGAGACTGTCGATCTCGGCCTCCTTGACGCCATCCGGATAGTTCTCGCCGATAAAGGCGGTCGTCGCGCGGCCTTCGGCAAAGTCGGGCCGCTCCAGAATGTCGATCAGAAATTCGGCATTGGTGGCAAGGCCCAGCACCGCCGTCTCCTTCAGCGTACCGAGGAGCCGCCGCCGTGCAACGTCGCGCGTTGGACCATGCGCAATGACCTTGGCGAGCATCGGATCGTAGAAGGGCGACACTGTCTGTCCTGTCACGATGCCGGCATCGATGCGCACGCCGGGGCCGCTTCCCGGTTGCCAGAGCGCGATCTCGCCCGTCACGGGCAGGAAGCCGGCCGCCGGGTCTTCGGCATAAAGCCGCACCTCGATGGCGTGGCCGTCAAGCCGCAGGTCGTCCTGGTTCAGCGGCAGCGGCTCGCCTTGCGCGACGGCAATCTGCAGGGCGACGAGATCGAGCCCGGTCACCATTTCCGTCACGGGATGCTCGACCTGAAGCCGGGTGTTCATTTCGAGGAAATAGAATTCGCCCCGCTCATCCAGCAGGAATTCCACCGTGCCGGCCCCGTGATAATCCACCGCGCGCGCCGCCTCCACCGCCGCCTTGCCCATGCGGGCGCGAAGTTCGGGCGAGACGACCGGCGAAGGAGCCTCCTCGACCACCTTCTGGTGCCGGCGCTGCACCGAGCAATCGCGTTCGCCCAGATGGATCACATGGCCATGCGCATCGGCAAAGACCTGGATTTCGACATGACGCGGCCGCTGCACGGCCTTTTCGAGGATGAGGTCTCCGGAACCGAAGGCGCTGAGCGCTTCCGCCCGGGCTCGCGTCAGCGCATCCGCCAGCTCCGCCGGCTCTTCGACCAGCCGCATCCCGCGCCCGCCGCCCCCGGCAGAGGCCTTGACCATGACTGGGAAGCCGATCCGCTCCGCCTCGGCGATGAAGGTGGCGTCATTCTGGTCGAGGCCTTCATAGCCCGGAACGCAGGGCACGCCCGCGGCGATCATCGCGCGCTTCGCGCCGGCCTTGTCGCCCATAATCCGGATCGCCTCGATCGGCGGGCCGATGAAGACGAGACCGGCCGCAGCGACGGCCTGAGCAAAACCGGCATTTTCCGAGAGAAAGCCATAGCCCGGATGGATCGCCTCAGCGCCGCTCAACCGCGCGGCTTCGATGATCTTTTCCGGCCGGAGATAGCTTTCACCCACCGGTCCGGGACCGATCAGGACCGCCTCGTCCGCCAGCGCCACATGCGGCGCACCGTGATCGGCTTCGGAATAGACGGCGATCGTTCGCAGACCCAGCGCCTGCGCCGAGCGGATGACACGGCAGGCGATTTCGCCGCGATTGGCAACCAAGATTGAGGAAAATGAAGAAGACTTGATCATGGGCGGGCGACCCCGAAGCTGTTGGGACGGAGGGCGCGCTGTCGCGCCTCAAGGCAGGTCAGCAGGCAGAAGGCAATCACGCTGCGGCTGTCGCGCGGGTCGATGAGTCCATGGTCGAGCACCCGGCCGGATGTGTAGAAGGGCGAGGATTGCCGATCGAAGAGTGCCTTGATCGCCGCCTCCTGCGCCACAAGCTTCTCCTCGTCCAGCGCATCGCCACGGCGGGCGGCACCCGCACGCGCCACGGTGGACATGGTGCGCGCCGCCTGTTCGCCGCCCATCACGCCGCTCTGGCTGCTCGGCCAAGCGAACAGGAAATCCGGCTCGAAGGCGATGCCCGCCATGCCGTAATTGCCGGCCCCGAAGCTCGCGCCGGCATAGAGCGTGATCTTCGGCACCTTCGCATTGGCAACCGCTTGGATCATCTTCGATCCATGCTTGATCATGCCGGCCTGCTCATAGGCCGTGCCGACCATGTAGCCGGTCGTATTGTTGAGGAAGACGAGCGCCGTGCCCGCCTGCTCGCAGGCCTGAATGAAATGCGTCGCCTTCGTCGCACCGGCCGGATCGATCGGCCCATTATTGCCGAGAATGCCGACGGCTAAGCCGTGGATCGTTGCCTGCAGGCACACGGTCTGCGGGCCGTAGCCGGGCTTGAACTCGGTGAATTCCGAGCCGTCGACCAGACGCGCGGCAAGCTCCCGCACATCATAGGGCACCTTCATGTCGAGCGGCACGAGCCCTGCGATCTCGTCGCTCGCGAGACGCGGCGGCGCAAATGTGCGCGGCATCGGCCGCATGTCGCGGTTCCAGTCCAGCCGCGCCATGACGTCGCGCGCCAGGGCAATGGCGTGGATATCGTCCTCGGCGAGATATTCGACGAGGCCGGAGACGGTGGCGTGCATCTCGGCACCGCCCAATTCCTGCTCCTTCGCCTTCTCGCCGGTCGCGGCATAGACAAGCGCGGCACCGGCCAGCGCCGCCATGCCGTTCTTGCGCACGCCGATCACATAGTCGGACATGCCGGGCATATAGGCGCCGCCGGCGGTGGACGGTCCATGCAACACGGCGATGGTCGGCAAGCCCGCGGCCGAGAGGCGGGCGAGATTGCGGAACACCGCTCCGCCGCGCGCCCAGTCGTCCACGACATAGTTCATCAGGTTCGCGCCGGCGCTTTCGACCAGATGGATGAAGGGCAGCTTCTGGCGCAGCGCGATCTCCTGCATAGAGAGCATGGCCTGCAAGGCGAAGGGGCTGAGCGCGCCGGCATTGATGCCGCTGTCGTCCACCACGATCATCGCCCGCACGCCGGACACGAAACCGATGCCGCCGATGAAGGTGGAGCCCGGAACGGAGGCCGCCTCATCCTTGGCATCCGCCATGTAGCCGGCAAGGCTGTGCAGCCTCAGATACGGCAGGCCGGGATCGAGAAGACGCGCCAGCCGCTCGCGCGGCGTGATCTGGCCACGCTCCTCGAAACGGGCGCGGCGTTTTTCCGATGCCGTTTCGGCCCGCGCCTCCAGCGCGCGCAGTTGCCGCACGGTTTCGAGCATGCCGGCCCTGTTGGCCTGAAAATCAGGTGTGCCGACATCGACCTGTGTTTGAAATGCCACGTCTTCCTCCATCCCGTTCCGGTGCACCTTGTCCAGCCCATCGGGGTCGCTCCTCTGACCCTCGACAGGCCTCGTGGCGGCCGGCCTTCAGCGAACTCTTTTTCATCCGCCCTGTCGAGCACTTGAAAACAAACCGTTCGTACGGTATGTTTGACACAAGCTGCATGGAGGCGTCAAGTCGTCCATCGCAAAGATGAGCTGGAGGGGTGAGCCGATGACCATATTCGAAGAGACCGAAAAGGGCCCGCGCAAGCAGGCGGACCGAGTGCGCGACATGCAGGACCGGCTGATTGCCGCGACCGTCATCTGCCTCGACCGCTACGGCTATTCCGGCACCTCGATTTCGGCGATCCAGGATGCGGCAGGCGTTTCGCGCGGCGCGATCCTGCATCATTACCCCTCGCGTCAGGAGCTGATTGCCGCGACTGCCGCACGGCTTCTCGATGCGGCCATCAGGCCGACGCAGGAAGGACGACCGGGGCGCGGCGACGGCGCGAAGACGATCGAAGAGCTGCTGATCTTCTACTGGCGGCAAGTCATGAACGTGCCGGAAGGTCGCGCCTTCATCGAAATTCTCGTTGCCTGCCGTACGGACGAGGCTCTGGAATCGGCGCTCTCCGATCTCTTCACCACCTGGGATGCGAAGGTTGCCGAAAGCGCCCGCCACCGCTTTGCCGCCTTCACCGACGATCCGGAGGATGCCGCCCTTCTCTGGTCGATCGCGCGCACCTTCCTGCGCGGTCTGATCGTGCATTCGCGCTTCGTGGACGATCCCGCGCATCTGGAAAACATGGTCCGCCGTTTCGCCGCGCTGATCTCGCCGCAACTTTCCCTCAAGACCCGGGCGCATTGACCATGACGGAAACACTCAAGGGCAAGACACTCTTCATCACCGGCGGCAGCCGGGGCATCGGCCGCGAAATCGCGTTGCGCGCCGCGCGCGATGGGGCGAATGTCGTCATCGCCGCCAAGACCTCCGAGCCGCATCCCAAACTTCCCGGCACGATCCATTCCACAGTCGCCGAGATCGAGACGGCCGGCGGGAGGGGGCTGGCGCTGATGCTGGATGTCCGCGATGCGGATGCGGTGGAGGCCGCGGTGGCGCAGGCAGCCGGCCATTTCGGCGGCATCGACGCGGTGATCAACAATGCCGGCGCCATCAGCCTCACGCCGCTCTCCGAGACTGGCGTCAAGCGCTTTGACCTGATGATGCAGATCAACGCCCGCGCAGTCTTCGTCACCGCCAAGGCCGCGCTACCCTATCTGAAGCAGGCCGCCAATCCGCATATTCTCAGCCTGTCGCCGCCGCTCAATTTCGAGCCCCACTGGCTGAAGCCCTACATCCCCTACACCGTCACCAAATACGCCATGACGATCCTGTCGCTCGGCCTTGCCGAGGAGTTGCGCGCCGACGGCATCGCCGTCAACACGCTGTGGCCGAAAACGACGATTGCCACGGCCGCCGTCGAGCATGAGGTGGATGCGAGCCTGCTCGCGCGTTCGCGCCATCCCGCCATCATGGCGGATGCGGCGCATGCCATCCTGACTTCGCCGGCCAATAGCTTCACCGGCCAGACGACGATCGACGAGGACGTTTTGCGCGCCCGCGGCGTCACCGATTTTTCCGCCTACAGTGTCGACGCGCAAGTGGAGGACCTTGCGCTCGACCTCTACGTGGACCCCTGACCGACATCGACATGTGAGCACATCACCATGGGAGGAGATACATGCTCAACTATAGCGTCATTCTGGAGGACGCAGCGCGCAGGCTGCCCGACAAGACCGCCTTCATCTTCGGCGACACCCGCTGGAGCTTTCAGGAACTGGACCAGGCGGCCGCCCGCATCGCGACTGGATTGAAGGCGCTCGGCGTCGAACCCGGCGACCGGGTCGCCGTCAGCTGCCCGAACGTGCCCTATATCCCTATGATCATGTTCGGCGTCCTGAAGGCCGGCGCCGTCTATGTGCCGCTCAACATTCTTTTGAAGACGGAAGAGATCGCCTATCACTTAAGCGACTGCCAGGCGAAAGCCTTTCTCTGCTTCGAAGGCACCGAGGCTCTACCAATGGGCAGCTGGGGCCATGCCGCCTTCGAGATGGTGCCCAGCTGCGACATGCTGATCGCCATCACAGCCGACCCGGCAGCACCCTCACCCTTCGAGGGCTGCCCGACACTCGGCCAGATCATGGCCGTTGCCACGCCGCTCAAGGAACCCACTCCGACCAACCCGGACAACACCGCCATCATCATCTACACATCGGGCACGACAGGCGACCCCAAGGGCGCGGAACTGACGCATTCCAACGTGATGATGAACACGTTCCTGCTGCGCGATCTGATGCAATACCAGCCCAGGGACGTGTCGTTGCTGGTCCTGCCGCTCTTCCATGTCTTCGGCCTGATCGTGCAGATGTCGTCGGGTATTCTTTCAGGCATCACGCATGTCATCCAGCCGCGCTTCGATCCCGAAACCGTGTTGCAGGCCATGGCGCGGGAGAATGTCAGCGTCTTCTGCGGCACGCCGACCATGTATTGGGCGCTGCTCCATCACGACAGCCCGACGGCTCCGGACCCGGTCAGCATCGGCAGGCACCTGCGCTGCTGCATCTCCTCCGGCCAGTCCATGCCGGGGCCGACGCTGAAGGCCTTCGAGGAGAAGTTTTCGACCACGATCATAGAAGGCTACGGCATGTCGGAAGCCTCGCCGGGGATCACCTTCAACCGCCTGGAAATGCCGCGCAAGATCGGCTCGGTCGGAACACCGTTCTGGGGTATCGACGTGCGCATCGTCGATACGGAAGACCGCGACGTGGCTCAGGGCGAGACCGGCGAAATCATCTGCCGCGGCCACAATGTGATGAAGGGTTATTTCAATGCGCCGGAAAAGACCGCGCATGCGCTGCGCGGCGGCTGGCTGCATACCGGCGATATCGGCCGTTTCGACGAGGATGGCTATCTCTATATCGTCGACCGGCTGAAGGAGATGATCATCCGTGGCGGCGAGAATGTCTATCCGACCGAGGTCGAGAAGATGCTGGCCGAGCACCCCTCCATCTCGCTCGTGGCCGTCATCGGCACGCCGGACGAGAAGTATGGACAGGAAATCAAGGCCTGCGCGGTGCTGAAGGCAGACGCAAGCCTGACCGAACAAGAGTTCATCGCCTGGGCCAAAAACCGCATGGCGGCGACAAAATATCCCCGTAAGGTCGAATTCATGGCGCAACTGCCGATGACCGCGACCGGCAAGATCCTCAAGAAGGAACTGGCACGTCGCGAGCTTGCCAGATGCCTGCCGGAGCCGGCGTAAGCGAAAGCTGGAAGGACAGACGATGCACGACTACGAAACCCTGACGCTCACCGTGGACGCGCGCGGCGTCGCCACCTGCACGCTCAACCGGCCGCAAAAACGCAATGCTATGACCGACCGGATGCTGACGGAACTGATCGACATGGCCGGCCATATGTCCGCCGATCCCGCCATCCGCGCCGTCATTCTCACCGGCGCCGGAGATTTCTTCTGCGCCGGCGGCGACCTTTCCTGGATGAAGCAGCAGATTGAAGCTGATCGCGCCACCCGCATGAAGCAGGCGCGCGTACTGGCGGACGCGTTGCAGGTGCTCAACACGATGGACAAGCCGCTGATCGGCCGCATCAACGGCAGCGCCTTTGGCGGCGGGCTTGGGCTGATGAGTGTCTGTGACGTGGCAATCGCCCCCGTCAACGCGCAATTCGGCTTCACCGAAACGCGGCTGGGGCTGATCCCCGCCACCATCAGTCCTTATGTGATGGCCCGCATGGGCGAGGGCAAGGCGCGCCGCGTCTTCATGTCGGCGCGGCTCTTTTCTGCCGAGGAGGCAGTTACTCTGGATCTTCTGGCAAAGACCGTCCCGGCAGGCGAGCTCGACGCGGCCCTTGAGGCCGAAGTCACGCCCTACCTTTCTGTCGCTTCGGGTGCTGTTGCCGCCTCCAAACAGCTCGCTCGCTCTCTAGGTCCTCGCATAGAGCCGGATGTGATTGAAGCGACGATCGCCGCGCTCGCCGACACCTGGGAAACCGAAGAGGCGCGTCACGGTATCGAAGCGTTCCTGACCAAGGCTTCGCCGCGCTGGGCGCGTTGAAGGCTTTCCCCTTCAAGCACCCGATGACTCACGCCAAAGGCAGAAGCAGGCTGAGTTTCGGTTGCATCCTCCTCCCCCCGGGGCCGGCGCTCGGGGATTTCGGTCAGTCGTCCCCAAGCTCTCTTTCATTCGAGGCATCGTATTTGCGAATATCGCCCCGCATGCGTCCCTGCCAACGTTGAACGAAGGCCACGGTGTCTGGCGCTTGAAGGTGAGCCGAGAGCGCGGCCTGTCCTGTCCACCGTTCTGCGATAAGCAGTCGGGCGTCTCCAGCGTCGTCCACGGCCGCGTTGTAAGAGATGTTGCCCGCGCGTTGGCGTGTGGCCAGTGCCAAAGTTTTCAGATCCGCGATGAATTCCGCCAGATCAGCGGGATCGACATGCATGTAGCCCATGACAATCAGCATTTGAAGCATTCCTCTGGTTCCGTCCTCCCCGACCGGGTCGCGGTCGGGGGAGACACATGTTTGGTTGGCCACGGTTCAATTCGCGATGAGGACGATCTTCCCCTGGATCCCGCCCTTGGATGCCCGCTCATGCGCGGCAGAAGCCTCTGAAAGCGGGAACGTGCTGTCGATGACGACGCGGATCGTCCCATCGTCCAGCAGACGCCCGGCCTCTGCCAACTGCGCGCCGTTCGAGCGCACTTGTGTCGTTGAAACGGTGATCCCGCGTCTTGCTGCTTCCTTACGGCCGGAAAAGCCCAGGGGATTGACCAGATAGAGCGCGCCGTTGTCTTTGATTACGCTCAGAAATCGTTCCATATGGGAGCCGCCCACAGCGTCGATGACCAAATCGATGCCGTGTGCAGCCGTCTCGGCAGGCTGTCTCGTGTAGTCAATGAAGGCATCGGCGCCGAGATCGCGCAGCACACTTTCATGCTTCCCCGATGCGACGGCAATGACGTGGGCACCCTTCCTTTTGGCCACCTGAACCGCCAGGTGACCGACGCCACCGCCCGCGCCGTTGACCAGAACGCTCTTTCCCCGGAGCGAGATCGGGGCATGGTCGAAGTCCTGGAAAGGGTTTGGCGCGTCATGACCAAGTTCGACAAGGAACTGCCACGCCGTGAGCAGCGACATCGGAGCGGCAGCCGCCTGGATGTGATCGATGCCCTTCGGCTTTCTCGCGAGGTCAGAGGCCGGGATTTTGACATAGTCAGCGTAGGAATTGCTGCCGGTCATGAGATCATGCGGAAAACGCACCATCGAAAAGACTTCGTCGCCAACGTTAAACTCCGAGACATTCTCCCCCACCGCTGCCACGACACCGGAAATATCCGTGCCCAGGATCAACGGGAAGTCCGGGTTAGGCTGCCATTCGGGCGGAAGCGCCCGATAGCCATCTCTCAGGTAAAGATCGGGGGGATTGATGCTCGCCGCATGCACGCGGACAAGCACTTCATCCACGCCGGGCGCCGGCCGCGGGGCATCTTCGTAACGCAGGACCTCAGGGCCACCAAATTCGTGAATACGTACGGCTTTCATCATCTCGGTCATGGGTATCGCTCTCCATTGCTGGTTTCGTTGACCAGATGTAGCTATTGCCTTGCGGATTGATAATGCCCCTCAAATTCGCAATAATAGTGCCATGAAGGAACAAATCGGAATTGAAAGACTAACCGGTCTTATCGCCTTTGCCCGCGCAGGCTCATTGGGCAGCTATAGCGCTGCCGCGCGCTCGCTCTCCATTTCGCCTTCGGCCATCAGCAAGAGCATCCAACGTCTGGAACGCCAACTTGGGGTCTCGCTCTTTTCTCGGACGACACGCTCGCTCACGCTCACCAATGAGGGCCGCGAGTTACACGGGAGAGCGTTGAAACTGCTTCGCGATGCCGAGGAGATAGAACAGGCTGCCAAGGCCGCCTTATCCGAGCCCACAGGCACGTTGCGCATTGCGACATCATTTCCAATCGGACTGCATATTATCGCTCCTTTGCTGCCGCGCTTTCGCACACACCATCGAAAGGTCTCCATCGACCTGAAACTGAGCGATCACAGGGTGGATCTGATTGAGGAAGGGATCGACATTGCCGTGCGCATTGGTGACCTTCCCGACTCGCGGCTCCTGTCGCGGAAACTCTCGCCGCACCGGCTGTGTTGCTATGCCTCGCCAGATTATCTGTCAGCGACAGGCATGCCCGACCATCCCGATGACCTGCAGGCGCACGAGACAGTGAACTTGCGCTACCAGAGCACCGGCCAATTGTTCCGCTGGCCATTCAAGGTGGGCGACCGAGAGATCGAGATCGTGCCGCCATCTGCGATCATCGTAGATGCAAGCGAGGCCGTGATCTCGACCGTTGCGGCGGGAGCTGGCATCGGAATGGCCACCAGTTTCATGGCGGCGCCGTGGGTCAGGCGTGGAGAGTTGGTTCCAGTTCTTGCCGATTTCGCGGTCGAGCGGCAGAACATAACGGCCGTCTGGCCAGAAAGCCGCCGGACCAACCCGGCAGTGCGCGCCTTCCTCACCGCTTTGACGGAGACATCTTGACCCGCCGGCATCTGAGAACGCGGCGACATCGACGTCCGATTTGGACCACTTCCGCTTTATCTGCCCATCCGTTCCCCACGAAGATAACATGTTCTGGTGCAGCAGCCGTTTCAAACGGCGTCAGCCCACGACCTTATCGAACTGCGACAGCGCTTTGCGCCTCAGACAGTACGGCGCGGATGGCGCTGTCTCCGGCGTCGTGACTGCATCGCCAAATTTGCCGACGGAGGTTGCTTTCGAGAGCAGGTCGGCGATCCCGCCGCGAGCGGAAGTCCCCTTGTTCAACAGTTTGTGCGCCACCGTTCAAAGGACGGTGGCGCACAAAATTCATTCGCATAGGATGGGAACTCCCGCCCGCCTCACCGTTTCTCAGCCAGCACGAAATCGTGCTTCACGTCCCAGAATTCCCCTTCGAATCCATAGGCTTG
>UBMP01000035.1 GCA_900466575.1 Hyphomicrobiales bacterium | reverse complement strand
GCGCCGGTGGCGAAAAATGAGTGATTATCGGATTGACGGCTTGTCATACAATCTGTAGAAAACCCTTCAAGAGGAATGGGAGGCAGATCGATGCAGCTGAATGAGACCGTCACGGCGCGGGGAACGACATTTGCCTTTTCCGGTGCGTTCGAGCCCGCCTTCCAGCCTGCGGTCGACGCGTTCATCGAGAACTACAAGGTCGAGGAGGAGATCGGCTCCGCCGCCGCGCTGATCGTCGACGGCCGAAAGGTTCTCGATGTCTGGGCGGGTTATCGCGACGAGGCGAAGACCAGGCCCTGGGAGCGCGATACGATCGTCTGCATGATGTCGGTTGCCAAGGGCATTTCGGGCATCGCCTTCAACATCCTCATCGATCGCGGCCTTGTCGATCCCGATGCGCCGGTCGCGAAATACTGGCCGGAGTTTGCGCAGAACGGCAAGGAGAAGCTGCTCGTTCGCCATGTGCTCGACCACACCGCGGGACTTCCGGCGGTTCTCGATCCGCTCTGGCCCGGCGCGATCTATGAATGCGACACGATTGTCGCCGCTCTGGAAAAGCAGGCGCCGCTCTGGGAGCCCGGCACGGTCGCCGCCTATCACATTCACACGCAGGGCAATATTCTCGGCGAGATCGTCCGCCGCATCACCGGCAAGCGCTATCCGCAGTTCATCCATGACGAACTGATCGCCCCGCTGGGTCTCGACTATCAGATCGGCGGGCTGTCGGAGGCTGATATCGCGCGTTGCGCCGATCTCGTGCCGACGGTCGAAGGCACGCTGTTTGCCCGCAAGGATGCCGATCCGGATTCGCTGCTTGCCAAGGGGTTCCTCCAGCATCCGAAGGAACCGATCAACGTGACGCTCAATTCGCGTGGCTGGCGCACGTCGGAAATCGCCAGCGCGAACGGCCACGGCACGGCGCGCTCCGTCGCCTCGATCTACGGCATGGTGGCGCGCGGCGGCGAGATGAACGGCGTACGCATCATGAAGTCGGAACCGATCCGCGACATGCTGAGCGAACAGCATAACCAGACCGAGCAGATGCAGCAGCGGCCCTATCATCAGGCACGTGGCATTCTGCTCAACACCGAGCAATCCGTCTGGATGGGCCCGAACCCGCACGCCTTCGGCCATCACGGCTTTGGCGGTTCGATCGGCATGGGCGATCCGGATGCGAAGATCGGCTTCTCCTATGCCTGCAACAAGATGCATACGCGCCCAGA
>UBMP01000037.1 GCA_900466575.1 Hyphomicrobiales bacterium | reverse complement strand
GCCATCGGCCGGCGGTGGGGGCGGGGGAGCGTCCGGGCCGCCATCGGGGCCTGGCGCTGCGCTGGCCATCTTGGCCATCACATCCTTCGACCAGGCCTTCACCTCATCATAGGAAAGCTTCTTGTCGCCATTCTTGTCGATCTCGGCGAAGATCTTGGCCTTGTCGGCTTCAAACTCATCACGCGTGATCTTGCCGTCCGAATTGGTGTCCAGCATTGCGAAGGCAAAGGCCATAGGACCGCGCGGTCCGGGCATCTTTTCGCCATTCGCCTGCTGCGCCAGTGACGGTATCGCGGCTGCGCTGACCAGCATGACCGAAGCAATGCCCGCCAGAACCAGTTTTCCCGATTTCATGGTGTCTTCCTCTGTTCAAGTTATGCCCGCGCAAGGGAAGAGGTAGGGACGCTTTGTGGCTTTTCCAAATCAAAGGCGGGAAAAGAATATTAAGGATTGGTCATGGTTGGCGCGATGGGAAGCGCGACGCTTTATTGTTCGCCGTCATGCCGGACTTGATCCNNGCATCCAGCCAGCCCGCGTCGGCAGGTTGAGAAGGCTCTTAAACAAATGAGTCCTTTCGCGCGATGGACATCGCGCGGCTGGATCCCGGCTCAAGGCCGGGATGACGGAAGAGAAGGAGCTTAGCGGTCCCTTAGAACCTCAATGCGCTTCGTCCCAATTATGCGCGGCGCGTGCGTCCACCTTCAGGGGCACTTTCATGTCGATGGCGGGGAAGGCGGCGTGTTCCATGGCCTTGGTGACGACGGCGATGGTCTTGTCGGCTTCTGCCTCGGGGACCTCGAAGATCAGTTCGTCGTGGACCTGCAGCAACATGCGGGCCGAGAGCTTCGCTTCTTCCAGCACGCCATCCATGCGGACCATCGCTCTGCGGATGACATCGGCAGCGGAGCCTTGGATCGGCGCGTTGATGGCGGCGCGTTCGTTGAAGGCTTTCAGCGACGGATTGGAGGAACGGATGTCCGGATACCACGCGCGGCGGCCGAAAATGGTTTCGACATAGCCGTGCTCACGGGCAAACGCTTTCGTGCTTTCCATGTAGTCGCGGATGCCGGGGAAGCGTTCGAAATATTTCTTGATGTAATCGCCCGCTTCGCCGCGCGCGATGCTCAGCTGATTGGCAAGACCGAAGGCGGAAATGCCGTAGATGATGCCGAAATTGATCGCCTTGGCGCGGCGGCGCACTTCCGACGGCATGCCTTCGACCGGAACGCCGAACATTTCGGACGCCGTCATGGCGTGAATGTCGACGCCGTCTTCGAAGGCGCGGCGGAGCTGCGGGATCTCGGCGACATGGGCGAGGACGCGGAGTTCGATCTGGCTGTAGTCGGCCGAGACGAGCACGTTGCCGGGCGAGGCGATGAAGGCGGTGCGGATCTTGCGGCCTTCCGCCGTGCGAACCGGGATGTTCTGAAGATTTGGCTCTGAGGAGGAGAGCCGGCCCGTTGTCGTCGCGGCGAGCGCATAGGATGTGTGGACGCGCTTCGTCTCCGGGTGGATATAGCCGGGCAGCGCGTCGGTATAGGTCGATTTCAGCTTGGTCAGCTGGCGCCAGTCAACGATGCGGCGGGGGAGTTCGTGGCCTTCCGCCGCGAGGTCTTCGAGAACCTGCGCCGAGGTCGACCATTGGCCGGTCTTCGTCTTCGATCCGCCGGGCAGCCCCATCTTGCCGAAGAGGATATCGCCCAGCTGCTTCGGCGAGCCGGGATTGAAGGGTTCGCCGGCGAGCGACTGGATGGATTCCTCCAGTGCTGCCGCACCTTGCGCGAGTTCGCCCGAGAGGCGCGAAAGGATTTGGCGGTCGACCGAGATCCCGCGCTCTTCCATCAGCGCGAGAACGGGCACGAGCGGGCGTTCCAGCCGTTCGTAGACGCTCATCACGCCCTCCGCTGCGAGGCGCGGTTTCAGCACCATCCAGAGGCGCAGCGTCACATCGGCATCCTCTGCGGCGTAGGCGGTGGCCTTGTCGATCGGCACCATGTCGAAGGTGACGGAGGCCTTGCCGGTGCCGGTCACGTCCTTGTAGGCGATCGGCTTATAGCCGAGCCAGCGTTCGGACAGCGTGTCCATGCCGTGATTGCCCTTGCCGGCATCGAGCACGTAAGACATCAGCATCGTGTCGTCGAAACCGTCGATGACGACGCCGTGGCGCTTCATCACCAGCCAGTCGTATTTCATGTTCTGCGCGACCTTCAGCACCGCCGGGTCCTGCATCAGCGGCTTAATGAGGTCCAGCGCGGTTCGGATCGGGATCTGGCCGGCCAGCAATCCGCCGCCACCCAGGAGATCGCCCACGCCGTCCTTGTGGCCGAGCGGCACATAGGCCGCGCGGATGTTTCCGCCATCCGGCGACTTGCCGTTATCGGCAATGGCGAGCGAGAAGCCGACGAGTTCCGCCAGCATCGGATCGAGCGAGGTCGTCTCTGTGTCGAAGCCGACAATGCCGGTCTCGTAGGCGTCGGCGATCCATTGCTTCAGCGTTTCGATATCGCGGATCGCGACATAGGCGGTCGTGTCTATGGGCTTGCCGGCAAAGGCGGCGGCGCGGGCGGCTGCGAGATCGGCGGGCTTGAAGCCATCGGCCGGGGCTTCGACGGAAGTGGGTTTCGGTGAGGATGCAGATGCGGCAGGTTTGACGGCTGCCGGAGTCGTACCACCGGCCCCCGCTTCGCCCGGATCGAGATCGGGTCCGTGGGCGGCTTCACCCCATTGGACCGGAACGCTTGCTGGCTCGATTTCGCCCGCTTCCGTGCCGGTCTTTTCGGCGACGCGGCGGGTGAGTGTGGTGAATTCCATCGCCTTCAGGAAGCCGATGAGGCGCGGGCCGTCCTGCGGATGGAGCTCCATATCCTCAAGGGGCACATCGACCGGCGTGTCGGTCTTGAGCGTGACCAGCTGGCGCGAGATGAGCGCGAGTTCGCGGTTGGCGATGATGGTCTCGCGGCGCTTGACCTGCTTGATCTCTTCAGCGCGGGCGAGAAGCGTGTCGAGATCGCCGAATTCCTCCAGCAGCTGGGCCGCCGTCTTCGGACCGATGCCGGGAATGCCGGGCACGTTATCGGTCGAATCGCCGGTCATGGCCTGCATGTCGATCATCTTTTCCGGCGGCACGCCCCATTTCTCGATCACTTCCGGGATCGAGATCTGCTTGTCCTTCATGGCGTCGTACATATGGACATTGGCGGTGACGAGCTGCATCAGATCCTTGTCGGAGGAGATGATGGTGACGTCCGCGCCGATGGCTTCGGCCTGCCGCGCATAGGTCGCGATCAGGTCGTCGGCCTCATAGCCTTCCTTCTCGATGCAGGGCAGGTTGAAGGCCTTCGTCGCCTCGCGGATCAGGCCGAATTGCGGGATAAGATCGGCCGGCGGCGGAGGGCGGTGGGCCTTGTATTTATCGTAAAGCTCGTTGCGGAAGGTCTTCGACGAATAGTCGAAAATGACCGCGAAATGGGTGGGTGTGACGCCGACCGAGGTGTCGCGCGCATCGTTCAAGAGCTTCCACAGCATGTTGCAGAAGCCCGAGACGGCATTGACCGGCAAGCCGTCGGACTTGCGGTTCAGCGGCGGGATGGCGTGGAAGGCCCGGAAGATGAAACCGGAGCCGTCGACGAGGAAGAGATGATCACCTTTTTTCATGGGTGAATGGAATAGCGCGAGGCGCGTCGAACGTCCATCACGGATCGGTGAAAACGGCTCTCCATGGACAGTCTGCTGACAGGCTTTTGCAGTGCGGCTTATTGGCCACGCGCATTGCCGAATTGCTATCTGTCAGGTCGGCATGCTTCCCTCGTATCAAGGGATTGCGTATCACCGTTTCCATTGACTCCAAACAGCAGGCTGACATGCGATTCTTGAGGGCGATAGTCGGTAGCGTATCCGGGCGGATGTCCAGCCTCGTGTTCGTGCTTTTTTCGCTGACGGTCATTTCAGCCTGCGCCAGCCGGCCCGGCCCGCAGACGCTCGATCCGCGAGCCGCCAATGTGCCGGGTGCCAGGATCGTTACGCTCTATCTCGCAACATCACGGGAGCGTGTCGGACCCGGTCCTAACCGGTACAATGATATTCCCTCCGAGACGCTGAATTTCGCGGAGTACAAGGTTTCCATTCCGCCGACGCACAAGCCGGGCATGATCGAATATCCGGGCGAAAGGCCGAATCCGAGCACGGATTTTACGGTCGTCAGCGCGCAGCCGCTCGACCGTGCGACCTTCCTCCAGCGGATCGGCGCACGGAACAAGGGCAGGCAAGGTGATCTCAGCATCTTTGTGCATGGCTTCAACACCAATCTGGCCGAAGCGGTCTTCCGTCAGGCGCAGCTTTCGGCCGATGCGAACGATCCGGAGCTGGATGATGTCTCCATTCTTTTCGCCTGGCCTTCTGCAGGCAGTATATCCGGCTATCTGGCCGACAAGGCGACCGCTACCGCCTCGCGCGATCAGTTGACCGATCTACTCAGCATGACGGTGAAGGCGCGGCCTTCGGGCGAGATCGCCCTTATTGCCCACAGCATGGGGGGATGGCTGACCAGCGAAGCGCTGCGCCAACTGAAGCTCACCGGGCAGCAGGCCGTTCTCGACCGGCTGAAGGTTGTGCTGGCCGCGCCTGATATCGACGGGATCGTTTTTCTGGCGCAGATGCAGAAGATCGGCCGCATGAAGAAGCCCATGACCATTCTTGTCTCCAGGGATGATCTTGCCTTGTCCGTTTCCGGTTTCATCTCACTCGACCAGATGCGCGTCGGCAGAATCGACATCAATGATCCGCGTGTTCAGGCAGGCGCGAAAGAGGTGAATATCCAGATCGTCGATATTTCCGGTGTCAAGACGGACGATACGTTCAAGCATAACGGCTTTGCGGCCCTTGCCGCGATCTATCCCGAGATGCGCAAGCAGAGTGACAAGGGCGGTGATGCGCTGCGGCTCGGACAGGCCGGAGTCTTCGTCTTTGATGCGGTCGACCGAACGCTGATCGCGCCATTCAAGCTCGGGCGCCGTCTCGCGGCAAGTCAATGACCGTGGTCGGGAACAAAGCCCCTGTCGTCGAGACGGTGCGCGTTGCGATTGTCGGCGGCGGGCCGGCAGGCCTTGCTGCTGCTGAAGTTCTGGCGGCTGGCGGTCATCAGGTGCACATTTTCGATGCGATGCCCTCCTTCGGCCGCAAGGTGTTGCTGGCTGGAAAGACCGGGTTGAACCTGACGCATTCGGAACCCTACGAAACATTCGTTTCGCGTTACGGCGCCGCCGCTTCGCACCTCCGCAAGGCGCTCGACGCCTTCACGCCCCAAGACGTCATTGCCTGGGCGGATGGGCTCGGCGGCAAATGTTTCACAGGATCGTCGGGACGCGTATTTCCCAAAGTCATGAAAGCTTCGCCCCTGATGCGGGCGTGGCTGGGACGGCTATCGAATATGGGCGTGCAATTTCACACGCGGCACCGCTGGACCGGGTTTTCGAATGGAAAGCTGCGTTTCGAGACACCGGACGGGGAGACGCTCGTCGGCTTCGACGCCTGCCTGCTGGCGCTGGGTGGAGCGAGTTGGCCGCGCATGGGGTCGGATGGTGCCTGGACCACGATCCTTGGCTCAGCCGGGGTCGATATTGCGCCCCTGAAGCCCGCCAATTGCGGCTTCGATGTTGCGTGGAGCGAGAGCTTCCGCGCGCGCTTTGCCGGTGCGCCGCTCAAATCCGTGACGGCGACATCTGAGGCGGGCGCTATTCCGGGCGAATTCGTCATCAGCGGCCATGGCATCGAGGGTAGCCTTGTCTACGCGCATTCGGCGGCGCTTCGCGGTGCGCTTGAGCGTGGAACCGGCGCATCTCTCATTCTCGACCTTGCCCCGGGCCGGACCGAGACGCGCATAGCCGGCGATCTTTCACGGCTGCCCGCGAAGGTCAGCTTCTCCAACCGGCTGCGCAAGGCGGCGGGGATCGAGGGTGTAAAGGGCGCGTTGCTGCGCGAACTGGTACCGGATATTTCAGCGCATACCCCGGAAAATATAGCCGGCTATATAAAGTCGTTGCCGGTGCCGGTCGTTCGACCGCGACCCATTGCCGAGGCGATCTCTTCGGCGGGCGGTATCCGCTGGGAGGCCATTGACGAGGCCTTTATGCTCGAGGCTCTGCCGGGCGTCTTTGTCGCCGGCGAAATGATCGACTGGGAAGCGCCGACGGGCGGCTATCTGCTGACGGCCTGCCTTGCCACCGGTCGCGCAGCGGCGCAAGGCATTGCCATGCGGCTTACGGCAGCCAAGGCAGTAGCTCCCTCGTCCGCGTCACGGGAGCCTTGATCGGGCCCGGATGCAGCGTCTCGCCATCGAGAATGCGCTGGTAATATTCCAGATATTTCAAGGCCATTGTCCGCGCGGTGAAGTGCTTTTGCCAATGGGCATGAATGGCGCGGCGATCGTAGCCTTCGGCCCCTTTGGCTGCCTCAGCCAGTTGTGACGCGCTTGCCGAAAGGTGTCCCGTTTCAGGCGTTACCAGTTCTGGCAGAGCGCCATAGGGGGTCGCGAAAACGGGAACGCCGAAATAGAAGGCTTCGGTCACGGCGATGCCGAAGGGCTCGCCCCAGCGCACAGGGAAGATCATGCCGCGCGACGGCTTCAGATAGCGCGATTTCGTCGTGTCGTCGACCATGCCGTGGAAACGGGCATTGGGGTCCAGCGTGATGCGAAAGCCCATTTTGAAATTCACGCGGCTACCGCCGAGAATATCGATCGGTGAACCAGCTTTGCGGGCGACATCGATGGCGCCCTTGACGTTCTTGACCCTCCAGGCGGCCTTGGCAAGGAAGGTGAAATTGCCGCCGCGGGCGTCGAGATCGGGTGTGAGATAGTCTCGCTCGTCCATCCCGTTATGTACAAACGCGCTTCCGCCATGACGGCGTGCATGGTCCTGCGACACGAAGATCGTGTTTTCGTGCAAAATCCGTGCGTGATCCGCATTGCCGTGCATGGTGGTGCAGAGTGGGACTTCGGCTTGCTCGGGGAAGGGTCCGGAATGGACATGGAAGAGGTCTATGCCGAGGCTTTTGGCCCTCGCCGCCGGAACGGGTCCCGATAGCGGCTCGCAGGCAGCAAAACCGATGTCAGACCCCGGACCCGCAAAATAGGTGACCTTGTGTCCCAGTTCGGTCAGCGCCCGCCCAAGCCAGATGACGACACGTTCTGTTCCGCCATAGAGGCGCGGCGGGAGGGTTGCTTCAACGATGATGCCGATATGCATGGTCCAGTCCGTCGCCATGGGCAAAATGAAAAGCCCGGCAGAGGCTTGCGCCTCGCCGGGCTCATGATCTGCTGTTACACGCGCCTCAAGCCCACGGGCGGGCGCTGGCGGCCTTCTTCTCGTAGGCGTCGATGGCGGAGGCCTTCTCCAGCGTCAGGCCGATATCATCCAGGCCGTTCAGCAGGCAGTGGCGCTTGAACTCATCGATGGAGAAGTTGATCTTGCCACCATCGGGACCGGTGATTTCCTGGGCTTCGAGATCCACGGTCAGAACGGCGTTTGAGCCGCGCGATGCGTCATCGAGCAGCTTTTCCAGCTCTTCCGGCGTCACGGTGATCGGCAGGATGCCGTTCTTGAAACAGTTGTTGTAGAAGATGTCGGCGAAGCTGGTGGAGATCACGCAGCGGATCCCGAAGTCCAGAAGCGCCCACGGCGCATGCTCGCGCGAGGAGCCGCAGCCGAAATTATCGCCGGCGACGAGGATCGAGGCGTGACGATAGGCGGGCTTGTTGAGGACGAAATCGGGGTTTTCCGAGCCGTCTTCCTTGAAGCGGGCTTCGGCGAACAGGCCGGCACCGAGACCGGTGCGCTTGATCGTCTTCAGATAATCCTTGGGGATGATCATGTCCGTGTCGATATTGACGACCGGATAGGGCGCTGCAACGCCGGTGAGCTTGACAAACTTGTCCATGGTCTCGCCTTCAATCGTGTCAGAAACTGTGAAACTGACCTGCCTTTAGAGCAATCCGGCGGCGAATTGAAGGGGAATCTTGCGAGGAAGCATGTCGCTCGCAAGACCCCGAACGGGATTACATGTCGATGATCGTGCCGCGACCGTCGTTCCAGATGCGGACCGGCTGCGCACGGTTGGCGTTGCGGCGGTCGGCATAGACATACGCCGGCTGGGCTTTCGGCTGCATGCGCATCGTCAGCGCGCGTCCGGCGAGAAGCACGGTCGCAATGCCGGCGAAGGCCACCACGAGGGACGCGGTGAACAGCGTCGCAAGCAGCGCGACGGCGAGCCCGATGACGGTGAAAACAACGGTCCTGAGCATGATCATCTTGGATTTTCCTTTCAGCTTGAACCCCATGTGGGAGGGTAAATGCGTCGACACAAGGGCAAGTCTCCAAGATATTGCGCTTGCGAGCCCAGGCGATCCGCGCCAAATATCGCTTCATGACAATTTCACATCCGCGCCGTTCCATGCTCTGCCTGCCAGCCTCCAATGCCAAGGCTATGGCGAAGCTTGCGATTCTGGAGTGCGATGCAACAATCTACGATCTCGAGGACGCGGTTGCGCCCGAGATGAAGGCAGCTGCGCGGGAGGCGCTGATCGGCCATTTTGCCGCAGGCGCAAAGCCGGGCGTCGGGCATGTGATCCGCATCAATGCACTGTCGTCGCCTTGGGGTGAGGCCGATCTTGAGATGGTTGAGCAGTGTCGACCTGATGCGGTGCTGGTGCCGAAGGTGGAAAGCCCTGCCGATCTTTCGGAGGTCGCCGCTCGGCTTGACAAGGCAGGGCTCACCGAGACACGCCTGATGGCAATGATCGAAACGCCGAAGGGTGTGTTGAACGCTGCCGCGATAGTCGAGGCCCACACGCCGCGCCTTGCCGCGCTGATCGTCGGGCTCAACGATTTGCGCAAGGACACGAAGGTGCCGCGCGGGCCGGACCGACGCGTGCTGTTGCCGTGGCTGATGCAGGTTGTGCTGGCGGCGCGAGCCTTTGGCGTTTCGCCCATCGATTCAGTCTTCAACGATTTCCGCGATCTTTCTGCCTTCGAGGCGGAATGCGCGGAAGGCCGTGCCATGGGCTTTGACGGCAAGATGCTGATCCATCCGGCGCAGATCGATGCCGCCAATCGGCGTTTCGGCCCCTCGGACGAGGAGATCGCGGCGGCACGCAAGATCATCGCGGCCTTCGAAGCTCCCGAGGCGGCGGGGCAGGGCGCGATCAAGGTCGATGGCGAAATGGTCGAGCGGCTGCATCTCGATGAGGCGCGGAAACTCCTGGCGTTCGTGTTACAAGAAGAAAAGGAAACTCCATGAAACTCTATCGTTTTCTCACCGGTCCGGATGACGCTACGTTCTGCCACAAGGTGACGGCGGCGCTGAACAAGGGCTGGGAGCTGCACGGCTCTCCGACCTATGCCTTCGATGCCGCGACCGGCACGATGAAATGCGGTCAGGCCGTCGTCAAGAAGGTCAAGGGTAAGAAATACGATCCCGATATGAAGCTCAGCGAGCAGTAAGGCAGACGAGTTTCACATCGGGCCGCGCTGCGACCAGCAGCGTTGTCTGGTGATAGGCGAGTTCGCCGCGTCCCGGATGGCTGAAATGCCGCTCGCCACCTTCACGGCCGAGCACGCTCTGGGCTTTCCAGAGCCTTTCAAAATCGGGGCTCTTGTCCTTGAGGGCTGCGACCAGATCGCCCATCGCGGCATCGTCGGGATGCCGGTTGAAATCCGCGCGGAATTCCGCCGCCAGCCGGCTCGCGCGATCCTGCCAGTCGCCGATGAGCGAGCGCGCTGTGGCTGACTGGAAGACAAAGACGAGCAGATTGCGCTCGCTTGTTTCTTCGTCGAGCCAACCGGTGAAGAGGTCTGCCGCTGCCTCGTTCCAGGCGCGCGCCGTCCAGAGATGATCGAGCAGATAGGCGGGGCCTGAAAATTGCGCCGGCAGGGCGAGAAGGTCTGCCGGCAGTTCGGTCTCGTCGGGCACGGTTTCATTCGGATCGCGCTTGCCGGCGAGATCGAAGAGCGAAGCGCGTTCGGCGGGTGTCAGGCGCAAGGCATTGGAAAGACGCACCAAGGCCGGGACGGATGCTTTGACCTCGCGGCCCTGTTCGAGCCAGGTCAGCCAGGTCGCGCTGATGCCTGCCGCATCCGCCAGTTCCTCGCGGCGCATGCCGGGGGTGCGCCTGCGGTTTGCGGCGCTGGGCGGAGGGGCCTGCCGCTCGCGGTGGGCGCGGATGAAATCGCCAAGGCGCTTGCTGGAGGATGCTTCGTTCATAGTGGGTTTTATACCAGGATAAATGCTCATCTTGTACCAGTAGAAAAACCCGGCAAACTGTTCAAAGTCAATGCACAGAAGCCTGAGGAAAACACCCATGTCGGCCAGTACCGATAACAGCCAGAAAACCCACGCCAATTTCGTCACCGAGCAATTCGGCCAACAGGCGCGCGCCTATCTCGAAAGCGCCGTCCACAGCGCCGGGGAAGACCTCGACATCATGGAGCGCGCCGTGGGTGATCGACCGGACGCGATCGCTCTCGACATGGGTTGCGGCGGCGGTCATGTGACCTTCCGGCTCGCGCCGCATGTTCAGAAGATCGTGGCCTATGACCTGTCGACCGACATGCTGCAGACGGTGGCGGGCGAGGCGGACAAGCGGGGGCTTGCCAATGTCGTGACCAAGAACGGTGCGGCCGAAAACCTGCCCTGTCCCGATAAATCCTTCGATGTCGTGGCGACACGCTTCAGCGCGCATCATTGGCGCGACGTGCCGGCGGGGTTGGCGCAGATGTATCGCGCGGCCAAGCCCGGCGCGCTGGCGCTCTTTGCCGATGCGGTGGCGCATGAGGACCCGTTGATCGACACGTGGCTGCAATCGATCGAACTCCTGCGCGATCCCTCGCATGTCCGCGATTTCAAGGTCAGCGAGTGGGAGGCGATGGTGACGGCGGCCGGGTTCAGGGTTCGCGAGGTCAAGCGCCTGCGCATCCGGCTTGAGTTTGCCTCCTGGATCAAGCGCATCCGCACGCCGGAGGTCAACGCTGCGGCGATCCGCGCCCTTCAGGCACAGGCTCCAGCGGAAGTGGCGGCGCATTTTGCCTTCGAGGCCGATGGCAGCTTCATGCTCGATACGGCCGTGGTGATTGCTGATAAGGGGTGAGGTCTGCTCTGCTCACCTTATGAGAAAGGGTGAGGCTTGACGGGCCGGTGCGCCAATCCGTCTCCCCCCTTGTGGGGGAGATGGCGGCAGCCAGAGGGGGACTTTTACCGCGACCTCTGAGCAAGCGGTTAGAAAGACCCCTCCCCAACCCTCCCC
>UBMP01000021.1 GCA_900466575.1 Hyphomicrobiales bacterium | reverse complement strand
AAGATGCATACGCGCCCAGACAACGGTCCCCGCGCTCGACGCATCATCGAAGCTATATACAAGATCATTTGAGGAAGTGGACATGTCCAAGGAACCGCAAAACGAAACGATCGGCGAAATGTTCGAACGCGGCCTGGCGCTTCGCCGGCAGGTGCTCGGTCCGGAATACGTCGACAAGTCGATGGCGAATGCCAATGACTTCATGATGTCCTTCCAACGCATCACCACCGAATGGTGCTGGGGCTATGCCTGGGGCCGCGATACGCTGGATCTGAAAACCCGCAGCATGCTGAATCTCGCCATGCTCACCGCGCTGAACCGCGCGGCGGAGGTGAAGCTCCATGTGCGCGGCGCGGTCAACAACGGTGTCAGCGTCGACGAGATCCGCGAAGTGCTGTTGCATGCCACGGTCTATTGCGGCATCCCGGCTGGCCTCGACGCTTTCAAAGCTGCCAACGAAGTGCTGATCGACATGGACAAGATCGAGCCGAAGCCGGCCGCGAAGCCGTAAGCATCCGAAATTTTGAAATGTCGCCTTACAAGGACGTGAGGCGAGGCAATATTGCTATCCACTGGGAGGATTGAAATATGGACAAGTCGTTTGGGAGCCGGCTGCTGACCAGCCGCCGTCAGGTCATCAAGAGCATCGCCGGCGGCACCGCCGCAGCGCTTGCCATGCCTTATGTTCACCGCGCGATTGCGGCGGACGATACGATCAAGATCGGTTACATCGACCAGTTTACCGGTATTCGCGCCAATTTTGCAGAAACCGCGCCCTGGGTCATCGACCAGGTCAAGGCGCAACTGAAGGACGGTCTGGAGATCGGCGGCAAGAAATACCAGGTCGAGATCCTGACCCGTGACAGCCAGTCCGACCCCAACCGCATGGGCAGCCTCGGCAACGAGCTGGTTCTGCGCGAGAACGTTGACCTGCTCCTGATCGCTGACGGTCTGGCAGCACCGGCGCTCGAAATCTGCGACCAGAACGGCACGCCGGCCATCTCCACCATCCTGCAGTGGGAACCCTTCTACGCTGCGCGCGGCTCCAACCCGGACAAGGGCTATCCGTGGAGCTTCCTGTTCTTCTGGAGCGGCGCGGACATCATCAAGAACTATGTCGGCATGTGGGGCGCTTCCGGCATCGACAAGGTTGTCGGCACCTTCTACGAGGACAACGATTTCGGCCGCGGCTTCTCGGGCGGCATGACCGCCTCGCTGAAGGATGCCGGCTTCAAGGAAGTGCAGGGCGGCCTCTTCAAGGAACAGGTCGACGACTTCTCCAACCAGGTCGCAGCCTTCCGCGAGGGCGGCGCGAAGATCGTCACCGGTCTCGTCTTCCCGCAGCATTTCGCCACCTTCTGGGGTCAGGCGCAGCAGGCCGGTCTCGACATCGAGGCCGCCACGATTGCCGCCGCCTTCGTCTTCCCGAGCGGCGTCGAGGTTCTGGGCGATCAGGGTGCCGGCATGTCGACGGAAATCTGGTTCAACCGCCAGCTTCCGTTCAAATCCAGCCTGAACGGCCAGAGCGCCAACGATTTCTGCTCGGCCTACGAAGCCTCCACCGGCAAGCAATGGGCGCAGCCGATGGGCTATGAACATGCGATCTGGGAAGTGGGTCTGGCCGCGCTGAAGAATTCGGGCAATCCGAAGAAGCGCGAAGCCGTGCGCGATGCGATCGCCGGTCTCGACCTCGACACGATCATCGGCAAGGTCGACTTCAAGAATTCCAAGATGAAGTCGGTCGCCAATACCTGGGTCACGATGGGCCAGTGGCACAAGAACCCGAAGGGCAGCAAGTTCCCCTATGAGCTCTATGTCACCAACAACGTGACCGCGCCGCAGGTTCCGATCCAGAAGGAATTCATGCCGCTCTCCAAGTTCCGCTGATCGCGGTGCTTTATCCTGGCGGGGCCGACTGCCCCGCCACTTTCATCCCCATGGAGGCCAAGGTGGAACCCGTTCTGCTTGCCGAAGGCATCAGCCGCAAATTCGGCTCGATCACCGTTTCAGACAATTTGTCCTTTTCCGTCGGCCGTTCCGAATGCCTTGGCATTATCGGTCCGAACGGCGCGGGCAAGACCTCGGTTTTCAACATTCTCGCCGGCGTGATCCCGCCGCAGTCGGGCCGCATCCTGCTGGAAGGCGCCGATATCACGCAGCGCTCGCAATCGGAGCGGACACGTCTTGGCATCGGCCGCACCTATCAGGTCCCGCAGCCCTTTGGCCTTCTGACGGCTTACGAAAACGTGCTGACGGCCGCGACCTTCGGCGGCGGGAAGTCGGGCCGCGAAGCGGGCGACTTCGCTTTCGACACGTTGAAGCGTTGCGGTCTTGCCGCCCGTTTCGACTTGCCTGCCGGATCGCTGCCGCTGCTCGACCGCAAGCGGCTGGAGCTCGCCCGCGCCATGGCACTGCAGCCGAAAGTGCTGCTGCTTGACGAGATCGCCGGCGGCCTGACGGAGGCCGAAGTCGGCCACCTCATCGACCTCATACTCTCGATCAAGACAGGCCTTGCCATCGTGTGGATCGAGCATGTGACGCACGCCCTGTCGGCCGTTGCCGACCGTATCCTCGCCATCAATGCCGGCCGCAAGATCGCCGAGGGCGCGCCCGCCGCCGTCATGGCCGACGCTGCCGTGCAGGAAATCTATATGGGAGCCATCCTCGATGTCCCTTCTGAAGGTTGAAAATCTCGACGTCTTCTATGGCGATTTCCACGCCGTGCGCGGCGTCAGCCTTGAGGTCAACGAAGCCCAGACTGTCGCCATCATCGGCGCGAACGGTGCCGGCAAGTCGACGCTGCTGCAAGCCATCACCGGGCTCAACACGCAAAAGCGCGGGGCCGTGACTTTCGAGGGCAAGGATATCAGCCGCATGCGCGCCGATCTGATCGCGCGGGCCGGCGTCACCATGGTGCCGGAGGGCCGGCGGCTCTTCGGCTCGCTGTCGGTTGAAGACAATCTGCTGGTCGGCGAGTCGACAAAGCGCAAGGGTCCGTGGACGCTTGCCGCCGTCTACGAACTCTTCCCGCGCCTGGGCGAGCTGCGCAAGATGCAGTCCTCGACGCTCTCCGGCGGGCAGCAGCAGATGGTGGCCATCGGCCGCGCGCTGATGACCAATCCGCGCCTTCTGCTCTGCGACGAAATCTCGCTCGGCCTGGCGCCGAAGATCATCGGCGACATCTATCGCTGCTTTGACGCGATCCGTCAAAGCGGGGTGTCCATCGTCGTCATCGAGCAGAACGTCGCGCAGGCCTGCCACGCCTCGCAGCACATCTATTGCCTTCTGGAAGGGCGCATCAGCCTTGAGGGCGATCCGCGCAAACTTGCCATGAACGACATCACCGCCGCCTATTTTGGAACGGAGCAGCATTCATGATCTGGCTCGAAACCATCGCCAACGGCATTCTGCTTGGCGGCCTCTACGCGCTGATCGGCCTCGGGCTCGGCTTTGCCTTCGGCGTCATGCGCGTCGTCAATGTCGCGCAGGGCGATTTCATCGTCGCCGCCGCCTTTATCGGCCTCTATCTCTATCCGTGGACGCCTATCCATCCCATCCTCGTGATCCTGCCCGTGGCGCTGATCGCCTTCGGCATCGGCATCCTGTTGCAGCGATTGCTGATCAACCGGGTGCTCGGCCATGACCAGATCCCGCAGATCCTGTTGACCTTCGGCCTCGCCATCGTGCTGCGCAACGGCATGGTGGCCTGGTTCGGCGCCAACAGCCAGTCGATCAATGTCGGCAACATGCGCTTCTGGGGCTTCAACTTCCTCGGCATGCGGCTTGGCGTGCTGCCGGTCGTGGTGCTCGTCATTGCCATCGTACTCTTCGCGGCGCTCCGCTTCTGGCTGAACCGCTCGCGCATGGGCCGGATCATCCGGGCAACCGCCGACGACCATCAGGTCGTGCAGCTTCTCGGCGTCAACTATCGCAATGTCTATGCGGTCGCCATGGGCCTTGCGCTGGCGTTGTCGGCGGTGGCCGGCGTGCTGCTCGCTATGCGCGGCTCGTTCACGCCCTATTCCGGCGCGGACCGGCTGCTGATCGCCTTCGAGGTCGTAGTCATCGGTGGGCTCGGCTCCTTCTGGGGCATGTTCATCGGCGGCATCGTGCTGGGCGTCACGCAATTGCTGGCGCTGAAGATCGATCCCTCCGCCGGCCTCATGTACGGGCATATCGTCTTCTTCATCATCCTCATCCTGTCGCCACAGGGCCTTTCCTCCCTGTTCAGCATGAAGGTTTTCCGTAAATGACTGCGCCCCGACCCACCACCACGCGGAACCTCACCATCGCGATCCTCGGCGTCGTCTCCTTCGTCGTCCTCGCCGCCATGCCGGAATTCGTTGGCCAGGGCGACCTGAGGCTGATGATCGAGATCTTCACGGTCTTCGCCTTTGCCCAGAGCTGGAACTTTCTCGCCGGCTATGTCGGGTTGATGTCCTTCGGACAGCAGCTTTTCATCGGGCTCGGGGCCTATTTCCTGTTCATGACGTCGAACACCTGGGGCATCAATCCGTTCTTCCTGCTGCCGTTGGTCTTCGTCTTCTGCGGCCTGTTCGCAGCGCTCGTCGCGCCTTTCGTCTTCCGGCTGCGCGACGCCTATTTCGCCATCAGCATCTGGGTGATTGCCGAAATCGTGCGGCTCTTTATCGCGCAGAAGGACTGGCTGGGTTCGGTCAGCGGCCTGCCGCTGGTCGTCACGCGCGACATGGACCGCACAGTGGTGGCCGTCAGCACCTATTACGTCGCTGCTCTTCTCGCCTTCCTCTCCGTCTTCGGCCTCTACTGGCTGTCACGGCAGAAGATCGGGCTGGCGCTCGCCGCCGTGCGCGACAATGAGGGAACCGCCGCCGCCGTCGGCATCAATGTGTGGTGGACGCGCTTCTTCGGCTTCGTGTTGACCGGCGGTTTCGCCGGCGTGGCGGGGGCGGTCTATTACATGTCGGTCTTCCATGTGGAGCCGGGCGGGGCCTTCGACGCCAACTGGATGGTCGTCATGCTCTTCATCGTCATCATCGGCGGCGTCGGCACGGTCGAGGGACCGATTATCGGCACGGCGATCTACTTCCTCTTCCGCGCCTGGTTTGCCGGCACGGGCAATCTCTATCTCATGCTGCTGGGCGCTGCCGCCGTCATCACCATGCTCGTCGCTTCCAAGGGGCTCTGGGGCGTGGTGAAGAACACGACCGGTTTCGAGCCCTTCGCGACACGCCGGCTGCCGCCGCGCCAATCCTGATCCGCTTCAAGGAGTAATACTATGGCCGACAGGCTCAAGAACAAGCGCATCGTCGTCATCGGTGCCGCGACCGGCATCGGCCGCGCCGCCGCTGCGCACGCGATTGCCGAGGGTGCGCGCGTTGTCATCGGCGATTTCGCGGCCGAAGCCGGCGCAAAGGCAGCAGAGGAACTCGGGCCGAACTGCTATTTCGTCCACTGCGACATTTCCGACGAGGCGAGCGTCAAGGCGCTCTTCAAGGAAGCGATCGCCTTTCTCGGCGGGCTCGACGGTCTCGTCAACAATGCCGGCCTGCAAAAGGCCGGGCCGGTGGAAACCTTCAGCGTCACCGACTGGGACAGCCTGATGGGCGTCAACGCGCGCGGCGTGTTTCTGGCCACTCGCGAAGCGATCCCGCAGTTCAAGGCGGCGGGTGGTGGTGCGATCGTGAATACCGCGTCGCTCGCGGCCAAGCGCGGCGGGCCGGGCGTCGGGGCCTATGCCGCCTCCAAGGGGGCTGTCATGGCCTTCACAACGGCCTGCGCGCTGGAACTGGCAAGCGACAATATTCGCGCCAATTCCATCTGCCCCGGCTTTATCGACACGCCCTTCAACAATCCGGCCATTGCCTTTCTCGGCGGCCGCGAGGCGCAGGAAAAGCTGGTCAAGGCCTGGGTGCCGCTCGGCCGACAGGCCACGCCGGAGGAGATAGCACCGCTCTACACATTCCTCCTGTCGGATGAATCCTCCTACGTGACCGCGCAGGCCTATTCGGTCGACGGCGGCGTTTACAACTGACGGGAACGGGAGGACGACCATGACAGCTCAGGAAACCGGCCGTTTCGACTATATCGTGATCGGCGCAGGCTCGGCCGGCGCGACTGCCGCCGCCCGACTCGCCGAGGATGGCGATGTCAGCGTGTTGCTCTTGGAGGCGGGCGGCATGGACCGGCATCCGGGCTTCCGTCTGCCGCTCCTCATGGGCGCTTTCATCAAGTCCGGCATTTACAACTGGAGCTACCAGACGGAGCCCGAGGAAAAGCTCGGCGGCCGCCGCATTCCCTGGCCGCGCGGCAAGGTGATTGGTGGCACCTCGACGCTCAACGGCATGGTCTATATCCGCGGCGTCCCGTCGGATTACGACACATGGGCGCAGATGGGCCTGAAGGGCTGGTCTTGGGAGGAGGTTCTGCCCTTCTTCAGGAAATCCGAAGGCCATGAGGATCGCCGCGACGCCCACCACGGCGCAAACGGTCCGCTCAATGTCGGCCGTGCGCGGGGGCGCAATCCGCTCGCCGAGGCCTTCATTCAGGCCGGCCGCCAGGCGGGCTATCCCCTGAATGACGACTTCAACGGCCCGAGCCAGGAGGGCTTCGGCTATTACGACTTCACCATCAAGAACGGCAAGCGTTTCGGCACGGCGCGCGCCTTCGTGCGCCCGGCGATGCAGCGGCAGAACTTCACGCTCGTCACCCATGCGCTGACATCGCGGATCGTCATCGAGAACGGTCGGGCAACGGCGGTCGAATATATGAAGGGTGGCGTGAAGCATGTGGCGCATGCCAGCCGCGAGATCATTCTGTCCGGCGGTGCGATCAATTCGCCGCAGATCCTCATGCTCTCCGGCGTCGGCCCGGCGGAGGATCTGAAGGCGCTGGGCATCCAGCCGGTAGTCAACCTGCCCGGCGTGGGCAAGAACCTGCAGGACCATTTCGATTGCGCGCTGGTCTATGAATCGCCCGCTCCCGTCTCGCTCTACAAGCAGCTTCGCCTCGACCGCGTGGCGGTTTCGCTGGCGCAGGGCATGGTATCGGGGAAAGGGTCTGCGACAGTCTTCCCTTACGAAGGGGGCGCCTTCATCAAGGTTCAGCCGGGGGCACAGGACCCGGATATCCAGATCCATTTCATGCATGGCCGCGAGGACACGGCCGCCGTTCACGCCTTCTCCAGCGGTGCGCCGGAAAAGAAGCATGGCTTTACCGTCCGCGTCTCGCCGCTCAGGCCCGAAAGCCGTGGCTATGTGAAGCTGCGTTCGGCCGATCCGGGTGTTGCGCCGGAAATGCGGGCCAATTATCTCGATGCGGATTATGATGTCGAGACGACGATCCTCGGCCTGCGCGCCATGCGCAAGGTCATCGCCCAGCCGGCGATGAACCCGTATCGCGGCAAGGAGATCTGGCCCGGTCCTGCGACCGAAACGGATGCCGATTTCCGCAAATGGCTCGCCGTGACAGGCGGCACGACCTTCCACCCGAGCGGCACCTGCGCCATGGGCGTCGGACCGGATGCAGTGTTGGACGAGAAGCTGCGCGTGCGCGGCGTCGAAGGTCTGCGCGTCGCGGATGCATCCGTGATGCCGCGCATCGTCAGCGGCAATACGAACGCGCCGAGCATCATGATCGGCGAGCGCGCCGCACAATTTGCCAAGGAGGCGCGCCGCGCATGAGCGTCAAGTCGTCGGGGGAATTCGATTACATCATCATCGGTGCCGGCTCGGCCGGCGCGGTGCTGGCTAACCGCCTATCCGAAGACGTAGGCGTGAAAATCCTGGTGCTGGAGGCAGGGCCGGATGAGCGGGTGATCGCCAGCCGCGCGCCGGGCGCTTTCGTCCGGCTTTTCGGCACGAACCGCACCTTCCCTTACGCCTCAGGACCGGAAGCCCATGCCGCCGGACGCAACATCCATGTGCCGCAGGGGCGGATGCCGGGCGGCAGCAGCTCGATCAACGGCATGATCTACATTCGCGGCGACGCGAAGGATTACGACGACTGGGCCGCAGGCGGTTGCAACGGCTGGAGCTTCGCCGACGTGTTGCCCTATTTCCGCAAGGCGGAACGCAACGACCGTCTGGCCGACGACTATCACGGCACCGATGGTCCGCTTTCGGTTACCGACGTGCCTTACCATCACCCGCTGAACAGCGCCTTCGTGCGCGCCGCGCAGCAGGCCGGCCTGTCCTATAATCAGGATTTCAATGGCGCGTCCCAACTTGGTGTCGGCTATTTCCAGGTTACGCAAGAGGGCGGCGAGCGCGCCAGCACAGCGCGCGCCTATCTTCGTCCGGCAATGGCGCGTGGCAATATTTCCCTGCAACTCGAGGCGACCGTTGAACGTGTCGTGCTGGAGGGTGGCAAGGCGAAGGGTGTTCGCTGGCAGCAGGGAGGCGAACCGCATGAGGCTTCGGCCCGGCGCGGGGTCATCGTCTCGGCCGGAACGCTTGGCTCGCCCAAGGTGCTGATGCTCTCCGGTATTGGGCCGGGCGCGCATATCAAGGCGCAGGGTATCGATGTGCTGCATGATCTGCCCGGCGTAGGCCAGAATTTCCAGGACCATCTGCAGATCCCGAATTATTACGCCACGCGCCAGCCGATCAGCCTGCTTGGGCAGGACAAGGGGCTGAATGCGTTGCGCCACGGTCTGCAATGGCTCCTCTTCCGTACCGGGCTGCTGACCTCCAATGTCGGCGAGACGGCGGCCTTTGCCGATCTCGACGGCGATGGCCGCGCCGATGTGCAGATCCATTCCTTCCCGATCTTCGTGCCGGATCACGTGCGCGCCGCGCCTGACGGGCATTTCTTCTCGATCAGCCCCTGCGACCTCCGACCAAAATCGCGCGGTGAGGTTCTGCTCGATGGCAAGGACCCGAATGCTCAGGTGAAGCTGGTCGCCAACGCGCTTGCCGATCCGGCTGATGTGGCGACCCTGGTCCAGGGGCTGAAGCTCTGCCGCCGGATCGCGCGTGCACCGGCGCTGGCAAGCCTTCTGGGCGCAGAATATGTTCTGGCCAACGTGCCGGACGAGGCCGATGCACAATTGGCCGACTATGTGCGCAGCTATGTGAAGACCGTCTATCACCCGGTCGGGACCTGCCGGATGGGCACGGGCACTGACGCGGTGGTGACCCCCGATCTCAAGCTGCGCGGGGTTGAGAATCTCTATGTCGTCGACGCGTCCGTCATGCCCGCCATGGTCAGCGGCAATACCAATGCTCCGACAATCATGATCGCCGAACGCGCGGCTGATCTGATCCGCGGCAGGATGCCATTGAAGGCGGCCTGACAATCCGCGCCATCGAAAAGGAATTGGGAATGACACTTGTCTTGCAGAAATCGAGCCTCACGCTGGAGGCGGCGTGGCGCATCGCAGATGCGGCAATCGCAAAGGCCGAGGCTGACGGCCTCAGGATCGCCGTTGCGGTGGTGGACCAGGAAGGCGCGCCGCTTGCACTTCTTCGCATGGATGGCGTGCCCGCCCCGATTGCCGAATTCGCCCTGGACAAGGCTTATACTGCCGCGGTGACCGGCTCGACGACCAAGGATTTTTCCACGCATATGGATTCCAGCCCCGCCTTGCGGCTGGGTCTCGTCAGTCGTTCACGGCTGCTTGTCTGGGGTGGAGGCGTGCCGGCGCGGGTCGAAGGAGAGACCGTCGGCGGGATCGGTGTTTCGGGCGGCCCAGAAGAAGCCGACATAGCCTGCGCGGAGCACGCGCTGACCATCGTGCTCGGACGATAGGCTCGACTTGAAGATCGCCCGTAGGTGATACAGATGCACTTCGCTTATTGAGTGTTCGACGGGACAATAGTTCCCCGATACGTTCCCCCGACGAAATCGATTCGGGCGCTGTGTTCGGCGTCAAGACGGCACCGGCTGCAATCTGCGAACGGCTGAGTGGCGCTGACAGCCTCTGGCGTTTGGCCTTCGATTTCTTCTATGCCCCGATGCGAGGTGACCATGCCAAATGTGAAGTTCTACGTGGATGAGACCCTGCCCGAAACGTCGGTAATGGCGCTGAAATCAGCGCTGTTACCGCTACGCGACATGCTTTGCACGTCCCTGAAGGTCGACGTTAGCGCATGCCAGTTTGCAATCTTGTCGGTTGTCGGCCTCGCGGATCAGCCGAAGATCAACGTCGAATTGATGATACTGCCCAAGCCCGAACGGACGCAGGAGGTTGTGAGAGAGGTGTGCCGAACGCTTCGTGAGATGGTTGGCGAGGCAACCGGACATCATGTCGCGGTGCGCGCGGCCGCTCTCGATCCTAAAACATATGTCGCGCTGAAGTGATGCGCGTTGGTTGACGCGCACCAGAGCCTTCAACCAGGTGCAAATGAAGAGCTGGGCAGGACAGCCCCTGGACTTGCTCCTGCGGGCTGTTGCGCATGCAAATCGGTGTCCGCCAACCGCCCGTTGACCGGAAACCCGGTCAAGCCCCCATACGAAGCGCCCAGGCGCTACCCTCGCGAATTGGCGTCATGCACCGTCAGGAAAGATTAAAAGAATGAACTGGGTCCCTATAGTCTTCATCATTTTCAAGGTCGGTGTTCTGGCGATCGGCATGTTCTTCTCGATCAAGTGGCATTACGATCAGGGCAAATCCGCGAAACCCTTGAACATAAAGAGGATCGTTTTGGAGGCCCTCGCCTACATAACCGGGGTGATTATCATTTTCGCGTTGCTCTACGCGCTCTTTCACGATCTGAAATTGCTTCCCGCCGGTCTCGACTTTTATTGATGCGAGCGATTTCCGGGCGTCGCCGAGGCAGCGAAGGGACTTTTCCATCGCAGGGGTGCGTGAAAACCATCCCGGTTCCATGCGAGTTGGCTTGGCCGTGCCCCTGCCGGGGATTTGCAGCTTCTTCCAACGCTGGCAGCCCATATTCTCGCAGATGATTTTCGTATTGACCTCCCTGTACGTACGCAAAATTGCGGTCGAGCTGATGCGGCGTTGCGGTCAAATCCTGCTCCTCTCGTGGCGTTCCCTGCGCTCCCCTCGCGCGCATCCGGCTCCTCCAGCCATCTCCGTTCTTGACGCCAGGCAGAGGAGGATATTTCCAATGAATAGGATTTATCTCTTCCATGATTATCGGTAATATTTTGGATGCGTTTCGACAACCTCGACATGAACCTGATCGTCGCGCTGGAGGCGATCCTCCGGCTCCGCTCCGTCAGCGCCGCAGCGGACGAACTGAACTTGACGCAGCCGGCCTTAAGCCGCGCCCTGGGACGGCTCCGCCAGCATTTCAACGATCAGATCGTCGTGCCGCTCGGCCGCCAGATGGTGCCGACGGAATTCGGCGAAAACCTGCACGGGCTCGCCCGGCAATTGCTGGAAGAGATGCGCGTCTTCGTCGACATGCGCGCCCAGTTCGATCCGTCGACCGCGAAGCGCGACGTGACGATCAATGCATCTGACTATGTGATCCGTGTCTTCCTGGCGCGGGCGGCGCAGAGGCTGTCGAGCATTGCGCCCGGTCTTCGGCTCCGTTTTGTGACGATCGATGCGGCGACGGATGTGATGTTCGAACAGGCCGAGGTCGATTTCCGCATTGTGCCGGAAATGGCGCTGATGCCCGCTCATCCGAGCGGCCGGCTCTTCACCGACGAATTCGTCTGCGTGGCCTGGGACGAGAACCCGCATGTCGCAAACGGCCTCGACGCCAAGACCTATCTCGGACTCAAGCATGTCACGACCGCCTTCGGATCGCGCGGTCGCGACAGCCATTTCGAGAAGGTTCTCAAGGACCGGAAGATCAGTATCGAGAGCGCCATGTCTATGCCGACATTCGTGCTTCTGCCGGAATGCGTGATCGGCACACCCTATCTCGCAACGATCCATGCCCGATTTGCCGCTCTGCTGCCGCCCTCGCTCCCCGTGCGGACATTTCCGCTGCCCATTTCCATTCCGCCGGTGGTCGAGCACCTGCAGTGGCATAACCTTCGCCGTCAAGACAGCGCTTCGCAATGGATGCGCGCGTTTTTGATGACCCTGGCTGCGGAACTCTAGTGCAGGTTTGGCCGTCGGTGAAACGGTTGCGCTTCATTCTCCGTTCGTCTCAATGGCCAAAGCTCATTTAAAAATGATTGTTGCCGTAGGGTGAGGTCCATCAAGCAGGGATCATCTCGCGGGACCCCTCCCGGATCGAGGCGAGAACCTGCTTCTGAAGCATGATGAAGTCCGGCGTGGAAATCATGTCCTGATGGCGGGGACGGGCAAGTCCCACATGATAGGTGGCGTTGATGCGACCGGGATTGATGCTCATGACCACGATCCGGTCGGAGAGATAAACGGCCTCCTCGACATCGTGCGTCACGAAAAGAACGGTCAACCGGTGCTCCTCCCAGATGTCCGTCAGCAGCTCCTGCATCTGATGGCGGGTCAGTGCATCGAGGGCGCCGAAGGGTTCATCCATCAGGAGCATCTTCGGCCGGTAGGAGAGGGCCCGTGCAATCGCTACACGCTGCTTCATGCCACCAGAAAGCTGAGAGGGGAAGGCATCGGCAAAGCGCGTCAGTTTGACCAGTTCGATATGATGACGCGCGACATCGCGGCATTCGGCCGGTGGAAGGCCCGCCGCCTGCAGGGCGAATTCCACATTCTGCTGGGCGGTGAGCCAAGGTAGAAGCGTGTAGGACTGGAAAACCACGCCGCGATCGAGGCCCGGGCCGATGATGGGTGCGCCATCTGTCAGGAGAACGCCGTCATCAAAGCCCTGAAGACCGGCGACGATGGACAGAAGCGTGCTCTTGCCGCAGCCGGAAGCGCCGACAAGCGAGACGAATTCATTGTCCGCAAGTTCCAGATCGATATTGCTCAGCGCGTGAACCCGGTTTGACTTGCCGCCAAACCACTTGTTGAGACCCGCGATCTTCAGTTTGGAATCGCTCATGTCAATGCCTTGATGTGTAGCGGAAAAGGACGCGCTCAAGGGCTTTCATGGTCTGGTCCGTGATGAGCCCGAGCAAGCCAAGGAGCAGGATGTAGCCTATGATCGTCTGTGTCTGGAAATAACGCTGCGAGACAACGATGCGGTAGCCGAGGCCCGATGTCGCGGCCACAAGTTCCGCCAGCACCAGCCAGGTCCAGGCCCAGCCGAGGCTGATCCTGAGCGTATCCCAGATACCGGGAAGCGCAGATGGCAGCACGATCCGCCGCAGGATACTGGTTTCCGACATGCCAAGCGTTCTGCCAAGGCCGACAAAATCGGACGGCACGCGCTTGACGCTGTCCATCACCATCAGGACCTGCTGGAAAAAGGTGCCAATGAAGATGATCACGAATTTCTGGATGTCACTGGTTCCGGCCCAAAGAATCGTCAGTGGGACGAAGGCGACGACCGGCATGTAGCGGACGAAATCGACAAAGGGTTCGATTGCCGCTTCCCATGTCTTGAAACAGCCGATCATGATCCCGATCGGGATGGCCAGCGCAGAGGCAATCAAGAAGCCGACCAGCATGCGGTAGATGCTGATGCCGGCGTCGGTCCAAAGCGTCCCGTCCAGTGCCAGCTCCCACATCTTGGCTCCGACGGCGCTTGGGGAAGGCAGAAAGATCGGCTTGACCCAACCCGTCGCCGTGGCAAGCCACCAGATGACAAAGAGCAGCGCAAAGACACAAACGGCGATCAAGACGAAGGACCCGCCGCCGATCGGATCGCCGATGCGGAAGGGGCTGGGCGGGCGGCCGACACCCGCGCGCGATGACGCGCGGGGTCGTTTGCTCGAAGTCTGGGATTGTTCTGAACTGGACATCACGATCCTGTCGAGTGGCCTGAGATCACTTGTTCGCAGCGTCGACGAAGGCAGGATCGACGATCGTGTCGAAGGAAACGTCCGTGGAAACAAGGCCGGCCTGCTTGGCTGCCTTGAGAACATCGGGGAAGGTCTTCGACTTGAAGTCGCCTGCAAATGCCTTCGAGGCTTCGGCAGAGCTATAGTATTGAACGCCGTCGAAGGCTGTCTTCAGGTCGTCCGGCGATGCGCCGACGGCCTTCGCAATGATGGCGCGGTCGGCTTCCGTGTTGGCCTTGTAGTCCTTGAGCGCAGCATCCCAGGCCTTGATCATGGCCAGAACCTGACCCGGCTTGGACTTCAGGACGTCTTCACGGACGACCAGAACGTCGGATACCAGGCCCGGATCCTTGCCGGCTTCGAACAACATCTTCACGTTCTTGTCCTGCGCCATTGCCGCCGAGATATAGGGCTCGTAGGTGACGGCCACCGGGACCTTGCCGGCGATCAGCGCCGAGCCTGCATCTGCTGCGGGCATCGGAACGCGGGTGATATCGTTGATGGTCATGCCATTGCTGGTGAGCGCGTAGTTCAGGAGAATGTCGCTGGTCGTGCCCTCTTCGAAGGCAACGTTCTTGCCCTTCAGGTCGGCGACAGTCTTGATATCGGCCCCGGCGAGAATGGCGTCAGCCTTCAGGCTGAAGTCGAGCAGGGAGACGATCTTGACCGGGAGGCCCGCAGCAACCATGCCCATGGCGGTGTGGGTTGCGATATTGGCCGCATCCAGCTGGCCGCTGGCGAGCGCTGCGTTGATGTCCTTGTCTTCGCTGAAGTTGACGATCTGGACATCTTCCAGGCCGCTCTTCTTGAACAGGTCCTTGGCAGCGGCGACGTGCCACTGGCCATAGCCGAGCCAGGGCTCGATACCGATCTTGAAGGACCCTGCCTCAGGCTTGGCAGGGATCTTGTCCTGCGCGAGGGCCTGCGGACCGGCAATCAGGCCGACGAGGCCGAGTGCGAAGATGGCGCTGGAAAGCTTCTTGCTGATGATTTGTCTGTTCATGGAGAACCCCTCTTTTTGATGGTTTCAGCGGTGTTAAAAGCGTTGGATATGCCAGTTTCTCGCCCGAGGGTAGACCGCGAGCGTATTCGGATTGTCTTTAGCCTATACGATCCCCTCTTGCGCTGTGGCATGCTGCCTGAACACAAAATGTGAGCGCCTTTTCTTCAGTTCATCGATCGATCCGCAACCCATGAGGGTCAAGGTGATGGAGACCTCTCGCTCAAGGATCTGTATTGCCTCTGCAACGCCTGCCTGACCCTTCGCGGCGAGGCCGAAAGTATAGGCGCGACCCAGCATGATACCGTCCGCCCCCATGCCAATCGCCTTGATGATATCGCTGCCGCGGCGGATGCCTCCATCGAGCATCAGCGTGAAATCGTGTCCCACGGCTGCGCGAACGGCAGGAAGTGCCGCGATCGTGCTCATCGCGCCATCCAGCTGCCGGCCACCGTGATTGGAGATGACGACGCCATCGGCACCGATGGACTTTGCCTTTTCCGCGTCTTCCGGCGAAAGTACACCCTTGATGATCAACTGTCGCTTCCAGCGGTCGCGCAGGCGCGCGATATCGTTCCAGGATAGTTTCTTGTCGATGCGCCGAGACAGATTGGCGGCTTGTTCCAGTGCGCCCTTGCCGAAATCCGCCCGGTGTTCCAGCGCTCGCACCGAGGGCTGCCCACCCGCTGCAATGTCAAGAAGCCAGCCCGGCTTCCGGCAGAAGCTTGCCAAAAGGCCCGGCGTCACGCGTGTGATCGACCTGAAGCCGTTGCGCACGTCGCGTTCGCGGACCGCGGTGACGGCGGTATCGACGGTGACGAACAGCGCTTCGGCGGCGGCATCTTCTGCGGCAGCGAGAAGTTCGTTCATGAGGGAACGGTCATCCAGAACATAGAGCTGGAAATGCAACGGGCCGTTCGTCGCCTTGCGAACATCCGCAAGCGAAGCGATCGAAAATGTCGACAGGCAGAATGGAATGCCGGCGGCATGGGCGGCCAGGGCCGATTTCTGTTCGCCCTGTCGGGAATAAAGCCCCAGAAAGCCGACGGGACCCAGCATGAAGGGCAAGGCGCGCCGCTGCCCGAGATAGTCCGTCGAAAGATCAGGCTCGGCGCTGTCCGCAAGCACGTTCTGCCGGAGCGCGAGGCGTGAAAAATCCTCTCGATTGCGGCGATAGGTTTCCTCGCTGAAGGAGCCTCCATCGATATAGTCGAAGAAGAGCTTTGGCAGTCTCCGCTCGGCTGCAAGCCGAAGGTCATCGATGTTTACGATCGTCATCAGGTCACCTGTCCGGATCGATCGAGTCAAGGAAGCGCGTGATCATGTCCGAGCCATCCACGGGCGGTGAGCCCACCATGACGGCGATGGAAAGGCCGATCAGGGATGAAGTGGCATTGTGGCTTGTCGCCCCAGCGCGCAGGTTCATGACCAGGGTCGGGCAGAGGAAGAGGCCCAATCTGACTACATCGCGCCAGTCCGGCGGGAGCATGCCCTTCTGCTTCAGCGTGGCGAGAAGCGGTCGCCACATGGTCTCGGCTTTCGTCTGCAGCAGAGCTTGCCGTACCGGCGAGAGTTGCCAGTCAAAATCGACGAACAGCCGACCGTTTTCGAAGCGCGCCACAGCCTTGAATGTCTGCTCGGCAAGCGCCGGGTCGTAGAGCCAGAACGGATGCGCGAGGATGTTGTGAAACGTCGTCTTGATCTCGGCCAGAAGGGTCGGGACATGTTCTCCCGCAAAGGCCGGGTCGAAGAAGGAGAGCGACGCGCCATCGGCGTGACGCTCGAACCAGACATTGGCGTTGTGCGCATCACCATGGGCGGTCACGCCGCCATTGTCTGCCAGGCGCGCGGGCGCAAGGCGCAGGTGCGCCGCGTCAAAAAGCGTTGCGAGCGTGTCGCGGTACTCCACGCCGTTGATCACGAAGCGGGTGCTGGAAAGCTCTGCCCAGGACAGGGTCGCGCCCGGAAATTCAAAACTCTTGTCGACATAGAAGCTTGCAAGCCGCCCGCCCGGATAGGCGCCTTCCGGCGCGGAAACCAGCCGGTCGTAAAAGAGCCGATGGATCGGTTCGCGGGCGACCTCTTCGGTGCTCACGGGGTGAAGCGTCTTCAGATAGACGGCAAGAACAGCCTCATTGAGCTCGCGTTCCGCCGCAACAGCCTCGATTGCAGCCGCTTCGTCATGGGTCTGGTCGAGTGCACGCAGCACATCGGAAAAGCGCGGATCGGTCCGGCGCTTGTAGACGAGGATCTGTTCGCCCGGCAGCGTCGACATCATCACCGGCTGATCGACCGGAAGCCCAGCCCGCGCCAGAATATCGGCGCGGTAATACTCGCCGCTCATTTCCTCTTCGTTTTCCTCCTGATGGAACTTGAAGAAATAGGGCTCGCCGTTCGCCTCGAAGAAGCCGTTCAGCGAATTGAGACTGTATTGGTCGTAGTTGATGGCGACCGCACCGGCATCAATGTCAAAGAGATTGCGCAGCAGTTCGCCGAGCAAGGCTTCCGCGGTTCCGTCACGGCGTCTCGCATGCTCTCGAATGGCTGCTGTTCGGCTTGTCGTTTGCATCGTCATCCCTTTTTCATGCCGGTCAGTTCGCAAGAAAAGGTCCTCATTTCGGCGGCGGCAGGTAGCGGCTGCCGAGGGTGTAACGGCTGCCGACATAGGTGAAGATATTGACGGTCGCGACCGTTTGCCCCGTCCAGGTCTTGCGGTTCAGCACGAGGCAGCTGTCACGTTCGCGGATATGCAGAAGCTTCGCGTGCCGCTCATTGGCGGGAACGGCACTGATCAGATGTTCGACCTCGGTCAACGGCGTGCTGTGCTGCAGGTAATCGTATGTGGCCGCGGAGGTGAAGTCCTGGTCGAGATAGTTCTTGACCAGTTGCGGGTTCACGTAACGCTCTTCCAGCTGCACTGGCACGTCGTTTTCGTAATGCACGATCAGCGAGTGATCGACAGGCTGTGGCGCCTTGAATTCGAACGCTTCCGTCAGCATCTGGTCGGGGTTTGTGATCCGCTCCAGCGTTATGACCTCGGCGCGATGGTGGCTCCCGCGCGCCTTGATTTCGCTGACGATATTGCTGATCTCGATCAGCGTGGACTGGGCTTTCGGCGGGGAGACGAAGGTCCCAACGCCTTGAACCCGCCGCAGATAACCTTCCGCCGTCAGCTCCCTGAGCGCGCGGTGGACGGTCATGCGCGAAACGCCGAGCGAGGATGTCAGCTCGTGTTCGGACGGCACCTTTTCGTTCTGCGGCCAATTGCCGTTGCCGATATTGTCGAGGACGAAATCCTTGACCTTTTCATAGAGCGGCAGGGCCGTGTTCGAAAGACCGGTCAAATGCGTCTCCGTTTCACGCCGCAGCGTGGGTTCAGGCATGCCCTTTTCCGAAAGCTCTTAGAGCGGAGGGCATGCAAGATATTGAACTGCAGGAGCACGGCGCAATCGAAGGAGCGCGCCGGGCGAGGGGTCAATCGGCGACCCGGATGATGGTTTTCAGCTTGTCGGAGCGACGCTCGATCAGACGTTGGTAGGCGTCGGGTATCTTATCCAGCGAGTCCAGGATCTCACCGAACTGCAAGAGGGTCGACTGCACCTCAGGCAAAAGGGCGATGGCTTCTTCCAGCTCCCGTTCATAGGCATGGCAGCCGATCAGCGCGATCTCGCGCTCGACAAGCGTCGTGGGATCGAGATCAAGCTTGCCGTGACCGATGCCGACCAGCGCAAGTGCGCCGCCGCCATCGAGCACATCAAGGCCTTGTGTGATTGCCGCCACGCTGCCCGTCGCATCGATGGCATAGCGCAGCCGCTGATCGCTCAACACCTGACGGATTTTCGCCTTGTCCAAGGTGACGACGCTGCCATTGCAGGCATCCGCTACCATCCGGGCGCGGTCGGCGCTCATATCGGAAAACAGCAGCCGGCCCTCGTGAAGATGAGAAAGCAACAGGCCGCAAAGGCCGCCGATCGTGCCGGCACCGATCACCAGCACGGCCTCGCCAGTGGGGGCGTTCAGACGCCTGATGGTGTGAAGCGCAACGGCCAGCGGCTCGGCCATGGCAGCGACCGCCGGAGGCAGAGCCGGGTCGTGCCGGAAGACAAGCCGAGCGGGCAGTTCCGCCTGTTCGGCAAATCCGCCGTCGCAGACTTCACCCACAAAGCCGAGGTTTTCGCAAACATTGGTGCGTCCGGAGACGCACGCAGCGCAATGCCCGCAATAATATCGCGAGTCGATGGCCACGAGATCGCCAACGGTAAGGGTTTCGACCTCTTCACCGACTGCGGAGATGCGTCCGCAGAATTCATGTCCCGCCGTCGATGGCCGTCGGCTGATCCATTGGCCGGTCTGAAAATTATGGATGTCAGACCCACAGATTCCGGCGGCGCGAACATCGACGATGACATGGCCGGCCTTCGGCGGGCCGGGCCGCTTGATGTCCTCGACCCTCAGATCGCGCGCGTCGTGAAGCCGGACCGCCTTCATGAATTTCAGCCCCGCTTCGGAAGGTAAGCTTCGCGCACCGAGGAGACGGCGTGAGCATGCGAGGAGAAGCCTTCATATTCGGCAAGCTTGTGGGCACGCTTGGCGAATTCCGGATAGGCGGGGGCCGTCACATAGCCAATGGAACTGCGCTTGACGAAATCCGTGACCGAAAGCGGACCGAAGGTCCGAGCCCAGCGGCTGGTCGGCAGAACGGCGTTCGGGCCGAGGCAGAAATTGGCAATGCTGACCGGCGTATAAGGCCCCATGAGGATCTCGGCGGCCTCGGTGATGTGGCCAAGATGGGCAAAGGCGTCCTGCGAGAGGATTTCCAGATGCTCAGGCGCATAGGCGTTGACGAAGTCGTAGCTCTCCTCGATCGAGGAGGTGAGAACGATGCCGCCGCAGGTGCCGGACAGAACCTTGCTGGAGAATTCCACCCGCTGGTCGGTCATGCGTGCCCAATGCTCGGGCAATGCGGCAAGCGCCTCTTCGGCAACCCGGCGGCTATGAGTGACGAGATAGGCGGAGGAGTCCGGCCCATGCTCGGCTTCGATGAGCAGGTCGAGGGCGGCAAGGCCCCCGTGAACCGTGTCGTCGGCAAAGATGATGGCTTCGGATGGGCCAGCCGGAAGGCCGGTGTCGATGATGCCGGCAAGGCTGCGCTTGGCGGCAACCACCCACGGACTGCCCGGCCCGACGATCTTCAGCGCCGGCTTGATCGTTTCCGTCCCATAAGCGACAGCGGCAACCGCCTGTGCACCACCGACCTTGTAGACGGTTTCGACGCCGGCCAGGCGGGCGGCGACCAGTGTTGCCGCGTCTACCCGACCATCGGGTGCCGGCGGCGTGACAATGGCGAGATTGGGCACGCCCGCCACCACGGCAGGCACCGACGTCATCATGGTGACCGAGGGGAATGATCCCTTGCCACGCGGCACGTAGAGCGCGACCGACTTGATCGGCGTGAAGCGATCGCCGGCAAAGGCGCCCGGCTTGATTTCCTTCAGCCACATGGCTTCCGGCTTCTGCTCTTCATGGAAATGGCGGATGTTTTCGATGCCGAAGGTAATGGCTTCGATCACATCTTCGCTGACCAGCTTGAACGCTTCGTCGAATTCGGCTTCCGTCACCTTGATATTGGCTTCGGTGATGTCGGCCTTGTCGAGTTCGCGGCCAAAGCGGGCAATCGCGCGGTCACCTTCAGTGCGCACGGCTTCCAGGATGGGCGTCACCTTTTCGATAAAGCTGGAAATATCCGTTTCCGAACGGCGCAGGAGCGCGCTCTTTTCATCGCGGCTCAGTTTCGCATATTCGTGAAAAGTGACGTTGGTCATGCTGCAACCTTCCTTGACGCGCCAAAACGCGGACAACAAGCATCATCCGCGCTTGCGGGCGCGGCGATCGAATTCCTGGGTCAGTTTCCGCATGCCGTGTCCATGGACAAAACGACGGCGGCCCCTGTGTCATCTTTCTTGAGTGCCGGAGAGAGCCGGCAGCTACCCTTGAAGCCTAAGGCTTCGTTCCCGTTTTTCTTGTCTAGAGATGTCTATACAGCTATGTACAATATTCGTGCCGGCTATGCTGTCAAGCCGGAATTGTCGTTTTCATATCGAGGCCAGATAGCCCCCGTCCACCGGAATGCATTGGCCAGTGACATAGGCGGACGCAGCGCTGGTGAGAAAGACGACCGCGCCGCCAATATCGCTTTCTGTGCCGAAGCGTTTCTGCGGAATCTTGCCCAGCATCTGGATGGCCCAGTCCTCGTTCTGATAGAAAACCTCCGTCATGGCGGTCCTGAAATAGCCGGGCGCGATGGCGTTGACACGAATGCCGAACTGCGCCCATTCCGCCGAAAGTGCACGTGTCATGCCAAGCAGTCCCGATTTGGAGGAGCCGTATGGAACGGCGGTCGGGATGCCGACATAGGAGGTCAGGGAGCAGAGATTGACAATGCTGCCGCCGCCCTGTTTCGCCATGCGGCGCGCCACGGCCTGCGACCAGAAGAAGGCGCCTTTGAGATTGGTCCCGATGATCCGGTCCCAGGTCTCTTCATCGACATCGAGGGAGGGCGCCACCTGCTCATAGCCCGCATTGTTGACCAGAATATCGATCGATCTGCCATGGGCTTCGAATGCGGAAAGCGCCACATCGATTGAACTGATATCGGTAACATCTTGCGCGGACGTAAGGCATACCTTACCGATTCCTTCGATCTTTGCTTTTGTTTCGCCAAGCGAGGCTTCGCTGCGGGCTGTGACGCAAAGGTCTGCTCCCGCTTCAGCCAAGGCCACAGCAATCTGCTGCCCGAGACCCCGGCTTGCGCCGGTCACCACAGCCGTCTTGCCCGTCAGATCGAACATGGATTTCATCGTTATGATCCCCTGCTTTTTCAGCATAGAAACACGACTGGTTTTAATTGTCTATACATGTATCGACAAATTGAGCTTTCCTTCCTATGCTGCCCTTACAGTCTAGACGAGAGGCGAGCATGTCCAGCAGCAAGAGACACATCCGCGACGAGATCTTCGGGATTCCGCCCTACAATTCAGGCCTCACGCTGGACGAGGCGCGAGCGCGCTATCAGCCCGCCACGATTGCCAAGCTCGGCTCGAACGAGAACCCGCTCGGACCTTCGCCGAGCGCCATGGATTTCGGTGGCAAACTCTCCGAATTGGCAAGGCTCTATCCTGATCCCAAGGGCCGTGCGCTGTGCGAAGCGCTGGCCGCCCGCTTCGGCGTCGATGCCGCGAACATCGTTCTGGGCAATGGCTCGGAAGACCTGATCGGCGTTATCTGCCGCGCGGTTGTTCGCCCGGGCGATGTCGTCACCACGCTTTATCCATCCTTTCCGCTGCATGAGGACTACGCGGTGTTGATGGGTGGCGTGATCGAGCGCATCGGCCTGAAGCCGGATCTCACGGTGGATGCGGATGGCTTGATCGCGGCTGCCAAGCGCAAGCCCCGCATGCTTCTTTTCGCGAACCCGATGAATCCGGTGGGGTCGTGGATCGGTCAATCCGATTTCGGCCGCGTTCTGGAGGCTGTCGACGATGACACGCTCCTCGTTGTCGATGAAGCCTATGCCGAATATGCGGCCGGCGACGATTATCCGGCGACGGTCGAGCTCCTCAAGGCCAGCCACAAGAGCTGGATCGTCCTGCGCACCTTTTCCAAAGCCTATGGCCTTGCAGGGCTCAGGATCGGCTTCGGCCTTGCGTCGAGCGCCGGGCTTTGCGACTTTCTCAACCGTGTTCGAACCCCTTTCAACACCAATGCATTTGCTCAAGCCGCTGCCCTGTCAGCGCTTGGTGATGAAGCCCATCTGGAGCGGACGGTCTCGCTTGCCTTGGCGGAAAGGGCGCGACTGACGGCGGCGCTTCAGGGCAGGGGGCTGACCGTTGCACCGTCGAAGGGCAACTTCGTCTTTTTCGATTGCGGGACGGACGCGACCGCTTGTGCTGAAAAGCTTCTCGCTGCCGGGGTCATCGTCAAGCCCTGGAAGCAGGAGGGTTATCGGACGTTCATTCGTGTCAGCGTCGGTAGTGTCGCTGAGAACGACCAGTTCCTGCAGTCGCTGGATGCAGCGCTTGCCCCATAAGCGCATGGTCTTTTGTTCTTCCCGGTTGGTTCACAACCTCTCGAAGCTGATCGCTATAACCGTGCCGTGTCCGCGCAACGTAATGGCGGCTTCATCTTCCAGCAGGATGGCATCCTGCGGTGCCAGATCCGCGGACTGGCCGTTCCAGACCACGCTCAAGCCGTGATCGCAGGCGAGCAGGATGCGGTCTTCTCCGACGGATGAGAAGGTGTGGTGGGCCTCGATGGTCAGCCGCTCGACCCGGTGGCCGTAAAGGCCGCGCCGGGTCATGACATTGAGATCGGAGATTGGGCCATCAGTGAGGGTCGCCTCCACCGGAACATCGGCGGCGAAGGCGAGTGGTGCCTTGGATGAGGTGAGATGCACTGCCGGCTTGCCGTCAATGCCCAGCGCCATGCCTGCCCCGGAAAGGATGGTCAGCGTGCGATCAACCCCCTCGAAGATCGAGAAGGGGCCATCGCTGGTAACCGTTGCCATGCTGACCCGCCAGTCGAAATCACCCAGTCCGGCGTCCTCGGGAAAGACGGCGATCTCGACCGTCTCCCCGCCGCCATTCTTCCACGGCATGCGTTTGTGAGCGGCGGCGCGGAGAAGTTTCATCGCTCAATTCCCGAGAATGCCCGGCAGGCGCAGGCCTTTTTCCTTGGCGCAATCGATGGCGATGTCATAGCCCGCGTCGGCATGGCGCATCACGCCGGTTGCCGGGTCGTTCCACAGAACGCGCTCGAGCCGCTTGGCCGCATCGTCCGAGCCGTCGGCGCAAATCACGACGCCGGAATGTTGCGAATAGCCCATGCCGACGCCCCCGCCGTGGTGTAGCGACACCCATGTGGCGCCTGATGCGGTGTTGAGCAGCGCATTGAGAAGGGGCCAGTCGGAGACGGCGTCCGAGCCATCCTTCATCGCTTCCGTCTCGCGGTTCGGCGAGGCAACCGAGCCGGAATCGAGATGGTCGCGTCCAATCACGATCGGGGCAGACAGTTCGCCGCTCCTGACCATCTCGTTGAAGGCCAGTGCCAAACGATGGCGATCGCCGAGGCCAACCCAGCAGATACGCGCCGGCAGGCCCTGGAATGAGATGCGCTCGCGGGCCATGTCCAGCCATTTGTGCAGGTGCTTGTTATCCGGCAGCAGCTCCTTCACCTTGGCATCGGTCTTGTAGATATCCTGCGGATCGCCCGAAAGGGCCGCCCAGCGGAAGGGGCCGATGCCGCGGCAGAAAAGCGGCCTGATATAGGCCGGAACGAAGCCCGGAAAGGCAAAGGCGTTTTCCAGCCCTTCGTCCTTGGCGACCTGGCGGATGTTGTTGCCGTAGTCGAGGGTCGGCACGCCGGCATCCCAGAAGGCGACCATGGCTTCGACATGCTGCTTCATGGAGGCGCGGGCAGCGGCTTCGACCGCCTTCGGATCGGTTTCGCGCTTGGCCCGGTGTTCGGCCACGGTCCAGCCGATCGGCAGATAGCCGTTCAGCGGGTCATGGGCGGAGGTCTGGTCGGTGACAATGTCCGGGCGCGGTCCGCCCGCCTTCATGCGGCGCACGAGCTCCGGAAAGATTTCCGCGGCATTGCCCAGGAGGCCGACAGACTTTGCTTCACCGGCCTTTGTCCACTGTTCGATCAGGGCCAGGGCTTCATCAAGCGACCTTGCCTTTTCATCGACATACCGGGTGCGCAGGCGAAAATCGATGCGGGTCTCGTCGCTTTCGACCGCCAGGCAGCAGGCCCCGGCCATGACGGCAGCCAGCGGCTGCGCGCCGCCCATGCCGCCCAGTCCGCCCGTCAGGATCCACTTGCCCTTGAGGTCGCCGTTGTAGTGCTGGCGGCCAGCTTCCACGAAGGTTTCGTAGGTGCCCTGCACGATGCCCTGGGTGCCGATGTAAATCCACGAACCGGCCGTCATCTGGCCGTACATGGCCAGACCTTTCTTGTCGAGTTCGTTGAAATGGTCCCACGTCGCCCAATGCGGCACGAGGTTGGAATTGGCAATCAGCACGCGCGGCGCATCCTTGTGTGTCCGGAAGACGCCGACCGGCTTGCCGGACTGCACCATCAGCGTCTCGTCCTCGTTCAGCGTTTTCAAGGTTTCGACAATCGTGTCGAAGCTCGCCCAGTCGCGCGCGGCCCGGCCGATGCCGCCATAGACCACCAGCTCATGCGGGTTTTCGGCAACGTCCGGATCGAGGTTGTTCATCAGCATGCGAAGCGGCGCTTCCGTCATCCAGCTTTTGGCGTTGAGTTCCGTGCCGCGCGGGCTGCGGATTTCGCGGATATTGTGACGAGGATTGGTCATGGTGCGTTCCCTTATGATTGCTTCAACCCGAGCGCGATCTGTTCGATGCGCGTCAGGAGGTCCTTCAGATGAATGCGCAGGCGGTCCGCCTTCGATGGGTCATAGGCAAATGGCGGGGTTTCCGTTGCCAGATGGGTGGATTGGGCAAGCTCCATCTGGATGGCATGGACGCCGGTTTCCGGCCTGCCATAATGACGCGTCGTCCAGCCGCCCTTGAAGCGGCCGTTCAGAATGCTCGTGTAGCCTTCGGCAGCGGCTGTCACGGAGACGGCTGTTGCTTCGATGGCCGGCGCGCAGGTCTTCCCGTTGTCCGTTCCGATGTTGAAGTCCGGCAGCTTGCCGTCGAACAGGAAGGGAATGTGCGAGCGGATCGAATGGCAATCATAGAGCACGGCGATACCGTGGATCGCCTTCACGCGCTCGATTTCTGCGGCAAGCGCTGCATGATAGGGGGCATGGAAATCGTGGAGGCGGTGGGCAATGTCGGCGTCCGTCGGAGCCTGCCCATCTTTCCAGATCGGCCGGCCGTCGAAATCGGTTTCAGGGATCAAGCCGGTCGTGTTCTGGCCCGGATAGAGGCTGACACCCGCCGGGTCCCGATTGGCATCGATGACATAACGATGGAAGGTAGCCCGAACTGTCGTCACGTTTTCGAGCAGACCATCGTAAAGGTCATGGATATGCCAGTCCGTATCGGCAAGAATCCGGCCATTGTCGTTCAGGCGAGCATGAATATCGGCAGGAACATCGGTCCCGGTGTGGGGAAAGCCCAGAATGACCGGCGATGAGCCTTGGGTGACTTCGAAAACAGCCATCTCACATCTCCAGAGCAGGCAGGATGCCGGCGGTAATAGCGCCGATCAGCGTGCCATCGGCGATAAGGTCTGTAGCGGCCTTCAGGTCATTGGCCATGTAGCGATCTTCTTCCAGCGACGGCACGACGCTACGGATCGCTGTGATGGCCTTGGCAAGCTCCGGGCTGGTCGCCGGCGCGCGGCATTCGATCCCTTGCGCACCGGCCAGCGCTTCGATGCCGAGAATGCCGTACAGGTTTTCGGTCATGGCCAGCAGGCGGCGCGCACCATGGCAGGCCATGGAGACGTGATCTTCCTGGTTTGCGGATGTCGGCGTGGAATCGACCGAGGCCGGATGCGACATCTGCTTGTTTTCCGACATCAACGTCGCGGAGGTCACTTCCGCAATCATCAGTCCCGAGTTCAATCCCGGCTTTTTCGCCAGGAAGGCAGGCAGGCCGTAGGAGAGGGCGGGATCGACCAGCAGCGCAATGCGGCGCTGGGCAATCGCTCCGATTTCACAGACGGCCAGCGCGATCTGGTCTGCGGCAAAGGCCACGGGCTCGGCGTGGAAGTTGCCGCCGGACACGACGGAATTGTCCGAAAGCACGAGGGGATTGTCGGTGACCGCATTCGCTTCGATTTCGAGCGTGCGGCCTACGGAGCGGAGGAGGTCCAGGCAGGCGCCATCGACCTGCGGCTGGCAACGGATGCAATAGGGGTCCTGCACGCGCTCATCACCCTCGATATGGCTGGTGACGATGGCAGACCCGGCAAGCAGCGCCCGCAGTGCCGCTGCGGTATCGATCTGGCCCTGATGTCCGCGCAGCGTATGGATATCCGGATGGAACGGTGCGACCGAGCCCATGGCGGCGTCGGTTGAGAGCGCGCCGGTGACGAGCGCCGCCTGCGCAGCGCGATGGGCGCGGAAGAGGCCGGCGAGCGCCAGTGCCGTCGATGTCTGCGTGCCGTTGATCAGCGCAAGGCCTTCCTTGGCGGCGAGGACAACCGGTTCCAGCCCGGCTTTGCGCAGGGCCGATGCTCCGTCCATGCGCTCACCTGCGTAGAACGCTTCGCCATGACCCATCATGACGGCGGTCATGTGGGCGAGTGGAGCCAGGTCGCCCGAGGCGCCGACGGAGCCCTTTTCCGGGATCAGCGGGATGACACCGCGCTCCAGCATGGCTTCGATCAGGCGTATCAGCTCGATGCGAACGCCGGAAGCCCCGCGGCCAAGCGACACGAGCTTGAGCGACATGATCAACCGCACCACGTTTTCGGGCAGCGGTTGGCCCACGCCACAGCAATGCGACAGGATCAGATTGCGCTGCAGGGTGGCGACATCCGCCGCCTCGATCTTGATCGAGGCGAGTTTGCCGAAGCCGGTATTGATGCCATAGACCGGCGCGTTGCCGGCGGCGATCTCGGCAATTCGCGCGGCGGCCTTCAGGATACCCGCGTCAAACGACGGGTCGAGCCGGGCCGGCTCGCCGGTCCAGTAAATGGTGGCGAGATCCTTCAGGGTAACCGATCCGGGGCGAAGCGTGATGGTCATCGATCGATCCTTTCGCCCTTGAAGACGCGGGCATGCAATGGGTTGAAGCCGATGCGGTAGACGAGCTCGGCAAGGCTCTCGACATCCCAGATGGCGAAATCGGCGGACTTGCCGGGTTCCAGCGACCCGGTCTCGTCGAGAAGCCCGAGCGCGCGTGCGCCTTCGCGGGTGGCGCCGGCGATGCACTCTTCGACCGTGAGGCCGAACAGCGTGGCGGCCATGTTCATCGTCAGAAGCAGGGAGGTGAGGGGAGATGTTCCCGGATTGCAGTCCGTTGCAATGGCGATATGCGCGCCTGCCTCGCGTAGCTGCTTGACTGGTGGCTTCTGCTTTTCGTTGATGGCGTAGAAGGCGCCGGGCAGAAGCACCGCGACGGTGCCGGCGGCGCTCATGGCGCGAGCCCCGTCCTCGTCGAGATATTCGAGATGATCGGCCGAGAGCGCCTCATAGGATGCCGCCAGCTTCGCCCCGCCAAGATTGGAGAGCTGTTCGGCATGAAGCTTCACCGGCAGGCCAAGCGCCTTGGCCGCATCAAAGACCCGCGCGATCTGCACCGTCGAGAAGGCGATGCCTTCGCAAAAGCCGTCCACCGCATCGACGAGACCTTCCGCTTGGGCTTTCGTCAGCCCCGGCAGCACCACATCGGTGATGTAATCGTCGTTGCGGCCCTTGTACTCGATCGGGGTCGCATGGGCGCCAAGATAGCTGGTGACGACCCGGACCGGACGGACGGTCTCGAGTCTTCGGGCGGCGCGCAGCATGTTGAGTTCGGCTTCGATGTTCAGACCATAGCCCGACTTGATCTCAAGCGTGGTGACGCCCTCGGCCAACAGCGTATCGACGCGCGCGATCGATGCATCCACAAGACCATCGACGGAGAGGGCATTCGTCGCCTTGACCGAGGACGCGATGCCGCCGCCGGCGCGGGCAACCTCTTCATAGGTCGCGCCTTCAAGCCGCATTTCGAACTCGCGTGCGCGGTTGCCGCCATGGATGATGTGGGTGTGGCAATCGATAAGCCCCGGCGTCACCCAGCGACCTTCAAGATCGAAGCTCTCGGCATTCTGCGCGGCGGACGCCGGGAGCCCGTCTGCGGAACCGGCATAGACGATCCTTTCGCCATCGGTCAGCAGAGTGCCCTTTTCATAAATGCCAAGGCCACCCGCTGCCGGGGCGAGTGTTGCGAGCCTGGCGTTGCGCCACACTCTGAGACGGGGGTGTTGAGCGTTTTTTTCTGACACCGGTCACCTCGCAAAGTTGCCAAAGGGGGTTTCAATCTCTGAAAACATGTATATACATAATAACCGCGCTGGCAAGCGGCAATTTTGAAATAGGGACCGGCACCAGGGGACACGGAGGCTGATGAACATGACGTCAGGCAAGAAGACGATCCATGCGCAAAGCGCCCTTCTGCCAAGCGGATGGCAAAGCGATGTGCGCCTGACGCTGGAAGCCGGGCGCATTTCTCGCGTCGAGCAGGGCGTTGCGGCAGCGCCCGATGACGAGCGCCACGCCGTCCTCGTTCCCGCCATGCCGAATCTTCACAGCCACGCGTTTCAGCGTGCCATGGCAGGGCTGACGGAAGTGCGTGGACCGGCGGACGACAGCTTCTGGAGCTGGCGCACGGTCATGTACAAGTTTGCGCTGTCGATGACGCCGGATCATGTCGAGGCGGTTGCGGCGCAGCTCTACATGGAGATGCTCGAAGCCGGCTTTTCCCGCGTCGGCGAGTTCCATTATCTCCATCACGACAGGGATGGCATGCCCTATGCCGATATCGCCGAGATGGCGACGCGGATCGCTGCGGCCAGCGTCGAGACGGGGATTGGCCTCACGCTTCTACCGGTCTTTTATGCGCATTCGGGTTTTGGCGGCGCCGAGCCGATCGAAGGGCAGCGCCGCTTCATCAACTCGGTCGACGGCTATGGCCGCCTGATGGAACGCTGTGCAGCGATCACCGGCAGTCTCGAAACAGCGCGGCTCGGCATCGCTCCGCATAGTCTGCGGGCCGCGACCCCGGATGAACTGACGGCGATCCTGCCCCTCGCCAAGGGCGGTCCGATCCACATCCACATTGCCGAGCAGGTCAAGGAGGTCGAGGACTGTGTTTCATGGTCTCGAGCGCGGCCGGTCGAATGGCTACTGGCCAATATGCCTGTGGATGGTCGCTGGTGCCTGATCCACGCGACCCACATGAGCGACGACGAAACGCGCGCCATGGCGCAGCGCGGTGCGATTGCCGGCCTCTGCCCGATCACCGAAGCCAATCTGGGCGACGGAACCTTTCCTGCACCGACTTTTATAGAGGCAGGTGGGAAGCTCGGCGTCGGCTCGGATTCGAACGTCATGATATCGCTGCCGGGTGAACTCGCACAGCTGGAATATTCGCAGCGGCTTCACCGTCGCGCGCGCAATGTCATCGCGGTACCGGGCGGCTCCACCGGACGCACTCTCTTCGACCGTGCCCTTTCCGGCGGCGCGGCGGCGCTGGCGGCGCAAGCCGGTCTGGCCGAGGGCTGCGATGCCGATATCGTTTCGCTCGATTGCAGCGCGGCTCCGTATCTTCACGAAGACCAGATTCTCGACCACTGGATCTTTGCCGGCGGCATCCGCGTCGATTGCGTCTGGGCCGCCGGGCGAAAGCAGGTGGAAGGCGGGCGTCATCGCCTTCGCGACGTGATTTCCAGACGATTCCTCGCAACCGTCGGCGAATTGGCGCGCTACTGAACGTCTTTCGGGCCAATCGCGCCCTTGGCAATTGCGCAAACGGGAAACGATGAAGTATCGGTGGTCCGGTTTCCCGTCCGGATCGCTGCTTTAATGGCCTTTGCACCACGACGAAGACCGGGCAGGCCTGCGGCGGAATTCAGTGCCGGGCCAGGGGATCGGAGACATACATGAGCGGGACGACCAGGGACCCCACGCTTCACGAGCGCATCCTGAGCGATATCGAGGCGCGTATTGTCTCCGGCGATTGGCCGCCCGGGCACCGTCTGCCCTTCGAAGTCGATCTTGCCGCGCAATACCAGTGTTCCCGGATGACGGTGAACAAGGTGATGACGCAGCTTGCCGCCAAGGGCATCATCGAACGGCGCAAGAAGGGCGGTAGCTTCGTGACGCAGCCGCACAGCCAGGCGGCGGTGCTGGAGATCAACGACATTGAAGCTGAAGTGCTTGCACTCAATCTGCCCTACCGCCACGAGGTGAGGGCACGCGCACGGCGCAAGGCGCGCGCCGAAGACCTGAAACGGATGGATGTTCCGCTCGGTGCCGCCATTCTGGAGGTCCGGTGCCTGCATTACGCCGGCCCGCATCCCTTCTGCCTTGAGGATCGCATCATCAACATTGCTGCGGTTCCGGCGGTGGAGGAGGCCGATTTCGAGACGATGTCGCCCGGTCGCTGGCTGATCTGGCAGATCCCCTGGAGCTCCGCCGAGCACCGCATCCATGCTGAGGCCGCGTCGCCGCAACTGACCACGGAATTGAGGATCAGCGAAGGCGCTGCCTGCCTTGTGGTCGAGCGGCGAACCTGGCTGGCGGATCAGGCTGTGACGTCTGTGCGGTTCGTCTATCCGGGAGAAATGCACTCTTTGGTCGCGCGCTTTTCGCCGGCGCGTTGAAGGGCTCTTGCTTCGCATGGTCGCGCGGCGGTTTTGGTCTGCTGGCGTGCAGTCCGCCCCGGCTCGCAATCTGCCGAGTCGGAGGAATGCGATTTAGTGCAGTCACGTTATGAGTTGAACGCCGAGCGCTTTCGAATGAAACGATAAGCTTGAGGACCGCCAGCCTGTGGATTGCGTGGTCGACCGGGTCTGAGATAGCCGGCAACTTGGCGGCGGGGGTGGCGGACGCCTCGGTAATGCCCACGCTGGTCAGCGACAAACCAGTGGCTCGGCGATCAGCATAGGCGAACGCTGCGCGGACATCTTTCTTGCGAGGAACCAGGGGGCGGCTCGCCGATTGCAGTGGCATGGTGGGCTTTATTATGCGAAATCGGACTCGAGTCCTATTTAGAAAGGCCCCGTATGCTGCCGACCGAGCCTGATCTTTGCCGCCTGGAAATGACGGTGCTGATGACACCGGATATGGCGAACTTCAGCGGAAAGGTTCACGGGGGCGCCTTGCTCAACCTGCTCGACCGCGTGGCGTTTTCCTGTGCTTCGCGTTATTCGAAGCAATATGCCGTTACGCTGTCCGTTGATCAGGTCATCTTCAAGGAACCGATCAACGTCGGCGAACTCGTTACGTTCCGGGCTTCGGTCAATCATACAGGCCGAACCTCTATGGAAATCGGCGTCAGGGTCGAGGCCGAAAACATCCGCACAGGCCATCGGCGGCATACGAATTCCTGCTATTTCACCATGGTTGCGGTGGATGATGCCGGTCGCCCAGTTGAAGTGCCACCGCTGAAGCCGACGAACCCAACCGATCTGAAGAGGCATCAAGCCGCAGAGCTACGTCGAGAGTTGCGTAAGGAATTCGCGGAACGTCTTGAGATGGTCGCCTCGACTGGAAGGGATATCAACGGCGACGCGAATAGGCTCTAAGAACCATCGCGTGGACGTTCTATAGTTTCGCCTTGAACGGGCCTGAACCTGAGGCGAGAAAAGGTTCGACGCGGTGGCGTCGCCTTAACCGCGTGGTTGGGATCAGCTTGATATTCGGTTCGGATTGTCATGACCGAAGCCTCGCACGCTCACTTTAGACGCCATCGCTTTCCAGCCGAGATCATCGCCCACGCGGTTTGGCTCTATATCGTTTTCCGCTCAGCTTCCGTGACGTCAATGCCGGCGTTTCGTCTCAACTCACGGCCGGATCGGCAATCTTTTTCTTCTTCACCGCAAACATCTAACCGCCGCCGATCATCGCCAGCTTCGTGCAAACGCCATCTCGACCTGGCGGGAAATCGCTTTGTCTATTGACGCGTAAAATTCTAACCGAAGCAGCGATCGCGCCTCAAAATCGGTTAAGGCGACGCCACCGCGCGATCTCGATGCCATCGCGGGTGAGGTGATTGAAAAAGCTCTCCGCCGTCGCCTCCAAATACATCTTCATGTCGAGGTTAAGCGCCTGCGTCGCGATGTTCGCGAACGATGGCAAGGTTGCCGATACGTTCGGACCTGGCACTTATACGCTGACGACGCGGACGCTGCCGGTCCTGACCTGTCTGCGGAAAAGCGGGCGGCGCTTTGTATCCGAGGCTGCGAGGCCGGTGCGGCTTGGCGAGGCCACTCAAAAAGCCGCAGTTTCCGCTTCCTCGTACGCCTCTGACGCGTATAAAGCGACGGCGTATGATATATTTATTTAGTTATCAATGAATATTAAATACGTGCGAAAAATTGCATCTTGCTCGGAGTCTCAAGATTATCTTCAGAATTAAATAACGCCTTCATGCGAGGTTCGTGCCTACAGATCAAATCGGCACAGTGCAACTTTTGCTGTGCTCCACCGGGCACAGTAACGTTCTCGCATCCAGAGGCGAAACAACTCTTGAGATACACGTCTACGTTTCATCTCTTCCTGGCGTTGTTCCGGGAGCGGCAGGCCAGCATGCCCCTCATGTTCGCGCTCCTTTTTGGCGGCCTGATGCTGGCCGTCGGCGGCACGATCGATGTTGCGAACATCATGCGGGTTCGTTCCAACATCCAGAACATGGCCGATAGCGCAGCGCTCGCTGGCGCCTCGCAATACAGGTTGGGGAATAGTGACACGAACGTGGTTCGCCAGGTGGCTCTCTCCTTCGCCGATAGCGCCCTGTCTTCGGCAGGCATCGACGGAGAGCCGACGGTCACGATGAATGAGGCGGACAGGTCGGTCAAGGTCGCGATCGCGGCGAAGGTGCCACTGCGTTTTATCCGTCTGGGTGCAAATGCGGGCTATAGCGTGAGTTCGAACGCGACGGCGCGTGCCGGCAGCTCCAGCGTCATTTGCCTTCTGGCGCTGGGGGATGGCTCCACCAATCTCGGTGTCGAGAACGGCAAGGTTACGGCCAACAAATGCAACACGCATTCCAACTCCAAGGCCAGCGACGGCCTGGTCGTGAGCGGCATGGCAACCGTCTCCTCGAAAGTGATCTGCACGGGTGGCGGCTATGTGGGAGCCCGGAATGCGTTTGATCCCGCGCCGACGACCGATTGTCCAGAGACCGCGGACCCCCTTGCGTCGCGGGCAGCGCCGAATGATACGAAATGCGATTTCACCGATTTCAAGGCCGATATCGGCCTGCAGACGCTGCGTCCGGGCGTGTATTGTGGCGGGCTGGTCATCGACAAGCCGAGCCGTGTGCGCCTGATGCACGGAACCTATGTCATGAAGGACGGTCCCTTGGTCCTTTCCAATGGTGCATCTCTCAATATGGTCGATGCCGCGGTGTATCTGACGGGCGAAAACTCCGTCATCTACACGGATTACACAACCTCGCTGGATCTGAGCGCGCCCGTTGCCGGACCGCTGTCCGGCATCCTCTTCTTCGAAGACAGAAACGCGCCGATCGGCCGCCTCCATCAGATCGGCAGCCGCATCGCGCCGCAATTGCTGGGAACCATCTATCTTTCGCGCGGCAAGCTGGTCGTCGGACAATCGCCGACCGATGGCGTGCTGCAATTCGACTGCAAGCTCCAGGCCCTGCACAGCCACCCCCTGCTTGCAAACCTCCTGCCCAAGATCGGGCTCGTGCCATGCCCGCTGCCGCCCATCAGTATCGCGCTGCAGTCCGCTTGGACGCTGATCGTGGCGAGACAGGTCGCGATCAATGGCGGGGTGAACCTTGTCCTGAACGCGAATTACGACGCCTCGCCGGTTGCACCGCCATCCGAGGCCATGAAGGACTCGACGATCCTGGTTCATTGAACGCGGCTTCATGAGCGGGGCCTTCACATCGTGCATCGCGTGCGCCTGCCAAAATGGGTGGAGATCGCCCTTTCATTCTCTCCGTCCCACCTGGCATCAGGGGACGCAGTCAGCCCTGCAAATGAATCCGCCTACCTCTGCTGGCTGACCCGATGAAGCGCCCCTGGTGAGCGCGTCGAGCGACATAAATGCTCTTTGCCTGCCGAATGCGTTGCGATCTGCGGGCTGCCGTGAGGGCCTTTCCGTCACCTGTTCGGTAGAACGGCAACGGCGTCCATTGGTGTGATGTGGAGGTGGCGTACCGCCCTTCGAAACGGGAGGAGGGCGGCTCATCCGTCGATCAGATCCGGCTGCGCCAGTCGCCGATCTCGCGCATGACGGTCTTGCGGTCTTCCGCCAGCCGGTCGATCTCGGAGATGTCCACGAGCGACTGTTCCTCGCGTGCGACCCGTTCGAAGCGGGCGGCCCTCTCGGCAATGGCCCGCGCGCCGACGTTGAAGCTCATCGATTTCAGCGCATGGGCGACGCGTCCCAGTCGTTCGACGTTTTCCGTGGCGACCGCCTCGCGCAGCTCGGCAATCCGCTCTGCCGACTGCGTCTCATACAGACCCACGATACGGTCCACGATCGCCACGGCACCGCCGGCCATCTTTAGCAGATCTTCGAGCACGGCAAGATCCAGTTGGCCTTCCACGGCGTCTGCTGTGGCAACCTCCTCGACCGGGAGCGCATGAGCACCGCTGGCATGCGCGGCGATGACATCGGACAGGCGCGCCAGCGTGAATGGCTTGTGCAGTACGCCGTCCATGCCGGCCTCGCGCCAGGCATCCGCCGCCGTGCCGATGACATGGGCCGTGAGAGCCACAATGGGGGTGCGCTCGCGGGTGCCGTCCGCCTCCGCCGCGCGAATTTCGCGCGTGGCGTCGAAACCGTCGAGCTCCGGCATCGAGCCGTCCATGAGCACGAGGTCGTAGCGGGTCTTGAGAACCGCATTGACGGCCTGCCTGCCGTCTTCAACGAAGTCAGGCACGATCCCCAGCCGGCGCAGCGCCGCGTCCGCCACTTCGCGGTTGACCTCTGCATCGTCGGCAACGAGAACCTTGAGGCCCTTGAATGTCGGCGTGGCGCTGTCGCGCTGGTCGGTGCTGCGCCTCTCCTCGCTGAGGGGTCTGCCTTCGATGAGCCGGCTGACCAGATCGTTGACCTCGAAGGCTGAGACGGGGCGCGTCAGAACACCGTCGGCGCGGCGCGAGGACAGCAGCGTTTCGGGCCGCTCGTCTGCAAAACCGACTGCGACGATGGCGCCGGAGGCAGCCAACTCCAGCCTCGGCTTGTCGGCCAAGCAATCCATGGCCGCGACGACGAACTGAGCCTCACGGGCGCGCTTTGCCAAAGCCTCCGTGGTGACCGTCGCGACCGAAAAGCCAGCCTGTTTGAGAATGTGGACGAGGGCAGCCTCTGTCTGCGCGCCATCCAGCGAAACGAGGGCAAGCGGTGCTGCGGCCTCTTCGCCGCTCCAGCGGGCCCAGTCCGTCTCGGAGGAGGTGGTGGTGCGTGGCAGGGAGAAGTGGAAACTGGTGCCGACGCCGAGCTTGCTGGTGACGGCAATCTCGCCGCCCATGGCGGTCACGAGCCGGCGGGCGATGGTGAGGCCGAGGCCGGTGCCGCCGAACTGGCGCGTGGTCGTCTGGTCGGCCTGCGAGAAGGCCTCGAAGATCGTGCCGAGCTTGTCTTCGGCAATGCCGATGCCGGTGTCGATCACCGAGAAGCGGATGCGGTTCTCGCCGTCGGGGCCGACATGAATGGTGACGCCGCCTTTCTCCGTGAATTTCAACGCGTTGTTGACGAGATTGCTGAGAACCTGCCCAAGCCGCGTTGGATCGGCATCGACGCGAGCGTTGCGCGGCAGCTCCAGATTCGCGGCCAGATCGAGCGTCTTGGTCCGCGCGCGGTCGGCAAACAGGCGCAGAACGGTATCGATGGCCTCGAAGGGACTGACCTCCAGATGTTCGACATCGAGCTTGCCGGCTTCGATTTTCGAGAGGTCGAGAATGTCGTTGATGATGGCGAGCAGGCTCGCGCCGGAGCGTGCAATCACCTCCGCCTGCTTGCGGGCGCGTTCGGGCATTTCGCTTGCAGCCAGAAGCTCCGCCATGACGAGAATGCCGTTCATCGGCGTGCGGATTTCGTGGCTCATCGTGGCGAGAAAGTCGGACTTGGCGCGGTCGGCGGCGACCGCTTCGGAGGCGGCGCGCTGATAGTCGGCAGTGCGGTCGGCGATATCCTGTTCCAGCCGCTCGCGATGCCGGGCGAGCCGCTCGTCGCGTTCGTGGATATCGGCAATCATGCCGTTGAACCCCTCGACCAGCAGACCGACCTCGTCATTGCTTTCGCGCGGCAGGGCGACACGGTAGTCGTGCTGTTCCTTGATCTGCGCCATGGCGCCCGCCAGCCGCATCAGCGGGCGGGTGATCGCCCCCTGCAGTCTCAGCGCGATGAAAATGGCAATGACAAGGGCCACACTGCCGCCGAGGAGCGCGGTTTCGACTGCCGACCAGACAAGCGGGGGGAGGTCGCGCGTGTCGCCGATGAGACGCAGCAGGCCGATTTGCTGGCCTGATTGGATCACCGGCACCTGCACCTCGATCGTGCGGCTGCCCAGAATGTCCATGATCGTGATCGTCTGTCCGGGCCCTGTGAGCACCAGATCGCTTGCCAGCTGCTCTGTTGCGCCGAAATCCGCCAGCGTCTCGCCATTCGGCAGGTTCAGCCCGACATAGACGAGGCCGTCGATATTGCCCATTCCGCGCAATGCCCCTTGCGCCGCGGACATGTTGCGCGTTGCAGCAGCATTGGCGGCCGACGAGGCGATGACCTGCGCGACCGAGAGGAGGGCCTGCGGCCGGGAAGCCGCGTAACGAGAGGCTTCCTGCCACGCGGTAAAGGTAATGACAAAGAGTTCCGCAAGTGAAATGGCGCCAATAACAAGAAGTACTAATTTAGTTCTTATCGAGAATGATTGGCGGGCCATGGTCATGTTTTCTGTGAAAATCATACGGTTTATGGAAAAGTAGATGAAGCGTCCTTACAAACCCTTATCATTTGGGGGGTATGATGCGGTACATCCTGGCGGATTCGGTTCAGCGCGTTTGTTCACGCGCTGCTGATGGCATGCATGCATTACTGGACTGTGAGTTGAAATGGCGACTGTCGCGAGAAATGAAAAATTCGATTATGTCGAAACTGAAACGCTACAGATACTCGCCGTGGACGACGATCCCATCCAGCGGGAATTCTGCTCCGTATACATGACGACTCCAAACGTCTCGGTGGAAACGGCGGACTGTGCGGAGGCCGGGCTCGAACGTCTGGAGGCAAAAAACTATGGCGCGTTGCTGGTCGATGTAGACATGCCCGGTATGAGCGGGATCGAACTTGTGGCGCTGCTCCGCAGCCAGCCGCGGTATGACAGCCTGCCGATCATGGTGATCACCGGCAACGAGGACATTCCCTCGATCGATGCGGCCTATGCAGCAGGCGCCACGGCCTTCATGTGCAAGCCGGTCAACTGGCGGCTTCTGTCGCATCAGGTCCGGTTCATGGTCCGGGCGCATCGCGCCTTGATGGCTGTCGGGGGTGACGCGAGTGCCGAAGCAGCCGGGTATGGCTCCGAAGCACGACAATAGAAACGCGGGTTTCCCAGTGCAGGACGGCATTTTCGATAATCTGACGCTGCATTATCAGCCGCAGATGACAGCAGACGGCAAGATGGTGGCCGCGGCCGAAGCGCTGCTGCGGGTTCTTCAGCCGACAGAGACGTTGCGGAACACGGCGGATGTGCTGGCTCATGTGGAAGAAACCGGCCAGGTCGCCGTGCTCGACTGGTGGATTGCCGAGCGCGCCTGCCGTGACGCGTTGCGCTGGCCGGGCCTTTCCATAGGCATCAATCTGTCTGCTGGCAGATTTCGTGACCCCGAGCTCGCCCCGCGCCTGATCGAGATGGTGAAGGCGGTCGGCGTGCCGGCAAAGCAGATCGAGCTCGAAGTCGTCGAAAGCTCCTATATCGAGGATTTCGAGGCCGCCAACCGGAACATCAACCAGCTTCGCGCCGCAGGCTTCAGAATTGCGCTTGATGATTTCGGAACCGGGTTCTCGTCGCTGACCTATCTTCTCAAGATGCCGGTCGACAAGCTCAAGATCGACAAATCCTTTGTCGACGGGCTGGGCGAGATCAAGTCGACTGCAATTGTCCATGCCGTCGTGGCGCTGGCCCGCGCCGTCGGCCTCAAGATCACCGCCGAAGGCATCGAGAGCGAGGACCAGTGGCGGATGCTCAAACTTGCCGGTTGCCACTACATGCAGGGCTGGTATTTCCACAAGGCGATGGACCCGGAAGCGCTGACCGCGCTGCTGGCCGAGCAGAGAATTCCGAAGCCGCTTTAAGGGCGCCGCTTCAGCCACGATCAGGCGCATGCTCGCCCTTCTCCGGAATTTTGTCAGAACTGCCGATGAGCTTGCTCATGCCGTCGATCTGGTCGGTCTGTCTGCGGAAATCGTCGAGCAAGGTGCCGGACAGGACAGCACCGCGCCGGCCGGCCGGCAGGGACAGGTCAGAACCAGCTAATGTGGATTAGAGACACTGCGAAAATCTCCCGATGAAAGCGTTTTAGTCTGGCTGGTCCGTCATGACGCTGAGCTCGCGCTTCCTACGGTGACGATTTCAGGTTTGGCTGAGCCCTTTGCTTAACCCAAAATCGATGACAGAAACTCACGCGTGCGCTCCTGCCGGGGTGCGCCGAAAATCTGTTCCGGTGCTCCCTGCTCGCAAATACGGCCCTTGTCGAAGAAGCACACCCGATCCGACACTTCGCGGGCGAAACGCATTTCGTGAGTGACGAGCAGCATTGTCAGGTCGTGTTCGTGGGCAAGGCCGCGAATGACCGACAGGACCTCCCCGACCAGCTGCGGGTCCAGTGCCGATGTCGGTTCGTCGAAAAGCAGAACGCGCGGCCGCATGGCCAGCGCACGGGCGATCGCGACGCGCTGCTGCTGTCCGCCGGAAAGCTGCGCCGGATAGTGATCCTTCTTGTCCGCCAGACCCACCATCTGGAGCAACTCGGTTGCGCGCGCTTCAGCTTCTTCGCGCGCCATCCCCAGGACTCGCACCGGTGCTTCGACCACGTTGCGCAGGACGGTCATGTGCGGAAAGAGATTGAAGCTCTGGAACACCATGCCCACGTGATTGCGGATTTGGCGCAGGTGCCTTTCTGAGGCCTGGAAGCGGCCCTTGGCGCCAGGCTCGTGGTAGGAGGTTCCCGCGAGCGTCAGCGTTCCTTCCTGGAACGGTTCAAGCGTCATGAGGATGCGCAGCACGGTCGACTTGCCAGAGCCAGACGGCCCGATCAACGTTACCTTTTCGCCCTTCGCAACGCTGAAATTGAAATCGTCCAGCACGGTGAGATTACCGAAGCGCTTCGTGACGCCGGTAAATTCGATGATGGGTCGGGGCGCATTATCGGTCATCGCAGCGGAATCCCTGCTTTTGGAAGAGCTTTCTGCAGGCGGTGGAGACCCGCCGAGCAGACAAGCGTGAGAAGGAGAAAGATCAGGCCGACCAGCGTCAGCGGGACGAGGTATTCGAAGGTGCGCTCGCCAATCATGTTGGCAAGGCCCATCATCTCAAGCACGGTTACAACGGACAGAACCGGCGTCTCCTTGATCATGGCGACGAGGTAGTTGCCCATCGTAGGGACGATGCGCGGGATTGTCTGCGGAATGATGACATCCCGATAGGTCTGCATGCGCGTCAGGTTGAGCGCCGTTGCGGCCTCCCATTGCCCATAGGGCACGGCCTCGATACCGCCGCGATAGACTTCCGACGTATAGGCCGCATATTGCAGGCCAAGCGCGAGCGCGCCGGTGAGAAAGGCCGGCAGCACGATGCCGAAATCGGGCAGGACGTAATAGAGAAAGAACAACTGCACGAGAAGCGGTGTATCGCGCAGGAACTCAACCACGAGCGCAGTCGCCCAGGAAATCACCGTGACACGGCTGCGGCGAAGAAGGGCAAAGACAAGCCCGAGCACCAGTGCAATGGCAAAGCCGGCGGCGGCCGCTTTCAGCGTGACGGTCAGGCCGATCAGGATGATCGGCAGGATCGACGTCGTGTAGGTGAGCCAAGTGGTCGTATCCCATTCGTAACCGTACATCATGGCGAATCCATCCTCAAAACTGGGCTCCGCGCGGGAACACGTTGCCGCGCCGCACGAAGGTTTCGATCACCCGGATCACGGCCATCAGGACAAGCGACATCGCGAAGTAGCAGACGAGCGTGATGGAATAGATGCTGGCGCTGTTCAGGGTGATGTTGCGGATCGACTGCGCCGCAAATGTCAGATCGGCGATCGAGATCAGCGACACCAGCGAGGAGAGCTTCAGCGTCTCGATGGCCAGGTTGCCGAATGCCGGCATCATCTCGACAACCGCTTGCGGCAGAGAAATCCGAAATAGCGTCTGGATCCGGCTGAAATTCAACGCGCGGGCAGCTTCGAGTTGCTGTGTGGAGACGGATGAAAGGGCGCCGCGCACGATTTCCGCACCATATCCGCCGGCATGGGCGGCCAGCACGAGAATACCCGTCGTGGTCGGAGAAAGACTCAGGCCGACAAGGGGTAACGCATAATAAAACCAGAAGAGCTGAACGAACAGCGAGGTTCCCCGAAACACCTCTGTGTAGCAAAGGGCGATCCGGGAGAGGATCGGCCCGCCCTCGACCCGCAGGATGCCGAAGAAAAAGGCCAGCGCCGCCCCAATGACGATCGCCGCCAGCGTGATCGTCATCGTGACCATGGCGCCATGCCAGAGCATCGGCAGATAGGCTGTCCAGTTCATTCGCACTTCTCCGCGGTTCGATACGGCGTGGCGCCCGGCGCTGACCGGGCGCCCTGGCCCTTACTTGCCGGCGCAGAGATCAGCAACGGTCTTTGCCGCCGCTGCCTCGATGCTCTTTTCGGAAAGCCCGTATTTGATCAGGATTTTCTTGTATTCATCCGTCTTGCGGAATTTTACGAGAGCAGCATTGAATGCGTCGCGCAACTCCTTGTCTTCCGGACGGAACGCGAAGCCACCATAGTTGCGCACCGGGGCACCCTTGACGATCGGGTCCTCGAAAGGCTTGACCTGCTCGACATTCGCCTGATCCTTGGCGAGGGCCGAAACGGTCAGCTCGGTGGCGGCATAGGCGTCGACGCGGCTCTGCACGGTCGGAATAGCGTCGGCATTCGCCTGGATGAAGACGATCTGGTCATCCTTGACGCCGACGGCGCGCAGGAAATCGACATTGTTGGCGCCGGAGACGACGGCCACCTTCAGCGAAGGGTCCTTGGCGATGTCGGCGTAGGTCTTCAGGCCTTTCGGATTGCCTTTCTTGACCAGCAGCCCTTCACCATAGGACGAGTTCGGTTCCGTGAATGAAACCTGCTTGCAGCGTTCCGGGGAGATGTTCTGCTCGGCGGCCGCAAAATCGAAGCGACCGGCTTTCAGGCCCGGTATCAGCGTGCCGAAAGGGGTGACGGTCCAATTGACTTCCGTGATCCCGATGGATTTCAGGACTGCATTGGCAACGTCGGGGCCGATACCCGCGGACGTGCCATCCGGCTGCATATAGGAATAGGGCACTTCATTGGCGGTTGCCGCGCGGATATAGCCCTGCTTCTTGACCTCTTCCAGGGTCAAGGCGCTGGCGGACGTCACGCCGAGGACGAGGGTAAGGGCGCAAAGCCCGGTAACAGATGTGATACGCATGTGAATCTCCTCTGGTTTTTAGGTTCTTGCGGTCTGTTTTCAGATCTCGCGAGGGTTGGATTTTCAGGTGTTTTCCGTAATCGTCGCGATGACGGACAGGCAGTCGCCGGCCTTGATCAGGCCGGGAACGTGGCGTGCCGCAAGCACACCATCCATGGCGGCGCGGTAGTCAATCGGCGCAAGGCCGGTCCTGCCAAGATGATAGACCCTGGCGATGGTGTCGTTCTTCTTCACCGGCTCGCCGAGATCGCGCGTGAAGGCGATCAGCCCGTCGTCCTCGGCAAAGGTGAAGCAGTCGCTGGATGGCATGTCCAGCCAGCGCGTCGGGCGAAGGTCGGGGGCGCCCTTCAGGATGCCGGCATGGTGCAACAGGTTGCTGCTGCCGCGCCTGGCGATCTCGATCGACCTTGCGCTGGCAGTGCCGGCGCCGCCGAGCTCGGTGGTGACGAACACCTTTCCCATCTCCTCGACGGTGGTATCCAGCATTCCGACAGCGTCGATCTCCAGCATCTTCATCGAATAAGGCGCCGCGAAGGCCGCCACGGCAGCGAAGCAGCGTGTTTCCTGGGCCTTGTCGGGCAATTCGTGGGCTGCCGCATAGGGCAGGAAATCCAGTGTCTTGCCGCCCGAATGAAAATCGAGAACGATATCGGCCAGCGGAACCAGATGGCGCGTCACGAAGTCGGCGATCTTTTCCGTCACCGTTCCGTCCGGGCACCCGGGAAAACTGCGGTTGAGGTTGCCGCGATCGATCGGCGAGGTGCGCGTGCCGGCCCGGAAGGCTGGATAATTGAGCGCCGGCACGATGATGACACGCCCGTTCACTCGCGCCGGATCGAGCGTCTGCGCCAGTTCGAAAAGCGCTGCCGGGCCTTCGTATTCGTCACCGTGATTGGCGCCGGTCATGAGGGCGGTCGGGCCTTCGCCATTGGCGATCACGCATATGGGGATCATCACAGATCCCCAGGCGCTATCGTCGCGGCTGTAGGGGAGGCGCAGGTGGCCGTGCTGCATGCCTCTGGCGTCGAAATCGACGGTGGGCGTTATGGGTGACGGGCGAAGCTGGCTGTTCTGCATGGCCTCAGCCCTTGACGAAAAGTTGGCGCGGCGCGTTCGACAGGCATTCGACGCCTGTTTCAGTGATCGCGATGCTTTCCGTGATTTCCAGCCCCATGTCCTCGAGCCACAGGCCGGTCATGAAGTGGAACGTCATACCCGGTTTCAACTCCGTGCGATCGCCCGGACGCAGGCTCATGGTGCGTTCGCCCCAGTCTGGCGGATAGGAAAGCCCGATCGGATAGCCGGTGCGGTTGTCCTTGACGATTCCGTACTTCTTGAGCACGGCGAAGAAGGCGTTGGCGATATCCTCGCAAGTATTGCCGGGTCTTGCAGCGGCAAGCCCTGCCTCCATGCCCTCCAGCGTGGCCTTCTCGGCATCGAGGAATGCTTGCGTCGGCTTGCCGAGGAACACGGTGCGCGACAGGGGGCAATGATAGCGTTTGTAGGCCCCGGCGATCTCGAAGAACGTACCTTCTCCTGAACGCATCGGCTTGTCGTCCCAGGTGAGATGCGGTGCGGAGGCGTCCGCGCCCGACGGAAGCAAGGGAACGATGGCCGGATAGTCGCCGCCGAACTCTGATGTCCCGCGGATGCCGGCGTCATAAATCTCCGCCACCAGGTCGCATTTGCGCATTCCGGGTTCGACAACGTCGACGATGCGCTTGTGCATCAGCTCGACGATCTTGCCAGCCTTGCGCATGTAGTCGAGCTCGGTTGGGCTCTTGACGGCGCGCTGCCAGTTTACGAGGCCTGCGGCGTCCTTGAAGCGGGCATTCGGCAGGTGAGCCTGAAGGGAGGCGTAGGCCGCCGCCGAGAAATAGTAGTTGTCCATCTCGACGCCGATGACGGCTTTTGACCATCTGCGTTCCTCGATGATCTGCGAGAGCAGATCCATCGGATGGCGCTCCGTGGACTGGACGTAGTGGTCGGGATAGCCGATGATATTGGCATGGTCGAGATAGGCGGTGCGCTTCGCGCCATTGGCATCCTGCTTGCGGCCGTACCAGATCGGCTCGCCGGTCGGCGGCACCAGCACGCATTGATGCACATAGAAGGACCAACCGTCATAGCCGGTGAGCCAGTGCATGTTCGACGGATCGGTCACGATCAGCAGATCGAGTCCGGCCGCCTCCATCGCCAGGCGGGTTTTGGCAAGGCGCCCGGCATATTCCTGGCGCGTAAAGTTCAGCGTCACGCTCACGCTGCATCTCCCATGTTGATGTCGTTTTCAATGATCTGGCCCCGCCCCATATTCCTTGCGCGGGCAAGCGCCAGATTGGCGATGGCCGTGTCCTGCACACCGGTCCCCGTGAGATCGGCAAACGTGATGTCGCTCACCTGCGTCCGGCCCGTCGCCTTGCCGGCGATGACCGCGCCGAGTTCCGCCGGCTGCCAGTTCCGTCCGACTGCGCCGCATTCGATGGCATGGTGCAATTCGCCAAGCAGGCGGGTCTGTGTCACGCGGTCGGCGACATAGATGGCGCGTGCGAACACCGCCGGATCGATTTCGTTCTTGTGTTCGGAATCGGAGCCCATGGCTGTGAGATGCTGGCCGGGCTCCAGCCAATTGGCGAGGAGGATCGGCTTTTCGGCAGGCGTCGTGGTGACGATGATGTCTGCGCCGCGTACGGCCTGCGCGCGATCGGAGACAGCCTCTACAGCGATCCCGAGGGTGCGCGCGAGATCCGCGGCAAACTCTTGCGCCCTGGCATGATTGCGGGCCCAGATGCGGGCGGAGCGGATATCGCGCACCAGCATCAGCGCTTCCAATTGCAGTCTTGCCTGCATGCCCGCGCCGAAGATCGCCGCGACCGTGGCGTCTTCGCGCGACAAATGCCGTGCGGCAACGGCGCCGGCGGCGGCCGTGCGCACGTCCGTCAGGTAGCCGTTGTCGAGGAGGAGCGCTTCGACCAGACCGGTCTTTGCGCTGAGGACAATCATCATCCCGTTGAGGCTCGGCAGGCCGAGCTTAGGGTTGTCGAAGAAGCCGGGGCTGACCTTGATGGCGAAGGCGTCAAAACCAGGCACATAGGCCGTCTTCACGTCCACTTCGCCGCGATGTTCGGGAATGTCGAGGCGCAGGATCGGCGGCATGGCGACCGGTTTCGTGGCGAGCGCCTCGAAGGCTTGCTCGACGCAGTCGACGGCGGACAGATCGAGCCTGACGGTCGCGCGGAGGTCCTTTTCGACCAGGATATTCATACGGTTCAGGCGGCTCATGCTGCGGCTCCTTCGACAATGCGCCGATGCACGGCCGGGTCGATATTGCCGCCCGACAGGATGACCGCGGTTAGGCCGGAAAGTTTGACCTTGCCGGCAAGGATGGCGGCAATGCCGACAGCGCCGGCCCCCTCGACGGTCACGCCCTCTTCCCGGGCGGCATGACGAATGCCACCGGCGATCTCGTCCTCGGTCAAGAGGATGATGCCGTCGAGAAGCCGCCGGCAGAGCGTGAAGGTCACGCGGTTTTCCGCGCCGATACCGCCGCCGAGTGAATCCGCAAGCGTTTCCTCTTCCCTGATCGCGACGGGCCCGCCGGCCGCAAATGCGGCGTGCATTGCGGCCCCGCGTTCCATCGAAATGCCGATGACTTGGGCCTGCGGCCGCAGCGCCTTGACGGCGGCGGCGACGCCGCCTGCCAGGCCGCCTCCGGAAAGCGGAACGAGCACCGTTGCGAGATCGGGCATATCTTCCACGATCTCGAGGCCGATCGTACCCTGGCCAGCAACGACATACGCATCGTCGAAAGGGGCGACTTGAGTGAAGCCGCGGCTTTTCACCAGCCGTTCGACCTCTTCCTGAGCATCGTCCTGCGAGGCACCGACAATCCGGATATCGGCGCCGAGTGCACGGATCGCCTCAACCTTGTTGGCCGGAACCAGTGAGGACATGCAGATGGTCGCCGGAACGCCGAGCTTCTTTGCAGCATAGGCCAGAGCTCTGCCGTGATTGCCGGTCGAGGCGGTCACGAGGCCACGTTTGCGCGCCGCATCGCCGAGCGAGAGGATCGCGTTCATGACGCCGCGCAGCTTGAACGATCCGACGGGCTGGTCCGTTTCGAGCTTCAGGCACACGGGTTGGCCGCCGCATTGCGAAAGCGTTGCGGAGGGCACGAGGGGCGTCCTTGTCACGGAGCCGGCAATGCGGACAGCCGCCTGCCGGATCTCGCTCAGCGTGACCGGCAGGCCGTCATCTTCAATTGATCTGGACAGGATTTCGCTCTTCATGATTGTCATGTTGTGAGCGAAGTAAAATCAAGTCAATTGTTATATTGTCATGATACAATGATTGTCCGGAATGCCCTCAGACGATCGGGCCGGCGTCATAGACGGGGGGCAATTGCACGAAGGTCTGCCGGACGGTCGACAGCGCCTGTTTGAGGCTTGTGTGGTTCAGGCGTCCGCCAAGGCATATGCGGATGCCGCCGCCCTGTCCGGGCCCAGCGATGAAGGGTTCGGACGGCGTGACCGCGACATTCTGGTTGGTCAGCGCGCGCACCAGCCCTTCCTCGGTCCAGTGTGGTGGCACTTTCAGCCATGCGCACAGCGAAAGCGGGTGGCTTGAGGCGATATGGTCACCGAGAATGCCCATCGCGATCGTCTGGCGCGCGCGTGCCTCTTCGCGCTGGATGGAAAGCAGTCGTGCAGCCGTTCCGTTCTCGACCCAGCGCGTGGCGATCTCGCCGGTCAGATAGGTTCCGCTCCAGCTCGAAACCCTAAGGATGGAGGCGGCGCGGATGGAATAGGCCGGCGGAACGACCAGATAGCCGACGCGCAGGCCGGTCAACACGGTCTTGGTGAAACTGGTGATGAAAAATCCGAGGTCCGGAAGCATTTCGGTGATCGAAGGAAGATCCTCCTCTATCATGGGGCGATAAACTTCATCCTCAATGACGAAAATGCCATATCGTCTCGCGATCACGGCGATGTCGTGTCGCCGCGTTGCGCCCGCCACATGCCCGGTTGGATTGTTGAGGGTCGGAATGAGGACCAGCGCCCGCACGCTCCCGGCCGCGCAGGCGGCCTCCAGCGCATCTGGCAGGATGCCTTCCTCGTCCGTCGGCAGGCCTTTGAGGTTGAACCCGAGCACGCTCGACAGGCCGATGATGCCATGGTCGGTGAGGTTCTCGCACAGGACGACGTCGCCGGATCGGACGATGCAGCTCAAGGCAAGGAAAATGCCGTGCGCCGCGCCGTTGGTGACGAGGATGCGGTCGGCGCCGGCGGTCACGCCCATCATGCGCAGCCAGACTTGCGCCGCCTCCCGGTGGCGGGCAAGCCCTGCAATCGGGCGGCAGGGCCGCATGAAGCTTGCATTTTCGCCATCGGCAAGCTCGCGAAGGATCTCACGCGAGGCGTTTTCGTGGGCATCGAGATAGACGCCGCGTATGATGGACAGGTCCAGCACCTCGTTGGGACTGTGGTCAAGCATCATGCGGCCTGCGCGATCCGTCACGCGCGCCTTGACGAACGTGCCGCGACCGATCTCGCCGCTCAGGTAGCCGAGCCGCTCCGCCTCCTGATAGGACAGGCTGACAGTCTGGACGGAGAGGCCGAGATCACGCGCCAGATCGCGATGCGTGGGCATGCGATCCAGCGGCTTGAGCACGCCGGCATCAATGTCTGTGATGATGCGCTCGGTGAGGGCTGCGTGCTTGGTCTTGCCCTTCTGCTTTGTGAGTGTGGGACGCCAGGCCACCGGCTTGGGCGGAGACGTCTGGGTCGGGGCGGGCGCATTGACTTGACCATGCATGAAATTGTCTCGTTTTTTGACGAACATCTCATGACATTATGCACGCTTTCCCGCAAGAGATGAAGCCTTGTGCATTCCCAAATGGAAATGCCTCAGGATTCATCACAATTGCCCTCATATGCGCCTCGAACGGGGGAGGCGAGCGGGACATGTCCCGCCCTATCCGCTGTGTCGGGTTAGATCTTTTCGCCGGCCTGGGTGAGTTCATCCATGACGGAGCGCACGGCGGCCTCCGCTATGGCGACAATCTCATCGACCTCTGCTTTGGTGGTGACCAGCGGCGGAGCAAAGCCGAGAATGTCGCCATGCGGCATCGCGCGAGCAATCAGACCGCGATCACGGGCGGCCTTGGAGACGCGAGCGCCGACCTTCAGCGATGGATCGAAACGCTTCTTTTTTTCGCGGTCGCCAACGAACTCGATGGCGCCCATCAAGCCAACGCCACGCACTTCACCAACAATCGGCAGCTGGGCGAACTTTTCTTTGAGTTGCGCCTGGAAATAGGCGCCGACCTCGCGAGCATTACCGGGCAAGTTTTCTTTCTCGACGATGTCGAGAACGGCGTTGGCGGCCGCCGCGCCGATCGGATGTCCGGAATAGGTATAGCCATGCGAGAAGGCACCGACCCTATCGGCTCCCTCTTCCATGACCTTGTAAACCTTCTCGCCGACAATCGATGCCGATAACGGGAAGTAGGCCGAGGTCAGCCCCTTGGCGACCGTGATCAGGTCGGGTTCGATGTCGTAGTGGAGTGAGCCGAACATCGAGCCGGTGCGTCCGAACCCCGTTATGACCTCATCGGCGATCAGCAGGATATCGTATTTCTTCAGGACGTCCTGTACCGCGCTCCAATAGCCTTGCGGCGGCGGGGTGATGCCGCCCGTTCCGAGCACCGGTTCGGCGATGAACGCGCCGATCGTGTCGGGGTCTTCCTTCAGGATCAGCGCCTCCAGTTCGGCCGCGCGGCGTCTGGAGAATTCCACTTCGGTTTCGCCCGCTTCCGCCCCCCAATAGTGATGCGGTGTGCCAGTGTGAAGAATGCCTGCCCGCGGCAGGTCCATGTGGTCGTGGTAGAAGCTCATGCCGGTCATCGATCCCGAGACGACGCTGCACCCGTGATAGCCACGTTCGCGCGAGATGATCTTCTTCTTGTTCGGCTTGCCCCGCAGGTTGTTGTAGTACCAGACCAGCTTGGCCTGCGTCTCGTTGGCGTCAGACCCCGACATGCCGTAGAAAACCTTGCTCATCTTGCCGGGCGCCATCCTGACCAGGCGGTCGGAGAGAATGGCCAGCTCGTCAGTCGTGTGGGCGGCATAGGTGTGGTAATAGGCGAGGCGGAAAGCCTGCCGCGAGATCGCCTCGGCCACCTCCGTGCGGCCGTAGCCAATGTTGACGCAGTAGAGGCCGGCAAAGCCGTCGATCAACTGGTTGCCATGCGCATCTTGGATGCGAATGCCCTTGCCCGTCTCGACGATGGTGGGGTCGCCCATCTTGCCGCTGGCGAAATCCTTAAGTTGCGTGAACGGATGCAGGACCGAATTGCGATCCATCTCGGCGATCTGCGTGAGATTGGTTGTCATGACACTATATCCTTTCATGCTGCGACGTTGCCGAAGCAGACATATTTGGCTTCAAGATACTCCAGGAGGCCGTGGCGGGAGCCTTCGCGGCCAAGACCGGATTGCTTCCATCCGCCGAACGGGATGGGCGCACCCGTGAATTTGGGCGTGTTGACGGCAATCATGCCGTATTCGAGCCTATCGGTCAGGCGCATCGCGCGGCCGAGATCATTGGTGTAGAGATAGGCTGCGAGCCCCATTTCGGTCGCGTTGGCCCGTGCCAGCACCTCCTCTTCGTCGTCGAACGGCATGATCGCCGCGACGGGGCCGAAGGTTTCCTCGCGTGCGATGAGCATGTCATCGGTGACGTCGGCAAGGACGGCCGGCGTGACGAAATTGCCGCCGAGCGGGCTGTCCTGCCCGCCGCAGACGAGGCGGGCGCCGGACGAAAGCGCCTGGGCAATCTGCTGGCGGCACTTTTCGGCGACCGAAGGCCGCGTCATCGGCCCGATATCCGTGTCGGATTCAAGGCCGTGGCCGACCTTGAGTTCGCTCGATGCACGGGCGAAGGCATCGACGAAACGATCGTAGACGCCGCGCTGGACATAGATCCGATTGGCGGCGAGGCAATCCTGTCCCGAGGTTGCGAATTTTGCAGCCATGCAGCCTTTCACCGCCTTGGTCAGATCCGCATCGTCGAACAGGAGGAAAGGCGCGTGGCCCCCCAGCTCCAGCGAGGCTTTCTTGATGGTGGCCGCAGATTGGGTGAGCAGGATTCGCCCGACTTCGGTCGAGCCGGTGAAGGAGAATGCGCGCACGTCCGTATGTTCCAGCAGACGGCGCGACAGCGAGGCGGCGTCTCCGGTGAGAACCTGGAATACGCCGGCAGGCATGCCAGCTTCCTGCGCAAGCCTTGCAAGTGCAAGCGCTGAAAGCGGCGTCTCGGGGGCGGGCTTCACGATCATGGTGCAGCCGGCTGCCAGGGCAGCACCTGCTTTTCTGGTAATCATCGCGGACGGAAAATTCCACGGCGTTATGGCAACCGTGACGCCGAGGGGCTGCATCTGTACCGAAAGCCGGCTGCCGGGCAGGTGGCTTGGAATCGTCTCGCCATAGGCACGCTCTCCCTCGGCGGCGAACCAGTCGAGAAAGGCGGCGGCATAGGAAATTTCTCCTAGCGATTCCGCCAGCGGCTTGCCCTGCTCCGCGGTCATGATCACGGCGAGGTCGGCGGCATTGTCGCGCATCAGCCTGCCCCAGCTGCGCAGGATATGGCCCCGCTCGAGCGGGAGCCGGTCGCGCCATTCGAGAAAGGCGTCCCTTGCGGCGTAGACCGCTGCGTCGGCATCTTCGGACAGGCAGGCGGCGACGTCGAGAAGGTGTTCACCCGTCGCCGGGTCAACAACGCCGATCGTTTCGCCGCGCGTAATCCATGCACCAGCCAGAAAGGCGCGGCGCTCGAGCAGATCGGGTCGCTGCAGATTTGCCAGGGCGGCCGGTGCAATGCCTTTCATCGAGGGTCTCCATTTCCGGTTTAGAGAAAATGTAGCTGCCTCCGGTCTGTGTTTTTCTGCATTGACTTGTTCCAAAATGCAGGAATTATGCTGATATCCCGAAATTGCGCAGGACTTCTGCATGAATACGCTGGATAGGGCCGACCGGGCGTTGCTAGAGGCCGTACAGAAGAACAACCGCCTGACTTCCGAAGAGCTTGCGCAGATCGTCAATTTGTCGCCCACCGCTTGCCAGAGGCGGCTGAAACGCCTGCGCGAGACGGGGGTCATCGAGGCGGACGTGGCGATCGTTTCGCCGAAGGCCGTAGGGCGGAGCATCACGATGATCGTTCTGGTATCGCTGGAACGCGAGCGCGCGGATATCGTCGACCGGTTCAAGGCGGCGATCCGGGCGACCAAGGAGGTCATGATCGGTTTCTATGTGACCGGCGACGCCGATTTCATCCTGGTGATCACGGCCAGGGACATGGAGGACTACGAGGCCTTCACCCGGCGGTTCTTCTACGAAAATCACGATATCAAAGGGTTCAAGACAATGGTCGTGATGGACCGCGTGAAAGCCGGCTTTGCTTTTCCTATGGTTGACTAATCGTCAAAGACATCGACGGTTTGTATGCGATCACATCTGATCGAGGCTGTCCCTGCGGGTCGGCCTGGCACCAACATATTTCCGATTTGCGATTTGAACGCGGCAATGAAGCTCGATGAGTGGGAAACCGGACAAGCTCGCTGTCGAGGATACCGTCTGGCAGAAGGCGGCGGCGCGAGAGGCCATGATAATACCCGTCCAGGGGTTTACTTAGCTGAGCGGCAGAAATTGTAAGAACTTGCACGCGCGACCGGAAGAGAGGGAGGGACCTTTGGAGCGCTACGGCTCTCCGAATGGTCATGCGGCAATCTGCCTATCCGGGAAGAACTGTCTAGCGAAGGGAGACGAGGATCCGACAATCTCGACCGAGAATGTCGCCGAAGCCCTGGTTTTGCCGACGGTCGACATTCCTGTTTTCCGGCTTCCATCCATCATTATCGATACTTGTAACTGATCGCGGTATTGGCTTTTTTCCAAAAGCTGCGGACGAGTATGAACGATAGCTTGTGAACGTATTTCGAGCACCTTGGGCCTTGTCGAGAGATGTTAAAGCGCCTATATGACCACTGTGGTCACAGGAGGCGAGGGTGAGAGAGATTCAGCTCAAGGATGCCAAGGCAACGTTATCTGCGGTCGTTGACCAAGCTATCCATGGGAACCCAGCCATTATTACGCGGCATGGAAAACGGGAAGCTGTCGTACTTTCGTTTGAGGAATACGAGAAACTGACGCATGTCCCTAGTTTTGGACGGCTGCTTGCGGCATTTCCGGGCGATGAAGATGATATTCCTGCACGGACCGGCAAACCGAGCCGTGTTCTCGATCTGTGATGTTTCTCGTCGATACGAACGTCATATCTGCCCTTGCACCTTCTAGGCAGGAACAGTCAGCGCCTCTTGTCGAATGGCTCGACAAAGCCAGCCCTCGCCTTTTCATGTCGGTGATTTCCGCCGCCGAAATCAAATCCGGTATCGCCAAAGCAGAGCGGGAAGGCGCGACAACCAAAGCGCAACGACTGAACGATTGGTGGGACAGCATAGAATATCTTTATGCGAAGAAGCTCCTCGCCTTTGATCTTCAGTGCGCGCACGCCGCAGGCCAAATCCTCGATCACGCGCGTGCTCACCATCCCGGCTTTGAAGACATTGCTATTGCCGCGACCGCAAGTGTGCACGGGCTGACCGTTTTGACGCGGAACATTCGGCATTTTCGGCCTCTTGGCGTGCAAGCCATTGACCCGTTTGAAACATTGCCCACCCTTTAAATATTCCGCGATAGGGCAGAGGCCCAAGACCAAAGTCGGTATCAGGACGGGAACTCGCCTATCCAATCAACGTTGTCGGATCCGATGGCGGAGACCGAGGTGGCGATGTCGTCACCGGGCGAAGGCCAATATCGTCTGCGGCGACCACTGGGTCGAGTGCCCTGTGTAAGGTGTCTTCCGATCAGGCGAGTGTCAGCGACGCAAAGAAGTGCGGTTCGGAGCCGAGGACCCAGGCGCCCGAACGCCGATGCGGACCGTCCGTCCGCCGGCTAGTGATGTAGAAGGACAGGCTCGGCGCAGTATCGTTGTCGGTGCCGCGCGCGAAACTTTGGACATAGGCGCCATCTATGACGTTGCTGGTGTTTCTCGCCATGCCTGTCAAGGGTCCGGTCGAAGGCTGGAGGCAGGGCATCTGTCAGCGCATCTTCATGCGAGGAGCGCGACTCGCGGCATCAATGTGGTTTTTCCGAGGACTTGCCAGGAGACCGGACTAGGCGCCGCACCACCGGGATATGTCAATGCACAGGTGTGAATGTCGACGCCGACCGCACGCATCCCCGCCAAGGTGGTCTTCAACGTAGGCTTGCCGTGGACACGATAACGTCATTCGCACACACCTGACAGGCGCAGGCCAGCGGGTGACGACCGCAACACCTTCCCCGAAGGTCTTCGAAATGTCAGTCGAGGGACTATGCGGTGCCGAGCCAGTCGATGGGAAGGCAACCCGCGGTCCTTTCACGCCGCCCTGCCTGCCTCCCGTTCCAGAAACAGAACCTCGAAGCCGAGCGCTTTCGCTTGCGTCCTGCTGCGCTCCTCGCCCAGCACCATGAAGGCGGTCGCCCAGGCGTCGGCCGCCATGCAGTTCGGCGCCAGAACCGTCACCGATGCAGGACTTTTCAAAAGGGGTGCGCCACGGAAAGGGTCGATCGTGTGCGACAGCCGGGTGCCCTTCACATCGACCCAATGGCGATAATCACCGGATGTCGCGACGGCCGTGTTTCGGAGCTCAAGCATGGAATGCGGACTGCGGACGCCATAATCCGGCTTTTCGACCGCGACAGCCCAGTCTGACCCATCAGGACGGCATCCTAGCGCCACGAGTTCACCGTCGATGGCAAAGAGCCCGTGATTCAGGCCGCTCTGTTGCGCCACCTGGGCCAGCCGATCAACGCCATAACCCTTGGCGATGCCGGAGAGGTCGATCGGCAACGGGCCGGACTTGCGGGCAAGACCCTTGGCGCGGTCGAGTTGGAGGACAGAGTGGGCTGGCTGACGCACGGCCTGAAGTGCAGCCCTGATCTGTCCTGCATCTGCATCCGCCGCGCCGAAACCCCAGGCAGAGACCGCATCCCCGAGACCAATATCGAAAGCGCCGCCGGATTGGCGTCCGACGTCCAGGCCATAGTCCAGAACCTCCAGAAGCCGGTCGGGCAGGGGCAGCCAGATATTTTCCGGCGCGGCGTTGAAGCGCATGAGCGCGCTGTCCGGTTTCCAGGTCGACATCAGGTCGTCCACCTCATTGACAGCGGACTGCAAAGCATCCCGAAGGCCACCGAGATCGAAACCGGCGTCCGCGAAGAAAATCGCGGACCAGCGCGTGCCCATGGTCGAGCCGTTCAGCGCGTGACGGGTGAGGTCAGTAGACGTCTTCGACATAGCGACCTTCGGCTTTCAGCTTGGCGGTTGTCAGGTTCAGCGGGGCGAGAATATCGCCAAGCGCTGTTTTGACACCTGACGCCATATCCGCGCCGCCGCAGACCATGATCTGCGCACCCGAAGCAATCAGGCCGGCCAGCCGCTGCCCATCCCGGCGTACGGCATCCTGGACGTAGCTGCGCGCTGCCGTGCGGGAAAAGGCTGTTTCGATGGAGGTCAGCTTGCCTTCGCGGAGCCAGCGATCGATTTCCGGCGCATAGAACACATCGCTGGAGGGGTGGCGTGCGCCGAAAAACAGATGCATGGGGCGCTTGGCCGCATTGTCACGGATGAAGCCTGCCAGCGGCCCGATGCCGGTGCCTGCGCCGATCATCACGACCGGCTTTTTGTTTTTCGCCGGGCGGAAATCCGGGTTGGCGCGGAAGAACACATGGACCTTGTCTCCCGGCATCAGGTCGACAAGCCGGCTTGAGCAGAGGCCGCCCGGATGCTTTCGCACGCAGATTTCGACAAAGCCGTCTCGCGAAGAAGAAGCCAGCGAATAGAAGCGCGGCGTATTCGAGCCATGCGGAACGATGCCGATGAGATCGCCGGCGGAAAAGCGGGGCGCCTTGCCAGTCAGCGTCTCCCAGAAGCTCGTCCGTGGCAGGGCGAAGCGGAGAATGGCGGCGGGAGCCTGCACGGCCGCGCCATAGTCGCGGCGCGATATCAGCGTCAGTCCCGTGAGTTGCGGCACGACGGGCGCGTGATGAAGATCGAGCGGAATGCCCATTGCCTCGCCCAATGTGCGGCCCCAGCGCGTAAAATCCTGCGGGGATTGCCGGTCGACAGTGTCAAACGGCAACAGGGTCGCCCATCCGCTCTTTTCCAGTTCCTCGTCCACCTGCCGGGCAAAGCCGCAAAAATGCGGGAAGCTGCGGTCGCCGAAGCCGAGAACCCCGACAGCCACATTGCGCATCGGGCTGGCTGCGGCCAGCAGCTTCAGAAAGTTCCGGGCCGAAGCCGGCGCATCGCCGTCGCCATAGGTGGCCGCCATGATGATGATGCGCTTCACCATGCCGTAGCGCTGCGGCTCGAAGGCGGACATGGGTGCGACATGAACGTGTTCGCCGGCTTTGGTAAGTGCGGCATGAAGCGTGGCTGCAAAACCGAAGGTCGCGCCGCCTTCGCTGCCGACGAGGATGATCGTGCCCGCGCGGCCGGCGCTTGCATTGCCGCGAATGCGCGGCCTTGACTGACGCGCAGTCCACCACTGGATCGCCCCCGTCACGGCCATGGCCGGCACGGCGAGCGACATGAGCCCGAGGGCCAGCCCCAGGAGGGCCGCGCCACGGCCTGTATGCAGCATCTTCACCGTATCGCCAATACGATCCCAGACACTGGCGCTGCTCCAGCCCAGCATCTTGCCGTTGCCCTGATCAAGATAGCCGGTGCCGGTCGTTGTCTTGAGCGTATAGACGTCGTTGGTATCGCCCTGAGCGGGGAAGGTCAGGTCACGCAATGCATCGATAGGCAGCGTGTTGAGGGCGGGCATCCGGTCGAGCGCATAGGCTGTGCGACCGCTTGTTGTGGCGGGCGTGGCGGGTCCGTCGGCGCTTTCGGGGAGAAGGCCGAAAGTCGATGCGCTCATCCAGAGCGCCGTCAGCGATGACAGAAGCAGGCCGGCGACGCTGATGCGGGCGAGTTCGACATGAACCCGTGCGCTTGATGCACCTCTCAGCGGCGAGAAGAAGCGTCTCCACCCACCCGTCCGGCGCGCCACGAGGAACAGGCCCGAGACGGAGAGGACCAGCATCGTCACGGCGCCGATGGCAGCGACGATCCGGCCGTTTTCGCCCATGAAGAGCGAGCGATGCAAGTTCTTCAGCCAGCGTTCCGCTGCCGGCGTTTCTGCACTCGCGACGGCCTTGCCGGTTGCCGGATCGATGGTGGCAGACTGGGACTGATTATCTGCATCAGACCAGTAAGCCGTCACGCGTCCCGCCGGCGAAACCCTGATCTCGGTGACCGATGGATAGACAGACTGAATTCTGGCCGCGACCGTGCCGGCATCCAGATTGCTTTCCGTCTGCGCCGGCGTCGAGAGGCTTTCGAGCGCCGGAAAAACCGACAGCGCCGCGCCGCTCAGCGACATGAAGATGACGAGGATGGCAGCCAGAAGGCCGGGCCAGCGGTGAGCAAGGCGCAGCATGTTCGTATCCGATCACATCTTGTACTGGAAATTGGCGATATAGCGCTGGCCGCGCGCCAGCTTTCCGGCACCCGCAGCCGTGAGCGGCATGGTGATTTCGGAGGGGCTTTCGCGCATATCTTCGACGGCGGAATCGATATGGAGCTGATAGCCGGCGTCCAGCAGCGCATCGGCCAGATCGACGGTCACCTTCAGCTGGCGCCCGGAGCCGACGCTTGCCCCCGTGATGCCGGAGATGTCGCCCGGATTGCCAGCCGTTTCCCGATACCAGTCGGTCAGATGCCGGTAATATTTGGCCCGCCCGCCCGCCATCCAGAGCGTCTTGGCGTATTTGCCCTGTGCATCGGTGAGATAGACGACGAGGAAGGCGTTATTACCACCGTAATTGGTCATGTTCGCCGTCAGGGTGACCTGGCGGGCCATGGCAAGACCGGGAACAGTCAAGGCGGTCGTCATGGCGAGGGCGGTCAGCAATCGTTTCATTTCAAGCTCCTGCTTTTTCAAACATGAGCGAATTCTGGCACATCCAAGCTGAGTTTTAGCTGACGGCGCTAAGCGCGTTCACGACATGGGGTGAGAGAAGGCGCTTCGCGAGCCTTGAAAACCTTAAATGCGCCTATCGTCTGAAAAACTGAGTCCACTCCGCGCCACATACGAATACGATAGGGGAGGGCAAGAAGCGCTTAGGGTCTGCACGACTTGGGCGAGGCCAATGAAGGCGGACAGATCGCTATCCAGCATCTCTTCACCGGTTTCGATCGGACGCCGGCGCTGGGGATGCATCTGACGGATGAGGGGCGCATCGAGGCTGAGACGGGCGGCGGCGCGGCACCTTGTGCATGCATAAGCGGCTTTGATGGGTGTTAGATTTCCTGCATCGGATAGGGCTTGCCGATCAGAGGCAGGTACCTCGCCCCTTCTTCTCGCAGGAAGCTGTTGAATATCTGCATGGCCGGAGTGAACACCCGGTCGTTGCGCCAGACAGAGAACCAGTCTCGCCGGATCGGTGTGCCGACGACATCGAGGATCACCAGCTTTTGAAAGTCCAGTTCCATCTCCACCGTATGGGCCGAGATGAAGCCGATCCCCATGCCGGCCATGACTGCCTGTTTGATCGTCTCGTTGGAGGCCATCTCGCTGCCGAGGTTTTCAAGTTTTGACGGAACGTCCGCGAAGAATATTTCCAGCGAGATTCGTGTTCCCGAACCTGCTTCGCGAATGAGAAAGTCCTCTCTGGCAATGTCTTCCTTCGAGATGTCTCGGCGATGGGCAAGTGGATGATCGGCAGGTGCGATGATGACGAGCGGATGATCGCCGAAGATCAGAGAGTTCACCGGTAGGTCGCGGGGAGGCCGGCCCATCAACGCGATGTCGAAGCGATGGTCGCCAAGGGAGCGAATGATTTCTTCCCTGTTGCCGATCTTCAGATCCAGCTGGATGTCGGGAAATTTTCGGGAGAATCCAGCCATCAGCCGTGGGGCGAAATATTTCGCGGTCGAGACGACGCCAAGCTTCAGCGTTCCGCGCCGGCCCTTTGCGATTGACTCTACCTCGTCGTCGAGAATGCGAAGTCGCTCGTCGATCGCTTCGGCTGCGTCGATCACCGCCCGGCCTGCGGCGGTTGGACGCAGCCCTTCTGGGAGGCGGTCAAAGAGCGTGACGCCAAGCTCTTCCTCCAGCTGTTGCAGCTGGATGGTCACGGCCGGGCCCGTCAGCCCCAACCTATTGGCAGCCTTGATGATTTTGCCCGTTTCGTGGATTGCCTTGACGGCCCGGAGCTGCCGTAGAGTGACACTGTGCATGCCGGCAGATTAGAAAAATTTATCGCTTATGTAAATTAAATAAAATTCCATTATTTCACTGATTGCCGGATGCTCTCTTCAGTTTCGAACTGGGGAGGAAAACATGAGCGGAGCGACCCTTGATGCCTATCTGGGTTCCCATGCCAGCCGTGGCGGTGCTTTGACACAGGCAGTGGTGTTGCTGGTCCGCCACCTGGCGGTTGCGGCCTGCGCCTTGAACAAGACGATCGAGGAAGGGCTTGCCAATGTGGAAAGCCTCAATTCGACAAGCCACAATGCCAGCGGCGATGCGCAGCATGCGCTTGATATTCATGCCGATCAGTTGTTCGTTGAGGCGGCCCGCAAGGCCGATGTGGTCCATTATGCATCCGAAGAGCAGCCCGATGTGATAACGCTCGCCGCCAATGGGCGGCTGGCGCTGGCGCTCGATCCGCTCGACGGCTCCTCCAATGTCGATATCAATATGTCAATCGGCACGATCTTCTCGATCCTGCCCGCACTCGAGGATAAGGATGATTCCTTCCTGCAGACCGGCAATTGCCAGCTGGCAGCGGGCATCTTCGTCTATGGTCCGCAACTGGCGCTGATCCTGACGCTCGGCCAGGGCACGACGATCTTCACTTTCTCCCGGCATCTCGGCACCTTCGTCGAGACGCGAACCGGCGTCATCGTTCCGGAAAAGACGACGAATTTCGCGATCAACATGTCCAACTACCGGCATTGGGACGAGACCGTCCGGGCCTATGTCGACGATTGCATTAAGGGGTCAGAGGGCGCGCGTGGTGCCGACTACAACATGCGCTGGATCGCCTCGATGGTCGCCGATGTCTATCGCATCCTCGTCAAGGGCGGGATTTATCTCTACCCCGCCGACGCCCGCAAAGGTTATGGACACGGACGCCTTCGCCTTGTCTATGAGGCCAATCCCGTCGCCATGCTGATGGAACAGGCCGGCGGTTGCGCCACGGATGGTGCACAGCGCATCCTCGACCTCGTACCCGAAGACATTCACCAGCACGTGCCGCTCGTCTTCGGCTCTTCGTACGAAGTTGCCAAGGCAGCACGTTACCTCGCCGCCCCCTCTGAAATTGGCCTGCGCCACCCGCTTTTCGGGCAGCGTGGCCTGTTTAGCGCCTGAGGGGGACATCCATGTCCAAGAAATTTCCGATCATCGTCATCACGGGCTCGTCCGGCGCCGGAACGACCACGGTTCGCGATACGTTCGACAAGATTTTCAGCCGCGAGAAGATTTCCGCCGCCTTCATTGAGGGCGATGCATTCCACAAATACGACCGGGTCGCCATGAAGGCGAAGATCGCCGAGGAGGATGCACGGGGCAACAGCCACTATTCGCATTTCGGACCCGATGCGAACGAACTGGAGATCCTGGAATCCGTGTTCGAGGAATATGGCCGTCGCGGCAAGGGCAAGACGCGCCACTATGTCCATGACGACCGCGAGGCGGCGCGTTACGGCGTCCCGGCCGGCACGTTCACCGACTGGGAAGACCTGCCGGCGAGCGATCTCCTCTTCTACGAGGGCCTGCATGGTTGCGCCGTCACCGACAAGGTCAACCTGCCGCGCCATGTCGATCTGAAGATTGGCGTCGTGCCGGTCATCAATCTCGAATGGATCCAGAAGATCCATCGCGACAAGGCAACGCGCGGCTATTCGGCAGAGGATGTCAGCGACACGATCCTGCGCCGCATGCCGGATTACATGAACTATATCTGCCCGCAATTCTCCCACACCAACATCAACTTCCAGCGCGTACCGACGGTGGACACGTCGAACCCTTTCATCGCGCGCTGGATCCCGACGCCGGCCGAATCGATGCTCGTCATCCGCTTCGCCAATCCGCGTGGCATCGATTTTCCCTATCTCTTGTCCATGCTGCCCGGCAGCTTCATGTCGCGCGCCAATTCCATCGTGGTCTCCGGCGAAAAGCTCGATCTGGCCATGCAGCTCATTTTCACGCCGCTCATTCACAAGCTTCTCGATGAGAAGCGCCGGGCATCATGAGGAGAGACCCCATGAACATTCAGATCAAGGCAGACGAGATGGCCGCCACCGAAAAGGACATGGCGAATGCCCTGCGCTTCCTGTCGATGGATGCAGTGCAGAAGGCAAATTCCGGCCATCCGGGCATGCCCATGGGAATGGCCGACGTCGCCGCCGTCCTCTTCAACCGCTTCATCAAGATCGATCCATCGAGCCCCGACTGGCCCGATCGCGACCGCTTCGTACTGTCCGCCGGCCACGGTTCTATGCTGCAATATGCGATCCACCATCTCCTCGGCTATGCCGACATGGATATCGAGGCGATCAGGAATTTCCGCCAGCTCGGCTCCGTCACCGCCGGTCATCCGGAATATGGCCATGCGCTCGGCATCGAGACGACGACCGGTCCGCTGGGGCAGGGGATCGCGACCGCAGTCGGCATGGCGATTGCCGAAGAGATGCTTGCCGCGCGCTTCGGCGACCTCGTTGATCACCACACGTACGTGATCGCCGGCGACGGATGCCTGCAGGAAGGCATCAGCCATGAGGCGATCGATCTCGCGGGCCATCTGGGTCTCGGGAAGCTGATCGTATTGTGGGATGACAATTCCATCTCCATCGACGGGGCGACATCGCTCTCAACCTCGATGGACCAGAAGGCCCGTTTCACCGCCGCCGGCTGGCATGTGCAGGCGGTTGATGGGCATGACCCGGAGGCGATTGGCTCGGCGATCGACAGCGCCCGGAAATCGAAGAAGCCCTCCCTGATTGCCTGCAAGACCGTCATCGGCTTCGGCGCACCCAACAAGCAGGGCACGCACAATGTCCACGGTGCGCCGCTCGGGGCTGACGAAATTGCCGCCGCCCGTGCACATCTCGGCTGGACGCATGAACCCTTTGTCGTGCCGGCCAATATCCGCGCTGCCTGGACGAACGTGGCGGAGCGCGGTCGTCAGGCGCATCTGAACTGGCGGGTCCGCAAGGCCGCCAGCGGCGCAGCCGCCGAATTCGATGCGGCGATAGACAGAAGCCTGCCAGCATCTCTTGCCTCGGCACTTTCCGATTTCCGCACCGAGCACTTCGACAAGAAGACGAAGGTTGCGACACGCAAGGCCTCGCAGATGACGCTCGATGTCATCAATCGGGTGGTCGGCAATACGGTCGGCGGCTCGGCAGACCTGACGGGCTCGAACCTGACGCAGACGGCGACGACGGCCTCCATCCACCCCGGCGACTTCTCGGGCCGCTACATCCATTACGGTATCCGCGAACATGTCATGGCGGCCGCCATGAACGGGCTGGCGCTGCATGGTGGCTTCATTCCCTATGGCGGCACATTCCTCGTCTTCTCGGACTATGCGCGTGGCGGCATTCGCCTTTCGGCGCTTATGAAACAGCGCGTCATCTATGTGCTGACCCACGATTCCATCGGGCTTGGCGAGGACGGGCCAACGCATCAGCCGGTTGAGCATCTGGCGATGTTGAGGGCCACGCCCAACCTCAACGTTTTCCGCCCCGCCGATATCATCGAGACAGCGGAGTGCTGGGAGCTCGCGCTTCAGGACGAAGAACGTCCGAGCGTGCTGGCGCTGTCGCGGCAGGACCTGCCGATGCTGCGCGAAGCCTCGAGCCGCGAGAACCTGTCGGCGCGGGGCGCCTACCTTCTCCATGCGCCGGAGGGTGAGCGCGATATCACGCTGATCGCCACCGGATCGGAGGTCGAGATCGTGCGCGAGGCGGCGCGCAAGCTGGAAGACGCAGGCATCAAGGCCGCCGTCGTGTCCATGCCGTCCTGGGAGAAGTTCGAGGCCCAAGACCTGACCTATCGGCGCGATGTGCTGGGGGTCGCCCCCCGCATCGCCGTCGAAGCGGCCGGTCGCATGGGCTGGGACCGCTATGTCGGCGAAACCGGCTCGTTCATCGGCATGCCCGGCTTCGGCGCATCGGGTCCGGCAGCGCAGCTCTACGCACATTTCGGCATGACCGCGCAGCATGTGGCGGATGAGGCGCACCGCCTTGTGGGGAGGATATGAACACCATGGCTATTCGAATTGCCATCAACGGTTTTGGC
>UBMP01000017.1 GCA_900466575.1 Hyphomicrobiales bacterium | reverse complement strand
CCTCCACCGCGCAGACCGCATCGCGGGCGAGGTGGAATTCATCGTTGGCGAGTTGGACGGCATCGGCCGCGTCGATTCCTGCTCGCTCTTCTCGCCGGTCTTCGAATTCGCCAGCATGGAAGAGGCGACCGAAGTTGCCGCCGAAATCATCCGCACCTTCTTCGACATGAGCGCGCTCGAGCCACCTCCACCACCACCCCCCCCGCCTGCGCGGCCAAGCCGGCGCGATCTGCTGCGCGGCAAGCTCGCTGCGAGACCCGAGGCGGTGGAACCATGAACACGCCGCTTGCCGCAGGCTCCGTCGCCATTTCCGTCAGCCTCGCCCGCGATGCGGTCTGCGCGGTGGAGGTGAAGAGCGTCCGCCCGCCGGCGCTGGCGCGTCTCTTCGAAGGCCGCGCGCCGGCAGAAGCACCGCGGCTCGCCGGCCAGATCTTCTCGCTCTGCGGTTTCGCACAGGCGACTGCGTCGCGGCTTGCGCTGGCCAAGGCAAGCGGGGAATCCTTCAGCGAGGAGGCCCGCATTTTTGCCGCTGCCGGACTGCTCGCGGAACGCATTTTCGAAATTATGCGTCCGCTGGTCATGCAATGGCCGGGCAAGCTCACAGCCACCGCGCAGGCCTCTGCGGGCCAGCATCTGCGTGAAGCGCTGAAGGCATCTCGCACCATCATCAGCATGGCTGAGGCCGGATGGGAAAGCCCGCGCGTGCTCGCCGATGCGCGCGACGCCCTGCGCCAGTCCGCCAGCGCCATCGGCGTTCCGGCGTCAGGCGCTGAGCCGACGAAGGGCAGCCTGCTGGAAACGATCGCGCTCGATCTGACGCGCGACGATATCTTCCCGCGTCGCCCGGTGGAAGCGCTGGAAGCCCAAGACGATGATGAGGTGGTCGGCCTTCTTGTGAAAGCCGAGACTTACGCGCAGCGCCCGTCGCTCGCCGGCCGGGTCATCGAAACCGGGGCCTATAGCCGGATGCGCCAGCGGCAGGGGAGCGATGCGGGTAGGGCGCTCTCAGCCCGTCTGAGCGCCCGGATTGCGGACCTCTCGGCTTCGCTCTCGCAACTGGACGCCATCACCGACGGTCGCGCCGTTGAACTCGATGGACTGATGTGCGACGGCGTGGCGAGCGGCCATGGCTATGGCGCGGTGGAATGCGCGCGGGGGCGGCTTTATCATGCCGCCCGGCTCGATGCGGAAGGCCGCATCGAGCAATATCGCATTCTCGCGCCGACCGAATGGAATTTTCACCCCGCCGGGCCTTTCGTCGAAACGCTGCTTTCGTCAAGAATAGGCGCGGGAGACATGGCCCGCCTGCGCATCGCCAAGCTTGCTGCTCTCTTCGACCCCTGCGTCGCATTCGACATCACGGTGAAGGAGATCGCCCATGCATGAAATGTCGCTAATGGAAAGCGTGGTCGAGATCGCCTGCGAAACCGCCGTGACCCACGGGGCTAAAGGCATTCGCGTGATCCGCCTCGATGTCGGTCGTTTGAGCCATGTCGATCCGGAAGCGCTGATGTTCTGTTATGACGCCATTCGGCGCGGCAGTCTGGCGGAGGAAGCGGAACTCGAAATCAACCGCATCGCCGGCGAGGGCTGGTGCCTCGATTGCGAGAAGACGGTGCCTTTGGAGGAGCGTTTCGGGGCATGCCCGGAATGCGGACACTCGCGCGTGCAGATGACGGCGGGCGACGAATTGAAGATCAGGGATTTGGAGGTAATCTGATGTGTACGGTTTGCGGATGCGGGACCGATCCCGTGATCGACGACGGAACGAAAAAGGGTGAGGCCGGCCACGCGCATGGCCATCACCACCATGATCATGACCACGAGCATGACCATGGACACGGCCACAGCCATTCTCACAGTCATGGACATTCCCATTCACACGGGCATGGCGGCCATGATCATCACCACCACCATGGGCACGATCATGATCACGACCATCATCATGATCACCACGACCATGACCATGTGCATCACGAAGCCGGCACCTCGCATTACGGCCAGGGCATTGCCGGCGTGCATGTGCCGGGCATGAGCCAGGAAAAGATCATCCAGGTCGAGCGCGATATCCTTTCGAAGAACGATCGGCTGGCGGCCGCCAATCGCGCGCATCTGGCCTCGCGCGGCATCTTTGCGCTGAACTTCGTCTCCAGCCCCGGCTCGGGCAAGACCACGCTGCTCGCCCGCATGATCCGCGAGCTGAAGGAGCGCATCGAGATCACGGTGATCGAGGGCGACCAGCAGACCTCCAACGACGCGCAGCGCATCCGCGAGGCCGGCGCGCGCGCCGTGCAGATCAATACGGGCAAGGGCTGTCACCTCGACGCACATATGGTGGGCCACGCCATCGAAACGCTGGAGCCGGCGGAAAACTCGGTTCTGTTCATCGAGAATGTCGGCAATCTCGTCTGTCCCGCCGCCTTCGATCTCGGCGAGGCGCACAAGGTCGCGGTTCTCTCCGTCACCGAAGGCGAGGACAAGCCGCTGAAATATCCCGACATGTTCGCCGCCGCCGATATCATGGTGCTGAACAAGTCCGATCTTCTTCCGCATCTCGATTTCAACACCGGGCTCTGCATTGCCAATGCCATGCGGGTGAACCCCAAGCTGCAGACCTTCATCGTCTCCGCCCGCACCGGCGAGGGGATGGAGGCGCTCTATGCCTGGCTCGAAGCCTCCGCCGCCCGTCAGGCAACTGCCACAAAGGTCGCGTGAAGCATGGCGAACCGGGTCACTATCGTTGACGCCATGGCCGGGGATCGGACGATCCGCCGCTTCCGGCTGCGCGTGCGCGGCGTTGTGCAGGGCGTGGGCTTCCGGCCCTTCGCCTTCGCGCTCGCCCACCAGATGGGGCTGTCCGGTTTCGTGCTGAACGACAATGCCGGCGTGCTGATCGAGGTCGAAGGTGAGGGCGCGGACGCGTTCGCCCGCGCGGTCAAGATGGATGCGCCGCCGCTGGCGCGCATCGATACGATCGAGACGCAGGAGATCGACACGAACGGCCTGACCGGTTTCGAAATTCGCGAAAGCGTCGGCGGCAAGAGCGCCACGCGCATCGGCGCGGATGCGGCGACCTGCCGGCAATGTCTCGACGAGCTTTTCGACCCGGCAAGCCGCTTCTTTCACTATCCCTTCGTCAATTGCACCCATTGCGGTCCGCGCCTGACGATCACGAAACGCCTGCCTTACGATCGCGCGCAGACCTCCATGGCGGGCTTTGCGATGTGCCCTGCCTGCCGCGCCGATTACGAAAACCCGCTCAATCGCCGCTTCCATGCCGAGCCGGTCGCCTGTCCCGCCTGCGGGCCGAAGCAGAGCCATTCGGTTGAGGAAATGGCGCAGGCGATCCGCGCGGGAAAGATCGTCGCGCTGAAGGGTATCGGCGGATTTCATCTTCTCTGCGATGCGGAAAACGCAAGCGCCATCGCGACGCTGCGGCAGCGCAAGGCGCGCGAAGAAAAGCCGTTTGCCGTGATGCTGCGCAATGTCGATGCTGCGCAGCACTTTGTTGACCTGACCGATGCGGAAACGGCGCTGCTCGAAAACCCGGCCCACCCGATCGTGCTGGCCGAAAGCCGGGGCAACCTGCCGCATAGCATCGCGCCGGGCTTGAAACGGATCGGCGTCATGTTGGCCTATGCACCCGTGCATCATCTGCTGCTGGCAGCGCTGGAGGAGGGCGGCAAGGTGCCCGTTCTGGTTGGTACCAGCGCCAATCCCGGCGGCGAGCCGCTGGTCGCGTCGAACGAGGATGCGCAGCGCCGGCTTTCCGGCATTGCCGATCTCATCGTCACGCATGACCGCGACATCGTGGTGCGCGCCGATGACAGCGTGATGCAGATCGTCGCCGGCGCGCCCGCCTATCTACGCCGTGCGCGCGGTTATGTCCCGGAACCGGTCGATCTGGGCTCGGATGGACCGTCGGTCATTGCGCTGGGCAGCGATTTGAAGAACACGATCTGCGTGACGCGCGGGCGCGAGGCGTTTCTGTCGCAGCATATCGGCGGGCTGGACAATGCGGAGGCGATCCGCTTCCAGCGGGAGACGGTCGCGCATCTCTGTTCCATCCTCGATGTGACTCCGGACTACGCCGCCTGCGACATGCATCCGGATTTCCGCTCGGTGCGGTTCGCCGAGACGCTGGACCTGCCGCTCATCCGTGTTCAGCACCATGTCGCCCATATCGCCGCCGTCGTCGCCGAGCATCATCTCGCCGGCTCCGTCACCGGGCTGGCGTTGGACGGTCACGGCTACGGTCCCGGCGGCGCGATCTGGGGCGGCGAGCGCATCGATCTCAACGGCGCTGACTGGACTCACAAAGGCGGACTGCGTCCGCTGCCGCTCGCGGGTGGCGACAAGGCCGCGCGCGAGCCTTGGCGCATGGGCATTGGCGCGCTGCATCAGGGAGTCCGCGAAGACCTTGCGCGCGCGCTTTTCGCGAGCCATCCGATGGCGGAAAAGCTGATTTCCCTCTTCGGCCTCGGCATGCGCGTCGGGCTCACCTCCAGCATGGGCCGTCTCTTCGATGCCGCTGCCGCGATTGCGGACGTGCGCCTCGTGCAGCATTACGAAGGCCAGGCGGCGATGGAATTCGAAGCGCTGGTGACTGCGCCCGAGGCTCTGACCGGCGGCTACGAAGTTGACGGGGGTCAACTCGATTTCATGCCGCTTCTGGTGCATCTCGCGGAAAGCCGCCTGACCGGAGCGGAAGCCGCAAACCTCTTTCACGGCACGCTGATTGCCGGCCTTGCCGAATGGATTGAAGCGACGCGGAGCCCGCAGGATCAGGGGCGCGTCGTCCTTTCCGGCGGCTGCATCATGAACCGTGTGCTGGCCGAGGGGCTGGTGAGCCGGCTTGAGGCGCAGGGCCTCGTCGTTTTCCTGCCGCGCGCCGCGCCCGCAAACGACGGCGGAATTGCGCTGGGACAAGTCGCCTTTGCTCGCCACGTCATAGAAACAGAAAATGTGCATTCGGAGGAGATCGAGACATGTGCCTAGCCATTCCCGTCCAGGTGAAGGAAGTGCTGCCCGACAATATGGCCAAGGTGACGCTGGATGGCGTGTCCAAGATCGTTTCCACCGCGCTCGTCGATGACGTGCAGGTGGGCGATTATCTGGTGCTGCATGTCGGCTATGCGCTGGCCAAGATCGATCCGGAAGAAGCGGAGCGCACGCTGGAACTGATCCGTGAAGCCGCATTGGGAGAGGTGGCATGAAATATATCGACGAATATCGCGACGGCCGGCTAGCCAAGGACATAGCCCGGCAGATTTCGGAGGAGGTCCGGCCGGATGTGAATTACCATTTCATGGAATTCTGCGGCGGCCACACGCATGCCATTTCCCGCTATGGGCTGGAGGACCTGCTGCCGGACAATGTGCGGATGATCCACGGGCCGGGCTGTCCCGTCTGCGTGCTGCCCATCGGCCGTCTCGATGCGGCGATTGCGCTCGCGCAGCGCCCGGAAGTCACGCTCTGCACCTATGGCGACCTGATGCGCGTTCCCGGCTCCAACGGGTCGAGCCTGTTGAAGGCGAAGGCGGCGGGCGCCGATATCCGTATGGTCTATTCGACGCTGGATGCGCTGCGCATCGCGGAAGCCGAGCCGCATCGGGAGGTAGTCTTCTTCGCCATCGGCTTCGAGACGACGACGCCGCCGACGGCGCTCGCCTTGCGCGCTGCCATCGACAAGGGGCTCGAAAACTTCTCCATCTATTGCAACCACGTGCTGACGCCGGCGGCGATCCAGACCATTCTGGCAAGCCCGGAAGTGGCCAAGCTCGGCACGGTGAAGGTCGATGGCTTCATCGGCCCGGCCCATGTCTCCACCGTCATCGGCACCGAACCTTACGACGAATTCGCCGAGAACTTCCGCAAGCCCGTCGTCGTTGCCGGCTTCGAACCGCTCGATGTCATTCAGGCGATCCTCATGCTGGTGCGCCAGATCAACGAGGGGCGCTATGTGGTCGAGAACCAGTATATCCGCGCCGTCAAACCGGGCGGGAACCGCAAGGCGCAGGCGGAAGTCGCGGACTTCTTCGAGCAACGCGAGAGCTTCGAGTGGCGCGGGCTGGGCGACGTGCCGCAAGGCGCGCTGCGGCTGCGCGAGGAATACAGCCACTATGACGCCGAGAAGCGCTTCGGTCTCGTGACGCCGGCGTCGAAGGACAATCCGGCCTGCGACTGCGGCGCGATCCTGCGCGGCGTCAAGCGGCCGACCGATTGCAAGCTCTTCGGCACGGCCTGCACGCCGGACACGCCCATGGGCTCCTGCATGGTCTCGTCTGAAGGGGCCTGCGCCGCACACTGGACCTATGGCCGCTTCCGCGAGCACGCAAAGACCAAGGAAATCGAGAGGAGCGTGGCATGAATATCGCGGTCGTGAAGCCGACAAGGCGCAAGCTCGATCTCCGCAACGGCCGCGTCGATCTCTCGCATGGCGCGGGCGGGCGGGCCATGGGCCAGTTGATCGAGGACATCTTCCACACCGCCTTCGACAATGACTGGCTGCGCGCCGGCAATGACCAGTCGGCCTTTGCCGTGCCGGCGGGGCGTATGGTGATGACGACGGACGGCTATGTCGTCTCGCCGCTCTTCTTCCCCGGCGGTAATATCGGGTCGCTCGCTGTCCACGGCACGATCAACGATGTCGCCATGTCGGGGGCAAAGCCGCTTTATCTCTCGGCGAGCTTCATCATCGAGGAAGGCTTTCCGCTCGCGGATCTCGCGAAGATCGCCGACACGATGGGTGCAGCCTCGCGCGAGGCGGGCGTGCCGATCATTACCGGCGACACCAAGGTGGTTGAACGCGGCAAGGCGGATGGGGTGTTTATCTCGACGGCAGGCGTCGGCATTCTGCCGGAGGGCATCGACATGCGCTCTAATGCTGCGCGGCCGGGCGATTGCGTCATCGTTTCCGGCTCCATCGGCGATCATGGCGTGGCCGTGATGTCGAAGCGGGAGAACCTGGAATTCGACACGGATATCCTCTCCGACTCCGCAGCACTCCATACGCTGACTGCGGCGATGGTGGCCGTCGGCGGACCGTCGATCCGCCTCATGCGCGACCCGACGCGGGGCGGCATTGCCGCGACGTTGAATGAGATCGCGCATCAGTCCTCGGTGGGATTCCGGATTGATGAGGAAAAGATTCCGCTGAAGCCGGAGGTGGCGGCGGCCTGCGAGTTCCTGGGCCTCGATCCGCTGAATGTCGCCAACGAGGGCAAGCTGGTGGCCATCGTGGCGCCGGAAGTGGCGGATGCGGTGCTGGCCGCGATGCTGGCGCATCCGCTGGGACAGGAGGCGGCGATGATCGGCCATGTGGTCGAGGACCCGCATTGCTTCGTGCAGATGGAAACCTCCTTCGGCGGGGGGCGTATTGTTGATTGGCTTTCGGGCGAGCAATTGCCGCGCATCTGCTGAGCGACTTGCGGGCATGACGAAGAGTTTCTACGGTTCTTCTTCGGGGATGAGGCCGGACGTTCGTGTTCGGCGGGGAGCAGATTGACGTGAGCAATGCCAGCACGACCGTTCTGGTGGTCGATGACGAGCCGCGGTCGCTGGAGGCGATCCGGCGCGTGCTGTCGGACGAGTTCGAGGTGATCTGCGCCAAGAATGCCGCCGAGGCGGAAGGCGTGCTGGAAGGCGAGCTGGTGCAGATCCTGCTCTGCGACCAGCGCATGCCCGGCGAATCCGGCGTGACTTTTCTCAAGCGTGCCCGCGAGCGCTGGCCGGAAACGATCCGCCTGATCATTTCCGGCTATACGGACAGCGACGACATTATCGACGGCGTCAACAAGGCCGGCGTCTATCGCTACATCACCAAGCCGTGGAACCCGGACGAGCTGGTCGCCTGCATGCGCGAATGCGCGGACCTCTGGCGGCTCCAGCATCAGGCCGGCGAGGTCAGTGTCGAGGCGAAGCCGCAGAGCGATCTGCTGCAGAAGGCCGTGTCCGACAAGCGGCGGGTGGAGCGCAGCAAATATGGCTTCGACCGGCTCATCCATGTCGATGGAAGCCCGGTGGCGGAAGCGATTTCGCTGGCGAAACGCGCCGCCGACTACGATGTGTCGGTGCTGATCACAGGGGCATCGGGCACGGGTAAGGAGTTGCTGGCGCGCGCCATCCACCACCAGTCGGCCCGCGCCGACAAGCCCTTCGTCATCGAAAACTGCGGTGCCCTGCCGGACGATCTGCTGGAAAGCGAGCTTTTCGGCTGCAAGAAGGGTGCGTTTACCGGCGCTTACCAGGACCGGATCGGGCTGTTCGAGCTTGCCGACAGCGGCACGATCTTTCTCGATGAAATCGGCGAGACCTCGCCGGCCTTTCAGGTGAAGCTGCTCCGCGTGCTGCAGGAAGGCGAGATCCGTCCGCTCGGGGCGCAGCGTACCCGCAAGGTCAATGTCCGGGTGATTGCTGCCACCAACCGCGACCTTCTGGCCGAGGTGGCCGCCGGGCGTTTCCGACGCGACCTCTATTATCGCGTCGCGGCCTTCCCCATCCACATGCCGGCGCTGAAGGATCGCGCGGGCGACATCATGGCGATTGCCGGCCATACGCTCACCCAGATCAACCAGGCCTTCGGGCGCGAGATTTCTGGATTTCATCCGCGCACGCTGGAACTCATGTCCGCCTATGGGTGGCCCGGCAATGTGCGGGAACTGCATAATGAGATCCAGCGCATGGTCGTGCTCTCGCCGGGCAACGAACCGCTCCCCGACAGGCTGCTATCGCCGGCGATCCGCAACGGGTCGGCGGCCGGCCCGTCGAACGAAAGTACGCAGGCCGGCCAGCAGCTGAAGGACATCGTCGCGGTTGTCGAGAAGGCGGCGATCGAGGCCAGCCTTGCCCGCCACGCCGGCAATATCAGCCGCACGGCGGACGAATTGGGCTTGTCTCGTGTCGGGCTGAGGGCCAAGATGGATCGATACGATCTGCGGCGCGACACGGATGACGAGACCGATTGAAGGACATCCCGAAGACATGGCGCTGATCAGCAAGGTCAGCGTGCCCGCCATTCCGTCGCTCGACGATGCGGGGGAATCGCTCTGGGTGGATGTCATCCACCGTATGGACGAGGTCTATGCCGAACTGCTGCGCAACGAGGCCGATCTCGAGCGGAAGAATGCCGATCTCGAAGAGGCGCAGTCCTTCATTTCCAGCGTCTTCGCCTCGGTGTCGGATATTCTCATCGTCTGCTCCAGCAACGGCACCATCAAGAAGGTGAACCCGGCCTTCCTCAATCTCGTTGGCAGGACCGAAAGCGCCGTCATCGGTTCCAGCGTCTTCGACTATGTGAAGCCGGAAGACCACCCGGAGGCGCGTCGGATCGTCGGCGCCGGGCAGGGCGGGCGGCTCGTCGAGGCCGATATCTGCTTCCTGCGCCCCGATGGCAGCGAGGAATGCCTGGCGCTGCGCTCAACCAAGCTCGCGGACGGTTCATCCAGGCAATTCGGCGCCGTTTTGACCGGCCGCCCGATCAGCGAGCTTCGTCGCGCCTATCAGGCGCTGCACGAGGCGCATCGCGAATTGCAGACGGCGCAGCGGCGGCTCATCGAGCAGGAGAAGATGGCAAGCCTCGGCCGCCTCGTCGCAGGCGTCGCGCATGAACTGAACAACCCGATCAGCTTCGTCTATGCCAATATCTACACGCTCGACCGCTACCGGAAGAACCTCGTGCGCTATCTCGATGCGCTGCATGGCGGCGCGGCGGAGGATGAGGCGGAGAAGCTGCGTCGGGAACTGAAGATCGACGCCATTCTCGCCGATATCGACCCGCTGCTGGATGGCACGATCGAGGGCGCGAGCCGGGTCAGCGATATCGTCAAGAACCTGCGTCGCCTTTCCTTCACCCGCGCAGGAGAGCGCCAGCCCGTCGATCTCGAGCGGCTCTTGCGCAATTCGGTGCAGTTGGCAGTGAAATCCAAGAATGCCTCGGCGCAGATCGTCTTTGATACGGTTCCGGTTACGCTTGCCAATGCGGACGAAGGACAATTGCACCAGGTCTTCGTCAATCTGATCGACAATGCGCTCGATGCGGTTTCCGATCGTCCTGATGCCCTGGTCGAAATTGCTCTGAAGAAAGACAAGACGGGCGCCGAGGTGACGATCCGCGACAACGGTCCGGGTATTGCGCAGGAAAATCTTGGCAAGATTTTCGAGCCCTTCTTCACCACCAAGACGATAGGCGAGGGAACCGGGCTCGGGCTCTGGATCAGCTTCACCATCATCGAAGACCACGGCGGACGCATCGAGGCGACAAATCGCCCGGGAGGCGGTGCGGAATTCAGCGTCTTCGTTCCGGGATGAGGCGACCCTTCCTCGAAGCTCTCTTTCTGCTGCTTGGCAGCCCTGACAGCTTGACTACAAATATGGACAAGTTAGTGTGAATGCGAATTTCAACAATAGGTATTCGCAATGCACCTTTCCATGTGGACGTATCCTTGGGACATTCAGGATCAGGGATTGACCGGCACCGTCGGCGATCTGCGTGATCGCGCCGGCCTCAATACGATCAGCCTCGCAACCTCGTATCACGCCGGCCGTTTTCTCCAGCCCCGCAGTCCAAGCCAGAAGGCATATTTTCCGGAAGATGGCACGGTCTATTTCAAGCCGGATCGAAGCCTGTGGGCCGGCAAGCATATTCAGCCTCTGGAGGCGCAAAACGTCTCGGAGCGCGGCGACATGTTGAGAGCGCTGGTTGATGAGCGCGACCGGGGTGGAATGAAGGTCTCCTGCTGGACAGTCTGCCTGCACAATACCCGCCTCGGCACGCTTCATCCCGACCACGTGACGCGCAACGCCTTCGGGAACCCGAACTATTACAACCTTTGCCCATCCAGCCCTGAGGCGCGTGACTACGTCATCACGCTGGTCAAGGATGTGACCACGCACTACAAGCCCGACATGCTGGAACTCGAAAGCCCCAATTTTATGGGCTTTGCGCATGAGTATCATCATGAGAAAGACGGCGTTGGCATGAATGAGGAAGATGATTTCCTCCTGTCGCTCTGCTTTTGCGACCATTGCTCGGCGCGGGCTTCCGCCAAGGGCGTTCCTTTCGAGGCCGCAAAAAAGACGGTCGCGGGCTTTATCGCGGAGATGTGCGAACGCGAAGTCCCTGCCAAGCAGTTTCCGGATTTCCCCGCCGCCGGTCTTCAAGCTTTCAAGGCATGGCCCGAGCTCTATGAATTCCTGCAATGGCGGACCGAACCGGTGACAAGCCTCATCCGCGAGATCAAGAGCAATGCCGATCCGGCAACCAAGATCGTGCTGATCGATCTCAAGGACGGCTGGCTCGGCGGTGTCGATCTGGAGGCGGTGGGTAAGGTCTGCGATGGAGCAATTCTCTGCTGTTACTTTATGCCGCCGGATGAGACAAAGGCTCTGATGCAGGCAGGTCGCGCCGCACTCGGCCCCGATAAATATCTCGGTGCCGGCTACCGGGTATTCTACCCAGAGGTCCATTCAGCGGATGAACTTGCGGCCCGTGCCAAAGCGGCAATCGAAGGCGGCGCGGACGGCATCAATTTCTACAACTACGGTCTCATTCCCGCCAAACGTCTCGATTGGGTCAGGCAGGCGGTCGACGCGGTGGCGAAACGCTGAAGCAGGCGCTGGCGCCCGGAACCGGTGCGCTGGAACGCCCGTTGGTCGCCGGCCCACATGGCATTGTGAACCTCTCAGAAGCAGCCCCAGATTTAACTTGACTACATGTAGAGTCAAGTTAACATGAGCCTGTCATTTACGGCTCAGGCAACTAGGGGAACCAAAATGAACCTGAAGAACGCATTGATGGCGGCAGCCATTACGCTCGGGTTGGCGGCACCAGCCGCTGCGGCCGAGAAGTACAAGATCGGCTACGATATCTATTTCGGTGGCAACTCCTGGTCCGTCCAGCTCTACAAGGAGTTCCAGGCCGAGGCGGAGAAGCACAAGGACACGGTCGACGTGGCCTATACCGAATCCGAGCTCAAGGCCGATAAACAGGTCGCCAATATCGAAGACCTCATTACCAAGGGCGTGAATGCCATCATCATCACGCCGATCTCGCCGACCGCCGTCATTCCGGCCGTCAAGAAGGCCCGCGCGAAGGGCATCAAGGTCGTATTGCTCGCCTCCAAGATCAAGTCCGCGGACTATGACGCCCTCGTCACCGTCAACGACGAGGATTTCGGCAAGGCCGGTGCGGAATGGCTTGCGAAGAAGTTGAACGGCAAGGGCAAGATCATCGCTCTCAACGGCATCGCTGGAATTTCGGCGAGCGACGACCGCTGGGCCGGCGCCAAGGACGTGTTCAAGGCCTATCCTGACATCAAGATCGTCAGCGCTGTTGATGCCTCCTGGGATTACGCGCAGGCGAAGGTAGCCGTTTCCAACCTTCTGGCCGCCAATCCGGAAATCGACGGCATCTGGTCGCAAGGCGGCGCCATGACGCTCGGCGCTATCGACGCCTTCACCGCTGCACAGAGGAAACTCGTGCCCATGACCGGCGAGGACAATAACGGCTATCTGAAGCGCTGGGTGAAGCTTGAAGATCAGGGCTTCACATCCGTCGCGCCTTCCAAGCCGACCTGGCTCGGCTCGGAATCGCTTCTTGTCGCCCTCAAGCTGCTCAAGGGCGAACAGGTCAAGAAGGATACCATCTTCCCGCCGCCGGTCATCGACGACAGCAATGTCAAGAAGCTGGTCCGCGAAGATCTTTCCGACAGCTTCTGGGTCAATACACGTCTGACCGACGATCAGGTTCGCGCAGCCTTCAAGGACTGATCGCAAATCGCCTGAAGAACGCCGGAGCGGCTTCGTCTCTTTAGAAGGATGAGGCCGCTCGGCAGGTAGACTGAAAAGGACATGTCTTCATGAACGCCCAAGCCCCGCAAACGCCATTGATGACCGTTGCCGGCATCTCGAAGGCGTTCGGCCGCAATACGGTGTTGAAGAATGTCTCGTTCTCGCTCGCAGCCGGCGAAGTCCTGGCGCTGGTGGGCGAGAATGGCGCCGGCAAATCGACATTGATGAATATCCTGTCCGGCAACCTGTCCTACGATGGCGGCGAAATAGAACTCGAGGCCGAGCCCTATCGTCCCGCAGGCCCGGCGGAAGCCGTGCGCCGCGGCATAGCCATTGCGCACCAGGAAACCGCGATCATGCCGGACCTGACCGTGGCCGAAAACATCTACTTCCGGCGCGAACCGCGCAACAGGTTCGGCTTCCTCCGCCAGCGCCGCATGCATGGGGACGCGGCGGCGCTGTTGGCCGAACTCGGCTTTGCCATCGATCCGCATCGCTTCGGCCGCACCCTGTCGGCAGCCGAGCGCCAGATGGTGGAAATATCGCGCGCTCTGGTGCAGGCCCCCCGCATTCTGGTGCTCGACGAGCCAACGGCATCGTTATCCGCACATGCAGCCGACACCGTGCTTCAGTTGATGAAGACGCTGAAGGCGCGGGGCACCTCCGTTATTTTCATTTCGCATCGTCTTTCCGAAGTGATGGATGCCGCCGATCGGGTCGTCGTGCTGAAAGACGGCGAGATGACACTCGAGGCCACGCGCGGCACGTTCGATCGCGACGACCTGATCCAGGCAATGGTCGGCCGGAAACTCTCCAATATCTTCCCGACGCGTCCGGATTTGGACGCCTCCGACGTGATGCTGTCCATCGAGAAGGCGCACAACAGCGCGTTGCCACCCATCAGCCTCACGGTGCGGCGCGGCGAAATTCTCGGTATCGCGGGCTTGGAGGGGCAGGGGCAGAAGCCGCTGGCCGAAGCCCTTTGTGGTGCGAGGCCGTTTGCTGGAGGCACGGTTCGGCTTGATGGGGAGCCGGTGCGGCTCAACTCCACCGCTGCCGCAATCGCTGCGGGCATTGCCAGCATCCCGGACGACCGCAAGCATGAAGGTCTGGCGCTCGGTCTGTCGATCCGCATCAACATGAGTCTGTTTGCCATTTCCGATGCGAGCCGCTTCGGCCTCCCGCTGGCGCGGGAGCGGGAGTTCGGCGAGGTCGCGCGCAAGCGCTTCTCGATACGTTCAACCGATCTCGAGCAACCGGTCGGTGAGCTATCGGGCGGCAACCAGCAGAAGGTCGTTTTCGCCCGCTGGCTGGCGCGCCGTCCCAAGCTGCTTGTCCTGCACGAACCCACAAAGGGGATAGACGTCCAGTCGAAGAGCGAGATCTACCATCTCGTCAATGAGCTGACGCAACAGGGTGTGTCCGTCATTCTCATCAGTTCCGACCTTCTCGAACTCATCGGCCTGTCGGATCGCATTCTGACGCTTTACGAGAACAAGGTGACGGGACAGATCGAGCGTGCCGATTTTTCGGAAGAAAAGATCATGCGCCTTTCCGCAGGTATTGTCGCGGAACAGCTGGAAAGGGAGGGCGCGGAACATGCTTGAAGGCTCATTCAAGTTCAACGTGTTGCTGACGCTGCCGGCGCTTGTCCTGACCATTCTGCTTGCAGTTGTCACGGGAGCCCTGTCTCCGAACTTCGTGACCGAGACCAATCTCGCCAATCTCGCCACGCGGCTTCTGCCGCTCGGGCTCGTGGCGCTCGGCGAGGCGATGGTTCTTTTCGCTGGCCGCATCGATCTCTCGGTGGGTTCGATTTTCAGCCTCTCCACCGCGATCGTGGCGCTGACGTCCGACACGCTCGGCTGGTATGCCATTCCGGTAACCCTTGTCATCGGAATTGCGTGCGGGCTGTTCAACGCTGCGGGCATCAATCTCTTCCGGATTAACCCTCTCGTCATGGGCCTGGCGACTGCCGCCATCGTGAAGGGCGTGACCCTCCTGATCCTCCCTTCGCCGGGCGGCGAGGTGAATTACGAACTCTATGACGCTCTTTTTGGCTCCGAACGGCTGCTGGCGATGCCGCTTTTCCTGACGATCGGAGCCTATGCCGCGCTTGTGGTGATCATGGGCTGGACGCGCTTTGGCCGCTCCATCTACGCCTTCGGTTCTGATCAGCGCGCCGCCTTCGTCAATGGCGTCTCCGCCTGGAAGGTCGACCTTGCGGTCTATGGCGTGTCAGGTTTCTTCGCCGCTGCCGCGGGCATCGCGGTTTCGATCAAGATCCTCTCGGGCGATCCCTTGATCGGCGAGGCCTACACGCTGGACGCCGTCTCCGCAGCCATTCTTGGCGGCGTGGCCTTGCAGGGTGGGCGTGGCAGCCTGATCGGAGTCCTCCTCGCCACCATCTCGCTGGTCCTGGTCAACAATGCCTTCAATCTTCTCGATCTCGACACCAATTTCCAGAACATTGCAAAGGGGCTGATCTTCGTGCTGGCGCTCGTATTCTTCATGCGTGGCAAGGCGGGGGAGGCTTGAATGACGCTGCCACCCGCTCTGGCGAATGCCCGCCCTGCCCATGCGACGCTGCGCGCGATGGGTCTGCTCGCGCTGCTTCTGATCGTGCTCTTCGTGGCGTCCGGCAAAGTCTCCATGCAACAGGTCCTGGACAATGCCCGACAGGCGGCGCCGCTTGGCATCATCGCGCTCGGCCAGGCGCTCATTCTGATGATGGGGCGGCTCGACCTCTCCGTCGGTGCGACGGCCGGCCTTGCCAATGTCGTGCTCGCCAGCGCCTTTGCCGGCGACATGTCGAACATGCCGCTGGCGCTCACGCTGACCATCGGCCTCGGTCTGCTCGTCGGCCTGTGCAACGGTCTGCTTGTGGTCACGCTGCGCATTCCCTCGTTCCTGGCAACGCTTGCGACCTCGCTGGTCCTCACCGGCGGTCTGCTCGTCTACACGGGCGGTAGTCCGCGCGGTTCCATCCCTGCGGGCTTCCGGCAGATCAGCGAAGGCTGGCTTTTCGGTGTCATCCCGTGGTCCGTCGTGATCTGGGCCGTCATCGGAAGCCTGTTGATGCTCTTCGTCCATTACACGCTGGCGGGCCGCAAGATGCTGTTTTCCGGCGCGAACCCAGTCGCTGCGCGTCTGAGCGGGATCGCTGCAGGCCGGCTGGTCATCCTTTCCTTCATTATCGCCAGCCTCATGGCCACGCTCGGCGGCATCATGCTTTCCGCGATCACCGGCACCGCCTCGATCGGCATTGCCAACAGCTACACCGTCGACACGATCGCGGCGGTCGTTATCGGTGGTGCGCTCTTTTCCGGCGGTGTTTTCCTGCCGGCGGGCGCGGCTGCGGGCAGCCTCATCCTCTTCTTCCTCCAGAGCCTGCTTTACGTGCTGTCGCTTCCGCCGGCCGCGCGCTTCATCCTGCAGGGCGCCATCATCATCGCGGCGCTCGCTCTCGCCAACCTCAAGAAGGATCGCTGACATGGAATTCATCCGGACTTTGAACGGCGACATCGCCCCGTCCGAACTGGGCGTGACCTATTCCCACGATCACCTCTTCTGCATTCCGCCGCTCTGGAAGGAAAAGAAGATCGACGACTTCATGATCGATGATCTCGAAGCCTCGATCAAGGATGTCGAACTGTTCACGGCGCAAGGAGGGCAGGCTGTCTACGACGCGACGGCCATCGATTACGGCCGCGACCCCGTCGCGCTGAAGGCGATCTCCGACCGCACCGGCATCAAGATCATCGCCACCGCGGGCTTCAACAAGGCCATCATGTGGCCGGGGCAGATGGCCGGAACGGGCGGCACGTTCCAACAATGGATCGACGCCCACAGCCGCGCCGAGATCCGCGACCATGTGGTGCGCGAACTGACCGAGGGCATGGACGGCACGGACCTCAAGGGAGGTGTCGCGAAATTCGGCACCGGCTACAACACGATCTCGGACTCTGAAGACAAGGTCGTGCGGGCCGTGCTCGACGCGCACAAGGAAACCGGCTGCCCGCTGCACTCGCATACCGAACTCGGAACGCTCATTCTCGAACAGCTGAAGATCGTCAAGCATGAAGGTGTCGACCCCTCGCGGCTGACCATCGCCCATGTCGACCGCAACCCTGACCATTGGCTGCACCTCAAGGCCGCAGAAACGGGTGTCTTCATGTGCTTCGACGGCATCAGTCGTGTGAAATACCATCCTGAAAGCGTGCTGATCGACTGCATTCTCAATCTGATCCGGCACGGCCACGAAGATCAGATCGTCGTGGGTGGCGACATCGCCCGACGCACCATGTACCGCAACTATGGCGAAGGCGGGCTCGGGCTCGGCTACATCCTCGAGAGCTGGCTGCCGCGCTTCCGCGAGCAGGCGGACGATGCAGGCTTCGACGGCAAGGTGCTGGTCGACAAATTCTTCGTGAAGAACCCGCAACGCGCGTTCGTCTTCAAACAGTGAGTAATGAAATTGGCTCCCGATAAAACCGACATCTCCCGGTTGAACGATAGCGAAATGGTTGCAGCACTGGCGGCAAGACCGGTTCTCGTCCTGCCGATCGGCGCCGTTGAGAGTCACGGCAACCATCTTCCCGCCGGGACGGACAATATTCTTGCAGGCCGCATGGCCGAAGAGCTTGCGCGCACCGTCAACGGCGCGACGCCGATCTTGCGTCTGCCCGTCCTGCCGTTCGGGCAAGTCTGGTCGTTGGGCGACGCGCCCGGCTCGTTCGGCATTTCCAACGAAACCGTGACGCGGTCGATCGTCGAAATCGCGCAGTCCGCGAAGGCAAAGGGGCTTTTGACGATGGTCGTCATCAACGGCCATCTCGGAAATGCCAATGCCATTCGCGACGCGCAGCGCATCATGAAGGGAGAAGGGTTCACCCTGGCGAATTTCTTCTATCCCGGATCAAACGCGGTCATCGCAACGGTGCGTGAGAAGCCGGAGGCGCATCCGGCCTTCATGCATGCCGACGAGATCGAGACATCCTATATGCTGCACCTCGCTCCCGACGCCGTGGAGATGGAGAAGGCGATCGCCAATTATCCGGTTTTTCCGGAGGATTTCCATAGTGTTGCCTATCGCTGGACCGAGTTTTCGGAGAGTCCTGTACTGGGCGACGCACGCGCTGCAACCGCTGAAAAAGGCGGGAAAATCCTGGCAGCCGTACTCGCCAATATGGCAAAGCAGGTTGCCATGCTCTATGATCGGCAATTCAAATAGGCAACCGAGAGGCCGAGAGTGAATACGCAAGGGGCAGCGGCAAAAGACCACCGGCCGGTCTATATCCAGATTGCCGAAACGCTCCGCGCCCGCATCGTATCGCGTTATTACGATGACCGGATCGACGGTGAACTGCCTCTGGCCAGCGAATTCAAAGTGAGCCGCCGCACCATTCAGCAGGCCCTTGAAATCCTGGTGCAGGAAGGCCTGCTCGTGCGCCAGCACGGGATGGGCACGTTCGTCAACCGCAAGGGTGTCGAAAAGCGCTATCGCGCCATCGCCTCGATTACTGAAGGTATCATCGGTCAGGGGTTGACGCCGGAATTCAGCGTTCTGTCGAGCGGTCGCGCCGTAGCCTCCGAGGAAGAGCGAGGCTTTTTTCGCATCAACCCCGGCGACATGGTCTATCGGCACAAGCGGCTGGTTTCAGCGAACGGGCGCGCGCTTGCCGTGGTCGAAACCAGCCTCAATCTGAAATTCCTGGAGGGGCTGGAGCTTTCGCATCTCTCGCAGTCGCTGTACCAGACACTGCGCAACCAGTTCGGCCGGACGGTCGTTCAGGCGGAGGATCAGTATATTCCGGCCATCGCCGACGAGGAGACTGCCGGCCTGCTCGATATTGCACGCGGGCAGCCGATCTTCATCGCCATCCGACGCGCCTCAGACCAGACCGGCGCACCGATCGAGCTTTCCCGTATTCTGATGCTGCCGGTACCGTTGGATATTTCCATCCGGAATATCGGATTTCCACGACTAGGACCGGACGATCTGACGCCGGAGTCGAAGGAATGGACCTATACGGTCGGTTTCGGAAATTTTCACCGGTAAACCCCGTCTCCCTAGGTCGCCACGCCCTTCAGAACATCCAGCGTTGCCGCGCTGGCGATTTTGAAGCGTGAGAACGCCTCGTCGTAGACTCCTTTCGATCGCGGGCTCGGATCATGCCGCCGCTTTGCGCGATAGGTGGCCTCCACAGCCTCGCCGATGGAGGCGAAATCGCCGATCGCAACGGCTGAACAAAGCGCCGCACCCTTGGCTCCGAACTGCGTCCCCTCCGGAATCTCGACCGCATAGCCGGTGACGTCGGAAATCATCTGCGCCCAGAAAGGGCTGCGCGCTCCGCCACCGGAGAGGCGGATACCGGCGCCGGCGCCCCCGATCTGCTCGTAGCAATCCCGAATGGCATAGGCCATGCCCTCATAGATCGACCGCACCAGGTCCGCGCGGCTATGCTGCGGGGCAAGCCCGTGAAATCCGGCCCGCGCACCGGGTTCGATGCGCGGCGCGATGACGCCGCTTGCGGAGAGGTAGGGCACGAAAATCACGCCGCCGCTGCCGGCATGGCTCGATTCTGCCAGCGCGCCCAACGCCTCATACGGCCGGTCGCCGCTGCCAATATCGGGGCAGAGTGAATTGAGGCACCAGTCGAGCACAGTTGTGCCGGCAACGTTGACCATGGTCTTCATCCAGCGCTCTCCCGGAATGCAAAAGAGCAGGCCGAGATCGCTGGGTTCGTAGGCCGGAACGTCAAAGATCACGCCATTCAGGCAGGTCGTGCCCAAGACGGTGACAGCCTGACCCGGCGCGTGTGCACCGGCTCCGAGGACGCAGGCGCCGGTGTCACCCGTGCCGATCGCGACCGGTGTTCCGACGGGGATTCCGGTCAGGGCAGAGGCCTCCGCTGTGACCTCCCCGGCGCACGTTTCCCCACGCTCGACGGGTGCGAGAAGATGCAGGAGTTCCGTCACGCCGAGAAGCTCGGCGGGCTCCGGGTGAAAACTGCGCAGGACAGCCGAGCCCGGTGCCATCACCGCTTCGGATTCGTCCGTAGCAATGCGTCCCGTCAACCGATAGCGGATGTAATCCTTGGCGCAGACGACGTGACGGGCGCGTGCAAGAGCTTCCGGTTCGTTTTCCTTCAACCAGGCGAGCACGGGCAAGGTGCAACCAAGCTGCATCGTCGAGCCGGAATGGGCGAAGATCTGAGAGAACAGTCGCGGGTTTTCCGAGCGTAGCCTGTCGATCAACACCTGCGCTCGTGCATCATTCCATAGAATGGGTGCCCGCAGCAGCGAACCTTCTTCATCCAGCAGCCAGACGCCGACCATCACGCCGGTGACGCCGACGGCCCGCACGTCGCCGACGCTGTAGGCACCATCGTGAAAAAGCGATTTGATGACCTTGGTCACCAGATGCCAGACGGCATCGCCGTCAAGTTCGGACCACCCGATCGGAGCCGCCAGAAGCTGCATGCGGGCCGACGCCTCGGCACATTCCCGGCCGCTGCCATCAAAGAGCGCTGCCTTGATTACCGATGTGCCGATATCCAAACCGAGATACATGCCATTCCCACTTGACTAACATTGTAGTCAAGTTATGCGGCATGATGGCCGATATCTCAAGTCTAATATCAACAGCCAATTCGAATCCGGCCTGTCTTCACGGACACGGAATTCAGCGCTGTGGCAGGGTCTGGTGGCAGGGAAACAGGCTTCTTCATTGAAGGCCTGCATGAACGTCCTGACGTTGGTCCCAGCCCCCGCCGAGCGCGACGATCAAGGAAACGGCGGATTGAAGCCGCTGATTGGTCGTTTCAAGCGCCTGCTGCTGGCTGGATAGCGCCGTGGCCTGTGCGGTGACGACGGCGGTATAGCTCTGTGTGCCGGCCTTGTATTCGTTGAGCGCGATGTCGAGTGCCTGCCTTGAAGCCGCGACCGATTGCGCCTCGATGCCGGCCTGCTCGGCGAGAATGCGCGAGGTCGCCAACTGGTCGTCGACCTGCTGAAAGGCGGTCAAGACCGTCTGGCGGTAGGTGGCGACCGAGGCGTCATAGCCGGCCTTGGCCGCTTTCACCTGTGCGTCAGTCAGCCCGCCGTTGAAGAAAGTTTGCGCGAGCGACAGTCCGATGGACCAGACGGGGTTGCCGGCTTTCACCAGATTGCTGGCAACGCCATAGCTGCCCGACAGCGAGATATCCGGATAATAGGCGCCGATGGCCACACCGATTGCGGCATTCGCCGCCTGCATCTTGCGTTCTGCGGAAGCAATATCGGGGCGGCGTTCCAAAAGTGTCGAAGGTAACGAGACGGGCACCTTTGGCACCGCACGCGTCAGCGGTCGCGGCGCAATCGAGACCTCTTCCGGCGGTTTGCCGATTAGCGTGGCAATGGCGTGTTCGTATTGGGCTCGGGCGACACCGGTATTGGTCAGGCTCACCCTCGCCGCAAGCATCTGGGCCTGCGCGGTAATGACATCCGACCGCGCGACTGTTCCGGCCGCGTGCTGATTCTGCGCAATCTCCAACGATTTCTCGTATTCGGAGACCGTCCTCGCGAGAAGATCGTGCATGGCATCCGTCTCACGCAGATTGAACAATGCAGCCGCAAGAGCCGCCTGTTCGGTCAGCTTTGCATTGGCCAGATCGGCCGCGCTTGCGGCATCCGCCGCCTTCTGTTCCTCCAGACCTCGTCGCAACTTGCCCCAGAGGTCAAGCGTCCAGCCTGCCGTCACATTGGCCGTTGCGGAATTGGCGATCGTCCCCGTCTGGCGTGCTCGGCTAAGGCCCGAGCCGCCGGTAATCGAAGGCCAGATGGCGGCGCGGGCCTCGTCCATCATGGCCTCGGCCTGACGATAGTTGGCTTCGCTGACCTTGAGCGTCTCGTTGTTGAGCGTGACCTGGTTTTCCAGCTGGTCGAGTTCGGGATCGTTGAAAATCGCCCACCAATCGCCTTTGGCCGCATCGTCCGCGGGGGCCGCCGCACGCCAGCCGGCCTGTTTCGGGAGCTCCTTGAACGCCGTCGGCGTGTCGACATTCGGGCGCAGATAGTCCGGGCCAACCATGCTGCATCCGGCAAGCAGCGCGGGAATAACGATACCGGCAACAACTCTCGATCCGCGAGCCTTCATGGTCTTGCCTCCAGGGGCGTTTCATCGATGCGACCGAAATAGACCCTCTTCCACCAGCGGGATACGAACCTGCTGAAGCGATCGAGATAGAGGAATACGGCGGGCGTGGTGTAAAGTGTCAAGATCTGGCTGACGATCAAGCCGCCCACAACCGAAATCCCCAACGGATGACGCAATTCGGAGCCTTCGCCCGTGCCGAAGGCGAGCGGTAGCGCGCCAAGGAGCGCAGCAAAGGTGGTCATCATGATCGGACGGAAACGGCGGATACAGGCCTCGATGATCGCCTCTTTGGGCGTCAGCCCTGTCTTCATCGCTTCCAGCGCGAAGTCGATCATCATGATCGCGTTCTTCTTCACGATGCCGATCAGAAGGATCACGCCGATAAAGGCGATGATGTCGAATTCCTGTCCGAAGAGATGCAGCGCCAGCATCGCGCCGACACTCGCCGAGGGAAGCGTCGAGAGGATCGTCAGCGGGTGGATGTAGCTTTCGTAGAGCACGCCGAGCACGACATAGATGGCGGCCAGTGCGGCGAGGATGAGCAACGGCTCATCGGAGAGCTGCTTGCTGAAGGTGCTCGCCGTACCGGCAAAGGAGCCCTGCACCGTTTTCGGCACGCCGAGGCGGATCATGGCGTCCGAAATGGCGGCCTGCGCTTCGGAGAGCGAATGGCCGGGCGCGAGATTGAAGGAAATGGTCGTCGCGGCAAAAAAGCCCTGATGGTTGACCGAAAGCGGCGTCAGGTCCGCCCCGTAGCTGGCAAAGGCTGAAAAGGGGATCATCTGCTCCTGGCTCGTCGAGACCGATGCGCCCGATGAGGCAGATCCCTTGCCGGTCGCGGCAATGGAATTGACCGCTTGATTGCGTAAGGCCGCACTGGCCGCCGCTGCCGCGCTGTTGCTGGCGCTTGAGCCACTCGAAAAGGCGCCGGCGCTGGTATTTGTCTTCTGCGCTCCCGAGACATTGGCGCCGGATGTCGAGACCCAGAGGTTTTTCAGCGTATCCGGGTTCTGCCAGAACTTCGGGGCCAGTTCCATGACGACATGATACTGGTTGAGCGCGCTGTAGATGGTCGACACCTGCCGCTGGCCGAAGGCGTCGTAGAGCGTGTTATCCACGGCGCTGAGCGACAGTCCGAGACGGGCCACCGCGTCGCGGTCTATCGACACGTTGATCTCGCGCCCGGCCTGCTGGCGGTCGGAATTGACGTCGGTGAGGATATCGATGCCCTGAAGCGCTTGCGTCAGCTTCGGCGCCCATTCGTAAAGCGCCTTGGTATCGTCGGATTGAAGGGTGAACTGATAGGCGGAATTGCTCTGGCGTCCGCCGGTGCGAAAATCCGCTGCCCCCTGCAGAAAGACGCGCGCGCCGGCGACTTCCGAAAGCCTGGGACGCAGGCGCTGGACCACGAGGTCGGAGGAAATCTTGCGCTCCGCGATCGGCTTCAGGGAGGCGAAGATGAAGCCCGAATTGGTCTGCCGCCCGCCGATCACGCCGGCGACATGGGCAATCGCCGGATCACTTTTGACGATCTCCTGCAGTTGCGTGAGCTTGCCCTTCATGGCCTGGAAGGAAATGCTCTGGTCGGCCTGAATGCCGCCGACAAGCACGCCGGTATCCTCGCTGGGGAAGAGGCCGTAAGCACTGATCGTGAAGAAATAGACATTCAGCGCCACCGTCGCAAACAGCGAGAGGATGACATAGAAACTGTAATTGAGCAGGAAGCGCAGCGAGGCCGCATAGCCGCGTTGCACGGCATTGAAGGCGGCTTCCGTGGCACGATAGAGACGCCCGTGCTTTTCCTCGGCGATCGGCGGCAGTAGCCGCGCGCACATCATGGGCGTCGCGGTCAGCGACAGCAGAAGCGAGATCATCACCGCCATCGACAGCGTGACGGCGAACTCATGGAAGAAGCGGCCGACAATGCCACCCATGAAGAGAATAGGCACGAAGACCGCGATCAGCGAAATGTTGATCGACATCAGCGTGAAGCCAACCTCGCGCGCGCCATCGAACGCGGCCTGAAGCCGGGACTTCCCCATTTCCATATGCCGCACGACATTTTCCAGCATGACGATGGCGTCATCCACGACGAAGCCGGTCGAGATCGTCAGGGCCATGAGCGAGAGATTGTCGAGGCTTGCGCCGTCGAACCACATGGCGGCAAAGGCGCCGATGATGGAGATCGGAACCGCGATGCTCGGGATCAGCGCGGCCCGGACATTGCGCAGGAAGACGAAGACGACCAGCATGACCAGCACAACGGAAATGATCAGCGTCTTTTCCGTGTCGAAGAGCGAGGCGCGGATGGTGCTCGAACGGTCGAGCGTCAGCGTCAGATCCACATCGCCGGGCAAGGCAGCTTCCAGCTGCGGAAGCGCGGCTTTGATGAGATCAACGGTCTCGATGATGTTCGCGCCCGGCTGCCGCATGACCTGAAGCAGAACGGCCGGCTTGCCATCGGCAAGGCCCGCATTGCGCAGATCCTCGACGCCATCCTTCACCTCCGCCACATCGGACAGCTTCACGCCGGCATTGTTGCGCCAGGCGACGATGAGGTTGCGATAATCGTCCGCCTTGCTGGCCTGATCGTTCGTGTAAATCTGGAGATGCTGGTCGCCCGGCTCGATCAGTCCCTTGGGCGCATTGGCGTTCGCCGAGGCGAGGGCCGCGCGGATATCTTCAAGACCGATGCCATATTTGAACAGCGGGCCGGGATCGAGTTCGACGCGCACGGCCGGCAGAGACGAGCCGCCGACATCGACCTCGCCGACGCCCTTGATCTGCGACAGCGCCTGCTGAAGGATGTTCGAGGCGACATCGTAGAGCTGGCCCTGCGAGCGGTTGGCCGAGGTCAGCGACAGGACCATGATCGGCGCATCCGCCGGATTGCTCTTGCGGTAGCTCGGATTGGAGCGAAGCGATGTCGGGAGATCCGCACGCGCGGCATTGATGGCGGCCTGCACGTCGCGGGCCGCGCCGTTGATATCGCGGTTCAGCCCGAATTGCAGGACGATGCGCGTCGAGCCTTGCGAGGAGGAGGACGTCATTTCGGTGACGTCGGCGATCTGGCTCAAATGCTTTTCCAGCGGCCCCGCCACATCGGCCGCCATCGTGTCCGGACTTGCGCCCGGCATATTTGCCGAAACGGAAATGGTCGGCGTATCGACCTGCGGCAGGGGGGCAACGGGCAATTGCCTGAAGGCGATCAACCCCGCCAGCGCAAAGGCCGCCGAGATCAGCGCCGTTGCCACCGGTCGGCGGATGAAGGGCGCCGAGATATTCATCCCGCGACCCCGACGGCACTGTCGTCCCGCTCGCCCCGCAGCCGGCGGGCAAGGCTTTCAAACGCGAGATAGATGACCGGTGTCGTGAAGAGGGTCAGGACCTGGCTCACCGCCAGACCGCCGACAATGGCGAGGCCCAGCGGATGACGCAGCTCCGAGCCGACGCCGGTGCCGAACATCAGCGGCAGCGCGCCGAACATGGCCGCCATGGTCGTCATCAGGATTGGCCGCAGACGCAGCAGGCAGGCCTGCCGGATGGCCTCGCGGGGCGACTTGCCTTCCTCGCGCTGGGCGACCAGCGCAAAGTCGATGATCATGATCGCGTTCTTCTTGACGATGCCGATCAGCAGCACGATGCCAATGACGCCGATAATGTCGAGACCGGAACCGGAGAGATCGAGCGCCAGCAGCGCGCCGATCCCGGCGGAGGGCAGCGTCGAAAGGATGGTGATCGGATGGACGAAGCTCTCGTAGAGCACGCCGAGCACGATATACATCGTGGCAACGGCGGCGAGCAGCAGCAGAACCTCGTTTGACAGCGCCGACTGGAAGGCAGAGGCCGCGCCCTCGAAATGAATGTTGAAGCTCTTCGGCATGTCGAGCTTCGCCACCGCAGCATTGATCTTTTCCACCGCCTCTCCGAGCGACGCGCCCGGTGCGAGGTTGAAGGCGAGGGTGGTGGCCGGCAATTGACCGATATGCTCGACGGAGAGCGGGGCGGTCTGGTAGCTCAGGCTCGCAATGGTCGAGAGCGGCACCTGTCCCGTCGAGGAGGCAGAGGACGGCAGATAGATGGCGTCGAGCCCCTTCGGGCTCTTCTGCAAGGCCGGATCGACATCGAGAATGACGCGGTACTGATTGGCCTGCGTGAAGATGGTGGAGATGATGCGCAGGCCGAAGGCGTCATAAAGTGCGCTGTCCACCGTCGCCGGGGTGACCCCGAAACGGGCGGCCGTTGCCCGATCGATGGTAAGCACCGCCGCGCGACCCTGTTGCTGCATGTCGCTGGTGATCTCCGAGATTTCGGGGATCTGTCTCAGCTCTTCGAGCAGCTTCGGCTCCCAGGTCTTCAGTGTCGCAAAATCCGGATTGTTGATCGTCATCTGGTATTGCATGGCGCTGGCGGCGGTATCGACGGTCAGGTCCTGCACCGGCTGCATGTTCAGCCGGACGCCCGGTACGTTCGCCGTCGCCTCTGCGATCCGCGCGGCGATCTGGCTGGCGGTCAGCGAACGTTGGTCGTGCGGCTTCAGGTTGATGAGGATACGGCCCGAATTCAGCGTCATGTTCGTCCCGTCAACGCCGATGAAGGAGGAGACGGAGGCGACGTCGGGGTCTTTAAGGACCGCATCCACGATCGCCTGCTGGCGATCGGCCATGGCGCTGAAGGAAATATCCTGTGCCGCCGTGGTAAAGCCCTGGATCAGCCCGGTATCCTGTGTCGGGAAAAAGCCCTTAGGGATGGCGATATAGAACCAGACGGTTGCGACTAGCGTTGCGAGCGCGACGAGAAGCGTGATCCCGCGAAAGTCGAGAACGACATCCAGCATGCGAGCATAATGGCCAATCATCCACTGGAAGAGCCGGCCGCCGCTCGCATGGTGGCGCGTGCTGCCTTGTGCCTCCGGTTTGAGGAATTTTGCGCAGAGCATCGGCACCAGCGTCAGCGACACCACGGCCGAAATCGCAATCGTCACGGCGAGCGTCATGGCGAATTCATGGAACAGACGCCCGACGACATCGCCCATGAAGAGCAGCGGGATCAGAACCGCGATCAGAGAGATCGTCAGCGCGATAATGGTGAAGCCGATTTCTCCGGCGCCCTTGACCGCCGCCCGATAGGGCGTTTCGCCCATTTCCAGATAGCGGGCGATATTCTCGATCATCACGATGGCATCGTCGACCACGAAGCCGGTGGCGATCGTCAGGGCCATCAGCGAGAGATTGTCGAGGCTGTAGCCGAGTTCGACCATCACGGCGAGCGTGCCGACAAGGCTCAGCGGCACGGAAAGGCTTGGGATCAGCGTCGCCGGCAGGTTACGCAGGAAGAGGAAGATGACGAGCACGACGAGCGCGACGGAGAGCGTGAGTTCAAATTCCACATCCGAGACAGACGCGCGGATCGTCACCGTGCGGTCGGTCAGCGGCGTCACGTGGACGGAGGCCGGCAGCGTTGAGGTCAGCTGTGGCAGTGCCGCCTTGATCGCATCCACCACGGCAATGACATTGCCGCCCGGCTGCCGCTGGACGTTCAGGATGAGCGCGCTTTCGCGGTTCATCCAGGCGGCAAGGCGCGGGTTTTCCGCGGCCTGCTCGACGGTCGCGACATCGGAAAGCCTGACGGGCGCGCTGTTGCGATAGGCAATCACCGAGGAGAGATAATCCTTCGGGTCGCGAATCTGGTCGTTGGCCGCGATCGAAAAGCTTTGCGACTTGCCGTCGAAATTGCCCTTCGGACTGTTGACGTTGAGATTGGAAATCGTCGAGCGCAAGTCATCGAGATTGAGCCCATAGGCCGCCAGCGCCCGCGGATTGGCATGGATGCGCACGGCAGGCCGCTCGCCGCCTGAAATCGACACAAGACCGACGCCCGGCATCTGCGAGAGCTTCTGGCTGAGTTTCGCCTCGACCAGGCCTTCGAGATCCGGCAGCGGCAGAACCGGGGACGTGATGCCCAGTGTCAGGATGGGCGCATCGGCAGGATTGACCTTGGCATAGATCGGCGGAGCGGGCAGATCCGAGGGCAGCAGGTTGCCGGCGGCGTTGATGGCGGCCTGCACCTCCTGCTCGGCAATATCGAGTGACAGATCAAGCCCGAAGCGCAGCGTGATGACCGAGGCCCCGCCGCTCGATTGCGAATGCATTTCCGCAAGCGAGGGCATCTGTCCAAATTGTCGCTCCAGCGGCGCGGTAATCGCCGAGGTCATCACCTCGGGGCTGGCGCCCGGATAGAAGGTCTGCACCTGGATTGTCGGATAATCCACTTCCGGCAGCGCCGAAATCGGCAGGTAGCGATAGGCGAAAAGGCCGACGAGAACGATCGCGACCATGAGCAAGGTCGTGGCGATCGGCCGGTCGATGAAGATGCGGGAGGGATTCGCCGCGCCGTCCACGGGTCAGTTCCCGCTGGCCGGAGGTGTCGCCGGCGCGCCATCCGGCGTGTCGCCGCCATGCTTCTTGTGATGATGCGGCTGACCGTCGGCGTCGGGCGTATCGCCCGCGCTGCCATCCTTGCGGCCTGCCCAGTCTCCATGCTTGTGTTGGCCGGAATGCTGCCTCTGGCCGCCATTTTCGCCGGCTGCCGGCGCGGCGGGCGCCGCTCCCGCAAGCTGGACCTCCGAACCGTCCCGCAACTGATCGACGCCATCGATGACGACATGATCGCCGAGCGCCACGCCGGAGGCGATCGAGACCGTATCGCCCGAGGCAGGGCCGAGGGTCACGGGCGTTACCTTCACCTTGTTGTCACCGCCGATGACATAGACGAAATTGCCGTTCGCCCCCAGTTGCACCGCCTGTGCCGGAAGCACGATGGCCTCCTTCAAGGTGTTCACAAGCAGCTTCACATTGACGAACTGGTTGGGGAAAAGCGTCTGATCCGGATTGTCGAAGGAGGCGCGCATTTTCAGCGTACCCGTCGTCGTGTCGATCTGGTTGTTGACCGTGTCGAGCCTGCCCTTGGCAATTTCATGCACATTGGCGCGGTCGTTCAGCGTCACGGGGAGGGAACCGGCCGATTTCAGCGCCGCCACGATCGTGGCAACAGAATCTTCAGGAATGGAAAAGACGACACCCATCGGCTGCATCTGCGTGATGACGACAATTCCGTTCGTATCGCCGGGGGTGACGTAGTTGCCCGGATCGACCTGCCTCAGGCCCGCAAGCCCGGAGATAGGCGACACGATGCGCGTATAGCCGAGATTGAGGTTTGTCGCGCCGATCTGCGCCTCGTCGCTGGCTATTGCCGCCTTGTCCTGTTCGACCAGATAGCTCTGGTCGGCAACCTGCTGCCCGGAGATCGAATCCTGTTTGGCAAGTGACTGGTAACGTTTCAGGTCGCTTTCCGCCTGATCGAGCGCGGCATGATCCTTGGCGAGCATCGCCTGCTGCTGCGTGAGCGTCGCCTGATACGGGCGCGGATCGATATTGGCGATGGGATCGCCCGCCTTCACCATCTGCCCTTCGGTGAAGGCCACCGATTGCAGCGTGCCGGAGACCTGGCTCTTGATGGTGACGGTGGCAAGCGGCGTCACCGTTCCCAGCGCATCGATCCAGATCGGAATGTCTGCTTTGGTGGCCACCGCGTCGCGCACGGTCTGCGGACCGGTGCGGAAAAAGCGGCCACGCGCGTCGTGCCGGGTCTGCTGTGCGCCATAAAAGTGCCACACGGCCCAACCCGCCGCGATCACTGCAGCCGTTACCAGGAGACGCAGGACCAAACCTGCAGCACTGCCAGAAGCGCGGGGGGACGGGGATGTAGAAACATCGGGATCCATAGGCGTGGCTTCACTCTCAAATTCGCCGGCCGTCCCCGGTTTCCGCTAAGCTCTACAAACCAAAGTTCCCAGCATCAAATTAAATAATCTTAAGACAGGGTGTGCCGAGAGCAAGCTGAGGAGACCGCAGATCGCGGGCGCGCCTGACAACAGGACCCATGCAGACACGCCTCAGTCGAAGGGCGATCTTGGACGCACTATTTTCCCTCAAGAGTACTGGTCATTTTTCCGGCTCGTGATGTTTCTTTGAGCATCGGAGATGCGCCGTTGCCACCATCAAGGCAGGAACTTGGCCGAAAATCCGGGATTTCGGGCAAAATCTAAATTGGCACGGTGTTTGCTTCCATGTTTTCAGAGTTTGGACGCTAGGGTTCCGGCACCTCTTTTGGTGTGACTGGTCCGAGAGCATCCACCGGCGTGGGAGACATCGCGCCGGATGCACGGCGGGACAAAAGCCCGGGAGACCTCGTTAGCCAAGGGATTGGCGGCGTTGGTCTTTGCCGATCCCTTTTTGGAAACAACAAAAGGGGAATGCCAATGCAAACTTTCAAGAAAATCTTTTCGATCACGGCCCTTTCTGCATCGCTGCTTCTGTCCGCCATGGGCGGCGCAGATGCCGCGCCGAAGAAGGAATTCAAGGTTGCCTGGTCGATCTATGTCGGCTGGATGCCCTGGGGCTATGCGGCAGACCATGGTATCGTGAAGAAATGGGCCGACAAATACGGCATCAAGATCGATGTCACGCAGTTCAACGACTACGTCGAGTCCATGAACCAGTACACGGCCGGCGCATTCGATGCCGTCACGCTGACCAACATGGACGGCCTTTCCATCCCCGCCGCGGGCGGCGTTGACACGACGGCCGTCATCGTCGGCGACTTCTCCAATGGCAATGACGCGATCATCCTGAAGAACAAGGACAAGCTCGCCGACATCAAGGGCCAGAACGTCAATCTCGTCGAATTCTCCGTCTCCGAATATCTGCTGGTGCGCGCGCTCGAAAGCGCCGGCATGACCGAGAAGGATGTTAAGGTCGTCAACACGTCCGACGCGGACATGGTCGCGGCCTACAAGACCAAGGATGTGAGCGCCGTCGTCACCTGGAACCCGCTCGTCTCCACGATCCTGCAGGAGCCAGACGCCAAGAAGGTCTTCGACAGCTCGAAAATCCCCGGCGAAATCATCGACCTGATGGTCGCCAATTCGGCCGTGCTGAAGGACAACCCGGATTTCGGCAAGGCGCTCGCCGGCATCTGGTATGACACGATGAAGCTGATGACCGCCGATAGCGACGAGGGCAAGGCCGCCCGCACGGCGATGGGCCAGGCTTCGGGAACGGACCTGAAGGGCTTCGAAGCCCAGATGGCCGCGACCAAGCTCTTCGACAAGCCGGCCGATGCGCTTACCTTCGCAACCTCGCCAGATCTGCCGAAGACGATGGACCATGTCCGCACCTTCCTCTTCTCCAAGGGTCTTCTCGGCAATGGCGCGCCCTCGGCCGATGTCATCGGCATTGAAATGCCCGATGGTTCGGTGCTCGGCGACAAGGGCAATGTGAAGCTGCGCTTCACCACGACCTACATGGATGCGGCCGCCAAGGGCGCGCTCTGATCGTAAGTCCGGCCGCCGCCGGGCTCGATGCCCGGCGGGCCTTCCCACCTTTTGCGAACGGAGACAGCCATGCGCTGGATCAATACGAGACCGTCGAGCGGAATGCGGCTGACGCTGGCCGTCGCGCCGTTCCTGATCGTGCTGGCGGCCTATGTGGCGGGTTCGGCGGCGCGGCTGGCCGACAACGCCAATGACAAGCTGCTGCCGGGATTGTCGTCTTTCGTCGATGCCATCAACCGCATGGCCGTCGTGCCTGACGGACGGAGCGGGCAGATCCTGCTCTGGACCGATACGGCCGCGAGCCTGACGCGGCTGTTTTCCGGCATCGGCATTGCGGTCGCCATTGCGCTCGTCGTCGGCATGCTGATCGGAATGTTGCCGACCATGCGGGCGCTGCTCGCGCCCTTCGTCGCCGCCATCTCCATGGTGCCGCCGCTCGCGCTGCTGCCGATCCTCTTCATCGTCATGGGGCTCGGTGAAGCTTCCAAGATCGCGCTGATTGCCATCGGCGTGACGCCGATCATGATCCGCGATCTGGCGCTGAAGGCGATCGAATTGCCGCGCGAGCAGATCATCAAGGCCGAGACGCTGGGTGGCTCGTCGTGGCAGATCGCGCTGCGCGTCGTCCTGCCGCAGATCCTGCCGCGCCTGTTTACCTGTGTCCGCCTGCAGATCGGCCCGGCCTGGCTCTTCCTGATCGCGGCGGAAGCGATCTCGTCCGAAGCCGGTCTCGGCTACCGCATCTTCCTCGTCCGTCGCTATCTCGCGATGGATGTCATCTTCCCCTACGTGCTGTGGATCACGCTTCTCGCCGTCGGCACGGATTACATCTTGAACCGCCTGCGCATCGCCATCTTCCCCTGGTCCGAACTGGAGAAGAACACATGAGCGGCATCACTGTCGAAAAGATCTGGAAGGAATATGGCGACCAGATCGTTCTGGAAGACATTTCCATCGAGATCGAGGACCGCGCCTTTGTTGCCCTCGTCGGCCCGTCCGGCTGCGGCAAGACAACCTTTCTTCGCATGCTGCTTGGGCAGGAACAGGCCACACGCGGCACGATCCTTCTTGATGGCGTGCCGCTGCCGAAGGAGCCGGGCCCGGATCGCGGCGTCGTCTTCCAGCGCTACTCGGTCTTCCCGCATCTGACCGTGCTCGGCAATGTGCTGATCGGCAAGGAAATGATGGCGGCGCGCTATTCGGGCCGCCTGTTTGGCGCTGCCCGCAAGGCGGCAATCGAGGAGGCTGAGGCGCTGATTGCCGAGGTCGGCCTCAGCCATGCGCTCGACAAATACCCCGCCCAGCTTTCCGGCGGCATGCAGCAGCGGCTGGCGCTTGCCCAGGCGCTGATCATGAAGCCAAAGGTGCTGCTGCTCGACGAGCCCTTCGGAGCGCTCGATCCCGGCATCCGCGCCGAGATCCACACGCTGATGAAGCGGCTGTGGCACGAAAACCCCATGACCGTCGTGATGGTCACGCATGACATGCGCGAGGCCTTTACGCTCGCCACCCGCGTCGTTGCCTTCGAGCGGCTGCGCGACCGGCCGGAGGAGAAGCTCCGTTACGGGGCGACCATCAGCCGTGACATTCCGATCTGGCCGCCGCGCCGCGCGGGCGAGCCATCTCTCATTCGACCCGACCGGGACGGCCCGGTTCAAAAAGGTCAATAGCCGGGACGACCCGGCCAAACCTGATGAGGAGTGCGAAACCATGCATATCCGACGTTCCGCCGAAGACATCGCCGCCAATCGCGCGCGCTATGAAGAACACCAGAAGAAGGGGCTGGAATTCGCCCCTAAGGCCCTGCCGGGCAAAAGCCCGCTACCGGCCGCCGACATCCCCGCCGACAAGATCGTGCACCGGGAAGTGATTCCCGGCGGCTGGTATTGGTGGACACATGTGAAGACCAATGAAGTGCTGCGCATCAGCCTCGACGCCGGCTTCTCGACCGTTGCGCTTGTCGCCTGGAATGCGGCCGATCGCACCGAGCGGCTGAACCTGCCCGATACGGTGAAGCTGCAATGGACGACGGGGCTTTCGAAGGGCCGCGTCATCTTCTCCGACATGGGTCGCGTCATGTTCTCGATTGTCGAGGATACGTCCGGCGCCCACGATTGCCTCGTCGGCGGTTCGACGCTTGCCTCGGTCTCGGCCAAATACGGCGTGGATTACGCCCGCAACACGCGCGACAATTTCGTCATTGCCGCCACCAAGCTCGGTCTCGACAAGCGCGACATTCCCGCAGCCCTGTCGCTCTTCGCACCCGTGCGTGTCGATGCGGACGGCCAGTTCTTCTGGAATGCCGACCTCCTCAACGGTCAAGATTATATCGAGTTGCGCGCCGAGATGGACATGCAGGTCGCCTTCTCCAACGCCCCGCATCCGCTCGATCCGAACCCGGTCTACAGCTCGAACCCGGTGACGGTGACACGCATCGCCGCGAGCGAGCCTGCGGCTGACGATCTCTGCCGCACCGCCACGGCCGAAGCCGTGCGCGGTTTCGAAAACAATGCCTTTGCAGCGCTTTGAGGGGGAGATGACCATGACGAATTTCATTCAGACATCGCCCGCCCGTACCGTCGAGGCCGCCGTTCAGGACCATTATATTCCCGCCGAGGCGCCGTTCTCGACCGTCATCCGCAAGGGCCAGATCGTCCGCATCGAGGACAGTTACGGCCAGCAGGCCGTCGACACGCTGTTCTACAATGCCGCTGATTTCTCCGAGCGCTATTCCAATCAGGATACGATGCGCGAGCAGGGCGCGGCCTATATCTCGACTGGCACGAAGATCATGTCGAACGAGGGCCGGACCATGCTGAAAATGGTGGCCGATAGCTGCGGGCGTCATGACACGGCGGCGGGGGCCTGCTCCTGCGAGAGCAACACGGTGCGCTTCGGCCATGGCACGAAATATCTGCATGCTTGCCGCGACAACTTCGTGATCGAAGTTTCGAAGCACGGCATGAGCAAGCGCGACGTTGCGCCGAACATCAACTTCTTCATGAACGTGCCGATTGCGCCCGATGCGACCATGACCATCGTCGACGGCATTTCCGCGCCCGGCGATTATGTGGAACTGCAGGCCGAGATGGATGTGCTGATGGTCATCTCCAACTGCCCGCAGATCAACAATCCCTGCAACGGTTTCGACCCGACGCCGATCCGCGTTCTCGTCTGGAACGACGAGCGCTGAGCGGGGAAGCATCATGTTCAAGAAAATCCTGATCGCCAATCGCGGCGAAATCGCCGTGCGGATTATCCACACGGCCAAGCAACTCGGCATCGCCTCGGTCGCCGTCTATTCCGACGCCGACCGCTTTTCGAAGGCTGTCCGCATAGCGGATGAGGCGGTGCGTCTTGGCCCGGCCCCTGCAACTGAAAGCTACCTCAATGTCGAGGCCGTCGTCGCCGCCTGCAAGGCGACGGGCGCGGAGGCCGTGCATCCGGGCTATGGCTTCCTCTCCGAAAATCTCGGCTTTGCGGCGCGGCTCGCGGAAGAGGGCATCGCCTTCATCGGCCCGACGCCCGCCAATATCGAGGCTTTTGGGCTCAAGCACACGGCGCGCGAACTGGCGCGGGAAAGCGGCGTGCCGCTGCTGCCCGGCAGCGGGCTTCTCGACTCGGTCGAAGAGGCGCTCTCGGAAGCGGATGGCATCGGTTATCCCGTCATGCTGAAATCCACCGCCGGCGGCGGCGGCATCGGCATGCAGCTTTGCGAAGATGCGGCGGCGCTGAAGGCGGCCTTCGAGACCGTCCAGCGTACGGCGAAAGCGAGCTTCGGCGATGCGCGCGTCTATCTGGAGCGTTTCGTCGCCAAGGCCCGCCATGTCGAGGTGCAGATTTTCGGCGATGGCAAGAGCCGGGTGATTTCGCTCGGCGAGCGCGATTGCTCGCTGCAGCGGCGAAACCAGAAGGTGATCGAGGAGACCCCGGCACCGGGGCTCTCTGACGCCGTGCGCCATAACTTACATAAAGCCGCCGTGGCACTTGGCCGGCAGGCAAATTATGCCTCGGCCGGGACGGTCGAATTCATCTACGATCCGAAGCGCGAGGAGTTCTACTTTCTCGAGGTCAACACGCGGCTTCAGGTCGAGCATCCGGTGACGGAAGCCGTGTTCGGCATCGATCTCGTCGAGTGGATGATCCGGCAGGCGGCGGGCGAGGATGTGCTGACGGGTAAGGAAACGCTGACCCCGAGAGGCGCGGCCATCGAGGCGCGCGTCTATGCCGAAATGCCCCATGCGGGCTTCCGCCCGAGTGCCGGCCTGCTGACGGAGGTCGTCTTTCCCGAAGACGCCCGCGTCGATGGCTGGATCGAGACGGGAACCGAAGTCACGCCCTTCTACGATCCCATGCTCGCCAAGGTGATCGTTGCGGCGGACGACCGCGAGACAGCGATTGCGGCGCTCAAGCGCGCGCTCGACGGCACGGCGATTTCCGGCATCGAGACCAATCTCGATTATCTGAAGGCCATTGCCGCCTCGGACCTCTTTGCGAGCGGCGATGTCGCGACGACGGCGCTGAAGGATTTCGCCTTCGTGCCCGATGTGGTCGAGGTGATCGCGCCCGGCGCGCAGTCGAGCCTGCAGGAATTGCCGGGCCGGCTCGGTCTCTGGCATGTCGGCGTGCCGCCGTCCGGTCCTATGGACGACTATTCCTTCCGTCATGCCAACCGTCTCGTCGGCAATGCGGATGAGACGGCGGCGCTGGAGCTGACGGTTTCGGGACCTGTCCTGAAATTCTTCTCCAATGTCACCGTGGCGCTGTCCGGCGCAAGAATGCCGACGAAATTGGACGGTGAACTGATCGCCCACGATGCGGCTGTGGCCGTGAAAGCGGGACAGACGCTTGCCATCGGCCAGATCGAGGGACCCGGCCAGCGCACCTATCTCGCGGTCGCGGGCGGTTTTGCTGCGCCGGTCGTCCTTGGCTCGCGCGCCACATTTGGCCTCGGGCAGTTTGGCGGCCATGCGACCGGAACGCTTCGCGCCGGCCATGTGCTGCGCCTTGCCCGCGCTGCGCCGGTCGATGTGAAGCCAGCCGGTGCGCCCGCGCCGCTGACGCGCGAATGGTCGGTCGGCGTTCTCTACGGCCCGCATGGTGCGCCCGACTTCTTTCTCGAAAAGGATATCGAGACGCTGTTTTCGACCCCTTACGAGGTGCATTACAACTCGGCCCGCACGGGTGTGCGCCTCATCGGTCCTGCGCCGCAATGGGCGCGCGAGGATGGCGGGGAGGCGGGGCTTCACCCGTCGAACCTCCACGACAACGCCTATGCGATCGGCGCCATCGACTTCACCGGCGACATGCCGATCATTCTCGGGCCCGACGGCCCGAGCCTCGGCGGCTTCGTCTGCCCCGCGGTAATCGTGGGTGACGAGCAGTGGAAGATGGGGCAGTTCAAGCCGGGCGATACGATCCGCTTTCATCCGGTCGGGCGGGACGAAGACCCGGTTGCGGGGCCGATCGTTATTGGTCTGGGCGAGAAGGCGGGCTCGCCCGTTCTCGCCCGCCGGGACGACGGGCCGGTGCCGGTCGTCTATCGCCGGCAGGGGGACGACAATCTGCTGGTCGAATATGGCGCGATGCAGCTCGATATCGGCTTGCGTCTGCGCGCGCATCTGCTGATGCAGGCCTTGAAGGCCGAGACGCTGCCGGGGCTGGTCGATCTCACGCCCGGCATCCGCTCGCTGCAGATCCATTATGACGGGACTAGCCTCAAGCGTTCGAAATTGCTGGGTCTGCTTGGCGAGATCGAGGCTTCCCTGCCGGATATTGCCAGTGTCAAGGTGCCGAGCCGCACCGTCTGGCTGCCACTCTCGTGGAACGACCCCGACGCGGAACTTGCCATGCGCAAGTATCAGGAACTGGTGCGCCCCAACGCGCCCTGGTGCCCGTCGAATATCGAGTTCATCCGCCGCATCAACGGGCTTGCCGACGAGCAGGCGGTGAAGGACACGATCTTCAACGCCTCCTATCTCGTTATGGGACTCGGCGACGTCTATCTCGGCGCGCCGGTGGCAACGCCGCTCGATCCGCGCCAGCGCCTCGTGACGACGAAATACAATCCGGCCCGCACATGGACCCCGGAAAATGCCGTCGGCATTGGCGGAGCCTATATGTGCATCTACGGCATGGAAGGGCCGGGCGGCTATCAGCTTTTCGGCCGGACGATCCAGATGTGGAACACATGGCGGCAGACACCGGTCTTTTCGAAAGACAAGCCGTGGCTACTCGATTTCTTCGATCAGGTCCGTTTCTTCCCCGTCATGCATGACGAACTCACCGAGGCCCGCGCCGCGTTTCCGCATGGCGGCTATCCGGTGCGCATCGAGGACGGAGAATTCTCCTATGCCGCCTATCAGGCCGAACTGGCCGCCAATGCGGGTGCCATTTCCGCCTTCAAGCAGGGCCAGCAATCGGCCTTCGAGGCGGAGCGGCGGCGCTGGAAGGAGGAGGGGCTCGACACGTTCTCGGCCGACGATGGCGCCGGCCAGACGACGGCAGGCGACATTCCGGACGGCTGCATCGGCATCGAAAGCGCCGTTCCCGGCAATGTCTGGAAGGTGCTCGTCGAGCCGGGGGCGCAGGTGAAAGCGGGGGATACACTCGCCATCATCGAATCCATGAAGATGGAAATCGCGATTTCCGCTCATGCCGACGGGCGTGTGGGGGAAGTCCGCGCCAGCCCCGGCCGCTCCGTCCGCGCCGGCGACGTGCTCGTCGTTCTGGAGCATCCTTAAGACAAGGGTGACGTCTTCCTGATTCGGCTTTCCGACGGATTCAGAGAAAACGCTACCTGATGTTCCTCGTTGGTCCGAGGATGAGAGCCGACCCAAACGGCTACTCATCCTCGGCAACATAAGCGGAAACGCCGATGTATGCTTGGGCGGGCCGAGCGATAAAACGCTGCGGCGGGCAGACCGATGATAATTAGCCGGCTTAGGATAAATCGAAGATTTTCCGGTTGACACGGCTTTGATTTATGACAGTTTCTTGGCATCGGGCCTCGTGGAAATTCAACCTCTTAACATGATGCATTCATGGGTTGCCGAGGGCCTTGGCGGGTTTGCCGCGAGACGTATCCCGCGTCCTTTGAAGGGAAGGCCATGGCTTTCATCATCGGTCTCGTCGGACTGGCGGGCCACATTGCACTTCTGTTGTGGGGCACGCGGATGGTCCAGACGGGCATCCAGCGTGCTTTCGGGCCGAGCCTTCGGACCTTCCTTGGCCGCGCCCTCAGCAACAGGTTCAAGGCGTTCGTCGCCGGCCTCGGGGTGACGGCAATCCTGCAGAGCAGCACGGCCACCGGCCTGATGGCCTCGGGCTTCGCTGCCGGCGGGCTGGTCGGTCTGATGCCTGCCCTGTCGGTGATGCTCGGCGCAAACGTCGGCACGACGCTGATCGTCCAGGTCCTTTCATTCAACGTCGCCGCTCTCTACCCCGCGCTGATCCTTGCGGGCTTCATCATGTTCAAGCGGAACGGCAATCCGCAGATCCACGACCTCGGGCGCGTGGCGATCGGCCTCGGCTTCATGCTGCTCGCACTCCATCAGCTTCTGGAGATGATGACGCAGTATGAAGGGTCGGCGGCGCTGTCCTATGTCTTGAAAGGCATTTCGACGACGCCAGTTCTCAGCGTGCTGCTGGCCGCCGCGCTGACCTGGGCGGCACATTCCAGCGTTGCCATTGTCCTGCTGATCATGTCGCTGGCCGCCAAGGGGCTTATCGATCCCTATCAGGCCTTCGCGCTGGTGCTGGGCGCAAATCTCGGAACGGCCATCAATCCGGTCATTGAGGGCCACTCGGACGGCGATCTTGCGTCGAAACGCCTGCCGCTCGGCAATTTCCTGACCAGGCTGATCGGTGTCGCGGCAGCGCTTGCAGCTCTCGGCCCGCTGACGGAATTGATGGGACTGCTGGATGGCGATGCATCGCGCAGCGTCGCGAATTTCCACACCGCGTTCAATCTCGTCCTTGCCATCCTCTTCCTGCCGTTTCTGCAGCCCTATGCCGACCTCCTTGTGCGGATGCTTCCGCAGCGGGTCGACGACGCCGACCCTTCCAAACCGCGCTATCTCGACGCTGGAGCAAAGGAGACGCCGGTGGTCGCTCTGGGCGCTGCCGCCCGCGAGGCACTGCGCCTGACCGACGTTCTGCGTGAGATGATCGTCGGCGCAAAGACCGCGATATCATCGACCGACCGGCGAGCGCTCGCCGACCTGAGGAAAAAGGATAACATCCTCGACAGCCTCAATACGGCCATCAAGACCTACTTGACCTCCATAGATCCAGACGAGTTCGGCGAGGCGGACCGTAGCCGGATGGACGAGATTCTTCTGTTCTCGATGAACCTCGAGCAGGCCGGCGACGTCCTGGATCAGAATTTGCTGCCACATCTGGCCAAACGCGTCCGCCGTGGCCTGACGTTTTCCAAGGCAGGGCAAGAGGAACTCTGTGGGCTCTTCGACCGGCTTGTGACCAATCTCGATACCGCGGCAGCCCTGTTCATGTCGCAGGACGAGCGACTGGCCCGAAAACTTGCGGGCGAGAAAGTCATCTTCCGCAGAGCGGAGCGGGAGAAGACAGCGGCACATTTCGAACGGCTGAGAAAAGGCGGCCTCGATACGATGGAGACGAGCTCGCTGCACCTCGACATTATCAGGGACCTGAAGTCGATTAACTCTCACCTGATCGCCGCCACCGCCTATCCCGTTCTCGAGAAGCAGGGCGAGCTGCTGCAAAGCCGCCTGTCATCTGATGAGATGGCGGTTTCGGCCAGGCAATAATATGAGATGCAGTTCAACGGGGCCTGCGGCGAATTTTGTGCCTGTTTGAAGCGGCCCTGTCGCTTCAAAGGTTCATGATGAACGCGAGAATTTCAGCTTCCGAGACCACATCGGCGTATTTGGCGTTCATATCGAAAAGATTAGCCTCGTGCGGCGCCGGGTGACGGTCACCGCAGGCGTCGCGCACCACCGTTGTGATGAAGCCGTGCGACATGGCGTCCACGCAGCTGGCGCGCACGCAGCCGCTGGTGGTCAGGCCTGTCAGGATGACGTTGTCCACGCCCATGCTCACCAGCAGCGGCGCAAGCGATGTGCCAAAGAAGGCGCTGGGATACTGTTTCGTGACGACGAATTCGTCCGGATAAGCCTCAAGTCCTGCCGGCCACGCGCCAAGCGGATTGCCGGCGGTGAAAGAGGCCAGCGGCTTCGCCTTCTGGAAGAACCGGCCGCCATCGAGGCCCGAGGGATGCAGGACTACACTGGTCAAGATCACGGGCAATTTCTTCGCCCGCGCGGCCGCGCGAATGCGGAGCGCCGAGGCGAGCGCGGCATCCACGCCGGCATAAAGCGGGCTCGAAGGCTCGAAATAGGCCTGCACGAAATCGACCAGGATGAGCGCCGGCTTTTTTCCAAAGCCGATCCGGTTATTATAGGCGGCGGCGTAGTTGGCGCTCAGGTCCGTTTCCGTCATCTGATCCTCTTCAGGTGTGGTGGTTGGGTGAGCAGTCGATCCACGGCGCGACAAGCTTGGCCGCTGCGAGCAGCGCAGGGTCGCTAAAGCGCGATCCGGTCAATGTGACACCAATCGGCAGCGGCTTGTCCGGCATGAACACCGGGACGTTGACGCAAGGCACGCCCAGAAGCGTCCACATCGCATTGAAGACGGGATCGCCCGGATGTCGGCTTTCCGGCGCAAAACCCGGCGCGCTCGGCACCAGAATGGCGTCTAATTCAGCCGCAATGGCATCGAAATGCCTGCGCGCCTCGGCGGCTGCATCATAGGCGTCGCGCAATTCGGTCAGGCTGCGCCCGTCGCGGTTTTCGACCCGATGATGGAAGTCGTCATGCAATTCGCTGCCCAGACGTCGGGCGAGGTTGCGGAACGCCGCAGCACCCTCGCGATGAAGGATAGTCCGGTGATGGTGGTCCAGTGCGGCAAAGTCAGCAGGAAAGGTCACCGTCACGACCTCGTGACCGGCTTTCCGCATGCGGTCTGCTGCGACGTTCAGAGTGTCCAGGGATTCCTGCTGGAGACAGTCGCCGTAAGGGCCAAGGCTCATGCCGATGCGCAAGGTGGCGCCGGCCGGAGCCGGCCGGATGGATTCCGTGAGCCCAAAGACCTCTGCGAGCAGCGCAAGATCCGCCACCGAGCGGCCATACCAGCCAACCGTATCAAGGCTGTTGGCATAGATCTTGAAGCCTTCGCGGCTGACCATGCCAAAAGTGGGCTTGAAGGCGTAGACGCCGCAGAAGGAGGCAGGTCGGATAGTGGAGCCGCCCGTTTGCGTGCCGATGGAAAGCGGCACGTGGAAGTCGGCGACAGAGGCGGCGGACCCGGCCGACGAGCCGCCGGAGGAAAACCCCGTGTCGTGCGGATTACCGGTGGCGGCGTTGCGCCCGGCGGCGGCAAATTCCGTCGTATCCGTCTTGCCGAGGATGATCGCGCCCTCGGTCCGCAGGAGGTCGACGACTGCGGCATCCTGACCCGGCTGATGGCCGTGAAAATTCGGCGAATTGTATGTCGTCGGCATATCCTTCGTCTCGAAGACATCCTTGATGCCGATGGGCAGGCCATGCAGCTTGCCGCGTTGTTCTTTCGGCAGGGCATCGAGGTCGGACGCTCGCTGCAGCGCATGCGGATTGAGGTGCAGCCAGGCGCGAACGTCTCCATCCCGTTCTCCGATCCGCTGTAGGCAGGCATTCACAAGATCTGTTGCAGAAAGACGGCCGTCCTGCAGCGCCTCCAGCGCCTGAGTTGCCGTCAGCCGGTTCGGCGCGATTTTGGATTGGGTTTCGAAGATATGCGGCGCTGGCAGGTTCATGGTTTTGCCTTCAGGCTGAGGCGATGCGCGGCGGGACGAGGCGGTGATGGGCTGTCACGGCTTGAAAGGCAGTGCCAGCCAGAAGGCAAAGCGCCTCTGCATGAGGCCGGCCGACAATCTGCATGCCGGTTGGCAACCCCGCGCGCCCAAGCCCGGTGGGCAGCATCAGGGCCGGGGAGCCGGTGAAGTCGAAGATCATGGTGTTGCGCGAAATGAGGTCCTGGAAACTCATCGGCCCGCCGTCCACATCGACCGTCAGCGTTTCGAGCGAGCCCGCTTCGCCGCCGATGCCCGGTGTGATCATGAGATCGACATTTTCCATGGCTCTGAGGAAGCTCTCCTGTGCCGTGACCCGGGCCTGAAGAGCGCGGGCATAGTCCTTGGCGCTGAAGGTCATGCCCTTGCGCAGGCGGCCGAGCATTCCGGGATCCATGAGATCGCTGCGGTCTGCCCGGTCAGCATGGAGCGCCGCGAGTTCACTCTGCAGCACGATCCAACCCGCTTCGTGGAAAGGGCCCACTTCGATGGGGGGCAGGTCGACGAGAATACCGCCGAGACTCTCCAGAGTTTCCAGCGCCGCGTTCCAGTTCGCCAGCACAGCCGCGTCCACGTTTTCGGTGAACCAGCCGGTGGGGACGCCAATGCGCAGCCCGGAAAGGTCGAGGTCTCCGAAGAGAGCGGCGCAGTCTTTCGCCAGTTGCGGATCGGGAGCCGCCGTCATGAACGGCAAGACGCGGGCGATATCCTGAGCGGAGCGCGCCATCGGTCCGATATGATCGAGGGTCCATGACAGCGCGGCGACACCTTCACGCGAGACCTTTTCGCGGGTGGGCTTCAGGCCCGTTGTGCCGCACCAGCAGGAGGGCACCCGGATAGAGCCGCCCGTATCGGTTCCGAGCGCCAGCGGCATCAGGCGCGCGGCGAGCGCCGCGCCCGAACCGGTGGAGGAGCCGCCAGTCCAGCGCGTTGCGTCCCATGGGTTGGTGACGGCGCCGTAGCGCGGATTATGCGGGCCGCCACAGGCAAATTCGCTGGTGGCGGTCATGGCGAAGGGGATGGCGCCGGCTGCCTTGAGGCGCGCGACGACATGCGCGTCGGCGGGAGCAATGCGATGGCCCGTGAAATGCGAACCGCTGGTGACTTCCGTTGCGGCGACATCGATGATGTCCTTGACGCCGAAAGGAACGCCCTCCAGCGGGCGGGGCGTGCCCGAGGCCCATCGGGCGGCGCTTACTTTCGCGGCTTCCATGGCACCCGGCACGAAGCGCAGCACGGCCTCGCCGCCGGCTCGTGTCGAGGCAATCAAATTCGTCAGAGCTTGAAGAACGGTGGCAGGATCGAGGGTCCCTTCCGCATAGGCAGAGAGCAGATTGCCGACGCCGGCCCCTGAAATCTCGCCTGACATGCTTGCCGCCGTCGGCATCGCAACGATCTGCTCAGCCTCTGATGGTGTCGACGGGCGCGCGGAGAGCCGCGCGTCCGCCTGGCTTGGATCGATAAAGGAGGTCGGCTCCAGCGCGTCCGTTTGGGGGAGGGGCTGGAGCACGTTCATCGCTTACTCCGCGGCAATGCTGGTGACGCTGCGCGACGCCATGAGGGGCTGGATGCGCTGGCCGAACTGGTCGAGCCCGATCAGGAAGTCGTCGAACGTCAGCATGATACCCTTGGTGCCGGGAACGCTGGCGGCTTCATCCAGCATGCGCGCGACGGAGGCATAGGAGCCGACGATCGTGCCCATGTTGAAGTTGACGGCCCCTTCCGGCAGGTTGATGTGCTTGGCGGTCGAAGAAGTGTCGGCCGAGGCATCCTTGCTGCCCTGATCCGCCATCCAGGCGAGGGCGCCGATGTCCGCGCCGGCGCGATACTTTTCCCACTTGGCCTTGGCCAGTTCGTCCGTCTCGTCGGCAATGACCATGAAGAGGACATAGGCGCCGACGTCGCGGCCGGTCTTGGCGGAGGCCTCGACGAGGCGGACATTGCCTTCCTTATGCGCCGTCGGGGTGTTGATGCCGGCACCCATGACGAAATTATAGTCGGCATATTCGGCGGCGAATTCCATGCCGCGCGGGCTCTGGCCGGCGGCCACGATCTCGATCTTGTTGGCCGGCATGGGCTTCATCTTGCAGTCATTCATCTGGAAATACTTGCCCTCGAAGGTGCATTCGCCCTTCGTCCAGAGCTCCTTCATGACGTGCACATATTCCGACGAATAATCGTAGCGGTAGCCAAAGTAGTCGTTGCCGGGCCAGATTCCCATCTGATCGTATTCCGCCATCTGCCAGCCGGAGACGATGTTGACGCCGAAGCGGCCGGGAGCGACGCTTTCAATGGTCGTCGCCATGCGGGCGACGATCGCCGGCGGCAGGGTGAGCACGGCAGTGGAGGCGAACAGCTTGATGCGCTCGGTGACGGCAGCCAGGCTCGCCATCAGCGTAAAGGATTCAAGATTGTAATCCCAGAACTCGGTCTTGCCGCCGAAGCCGCGCAGCTTGATCATCGAAAGTGCGAATTCCAAGCCGTATTTTTCAGCCTTCTGAACGATCTGCTTGTTGAGTTCGAAGCTCGGCATGTACTGCGGTGCGGCCTCGGAAATCAGCCATCCGTTGTTACCGATCGGAATGAAAACGCCAATGTCCATGATGTGCTCCTATAGTCGGGCTGCTTGGGAGGAAATGCAATATGTACGAACTAATGCAAAATTTCCGGAGGCTGTCCACACAAAAATGCCGAGCAATTAGGCGTGCTCAAAATAGGTGCAATTCTGGACGGCTTGAGGCAAAGATGACGTGGAAATGGGCGCGTCAAAACAGGCTCTGCAGCAGGATTGTGCAGTGCGGCATCGGGCTCAAATGTCCGTGTGAGGTGCGGATCAGGTCTCGGCGCGCAGCGTCGTCGTATAGGTGAAGCGGTCTGCGGGGAGTATCTGGAACGCGTATTCTAGCAGCCGCCGACCGGAGCCGTAATAGCGGCGGTTGACGATCAACGCGAGGTCCCCACCTTTGCAGCCGACCTTCTCCGCGATGTCCTCGTCCATGGCGATCGGGCGAACATCCTGCTGGATCTCGTGGATCTTTTCGCCGGTGAATTCTTCGATGTAGTGGAAGATGGCGCGCCGGGCGACCGTGACGTCCTTGACGGCCGCGGCTACCCGGGAATCGATGTAAACTTCGTTCCAGGAGAAGGCCTTGCCGCGATTGGCGGGATAGCGAACCCCCGTGATGTGGAGAAATTTGCGCCCCGGTCGGCAGCCGAGGTCGACAGCCAGTTTGCCCTGCGCGGAGACCATTTCGCGGAAGCCGATAACGAATTCCGTCTCTGCGGCGATCTCAAACAGTTCGGAGCGCGAATGCGCGATAAAGCGGGTGCTGCCACTGCTGGCCTCGATCGCCTCCACCCGGGTGCCGACACCCTTGCGCGCGGAAAGCCGGCCTTTGTTGCGCAAGAGCCCAATCGCCTGCCGCACCGTTTGGCGGCTGACGCCGAGCGCCTCGGCCAGTTCGTTTTCAGTCGGCAAGAGGGAGCCGACGGCAAAATCCCCGTTGGAAATCCGCGATTCCAGATGGTGGGCCACCTGCAAATAGAGCGGCGCGGTCGCGATCTCAGGCTTCCAGCCGTTCTTGATTTCCTGCGTGCTGCCGGTCATTTCCTGAGAAATCGCATTGCTCATCTGTTTCGCTCCCCCGGCACATCAATATGTTTTTTCTCGTAAAAGCAAACATATTTCCATCTGGATGCGATTTCACGCCGCATCCTTGCGCTCAAATTGGAAATCAATTAGTACGTACATATACGATAAATGCAGGACTGTTGCCTTACATGTCAGACATTACGGCCGAAGACGCCTCGGGCTCGGGCGCGCGCAAATCCCATTCCCTGATGGTCACACTGAGTGCTGCCACGCTGATCCAGATCGTTGCGACAGCCAGCGTCCTGGCGTTGACTGCGATTGCGCCCACGGTGGCGGGCGACCTTGGGATAGGCGCCTATCTGATCGGCTATCAGATCAGCCTCATCTATACCTCGGGCATGTTTTCCTCGGCCGTGGCCGGCACGCTCGTCAAGCGCTTCGGCCCGGTAAGGGTCGAGCAGCTGGCGCTCATCTGCTTTTTTCTCGGCTTCGTGGGCATCGCCATGGCGCATGTCCTGCCGATCATCGTGGCGTCGCTTCTGATCGGCATCGGCTATGGGCTGAACAATCCGGCCTCTTCGGAAATGCTCGGGCGCATCACGCCCCACGGCAAGCGCAACATCGTTTTCTCCATAAAACAGTCCGGCGTGCCATTGGGCGGCATTCTCGCAAGCTTCGCCTTTCCTTTCCTGTCGCGACAGATGGACTGGCAATATGCCCTGCTGATCGGGGCGGCGGCACCGCTGGCGACGATGGTGCTGCTGGCTGCCACGCATGTGACGGAGCCGATCGACCGCAGCGTGCCGATGGGCTCGATGATGAAAGGCTTTCGCGATGAGCAGGGCATTATCTGGAAGAATGCCAAGTTGAGAGCGCTGAGTTTTCTCGGATTCGCCTATTCGGCGACGCAGCTGTCACTGTCTGCCTTCGCGGTCGTGACACTGGTTCACGATGGTGGCTGGTCCCTTCTGGCTGCCGGATCGGTTGCTGCCGTGATGCAGTTTTTCGGCGCCTTCGGGCGTATCTTCTGGGGCGTCGTGGCCGACAAGGTGGGCGGCGGCTTCAAGACCCTGGCCTTGCTGGGCCTGCTGATCGGGCTTGGCTTTGCATCCCTTTTCTTCGTCGTCGATATGCCCGCGTACCTGCAGGTGGGCGTCCTGATCGTGCTCGGCCTGACCACGATAGGCTGGAATGGCGTCTTGCTGGCCGAGGTCGCGCACAACGCACCGGATGGGCGCATCGGGGCCATTACGGGCGGCGTGCTTGTCTACACGTTCATCGGTGTCATTGTCGGTCCGTCCAGCTTCGCCAGCCTGTACCTGCTCACCGGACATTATGGTGCAAGTTTTCTTGTCTTCTCGCTGCTGGGATTCCTCGGGATGGTCGCTGCCTGGCGCTCCCATCGCGACGCGGACCTGAGCCACTAAGTACCGACATATTCTGTGAATTGACGGGGCTGCAGTTTGACTGCGGCCCCGTTTTTCTTTGCCGGACCGTCACGTCCGAACGAAACGGAGCACTGAAATTGAATAAGGAAATTGCAGTTTTTAGACCGATAGCCGGCATTTGCCTTTTTATTTTGCACTGCAAAAATTTCTCGCAAAACCGTTGACGATGGCGTGAATATGTACGTACATTAAGGCCGTCCCGTTGCGACGGAGATGCGATCAAGACCCCGGAAAATCGGGGCATCCAACAGGGGAATGTCAGATATGCGTGTGCTTCTACTCAGCGCTTTCCTTGCCGCGTCCGCGATTGCTGCAGTGCCGTCCGGCGCGCATGCTGATGCCATGGCCGACGCCAAGGCGATCCTTGAACAGCATAAGAAGATGCCCGTCTTCGATCCGCCGGGCGAGCCCTTTGATGCGAAGTCCTGCATGGCCGGCAAGAAGGTGCTGTCGATCCCGATTTCAATGACGATCCCCTTCAATGTCGAGCTGCAGAAGGCGATGTCCACCGCGGCGAAGGAAGTGGGCTTCACCTACACGACCTGGGACAACCAGCTGAAGACCGACCAGTGGATCCAGGGCGTGTCGCAGGCGATCAGCCAGAAATACGACGTGCTGGATATCGCCGGTGGCTTGAACCCCGAATGGCTCGGCCCGCAGCTCACGGAAGCGCGCAATGCCGGCCTGAAGATCACGACAACGCATCTCTATGACGTGACGCAGAAATCAGCTCCGACGGTGGATTACTCCTCCCGCGTCGATTTCACCGGCGCCGGCAAGGTGCTCGCCGCTTACGCCTATGTGCAGACGGGCGGGAAGCCGAACGTCCTGATCATCGGTTCGTCCGACGTCCTGCCGTCCATTCCCTTCGTCAAGGCGATCCAGGAAGAGCTGACGGCGCTCTGCCCGGAATGCAAGCAGAAGCATCTCGACGTGCCAGTCTCCGATTGGGCGACGAAGATCCAGCCCGGCACGCAGTCGGCGCTGCTCGCCGATCCGGGCATCAACTACATCATCCCCATCTATGACTCGATGTCGCAATTCGTCGTCCCGGCGCTGCGCATCACCGGCGCTCTTGGCTCCGTCGGCGTGGCAGGTTTCAACGGCACGCCCTTCGTTCTCGACATGCTGCGCGAAGGCCAGGTCAACATGGATGTCGGCGAAAGCCTCGGCTGGGCCGGCTATGCGGCGATCGACAACATCATGCGCATGATCTGCGGCAAGCCGGAAGTGGCCAAGCTCAACGTGCCGCTGCTGATCTTCGACAAGGACAATATCAAGACGGCGGGCGTGCCGGCCAACTTCAACGACGGCTATGGCGACGCGCATCTCGACGGTTTCCGCAAGCTCTGGAAGCTGAAGTGATCTGAGCAACGCCGACCAGAACGGGAGCCCCCCATGTCCAACACCGCAATGACCGATAACGCCGTCCTTGTGATGAACGACATCAGGATGAAGTTCGGCAGCAATTATGCGCTCAAGGGCGTCAGTGTTGCGGTCCGGCGTGGCGAGGTCTTCGGTCTGCTCGGGCAGAACGGCTCTGGCAAGTCGACCCTCATCAAGGTTCTGGCTGGTTTTCACCAGCCGGAAGAGGGCAGCGAGGTCGTCCTGTGGGGTGAGAAAATGGCCCTGCCGCTCGACCCGATGCTGATCAAGAAGCGCGGCGTTGCCTTCGTCCACCAGCATCTCGGCCTCGTGCCTTCGCTCACCGTGGCCGAGAACATGCGCGTGACGTCGCTGGGACAGAAGAACCCGTGGTTCGTCTCCTGGCGCAAGGAAGCGGAGCGGCTTTCGGCGCTCTTTGCCGAATTCAATCTCGACATCGACCCTCTGGCGACGGTGGCGAGCCTGCCGCCGGTCGAGCGCGCCTTCGTCGCCATCATCCGCGCCTTCGAGGATCTTCGCGCTTCCGACGCCGGCTATGGCGGCGAGGGGATTCTGGTGCTCGATGAGCCGACGCCTTTCCTTCCGGGCGAAGACGTCAAGCGGCTCTTCGATCTTGTCCGTTCCATCGTGAAGACCGGTGCCTCCGTTATCATCGTGACCCACGACATCGACGAGGTGCGCGATATCACCGACCGCGTGGCCGTGTTGCGCGACGGGCAGCTGGTGGAGGTGCTCGACACCAAAACCTCCAGCCGGCAGGCCATTCTCGATACCATCGTGGGCTCGCGCATCGATGCCTTTGCCAAGCAGCGCATGGTTGCGGGTGCCGCGCCTGTCACCATTCGTGCCGACAACCTGACCGACGGCAAGACGCCGCCCTTCAGCCTGTCCTTGCAGGAAGGCGAGATTCTGGGCGTGACGGGTCTGATCGGCTCCGGCTTTGCCAGCGTGCCTTATACGCTTTACGGCGCGCGACGCGGGGCTGGCACGCTGACCGTGGCCGACCGGAAGATCGATCTGGCGACGATGACTCCCTTGATGGCGCAGCGCATGGGCGTTGCGCTTCTGCCCGGCGACCGGCTGGGGGCTGCCGGCATCGGATCGCTCGCGGTCACCGACAATATAACGCTACCGATCCTCGATGAGCTTTCGCATCTCGCGGGGCTCGATCGCGGCGCGATGGTCAAGGAGGCGGGGCGCCTTTCCACCATGCACGATGTGCGGCCGCATAATCCGGCGCTCGCGCTCGGGTCGCTCTCGGGAGGGAACCAGCAGAAGGTGCTGCTCGCCAAATGGCTGCGTATCCAGCCGAAGCTGCTGCTTCTCGACGAGCCGACGCAAGGCGTGGATTTCGGCGCGCGCCAGCAGATCTTCAAGGCGCTGGATGGGGCGGCAAGGGCAGGCACCTCGATCCTCTGCGCCTCCACCGACAATGAACAGCTTGAGCAGATTTGCGACCGCATCCTCGTCTTCTCGCGCGGACGACCGGTCGTCGAGCTCAAGGGAGACGAGATCAGCCGCAAGGCAATCACCGAAGCCTGCTTCTACAGCACCGATGCGGAGGCCGCAGAATGACGACGATCGACATGCCCATCCAGAAGCCCGTTTCCGCGCTCAAGTCGCGCTTCACGCTCAAGACCGAGGCGGAACGCTTCGCGCTGGTCGCGGCCTGGCTCTTTCTCATCATCCTCTTCGGCATTCTCATGCCGGACAGCTTCTTAAGCTGGCGGAACTTCTCCACCATGTTCGGCTCGCAGGCGGTCCTTGTCGTGCTGACGCTCGGCATCATCATTCCGCTGACCTCAGGGGATTTCGACCTTTCCGGCGCCTCCATCCTCACGATGAGCTCTATGGTCATTGGCGTCTTCAACGCGCAAATGGGCTGGCCGATCCTGCCGGTCCTGCTCATGTCGCTTGCCGTCGGCGCGCTGATCGGGGCGATCAACGCCTTCTTCGTGCTCTATTTCCGCATCCATTCGCTGATCGTGACGCTCGGCGTCGGCACGTTCGTCAATGGCGTAATCCTCTGGATGAGCGGATCGCAGACGATCTCCGGCGTCTCGATGGACCTCGTGTCCTGGGTCATCATGGGCCGGCTTTGGGGCATTCCGCTGGCCTTCTACTACGCGCTGATCCTCGCTGCCGTGATCTGGTACGCGTTCGAATTCACCATTCCCGGCCGCAAGCTGCTCTTTGTCGGGCGCGGTCGCGAGGTCTCGCGGCTGAACGGCATTCCGGTCGAGCGGGTGCGGGCGACCTCCTTCATCCTGTCGGGGCTGATCTCCGCCTTTGCCGGTATCCTTTATTCCGGCATGACGGGCTCGGCCGATCCGCTCTCGGGCCTCAACCTCCTGCTGCCGGCCTTTGCCGCAGCCTTCCTCGGCGCCACGACCATTGCGCCCGGCCGCTTCAACGCTTTTGGCGCGGTGATCAGCGTCTACTTCCTCGTGACCGGCATTACGGGCCTCACCATGATGGGCGCTCATGCCTATGTGCAGAACCTCTTTTATGGCGGCGCGCTGGTCATTGCGGTGTCGCTCAGCCAGCTCGTGCGCAACCGCCAACCACAGGATTTCAGCTGATGGCCGAGCTCAAGGAGATTGCCGATACGCTGGCGCGCCTTTATTGGGCGCGCCCGGCAAACGAGGCGGAAATGGTCGCCATGGCGGGCGAAATGCAGCGCGACAGCGGCGCGATCGCCCCGCCGCGCAAGGGCGAGGGGAATGTCTTCTTCGCAATAGAACCTGCGACCTATTATGCGCTGATGGAGAAGGAGGCGGAAGTATGAGCGAACTCCACCCCCGAAGCCTCGCAGATGCTGCTGGCCTGATCCGCAGCGGAGCGGCAACTTCCGTGGCGCTGACGCAAGCTGCCATCGCCCGCGCCAGGGCGGAACAGCCGCGCATCAATGCTTTCATCGCCATCGAGGAAGAGGCAGCACTGGCCGCTGCGGAGGCCGCCGACCGCTGGAAGGCGGAGGGCAAGCCGCTCGGGGAGCTTCACGGCGTGCCGCTGGCGCACAAGGATATGTATGACCGCAAGGGCATGGTGACTGGTTGCGGCTCAAAGATCCGTGCCGGGCACGTCGCAGGCTCGACCTCAACCGTCATGCAGCGCCTGGAGGCTGCAGGAGCGATCTCCATCGGACGCCTTAACATGAGCGAATTCGCCATGGGGCCGACTGGACACAACGCCCACCATGGGCGGGCGCGGAACCCGATCGATCCCGAGCGTATTACGGGCGGTTCTTCCAGCGGCTCCGGCGCTGCCGTCGGGGCCGGCGTCGTGCTGGCCGCGCTCGGCTCCGACACGGGTGGCTCTATCCGTCTGCCCGCCGCCTGCTGCGGCGTCGTCGGGATCAAGCCGACGCAAGGACGCGTCAGCCGACATGGCGCCATGCCGCTTTCCTTCTCACAGGATTGCGTCGGGCCACTTGGTGCTCATGTCGACGATGCCTATAGCCTGCTCAAGATCATCAGCGGGGCGGACCCGCTCGATACCACCTGTGCCAGCCTTTCTCCTCCCGGCGACCTCCTCGGCGATATTTCCTCGATCCGGTTAGGCGTTCTCGGAGGCCTGTTCGAGAAGGATATTGCGGCGGTGGTGGGCGACGGTGTTGCAACCGCGATGTCGGCGCTTACGCCGCATGTCGGTTCGGTCCGGCAGGCGCAGCCTTCCGATCTATCGGCCGTCGCCGAACTTGCGAACGTCGTGGCAATGGCCGAGGCGGGTGCGGCACATTTCGACTGGATGCGCGAGCGGCCCGAGGACTACGGTCCGCAGATCCGCATGCGTCTGTCTCAGTCACTCGCGATGCCCGCGCCGATCTACATCCGCGCACTGCAGACGCGCAGCCTCATGCTTGCGGAGTTTCTGGAAACGGCTTTCGCGGACGCCGATGTGCTGATTGCGCCGGTCATGCCATTCCTGCCGCCCCGCTCGGCCGATGTCGATATCGGGGCGAGCCCCGAGATGAACCGTGTCGTCAGTGCCATGACATCGTTTACGCGGCCGTTTTCCTATCTCGGCTTGCCCGTCGTCACGCTGCCGGTTGCCGTTTCGGCGGAAGGGCTGCCGGTGGCGATCCAGATCGTCGGGCGTCCCTGGCGCGAAGCCGAAATCGCTTCCGTCGCGCGACGTCTCGAACGCGAACTTTCCCTCAAACCCTTCATGCCGCAGAACGCGCCATTGGCGCAGTCGGCATAAGTGCACCTTGAAAGGATGTCCCCGATGACCTTGAACCCGTCTTTCGCCAATGCCGAAATCGTCGCGGATGCCATCTCGCCGCAGATATTTCGTGATGCGATGTCCAAGATGGGCGCCGCCGTCAACATCGTGACTTCCGACGGCCCGGCCGGCAAGGCCGGCTTTGCCGCAACGGCCGTGTGCAGCGTCACCGACACGCCGCCCACGCTTCTTGTTTGCCTCAATCGCTCCGCGTCCGTGTTCAATGCCGTGATGGAGAACCAAGCGCTTTGCGTGAATGTGCTGTCGAGCGCACATGACCGCCTCTCGAACCTTTTCGGGGGCAAAACGCCGGTCGAGGAGCGCTTTGCCGCGGCCAGCTGGCATCGCGGCATATCCGGTGCACCAGTCCTCGACGATGCCGTCGTCTCGTTCGATTGCATGGTGACGGACGGGATGGATGTGGGGACACACCGCGTTCTCTTCTGCTCGGTCCTGTCCGTTTCTGAAGGTGAGGGTGCCGACGCATTGATCTACTTCAAGCGTGGCTATCACAGCGTGGGCGTCGGCGCTGCCAGCTAGCGACTGTTCGAGCGTCCGGCCGGCCGATCCGTCCGCACGCTCGAGATCCGACCCTTGGACCGGCGCCATGATCGCGTGTACCGGGCGTTCTCAGCAGAACCATTCGAGGTTAAGCCTACCATGAAATTGCCGAAGCGCGCTCCGGTCTGCGGGTCGATCAGGCGATGCTGAGCGATGCGCCCGGCGGCGAGGGACAATGGCGGCGGCTTCGGTCCGCCGGAAAAGCGCAGCCGCGATGACATCGCCCGCGACATCAAGGACCGCTACCTCACGCCCGAGCGCGCCGCCGAAATATACGACTACGGCGCCGATTGAGCTTCAAAACACCCGACCGTGGATCATGCCGCCCAGGCGGCGGTCGCCGGTGACGATACAGGTCAGGGGGTGGGAAAGGATTGGTCTGCCGTTCTTGCCTTGGTGAAGAAGCCGATGGAGATGGTCGCGACGAGGACGGCGGCGATGCCGAGCGCGCTGAAACCGAGATTTTCGCCGAGCGCGCCGCCGACGATGGGACCGAGCGCCGCGCCGATCATCAGCGTTGCCGGGGTGGCGGCAACCGCGCGTCCCGACGGGTCGAGCCTGGCGAGCAGGCCGAAGGCGAAGGTGTGGGTGAAGATCTGAACTGCAACGAAGATCGCGGCGGCAGGCGCCCAGAAGACGAAGGCCGTCGCACCCGTGACGATGAGTGCGAGCACTGCCTGCACTGCCGGACCGACCTGCACCACCATCGTTGCCGGAACGCGGTTCTGCAGGACGGTTGCCAGCGGCGCAGGGAGAACGAAATTGACGATGCCGAGCGCGATCAGAACGCCGAGTACATGGGAAGGGTCGAAGCCGCGTGACTTGCCGATGACCTCGACGAAGGAGAAGACCATCGACTGATTGAAGGTCATCACGCTGATGCCAAAGATCGTGAACCATGTGGCGCGGCCGAAGGTGGGCAGGGTCTCGGCTTCAGCAGAAACGGGATTGCGGAAAAAGATCGCGCAGGAGACGGCCGCAACCGTCATCACGCCGCCAAATACCTGGAACATGGCCGGTCCGCCACGGCTGATCAGCAATTGCGGGATCGCGCCGAGAAGGATGATGCCGAGCAGGCCGATGGCGAGCCCGGCTGTGGCGAAGAGGCGATGGGGATTGCTGGCATGTCCCATTGTGCCGTGGACCATGGATAGCGCCGCGCCGACGGAGATGCCGGCTGTCAGGTGGAGCACGGCCAGAGGCACAAAGCCCGTCTGGGTAGAAGCCAGGAAGAAGGACAGCGCGGCAAGCGCAAAGCCGCTCGCCGCGACGACGCGTTGATTGAACCGGTTGAACCGATGGGCTGCAATGGCGCTCGCCGCCACCGCGCCGAGGAGAAAGAGCGTGGCAAGCCCGCCTGCCTGCTGCGGACTGAAGCCAAAACGTTCGACAAGCGCGCCCACCCAGACAGGCAGGGCGATGAGATCAAGCATCCCTGAGCAATGAGCAATGACAAGGGCGAAGACCGCCCCTTTGCCGAATTTCTGTCCAGACATGCTCTCTCCCCTGTTCTCTCACGCGCTCTCTTGGTGCGCGCGATCTCCTCAATCGCAGCGCAAGCGCTTGTTATTGCTGGTTTGAGGCCGGCTTAGATTGCTCCGGCCAGCGTCTTCATGGAAACCTGCATGATGGAGGCGTGCTCCTCACGGTTGCCGCCTTCGATTTCGATATCGGCGAGCCGGCCGGAATTCTCGACCACCATCCGGCAGCGCTCATAGCGGCGCTCCTCGAACGCGCTCAGCGCCGATGTGAGGTCGGCTCCGGCAGACAGCTCCTCGGCAAGTACCATGGCGTCTTCGATGCCGATGCAGGCGCCGGCGGCCAGATGCGGGGTGGTGGCGTGAACGGCATCGCCGATCAGAACGACGCGATTTGCGTACCAGGGGCGCGGCAGCAGCATCTGTTCCAGCGGCCGGTATACGATCTGGTGCTCGGCCGAAAGTTCGGACGCAATCTTGCGGATGATCGGAGAGGGGAAACGCTCCAGCAGCGCGCGCAGCGTTGCCACGAAGCTTTCCGGCGCCACATGGTCGTTTGTCGCGCGGTCTTCGGTCAGGAACAGATAGACAGTGTCCTTGGTCACGCGGTTCATGCCGACCTTCAGCTTCGGCCCCATCCACATCGTCACCGTCTCGATGCCCTCCGGTTTCGGCAGGACCGCGCGCCAGACCGACTGGCCGATGAAGCGAGGCTTCGGGGCGTTCGGGAAAACCTTCGCCCGGACGGCGGAGTTGAGACCGTCGGCGCCGATGACGAGATCGTAACGGCCCCGGGATCCGTCCGAAAAGGTCGCCGATACGCCATCCGCATCCTGGCTGAGATCGGTGAAGGTCAGGCCGAGGCGGATGTTCGTGGTGGAAGCCCGCACGGCTTCGGACAGCATTTTAGCCAGTGCCGGGCGCATGATCGCGCCGCCGCCCGGAAGCTCGGGACCGGCCACGCGCGGTGTTGGCAGCGTCACGACAACGCTATCGTCCGGCCCGCGCATTTCGACGCCGTCAGTTGCATAGCCGACGTCCAGAAAACGCTCGATCAGACCGAGCTGTTTCAAAACCCGAAGCGTCGAACCGTGCAGGCTGATGCCCGCGCCGTAGGATCGCCATTGCGGATCGATCTCGACGAGATCCACGGCAAACCCGCCGCGCGAAAGCTGCAGGGCGGCTGTCATGCCGGCAAAGCCGCCACCGATGACCAGAACCTTTTTGATACCTGAATTCATGCTCGTTTCTCCTCCTGCGCTGCGGCGACGAAGATCTCCCCTTCGTCGCTGATCGCCAGCGCGATGCGTGTCAGTTGTTGTCCAAGGCAGGGGCCCAGGACGCATTCGCCGCTTTCCATGTCGAACAGCGCGCCATGCGAATGGCATGCGAGATGTGTCTTTTCGCCGTTGAGATAGGCGTTTGTCTTCCACGCCATGGGCGTGCCGCCGGGATAGTGCGGACACGCATCCAGCCAGGCATGAAGCGCACCGTTGCGGCGCAGGATGACGATCTTGCGCCTGTAGCCTTCAAGCGGGCCGAAGCCGCGCGCCTCGCCTTCGGCGACATCTTCGACGCGGCAAAGCAGCTGTGGGGTGACCATGCGCCCAGCCTTCGCGATTCAGGGCTTCGCGCCGGGCGGCGGGCCGCCGGGAGCCCATTTCTCGCGCATTTCGAAGAGTACGATCTGGGAGGCTTCCGGCCCCATCTGGGCTTCGCGCGCGATCCATTCGTCGTCGTGCTTGTCCATGTCGGCGTCATATTCGAAGTGACAGCCGAGCGGGCTGTTGAAATACCAGAACCAGTTCGAACCGAACTTGTGGCGACCGGGGCCCCAGAAGCTCTGGTAGCCCTTCTTCACGAAGCGGGTGCCGGCGACCATCAGTTCCGTCGGGCCGCCCATGTGGAAGGCCAAATGCTCGCAGCCCTTCATGTATTCCGGCGTGCGGATGAAGAAGAGCGTGTGGTGATCGTCATTGGCCTTGGGCCGCAGGAACGGGCCCGCGCCAGACAGGACATCGGTGATGACGAAGCCGAGACGACCGCAATAGAAGTTCGTCGCGACGTCGATATCCGGGACGAAGAGCACCACGTGGCTGAGCACGCGCGGCGCGGCGGGCATTTCTTCCCAGACGCCGATTTCGTTCGGCCTGCGCTGTGCAGGTGCGCCCGGCGCATTGATCTTCTCGGCCGGCATATTGAGCTCCCGGCGCTTCGAGATCTGAAATTTCAACTCGAAGCCGTGGTCGTCCTTCGTCTCGATGGACCCGTCTGCGAGGCGCGTCACCCGGCGATCCTTCGACAGTTCCGCTTCGATGGCATCGAGGTCCTCGCTGGCGCGCACCCCATAGACCTGCTGGCGCAGCATGTTGGAGGTCGGCAGCGGCGGCGGCAGGCTCGGGTCCGACTTGTGTCGGATGATGATGCCGGATCCGTCCAGCGCCTCGAACAGACCGCCCTTGTCCGTGACGTCGATAGGCTTGAGGCCGAAGGCGGTGAGATATTCGCTGGAGGCCGCGACGTCGTCGACGCCGAAGACGAGATAGTCAGGACCAATAATGTTCATGGCTGGATTCCTTGAAGTCATCACCGGTTCAACCGGCATTCAGAACGTATTCGTGGGCGATGGCAATGGAGAAATTGCCGTTTTCCGCCGGCAGGCGCTCGCGGATGGCGTCGCGGGCGCCTTGCGCAAAGGCGAGCCCCGCCGCTTCGTCGGGCAGCCGGAAAATGTCGACGCCCTTGACCGGATGCGGCACGGCAGGCGTGCAGCGGCTCTGGCCGAGGACGGCCAAAGCGCTCGCCCCCAATGCATCACGCAGCGGGGGTAGGGCCGGCAGAGCGCCGTGCCAGAAGACGAAGACCTTGACGCGGCCTGGCGCCTCCCGATCAGGCTGCGTGATGATCTTTTCGTCGACCGGAATGCCGACAACGCGCTCGGGGTCGACCATGCGCGGCTCGTCGGGCAGGAGATGCGTCTTGTAGAACTCCGTCTCGCGGCCCGCCTTCAGCCCTGCCAGGTCCTCCGCCCAGATCTCGGTGACGAAGTCGAGGCCGAGCGCAAAGGGCTCCGGCTGGCCTTCTCCACCCGGAAAGATGCCGTCGAAGACATGGTTCTGGACATAGCGGCGCGGGGCGTTTTCGGGGTCTGCGGCGATATAGTCCAGCACGAGCTTCCCATGGATGGACTTCATGTGGTGGCGATGTTCGGAAAGTGTCTGGCCGCGTGTGCGGCGACCTGCCATCAGGACCTTGAAGCTCATGCTGCTTCTCCTGCAGCGGTGCGGCCGCGCAGCGTTTCGGCAACCCAGTCTGCAATATAGGCGCCGGCATTGGCGGAATTGTCGAAGCTCGAATGCTGGACACCGCCCGTGCGGGGGTCGAAGATCTTCAGTTCGCGCTTCGGGCTGTTGACCAGCTGGTCATAGGTCGCATGCGCCCATTGCAGCGGGATCTGGCTGTCCTTCTCGCCATGGGTGACGAGGAAGGGCACCTTGATGCGGTCGAGCACGCCGTCGAGATGGACGTTTTCGGCGATGCGCATGAAGTCATCCATGTCCTTCGCGCCCCAGACCCACATGACGTGGCTCCAGTAATGCGGGACCGGGAAATTGCCCTCCTTGGCAAGCCGCTTCTTCTGCACATCGCGCCAGTCGTGGTTGGCGCCCCAGACGACGCCGCAGGCAAAGCGCGGCTCGAAGGCGACGGCGCGCGGACAATAGTAGCCGCCGAGCGATACGCCCTCCATCCCGATCCGCTTCGTGTCCACGTTCGGCTGCGTTTCGAGCCAGTCGACCACGCGGCTTGCCCAGTGCTCGCTGTCGAAGCGCGCCTTCAAATCGTGGAGGCGCAGTGCTTCGCCGGTGCCGGGTTGATCGACGATCAGCGATGCGACGCCGCGCTTGGCGAGCCAGACGGGCAGGCCGACAAGGAATTTCATTTCCTTCGTGCTGTCGAGGCCGTTCACCTGAACGAGGATCGGCTGCGGGCCGGTGACGCCTTCGGCGGGCACGTAAAGCGCCGAGAGATGCTTGCCTTCATAGGGAATTTCCACACGGCGACAGGTTGAGCCGGAGAGCTTCAGTCCCTTTTCGAAGGTCGTGAGAAATCGCTGGTAGAGTGCCACGCGGCCCTCAGAGCCGTGGGCGAGCATGCGCTCGGCGGTGAGCATGTAATTGGATGCGCGGATCAGCTTGTCGCCCGCGGAAAGCATTCGCCCACGCGCTTCGTCTTCGTCTGCAAGGCCGACCAGCTTGTCTGCCATGTCGATCCAGGTCTGACGGAAAGCCTGCGTGCCGGCAGCGTCAGGGGCCTTCGCAGCCTCCTGAAGCGGCGCACACATCTCTTCAATTTCCCCCATGCGCGCGCCCATCTCGATCGAAAGATCGACGGAAAGGTTCCAGACGTAGTTGGTGGGAAAATACTTGAACATGGAGTCTCCTCGGGGCCGGCCGCTATGGCCTTGGTCGTCGGGAGACCGCAACACGATGCGACCGGTAAGCCGCGCGTCTCAAACCTCCCGTGAGCAGACTTAACGAAGATCAAAACGTTTACAAAATTGCTTTGATGAATGACTAATATTTATATTGTAAATACGACGGTGACAGGGAGGGAGAGGCAGGTGAGGAACAGCCCTGCGGGTTCGTTTCGGTGCCCGCCTGGCACCAGCGGCATTGTCCGTTTCCCGGCCCTGCTCCGTCCAATGACAGTCTGCCTCAACGGAAATTGAGGCAGACATGGGTGATGCTATTGCGGCGCCGGAGTTCCAGCGGGCCTTTAATCGACCCGTCTGGAAATGTGGTCAGGCACTCACCTTGAAATCTGAATCATCGGAGTCAGGTCCTCCCATCGTCATATCGAGCATCAGACCTTTGACACGCGCTTGCTGTCTTGCAACCGTCTGTCCGGCATTGAGCGCAGGCGCGTGGGCTCTGGCCGTCGCCCGCCCGGCGGAGTTGTTCTTTGGCCGAGGCTTGGCGGACTGTTCAGCAAACACCCGCGATTTCCCCGATTCGGTATTATCGACCCTGAAGAAGGCCATTGAAGCCTGGAGTTCGTCGGCCTGTGCGGCAAGTTCTTCGGAGGTTGCGGACATCTCTTCGGCGGCGCCGGCGTTTTGCTGGGTCACCTTGTCGAGCTGCTGGATGGCTTCGTTGATCTGGCCGGCACCAATGTCCTGTTCGCGGCATGCAGCCGAGATTTCAGCGACCAGTTCCGCCGTCTTGCGAATGTCGGGCACAAGACGGGTCAGCATAGCGCCCGCTTCCGTCGCAACGTTCACGGTTTCACCCGAAAGGCCGCTGATTTCTGCGGCGGCAGTCTGGCTGCGTTCAGCCAGCTTGCGCACTTCGGAGGCCACGACGGCAAAGCCTCGGCCGTGCTCGCCTGCACGTGCCGCTTCCACCGCGGCATTCAAGGCGAGAAGGTCGGTCTGGCGAGCGATTTCCTGGACGATGGAGATCTTCTCGGCGATCTTGCGCATGGCGGCCACCGCCCGGTTGACGGCCTCGCCAGAGGCTTCGGCGTCTTTAGACGACTGGCGCGCGATCTTTTCGGTCTGGGCGGCATTGTCAGCGTTCTGCCTGATATTCGATGCCATCTGCTCCATCGAAGCGGCAGCTTCCTCGGTCGACGCAGCCTGTTCGGTGGCGCCTTGCGAAAGCTGTTCGGAACCGGAAGAGAGCTGTTGCGAACCCGTGGAGACGTTCTCACTGGCGGTCAGGGCGTCGGCGACGACACCGCGAAGCCGCTCGACCATCGACAGAAGAGCAATGCCCAGCGTATCCTTTTCGGAAAGCGGCTCGGGCTCGGCGGTCAGGTCGCCACCGGCGATCTGGTCGGCGATGGATGCGGTGCCACGCAAGTTGTCTATCAGGCCGTTGATCGCATTCTTCATGCGCTCGTGATCGCCTTCGCATTCGATTTCCACGCGTTGCGTCAGGTCGCCGACACTCACCTGACGAAGCACGCGGTTGCCCTCCGAAATCGGAAGAATGATCGCGTCCAGCATGCCGTTGATCCCTGCAACCAGCTTGGCGAAATCACCGACGAAACGATCGGAAGCGCCTCGCTCGGAGAGCATCCCGGCCGTGGAAGCGGCGATCAGGCGCTGCAGTTCAGCGGTAATCGCGCGCAGATTTCCACGGAGTGTCTCGATTGTTTCGTTGATGAAGGCCTTCTTGCCCGGAAACTGTTCCAGCGGCGCTTCGAAATTGCCTTCGCCCAGTTCCTTGATGCAGGCCATGGCCTTCTTCTTCACCGCGATATGGCCGGCGACCATGTCGTTGATGCCCTTGGCCATGACAGCGAAATCGCCCTTGAAGCGTTGGACGGGAACAAAGATGTCGATGTCGCCCCTGTCGTGCTCGGCGGACATCTTGTTCATTTCATCGATGAGGCCGCGCAGATTGGCCCGCAGCGTCTCGATTGTTTCGTTGATGAAGGCCTTCTTGCCCGGAAACTGTTCCAGCGGCGCCTCGAAATTGCCTTCGCCCAGTTCCTTGATGCAGGCCATGGCCTTTTTCTTGACGGCGATATGGCCGGCAACCATGTCGTTGATGCCCTTGGCCATGGCGCCGAAATTGCCCTTGAAGCGGTCGACCGGAACGAACACATCGATGTCGCCCTTGTCGTGCTCGGCGGACATCTTGTTCATTTCATCGATGAGGCCGCGCAGATTGGCCCGCAGCGTCTCGATTGTCTCATTGATGAAGGCCTTCTTGCCGGGAAACTGGTCAAGCGGTGCGTCGAAATTGCCATGGCTGAATTCCTTGATGCAGGCCATCGCCTTCTTCTTCACCGCGATATGGCTACCGACAATCGTGTTGACGTCGTTGGCCATCACTGCGAAATCGCCGTTCAGTTCTTCCGCCGGCAAGATGATGTCGATGTCGCCCTTGTCGTGTTCGGCCGACATGCGCGCCAGGGAGGTCTTGAGCTTCACCATCGGCTGCATGCCTGCGTCCAGCAAAGCGTTCACGGCCTTCAGCATCTCTCGGGCTTCACCGGTCGCGACGTCGAGGTTCGCGCGCTCCGCAAGGTTTCCGCCTGACAGGCCGGCGCAGACACGATTCATCTCAGCCAGAGCCACCTGAGTTTTGGAAGACTTCTTCAATCCAGTGTAGAAGGACATTCTCTTTCCCCTATGAGAAACTGCTTGTATGGGTATCTCTGGCAAGTCGTGAGGGTTGACGACTGCCGCCTTCAAATCACGGACTTGCCAGTAGTCCGCGACGGCGCGCACCCGTCATCAGGGCGAAATCACGTGCACCAAACCAGGTGGCGAGCTCCCCCCAAGGTCCGTTTCATGACCACGACAGTCGACGCACTTCGCCGATGACGAAAACGCACGTAGTCGCCTCTCGCCACTTCCAAACGAAGCGGCTATCCAAGATTCAGATCTGGAAGGTGATGAATGATCGCGTCATGCGAACAAACCATCTCAACAAGATGATGCACAACCTGGATTAGAAAATATAAGGGTTAACTATATCCTAAAGTGCCGACACAGTTTTAGCGACTGCTTATAATGCATTTGTTGCATCGAACTCGCTGGACAGGCGCTCGCAGATCCTTTGGCGGCGATGGAATCGCAAGCCGCAAGGGTGGCGCGGCTGGCGATGCGCCTCGAGTTTCCGGCACATCGGCGATCGAGACAGATTTGGCGAAGCGGGTGGGTCGCTCCTTCTCACCACCGGCCGAGCGGTCCATGATGGTGTGACACGGTCTATGGATATCGGTTGATAAAGACGCCGAGGCCACTGACGGATTTGACAGACTTTGAGGACAAAATCTAATGAAGACGATCGCTTACGCTGGCGTCGATCCTGGATGCTGGCGACGGAGAAGAATAACTTCCTGAAGCAAACTCCAGCCATCACCATATTCAAAACAACGAAACCCGGAGCCACGACATGAGAACCGGCATTCACCACGTGACGCTGATCACGCGCAAGGTGCAGGCAAATGTCGATTTCTACGTCGGCTTTCTGGGGCTTCGTTTGGTCAAGCGGACGGGCGGGTTCGAGGATTCCGAGCAACTACATCTGTTTTATGGCGACGCGCTCGGCAGTCCCGGGTCGATCGTCACCTTCCTCGTCTGGGAGGATGGGGCGCCGGGGCGCGTCGGGCGCGGTCAGGTCAGCGAGCTTGCCTTTGCGGTCCCGCCCCAGAGCCTGGGCGAATGGCTGACACGCGCCATTACCGCGCAGGTTGCGGTCTCGGGTCCCACCCGCGAGTTCGGCGAACCGGTGCTGCGCCTGAAGGATCCCGATGGCGTAATCGTCAAGCTCGTCGGGGTCGAGATGCCGGCGCAGGCGCCGCTCGGCGGCCCTGGCGCGCCAACCCGACTGCGCGCCGTGACGCTCCTGACGGATGAAACGCAGGGTACGGTCGATTTCCTCGCCCATTATGGCTACCGGCCCGCCGCTTCGGAGGGCAATGTCCGGCGCCTGCTGTCTGACACCGATGCGGTCGATGTCCGCGACGCAAGCGGGTTCTATGAAGGAATCCCGGGCACCGGAGTTTTCGACCACGTCGCGTTTCGCGCGCCCGATTTCGAAGCGGTGCAGGCGATGCAAGACGTTCTTGCCCGCTGGTCGCCGACCAATGTCCACGACCGGAAATATTTCCGCTCGCTCTATGCACGCGACCCGGCGGGCATACTGACCGAATACGCCACCGATGCACCGGGCTTTACGGTCGATGAAGATGCGGCCCATCTCGGCGACAGGCTTTTTGTGCCCGAAGCTGACGCCGCCCGGGCGGAGGATTTGCGCGTCATGCTGCCGCAATTTTCCCTGCCGGGCGAGGAGCGGATCGTCATCCGGGACCTGCCGTTCGTCCATCGCTTTTTCGTGCCTGAAGACCCGGACGGCTCGACAGTTCTGCTTCTGCACGGAAGCGGCGGGCATGAAGCCGATCTGATGCCTTTTGCCCATCGTTTCTCGCCGCGCGCAACGCTGCTCGGCGTGAGAGGTCGATCGACCGAGGAAGGCCATGCCCGATGGTTCCGGCGCCGGTCCGCGACGGTCTTCGACCAGGCTGACATTCGCGCCGAGGCGGAAGCTTTTGACGCCTTCTGGCGCCAGGCGTCCGCCAGCTATGGCCTTGCGCATGATCGGACAACCGTTCTCGGCCTCTCCAACGGAGCCAATTTCGCCGGTGCTTTCATGGCGCTCTATCCCGGCTCGTTCCGCCGGGTCATCCTGATACGGCCGATGCTCGTGCTTGAAGACCCGCCGGAGGTCGACATGCAGGGCATCGACATTCTCACGCTCACGGGAAGCGACGATCCTTTCGCGTCGCATGCGGCTGTGCTCAATGACTGGCTGCGGCGCAACGGTGCGAACGTGGAAGCGGCTGAGGTTGCGGCCGGACATGCTCTTGTGACCGCCGATCTGGAACAGGCTCGCGCCTGGGCGGCAAGTGTTTCCACCCCGTAAAGCCTGAACCGGGCCCGGTTTGCCGGAGGCTTCACCTCCCGGGAAAACGGAGCGGTATGTGCACTCCCCCCGCTCAGGCTCTTCAACTTAAGGCGGCTCCCGGTTCGGCCTAGCCTGCGGGCAGCTTGTCGCCGAGCCGCTTGCCCATTTCCGCCCCGAGCGCCTGCAGGCCGCTCATCGGGCGTACCATGACCTCAAATTCGATGATCTGCCCGTCTTCGTTGAAGCGGATGAGATCGATGCCCTTGAGCTTCCTGTCGCCAATCTCGGCGCTGAACTCCAGCACTATATTCAGCCCGTCGTCGGACGTGAGCTCGCGGTGATAGGTGAAGTTCTCGAAGACCCTGATGACGGTGGTGAGGACAAGGATCAGAGCCGGGGCAGGACCATAGGCCGTATACGCCATGGGCGAGCGGAACACGGCATCCGGGTGCACGATGGTATGGAGTTCACCGAGATCTTTCTCCTCGACCATCTTGTGCCAGAGGTCGAGGGACCGCGCGACCGCAGGCTGAAGATTGCGGGGGAATCGCGACATGATCATCTCCTTGTCTTGGCTGGGCGCTGTGGCCACTTGGCAAGAGGCCATTTCACCGGCGGAATTGGCGCGGGTCAATGGGGGCAGCAAGGGGAAGTACGGCGTAACGTTCGACCGCGGCGCGGGAATATGTTCGCTCGCACTAAAATATTTCAACTCCCCCGGAACTTTCTCGCGCCTGAAAAGTTCAAGACAAATTGTGGCAACTTTGTTGAGGATCAGATGAGTAGTCCGGGGGATGTTCGTGTCTTCGTTGTCGAAGACGAACAGCTTGTTGTCATGATGATCGAATCAATGTTGGAGGAGTTGGGGTGTACGATGTCGGGGACCGCACATTCGGTTCCCGAAGCGCTGGCCGCTCTTGAAACCATAGCCTTTGACGTCGCCCTCCTGGATCTCAATCTTTCGGGAACCAAGGTTTTTCCCGTCGCGGACGCTTTGACGGCCAAAGGAATGCCTTTCATCATTTCGAGCGGGTACGACTCCAGCGCAATACCCGAAAATTTCCGACACGTACCGACAGTTCCCAAGCCATTTCGGATCGAGGAGCTGGATGCAGCCATTCGCAAAGCAGTCGCAAAGGCTTGACCCTTCCATGCCTCATGTTTCAGGTTGCGAGAGAACACGATGAGTGTCGCTGATGTCGGGACCGCCAACGCAAGTCCCAATCTGAACTTCCTCGCAGGCGGCGGCGAAATGGGCGCTCTCATTCGCGCTCACGACTGGAGCAGGACGGCTTTAGGGGCGCCGGAGCACTGGCCGCAAAGCCTGAAGACCGCAGTCCGAATCATGCTGACGTCGAGGCAGCCGATCTGGATCGGCTGGGGCAACCAGCTGATCTATCTCTACAATGATGCCTACATGTCCATTATCGGGGGCAAGCACCCCTGGGCGCTGGGCCGCCCCACGGCCGAGATCTGGAGGGAAATCTGGCCGGAAATCGGCCCCATGCTGACGACGGCGATGGGCGGCATCGAGGGGACCTATGTCGAGGAACAGCTGCTCATCATGGAGCGGTACGGATATCCGGAGGAAACGTATTATACCTTTTCCTACAGCCCCATCCCGACCGATGATGGCATGCCGGGCGGCATCATCTGCGCCAATACCGACGATACGCGAAGGGTCATCGGAGACCGGCAGCTGAGACTTTTGCGGGAACTGGCCGCTCGCACGGTGGACGCGCGAACGTGGCAGGAGGCCTGTGAACGGAGTATCCACGCGCTCTCGACCGATCAGCACGACATTACATTTGCTCAGCTTTTCATGGCCCCCGCACACGGCTCGGACGTCAGTCTCGCCGCCTCGTTCGGAGTGGGGGAGGTCCAGTCGACGGAAGGTCTCCATGCCTGGCCGATTGCCAAAGTCCTGAACGATCACCAGCCGGCGCTGGTCGACGATATCACGGATTTCCTGCCTGGCGCCCCGCCCAGGGGCGCATGGGATCGCGAAAGTACGCAGGCAGCGATCCTTTTTGTGCCGCCCTCCGGGGACACGGGCAGGGCGGGCATTCTGGTGGTCGGTCTCAGCCCCTATCGGAAGTTCGACGAGAACTATCGTGGCTTCCTTCAGCTCGCGGCCGGTCAGATCGCCTCCGCCATAGCAAATGCCGATGCTTATGAAGAGGAGAGGCGGCGCGTGGCGGCGCTAGCCGAACTCGACCGTGCAAAAACGGCCTTCTTTTCCAATGTTTCTCACGAATTTCGGACCCCGTTGACCCTTATGCTGGGGCCGCTTGAAGATGCGCTGGCAGGACAGCTGCCAACCGAGCGGATACTGTCCCATGTGGAACTTGCCCATCGCAATGGCACGCGTCTTCTGCGGCTGGTCAACAGCCTCCTCGATTTTTCGCGGATCGAGGCGGGACGTGTCAGCGCCAGGCATCAGGCGACAGACATCAGCGTGTTTACTGCGGACATCGCTGCCAGCTTCCGCTCTGCCATCGAGAAGGCGGGGCTCAAGCTCGAGATAGACTGCCGGCCACTTCCCGAGCCCGTCTTCATCGACCGCGAAATGTGGGAGAAGGTGATCCTCAACCTCCTGTCCAACGCCTTCAAGTTCACCTTGGAAGGCGAGATCGCGGTCTCGGTTCGGCTGGCGGAGGATGGTCGCGACGCGATCGTCGAGGTACGCGACACCGGCGTTGGCATTCCGGCGGAGGAAATGCCCAGGCTGTTTGAGCGCTTCCATCGCATCGAGGCCACCAGGGGGCGTAGTTTTGAAGGCAGCGGCATCGGTCTCGCACTGGTGCATGAGCTGGTCACTCTGCATGGTGGCACGATCTCGGCAAGGAGCACCGAGGGCGAGGGTACGACCTTTAGCGTGTCGCTCCCCCTAGGAAGGGCGCATCTCCGACAGGAGAAGATTATTGACGACAGCGCCCAAACGGGCGCCGTCGTTTCCCGGTCGCATGAATTCGTTGAAGAGGCTCTACGCTGGTTGCCCGACGGCCAGGACCCGGAAGCAGGCGCGGAGATTTCCGCTTCGGGATTGAATGCGCTGGCCCTACAGGGAGGCCCGGTTCCGAAAGCGGACAAGAGGGTACTTCTGGCAGACGACAATGCCGACATGCGCTCCTATGTCGGCCGTCTTCTCGAAGCGCAGGGCTACGACGTGGTCGTCGCTCCGGATGGCGAGACAGCGCTTCATCTTGCGCGTGAACGCAAGCCTGACCTGATCCTGACGGACGTCATGATGCCGAAACTCGACGGCTTTGGCCTGCTGAGGGCAGTGCGCGCCGAGAGCGGCCTTGCCGAAGTGCCGGTCATCATGCTGTCGGCACGCGCGGGCGAAGAGGCCAAGGTCGAGGGACTGGACGCGGGCGCCGATGACTACCTCATCAAGCCCTTCGCCGCGCGCGAACTGGTCGCGCGTGTTCATTCGAATATCCAGATGGCCGAGATCCGGCGCGAGGCGGCGCGTGCCGTTTTCAGGAGCGAGCAGCGTTTTCTCATGACGCAGGAGCGCCTGGGGCTCGCGCTTTCGACAGGGCGCGTTGCGGTGTTCGACTGGGCCGTCGACAGCAACCGCCTCGCGATCCAGGGGCCGCTCGCCGAAGTGTTCGGCGTCAATCCATCCGATGCCGAGGCAGGGCTTCCGCTGCAGGATTTCGTGGGCGGAATCGATAACCGGGATGTCGAACGGGTTCTGTCGGTCCTCAACCGTTCCGTCGAGACGGGAGAGCCGTATGAGGCGGAGTACCGGGTTCACGGAAGCGGCGAAGAGCGGGTGGTCGTGGTCCGCGGCAGCGTCGAGAAAACCGTTGATGGCCAGAAGAACATGTCCGGTGTGGTCATCGATATCACGGCGGAAAAGCAGGCGACGCACGAACTCGAGGAGCAGATGCGGGCGCTCTCCATCCTCAACCACACCGCCAATGCGATCTCGGGCAATCTCGACCGGGAAAGGCTGGTGCAGGCCATCACCGATGCGAGCGTGGAGCTGAGTGGTGCCGAATTCGGGGCGTTCTTCCACAATGTGGTCGATGAAAAAGGCGAGCGATACACGCTCTACAGCCTCTCCGGAGCCCCGCGCGAGGCCTTCGCGCGGTTTCCGATGCCGCGTAATACGGAGGTCTTCCATCCGACGTTTGCAGGCAAGGAAATCGTGCGCTCGCCCGACATCACCGCCGACCCCCGCTATGGCAAGTCGGCTCCGCATTATGGCATGCCTGAAGGCCATCTGCCGGTCCGAAGCTATATGGCCGTTCCGGTCAAGTCACGAACCGGCGCGGTGATCGGCGGCTTGTTCTTCGGGCATTCCAAAGCAAACATGTTCGATGACCGCGCAGAGGAACGCGTGGCAGCGCTGGCAAGTCAGGCTGCCGTGGCGATCGACAATGCGCAGCTGTTTCAAGCCGCAGAACGCGAACTTGCGCAGCGTCGAATTGCAGAAGAGGAACTGCAGGCGCTCAACGCCACGCTCGAACAGCGCGTTGCCGATGAAATCGCGCAGCGCACGAAGGCGGAAGACGCCCTTCGCCAAGCGCAGAAAATGGAGGCCGTGGGCCAGCTGACCGGGGGTGTGGCGCATGATTTCAACAATCTTCTGACGGTCATCATCGGGGGGCTCGACACGATCAAGCGCAGCAAGCCCGGTGACGACGCGAGGATCGCCCGGGCTGCCGACATGGCGCTCCAGGGCGCACATCGCGCGGCAAGTCTGACCGGCCGCCTGCTCGCTTTCTCCCGCCGCCAGCCGCTGAACCCCAAACCTGTCGACCCCAACATTCTCGTGCGCGACATGAACGAGCTGCTTCATCGCAGCATTGGGGAGCATATCGAACTCGAAGGCGTGCTGGTTCCCGGGGTCTGGACCATAGAAGTCGATCAAAACCAGCTGGAAAGCGCCATCATCAACTTGGCCGTCAATGCGCGCGACGCCATGCCGGAAGGCGGGAAGCTGACGCTCGAAACAGCCAATACCGCGCTTGACGAGAGTTACACGGCCACCGATGCCGAGGTCGTGCCGGGGCAATATGTCATGATCGCCGTCCGCGATTCCGGTACCGGGATGTCCCCGGAAACCTTAAGTCGCGCCTTCGAACCCTTCTACACGACTAAGGAGGTCGGTCGCGGAACGGGGCTTGGTCTGAGCATGGTCTACGGGTTCGTCAAGCAATCGGGGGGCCATGTCACGATCTGCAGCGAAGAAGGGCAGGGAACCACGATCAAGCTGTATTTCCCTCGCTATCGCGGGCAATCCGACGCCACGATGCTGGAGGGCAATCCAGCAATTCCGGCCAGCAGCGATGGTGAAGTCATCCTCGTGGTCGAGGATAATGACGACGTCAGGGCCTACAGCACCATGATCCTGTCCGAACTCGGATACACGATACTCCAGGCATCCGAATGCGAAGAGGCGCTGGCCATCCTCAAGACGGAACAGCGCATCGATCTTCTCTTCACCGATGTCGTCCTGCCGGGTCGGACGGGGAAACAGCTCGCCGACGAAGCCGAGAAGTTACGTCCGGGTTTGAAAGTCTTGTTCACGACCGGCTATTCGCGAAACGCCATTGTCCACCACGGTCGTCTTGATGCCGGTCTGGAGCTCATTTCAAAGCCCTTCACGTTCGAGCAACTGGCAACGCGCGTCAGGGATGTGATCGACAAGACGTCGTGATCGGTTTGGAATGGCCTTAGGGAGCGCGTCCCCGCACTCTCCTTCGGTCATCCCTTTCCAAACGCAGATCAACAAGCCTGCCATTCAAACTCAGATAACAATCCTGACTGGCACAGCCTTCGTCGCAGGCGTCTTCGATTTCCTGTCGTGATGGGAAAGCGGAACCAGCGGGTTCAGCTCGGGGTAATATCCCGCGATGCAGCCACGCGGGAGTGAGAAGGGCAGAACCTTCAGGCCCGTGACCACTCGCTCCACACCATCGTCCGCGTCGCTGACGAGTGAGACGATCTGGTCCTTCTGCAATCCCGCATGCTGCATTTCCTCGGGACTGATCAGCAGAACGTCCCGGGTTCCGTTCACACCACGAAGGCGATCGTCAAAGCCGTAAATAGTCGTATTGAACTGGTCGTTGCTGCGCAGCGTGATAAGCCGGTAGCGGTCCGGACGATCCTCAAAGCCGGTGGCCGACAACATGGCGGGTGTTGTGAACTCGGCCTTGCCGCTTTTCGTCTTCCAGATTCGCTCGCGCGCACTGTTGCCACGATAGAAGCCGCCGGGTGTGAAAAGCCGTTTGTTGAAGTCGTGAAACTGCTCTGGATAGGTCTCCTCGATCAGATCACGGACGCGTCCATAGTCGGCAGTCCATCCGTCCCAGTCGACTTTCGGATTGGGCGGAAGGGTGGCTTTGGCGATGCCGGCGACGATGGCCAGCTCGGAGAGCAGATGGTCGCTTGCCGGCGACCTGTGACCGACCGAACCGTGAATGCAGCTGAGGCTGTCTTCCATCGTCACCGTCTGCGGTCCACCGGCCTGTTCGTCCTTTTCCGAGCGGCCAAGGCAAGGCAGGAGATAGGCGACCTCGCCGTTGATCAGGTGGCTGCGATTAAGCTTCGTCGCAATCTGGACGGTCAGGCGCATGCTGCGCCATGCCGCTTCCATGGCTCCGCGTTCGGGTATGGCGCGGACGAAATTGCCGCCGAGGCCGAAGAAAGCCTTGACCTTGCCTTGCAGAATGCCTTCGCAGGCCTCGACCGTGTTCATGCCCTTCTTGCGCGGCGGCTCGAAGCCGAACATCGCGGCAAGCTTGTCGAGCGGCACAAGCTCAGGCTTTTCAGAAATGCCCACCGTGCGCTGGCCCTGCACGTTGGAATGTCCTCGGACCGGCGAAATGCCCGCCCCCTCCCGGCCGATATTGCCCTTCAAAAGCAGGAAATTAACGAACATGGCAATGTTTTCAAAGCCGTTGACCTGCTGGGTGAGGCCCATGCCGTAGATGCCGATGGTGCGCTCTGCCTCGACATAGACCTGGGCGGCCGCTTCGATATCTGCGCGCGCAAGACCGGACTCCGCCTCGATCTCCTCCCAGGACGTCGACCGGGCACGGGCCTCGAATTCCTCAAACCCCGTCGTATGCTGCTTGATGAAGGCCCGGTCGAGCACCGAGCGTCCGGCAACCTTGGCTTCGTCGTCTTTTGCAAGCACATGCTTGACCAGACCCATCAGCGCGGCAATATCGCCCCCCGCACGGACCTGCAGATAAAGCTCCGAAATCCGCACTTCGCTACCGGTCAACATTTCCACCGGGTTCTGCGGATTGATGAAGGCTTCGAGCCCTTTTTCACGAACGGGGTTGAAGGTGACGATGCGACAGCCGCGTTTGACGGCATCCTCCAGGTCATGCAGGAAGCGCGGGCTGTTGGTACCGGTGTTCTGGCCGAAGAAGAAGATCGCGTCACACTTTGAAAAATCTTCGTGGATGCAGGTGCCCACCGGCGCGCCGATGACCGATTTCAGGGCCACGGAGGTCGTCTCGTGGCACATGTTGGAACTGTCAGGGAGATTGTTCGTACCGTAGAGCCGGGCGAAGAGGGCGTAGCAATAGGCCGTCTCCAGGCTTGCGCGGCCCGATGCGTAGAAGACGACGCCTTCGGGATCGAGCGCCTGCAATTCGCGGCCGATGCCGGCAAAGGCCTCCTGCCAGGAACAGGGAAGATAGCGGTCGCTGACGGGATCGTAGCGCAGCGGATGCGTCAGGCGACCCTGCTGCTCGAGATCGTAGTCCGTCCAGCCCTGCAACTCCGTGACGGTATGGTTGGCAAAGAACTCCGGCGTGCAGCGGCGCGTCGTCAGTTCCCAGAGAGTGGCCTTGGCGCCGTTCTCGCAGAATTCGAAGGCGTGGTAATTGGCTGGCTTCGTCCAGGCGCAGGAGACGCACATGAAGCCGCCCGGCTTGTTCTGGCGGGCGAGCGTCTCGAGCACGGCCGGCGTATTCCACTCCTTTCCGAAGATTCGGGCGATCCCTGTGAGCGAGCCCCACCCACCTGCCGGGCCGTCGTAATGAACCGTTTCCTCGTCTGCCATCATTCTCTCCCTGATGTCCGCGCGCTGCTTGCCGCAGGTGAACCGATGGACTTCGAACGAGGGCTTGAGGCGAAAGTTCCCGCCCGCGCGTACCGCATGTGGGGAACTTCCACATCTTGTCGCGGTTCGGTGCGATCGGGCTCTGCCGTGCGGGCCCGGCCTTGGGTGTCTCATCGTCAGGTCGTGAAATGTGAAGCAGTATCCGGTCGCGGTAAGGTTGGCGTCGGCAGCGGGTGCAGTGGTCGTTCTGGCCATGGCTGCCTATGTCGGATGGGCGCGTGAGCCGCGAACGTTCCGCCTGCCGCCACCGCTGCAAGCTGGCCTCAACGATATCAAGCTCATGGCCAGCGGAATTGGCGGCGCACCTCCGGAAGCGTTCTTCGCAATGGGAAAACCCTACGAGGCCGGAAGCTTCGAACTCAGTCAGGGCAAGCGGCTCTACAGCTGGTTCGGATGTGCCGCCTGCCATGGCGACGGTCAGGGCGGAAAGGGACCCTCCTTCATCGACGGATGGTGGCTTTACGGACCCGGGCTTGTTTCCATTGTCGCCTCGATCCGTGACGGGCGCCCCCACGGCATGCCAGCCTTCCGCGACAAGATGACGGCGGACGAAATTTGGCAGCTTGCAGGTTACATCAAGTCGCTTGGGGCCTATTCCGCACATCTTTCAGCCCCTGGCCGAAACGATGACAAGAGCCCGATCCCCGCTGAAAACCGAGCGCCGGCGGAAATCCTGTTCGACCCGGGCCCGACGCCGCACCATCCCGATCAGGGGCCGACGCCATGAGGTCGAAACTGAACCTGCGCGCCGGCGGTCTCCTGCTCGCTCTGCCGCTTTGCGGCTGCAACGGCACGCAGTCGGCGCTGCATGCAGAAGGTCAGGCGGCAACCGCCTTGAAAGGGCTTATCCTTCTCATCGTGCTGGTCTGCGCCCTTGTGTGGATCGCCGTGGTCGGTGTCCTCTTCTGGGCGCTCCTTCGCCGGCGTACCGAGTTTGCGGCCGGCAACAAGATCCATGATCACCGCCTTCGGCTTGCCGTCTATAGTGCGCTTGCGGCCACTGCGATCATCGTGGCCGGCCTGACCGTTGCCAGCTTCTACGCGACCCGGGCTCTTTACAGCTCGCATCCGCCTGACGTCATCGTCCAGGCCAAGGCGCAGCAATGGTGGTGGCAATTTACCTACGCGGATAGCGAAAATCGTCCGCTCTTTCAGACCGCAAACGAGCTGCATATTCCGGTCGGCAAGGATGTCCTGATCACCCTGGAAGCGCTCGATGTCATTCATTCGCTCTGGATACCGGCACTTGCCGGCAAGCAGGACATGATCCCCGGCCGCCGCAACGAACAGCGGCTGCATGCGGAACGCCAGGGTATCTATCGCGGCCAATGCGCTGAGTTCTGCGGCATCCAGCACAGTCACATGGCGCTTGTCGTCGTGGCGGAGGATGAGGACGATTATGCCGCATGGCTTGCGGAACAGCAGAAGCCTGCGGCGGACCCCATCACCGCCGAAGCGGAGGCGGGCAGGGCGGTCTTTCTCGGCAAACCCTGCGCGGCCTGTCACACCATCCGCGGCACGGCTGCCAAAGGCTCCACCGGGCCCGATCTCACGCATATCGGCAGCCGTCAGACCCTGGGCGCCGGGTTGCTTCCCGTCACGCGCGGATCGCTCGCCGCCTGGATTGCCGATCCGCAGACGCTGAAGCCCGGCAACAACATGCCGCTCGTGCCGCTTTCCAGCGACGAGGTGCGACAGGTTTCCGCCTATCTGGAGGGCCTGCGATGACGAAGGACGATCCCATCCTCACGCCGCGTGACACGGACATCGCGGACGCAGAGCTTCACGCAAGGCTGATGCGGACATGGACCTCGCCGCCCGGCCTCTGGGCCGCGATCGCAACTGTCGATCACAAGGTGATTGCCCGCCGCTATATCGCCACCGCCTTTGTGTTTCTGATTCTCGGCGGAATTCTTGCGCTCGCCATGCGGCTGCAATTGTCGCGGCCCGAGGCGCGCTACATCTCGCCCGACCGCTACAATCAGATCTTCACCATGCATGGCACGAACATGATGTTTCTGTTTGCCGTGCCGGTGATGGAGGCGATGGCGGTCTATCTCGTGCCGCTGATGGTCGGGACGCGCAATATCGCGTTTCCGCGGCTGAATGCCTTTTCCTACTGGATGTTCCTGGGCGGCGGGTTGCTTCTCTGGCTCTCTTTCGCGCTCGATACCGCGCCCGACGTCGGCTGGTTTGCCTATGTGCCGCTGTCCGGCCCGGAATATGGTCCGGGCAAGCGCGCCGATCTCTGGGCTCAGATGATCACCTTCACCGAGATCGCGGCCCTTGCCGTCGCGGTCGAAATCGTCGTGACGGTCTTCAAGCAGCGCGCGCCCGGCATGTCGCTCGACCGCGTTCCCGTTCTCGTCTGGGCCATGCTGGTCATGGCCTTCCTCGTCATCTTCGCCATGCCGGCCATCATGTTCGCCAGCTCGACGCTGATCCTCGACCGTCTCGTTGGAACCCAGTTCTACAACCCGGCGAAGGGCGGCGACGCGCTCTTGTGGCAGCATCTCTTCTGGTTCTTCGGCCATCCGGAGGTCTACATCATCTTCCTGCCGGCGGTCGGCATGGTCTCGACCATCCTGCCCACCTTCGTCCGGCGACCACTCTTCGGCTACATGCTGCTGGTCGGCGCCCTCATTGCGACGGGCATCCTCTCCTTCGGGCTCTGGGTCCACCACATGTTCGTGACCGGCCTGCCGCGCGTGGGGGAAAGTTTCTTTACCGCCTCCAGCATGGCCATCGCGTTGCCGGCGGGCGCTCAGATCTTCTGCTGGCTGGCGACGATCTGGGCTGGAAAGCCTGTCTTCAGGGTGCCCTTTCTCTTCGTGCTCGGCTTCATCGTCACCTTCGTGCTCGGCGGGCTGACCGGCGTCATGGTCGCCTCGTTGCCTTTCGACACGCAGGTCCACGACACCTATTTCGTCGTCGCACATTTCCATTACGTGCTGGTCGGCGGCGCGGTGTTTCCGCTTCTGGGCGCCGTCTACTACTGGTTTCCCAAAATGACAGGACGGATGATGAGCGAGCGGCTGGGCAAGCTGTCCTTCTGGCTGATCTTCGCCGGCTTCCATCTGACCTTCTTCCCCATGCACATTCTGGGGCTGATCGGCATGCCTCGGCGCATCTACACCTACCAGCCGGAACTGCCCTGGGCGGGGCTCAACCTCTTCGTCAGCCTCAGTTCCCTCGTGCTGGCGGCGGGATTCCTCGTCTTCTTCATCGACGTGGTCAGAAGCAGGCGGAGCGGGCTTCCGGCCGGCCGGAACCCGTGGGGTGCTTCGACGCTGGAATGGGCCACGGCCTCGCCGCCACCAGCTTACAATTTCGCCCATATTCCGGTCGTGTTCAGCCGCGAGCCGCTCTGGGACGAGAAGGATGCGTTGCCCGTCACCTCGGGCCTGCGAACGGACCGGCGCGAACTGCTTGTCACCAGCCTTGCAGCGGCAATTCCGCAAGCCCGGGAATCCGTCCCGGAGGACTCGCTGTGGCCGTTCTTCGCCGCCCTTGCAACCTCGGCCATGCTTATCGGTTCGATCTTCACACCCTGGGCTGTGGTCTGGGGCGCGTTTCCCATGGCTGTCACGCTGATCGGCTGGTTCTGGCCGAAGGGCACGAAGGAGGAGATGTCATGAAGGAGCAGGCTGTTCTCGACGTCTCGCGTCTGCCGCTTCACGGGATGGGCGCGGCAAGTCCCACCTGGTGGGGAACGGCGGCTTTCATGCTGATCGAGGGTTCTGGTTTCGCACTGGCCGTTGCCGTCTATTTCTATCTGATGTCTCTTGCTGAGACGTGGCCGATCGATGCGCCGGCGCCGGATCTGGCGCCGGGAACCTGGCTCACGGCGATCCTTGTTGCAAGCGTGGTGCCTAACATGCTGATCTCGCGCTGGGCGAAGCGCCGGCAGTTGCGCCGGGTGCAGATCGGCCTCGTCATCATGACGCTCCTGGGGATCGCGCCGCTTGCTTTCCGCGTCTACGAGTTCCCGGCGCTGCATGTCTGGTGGGACGATAACGCCTATGGCTCGATTACGTGGACGATCCTCGGCCTCCACACGACCCATATCCTGACCGACCTGGTCGATACCGTCGTGCTGACCTGCCTCATGTTCACTCGTCACGCCGACAATCCGCGTCGCTACGGCGATGTGCAGGACAACGCCATGTACTGGAACTTCGTCGTCCTGACCTGGCTACCGCTTTACGTCTGCCTCTATTGGGTGCCACGGCTATGATGGGCCAGTTGCTGCGAAACTCCAGCCTCGTTCTGCCACCGCTCGTCTGGGCCGTGAGCCTCCAGATGGGCGAGATCATGCCCTATGCGGACTGTGGCCGAGGGAGCAGCCTCACGGGATGGATTGCGTTCGCGGCGGCGACTTTCGCTGCCCTGGGATGCTGCATGCTCTGGCTGGTTCGGACCCGGTCACTGAACACAAATGCACGCTTTGTGGATCATGTCGGTCTGATCACCGGTCCGGTCTTCACCTTCGCGCTCTTGATGCAGGGAGCGGCAGCCTTGCTGATCGATCCATGCGCGCATTGACACTCGTTCTGCTCTGGGCCGCGTTTCCCCTCAATGCCTGGGCGCATGCGGGCGAGAGCCATGACGCTGTCGGCTGGGCATTCGATCCGATCATCGTCGTTCCGATCGGCCTGACCTCGATCCTTTATGGCTTGGGTTTCGAACGACTGGCATTCAGACGGCGCGGCTTTGCGGGGCGGCAGGCACGTCCGGCGCTCTTCTTCCTTGCCGCAATGCTGACGCTTGTCCTGGCGCTTGTCTCGCCGGTCCATGAACTCGGGGAGCATCTTTTCACCGTCCACATGATCGAGCATGAACTGGTCATGACCGTCGCCGCGCCGCTTCTGGTCATGGCGCGCCCCGGCGGGCTCATGCTCTGGGCCTTTCCGGAGCGGACACGCAGAGCCATCGCACCGCTTTTGGCGGAAGGTCTCCTGCGGCGGGGATGGTGGTGGCTGACCTCCCCGACACTGGCCACGACGTTGCATGGGCTTGCCATCTGGACATGGCACGCGCCGCCGCTCTTCGATTCCACGTTGGACAGTCTGATGCTTCATCGGCTGCAGCATGTGAGTTTTCTGGCGACCGCCATCTTCTTCTGGTGGGCGATGATCTGGCGCGCGGGACGTGGCACTGCAGCCTGGCATCTCTTCATCACCATGATGCACACGAGCGCACTGGGGGCGTTGATCGCACTCAGCCCACGCGTGTTGTTCGTCACACAGACGCGGTTTGCGCCGGAATGGGGAATGACGCCTCTCGAGGACCAGCAATTGGCCGGGCTCTTGATGTGGGTTCCCGGCGGCATCGTGTATGCGGGCGCGGCCCTCTGGATGCTGATGATCTGGATCGGGCGGTCGGGCAGGGGAGGGCTGCATGCCGATCCCGCCTAAACCGTTATTCATGCTTGTGCTCCTTAGCGCTGCTATGATGTTGGTCGGCATCGCGGGCGACCGACTGCGTGAGCAGAGCCGGCGTGTTGCCATTGCAGAGGCGCTCACCGGCGGCGATCCGGCTTTGGCCCCGCCTGTTTTCCGGCGCTACGGATGCACCGGTTGTCACACCATCCCCGGTGTCGCGGGTGCTGACGGGAGGGTCGGCGGCTCGCTGTCGGGTCTACGGGATCGGGTCTATATCGCGGGCGTCGCCAATAACTCGGCTGAAAACCTCGTCATCTGGATTGTCGCTCCGCAGACATTCTCGCCGCACTCGGCGATGCCTGCGACCGGTATCACGCCGACTGAAGCCCGGCACCTTGCCGCTTATCTTTATAGCCGCTGAATGTCGGTCAAGGTTTCGGTGTCGGCCGTGCGGGAAGCGATTTGATGTAGCGTGCGATGGCCCGTCGATCGCTTTCGGGGAGGGATGCCGTATTGGCGACGACGTCGGTCATCGACGATCCAAGCCGTCCGTGATTAGGCGTGTCTCCCGTCGTCAGGGCCCTGACGATGTCATCTTCAGACCAATCTCCAATGCCGTCGGGCGTTATATTGGGGACGAAACCGGTGCCTTCGGGGTCGGGGCCACCGGCAAAACGCGTTTTCGGCTTGATCGCGCCAAGCACATTGCGGGTCGAATGGCAGTCGGCACAATGCCCGAGCACCTCAACGAGATAGGCACCGCGATCGTGCACTGGCTCACCGGTCAAACTGGCAGCCGACCGGCCTTCGCGAAAGAACAGCCATTTCCATCCTGCAATCATTCGACGATAGCGGAAAATCAGCGGCAGGTCATGCGGTGGCGCGCGACCCGCAACTGGCGGCAGCGTTCGCAGATAGGCATAGAGATCGGCCACATCCTGAAGCGCCATGCCCGTGTAACTCGGATAGGGAAAGGCCGGATAGTAGTGTTTATGCTCGGGCGAGACGCCCGCGATCAGCGCATTGGCGAGATCGGTGACCGACCACGTGCCGATGCCGTCCACCGGGTCGGGCGAGATATTGGGCACGCGGAACGTGCCGAAGGGAGAGGCGAGGGAGAGGCCGCCGCCGAGGCGCAATCGATCCGGCTGACCGGGGCGCGCATGACACGAGGCGCAGTCGGCCGCGATGAAGACGAGTTTGCCCCGCGCCGCATCCCCCGCAGGTATCCGGTTGTCCTCGGCGTTGAATCGTGGCGTGGCGTCGCTCAGGACCCAGAGGGTCGAAAGCCCCGCAGCGAGAACAAGACCCGCGCCGCCAATCAGCGTCCTTCGGAGTTCCATGGATGTCCCTCAACACCAGGCATCCAAGGCCGCTTCATGCCGGACAGCGGAGCTCGGTTCCAACGGGCTCAAGAGCGCGGGAATATGGCGAGCCTTTTGCCCTGTTCTTGCGCGGCGCGATTGCAAGACCCGCAAGAGATCATTGAGTTCTGACAGGTCCTGCATGGCATCCTCCTCTGTGGGGCAGCCACCAAACTCCGTCTTTGCCCGTTCGTTCCTGGCCGGTTCGAGGCGGCACAGGATCGGCAACCAGTTCAGACCTCGGTCCTCATCACCTGAGTGACTGCTGGAACCGTCGCAGCGAAAAGGTGAAGAGAGCGGTCGAGATCCCCGCGAGCCACAGGAATTGCGGCCATACCACCGAGAGACCCGCGCCTCGATAAAGGATGGCCTGGGCCATGGCGATAAAATGTGTATTGGGCGCCGCGAGCATGATGGTCTGGATGGCTGAGGGCATGCTTTCGCGCGGCGTGGTCGCGCCGGACAGGATTTCGAGCGGCATCAGCACCAGCATGAGCAAAAGGCCGAACTGCGGCATGGACCCCGCGAGGATGGCAAGCGCGATCCCCATCGCCGTCGTCGCCAGCAGATGAAGAACCGCTCCCGCCATGAAAAGCGCCACCGACCCCTCGATCGGCACCTTGAGCAAGCCTTGAACGACGAATGCGAGCGAAAGCCAGGTCGCTCCAAAGACCACCAGCCCCATGGATATCACTTTGGCAGCCATGATCTCGCTGGGTTTAACCGGCATGACAAGCAGATGCTCGAGTGTTCCGCGCTCGCGTTCGCGAATGAGAGCTGTACCGCTCAGAATGATCGACAGCATGGTCACGCTGTCGATGACATGCATGACGGAGCCGAACCAACCCTGGTTCAGTTCCGGATTGAAGCGGGCCCGCAGCACGAGGTCTGCATTTGCTGGCCGAGTGGCGTTACCCGCTGCCAGGAAGCTGTTGACCTCGGACGTCACGATGGACTGCACATAGCCGGATCCGGAGAAGGCCTGCGTCATGCGGGTCGCATCGACATTGACTTGCACGGAGGGGGATTTTCCGTTGATCAGGTCGCTCTGGAAATTTGGTGGAATATCGAGTGCAAATGTGTCGATCCCCTTGTCCAGACGCGCATCTGCGTCGCGCGGGGCGATCATGACCGGGGCCTTGAAATAAGGCGCGGCAAACGCATCGGCAATGCGGCGGGAAAGCGGAGAGTCGTCTTCATCGGCAATCGCGATCGGCGCATTGCGCAGTGTTTCGGGGACTGCCTTTGCTTCCACATACACGGCAACGGTGAAGGCGTAGATGATAAAGGCGATCAGGGCCGGGTCGCGCATGAGACCGCGCAATTCCTTGACACCGAGGTGGAAGACGGTCGCCAATCTCATCTCATGCCGCCTGTTTCTTGAGAAGCAGGGCGGCAATGAAGATCAGCAACGGGCCGGCAAGCAGCAGCGGAACCAGCGTGCTGCCGAGCTGGTCGAGCATCAGACCTTTCGAGAACGTCCCGCGCGCGATGATGTTGAAATATGTCGTCGGGTAGATGTTACCGATCCACGCGCCGACGCCTTGTAGCGATGAAACCGGGTCGATCATCCCGGAAAACTGCACCGCCGGAATGATCGTCATGAGCGTCGTGCCGAAGATGGCGGCGATCTGGCTCGACATGAAGGTGGAGACCAGAAGACCAAAGGCGGTCGAAAAGCCCACATAGAGCACGGCTGCCACCGCGAAAGCGCTGAAACTCCCGGTAAACGGGACGCGAAACACCAGCAGGGCGAACAGCCACAGGAGCAGCGCATTGACGACCCCGAGCGCCAGATAGGGCATTTGTTTGCCCAGCAGGAATTCCAGCCGGGTGACGGGCGTCACGTAGAAATTGACGATGGAGCCAAGGTCCTTTTCGCGCACGACGGAAAGCGTCGACAGGATTGCGGGGATCAGCAGGAGCAGAAGCGGAATAACCGCTGGCGCCATGGAAATCAGGCTCTCGAGATTGGGGTTGTAGCGAAACCGCGTCTCGATGGTTAACCCGGCTGATGCAGCGTCGCCGTAGAGATCGCGGGCGCGCTGGGCAAGCCAGTGGGCATGCATTCCGTTCACGTAGCCAACCAGGGTTTCGGCTCTTTGCGGCATTGCCCCATCCACCCAGGCGCCGATTTCCACGTCTCGCCCGTGTGCGAGACGGGTGGCAAAGCCAGCGGGAATGTCGATGGCGAGCTGAAGCGAACCGTCGCGCATCCGCCGATCAAGATCGGCGTAATCGGTCAAGGGGCTCTGCTGGATGAAGTAGGGCGAGCCGGAGAGAGCTGCGACATAATCCCTGCTGACAGCGGTGTTGTCGCCGTCCAGAACCGCGAATGTCATGTCCTTGACATCTGTGTTGATGCCATAGCCGAAGACGAACATGAGAAGGACGCTGCCGATGAGCGCGAGCGCCGCCCGGATCGGGTCGCGGCGCAATTCCAGCATCTCGCGGTAGCTGTAACTTGCCGCGCGGCGCGGGTCGAAGAAGCGGCGCTGTCTCGTCGGGACAGAAGAGTGAGCATCCATGGAACCGGCTTCGCGCGAAAGACGCGTCGGCAATTCCTCTCCCGACTCGTTCCTGAGATACGCGACGAAGGCTTCCTCCAGCGTTGCCGCGTCATGGCTGGCACGAATGGCCGCGGGCGTGTCGGTTGCCAGGACGCGCCCTTCATGCATGAGAGCGACGCGATCGCAGCGTTCCGCTTCGTCCATGAAATGGGTGGAGATGAAGATGGTGACGTTATCCTGCCGCGACAGCGCGGTCAGCATGTCCCAGAAATCATCGCGGGCCGCGGGATCGACGCCTGACGTCGGCTCGTCGAGAATGAGGATTTCGGGCGAATGAACCAGCGCTGCTGCCAGCGAAAGCCTCTGCCGGATGCCCAGCGGCAACGATCCGGGCAGCGTGTCCATGATATTGGTCAGATCGAACCGGCTTGCGATCTGCGCAATGCGATCAGGGATGGCTGCCCCCGGCATGCGCAGGAGCCGCGCGTGGAGATCGAGATTCTGCCGAACCGTGAGTTCGGAATACAGCGAGAAGGACTGCGCCATGTAACCGACGCGACGGCGTGTTTCCATGTCGCGCGGATCGACTGCGTTACCGAAGAGGTAGGCTGTTCCCCGATCGGAGGGGAGCAGGCCCGTCAGCATCTTCATCGTCGTGGTCTTTCCGCAGCCGTTGGAGCCGATGAAGCCAAAGATCTCGCCACGCCGGATCTCGAAGCTGACATCGTCCACCGCGACAAAGTCACCGAACTTCGCCCTCAGATGCTCCGCCCGGATGGCGATCTCGGCGTCGTCAAAGGAGGGAGCCGGTGGTAAGGCCACACGCTGCCGGCTTTGTCGATCCTCCGACATCAGGGCCAGATAGGCAGCATCAAGCGTATCGGTGGCCGTCTGCGAGAGTATTTCGGCAAGCGACCCCTGCGCCCGTATCCTGCCGGCCTTCATGGCCACGAGATGCTCGAACCGTGCGGCCTCCTCCATATAGGCCGTGGCGACGATCACGGTCATCTGCGGCCGGTCTGACCGGATTTCCTCGATGAGCTTCCAGAACTGCTGACGCGACAAAGGATCCACGCCCGTTGTCGGCTCATCCAGGATCAGCAGATCCGGATTGTGAAGCAGCGCGCAGCAAAGCCCCAGCTTCTGCTTCATGCCGCCGGAGAGCTTGCCCGCGGGACGATCCTCGAAAGACGCAAGCCCCGTCCATTGCAGAAGTTCGCTGATACGCTTGCGGCGCCGGTCGCCGGGCACCCCGAAGAGGCTGCCGAAGAAATCGATGTTCTCGAAAACCGAAAGCGTGGGGTAGAGATTGCGGCCCAGCCCTTGCGGCATATAGGCAATGGTCGGGCAGACGCGGCCGCGGTGGCTGGAACGCCTCATATCGCCGCCGAGCACGGTCACGTCACCGTGCTGAATGGTGCGAGCACCCGCCACAATCGACAGCAGCGTCGATTTCCCGACGCCGTCCGGCCCGATGAGTGCAACCATCGCCCCTTGCCTGATGTCGAGCGAGACGTTTTCGAGCGCGCTCGTCTTGCCATAGGAATGGCTCAGGTTTTCCAATTGGACGACAAGGGGCGGTTCACTCGCTTCGACCATGACAGGATGTCTCCACCCTCAAGGCGTCAGCGGTTTTGCCAGATCCGCCGGCCATGGAGCCGCCGGATCGGTCTTGACGTAAGCCCTGCCGGGAAGACCTGTCTTCACCTGCGCCAGATATTTCTGGAGGAGCTCCCGCGAGACCTGCGCCCGGATGCGGAACATCAGCTTGGCGCGCTCCTCCTGCGTTTCCACGGTCTTCGGTGTGAACTGGGCGACATCGGAGATAAAGGATATGCGGGCGGGAATGACATATTGCGGGGCCGCATCGAGAACGATCCGTGCTTCGCTGCCGACGGCGATGCGGCCGGCGTTTTCGGTGGAGAGAAAGAAGGTCATGTAAACGTCGCCGACATCCAGCATGTTCAGAACGCGTCCACCGGCCGCGACGATCTCGCCCGGCTGTGCGACCAGATACTGGACGCGCCCGTTGCGCGGCGCTTTCAGGTCGCTGTCGCGCAAATCCGCGTTGATGCGGGCAAGTGTTGCCTCAGCCGCCTGGACCACGGCCTTCGCATCCATCACCTGCGCCTGCGATGTGGTCACGGCAGCCTCGCTCGCCGCAACATGGGCTGTTCCGGCATCCAGCGTGGCGGCAGCCCCATCGACGCGGGCGCGGTCGTCATCGACGGTCTGGTCGGACACGGAACCCGATGTAGAAAGTTGCGTGCTCCGCCCGAGTCGTTTCTGCGCTGACTGGAGGAGAACCTGATCCTGCGCGACGGTCGCGACTGCAGCATTCTTCTCTGCCTGCCGCTGGGCAACAAGGCTTTGCGCCGTTTCGATCCCGATCCGGGCGCGCGTCAGTTGGGCCTCGGCTTCGCGCCTCTGTGCTTCGAGCTGTTCGATATCCATGCGGGCGACGACCTGATCGGTCTCGACATAATCGCCCTCCCGAACCAGCACCTCCTTGAGGCGACCCGCCGTGCGTGCCGCAAGGTCGATTTCCACTGCCTCGATGCGGCCGTTGCCACTGGCAATTCCCTTCATCGCTTCCGCAGCAATCTGGGCGGCGCGATATTGCCAACCGAAATAGAGCACGGCCGCGATGGCCGCCACGCCGCCGGCGATTTTCCAATAGCGGTTCAAGTCACACTCCCACCTTATCACGTCGGGATGTGCCTTCTATCCGCCTCCTTCCAGCGGCTCGCCTTGACAGAGATCAATCTGCGAAGTCCGGAAGACCGTCTTTAGGATTACGAAGCCAAGCGTCGCCAAAGCCGTGCGACAGTGGATCAAGTCGTGATCGACATGCGGGTCAGGAAAAGTTTGGCGGTGATTTTGCTGCCGCGCGGCCATCGAGAGCCTTGGTCTCCAGCCAGCGCCGCCGGGAAGCGTCAAGATGGCGATGCATCTCGGCCTGCGCCAACAGCGGATCGCGGGCACTGAGTGCATCGAAGATGGCCTGATGCTCCTGCAGGGCAAGCGCCCAGGATTTCCCGCCGCCGAAGCGGTCCTGAAGGCGCTTGGCAATGGGGTTGTGACGCTCTTCGAAAAGACCGGCGATGATTTTTTCGATGACCGAGTTGCCGGTTTCGCTGGCGATGCGCAGGTGAAAGGCCTTGTCCTGCTCGAGCGGGACGTTGCCGGCCGCGATGGCCTCCGCCATCTCCGACAAAATCCGCTGCAAATCGGCCAGAGCCTCCTCGGTAATCCTGCCGGCGGCGACCAGCACGGCACTCCCCTCCACCATTGAACGGGCTTGCATCAATTCCGAGGGGCTTTCCCCGTAAATCGAGGATGTTTGCGTATTTTTCGGAGCATCGGCCGTCAGGTAGATGCCGGAACCGCCACGGATTTCGACAGTCCCCTCGATTTCCAGCGCGATCAGAGCCTCGCGCAAGGAGGGTCTCGAAACGCCGAGTTCCTGGGCAAGATCACGCTCGCTCGGCAGGCGCGCGCCGTTCTTCAGGCCCTTCGCACCGATCGACAATCTGATCTTGTCTGCGACCTGCTGGTAAAGCCGCCGCGGCTCTTCAATCTTGCTCATCTCGCATCCTCCCCATTTTCATATTGGTCAAGCCAATGTCTTGTTTAGTCAAGCGCCCATGAGAGCAAAAAGTTTTATCTCTTAAAAAATCGGCCTTTAGCAGGGTTTTGAACATTATCTTCGGTTCTGGAAAGCCTTTTCTCTGAAAATTGGCTTGACCAATTTCGGTAGGGTCGTTACTTCTTCCTGTCATGAGGCCGTGAGGAAACTGCGTCTGACGCAGAACGGTTTGAGAGGAAATATGATAGATTTGTCTTCCGGCGCAAGCTCTCCGGCTGGCGCGATCCCTGCGCAACGCCGGGCAGAAGAAACCGTGCTGAGCCTTTCGGGGATCCGCAAGGAATTTCCCGGCGTGATTGCGCTCGATGATGTTCATTTCAATCTTCGTTCCGGCGAGGTTCACGCCATCTGCGGCGAGAACGGCGCGGGGAAATCGACGCTGATGAAGATCATCAGCGGCGTCTACCAGCCGACCGCCGGCACGATCCGCTATAAGGGTGAGGAGGTGCGCTACGCCTCGCCGCGCGAGTCCGAAGCGGCCGGCATCGCCATCATCCATCAGGAACTCAATCTCGTTCCGCATCTGACGGTGGCCGAAAACATCTTCCTGTCACGCGAGCCGAGACGCGGCCCGATGGTGGACCGGCGCAAGCTGAAGGCCTGCGCGAAAGCCTGTCTCGACCGGCTGGGCGTCGATATCGATCCCGACGCGCAGGTGCTGCGTCTTTCGGTGGCGCAGCGTCAGATGGTGGAAATCGCCAAGGCGCTGTCGCTCAATGCCGAAGTCATCATCATGGACGAGCCGACCTCGTCGCTGACCGAACAGGAGGCGAACCTCCTCTTCCGCGTGATCCGTGAACTCCGCGCCAAGGGCGTCGGCATCGTCTATATCTCACATCGTCTGGATGAGATGGCGCAGATCGTCGATCGCGTGACCATTCTGCGCGACGGCCGCTTCGTGTCCAGCCATGACTTTGCAGCGATCACCGTCAACGACATTGTGGCCCGGATGGTCGGCCGTTCGCTGGACGAGAAGTTCCCCGAGCGCATCTCCGTCCCGACCAATGAACCAATTCTGCGTGTGAAGGGCCTGACGCGGGCAGGGGTGTTTTCCGACGTCTCCTTCGATCTGATGCGCGGCGAGATTCTCGGCTTTGCCGGCCTCATGGGCGCGGGCAGAACCGAAGTCGCCCGCTCGATCTTCGGCGCGGAGCCGGCAGAGGCCGGCACCATCGAATTCAACGGACGCGAGCTGACGATCCGCTCGCCGCAGGACGCGATTGCGGAGGGCATTTCCTATCTGTCCGAAGACCGCAAGAGCCAGGGGCTGGCCATCAAGATGTCGGTGGCGGCCAATCTGATGCTTGCCAATATGAGCGCAGTCGCCAACCGTTTCGGTATTATCAACCGCGGCCAGCACAAGGATCGCGCATCGCATTATGTCGATCTGCTGGGCATCAAGACCCCGTCTCTCGACCAGACAGTCAGTCGGCTATCGGGCGGCAACCAGCAGAAGATCATCATCGGGAAATGGCTGTTTCGCAATTCGCACCTGCTGTTCTTCGACGAACCGACCCGCGGCATCGATGTCGGCGCCAAATATGCGATCTACAAGATCATGGACGAGCTTGCCGCCAAAGGCATCGGCGTCGTCCTGATCAGTTCGGAGCTTCCGGAAATCCTGGGCATGACGGACCGCGTGGCCGTGTTCCATGCCGGCAGGATCGCCAAGATCCTCGATACCAGAGCGACCAGCCAGGAAGAAATCATGTTTTACGCCTCCGGTCAGGATGCGCAGCGCAAGGGAATGCAGCAATGAGTGAGACCGGGAAAATATCCTCCCGCATGAGCGACCGCCAGAAGGATCTGGTGCAGAAATTTGCCGCGCTCGGCAGCCTTGTTGCGCTGACTGCCGTCTTCTCGCTGACGAGCAATGCGTTTTTCAGCATCGACAATGCAATGACCATCGCCTTGCAGGTCACGTCCATCGGTCTTCTGGGCATCGGCGCGACCTGCGTCATCATCACGGGCGGTATTGACCTCTCGGTCGGGTCGGTGCTCGCGCTCAGCGGGGTCGTCGCGGCGCTCGCGGTCAAGGACTATAATTTCCCGATCTGGCTCGCCATGCTGGCCGGCATCCTGACCGGAACCATCTGCGGCCTGCTGAACGGCATTGCCGTCACGCGGCTGAAGCTGCCGCCGTTCATCGCGACGCTCGGCATGATGCTGATTGCCCGCGGCTTTGCACTCCAGATCACCGGCGCCCGCGCGGTGTCGGGCCTGGGTGACGCCTTCGGCGAACTCGGCAACGGCGCGCTGTTCCGGATCGAGAGCATCGGCGACGACGGCTTTCCGAACGTGACGTTTCCGGGGATTCCCTATCCGGTCATTTTGATGGTCGTGATCGCAATTGCCGTTGCCTATATGCTGAACCGCTCGGTCCTCGGCCGCCACATCTATGCGGTCGGCTCGAATGCGGATGCGGCGCGCCTTTCCGGTGTGAATGTCGATCGCGTCACCATCTTCACCTACATTCTGTCCGGAACCCTGGCAGGCCTGACGGGCTGCGTGCTGATGTCGCGTCTCGTGACCGGTCAGCCGAATGAAGGCGTGATGTACGAACTCGACGCCATTGCCAGCGCGGTCATCGGCGGAACGTCGCTGATCGGTGGCGTGGGTACGATCTCGGGGACGGCGATCGGCGCCTTCGTCATCGGCATCCTGCGCAACGGTCTCAACATGAACGGTGTCTCTGCCTTCATCCAGCAAATCATTATCGGCTTCGTCATTCTCGGAACCGTGTGGATCGATCAGCTGCGTAACCGCCGTTGATATTTCGGAATTCGGCCATCGGCCGATCAATCAGGGGGCGACGGTCGCTCCTTGTCGCAACCGGCTACCAAGCCACGTATTACTGGGAGGAATACATGAAGAAGATAGTGTTCGCCGCTCTGGCAAGCGCAGCAGCGTTCTGGGTCGCACCGGCCAGCGCCGCCGATGAAATCGCCGTCATCGTCAAGACAGTCAACTCGAACTACTGGCAGAACGTCCAGAAGGGCGCAGACGCCGCAGTCAAGAAGACGAACGGCAAATATACGATGACGTTCCAGGGCCCGGCTTCGGAATCGGCCATTGCCGACGAAGTGAACATGGTCGAGAACGCCGTAAACCGTAAGGTTGCGGGCATCGTTCTCGCGCCGTCCGATCCGGACGCTCTGGTTCCCGCCGTCAAGAAGGCCTGGGAAGCGCATATCCCGGTCGTGATCATCGACTCGATGCTCGCCAAGGACTCCGACAAGTACTACCAGGCCTTCCTGTCCACGGACAACAAGAAGGCCGGTGAACTCGCCGCGCAGGCGATGATCGACAAGGTTGGCAAGGAAGGCAAGATCGCCGTCATGTCCTACGTGGCAGGCGCCGGTTCCGAAATCGGTCGCGTCGGCGGCTTCGTCGAATATCTGAAGGCGCATTCCAAGCTTCAGGTTGTCGGTCCGTATTACTCGCAGTCCCAGATGGCAACGGCTCTGAACCAGACGACCGACGTGCTCGCCGCCAATCCGGATCTGAAGGGTATTTTCGGCGCCAATGAGCCGACCGCCATCGGCATGGGCCGCGCGATCGTGCAGGCTGGCAAGGCCGGCAAGATCACCGCCATCGGCTTCGACGGCAATACCGACCTGCAGAACTTCGTCAAGGACGGCACGCTGAACGCCATCGTCGTTCAGAGTTCCTACCAGATGGGCGAAAAGGGTATCGAAACGCTCGAGAAGGTCCTTAAGAAGGAAAAGGTCGAGAAGTTCATCGATACGGGCGTCGTCCTTGTCACCAAGGAAAACATCGACAAGCCGGAAGCCAAGAACGTTCTCTACTAAGCAGCATTGCGCGCGCCGGGCTTGTCCGGCGCGCGTCCCTTTCCAAGGATTGATGTCGATGAAAGCGTCCGAAACGCGCAAACTCCCACGCCGCGACCTGAGCCTCTCCGTGATCGGTCTCGGCTGTGCGCAGATGGGAAATCTCTACCGGGTCACGCCATATGACGAGGCCAGAGGCGCATTTTCGGCCGCCTGGGACGCCGGCATCCGCTATTTCGATACCGCTCCCTTTTACGGATATACCCGCTCCGAGCGCCGGCTCGGGACCATGCTGACCGATCTCGACCGCCAGGACTACGTCGTCAGCACCAAGGTCGGACGCGTCATGCACCCGGATGTCTCCGTGGGTGCTGAAGAAGACAGCTATGCCGCACCGCTCCCCTTCCGCCCGGTCTATGACTACACCTATGATGGCGTCATGCGCTCCTTCGAGGACAGCCGGCAGCGCCTGGGCATCTATGCGCCCGACATTCTCTTCATCCACGATATCGGCGCAGTGACCCATGGCGAGAAGAACGGACATTACTGGTCGCAACTCACCGGCGGCGGGTTCAGGGCGCTGGGCGAATTGCGCGATCAGGGACTGGTGAAGGCCGTTGGCCTCGGTGTCAACGAATTCGAAGTCATCCGCGACGCGATGCAGGTTTTCGATATCGACGTCGCGATGCTGGCCGGGCGCTATACGCTTCTGGAGCAGGAAAGCCTGTCCTTCATGGACGAATGCGCTGCCGCCGGTGTCGGCATCGTTGCGGCCGGCGTCTTCAATTCGGGTCTGCTGGCCGGAAACCGCAAATTCAACTATCAGGATGCGCCGCAAGATGTGCTTGCGCATCTGGGCCGGCTCGATGCTGTCTGCCGCGAGATGAATGTCAGCCTTCAGGCCGCAGCCATGCAGTTTCCGATGGCCCACAAGGCCGTTGTCAGCGTTGTATCGGGCGCGCGCAACGCGTCGCAGATTTCGTCCAACGTTTCATCGTTTGAAGAAGCCATCCCCGCCGCCTTCTGGGCGGAACTGCGCACGCGCGGTCTGGTGGGCGAGGGCGTTCCCCTCCCGCACGGGGCCTGACCATGCGGATCGATTCCCACCAGCATTTCTGGCTGATGGAGCGCAGGCAAGGCCAATGGCCGCCGCCCGAGCTTGCCGCCATCCGCCACGACTTCCTGCCACCAGATCTTGAGCCGCACCTGAAAGCGGCGGGTGTGGATGGAACGGTTGTCGTGCAATCATTGCCTGAGGTGGACGATACGCTCTTTCTTCTCGATCTGGCCGCGAAGAATGACTTCATTCTCGGCGTCGTCGGCTGGGTGGACATGAAGGCGGCGAATGCGCCCGAGATGATCGCCATGCTCGCCAAGCATGAAAAGCTTAAAGGCATCCGGCCGATGCTTCAGGGCATCGAAGAGACCGACTGGATCGACGATCCGGCGCTTGTGCCTGCCGTTGCTGTCATGATCGAGCATGATCTCGCCTTTGACGGCCTGATCCTCCCGCGCCACATGGCGCCCCTGACCCGCTTTGCCGAACGCTTTCCGGAGTTGCGGATCGTAATCGATCACGGCGCGAAGCCTCTGATCGCCGAAGGGAAATATGTTGCTTGGCGGCACCGGCTCGCAGCACTTGCGGCTTTGCCGAACGTCTCCTGCAAGCTTTCCGGTCTTCTCGTCGAAGCCGGCGACCAGCGGCCGGAAGCGGTACGCCCCTATGCCGAAACGATCCTCGAACTCTTCGGCGAGACGCGGACGATCTGGGGCAGCGACTGGCCGGTGGTCAAGCTCGTGAGCGACTACCGGACCTGGCTTGACCAGTGCCTCGATATCGTGCCGGCCCACCATCACGACGCCGTCTTTGGCGGCAATGCCATCGACTTCTACCGGCTCGAGCCGGGTCATTGAGCCCGATACAGGAAACCCGAACATGCAGTCCACTTCTCAAGACAGCGGCGAAAATCCGATCCTGCAGTTCGGCACCAGCCGCTTCCTGCTGGCGCATGCCGATCTCTTCATCTCTGAGGCGCTGGCCCAAGGTGAAGCGCTCGGCAAGATAACGCTGGTGCAGACGACCGGCAGCGAGGAGAGCGCAAAGCGTGTGGCGGCGCTGGCGTCGGGTGCGAGCTACCCCGTGCGCGTGCGCGGTCTTGCCGATGGCAAGGTCGTGGACGAAGAGTTGCAGGGCAATGCCATCGGCAAGGCGCTGTTCGCGGGCCGCGACTGGCCGGCCGTGCGCCAGGCTGCGCTGGCAGCCCGTGTCATCATGTCCAATACAGGCGATCGCGGCTTCGTCCTAGACCCGGCGGACACGCGAGAAAGCGTCGCCGATCGGGCGGTTGCGCCGCGCAGCTTCCCGGCCAAGATCGCCGCACTTCTGCTGGAGCGGTCGGAAGCAAATCCGCAGCAACCGGTGTCGCTCTTCCCCTGTGAGCTGATCGAGAAGAACGGTGAGCGGCTGCGCGAACTCGTGATCGGTCTCGGCCGAGAGTGGAGCTTTCCGGAGACGTTTTTCGTCTATCTCGAGACACATTGCCGTTTTGCCAACAGTCTGGTCGACCGGATCGTGTCCGAACCGATCGAACCCGTGGGTGCTGTTGCCGAGCCCTATGCGCTCTGGGCCATCGGTGAGCAGGATGGGCTCGTTCTGCCCTGCAAGCATCCCGCCATCGTCGTCACTGCCGATCTTCAACGTTATGAAACGCTGAAGCTTCACATCCTCAATCTCGGCCATACCTACCTGGCGGACCGGTGGCGGAAAGAGGGAAGACCGGCGACGGAGACCGTGCGGGAAATTCTCGGCGATAGCGCAGTGCGCGCCGATCTCGAGGCAGTGTGGCGCGAGGAGGTTCTGCCGGTGATGACCGCGCGGGGCCTGGGGGAGGAGGCTGTGCCCTACATGGCGCAGGTTCTGGACCGTTTCCTCAACCCCTTCCTGGTGCACCGGCTGTCGGACATCGCCAACAACCATCTCGAAAAGATCAATCGACGCATCCGGCCCATGGTCGAGGCGGGCCGGTCACTGGGCCTGAACCAGCCGCGGCTCGCGGCGATGCTGGAAGAGACAGCGTAAGGAGCTGACCATGAGAAAAGCGCTTGCCATTGAGGCCGAGAACACGGCTCGTTTCCGCACGGTCGAAAGCCAGCCGCTCGGGCCGGGCGAGGTACGCGTCGGCGTCCGCCATGTCGGGCTCTGCGGCAGCGACCTCAACACCTATCGCGGGCTTAATCCGCTCGTCGCCCTGCCGCGCATTCCTGGCCACGAGATCGGCGGGGAAATTCTCGAGGCTGGCGAGGGCGTGAGCCCGGCCATGAAGCCCGGCGCACGTGTCATCGTCATGCCCTATACCAACTGCGGAACCTGCAGTTCCTGCCGCAAGGGTCGTCTCAACGCATGCCGCTACAATCGTACGCTTGGCGTCCAGCAGGATGGCGGACTGGCCGACGATATCGTGCTGCCGGCGGAAAAGCTGATCCTGAACGACACGCTCGCACCTCACCGTCTTGCCTTGGTCGAGCCGCTCTCGGTTGGTTTTCATGCGGTGGCACGCGGGCGCATCGAAAAGGGTGACAAGGTCGCCGTGATCGGCTGCGGCATGATCGGCATGGGTGCGCTTATCGGCGCGGTCGCCAAGGGTGCGGACGTGCTCGCCATCGACATGAGCGAACACAAGCTGGAGGTCGCCCGCCGCTTCGGTGCAAGCGTCACGGTCAATGGCCGCAGCGAGGATGTCGCGGCGCGGGTGGCGGAATGGACGAATGGCGATGGCGTCGATGTCGCCGTGGAAGCTGTCGGTCTGCCCGAAACCTTTGTGCAGGCCATCGATCTCGCCTGCTTTGCCGGCAGGGTCGTCTATATCGGTTATTCGAAAGCGCCGGTGACCTACGACACCAAGTTCTTCAATCTGAAGGAACTTGATATCATGGGCTCCCGGAATGCCACGATGGAAGACTTCAGCGCCGTGATCGCGCATCTGGAAAAGATCGGGGACACGGCCGATCTGCTGATTTCGAAGACCTTTCCCTTCGATGAGGCCGAAGCTGCTTTTCCATACTGGCGCGCCAGCCCGGATGCCCTGAAGATCGTGATCGAGCACGGGTGAGCGCTTACGCGTATTTCTCTCCGCGTGTCCTGAGGCTCTCGAAGCACGCAGACAATTTGCGACCGCGAACGCTGTCATGATATCGTCCAGACCGTCTGCCAGTTCAGACAATTGCGACCGATATCCGACGACCCCGCGCCCGCACACGCAAATCCTTGCCTAAACGAGATGATGCTGAACCGCCGTTCTCTTCTTGCCACGTCTGCCGGTGCCGTCGCGGCCCTGCTTCCGCGCTACGGGATGGCCGTAGACGCAAAGCGCGCAGAGACGATTTTTCCACTCTGGACGTCGGCCCCACCCGGCGGTGGCGGCCCCTCCGGACAGGCAGAGGTCAACGGCAAGGGCGCTGTAACCCATGTGGCGATGCCGACGATCGAAGTCATTCGCCCAGCTCGCCCGAACGGAGCCGCGATGCTGATTGCCGCGGGCGGCGGCTACAAGCGGATCGAACAGGCCAAGGAGGCACAACCGGCGGCGCGTTGGCTCGCAGAGCGCGGGATCACCGCTTTTGTGCTGACCTACCGCCTGCCGGTGGAAGGATGGGTGGCCGGGCCGCTTGCACCGCTACAGGACGCCCAGCGCGCTCTGCGCATGATCCGGTCGATGGCAGCCACCGAACGGCTTGATCCCGCCAGGGTCGGCGTTTTCGGATTTTCAGCGGGCGGTCATCTGCTGGGTCTCGCCGCGACCCGGTCGGCATTTCAGGCCTATCCGCCTGTTGATGCCATTGATGAGAAGTCTGCACGCGCCGATCGGATGGTGCTTGCCTATCCGGTTATCACGCTGGAGCCGCCATACGATCAAACCTCCACTCGACGCAGTCTTGTCGGCAAGCATCCGACCCCGAAGCAAAGTGCGGAGTGGTCTGTAGAGACCCATGTGCGAGCCGGTTGTCCTCCCACCTTTCTCGTGCAGGCCGCGGACGATCCGATTTCCAACCCCGCAAACACGGCCATCATGCAGCAAGCCTGTGACCGGGCTGGCGTTCCCGTCGAAAGACTGTTGCTTCAGTCTGGAGGACACGGCTTCGGGATGGGAAGTTCTGACACTTCGACGGCAGGATGGCCGGACGCACTGGAGGCCTGGCTGGCCCGGACGCACTTCCTCTAGCGCGTCCAGGGGTCGAAGCCCGCTCAGCTTTCTGGTCCTTGCAGACCGCGATCTCGACGGCTCTCTGCTTCTGGGAACCTTGCCTCCGTTTGTCGGTTAGGCTGCGAAACAACGTAGTCTCTCGTGTCCCATGACAACCGGCACCGACCTCAATCAGAATCCCGTCGTCGAACCTACCAAGCCCCGACTGCTGCAAGTGCTCGGGCCCGGGCTGATAACCGGGGCATCGGATGACGATCCAAGCGGGATTGCGACCTATTCCCAGGCCGGCGCGCAATTTGGCTACACCATTACGTGGACAATGCTGTTCAGCTATCCGCTCATGGCCGTGGTCCAGGAGATCAGCGGGCGGATCGGCAGAACCACAGGCCGCGGCATCGCCGGCAATCTGCGAAAGCATTACCCCAACTGGCTGCTCCAGGCGCTGATCGCCCTGCTTCTGGTCGCCAATGTCATCAACATCGGCGCCGATATCGGTGCCATGGGCGACGCGCTGAAACTCATCATCGGAGGGCCGGCGCTGCTTTACGTGATCGCATTCGGGGTTGTGTCGATCGCGCTGCAGGTATTCCTGAAATACAAGCGGTATGTCTCCGTCCTGAAATGGCTGACATTGTCGCTCTTTACCTATTTTGCCACCGTCCTGGTCGTCAAAGTGCCGTGGATGGAGGCCGCCAAGGGCTTCTTCATCCCGACCCTGTCCTCCGACGCGGATTTCTGGAAAACGGTGGTGGCGATCTTTGGTACGACCATCAGCCCCTATCTCTTCTTCTGGCAGGCTTCCGAAGAGGTTGAGGATCTCAAGGCCAAACCGGCCAAGGAGCCCCTGAAGCAGGCGCCGGAACAGGCAAAGCCGGCCAACGACCGAATTCGCCTCGACACCTATATCGGGATGGGATTCTCCAATCTCGTTGCCATCGCCATCATCCTCACCACTGCGGCCACGTTGCACAGCAGCGGCAAGACCGCGATTGAATCCTCCAGCCAGGCCGCGGAAGCGCTGAAGCCGGTCGCTGGCAGCTTCGCTTTCGCCATCTTCGCGCTCGGGATCATCGGGACGGGATTGCTGGCCATCCCGGTTCTGGCTGGGTCGGCGGCCTATGCTCTGGGTGAGGCTCGCAAGTGGCCGGTCGGGCTTGATCGGAAGCCTCTGGAGGCGCGTGCCTTCTATGGTACGATTGCAGTCGCAACGGCGCTGGGTGTGATGCTCAACTTCACGCCGGTCAACCCGGTCAAGGCCCTCTACTGGAGCGCCATCATCAACGGCATCGCTGCCGTACCGATTATGGCAATGATGATGCTGATGACCGCCCGCCGAGACGTGATGGGCGAGATCGGTATCCCTTCCGTCATGCGCGGTATCGGGTGGCTTGCCACCATCGTGATGGCTGCGGCAGCCGTGATGATGTTGGTGCAGCTGTTCATATAGGCGCCATCGCGCACGCAAGTGCGGAAAAATAAGACACCCGAGCCGTCGCTTTTCGACGCGGCTTGATGATCACTTCGAGAGAGGCGTTTCGGCGTCTTCAGGGGTGCCGAGAGCCCCCTCCGTCATCGCGAGCGTGTCCATAAGAGCAGCAAGACGGTCATCTGCTTCGCAAGGAACAGCAAATATCGGCAGTCTCTGCAACTGCCGTGAGAACTGCTCGTCGGCTGCAGCAGCGAAAAGGAATTTGCCGGGCTCAGGTGGAGATTGTGTCATGAGCACCTAACCGGGCAGGGATGGTTTGGTTCCACGGGCTCAAGCGCAGATCCGACCACCAGCCTGCAGGCAGGCTGCGTTTCCGGGTCCGATCTCTTGGCACTGTCGGAAGCCATCCGTCGCGTGACCGCCGGCGGGTGGAACAATGCCGTATCCTGCAAGTTCAGTATCCGCGCGACCATCCCTGCGACAGCGGTCCGCACCTCCTCCGCCTGACAGACAGGGAGCCTTTAACGACGCCATGGCCGGCACGAAGACCGTCGAGGAAAGCAAGTCACGGTTTCGGCAGCAACGTGCCGACGCCACGTGCCAACCGACTGTTTAGCGCCGCCTCCAGGCGACCCTGGAATAACACTGACCCCTCATCTTGGAGACACTCGATGGCCAAGCCCACGTCAAAATCCGCAAGCAAATCTTCCGCAAAAGACACTGTCATGATCCATGACCAGCAACTTCATCGCGGCGCGGGCGGCGAGCTTCATCAGATTGCCGACGACGGCAACGACATCTTGACCACCGCCCAAGGTGGTCCGGTTGCCGATGATCAGAATACGCTGAGGGTGGGGGCACGTGGCCCCGCGCTGATCGACGACTTTCATTTCAGAGAGAAGCTCTTTCACTTCGACCACGAGCGGATCCCGGAACGCGTGGTCCACGCGCGCGGCTATGGCGCCCACGGTTTCTTTGAAACATACGAGTCGCTGTCCGATCTGACGCGTGCCGACGTGTTCCAGAGGGCAGGGGAGAAGACGCCGGTCTTCGTCCGCTTCTCGACGGTGGCAGGAAACAAGGGATCTGCCGACCTCGCGCGCGATGTCCGCGGCTTTGCGGTCAAGATGTATACGAAGGAAGGCAACTGGGATCTTGTCGGAAACAACATTCCCGTCTTCTTCATCCAGGACGCGATCAAGTTTCCCGACCTCATTCACGCTGCCAAGCCGGAGCCTGACCGGGCATTTCCGCAGGCACAGACGGCGCATGACACCTTCTGGGATTTCATCAGTCTGACGCCGGAAAGCATGAACATGGTCATGTGGATCATGTCGGACCGGACCATTCCGCGGTCCTTACGCTTCATGGAAGGTTTCGGCGTCCACACATTCCGCTTCGTCAACGCGAATGACGAGTCCACCTTCGTCAAGTTCCACTGGAAGCCGAAGCTGGGTCTGCAGTCGGTGGCCTGGAACGAGGCCGTCAAGATCAACGGGGCCGATCCGGATTTCCATCGCCGCGACCTGTGGCAATCGATCCAGTCAGGCAACTTTCCGGAATGGGAACTGTGCGTGCAACTGTTCGACCAGGATTTCGCCGACAGTTTCGACTTCGATATCCTCGATCCCACGAAAATCATTCCCGAAGAAATCCTGCCGGTTCGCCCCATCGGCCGAATGGTACTCGACCGCATGCCGGACAATTTCTTCGCGGAAACCGAGCAGGTGGCGTTCATGACGCAGAACGTGCCGCCGGGCATCGACTTCAGCAATGATCCGCTGCTGCAGGGCCGCAACTTCTCCTATCTCGATACGCAGCTGAAGCGTCTGGGCGGGCCCAACTTCACCCATCTGCCGATCAACGCGCCGAAATGTCCCTTCGCGCATTTCCAGCAGGATGGGCATATGGCCATGCGCAACCCGGTGGGCCGCGCCAATTACCAGCCGAACTCCTTCGGCGAAGGCCCCCGGGAATCGCCAACGCGCGGCTATCGTCACTTTCCTGCGGAAGAACAGGGTCAGAAGGTCCGCCTGCGGCCCGAGAGTTTCGCCGACCATTACAGTCAGGCCCGTCAGTTCTACATCAGCCAGACGGCGCCCGAGCAAATGCATATCGCCATGGCGCTCACCTTTGAACTCAGCAAGGTGGAAACGCCCGCAATCCGCGAGCGCATGGTGTCACATCTGCTGAATATCGATGAGACCCTGGCAACGACGGTCGCGCAGAAGCTTGGCATCCAGTCGATGCCGAAGCCCGCCGATGCTGCGGTGCCGACACGACAGGATCTGGAACCTTCACCGGCCTTGAGCATCGTCGAAAAGGGCCCCAAACGCTTCGAAGGCCGCAAGCTCGGTATCCTCGTGACGGATGGGGTCGACGCCAAGCTGCTGAAGAGCCTGGTGCAGGCAATCAGCAAGGCCAACGCGGTGGTCGAGATCATCGCACCGAAGGTCGGCGGCGTTACGGCATCGGATGGCAAATTCGTCGAAGCCCATCACATGATCGACGGCGGACCCTCGGTCCTGTTCGATGCGGTCGCGCTCCTGACTTCTCCGGAGGCCATGGACGATCTCGTCAAGGAAGCAACGGCCCGCGACTTTGTCGCGGATGCGTTCCAGCACTGCAAGTTCATCGGTTATCATGAATCCGCAATGTCGCTTCTCGAAAAGGCCGGGGTGGCGAACGCACTCGATGAAGGCATCGTCTCCCTGCCGGGCGATATGGACGTGTCCGGTTTTGTCGAAGAACTCGGCAAACTCCGCGTGTGGGGTCGCGAGCCCTCCCTCAAGCTGGGGAAGGCACCGCCCCCGGCGGCTTGATAGCGCCCGACGGAATGGTTCGGCTCGGCGACGATTTCCGAGACGGATCGGCCGCAGGAACGCGAAAGCGCCGTTCCAACTGTCACGAAGGGGCCGCGGGCGACCATCAGCAGGGCAGTCTCATCTTGCGCAGAAGGGCGGACCGGGGTTCGAGAACCCGGGCCCGCCCTTTGCAAACTCCGCGGATTGAATCCGTAAAGCGGCAATTCGGTTAGTGTGCGGGCTCCGGTTCGAGCTCTCCCTCTACCGGCTTCCGCTCTCCCTCCTTGGCGATCATGAGGTACATCGCCGGCACGACGAAGAGCGTGAAGAGGGTTCCAATCGACAGGCCGCTGGCGATCACCAGGCCCATGTTGAAGCGCGAGGACGCGCCAGCGCCGGCCGCTGTAATCAGGGGGATAACCCCCAGCACCATGGCGGCGGTGGTCATCAGGATCGGGCGAAGCCGGATTTCGGCAGCCTCGGCGATAGCCTCACGCTTCGATTTGCCATGCATCCGGAGTTCGTTGGCCACCTCGAGCATCAGGATGCCGTGCTTGCTGATGAGACCCATGAGCGTCACCAGTCCCACCTGCGTGTAGATGTTGAGGCTGGCGCCGCCGATGCCGATGCTGATGAAGATCAGGGCGCCTGCCAGCGACATCGGAACCGAGATCAGGATCACGACCGGGTCACGGAAGCTGTTGAACAGCGCCGCCAGCGACAGGAAGATGATGATGATCGCAAGCCCGAATGTCGTTACGAACCCGCCCGATTCCGTAATCAGCTGACGCGCCTGGCCACCATAGTCGATGGTATAGCCGGGCGGCAGGGTTGATGCCGCAAGATCCTGAAGCGTCTTCAGAGCCTCGCCCATCGACACGCCCGGCATGGCGACGCCGGAGATCGTCGCGGCATTGATCTGCTGGAAATGGTTCCGCGACTGTGGCGTGGTGACCGTCTCGACATGCGCGAAGGTCGAGAGCTGCACGGTATCGCCACTGCTCGTCTTCACGTAATAGTTCAGCACATCGTCCACATTGAGACGGGAGGACTGCTGGACCTGCGGAATGACCTTGTAGGAGCGGCCGTCCAGGCTGAAATAGCCCGTATAGTTGCCGCCCAGCATGGTCGCGAGCGATCCGCCGATGTCATTCATGTTCAGCCCGAGCTGGGCAGCCTTGTCGCGGTCGAAGACGATGCGCGCCTGCGGCTGGTTGAACTTGAGATCGTTGTCGAGAAAAATGAACTTTCCGGTCTTCAGGGCATCCGCCATGAACTTCTGGGAGACCGTGTCGAGTTCGGAAAAGTCCTTTGTTGTCGCGACCACGAACTGCAGCGGAAGACCGTTGCTGCCCGGAAGCGGCGCCGGCTGGAACGCGACGGTCTTCACGCCGGGCAAGCCATTGAATTCCTTCTGAACTTCGGTCTGAAGCGTCTTGGCGCTCTTCTTTCTCTGATCCCATGGCTTCAGAACCCAGCCGGTGATCGCCTGGCCGGGTGCGTCGATCTGGAAGACCAGATTGTTTTCGGCCTGCTTAGCGAGCATTTCATAGGTCAGCTTGGAATAGAACTGCCGCTGGTTCAGCGTCGCCGTTGGCGACGATGTCGTCAGGCCGAGAACCACACCCTGGTCCTCTTCCGGAGCCAGTTCCGATGTCGAGGAGTTGTAGAGCCAGTAGAGGCTACCGATGACGATCAGGCCGAAGGTGGCAACCACCGGCAGTGAATTGAGGCTGCCTTCCAGCCAGCGCCGGTAACCTCTGCTCAGACGCTCCATCGTGCGGTCGATCAGATGTACGAAGCGGGCCTCAAAACCCTTCCCGTCGCGCGGGATGGGACGTAGCAGATAGGCGCAGGCCATGGGCGACAGCGTGAGCGCAACGACGGCCGAAACCGTCACGGCCGAGGCCAGTGTGAAGGCGAACTCGGTGAAGAGAGCGCCCGTGAGACCGCCCTGGAAACCGACTGGAACATAGACGGCGATCAGCACGACCGTCATGGCAAGGATCGGGTTGGCAAGGGAACGCGCGGCTTCGAGCGCCGCATCCAGCGGCTTCATGCCTTCTTCCATATGCCTGTTCACCCCCTCGACGACGATGATGGCGTCATCGACGACGAGGCCGATGGCCAGGACGAGGGCCAGCAGCGTCAGGAGGTTGATCGAGAAGCCGAGCATGAGCATCACGGCGAAGGTGCCGATCAGAGACAGCGGAATGGCAACGATCGGGATCAGCACCGCGCGCCACGATCCGAGGAACAGGAAGACAACCACGGTCACGATCGCCCCGGCCTCGAGAAGCGTATGCACCACTTCATCGATCGAGCTGTTCACGAATTCCGTCGAGTCGTAGAGGACACGGCCCTCGACGCCTTCCGGCAACTGGGCCACGATGGCGGGAAACGCCTCCTTGACGGCGCTGACCGTCGTCAGAAGATTGGCCGACGGCGCGACCTGTATGCCGATATAGACCGCCTGCTTGCCATTGAAGCTCGTTGCGGAGTCATAATCGTCATTGCCAAGCGTGACATTGGCCACATCGCTGAGACGGATTATCGCGTTGTCGCTCTGCTTGACCACCAGATCGCGGTATTCCGCGAGCGAATGGAGGTTGGAGGACGAGGTCAGGTTGATCTGGATCAGATTACCCTTCGTCGTGCCGAGGCCGGAAATGTAGTCATTGCTGGTCAGCGCCTTGGACACATCCGTCGCGCTCAGGCCGTAGGCGGCAAGCTTGATGGGATCCAGCCATGCGCGCAGCGCGAATTTCTTGCCGCCGAGCAATTCGGCTGTCTGCACGCCGTTGATCGCCTGCAGCTTCGGTTGAACCACGCGGGTCAGGTAGTCCGTCACCTGGTTCGGGTCGATGACCGTGCTCGAAAAGCCGATATACATGGCATCGAGCGTCTGCCCGACCTTGAGACTCAAGGTCGGCTGCTGAGCGCCTGTCGGCAACTGGTTCAGGACCGAATTGACCTTGGTGCTGATTTCCGTCAGCGCCTTGCCTGAATCGTAGTTCAGGCGAAGGTTGACCGTAATCGTGCTGACCCCGGTCATGCTGGTCGAGGTCATGTAGTCAATACCATTCGCCTGGGCGATGGCATTTTCCAGCGGCGTGGTGACGAAGCCGGCAATGATGTCGGAATCCGCGCCCGCATAGGCCGTGCTGACGGTGACGATGGCGTTCTGCGTCCGCGGATATTGCAGGATCGGCAGAGAGGAAATCGACCGCACGCCGAGCACGAGAATGAATGCGCTCACCACAAGCGCGAGAACCGGACGGTGAACGAAGATATCGGTAAAGCGCTTCATGGGTCCGGATCCTAGTGGTCTGCGATAACCGGCGCATTTTCAGCCGGGGGCACCTTGGTGTTGTCGATCAGCACGCGGCTGCCGTTGCTGAGCTTGATCTGCCCGGCCGTCACCACTTCATCGCCAGGCTTGATCCCGTCCGTGACGGCGACAAAGTCGCCACGGGTGCTGCCCGTCTTCACGAAACTCTGGCGCACTTTCTTTTCCTTGCTGTCACCGGACTGCGTATTGTCGATGATGTAGACCAGGCTGCCATAGGGGTTGTAGACAACGGCCGTCTGCGGCAGCGTCACGAATTGCTGGGTCGAGCCGGCCGAGATTTCGACCTTGCCGAACATGCCGGGCAGGAGTGAGCCGTCCAGGTTCTCGACGGTTGCGCGGACCTGCACGTTGCGGGTCGAACTGTCCACCTTCGAGTTGATCGCGCTGAGCACGCCCTTGAACACCTTGCCGGGATAGGCATCGACCGTCATGTCGATCGACTGGCCGACCTTGAGCTTGCTGATGTTCTTCTGCGGCAGGCTCATATCGACGTAAAGCTGATCGAGTGCCTGCAGCGTGACGATTGAGGTGCCGGCGGTGAGGAATTGCCCGAGATCGACCGCACGGATGCCGAGACGGCCGGAAAACGGCGCGCGCAGCGTCTTCTGGTCGACCAGGGCCATCTGCTGGGCGACCAGCGCCTGTGCATTCTTCAGGTTGGCGGCGTCGCTGTCGACGGTCGCCTGGCTGACTGCCTTGATCTTGAGCTGCTCTTCATCGCGGTGCAGCGTGATGGACAGGTTGTCGGCCGTGGCGCGCAGCGAATCGAGCTTGGCGAGATCATCGTCTGCCGACAGCTTCAGGAGCTGCTGACCTTCCTTCACCGTGTCGCCGGACTGGAACTCGATCTTGTCGACGATGCCCGAAACCTGCAGCGCGAGATCCGCGCCATTGACAGCCTTCATCGTGCCGACAGCCTCGATCTTGTCCTGCCACTCGCTCTGCTGCGCAACGGTCGTCGAGACCGTCTGGGCGGGATTGGCGATGCTTGCCATCACCTGCTTGATGATGCCGGCCTTGAAGACCTGAAATCCATACAGGCCGCCCAGTACGATGCCGACAGCTATCAGCATGATCACCATACGCTTGATCATGGTCAAAAGTCCTTCTTGTTCCGAGATGCGCTGGAGGCTTCCAGCGAAGGCTTCGCGCTGTCGGGTCCGGCAAAATGACCTGGATCCTTGCGGGGATACGCCTTGTCTGTTTCGTCGTCGCGGTTCCACCAACCGCCACCCAGCGACTGGTAAAGAGCCACAGTATCTGTGTAACGGGCGGCCTGCGCCTTCACCCGCGAGATGACCGCCGTCTGATACGTCTGCAACGCATTCAGGACAGTCGCATAATTGACCGCGCCGGTGGCATACTGGTTCTGCGCCATGGCGAGGCTTGCCTTGGCGGATTGCTCTGCCGCATTCTGAGCCTGCAATGCGTCAGCGTCATACTGCACCGCATGGAGCGAATCCGCGACGTTCTGGAAGGCCGAGATAACGGTGCTCTTGTAAAGCGCTAGATTGCGTTCGTAATTCGCGACCGTCGCTTCCTTGTTGTGGAAGAGCGAGCCCCCGTCCAGAAGCTTCTGGCTGACGCTGGCAGCGACGCTCCAGACAGCCTGGCTTGGTGTGAACATTCCGGCAAAGGTCGCGGCGCTGCCGCCATACTGGCCCGAGAGGGTGATCTGCGGCAGCATGCTGGCCACCGACACACCCACGCTGGCAGAGGCCTGATGAAGCGTTTCTTCGGCCGCGCGGATGTCCGGGCGTTGCCGCACCAGATCCGACGGCAGGCTGACCGGCAGGTTACGCGGCAGGCGCAGGCTGGAAATCTCGACGCTTTCGCCACGATCCTCGTTCGGCAGCCGTCCAAGGTAAGCCATGAGCGCGGTGCGCTGCTGCGCCAGCTGCTTCTGTAGGGCGGGCAGGGAGGCTTGCGTCTGTGCGAGGTTCGATTGCTGCGCAAGGACATCCGAATTCGGAACGGCACCCAGTTCGAACTGCTTCTGGATGCGGGCCAGCTGGTCCTTCTGGAGTTTGATGATGCTTTCGGTCGCGTTGATCTGCGCGCGAAGCGAGGCCTCTGTGATCGCGGTGGTGACCACGTTCGATGTCAGCGTGAGAACGGTCGCTTCCATCTGGAAGCGTTGATATTCCGCCGCCGCCATGTTGGCTTCGATCTGCCGGCGCGTGCCACCAAAGAGATCAAGACCGTAGGAGACCGAAACCGAGGCGTTGCTCAGATTGTAGATATAGGCTGGCGTCGGGCCGGAAGCCGCGTTGCGCGCCCTTGTTTGCGAGTCGCTGACGCCGACCTGGGGATAAAGCGCGCCGCCGGAGGCAATGGCGGTCTCCCGGGCGGAGCGAAGCGCATATTGCGCGGCCTCGACGCTCGGATGATTGCGGATTGCCTCATCAACCATCGCATTCAGCTGGGGCGAGCCGAACATCTTCCACCATTGGCCGCTGACGTCACGGCCCGCGGTGAATGTCTGCGATCCGCCGCCGCGGATCCCTGTCGTGGCCGCGCCCGGACGAAGCTTTCCTCCCGGAACGTACCCGGCGCCCGCGTCGACCGCCGGCGGCGTGAAGTCGGGGCCGACGGTGCAACCTGCGAGCAGAACCGCGCAAGCAAGACCAAGCACGCCAGCTTTGCCGGCTCCCCGGCGTGAATTTAACGAAAGAGAACGCGACTGGATCATGAAGGCTCGCCAAAACTAAACTGTTCAGTCTAGTTATCTTCGCACTTGCAAAACGTCAAGAGCAAATTGAACCATTCGGTTCGATTTGCTTGAGATCACGTTTTTCGAAGGAGCTTGCGGGGAGGAATCCAGGCGCGACAGGGCAGCGCCTTGCAGGGCAAGAACCCTGCCGAAGCGCCTAGTGGTGAGCCAGATAGGCGGACAGAAATATGGAGAGGCCGGACTCCATGGACTTGTTCCAGTTTTCCAGCGTCGGCGGCCTGGAAGACAGCATCGCCCGCAAAGGCAGCGTTCCCACGACAAGGCTGAGAAGCTGAGACGCCGCCAGATGCAGATCGTCGATTTCAAGAAGCCCCGCCTCAACGCCCTCCCGAAGCAGCGCGATAACCTCCCGCTCCATCCGGAGCGGTCCAGCTTCATAAAAAGCCTTGCCGATTCCTTCGTAGATATAGGCCTGAGAAATCACGAGGCGATGGAGGGAAACCGTTTCTTCATCCTGAAACATGACTGCAAATCGCCCCGCGAGACCTTGCAAGGCCGCGCGCAGGTCCTCGCAGGTCTTGATCGGCTCATTGCGGGTCGTCGCCGGCAGCGCCGCGACTTCGTCCTCAATGAGTTGCAGCAAGAGATTTTCCTTGCTCTCGAAATGCGCATACACCGTTGCCTTCGAAACGCCGGCCTGACGCGACACTTCGTCCATGCTCGTGCTATCGTATCCACGTTCGAAGAACAGTTTTCGGGCAGCGTTGGAGATCAGTTTCTTCTTGGCGTCTTCTTGCGTCACACGGACATATCCTTGATCGAACCCTGCACCTGCAGAATATCTATTTTGCAAATCGGCGGCAACCGACGTCCTCTCACGATATCGCGAGGAACCCCATGACCTTGCGTCGATTTGACCCTTCAATCGGCCACCCTGCGTTAAAACAGAGCCTGTGTCTAACGGCCATGCTGACGTAGATGTTCCTGCAGGACCTGGGCCGACGGAAGGAGGGGAGCCTGCCTGGGCCTGACACAGGGTTGCTGAATCGTGGCAATTGGTCAAACGTTCAGTTTTTTCGCTTGGGATATCCCGGTCGGATCTCAAAACAGATCAGACGCTTGCAATTCGCGGCCCCAGCGGTACATTCGAAAACTGAACAACCGACCAATTAACGAGAGGAAGAACGGCCGATGAAGTCTGTCATTATCGGGGCGGGTGGCTTTGTAGGAAGCCGGCTCGTGGAGATCATGCTGGCCGAGACCGGGTCACTTCGCGAACTCGTCCTCGTCGACCAGGCCCTTCCGACGGCTTCCCCGGATCCCAGGGTTACCCTGTTTTCAGGCGACTTTTCCGATCCGGCGCTTATGGAAAGGGCGACGGAGGGGGCCGACAGCGTCATCGTGCTGGCTGCCATTCTCGGCGGTGCGGCAGAGGGCAATTACGCTCTGGCCCGCAAGGTCAATGTCGACGCGACCTTGACCTTGTTCGAGCATCTGCGGGATCGCAATCCGAAGACGCGTGTCGTCTTCGCCTCGACCATTGCGGTCTACGGCAAGCCAATGCCCGACATTGTGACCGACGAAACGCCAACCTCTCCGGCCATGATCTATGGCGCCCAGAAATTGATGATGGAAGTGGCGCTCAGCAACTTCACCACGCGCGGCTGGCTCGACGGCCTGTCGCTACGACCCGCCGGCGTGACAGCCCGCGATGGGGCCGACAGCCGGCTGAAATCCGCCTTCATGAGTCGGGTCTTTTATGCGGTGATGCGCGGCGAGGACATCGTGCTGCCCGTCCATCCGCATTCGCAGACATGGTTGACCTCCGTCGATGCGGCGGCTCGAAACTTCCTCCATGGTGCGACATTGCCGCGGGAAAAGCTCGGCAAGACCCGCGCCTTCACTCTGCCGGCGCTCTGCCTCTCCTTCGAGGAACTGGTTGCTGCACTCTACCGCCGTTTCCCGGAAAGCCGTTCGAAGGTCACCTACGAACCCGAGGCGGATCTCGTCGCGCTGTTCGGCTCCTATCCACCGCTTCTCACCGACGCCGCCGACGCGCTCGGCTTCATCCGTGACAGCAATGCGGACGATCTGGTGGCAAAGTCGTTCGGCGGAGCCGAAGCGGTTTCAGGCTGACGCTGCGGATGGATTCACGCCTTGCGCCGACCATCTTCATCAGTGCCTGCCCACCATTGAGGTCGCGCTCGCGGACTTCGGGTTTCCCAGGGGCTATCAGGCGGGTTCGAGCGCCCTCAGCCCGGCAAGCGAAAATCTCAACAGCAGTTCATAGGTCACATCGAGGTCTTCACCCTTGAACTTGCCGGAGGAGAGCGTATCGACGCGGCGGTTCTTCGAGACGGTTTGCACCATCAGCATGAGGATGAAGGAGAAGCCGCGGACCAGATTCTCCTCGGGGAGATTCGGCAACAGCAGTTTTAGCTGTGCGATAAAGAGATTCGCCGTCTCGTCGAAATTGGTCCGCAACTGGTCGAGCCAGCGTTCATTGGAGGATAGCTTGGCCAGCAGCATGAGATAGGCCTGCCAGCCATCGTCCTCACTCTGCATCTGCTCGAAAAGCGGTCGCATGAAGGTATCGAGAAGAGCCTCGACCGTCATCCCGCCACGGTCGACAAGCGCCGCCAGCCGCTCGCGGCGAATGCGGTTGAGAATGTCAGCCCGTCGCGCGATCACTTCGGTGAAGAGATTTTCCTTCGTGCCGAAATGATAGCTCGCCAATGCAAGCGTCACCTCCGCGGCATTGGTGATGTCGCGCAGCGAGACCGCATCGAAGGAATGCTGCCCGAACAGCTTTTCAGCCGCAGCAATGATCTTCTCGCGCGTCAGGTCGCCGTTGGAACGTGTTTGAATGGACTGTGCGCCACGCTTCTTCATGTTACCCCAGTCGATCCTCATGATCGCCCACCTCTGAAACTTCAAGCAGTTTCAGACCTGGAAATCAACCGGATGGCAGGCCGACGGAAAGGATCCGTTTGCAAATCCTAACTGATTGACAAGTTAGCCGAAACGTTATTTGGTTGATCGTATAATTAAATAACGTTTCGAAGGAATCTTCCCGATGTCGAACCCCCTGAAAGGCTTTACGGTCACCCGCGATGAGATTCGTTTCATCGGCCATGATCTTCAGCGTCCGGAATGCATTCTGGCCGAGCCGGACGGCACCCTCTGGTCCGCGGATGCGCGGGGAGGGGTCATGCGGATCGCCCCGGACGGCAGCCAGGAACTCATCGTCCAGACAGGGCTGGAGCAGGTCGGCGGCGGGTCCTTCGAGGACCGTTACGTCAATACGCAAGGCAGTCTGCCCAATGGTCTGGCATTTGATGCGGAGGGGAATTTCCTGATCGCCAATTTCGGCACCGACCGCCTGGAATACATGAAGCGCAACGGCGAAAGCCGCGTGATCCTCGACAGCATCGACGGCCAGCCGATCGGCAAGGCGAATTTCGTCACCCGTGACAGCAAGGGTCGTCTGTGGCTGACGGTCACGACCCGGACGATCCCATGGACCGATCATGTGAAGATCAACAGCCGCGACGGCTATATTGCCCTGATCGATGACAGGGGCGTCCGCATCGTTGCCGACAACCTGTGCGGAACGAACGAACTGCGCTTCGATGCGAAGGAAGAGTGGCTCTATGTCGCCGAGACGACCTCGCGCAACATCACGCGTTTTCGCGTCACAGAGCAGGGCGACCTGACCCATCGCGAGATCTACGGTCCCACCAATGTCGGCGGTTTCTGCGACGGGATTGCCTTCGACGCGTATGGCAATCTCTGGTCGACGCTGATCATGGCCGACCGGTTGATCGCGATCACGCCGGAAGGCGACCTCCTGACGATCCTGGATGACGGCGATCCTGCGGGGACCGCAGCCCTTGACCGCGCCTGGGAGGAGGGTCGCGTGACCCCCGACCTGATGGCCGGGGCTGCCGGCACGCTCTGCCCCTGGATGGCCAGCCTCACCTTCGGCGGTCCGGACCTCAAAACCGTCTATCTCGGCTCGTTGCGCGGCGACCGCATCCCCTATTTCCGCAGCCCCGTCGCCGGCTTGCCGCTGCTCTAGCGGTGAGAGCACGGCTGGATCGGCCAAGGGGCCTCCTCTCCCCTTGTGGGAGAGGATAGCTCGCCCCAAGAGGCGAAGCCGATTGGCCTGGCGAGCTTGGTGAGGGGGTGCTTGCGGCAAATATCGGGGACGAGTTTGCCCCCTCACCTGGAAAATCTAGCACTTAGCCGTGGGCTAAGATGCTGATTTTCCTTCCTCTCCCACAAGGGGAGAGGCTAACCTAGCCTCTCTGATTTCCCCGCTCTCAGAACCTTCCCGTATTCTATAGATCTTCCGCCACCGGATGGGCCCGCGACGACGGGCTCAGGCGGGAGGAGAGCCTGGTGGCAATCTTCGTAACGTGCGGAGGATGCCATCAGGGGGCGCGGGCGGCGGTGGATGAAAGAACATCCACCGAAACGACTC
>UBMP01000029.1 GCA_900466575.1 Hyphomicrobiales bacterium | reverse complement strand
GGTTGGGGAGGGGTCTTTCTCTCGGCAAACTCAGCGCTCGCGGTAAAGTCCCCCTCTGGCTGCCGCCATCTCCCCCACAAGGGGGGAGATGGATGTGGGACCCTCTCAGCCCATCGCCGCCTTCACCGCCGGATAAAGCGCGCGGTAGCGCCGGTATGCCTCGTCATAAGCCTCGGTCATGTACGTATCCGGCTCCACCGTCTCCGCCGTCTTCGGCGCGGTGCAAACGGACAACGGATCAGCCCCGGTCGCTGCCAGCAGCCCCAGCCGCGCAGCACCGAAAGCCGCACCGAAATCGCCATCCGTCGGGATATCGACCGGGATGTTGAGCGCCGTGGCAATCGACTTCAGCCAGTAGCGCGACCGCGAGCCGCCACCAATGGCGGTGACACGCGAAATCTCCGTGCCGGCAGCATTCAGCGCTGCGAGATTGTCGCGGATGGCAAAGGTTACGCCTTCCATCACCGCCTGCGTCAGCACGACACGCGAGGATTCATGCTCCAGCCCGGCAAAGACGCCGCGGATCTTGGCATCGTTATGCGGCGTCCGCTCGCCCGAGAGATAGGGCAGGAAGGTGACGCTCGATGGCGCCTTCAGCGTGTCGCCGAGTTCGGCTGAAAGCTCGGCAGCGCTCTTGCCCGTGACATGCGAATGCCAGTTGAGCGCATCGGTCGCCGAGAGAATGACACCCATCTGGTGCCAGGTATTGGGGATCGCGTGGCAGAAGGCATGGACCGCGCTGGCCGGATTGGGCAGGTAGCGGTCGTTCGCCGCAAAGAGCACGCCCGACGTACCGAGCGACACGAAGGCGGAGCCCGAGTGAACCGTGCCCATGCCGACCGCCGAGGCCGCATTGTCCCCTGCCCCGCCGGCAACGACGACGCGGCCGACCATGCCCCATTCGGCCAGAAGCTCGGCGCGCAACACGCCCGCTTCCGCCGTGCCCTCGACGAGACCCGGCATACGGCTTTCCTCGAGATCCGTCGCGGCGAGAAGCTCAGACGACCAGGCGCGCTTGCCGGTATCGAGCCAGCTGGTGCCGGCCGAGTCGGACATTTCGGAAAGATACTCGCCTGTCAGCCAGAGACGCAGGTAATCCTTCGGCAGCAAAACCTTGGCGACCTTGGCGAAAATCTCCGGCTCATTGTTCTTCACCCAAACCAGCTTCGGCGCGGTGAAACCTGGGAAGACGATATTGCCGGTGATGTCGCGGAAACGCGGGTCGGCATCGAGCTTGGCCGCTTCGGCGAAGGAGCGCGTGTCATTCCAGAGAATACAGGGCCGCAGCACGTTGCCGGCCTTGTCGACCAGCGTCGCGCCATGCATCTGGCCTGACAGACCGATACCCTTGACCGAAGCGAGCGCTTCCGGGTGGCTCGCCTTGATGGCAGCAACGGCTTCGCGGGTCGCGCGCAGCCAATGCGCCGGGTCCTGCTCCGACCAGCCGGAATGCGGCCGAGAGACATCCAGCGAGCCGTTGCCGGAAGCAAGGATCGTCTGGTTGTCGTCGATGAGAAGCGCCTTGACGCCCGACGTGCCGAGATCGAGACCGAGATACATGCTGTTTCCTCCCGCCCGCCTTTACTGGGGCATGTTATCCTTCAAGAAAATGTCGATGCGGATGCGCTCCTGTGCGTCCACCGTATGAAGCCCGTCGGCATGCGCCTTCATCACCCGCACGGCGCTGCGCACCTCGTGGCCGGCATCCTGATTGAGCACCGCGTCGAAGAGACCTTGCGACAGGGCCTCCCGCGTCGTCGCCGTCAGCTCGTGCGCAATGACCGGGAGATGGCGCGCCGGCGCATGCGCCCGCAGCACCTTCACGAGACCGCGATTGCCGGCGCCGAGACTGTAGAGGCCTGCAAGCTCCGGATGGGCCTTCAGAAGGGCCGCCGCTTCGCGCTCCACCCGCTTCGGATCGTCCCGCCCCTCCAGGATCGGAAGCATGTGGACGCCCGGATAATCCGACGCCAGCACGCTTTCAAACCCGGCCAGACGTTCCCGGTGGTCACGCGCATTGAGCGAGCCGACAATCACGCCGACCGTGCCCTGACCCGCGATGAACCGCCCGAGCAGGCTCGCCGCCGTGCGGCCGGCGGCCAGATTGTCGATACCGGCATAATGAATACGCCCGGAACCCGGCAGATCAGAGACGAGCGTCACGACAGCAATACCCGCTGCGCGCGCCTCGGCCGTAACGGCCCGAACCTCGTCGTCATCAATGGCAACCATGGCAATGCCATCTGGATCGGACGCCATCGCCTCGCGCATCGCCGCCACCAGCGCCGCCGCGTCAAAGGCCGCAACCTCGCGCACCCCGATTTCGATCCGCTCGATCTGCGAAACAGCCGCCATGTCGCGCAAGGCGCCACGCAGCTGGTCGATGAATGAGTTGTCGCTGTCGGGGATGATAAAAACAAAACGGTAAAGCCGCCGGCGCGCCAGATTGGCGGCCGCGACGTCGCGGATATAGCCGATCTCGGCAATGGCGTCCTCGACCAGCGCTCGCGTCTTTGCCTTCACGCCCGGCCGGTTGTTGAGGACACGATCCACCGTGGCGAGGCTGACCCCCGCCTTTTCGGCAATATCATGAACGGTCGGACGCATGACCTCTCCTCGCAACGCAAAATCGCACGGGCGCCTTTGCGAGACATGCTTTTAGCAGAATTTTGAGGTACGTAAATCAGAATTTTTGCGAGAAGACGAGAAGAGGCACAGCGTTATCCAGCGTGCGCGGCGGAAGCTCGCGCTCGAAGCGGGAGCCAATGCGTTCGGCCAGCGCCATGGAGGCGGAGTTTTCGGGATGGATGATATGGATCGCATGGTCCCAGCCGAGCACGCCGCGGGCCCAGCCCATCGTGGCGCGCGTCGCTTCGGCGGCATAGCCCTGTCCCCAATGCTGCTTCTGGAAGGCCCAGCCGATCTCCGGCCCCGGCCAGCCGGGCGGCATCCACGGGCCCGCGCGGCCGATCCATTCGCCGGAGGATTTGAGCAGAACCGAGAAATTGCCAAAGCCGTGCAACGCCCAGCTTCCGGCCATGATCGAGAGACTGGCCCAGGCCGCACGGTGTCCGAGCGGCCCGCCGATAAAGCGCGAATTGTCGGGATCGGCCATCATCGCAGCCCAGCCCGGCAGATCTTCCGCGCGTGGAGGTCGAAGGATCAGGCGGTCGGTCTCAAGATCGGGGTCTTCGGACAACTGACATCTCCCGTCTTCCGCGACTCAAGGGCTTGCGAAGGACGGTAGCGCGACTATCCCTGGCGTCAATGTCCGCCGCCGGAGGCTCCGGCCGGTCCTTGCGGCTTCTGGATCATGAAGGACGCGACGACGAGCACGGCAAAGAGCGAGGTCAGCAACAGGAAGACATCGATGAAGGACAGAATATAAGCCTGCTGGTTCACCATGCCCGCCAGCTGCTTGATCGCCACCGTGCCACCATCGAGACCGAGCGCATTGAACTTGTTGGTCATGGAGGTGACCATGTCGCGCGCTTCGGGACGGCCCCATTGCACATGTTCCGACAGCTGCTCGTAATGCGACCGCGTCTGCCGTGTCAGCATCGTGTTGATCACCGCAAGACCGACGGCGCCGCCGAGGTTGCGGCTGAGGTTGTAGAGGCCGGACGCATTTCGGATGCGATCCGGCGGCAGCGTACCGAGCGCCACGTTGTTGATCGGCACCATGGCGATCATCATCGAGCAGCCGCGCAGGATCTGCGGAACGAAGAGCTCCCAGAAATCCCAGTCTGCCGTCATGCGCGTCATCATCAACGTGCCGCAGGCAAAGCCGAAGAAGCCGATCATCATCATGAAGCGCGGATCCATCCGACCCGACATGATGCCGGCAATGGGCGCTGTCATGAACATGGCAAGACCCGAAACGAACATCGTCTCCCCGATCATCAGCGAGTCATAGCCACGGATGGCGGACAGGTAGACCGGATAGAGATAGGTCAGCCCGTAAAGCCCTACGCCCATGATGAAGGAGAAGGCCGTGCCGAAGGCGAAATTCCGGTTGGTGAACGCCTTGAGGTCGACGATCGGAAATTTCGCCGTGAAGGCGCGGTAGAAGAAAATGACACCGGCGATCACGATGGCAGCCGCACCGATCACGATCTTCTCGTCCTCTAGCCAGCCCTTGTTGTTGCCCTCTTCGAGCACATACTCCATCGCGCCCAGAAAGACGCCCATGCTGATAAGCCCTGTCCAGTCGAAATTGCGGGCAAGCTCCGGCTCCGGCTTGTCGAAATTGATAAGCGTCCAGGCGGCGATGGTGACGATGATGCCGGGCGGCACGTTGACGAGGAACAGCCAGTGCCACGAGAAACTGTGGCTGAGATATCCGCCGACGGTCGGACCAATGGTCGGGGCAAGCGTCGCGATGAGGCCGATGATCGGCGAAACGATGGGACGCTTGGAGGGCGGGAAGATGATGAAGGCCGCCGCAAAGACCGACGGGATCATGCCGCCACCGATGAAGCCCTGGAAGGCGCGGTAGATGATCATCTGGTCGATGTTGGTGGCCGTAGCCGCGAGCGCACTGGCTGCCGTGAAGCCGGCTGCCGAGATCGTGAACATCACCCGCGTCGAAAGAATGCGCGCAGCCATGCCCGAAAGCGGGATCATGATGACTTCGGCCACGAGATAGGCCGTCTGGACCCACGCCGCCTCATCGGAACTGGCGCCGAGGCCCGCCTGAATTTCAGACAGCGACGCCGAAACGATCTGGATGTCCAGGATCGCCATGAACATGCCGAGGACCATCGCGAAGAACGCAAGGACATTGCGCAGCGGGACTGGAGGTTCAGGCGGCACACCTGCCTTTACGTCCTTCGCGATCGTGTCGGCCATGGTCTTACCTCAATATATGCCGTTACTGCGCGGACGCCGTCTTGGGGGTGGCGGGCGTCGTGCGCGTATCGACATCGACCACGACCGACAACCCGGCCATCAGACGATGCGTTGCGAGTGCATCCTTGGGGATCGAGATGCGAACCGGCAGCCGCTGGGTGATCTTGGTGAAGTTGCCGGTGGCGTTTTCGGCAGGCAGAAGCGAGAAGACCGCACCGGAGGCCGGCGAAATCGACAGCACCTTGCCTTCGATCTTCTTGTCGCCGAGCGCATCGACATGGATGCCGACCGTCTGGCCCGGCTGGATTTCGGCGATCTGCGTTTCCTTGAAATTGGCGTCGATATAGAGCGCGTCGGCCGGAACGACGGCCGCAATCCGCATGCCCGGCGACACAAGGTCGCCTTCCTGAACCGACAGGTTGCCGACGATACCGTCGAAAGGCGCGCGCAGAACGGTGAAGCTCTCGTCACGCTCGGCCTTGTCGATGGCAAGCTGCAGGGACTTGATGGCGCTCTCGGCCTGCGCGTGTTGCGCATCGATGGCGGCAATGTTGGCGACAGCCGACTGAATGGCGGCGTTGGAGGCGCCGACGTCGGCCTGCGCCTGCTCCAGCGCCACATTGGCGGTGTCGAGCGACGAGGCGCTGGCGAATTCCTTGGACTGCAGGGTGCTGGCGCGCTGCTGGGCAAGCTGCGCGCCGTGAAGGGCGGCCTGGGACGCCTTCAGCTTGGCCTGGGCCTGTTCCTGGGCAGCAACGGCGACAAGCCGCTGCGCATCGATCGACTTCAGCGAAAGCTGCTGTGTGACGAGCTGCGCACGAGCCTGTTCAAGCGCGATGCGATAGTCGCCGTCATCGAGCGTCACCAGCGGGTCACCGGCCTTGACGTAATCATTGGCCTTGACGTTGACCGTCTTGACGTAACCGCCGACCTTGGGTGCGACATAGTTGATGTCACCGCCGATATAGGCGTCATCGGTCGAGACCATGAAACGACCGTTGACCCACCATTGGTGACCGTAATAGGCGCCGCCGGCCAGCGCGGCCAACACGATCACGCCGAGCACGAGGCGTCCGCGACCGCCCTTCCGGGGAGCCGCCTTCTTCGGGGCGACAGGCGCGGCAGGCTTTGCTTCCGCGCGGTCATCCGCTTCGGCAGCCTTGGACGCCGCCTCATCGCGAACGATCTCTTCAGCCTCTTCTCCATCGATCAGATGGACGGCTGCATTGCCTACATTCTTGGCCATTGGCATAATTTCCTGATAGGTCTAGTTCGAACCGAACGGTTCAGTCATTGCCATTGACATAATCGAAGTTTTGTCCCATATCAAGTGAAATCGAACCGATCGGTTCTCTTAATTAAAATTGAGTTAGGGAAGCATCCGGTATGCAAGCCATGAGCGAAATGAACGCCGTGAGCCGTATCAGCCAAAGTCCCCAAGGTCCGGGGCGTCTTGGCGCAGGCGAAAACCCGGCAAAACGCGACCAGATCCTGGACGGAGCGAAGAAGGTCTTCGCCGCGAACGGCTTCGACGGCGCGAGCATGAATGACATCACCAAGGCGGCGGGCGTTTCGAAGGGCACGATCTACGTCTATTTCAACAACAAGGAAGAACTCTTTGCGGGGCTGATCCACCGTGAGCGCGAGCGGATCTTTGACGCTGTCGGCAGCATCCTGGTCGACACCAAGCCGCTACAGGACGTTCTCTTTGATTTCGGCATGATGTTCGGCCGCCATATGAGCAACGCAGATACGGTGCGCAGCCTGCGCATGGTGCTGGGCGTTATCGACGACATGCCGGAAGTGGCCAACATGTTTCTCAATTGCGGCCCGACCAAGGGCGCGCACCAATTGAAGGATTACCTCGCCACGCGGGTCGACAAGGGAGAGCTTGTTCTGGAAGATCCGCTTCTCGCCGCACGTCAGTTCGCCGATCTTTGCACCGCGGGCCTGTTCAAACCATGCCTCTTTAATGAACGCGTCCAGCCGGACGATGCTGAAATAGAAAAGACGGTTCGGTCTGCAATCCGTGTCTTCATGAAGGCATATGCCGCCTGACGCGACATCAGGCATAGTTGATATTCAAGTTTTACCCCGGTCCCTCTTGGCGGAGGCGTCGTCAATACCTATGTGCGCCGTCAATGTAACCAAGACGGTGAACGATGGACAACCTTATCATACTTGCCCAGGACCCCGCCGTCTGGGCGGCGCTCATCACGCTCATTGCCATGGAAGTCGTGCTCGGCATCGACAACCTGATCTTTATTTCGATCCTGACCAACAAGCTTCCGCCCGAACATCGCAGCAAGTCGCGGATGATCGGCATCTCGCTCGCGCTGATCATGCGCCTGATCCTCCTGAGCTTCGCCGCCTGGATCGTGAAGCTGACCGCCCCCGTCTTCAACGCCTTCGGCCATGACTTCTCCTGGAAGGACATGATCCTGATCGCCGGCGGTCTCTTCCTCGTCTGGAAGGCGACAAAGGAAATCCATCACAGCACCGATCCGGTCGAGCAGGCTGATGACAAGCTGGCAAAAACCGTCACCATCGGCTTCGGCGCGGCCATCTTCCAGATCATCGTGCTCGACATTGTCTTCTCCGTCGACAGCATCATCACCGCCGTGGGCATGACCGAACACCTGCCGGTCATGGTGATCGCCGTTCTCGTCGCGGTCGCGACCATGATGCTCGCCGCCAATCCGCTCGCCAACTTCATCGAGCGAAACCCGACCATTGTCATGCTGGCTTTGGGCTTCCTGCTGATGATCGGGATGACGCTGATTGCCGACGGCTTCGGCTATCATGTGCCCAAGGGTTACATCTATGCCGCCATGGGCTTCTCGGCGCTGGTCGAGATCCTCAACATGATGGCGCGCAACGCCAAGCAACGCAAAGGCTGAGACAGGTCGAAGCCCATCGCTTGACTTGACTTTCCCGGCCAATATGGCCTAACGCAGACCGATATCCCCTGCCGCGACCTCGTCCCGGCAGGGGCGCTATTTTTCGGAACCTGCATGATCTCGTCGCCCGCAAGGGTGCTCAGAAATCTGCCTTGCAAAGATCCATGACGATGACCGCATCCAACGTCCGCGTCCGCATTGCTCCCTCGCCCACCGGCGAGCCGCATGTCGGCACTGCCTATATCGCGCTGTTCAACTATCTCTTCGCCAAGAAGAACAACGGCACCTTCATCCTGCGTATCGAAGACACCGACGCGACCCGCTCGACGCCGGAATTCGAAACGAAGGTGCTCGACGCGCTGAAATGGTGCGGCCTCGAATGGTCGGAAGGTCCGGATATCGGCGGCCCTTACGGTCCCTACCGCCAGTCCGACCGCAAGCATATCTATGGCGAATACGTCGAGAAGATCGTCTCCGCCGGCCACGGCTTCCGCTGCTTCTGCACGCCCGAGCGTCTGGAAGAGATGCGCGCCGCCCAGCGCGCAGCCGGCCAGCAGCCGAAATATGACGGCCGCTGCCTTTCGCTGAAGGCCGAAGAGGTCAAGACCCGCATGGACGCGGGCGAGCCCTCCGTCGTGCGCATGAAAATCCCGACCGAAGGCAATTGCGAATTCAACGACGGCGTCTATGGCGACGTGTCGATCCCGTGGGATAGCGTCGACATGCAGGTCCTGCTCAAGGCCGACGGCATGCCGACCTATCATATGGCCAACGTCGTCGACGACCATCTGATGAAGATCACGCATGTGGCGCGCGGCGAAGAGTGGCTCGCCTCCGTGCCGAAGCACATTCTGCTCTACAAGTATCTCGGCCTCGAACCGCCGAAGTTCATGCATCTGTCGCTGATGCGCAACGCCGACAAGACGAAGCTGTCGAAGCGCCGCAACCCGACTTCGATCTCCTATTATTCCGCGCTCGGCTATCTGCCGGAAGCGCTGATGAACTTCCTCGGCCTCTTCTTCATCCAGATCGCCGAAGGCGAAGAGATGTTGACCATGGAGCAGCTGGCCGCAAAGTTCGATCCGGAAAACCTCAACAAGGCGGGCGCGATCTTCGATATCCAGAAGCTCGACTGGCTGAACGGCCGCTGGCTGCGCGAAGGTCTCAGCGAAACCGATTTCGTCACCCGCGTGCTCGCCTGGGCGCAGGAGAACGACCGTTTCCGCGAAGGCATGAAGCTCTCGCAGAGCCGCATCACGCGCCTCTCCGACCTTCCGGACCTCGCCGGCTTCCTCCTGAAGGGCGACCTCGGCCTGACGGCCAACGACTTCGCCAACATCAAGAAGGTGCCGCTGGCTGACGTTCAGGCGATCCTCGAAACGGCGCAGGCCGATCTCGAGAAGATCTTCGAATGGAATGTCGAGAGCATTGAGGCGGAACTGCGCGCCATCTCGGAACGGATGGACAAGAAGCTGCGCGACGTGCTCGCGCCGCTCTTCATCGCCGTTTCCGGATCGTCGCGCTCGCTGCCGCTCTTCGACAGTATGGCCATTCTCGGCCGTTCCGTCGTCCGCCAGCGCCTGAAATCCGCAGCCACCGTAGTGGCGCAGGCCGTTCGCGAAGGCAAATGACATCCTTCGGGTGTCGCTTGCCGCCCGGCGTTGAGGTGAGGATATGGCCGCTGCAATCTACCGTCTGCTGAAGCAGCTGGATGATGCCAAAATCCACTATCATCTCGCGCGCCATCGGCCGGAGACGATCGATGTAACGATTACGCTCGTCGGAAAACGTGTAGAGATTTCGGTTTTCGACGACGATCACATAGAGGTGTCGGAGTTCCTTGGAACGGAGGACACCAAAGACGAACACTATCTTCAGCACATCCTTCGACAAGAGAAGGATGATGAAGAGAAATCCCGCGAGTACTTCAAGAAACTGACGGAAAGCAAAATCGCTGGGGAAACCGAACAATGACCGCGAATAACACGACCGAAGCCGCCCTCTCCTCTGACGTCACCGAAGTACGCGCGCAGAAGCTTGCCAAGCTTCGTGAGACGATCGGCGATGTCTATCCGGCGCATTTCCACCGCACGATCACCAATGCGGAACTGGCCGAGAAGTATAAGGACATCGAGCCCGACACGCTGACGGGCGACATCGTCACCGTTGCCGGTCGTGTCTACTCGAACCGCAATTCCGGCATGTTCATCGACATCGTCGATGCCTCCGGCAAGGTACAGGTGTTCAGCCACAAGGATGTGACCTCGGAAGAGGCACGCAACCTCCTGCCGCTGATCGATCTCGGCGACATTATCGGCGTCACCGGCGAAGTCCGCCGCACCAAGCGCGGCGAGCTGACGGTCAACGTCCACACGATCACCATGCTGACCAAGGCGCTGCTGCCCATGCCGGAAAAGTGGCATGGTCTGTCCGACATCGAGCTGCGCTACCGCAAGCGCCATCTCGACATCATGACGAACGAGGAGTCCAAGCTCCGCTTCCAGCAGCGTTCGAAGATCATCTCGGGCGTGCGCCGCTTCATGGAGCAGGAAGGCTTCATGGAAGTCGAAACGCCGATGCTGCATTCGGTCTATGGCGGTGCCACCGCCGAGCCCTTCAAGACCCATCACAACACGCTGAAGCTGGACATGTACCTGCGCATTGCGCCGGAACTGTTCCTGAAGCGCACGCTGGTCTCCGGTCTTGCCGACAAGGTGTTCGAGGTCAACCGCAACTTCCGCAACGAAGGCGTTTCCACCCGGCACAATCCCGAATTCACCATGATGGAATGTTACTGGGCCTATGCCGACTATGAGGACGTGATGGGCCTCGTCGAGCGCCTGTTCGAGGCGCTCGCCCTGCAGATCCATGGCACGACCGACTTCCCCTTCGGCGACAAGCAAATCTCCTTCAAGGGTCCCTTCAAGCGCGTGCCCATGCCCGACGCGGTGAAGGAAGCAACCGGCATCGACTTCCTCGCGATCAAGACCGACGAAGAAGCCCGCGCCGCCGCAAAGGCTGCCGGCTTCGAGGTCGAAAAGGACTGGACCTGGGGCGAATGCCTCGCCTTCATCTTTGAGGAAAAGGTCGAAGGCACGCTCATTCAGCCGAGCCACGTCACCCACTTCCCGAAGGACATCTCGCCCTTCGCCAAGGAAGTGCCGGGCGAGCCGCGCCTCGTCGAACGCTTCGAGACCTATTGCAACGCCTGGGAACTCGGCAACGCCTTCTCCGAACTCAACGATCCGGAAGAACAGCGCCGCCGCATGGTTGAGCAGCTCGAACAGGCCCACGCCCGCGGCGAAAAGGACAAGCAGCTGGACGACGAATTCCTCGACGCCATCGACCAGGGCATGCCGCCTGCCGGCGGCCTCGGCATCGGCATCGACCGCCTGATCATGCTGCTGACCAACGCCCCGTCGATCCGCGACGTCATCCTCTTCCCGGCGAGACGCCAGAAGGCGGATTGAGCGAAGAGCGCGAAGTTATGAAATCAAGTCCCCGGCGTCGTGCCGGGGATTTTGCTTTTGGCAAGGCCGACAAAATTTGCGACACCGCTTGGGCGCTCGCGTCAGCCCCGCCCTTAGCCCCCGTGCGCCGCAGACGCATTGTCGTCCTTCTTCGGCTCAGCAGCGGGATGCTCGGCGTCTGCCTCAGCCGGCTTGTGGTCTGCTGCATTCACAGCCTCCAGAACCGGATCGTTATGGGCGGAGGCCTCATGGGCTGCAGGCTTGTCATGAGCCGGTGCGGCATCGACGGGGCGCGCCTCCGCGCCATGATCGGCGGCAGCGCCATGCTCCGCTTTTGGCTCGGGCTTGTCGGCGGTTGCGTCCGGGGCCGTCGCAGCGGGTTCCCCGGCAGCGCCGTGCTCCGCAGGGGCTGAATGTTCCTCGCCTGCAGGCTCCGCGCCGTGTTCGGCAGGGGCCGGCGCCTCGCTATGGTCGGATGTCTTCTCTTCGCCATGCGCCGGCTGCTCGCCCGCCGGTGCCTTGCCGGTCTCGTCCTTCTTCACGCTCTTGCCGCTGAAGATGGCGGGACCGCCGGAATGCTCGATCGTATCCTTCGGCTTTTCCTTGCCGAGGCCGACCATGCCGAGCATCTTCGACATGAAGCCGCCGCCCTTCTCTCCCGGCTCGGCCGCAGTCTCCTTGGCAGACGTCTCGGGCTTGCCGCCATCATGTTTGGCCGCTTCGGGATTGGCCTTTTCCGGTTTGCCGCTTTCGGATTTGCTCTCATGGTGGGAGGTTGGCTTGGCGTCGCTCTTCGGCGCGTCCTTGGCCTCATGCCCGGCGGCAGGTTTCGCGGCCTCGGTTCCATGTTCTGCACCGTCCGCTTCCGCCGGCGCGGCATGCTCGCCGCCACCTTCTTCGGCAGGGGCCGCGTGTTCGCCGCCCTCTTCCGCAGCGCCATGTTCGCCTTCCGCTTCATCCTTGCTGCCAAGACCCACCATGCCCAGCACCTTGCCAAACATGCCGGGCTTTTTGGCCTCTTCTTCCTTCTTCGCCTCTTCTTCGGCAGCGGCAGCCTCTTCGGCCTTGTCGAAAGCCGCCTTCTGCATCTTGCCGAACACGTCGTTGGGGAACACGACTTCGGGCTTTTCTTCCTTCTTCGGTTCTTCCTTCTTGGCCTCTTCCGGTTTCGCGCCTTCGCCTTCCTTGGCGCCTGCCTCGTGGCCTTCGCCTTCCTTCTTCTTGTCCTTCTTTTCCGGTTTTTTCTCTGGCTTCTTCTCTTTCTTCTTCTCGCCCTTCTTGTCGCCGGCCTCTTCCTTGCCGGGCGGCGGGGCGCAATCGTTCAGGTCCTTCATCTTCGACAGAAGCTCTTCAGCTTCGTCCGAAGTCAGCGTGGCCTCTTCGCCATAGAACATGCCGGTGCCGCTGGCCCCACCCTGATAATACTGGATCGTGTATGGCGCCGTGATGCCGGGGACCTTGGCTGCGTCCTTGACGAGAATGACCTCGGCGCCGATCGCGCGGCCGCGCATCTGGGCACGCTTGTCCGGGCCGGATTGGTCAAGCACGGCGATTTCAATGAGATCGGCAGGCAGCGTTTCCTGCACCTTCTTGGCCACGCGCAGCGCCGTCTTGACGCGCGTCATGCCATCCGTGCCGGGCGGCACGCGCACGAATTTGCGCAGCCACGGCCCCCGATCCTTGCGCATGTCCGCAACACGGATCACGTCGGTGCATTCCACACCGCCGAGTTCCTTCGCCGAGGGTCCGAGAATCTTGTCCTTGCCGATGAAGAAAGCGGTCGCGCCGGAAGCCCCGGTGAGGACGACCACACCGGACGCGATGATGACCACCTTCTTCGGAAGCTTGACCAAACAGACCTACATTTGCCGTTCAACGAGATACAAATCCGGCTTTTCAGCCACTTGCACTATCGCAGGCCCGTATTTCGGAATGATTAACCAAATCAGCGGTATTCAACCGGCCAACGGAACCTTTCCGCACACTGCCGAAGCAGGAGAAAGGTCTTGGCTTCTTCCGGCAGCTTTAGTATTGAGAGTGCCAGTGGTCCCGTAGCTCAGCAGGATAGAGCGACAGATTCCTAATCTGTAGGCCACGCGTTCGAATCGCGTCGGGATCACCAGTCATTTTCCGCTTTCATGAGACCTCATGTTTTTCGTCATTTCCAAGCTTGTCGGCTTTGCCACCACGCCGTCCACGGCTCTTTTTATTGTGGGGCTGGTGGGCGTGATGCTTCTGATTTTCCGCCGGCGCCGGGCCGGGATGACGCTCTGCGTCCTCTCGATCCTGCTCACGTTCGCCTTTGGGTTGACGCCACTGGCCAATGTCCCCCAGGCCATCCTGGAGGACCGCTTCCCGCAGCCGGTCATCAACGAGCCGCCAACCGGCGTGATCATGCTGGGCGGACCGGTCGATGTGGATCTTTCGCCTGCCCGCAACACGATTGCCATCAACAGCGGCGCAGAGCGCGTGACCGAAACGGCAGTGCTGGCCGTGCGCTATCCGCAGGCGCGCATCTTCCTATCCGGCGGCTCCGGACACTTCGGCGATCCCGGCCTCAATACCGAATCGGCGCTGACGAAGAAGCTGCTGGTGGAACTGGGCCTCTCGGCAGAGCGTATCGAGATGGAGGAAAAATCGCGCACGACGGCGGAAAACGCCCGCTACAGCCTGGAAGCGCTGAAGCCGAAGCCCGGGGAACGGTGGCTGCTGGTCACATCCGCAAGCCACATGCCGCGCGCGGTCGGCACCTTCCGCGCCGTCGGTTTCGACGTCATCCCCTACCCGGTCGATTATCAAACCTACGGCCTGTCGCAACTGGCCGTCTTTCCCGAAAGCGTGGCCGAAGGTCTTGGCCTCGTTGACAACGCCGCGCATGAATGGATCGGTCTGGTCGGCTATTGGCTCACCGGCAAATCGAACGCGCTCTTCCCCGCGCCCTGAAAGCTGCCGCCGCGTGGTAAAAAATCCTTAAACCTTTGGAGCAACTGTTTGCCGTGGGTGCCGCGCATTCGGGGCGTGACATGCGACGGGGGGCAAGACGCGAATCGAGCAGCTGTTGACATACATCAATTGGCAGATCGTTTCCCGATGCTAGCAAGATTGATGAGGGCCGCAGACGAACCGTTGGCGCGCTCAACGAAAACGTGATGCGCGAATTGCCGCAGATTAGAAGGAATCTAACTGTCGGGACTTGACGGGGATCGCGTGAAACCTGAAAACGCCATGGCAGGTGTGGAGACGAGAATGGATTTCGAGGCCTTTTTCAAGAACGAGCTGGACGGTTTGCACCAGGAAGGCCGATATCGCGTATTCGCCGATCTCGAGCGCCAGCGCGGTAATTTCCCCAAGGCGATCCGCCACACTGAAAACGGCCCGCAGGAAGTGACCGTGTGGTGTTCCAACGACTATCTCGGCATGGGCCAGAACGCCGCCGTGATGGAAGCCATGAAGACGGCCATCGACCAGTGTGGCACCGGTGCCGGCGGCACCCGCAACATTTCGGGCACCAACCACTACCATGTCCTGCTTGAGCGCGAGCTCGCGGACCTGCATGGCAAGGAAGCCGCGCTCCTCTTCAATTCCGGCTACATGTCCAACTGGGCGTCGCTCGGCACGCTCGGCGCCAAGATCCCCGGCTTGATCGTCTTCTCGGATGCCGGCAACCACGCATCCATGATCGAAGGCATTCGCCATTCCAAGTGCGAACGCGTGATCTGGAAGCACAACGACCTGAAGGATCTCGAAGCCAAGCTGCGCGCCGCCGATCCGGCCGCGCCCAAGCTGGTCGCTTTCGAATCCGTCTATTCCATGGATGGCGACATCGCCCCCATCAAGGAGATCTGCGACATCGCCGACAAATACGGTGCGATGACCTATCTCGATGAAGTCCACGCTGTTGGCCTCTACGGCCCGCGCGGCGGCGGCATTGCAGAACGCGACGGCGTGATGGATCGCATCACCGTCATTGAAGGCACGCTCGGCAAGGCCTTCGGCGTCATGGGCGGCTATATCACCGGCTCGACGGCGCTGATCGACTTCGTCCGCTCCTTCGCCTCCGGCTTCATCTTCACCACCTCGCTGCCGCCGGCAATCGCCGCGGGCGCGCTCGCATCGATCACGCATCTGAAGGCAAGCCAGCAGGAACGGCTCTGTCATCAGGAGCGTGTGCGCACGCTCCGCAAGATGCTCGACGCCGCAGGCATCCCGCATATGCCGAACCCGAGCCATATCGTGCCGGTCATGGTGGGCGACGCCGCCAAGTGCAAGTGGATCTCCGACCTGCTGCTCGACAATTACGGCATCTACGTTCAGCCGATCAACTATCCGACCGTGCCGAAGAAGACCGAGCGCCTGCGCATCACGCCGAGCCCGTTCCACACGGACGACGACATGCGCCACTTCGTCGGCGCACTGCATAGCCTCTGGTCGCGTTGCGCACTGGCGCGGGCTGTGGCCTGATCACACTGTAGATTGACGTCAACTTTCAGCCGCCTCCGTTCCATTAAGGATCCGGGGCGGTTTTCGTTGCGGGGAATGCATTCCTGACTTAATCCAGAAGTTGCAGAGGAAAGGGGTGGCGGGCTTTTGAAAGATTGGTCGCAAACAAGGCGCTTGAAGCAGTGGGAATCGCTGAAAAGCGTGCTGATTCATATCTGCCTCTGGCTGGCTCTCGCGGCGATTGCTTATGGCTTGGTCGAAAAGGACAACACCCTGGCCTGCGTCATTTTCCTTATTGGCTTGCTGGTCTTCACGCCGGTGATTTTCCCTTTCGTGCTTGTGGTGATTGGTCTGATATGGGTTGGCATCCTGTTTCTCATGCAGAGATTTGAAACGATTGGTCGGATCAATTTCCGGGCTCACGCCCCCGTCTTCGTCTTCGGCGCCGTAGGATGCCTGTACATCGTCGCTCGTTCCGCCGGCCGCTGCACCCTTTGAACCATTCATGCGCACATCAATATTTCTGAATTGAACGGAGCGAGGCGACATGCTCCGTTTTTGTTTCTGACAACGAAACCGGGAATCGCCCATGTCCATGCAGGACCGCCTTGATCGCGTCATCGACACCGCCGTCGCCCGCAAGAGCATCGTCGGATGCGTCGTCATCGTCCGCAAGAACGGCAAGGAAATCTACCGGCGCGCCGCAGGCTATGCGGACCGCGAGGCGGAGAAGCGCACGCGCGACGACACCATCTTCCGCTTCGCCTCCGTCACCAAGCCCTTTGTGGCGGCCGCAACGCTCGCGATGATCGACAAGGGCAAGCTCGGCCTCGATGACCTCGCCGTCACCCATCTGCCCTGGTTTAACCCCAAGAGCCCGAGCGGCGAGCAGGCGAAGATCACCATCCGCCACCTGCTGACCCACACGGCCGGCCTCTCCTACAATCCGGCGCTCGAACAGCTCGAGGCCGGCAAGCGCGTGACCATCGGCATCCTCGACACGGACAATGACGCAGAGACAAATTTCCGCCCGCTGAACGACATCCCGCTCGACTACGAGCCCGGCACCGCCTGGGCCTATTCGGTGGCGCTGGACATTCTCGGCGCGCTGATCGCCCGCGTCCATGGCGGCACGCTCGAAGAGGCGGTGAACCACTATGTGACCGGCCCGCTTGGCCTCAAGGACAGCCGCTTCCACGTCACCGACCCCGACCGCCTCGCTGCCGCCTATGCCGATGGCGCAAAGGGCGCGATCCGCATGCCAAGCCCCTACTACCCGCCCCGCGAATCCGGCTGGACCGCCGGCTTCTCGCCCAACCGCATCTTCAACCCGAAAGCCTTCCAGTCCGGCGGCGCCGGCATGGCAGGTACGGCCGGCGACGTCATGACCCTCCTCGATACGCTGGCTCGCGGCGGCGGCAAGGTCATGAGCCCGAGCCTCGCGGAAGCCGGCTTCGCAAACCAGGTCGGCACCATCACCTGCGAACCCGGCATGCGCTTCGGCTTCTTCGGCGCCGTCTGCGAAGACCCGAGCATCGCGCTTGCCACCATGGCCAAGGGCGCGGTGCAATGGGGCGGGGTCTATGGCAATACCTGGCTGGTAGACCGGGCAGCCGGTATTACGATGGTGTCGCTTAGCAACACGGCGCTGGAGGGGTGCATGGGGGCGTTTCCGGACAATTTGCGTCGCGCTCTATACGGGGTTTGACGGACAAGCCTGCTCAGCCGGTCGTGCGGCGCGCGTCGGACGATGGCGAATCGTCACGGGTCCTTCGCAAGCCTCCAACGGCTCCAGATCCATAGGACACCGCCAAAGGCAACGGCAAACACCAGACCGATGATCAGGTGGATATGCAGATGCATGCGACCAAGCACGGACTCGATCGCGTTGCTGAAGAGATATCCGGCAGCCGAAATGACAAGGCCCCAGACGAGCGCCGCGAGCGCATTCAGCATCACGAACTTGCGGGCACGAACGGCAGACAACCCGATGATGACCGGACTGATATTTCGCATGCCATAGATGAACCGGAAGGCAAGAATGAACCCGGTCGGATAGCGCTCCAGCAAGGCCTTCCCCTTTGCGGCGACAGGATGGGATGTCCACTTCCGCACCCACGCCGACCCGCTGGCCCGGCGCCCGAGGAAAAAGAAGATCTGGTCGGCGATAAACGACCCCAGCGCCGCCGCAGCCGCCACGCCCCAGAACGGCAGAAGATGCCGATGCGCCGAAACCCCGCCCAGAAACACCACCGTCTCCCCCTCGATCCCGGAACCGATCAGGACGGCCAGAAGGCCGTATTTGGCGATGAGGGTTTCAAGCAATGTGGGGGACTTTCGGGTTTGGAAGGGAGTTAGAGGCGGCGGTTTAACGCGCGGTGGATTGTCGTGTTCCAGGGGCGGTAGGTCAATTCCCTTTCGCTGTGAAACGGAACGCGCTTCAGCTCCTTCGGCGCCGTCTGCGAGGACCAAAGCACAGTGCTCAGCACCATGGCCAAGGGCGCGGTGCAATGGGCGGGGTTTACGGCAATACCTGGCTGGTGGACCGGGCAGCGGGGGTGACGATGGTGTCGCTCAGCAATACCGCGCTGGAGGGGTGCATGGGGGCGTTTCCGGACAATTTGAGAAGGGCGGTTTACGGGGTGTGAGGGAAAAACCCCACCTGGGAGAGCCACATCAGAGGACAGGTGGCTTCAGAGAAGGGGCGACAATGGAAGGTCAACTTTGAGTTTGCATGCCGCAGGAGCCGAGAACAGCTAAGCTGATTTCGTCAATAGGCTGTAGAGCGCTGTCTGGATCATCGTTGTCCAGCACCAGCTACCAGTTGATCGCTTGCTTCATCATACTCTGAAGCCCTAAATTTCTCAGTTTAAGAGCGATGGTAGAAGACTGATCGATAGCGCCCTTTCGATGCAGGGCATCGTTGTATACCACTCCCAGCAGAAGGCATGCTTCCGGGACGAGAATACCTATAGACTCGGCATACTCCAGTTTGTTTGCAGTGCCATTACACTCTAGCAGAAACTTCTCTCGCTCCGGCTGAGTCTGGATTTTAGAGTAAGCGCATCGCTCGATCTGCACTCGGACATAGGCACAAACTGCGAAAGGATCGTAGCTTCCGCCACCAGCAACACACTTGTCCCATTCTTCTTTCAAAAACTCGTAGAAGCCGTGACTTTTGCCGTGTTTCTTCGGCAGTCCGTATGTGGAGTTGAATGTCTCCGAGATATCACAGTCATCGGGGTGATAATGAAGGAAGTGTCGAGACAGGTCTGCCGCCCAACATGCATCGTCTCGGTGCGCGATGACCTTCCGCATAGTTTCACTAATTTTCTGCGTGGTGTCTCCAAGGTATACGGTCTGCTGGCGCTTAAGCGCGTAGCCTTTGAAATACACGGGGTCTAAGTGGGTTAGTAGACAAATGTAAATCTGCCTACCCTCTTCTCGATACGTGTCGATTAACTTGCTCATAAAATATTGAGCAACAACGATGTTCGCGTCATCAAGATAATCGAAGACTTCATCGATCAACAGGATGCAGGGTTTCGTGCTATTTGTCTCGCGCGTCCGTAGCAAATTGCAACCGAAGTACAGAAGATCGCGCTGCCCATTTGAGAGCGATGAGGCGTCGGGGAAAGTGACTAGGACGCGACCTTTGGTTTCTTTTATTTCAGCAGTTACCCAAGCTCCATTGATGTCTCCGATGAAATCTTTCAAAGATTTCAGGCGCCGGGAATAAACGGCGTACTGCAACCATTTCTTCAGGTTTGGCCTGTCGGATGCGCACAAGTCCATTAGTATGTAGCATATGATCACGCTATCAAGCCAGGTGTTCCCTTGCCCATGCTTCATCACCACATCAAAGACGGCCTTGAGATGCGGCAGTTCATCGACTTTCTGAGCGTATTGGGCTGCGACCTTGTCGCTAATTGATGCTTTTGATCCGCCTAGACCCTTTACCGCCTCAATCATTTCTTCGAACAAGTCAGACGATTTTTTTTGCTTAAGCTTATCGATAGAGGCAATCACGCCAAGTAATTCGCTTCTGAGAATCTCGTCGTCGCACCGGGTAGATAGATTAGGGACAACTTTTGAGTTTTCCCCAAACAACGGCTTGTAACTATTTATGTCAAAATTTATTTTTTCTTTATCAAACGCTGGCCCAAGGTCAAGCGACGGAATCTCCAGATACGGCTTCGCAACTGTGAAGCCATTTATTTTAGGAAGTTTAGCTTTTGGCTCAATGTTCGACTTAATTACATGAATATCGAACTCGCCCGATATTTCATTCAGGTCTGAGTTCGCATGTAGGGTCTTATCGTCGTAATCAATGGAAAGGCGTGATACCGCCGCATCTTTTTTCTTGTACTTGTCTTTTTCGTCAACGTTGAGCTTGCTGCCTCTAGCGCAGTTGAAAGCCGTAGATATGCTGCTCTTGCCAAAGCCATTCGGGGCAACAAGGATGTTAGTGCAATTTGGGCGAAGATTAACCGTTAAACTCACCTTTTCAAAACCACGAATATTTTCAATGTGAATCTTGGAGATCGTCATATCTCACACTACGAATCGTCAGCCACTGTAAAGATTCAAGTTTAAGACGAAATTTTGTGCCTCAGCAAGCGACAGGCGTGTTGTCGGTGTTACCTGAAGAAGGCCTTTGAAAGCTTTCTCATTTGCGGCAACTTGGCGTACTGCAAGTTTCAATGTCGTGGTTGCTCAGTCAATGGAGCGGAGGGTTGGCCATTAGGAAGCTTCCTGAGGTCACCACCGCTTTCGGGATGACATTAGCTTGGAACTTGTGACTGAAATGACGGCGCGAAGCGGTCACAAACCGGGTGGGTTGCGTGGGCCAAAACACGGCTAAACTTGACTGCCCCCCTCAAGCCGCCCGCTTCCCCCTCACCCATTCCCCGGCCCTTACCCTCGCTTCCGCATCACAAGCAAACACATCCTCGACCGTCGCTGCAGCGCCCCAGCCGGTCATCTCCTCCATGACCGCCTCGACGACATCGGCCATCTCCAGGAACCCGATCTTCTCCTCCACAAAGGCATCGAAGGCGGTTTCTTCCGCGGCGTTCATGATGGCGCTTTGCTGGCCGCCGCGGGTCATGGCGAGGCGGGCGAGGCGCAGGGCGGGAAAGCGGATTTCGTCGGGGGCTTCAAAGTCGAGACGGGCGAGCTTGGCGAAGTCGAGGCGTTCGACATTGAGCGCGGGGCGCGCGGGGTATGCGAGCGCATAACCGATGGCCGTGCGCATGTCCGGGCAGCCGAGCTGGGCGAGCACGGAGCCGTCGGTGTAGCCGACCATGGAATGGATGACGCTTTGCGGGTGGACGATGACTTCGATCTGCTCGGGCGCGACGCGGAAGAGATGCTTCGCCTCGATCATCTCCAGCGCCTTGTTGAACATCGAGGCGCTGCCGACAGAAATCTTCAGGCCCATCGACCAGTTGGGATGCACGCGCGCGACTGCGGCGGTGACGCCCGCCATCTGCTCGCGCGTCCATGTGCGGAACGGCCCGCCGGAGGCGGTGAGCACGATGCGCTCCAGCGCGTGGCGCTGGTTTTCTTCGAGCACTTGGAAGATGGCATTGTGTTCGCTGTCGACCGGCAGCAGTTTGCCGCCGCCCTTCTCGACCGCCTCGATAAAGAGCGTGCCGGCGGAGACGAGGCATTCCTTGTTGGCGAGTGCGATATCGGCGCCGCGCCGGGCTGCGGCAAGCGTCGGCGCAAGACCGGCGGTTCCGACGATGGCGGCCATGACAAGGCTCGCCTCCATCTCGGCGGCCTCGATGAGGCCAGACTTGCCGGCGGCGACCGCAATGCCGGTACCGGCCAGCGCAGATTTGAGTTCAGAATAAAGCTCTTCGCTAGCAGTGACGGCAAGCTTTGCGCCCGAGGCGATCGCCTGTTCGGCGAGCAGCGGGATATTGCCATTGCCGGTCAGCGCCAGCACTTCGAACGCGCCGCGTCCACCCAATTGCCCGACCACATCCAGCGTCGAGACGCCGATCGACCCTGTCGACCCCAGAACCGTTATGTTGCGCATGCCATGCCCGCCCTTCTTCGCAGAGCGCTATAGCACCGCGATCCGGCCTCGTCACGCCAGCACTTGTGCCCGGCGCCCGCCATGGCCGGCAAGATCGTCGAGAATGGGGCAATCCGGCCTGTCATCGCCATGGCAGCAGTCGACCAGCGGCTGCAGGGCGGATTTGAGCGATTGCAGCTCGGCAATCTTGGCGTCGATCTCGCTAAGCTTCTGCTCGGCCATCGCCTTCACGTCGCTGCTCGCCCGGTTGCGATCGGAATAAAGCGACAAGAGCAACCGGCATTCATCAATGGAAAAACCGAGATTGCGCGCGCGATGCAGGAAACGCAGGCGATGCACATCGCTCGCGCTGTAATCGCGATAGCCGTTGTCGGCCCTGTCGGGGGCGACAAGCGAAATATCCTCGTAATAGCGGATCGTCTTCGCCGGCAGGCCGGAGCGTTCCGAGGCTTCACCGATATTCATCATGCGCTCCTTTCAAAGCTTGAGCCGCCGCAGCCGCAGTGCATTGGAGATCACCGAGACGGATGAGAGGCTCATCGCGGCCGCCGCCAGCATGGGCGAGAGCATGGATCCGGTGATCGGATAAAGCACGCCCGCCGCAATCGGCACGCCAACCACGTTATATATAAACGCGAAGAACAGATTTTGCTTGATATTGCGGATCGTCGCGGCGGCGAGATGCCGGGCCTTGACCACACCTTGCAGATCGCCCTTCACCAGCGTGATGCCGGCGCTTTCGATCGCCACATCCGCACCTGTGCCCATGGCAATGCCGGTGTCGGCCGCCGCCAGAGCCGGCGCGTCGTTGACGCCATCGCCCGCCATGGCGACTGAACGACCTTCAGCCTGAAGCCCGTCCACCAGCGCCTTCTTGCCCTCCGGCAGAAGACCCGCGCGGAAATCGTCGATACCCACGCGCGCGGCAACCACCCGCGCGGCCGCTTCCTGGTCGCCCGTCGCCATGATGACGCGCAGGCCCGCCGCCTTGAGTGCCGCAACAGCCTCCTTCGCTGTGGTCTTGACGGGGTCAGCCGCCGCGATCAGCCCCGCCGGCTTGCCGTCGGCGGCAAGATACATCACGGTTGCACCGTCCCGCGCCAGCATCTCGGCCTGGTTTCCAAAGCCCGCATCCTCAACCCCGACATGACGCATCATCTTGGCATTGCCGAGTGCCACCTTCCGCCCGCCGATCACGCCCATCACGCCTTTGCCCGAGACGGAGTCGAAATCGGTGACGTCGCGAAGGGCCAGCCCCTTGTCCTCCGCACCCTTCAGGATCGCGGCGGCCAACGGATGGCCGGAACCCTTCTCCAGCGAAGCGGCCAGCGACAGGACATCATCCTCGGAGAAACCTTCGAAAGCCGTCACGCCCGAGAGAACCGGCTTGCCTTCCGTGATCGTTCCGGTCTTGTCGATGAGCAGCGTATCGGCCGCCGCCAGCCGTTCCAGTGCCGCCGCATTGCGGATCAGCACGCCGGCCTGCGCGCCGCGCCCCGTTGCGGCAATCACCGAGACGGGCGTCGCGAGCCCCAGCGCGCAGGGGCAGGCGATCATCAGCACGGAAACGGCGGCTACGATCGCGTAGATGAAGGATTGCTCCGGCGCGAAGACCAGCCACGCGATGAACGACAGAACCGCAACGGCCACGACCGCCGGCACGAACCAGCCGGCCACCCTGTCCGCGAGGCTCTGGATCGGCGCGCGCGACCGCTGGGCGCTGGAGACCATCTTGACGATCTGCGCCAGCATCGTGTCGTCACCGACCTTGGTCGCCTCGATGATCAGCCCGCCATTACCGTTGATCGTCCCTCCGGTGACGGCATCGCCGGGGTTCTTCTCGACCGGGATCGACTCGCCCGTGATCATGCTCTCGTCCACCGACGAGCGGCCTTCCGCCACCTGCCCGTCAACCGCAACACTTTCGCCGGGGCGCACGCGGATACGGTCGCCGACCAGGATATTCTCCAGCGGCACCTCATATTCCGAACCGTCGGCATTCAGCCGCAGCGCCTTTTTCGGCGCAAGATTGACCAGGGCCTTCAGCGCGTCGCCCGTCTTCTCGCGCGCCCTGAGTTCCAAAATTTGACCGAGAAAGACGAGCGCGATGATGACCACCGACGCCTCGAAATAGACCGGCACGCCGCCGCCATGGCCAGCGATATCATGCGGGAATATGCCGGGGAGGAACGCCGCCACGACGCTATAGCCGAAGGCCGCCGAGACACCCAGCATGATCAGCGTCCACATGTTGAGATGCCAGGTCTTCACCGACACCCAGCCACGATGAAAGAACGGCTGCGCCGCCCAGAGAACGACGGGTGCCGCCAAGATCATTTCGAGAAAGACCGAAACGCGCTCGCCGATCCACTCCCGGATCGGCAGGCCCAGCATTGGCCCCATCGAGAGAACAAGAAGCGGAACGGCAGCGGCGACGCTGACCCAGAAGCGGCGCGTGAAATCGACGAGTTCGGGATTCGGCCCGTCCGCCTGCCCGTCCATCGGCTCCAGCGCCATGCCGCAGATCGGGCAGGTGCCCGGTCCGTCCTGAACGATCTCCGGGTCCATGGGGCAGGTATAGCGCGCCACCTTGGGGGCGGCCTTCTTCCGCCTTTTGGAATTGCCGGAGAGATAGAAATAAGGGTCCGCATCAAAGCGCGTCAGGCACTTGGGATTGCAGAAGTGATATTCCGTCCCCTTGTAGACTAGCTTCGGTTTGCCGGCGTTGAGCTTCACCGTCATCCCGCAGACGGGATCGATGGCCGTGGGGACCGGCGCGCCTTCAGCCGGCAGCGTTTCGGAATTCATGCTCATCTCGAGCCCTCCTGAGGAATTTCAGCAAGGCTAATCCTTCCAGTCACTGGAAGGTCAAGACAAAAAAACACCGGCGCGGTTTTGCCGCGCCGGTGCCCAGAAACAGGTTCGACTTAGTAGCCGCGCGGGCAGCTGTCGATGTAACGACGGCCGTGGCGGTCGCGGTAGTAGCACTGGCCAGGCTGTTCGGAAACGTGGCCGAGAACGGCACCCGTCACACCACCGATGGCCGCGCCAACAGCAGCGCCGCGAACGTCGCCCGTGATAGCCCCACCGAGGATCGCGCCGCCGACGGCGCCGATGCCCGCACCCTTTTCGGTCTGCGTGCAGCTCGTGACGGCGAGCGCCACCAGAATCAATGCAATAGCTTTCTTCATGATTGTCTCCCTGTGTAACGGGCGGAGCCAGACACCCCCCCATCCGTACTGACTAGCATGGATCACGCGGATTCCGCGAGAGCCAAATGTTTGAACTAAATACTAATCTGGCTCAAATTGTGGAAACGTACCCGCACCACCTCTCGCGGCCGATCAGCCATTTGCGGGCGGATAACGTTTCACCCACCAAAATGTTTCAAATCTTTTACACATTCGGATGTTTCGGTTGATTGAGAAGAGAAATCGGCAAATAGTCTCTTCACTGCGTCTGCTAATCTAGGGAGGAATGCATGACGAAAGTGACGTTGACCGTGAATGGTCGAAAAGTGAGCGGAGAATGCGAAGACCGCACCCTGCTCGTGAACTTTATCCGCGAAAATCTGGGCCTCACGGGCACGCATGTCGGTTGCGATACGACGCAATGCGGCGCCTGCGTGATCCACATGGACGGCAGGTCGGTCAAGAGCTGCACGATCCTGGCTGTCCAGGCATCCGGCTCGGACATCACGACGATTGAGGGCATTTCCTCGGGCGACACGCTGCATCCGGTGCAGGCCGCCTTCAAGGAAAACCATGGGCTTCAGTGCGGTTTCTGCACACCCGGCATGGTGATGACCGCCGTCGACATGATCCGCCGCCATGGCGGCCAGCTTGACGAGCAGACCGTTCGCCAGGAGCTGGAAGGCAATATCTGTCGTTGCACCGGCTACCACAACATCGTGAAGTCGATCCTGTCGGCCGCCGATGAAATGGGTGGCGCCCAGCAGGCTGCCGAATAAGGCCGGCGACGGGAGCCGCCGGACGCCAGCTTTCATTCGGTCTTCACTGCACCGAGGTGGCGCATGTCCGGGCGGTCCTGCCGCCTGCTGAAATCACTTTTCACTATTCGCTCGTCTGGGAGGATCAGAAATGGGTGTTGAAGGTATTGGCGCACGCGTTGCGCGCAAGGAAGACAAGCGCTTCCTGACCGGCAAGGGCCGGTATGTGGACGACATGAAGGTGGCGGGGATGAAATATGCGGTCTTTGTCCGCAGCCCCCATGCCCACGCAAAGATCAAGAGCATCGACGTCTCCGCTGCCAAGGACATGCCGGGCGTCATCGACGTGCTGGAAGGCAAGGCGATGAAGGAAGACGGCATCGGCAGCCTGATCTGCGGCTGGATGATCCATTCGAAAGATGGTTCGCCGATGAACATGGGCGACTGGCGTCCCCTCGCCTATGAAACGGTTCGCTATGTCGGCGACGCCGTCGCCATCGTGGTGGCCGACAGCCTCGGCGAGGCCCGTGACGCGGCCGAAGCCGTTGTCGTGGATTACGAAGTGCTGCCGGCCGTCACCGAGGCCGTCGACGCGCTGAAGCCCGGCGCGCCGCAGATCCACGCCAACGCCCCCGGCAACCAGATTTACGACTGGCATATCGGCGATGAAGGTGCGGTGGATGCAGCGCTTGCCTCTGCCGCGCACGTCACCGAAATCGAAATCCACAACAACCGCCTGTCACCGAACCCGATGGAGCCGCGCGCAGCACTCGGCATCTACGACACGGCGGAAGACCATTACACCTGCTACACCACGAGCCAGAACCCGCATGTGGCCCGCCTCGTGATGAGCGCCTTCTATAATGTCGCCCCGGAAAACAAGCTGCGCGTCATCGCCCCCGATGTCGGCGGCGGTTTCGGCTCGAAGATCTATATCTATCCGGAAGAAATCACCTGTCTCTGGGCTTCGAAGAAGACCGGCGTTCCGGTCAAGTGGACGTCCGACCGGACGGAAGCCTTCCTCACCGACGCGCATGGCCGCGACCATGTCTCCAAGGTGAAGATGGCCTTCGACGCGAACCATCGCGTCACCGCGCTCAAGGTCGACACGACCGCCAATTTCGGTGCCTACATGTCGCTCTTCTCGGGCGCCGTACCGACCTATCTCTATGCGACGCTGCTCTCCGGCCAGTACAATCTGCCGGCGATCTATGCGAACGTGCATGCGGTCTACACCAACACCGCACCGGTCGATGCCTATCGCGGCGCCGGCCGTCCGGAGGCGACCTATCTGCTCGAACGCACGATGGAAACGGCGGCCCGCGAACTGGGAATTTCCCCGGCAGAGCTGCGCTCGATCAACTTCATCCGCCAGTTCCCGCACCAGACACCGGTCATCATGAATTACGACACCGGCAACTTCCAGGCCTCGCTGGATGCGGCCATGGCGGAAGCCGACTGGGCCGGTTTCCCGGCCCGCAAGGCGGAAGCCGAGCGGCGCGGCAAGAAGCGCGGCATCGGCATGAGCTGCTATATCGAAGCCTGCGGCATCGCGCCGTCGGCGGCGGTGGGCTCGCTCGGTGCCGGCGTCGGCCTCTGGGAATCGGCCGAAGTGCGCGTCAACGCGGTCGGCACGATCGAAGTGCTCACCGGCTCGCACAGCCATGGCCAGGGCCATGAGACGACCTTCGCGCAGCTCGTCGCCACCCGCCTCGGCGTACCGCTCGACAGCATCTCCATCGTCCATGGCGACACGGACAAGGTGCAGATGGGCATGGGCACCTACGGATCGCGCTCGGGCGCAGTCGGCATGTCGGCCATTGCCAAGGCGCTCGACAAGGTCGAGGTCAAGGCGAAGAAGATCGCCGCGCACCTGCTGGAAGCCTCCGAAAGCGACATCGTCATCGAGAATGGCGAGCTGAAGGTCGCGGGCACCGACAAGTCGGTTCCGTGGTTCCAGGTGGCGCTCTCCGCCTATACCGCGCATAACCTGCCGGCCGGCATGGAGCCCGGCCTGAAGGAAGGCGCGTTCTACGATCCGGCCAACTTCACCTTCCCCGCCGGCTGCTACATCTGCGAAGTCGAGGTCGATCCGGATACCGGCAAGACCCAGCTGATCCAGTTTGTCGCCGCCGACGATTTCGGCAACATCATCAACCCGATGATCGTCGAAGGCCAGGTGCATGGCGGCATCGCGCAGGGCATCGGCCAGGCACTGCTGGAAGGCGTGCAATACGACGCCTCGACCGGCCAGCTGCTGACGGCGAGCTACATGGACTATGCCATGCCGCGCGCCGACGACCTGCCGTCCTACAAGGTGTCGCACCAGACCACGCCCTGCACGAGCAACCCGCTCGGCATCAAGGGCTGCGGCGAGGCCGGCGCCATCGGCTCTCCGCCGGCGGTGATCAACGCCATCACCGACGCCATCGGCAACAACAACCTGACCATGCCCGCCACGCCCGCCAAGGTCTGGGCGGCGATGCACGGCCACTGAGGGAGAAGCAACCATGTATGAGACGAATTACCACCGCGCCTCTTCCGTGGACGAGGCCGCCCGCCTGATGGGCGATGCTGGCGAGGGCAAGTACCTCGCCGGCGGCATGACGCTGATCGCCACCATGAAGCAGCGTCTTGCCGCACCGTCCGACCTCATCGACCTGCGTCACATCGGTTCCATGAAGGGCATCACGGTCAACGGCCGCAATGTCACCATCGGCGCCGGCACGTCGCACTACGATGTGGCAAGCTCGGACGCGCTCAAGGCCGTGTGCCCGGCGCTCTGCCATCTGGCAAGCCATATCGGCGACCCCCATGTCCGCCATATGGGCACCATCGGCGGCTCAGTCGCCAATGACGACCCGGCAGCGGACTATCCGTCCGCGGTTCTGGCGCTCAACATGACGGTCAGGACCAACAAGCGCGAAATCGCTGCGGACGACTTCTTCGTCGGCATGTTCGAGACGGCGTTGGAAGAGGGCGAAATCATCGTTTCCTTCTCCTTCGAAGCTCCGGACAAGGCCGCCTACCAGAAGTTCCCGAACCCGGCTTCGCGCTATGCCATGGCGGGCGTCTTCGTGGCCAAGAAAGGCTCCGACGTTCGCGTCGCCGTCACCGGCGCTGGTTCCAACGGTGTCTTCCGCCATCAGGGCATGGAAGCCGCCCTCAAGGCCGCCTGGGCACCCGATGCGCTCGCCGCCGTGACCGTGGACGCGGGCATGATGATGGCAGACATCCACGGCAATTCGGACTACCGCGCCAATCTGGTGAAGGTCATGGCAAAGCGCGCCGTGGCCGCCGCCGGCTGATAGAACCCGAGACGCGTCAAATCGAACATGGAATCCGCGGCCAGGTCATCGGCCGCGGATTTTTTATGAACCGGGAAGGAATTTTTCCGCTGCGCGAAATCCACAGCTTACTCTTTTACGTTTTTCATAGGGAAGGCCTATGCAAAAATCCGTTATAAGAGACAACAACCCTGTAATCTTAGCAAAACTGTCAAGATCAGCGTTGGGCAAGATGGAGTTGCACGAGGCCGGACGGCATAACGATACCGGAACGGCAGCGCATGATCTCAAAGCTTGAATTCTTTATCGCTCTGGCAAGGAGCCGGCACTTCGGGCGGGCCGCAGAGGAATGCGGCGTGACCCAGCCGACGCTGTCCGCCGGCATCCGTCAGCTTGAGGATCAGCTAGGCGTCCTGCTCGTTCAACGTGGATCTCGCTTTCAGGGCCTGACGCCGGAAGGCGAGCGCGTGCTGATCTGGGCGCGGAAGATCGTCGCAGACACCCGCGCGCTCCGCGACGAGATGCGTGAAGTGCGCTCCGGCCTGTCCGGTCATCTGCGTCTCGCGGTCATTCCGACTGCCCTTGCCTTCACGCCCAAGATCACCGAGATCTTCAAGAAGCGGCATCCGGAAGTGACCTTCTCGATCCGATCGGCGACGTCCGACCAGATTCTCGAACTGATCGAAAACTTCGAGGTCGATGCCGGGCTCACCTATCTGGGTGGTGAGCCGGTGGGCCGCGTTCAGACGGTCCCGCTCTATCGCGAGCGCTATTACATGCTTGTCTCCCGCCAGCATCCCCTTGCGGGCCGCACGCGCGTCACCTGGGAAGATGCCGCCGCCGTCGATCTCTGTCTGCTGACGACGGACATGCAGAACCGCCGCATCGTCGATCGCCATTTCGAAGAGGTGGGAACGCGGCCCCGCGCCCGGATGGAATCCAATTCCATCGTCGTTCTCTTCTCCCACGTTCTTTCCGGCGAATGGGCGACCATCCTGCCCGCCGGGATGATCGAGGCCTTCGGCTACCAGAACAAGGTCCGCGCCATCGAGCTCGACCGCCCGGAATCCGGCCACCTCGTCGGCATCGTCACCGCCCCGCGCGACCCAGCCACGCCGCTGGTGCGCGCCCTTCTCGGCGCTGCAAAGACGATAGCCGACAAGGAACAGTTGGTGATTTCTTGATAGATAATTTCTATCAATTGACGAAACAGGAATATTGACCACCGTCCATTCGATAGCCATGGTCGCCCCATATCATGCGGCATTCGGAATGGACCGGGAGGTCTCCACCTTGAATATTCACAATCCCCTCGGCGGCGTCGAATTGCGCGCGCTGGAAATCGTCAGAGAGCTGAAAACGCTGGAGGGGCCGCTTCTGCCCATTCTTCATGCGTTGCATCACGAATTTGGCCATATCCCGCAATCCGTCCTGCCGCTGATTGCGAAGGAACTGAACCTCTCGCGCGCCGAAGTGTACGGCGTTCTGACCTTCTATCACGACTTCCGGGAAGACCCTGCCGGCCGCCACGTGCTGAAGCTCTGTCGCGCCGAGGCCTGCCAGTCGATCGGCGGCGAGGCCTTCTGCAATTCGGTCCGCGAGGCGCTCGGCATCGACTGGCACGAAACGACGCCGGATGGCCGTGTCACGCTGGAGCCGGTCTTCTGTCTCGGTCTCTGTTCCTGCGCCCCGGCCGCCATGCTGGACGGCGAGCTGATCGGCCGCGCCGATCTGGCCGCCGTCAAGGCAGCGCTTGCGGAGGCCGGCCGATGAGCATCAAGATTTACGTCCCCCGCGATTCCGCCGCCGTGGCGCTCGGTGCAAACCATCTCGCCAAGGCGCTGCAATACGCGATCGCCTCCGAAGGCCACGACGCGATCATCGTCCGCAACGGTTCCCGCGGCATGCATTGGCTGGAGACCCTCATCGAGGTCGAAACGCCGGAAGGCCGCATCGCCTACGGTCCGGTGAAGGCAAAGGACGTCGAACCACTGATCGAAGCCGGGCTTCTGGAGGGAAAGTCGGGGCATCCGCTCTATCTCGGCCCGACCGAAGACATTCCGTTTCTCAAGAACCAGACGCGCCTCACCTTCGCGCGCTGCGGCGTTATCGATCCGCTGTCGCTCACCGACTATGAAGCTCATGGCGGGCTCAAGGGCCTGCGGTCCGCGCTTGCCATGCATGCCGCCGACATCGTCAAGGAAGTCACCGACAGCGGCCTGCGCGGCCGCGGCGGCGCGGGCTTCCCGACCGGCGTCAAGTGGAATACCGTGCTCCACGCCAAGGCGAGCCAGAAATACATCGTCTGCAACGCCGACGAGGGCGACAGCGCCACCTTTGCCGACCGCATGATCATGGAAGGCGACCCCTTCGTCCTCATTGAGGGCATGGCGATTGCCGGCCTCGCGACCGGCGCGACCAAGGGCTACATCTTCACCCGCTCGGAATATCCGCTGGCAATCGAGGTGTTCAACAAGGCCATCACGATCGCCCGCGAAGCCGGCATTCTCGGCTCCTCCGTTCTCGGTTCGCACCACGCCTTCGACATGGAACTGCGCGTCGGTGCTGGCGCCTATGTCTGCGGCGAGGAGACCTCGCTGCTCAACGCGCTGGAAGGCAAGCGCGGCGTCGTCCGTTCCAAGCCGCCTCTCCCGGCGCTTGAAGGCCTGTTCGGCAAGCCGACGGTGGTCAACAACGTCATCTCGCTCGCCTCCGTCCCGATCATCCTGGACGAAGGTGCGGAATATTACCGCGACTTTGGCATGGGCCGCTCGCGCGGCACCATCCCGATCCAGATTGCCGGCAACGCCCGCCACACCGGCCTCTACGAAACCGCCTTCGGCCTGACGCTCGGCGAGATCGTCGAGGGCATCGGCGGCGGCACGGCAACCGGCCGGCCCATCAAGGCTGCCCAGGTCGGCGGACCGCTCGGCGCCTTCTTCCCGCCCTCCATGTTCGACACGCCCTTTGATTACGAAGCCTTCGCCGCACGCGGCGGCCTCATCGGTCACGCCGGCATCACGGTGTTCGACGACAGCGCGGACATGCTGAAAATGGCGCGCTTCGCCTTCGAATTCTGCGCGGTCGAAAGTTGCGGCAAATGCACGCCCTGCCGCATCGGCTCGACCCGCGGCGTCGAGGTCATGGACAAGATCGCAGCCGGCATCGAGCCAAAGAAGAGCCTCGATCTCGTGACCGACCTCTGCAACACGATGAAGTTCGGCTCGCTCTGCGCACTCGGCGGCTTCACGCCCTATCCGGTCATGAGCGCGATCACGCATTTCCCCGATGATTTCGTCGGCAGCACCAAGTTGGAGGCGGCAGAATGATCATGCCGCACGCCACCGCCGCCCACGCCCTCCCCCGTTCCGCATAGGAGACAGCCCATGTCCCTCATCCACGAAATCGACTACGGCACGCCCGCTTCGAAATCCGAAAAGACCGTCACGCTGACCATCGACGGTCGCGAGATCACCGTGCCGGAAGGCACGTCGCTGATGCGCGCCTCGATGGAAGCCGGCATTCAGGTGCCGAAGCTCTGCGCCACCGACATGGTCGACGCCTTCGGCTCCTGCCGCCTCTGTCTCGTCGAAATCGAAGGCCGCAACGGCACGCCGGCCTCCTGCACGACGCCGGTCGCGCAAGGCCTCGTCGTCCACACGCAGACGGAGCGGCTGAAGTCGATCCGCAAGGGCGTCATGGAACTCTACATTTCCGACCACCCGCTCGACTGCCTGACCTGCGCCGCCAATGGCGACTGCGAGCTGCAGGACATGGCGGGCGCCGTGGGCCTGCGCGACGTGCGCTATGGCTATGAGGGCGACAACCATGTGAAGGCCCGCGATGGCGTCGGCGAGACCAACGCCCGCTGGATGCCGAAGGACGAGTCGAACCCCTATTTCACCTACGATCCGGCCAAATGCATCGTCTGCTCGCGCTGCGTCCGCGCCTGCGAAGAGGTGCAGGGCACGTTTGCGCTGACCATCGAAGGCCGCGGCTTCGACAGCCGCGTGTCGCCCGGCATGCATGAGGATTTTCTGTCCTCCGAATGCGTCTCCTGCGGCGCCTGCGTGCAGGCCTGCCCGACCGCGACGCTGACGGAAAAGTCGGTGATCGAGATCGGCCAGCCGGAACATTCGGCCGTCACCACCTGCGCCTATTGCGGCGTCGGCTGCTCCTTCAAGGCCGAGATGCGCGGCGAAGAGCTCGTGCGCATGGTGCCGTGGAAGGATGGCAAGGCCAATCGCGGCCATTCCTGCGTCAAGGGCCGCTTCGCCTGGGGCTATGCCACGCATCGCGACCGCATCCTCAACCCCATGATCCGCGAAAGCATCGACCAGCCATGGCGCGAAGTTTCCTGGGAGGAGGCGCTGACCTACACGGCACGTGAATTCAGCCGGATTCAGAAGCAATATGGCCGAGATTCTGTCGGCGGCATCACCTCCTCGCGCTGCACAAACGAAGAGACCTATCTGGTCCAGAAGCTGATCCGCGCCGGCTTCGGCAACAACAATGTCGACACCTGCGCCCGCGTCTGCCACTCGCCGACCGGCTACGGCCTCGGCCAGACCTTCGGCACCTCCGCCGGCACGCAGGATTTCGACAGCGTCGAGCATACCGATGTCGTCATCGTCATCGGCGCGAACCCGACTGACGGCCACCCGGTCTTCGGCTCGCGGCTGAAGAAGCGGCTGCGTCAGGGTGCCAAGCTCATCGTCATCGATCCGCGCCGCATCGATCTGGTGGACGGGCCGCATGTGAAGGCTGATTATCACCTGCCGCTGCGCCCCGGCACCAACGTCGCGGTCGTCACCGCGCTCGCACATGTCATCGTCACCGAAGGCCTCTACAACGAAGCCTTCATCCGCGAGCGCTGCGACTGGTCGGAATTCCAGGACTGGGCCGAATTCGTCGCAGAGAAGCGCCACAGCCCGGAAGAGATCGAAAAGCTCTCCGGCGTTCCCGCCGAACTCATTCGCGGAGCCGCGCGCCTCTACGCCACCGGCGGCAATGGCGCGATCTATTACGGCCTCGGCGTCACCGAGCACAGCCAGGGCTCGACCACGGTCATGTCGATCGCCAACCTCGCCATGGCGACTGGTAATATCGGCCGCGAGGGCGTCGGCGTGAACCCGCTGCGGGGCCAGAACAATGTGCAGGGCTCCTGCGACATGGGCTCCTTCCCACATGAACTGCCGGGCTATCGCCACATCTCCGACGACGCCACGCGCGACGTCTTCGAAAAGCTCTGGGGCGTTAAGCTCAACAATGAGCCGGGCCTGCGCATCCCCAACATGCTCGACGCTGCCGTCGAAGGCACGTTCAAGGGCATCTATATTCAGGGCGAGGACATTCTGCAGTCCGACCCGGATACGCATCACGTCTCGGCCGGTCTCGCCGCGATGGAATGCGTCGTCGTGCAGGACCTGTTCCTCAACGAAACCGCGAACTACGCCCATGTCTTCCTGCCGGGCTCGACCTTCCTCGAGAAGGACGGCACCTTTACCAATGCCGAGCGCCGCATCAATCGCGTGCGCAAGGTCATGTCGCCGAAGAACGGCTATGGCGATTGGGAAGTGACGCAGGAACTCTCCCGCGCCATGGGCCTCGACTGGAACTACAGCCACCCGTCGGAAATCATGGCCGAGATCGCCGCGACCACGCCGAGCTTCGCCAATGTGACCTATGAACTGCTGGACGAGAAAGGCTCGGTGCAGTGGCCCTGCAACGAGAAGCATCCGGAAGGCTCGCCGATCATGCATGTCGACGGCTTCGTCCGCGGCAAGGGCAAGTTCATCCGCACGGAATACGTCGCGACGGATGAAAAGACCGGCCCGCGCTTCCCACTGCTGCTCACGACCGGCCGCATCCTCAGCCAGTACAATGTTGGCGCACAGACCCGGCGCACGGAGAATGTGGCCTGGCATGCCGAGGACCGGCTGGAAATCCACCCGCACGATGCCGAAAATCGCGGTATCCGCGATGGCGACTGGATCCGCCTCTCGTCGCGTGCCGGCGATACATCGCTGCGCGCGCTCATCACCGACCGCGTGGCCCCCGGCGTCGTCTACACGACCTTCCACCACCCGGACACGCAGGCCAACGTCATCACCACCGACTTCTCCGACTGGGCGACCAACTGCCCGGAATACAAGGTGACCGCCGTTCAGGTCTCGCCCTCCAACGGACCGTCGGAATGGCAGGAAGACTATTCCGAACTCTCCCGCCGCTCCCGCCGCATCGCGGGCAAAATGGAAGCTGCGGAGTGATGGTGATGGGATGGCATCCCGCAGCCTGTCCTCTCCCCTTGTGGGAGAGGGAGGGAAATCAGCATCTTAGCTGTAAGCTAAGTGCTAGAT
>UBMP01000016.1 GCA_900466575.1 Hyphomicrobiales bacterium | reverse complement strand
GAGTCGTTTCGGTGGATGTTGTTTCATCCACCGCCGCCCGCGCCCCCTGATGACATCCGCCGCACGTTACGATGAATGTCATCAAGCTCTCCTCCCGCCTGAACCCGTCGTCGCGGGCCCATCCGGTGGCGGAAGAAGGTCAGGATAAGGGAGGTTTTTGAAATGGGGAAAACGGTGCGGCTTGGTTAGCCTCTCCCCTTGTGGGAGAGGAAGGAAAATCAGCATCTTAGCGGAACGCTAAGTGCTAGATTTTCCAGGTGAGGGGGTAGATTTGTCCACGAACATACACCGCAAATCCCCCTCACCAGGCTCGCCAAGCCAATCGCCTCCGGCTCTTGGGGCGAGCTATCCTCTCCGACGAGGGGAGAGGAAGGGCGGCCTACTCCGCCGCTTCGATCTTCTTCAATTCGAACTTCATGCCGAGCGCCTTTACAACGCCGAGAAGTGTGGAGAATTTGGGATCACCCTTGTCGCTGAGTGCCTTGTAGAGCGCTTCGCGGGTCACACCGGCGTCGCGGGCAATCGCTGTCATGCCGCGGGCGCGGGCAACGATGCCGAAGGCGTGGGCGATATATTGGGCGTCGCCGGTCTCGAATGCGTCGGCCAGGAGTTCTGCCTGCGCGTCATTGCTTTCCATGTATTCGGCGGGATCGAAGAGCTTGGTTTCGACTGCCATATCAGACCTCCTTGGCCAGATTTTTGGCCAGTTCGATGTCGCGCCTTTGGCTATCCTTGTCTCCGCCGCACAGGAGGATCACCACAGTGTTGCCGCGCTTGACGAAGTACAATCGGTAGCCGGGGCCGTAGTCGATGCGGACCTCACCGAGGCCTTCGAAATACTTTACATCGCCCATCAGTCCGGCCTGAATGCGCGTGACGCGAACGGCTATCTTTCGCACGACCATTTCATCCCTCAAAGAGAGACGCCATTTCGTGAAAACCGGATGCTCGCGGACCTCGATCATGCCCGTAAACTGTAGTTTACATCGCCTCGATGTGTCAACTACAGTTCACAGTTTCGGCCCGCTGCAGCCTTACATCTCGCTGCAGCCTTACATCTTCCCGGCCACCTTGATCGCGAACGCGTATTCCAGCGCGGTTTCTTCCAGCCGCTGGAAGCGGCCCGAGGCGCCGCCGTGGCCGGCGCCCATGTTGGTTTTCAGGAGGATGGGTTCGGAGCCGGTGGTGTGCTCACGCAGTTTCGCCACCCATTTGGCTGGTTCCCAATAGGTCACGCGGGGGTCTGTGAGGCCGGCGAGTGCCAGCAGCGCGGGGTAGGGCTTGGCGGCGACGTTGTCATAAGGGGAATAGGCGGCGATGCGCTTGTAGTCTTCCTCGGACTCGATCGGGTTGCCCCACTCCGGCCATTCCGGCGGGGTCAGCGGCAGGGTGTCGTCGAGCATGGTGGTGAGCACGTCGACAAAGGGGACGGCGGCGATGATGCCGGCGAATTTCTCAGGCGCCATGTTGGCGACGGCGCCCATCAGCATGCCGCCGGCGGAGCCGCCTTCGGCGATGATGCGGTTGTAGGATGTGAAGCCTTCCTTCACGAGGTGATCGGCGGCGGCGATGAAGTCCTTGAATGTGTTTTCCTTGCCGGCGAGCTTGCCGTCTTCGTACCAGCGATAGCCCTTATCCTTGCCGCCGCGGATATGGGCGATGGCATAGACGAAGCCGCGATCGGCGAGCGACAGGGCATTCGTGGAGAAGCTTGCCGGGATCGAGATGCCATAGGCGCCATAGCCGTAGAGCAGGCAGGGCGCGGAACCGTCGAGCGGGGTGTCCTTGCGGTAGAGCAGGGAGACGGGGACGAGTTCGCCATCATGCGAGACGGCCTGAATGCGGCGGGTGATGTAGTCGTCCGGATTGTGGCCGGAGGGGACTTCCTGGGTCTTCAGAAGGATGCGCTCACGCGTCGCCATGTTGTAGTCGAAGACCTGGCTTGGCGTCGTCATTGAGGAATAGGAGAAGCGGATGACATCCGTGTCGTAGTCTGCGGCGCCCGTGAGGCCGAGCGAATAGGCTTCCTCGTCGAAGGCAATCGCGTGCTCCTCGTTGGTGGCGCGGTCGCGGATCACGATGCGCGGCAGGCCGTCGCGGCGTTCCAGCCAGACAAGATGGCGGGCAAAGGCCATGTGATTGAGGATGAGGCGGCCGGCTTCATGCGGCACAAGCTCGCGCCAGTTCTCCTTGGAGGGCGATTCAACGGGCGCTTCCATGATCTTGAAATCCTTGGCGCCATCGCAATTGGTCAGGATGAAGAAGCGGTCGCCGCCTTCGGTCAGCTCATACTGCATGCCCGGTTCGCGAGCGACGACGAGTTTCGGTTCCGCCGTCAGGTCCTTGGTGGAGAGGAGGCGGTATTCGGTCGTGTCGTGGTCGTGGATGTCGATGAAGATGAAATCATCGAGCCGCGAGCCGCCGACGCCCATGAACATGCCGGGATCGGTTTCCTCATAGACCAGACGGTCAGCCGATTGCGGCTGGCCGAGGATGTGATGGAAGATCTTGGACGGACGGTGGTTCTCGTCCTGCAGCGTATAGAAGAAGCTCTTGCCTTCCGCATCCCAGGCGCCACCGCCGCCGGTGTTTTCGAGGAGGTCGGACATGTCTTCGCCTGTCGTCAGGTTGCGGACGCGCAGCGTGAAGAATTCCGAGCCCTTGTCGTCATAGCCCCAGACACCGAGCGTGTGGTCGGACGAACTCGCCATGCCGGCAAGGCGCAGGTATTCCTTGCCTTTCGCCTCCTTGTCGCCATCGAGGATGACCTGACGTTCCCCGCCTCCCGCGGGGATGCGGAAATAGTGCGGCTGTTCGCCGCCGGTGACGTAGAAGGAGCCATAGGCGAAAGGACCGTCCTTCATCGGAACCGAGGAGTCATCTTCCTTGATGCGGCCCTTCATCTCGGCAAAGAGCTGCTTTTGCAGCGCTTCCGTGTCAGCCATCGCGGCCTTCATGTAAGCGTTCTCTGCCTCAAGGTAGGCACGGATTTCCGGATCGAGAACGGATGTGTCGTGGAAGACCTGCTGCCAGTTGTTGGCCCGGAGCCAGGCGTAATCGTCAGTGCGCGTGATGCCGTGGCGTGTGTCGGTGACAGGCTTCTTGGCGGCGCGCGGGGCTTCGGGCAGGGACTTGAATACGGACAAAGGTCTACTCCGGGAAACGGATGAGGGCGGGACTTCACAGATAGTCGGCAAGAGCGGCGACCGCAAGGCGCGGCCGGCCCGCAAGATATTGTTCATCAAGTCCGGAACGATGCCGCGGTTCGTTTGACAATAACTAGCGAAATACATATATATTGACTATTGAATGTTTTGTGGAGGATCCATGGAGGCGGATCGCCCACCGCTCCGCGGAACATCGGGAGGATAATTTCATGGTGCATGTCGTTGTTTTGGGTGCGGGGCTTGGTGGAACGATCATGGCCTATGAGCTGCGCGACGCGCTGTCGCGTGACGACAAGGTGACGGTCATCAACCGGGGGGATACCTATTCCTTCGTTCCGTCCAACCCTTGGGTAGCCGTTGGCTGGCGCGAGCGGGAGGAGATCGAGGTCGATCTGAAGCCCGTCTTCGCCAAGCGCGAGATCACGCTTCGGCCGGAAGGCGCTGCGCGGGTGCATCCGGCGGAAAACCGGGTGGAGTTGACGAACGGCGAGAGCGTTTCCTATGACTATCTGGTGATTGCCACCGGTCCCGATCTCGCCTTCGACGAGATCGAAGGTTTCGGGCCGGGCGCGAACACGCAATCCGTCTGCCATATCGATCATGCGCTTTCCGCGAAGGACGAGTTCCAGAAGCTCCTGAAAAATCCCGGCCCTGTGGTCATCGGTGCGGTGCAGGGCGCGTCCTGCTTCGGGCCGGCCTATGAGTTCGCCTTCATCCTCGAAAAGGCTCTACGCGACGCGAAGATCCGCGACAAGGTGCCGATGACCTTCGTCACGTCCGAACCCTATATCGGCCATCTCGGCCTTGACGGTGTCGGCGATACGAAAGGTCTGCTCGAAAGTGAAATGCGGGCGCATCACATCAAATGGATCACCAATGCCAAGGTCGAGAAGTTCGAGCCGGGCAAGCTCTTTGTCGACGAGATCAACGATGACGGCTCGCTGAAGAAGAAGCACGAAGTCCCGATGGCCTACACGATGATGCTTCCGGCGTTTCGCGGCGTTCCAGCGGTGCGCGGCATCGAGGGGCTGACGAACCCGCGTGGCTTCATCATCGTCGACAAGCACCAGCGCAACCCGACCTTCCAGAACGTGTTCGGCATCGGCGTCTGCATCGCCATTCCGCCGATGGGGCCGACGCCGGTGCCGGTCGGTGTGCCGAAGACAGGTTTCATGATCGAATCCATGGTGACGGCGACGGCGCACAACATTGCAAATCTGGTGGGCGGGCGCGAACCCGATGCGCAAGGCACGTGGAATGCGGTCTGCCTCGCCGATTTCGGCGACGGAGGCGTGGCCTTCGTGGCGCAGCCGCAAATCCCGCCGCGCAACGTCAACTGGTCGTCATCGGGCAAGTGGGTCCACATGGCGAAGATCGGGTTCGAGAAATACTTCCTGCGCAAGGTGAAGATCGGCAAGTCCGAGCCGTTTTATGAAAAGCTGGCGCTGCAGGTCCTGGGTATCGACAAGCTCAAGGAAGTGAAATTCGACTAATCTCATTCCCCATGGGGCGTATGCGCAGGCGATGGCCATAAATCCGCCCCCCTTCGGGACGAGGGGACAATGATACAGTTCAACGATTGCTCCTCGTCCCGCTTTTCATGAAAACGATCCTCGCACTTTCCCTTCTCCTTGCCGCAACGCCGGCAGTCGCTGATAGCTATACCAAGCAAGGGCTGGTCGAGCCGAAGCTGCGACTTGCCAGCAAGCATGCCGTGCCCACCGTGGCGCTGACTTTCGATGCCTGCATGGGGGCGACCGATCCGCGCATTCTCGATACGCTGATCCATGAACAAATCCCCGCGACGATCTTTGTTACGCATCGCTGGCTGCGGAAAAACGCGGACTCCTATGCGCAATTGCGCGCGCATCCCGATCTCTTCCAGATCGAGAACCATGGCGAGAACCACATCCCCGCGGTTGACCGTCCGATGGATATCTACGGCATCAAGACGGCGGGTTCACCGGAGGGCGTGCGTGCCGAGGTGGAGGGCGGCGCTCAGGCAATTGCCGCGACCGGTGCGCCGAAGCCGACGTGGTACCGCGATGCGACGGCCGTCTATAGCCCCGAGGCGATCCAACAGATCCGGGCGATGGGCTACAAGATCGGCGGCTTTTCGGTGAATGGCGATGGCGGTTCCCTGCTCGGCGTTGATGCCACCGTCCGCTCTTTCGAAAGTGCGAAGGACGGCGATGTCATCATCGCCCATATCAATCAGCCGACCCACAAGGCGGGCGAGGGCGTGGTCAAGGGTATCGAGGCGCTGAAGGCGAAAGGCTACCGGTTCGTGCGCCTCGGGGACGTTCCGACCTCCGAGGGCAAGCTGGCGAAGGTCGGCGGCTGAGATGGGGTTTTAATCGCAACAGGCGCGCTGATACCGGCGCCCCTGTTGAATAACCGTGAAACAGCCCGTCTCACGCCCGCTCCACGAACCCGTCCAGCACCCGCTTCTGACCCGCCTTGTCGAAATCCACCGTCAGCTTGTTGCCCTCCACCGCCGCCACGTTGCCGTTGCCGAATTTCAGGTGGAAGACACGGTCGCCGACGGAGAATTGCGAAGGCGTGTCGACCGTTGACTTGGCGACGAGTTCGCCCTGGATCGTCTTGCCGCGGGGGCCGCTTTCGCCGTAGCCGATGCGTTCCACCTGATGGCCGGAGCGGGAGCCCCAGTTGTCTCTGGTGGCGTCGGTGCGGTTGGCCTGCGCGCGTTTCCAGCCGGGCGTCGAATAGGTGTTCTGGAAGGGCTCCTGCTTGTCGAAGCGCGACTGGCCGTAAGGATTGCGGCCATAGCCGCCATAGTTCGAGCTCTGGCTTTCGGAGACCTCGACATGGTCCAGGGGAAGTTCTTCCAGGAAGCGCGAGGGGATCGTCGACTGCCAGAGGCCGTGGATGCGGCGATTGGAGACGAACCAGATATGGGCACGGCGCTTGGCGCGCGTGAGACCGACATAGGCGAGGCGGCGTTCTTCCTCGAGCCCCGAGCGGCCGCTTTCGTCCAGCGAGCGCTGATGCGGGAAGAGACCTTCCTCCCAGCCGGGGAGGAAGACGGTTTCGAATTCAAGCCCCTTGGCCGAATGCAGCGTCATGATGTTGACGGCGTCCAGATCCTCGTTCTTCTCGGCATCCATGACGAGGGCGACATGTTCAAGGAAGCCACGCAGGCTTTCGAACTGCTCCATGGAGCGGATGAGTTCCTTGAGGTTTTCCAGACGGCCGGGCGCTTCGGCCGATTTGTCGTTCTGCCACATGGCCGTGTAGCCGCTCTCGTCGAGGATCTGCTCGGCCAGTTCGGTATGCGGCGTGGTTTCGAGCAGCGACTGCCAGCGGCGGAAGTCGGTGACGACATTGAACAGCGATTTGCGGGCCGCAGCCTTCAGCTCTTCCGTCTCTATCATGTCGGATGCGGCGGCGAGCATCGGGATATCGCGGGCGCGGGCATAGTCGTGCAGCGCGCGGACAGATGTGTCTCCCAGACCGCGTTTCGGCGTGTTGATGATACGCTCAAACGCGAGGTCGTCGGCCGGCTGGCAGACGAGGCGGAAATAGGCCATGGCATCGCGGATTTCGAGGCGCTCGTAGAAGCGCGGACCTCCGACGACGCGGTAATTGAGGCCGAGCGTGACGAAGCGGTCTTCGAACTCGCGCATCTGGAACGAGGCGCGGACCAGGATCGCCATGTCGTTCAGCTTGTGCTGGCTGCGTTGGAGCTGTTCGATCTCCTCGCCGACGGCGCGGGCTTCCTCTTCCGAGTCCCAGGCGGCGTGGACCTGCACCTTGTCATGGTCCGGGTCGAAGCGCTCGGTGAAGAGTGTCTTACCGAGCCGGCCTTCATTATGCGCGATTAGGTGACCGGCAGCACCCAGGATATGGCCGGTGGAGCGATAGTTGCGCTCCAGCTTGATGACCTTTGCGCCGGGAAAATCCTTTTCGAAGCGCAGGATGTTGTCCACTTCGGCGCCGCGCCAGCCGTAAATGGACTGGTCATCGTCGCCGACGCAGCAGATGTTGACCTTTCCACTCTCGCCTCGTGGGGCGGCGGCGGAGCGCTGCGCCAGCAGCCGCAGCCACATGTACTGCGCCGTATTCGTGTCCTGATACTCATCCACCAGAATATAGCGGAAGCGCTCGTGATACTCCTTCAGCACGTCCGGGTTTTTCTTGAACATGCGGATCGGATGCAGAAGCAGGTCGCCGAAATCGCAGGCGTTGAGCGACAGCAGGCGATTCTGATAGGCGATGTAGAGTTCGCGGCCCTTGCCGTTGGCAAAGGCGCGGGCGTCGCCTTCGGGGATCTGCGCGGGGTCGAGGCCCTTGTTCTTCCAGCCGTCGATCATGGCGGCGAACTGCTTGGCTGGCCAGCGCTTGTCGTCCACGCTTTCGGCCTGCAGGATCTGCTTGATCAGGCGGATGACATCGTCTGTGTCGAGGATGGTGAAATCCGATTTCAGGCCGACAAGTTCGGCGTGGCGGCGCAGCATCTTGACGCCGATGGAGTGGAACGTGCCGAGCCAGGGCATGCCCTCGACCGCGCCGCCGACCAGCATGCCGATGCGCTCCTTCATCTCACGCGCGGCCTTGTTGGTGAAGGTCACGGCGAGGATCTGGCTCGGATAGGCGCGGCCGGTGGCGAGGATATGGGCGATGCGGGTGGTCAGCACGCGCGTCTTGCCGGTGCCGGCGCCGGCGAGCACCAGAACCGGCCCTTCGGTCGTTTCTACGGCCTCGCGTTGCTCGGGGTTCAGCCCGTCGAGATAGTCGGGCGCGGCGCGCGCGGCATCCCGCTGCGCCATGGCGCGGGCGGCAATTCCGCCGCCGCTGCTGTTGCCATTCACCGGGCGCTGCGGAGCGGGTTCCGGCTCATCGCCGAAAAAGGGCATGTCATCGAAACGATTCATCATGCCGGCAATCTAGTGATTTTAAGGGGAAATGGCCAGACCGGCGTTTTTGGTTTGTTCGGGTGGGCTCTACACCCAAGTGCCCTTCGGACGCCACCGCGATTAACGCAATATTCTAAAGTTCTCTCCCGCGTCTTGCGCTCCGTCAATTGTTCAAGTAGCAACAGAACGGGTGTGCGGTAATATTGTATTAAGGATTTTCTTTGTTCGGTGTCGGGCAATCAATCGCTTTGCCTTTGGATGTTTGTTCGAAGAGTCCATTTGAATCAATAAATTCTAATATTACCTATTTCTAATTTTATATTGCAGACGTTGAAAATGGCCGAAAGACTGAACCTATCGAATCTCACTCATGAGCTGGCAAAGCGCCCGGTGCGCAATTCCGTCCTGGGTCTTCTTGCGTCCGCGGCCCTGTTTTCGCTCGCCCCCGGCGGCGCACGAGCCGTGGACTGCACCGTGCCGATGAGCTTTATGGGCGACGGCGCCTGCACCAATTCGCAAACGCTCAACTACACTGTAGGTGGTCCCACGCCCGCCATCCAGGCAACCGGAAATCTCGACGTCACCAACACGAGCACGGGCCAGATCGGAGCGAACGGTAGCGGCGCGGTGATCTCTGCCGGGGGCGGTCTCACCCTGAACAATGCCGGGAACATCCTGACGCTGATCGGCGGGTCGAACACGGCTGTCACGTCGGGCAATGGCCAGGCCGGCGTCACCACGATCACCAATTCCGGCTTCATCGGCGACCAGGCGACGACCAGTGGTGGCAGTATCGCGATCGATGCGGGCAACAAGCTCACCAGTTTTACGCTCACGAACACGGCGAGCGGTGTAATCAAATCGACCTCGATCACGGCCATTGGCGTGCGGACCTATGCCGCGACCTCCACGATCAGCAATGCCGGCACGATCTCTGGCTTCACGGCCGTCGGGCTCTATGCAGGCGTCTCGACACTCACAAACAGCGGGACCATTTCTGCCCTGGCTACCGGCACGTCGAGGGCGATTACAATCCAGAGCGGTGCCACCGGCACCATCAGCAATACCGCGAGCGGAACGATTACCGGCCCCGGAAACGTGATCGTGGCAAATGGCACTGCGACGGTCAGCAACGATGGCGCGATTTCCGCGACCGCCGAGCCGACGATCGCGCGGGGCGTAAACTACATGCCCGCGATCAGTGTCTTGTCCGGCGGGCGTTTGATATTGACCAATCGTGGGACGATCACCGCCAAGGGGGCGGCCATCCAGGTGGCAAGCGGTGCCGCTACCGCGAGCATCAACAATAGCGGGACGATCACCGCCACGTCGACATCCGCGCCGACACCAGCCAATGTCTCCGGGATATTTCTGGATACTACGACGGGCGGCACGAGCGTGGCCAATTCCGGCACGATCTCAGGCGTCACCTACGGCGTCAATCTCAATTCCGGCACAATGACGCTCACCAACTCGGGCACGATCACCGGCGGCACGTCGGCCGTGTTTCTCAAGACGGGCGGCAGCACGCTCAACATTTATAACGGCGCGGTTTTCACCAACGGGATCGACTACAACAACACCGCGGGCAACACGACGAATTTCTACACCGGCAGCTACACGTTGGGCGTCAAGAAATATGCGACGGGCACCAATACGATCAGGCTGTTCGGTCCCAACACCACGCTCGTGACCACGGGGCTGGACAATACCGGCACCGGCAATATCGTGATTGTCGATAACAGCGCGCGGGTCTATTCCGCTGCAGCTGCCTCTTCCGTGGCGAACTACACCTCTTCGGTTGTCAGTGACGTTCTTCTTCAGGACGTCGGTGTTGCGGACGTGATTCCGCAGGATATCGGCAGCGATGCCGCACCGCCGGTCGCGCCGACCGCCTACACCAACGCGAGGAAGGCGTCTGTAAAGACCAGCCGTGCAACGGCAGCCTTCGCAGAGGTTCTGGGAAGCTCCGGTGCTGCAAAGGCCACCGATCTCGTCCTTCAGGGTTCCGGCCAGACGGTCGATCAATACGGCAACCTCGTTTGGGCGCGCGCCTTTGGCGGGGCGCAGTTCAACGACCCGTATGGGACGGCTTCCGGCCAACGCTCCTATAGCGGCGGCGCCATGTTCGGATACGACTGGCACACGGATGGCTGGCGCGTCGGCGGCTTTGCCGGTCTTGGGCGCGTGCGCACGAACCAGACGCTTTCCTCGGACTATGTGACGACCGACACCGCCTATGGCGGCGTGTATGGACGGCGCAGTCTGGGCAATTTCAATCTGGACGCAACGCTTGCCGGCGGTTCGCTCAACGAACATACGCGCCGTTTCGTGAACAACGGCACGGAAATCGCGCGTGGCGATTTCAACGGCTATTTCGTGTCGCCGGAAGCCGCGCTGGGTTATAACATCGATCTCGGAGACGGTTTAACGGCGACCCCAACGGGACGGATCCGTTATGTCGGGGCATTCCTGAACGGTTACACCGAAACAGGCTCCTCTCAGAATGTCACCTACGGTGCCACCTTCTCGAATTCGCTCGAGGAGCGCGCCGAAATGCGGCTGACGAAAGCAGTGAAGAATGCGGGCGGGCTGATGTCGAGCTTCTACGTCCAGGCGGCGGCGATTGCAGCGCAACGGGTGGGACCGGCCAATTTCGCGGCCAGCGTTCTCGGAACGAGCTTTGCCGTGGGAGACGGCTATGCCCGGTCCAAGGCCGGTGTGTCGCTCGGCGCCGGCTTTACCTACAAGGTCGCGCCGCAATTCGATGTCTACGGCAGCCTCGATGGAGCCGCCTTCACCGACAGGTCCTATTCTGTCTCCGCACGCGGCGGCTTCAAGGTCGCTTTCTGAGACCCATGTGCCGGGGCGAACGCGTGACGAGCAATCCTATTTCTCGTCGGTCAGCGTGTTCAGAAAAGCTACAATGGCATCGACTTCCTGGTCGTTGAGACGGGGTTGCTCGCCGGCTTTGCGGTCGAGTGGAACTTCCTTCGTGTTGACGTTTGCGGCATATCGGGACGGCAGGTCGTTGAATTTGTTGACGGTTCCGTCGGCGTTCTTGGGATACCATTCTTCCGGGCTGGTGTCGCGCGTCGCGTAGAACTTGACGATATCGCGCAGCGTCTTGAAGACCCCGTTGTGACCATAGGGCGGCGTCAGTGCGATGTCGCGGAGGGTCGGAACCTTGAACGCACCGCAAAGGGCGTCGATGTCCAGCCCCTTGGGCGCCTTCTTCGCGATGCCGTCCTGATTGCAGAGGCCGAGGTCGAAGGAATCGGCATTGGCGTTTTCGGGGATGTCGGGGTTTCGCGGAAGCCCGAGATTGTCGTAGCTGTAATCGGTGAAGAGCCAGTCGCGCGGATTGGTCGATTTCTGGTCGCCGACATGACAGGCGATGCAATTGCCTTTTTGCGGGTCCTTGAACAGCTCGAAGCCCTTGGCTTCCTCAGGCGTGAACGTGTCCTTCCCCTTCAGAACGCGATCGAATTTCGAGGAGAAGGGCGCAAATGCGTGCGTCTTTTCGAACGCCGCGATGGCACTGGTGATGACAAACATCGCCTTGTCCGGATTGTCGAAGACGTGCCTGCCATAGGCGTTTTTCAGAAGCGGCGCGTAACTCGCGAGCCTGACCTTGTCGACCACCACCTTCTTCGATGCATTGTTCATCTCCTTGGCATTGAGAAACGGGCCTTCGGCCTGCTGTCTCAGATTGGACGCGCGGCCATCGAGAAACTGGCCGCCCAGAGCCTTCCACTCGATTTCGCCGTCTTCATTCTTCTCCTTGGAGAAATGAAAGCTGGGGCTCATCATGGCGTAGGCGGCTGTCGGCACATTGCGCGTGCCGAATTTGCCGTCCTGGCTGCCCTTTGCCACTGCAGGAATGCGAGATCCATTGTTGCCCTGAAACGCCTGGCTCGCCGCGTGGCAGGAGGCGCATGACACGCCGGCAGGTTCGGAGAGATTGGCGTCCTCGAACAGCCTCTTGCCGATCAACTGCTTCTGAGTGAGGGAGGCTTCATCCGTGTCAAACGGCGACCTTTCAGTCGCAACGGATGGTGCGGAAAAAGCAAACCCTGCAAGAGAAAACAAAACTATAGAGCAGTTTAAAAACTTGATATTCATAGTCAAATTTCCGTAAATAAAATAAATATGAAAATTATATTATATTTTTGGACTGTCAACGCTTCCGGAAAGCGATTCCTCTGCCTCTTGGCGCCGGCAGGTCCCGTTTCTGCATCTGGCCCCTCGACAGTGTTGCGATGCTCCGTCATGTAGGGACTTCAGAAAACAGGAGTCCATCATGGCGCTTGAAGGTGTGCGGGCGGGCAGTCGCAACGAGGCGGGAATCGCCGCAGTTATCGGGATTCTCAAGCAGGTGTTCGGCGAGCGGTTTCAAACGGGGCAGGCGGTGCGCGAGCAGCATGCGCATACGACGACCTATCTGCCGGCGCAGCTGCCGGATGGCGTGGTGTTTGTCGAGACCGCCCAGGAGGTGGAGGACGTGGTGCGGGCCTGTGCCGAACACAAGGTGCCGCTCATTCCCTTCGGGACGGGCTCCTCGCTGGAGGGCCAGGTGAATGCGGCCGCAGGCGGCATTTCCATCGATTTCAGCCGGATGAATCGGGTTCTTGAAGTGAACGCCGAAGACCTCGACTGCACGGTCGAGCCGGGCGTGACGCGCGAGCAGCTGAATGAATTCCTGCGCGATACGGGTCTGTTCTTCCCGATCGATCCCGGCGCGAATGCCTCCATCGGCGGCATGACGGCGACGCGGGCTTCGGGAACCAATGCCGTGCGTTATGGCACGATGAAGGACAATGTGCTCGCGGTCACTGCCGTGATGGCGAATGGCGAGGCAATCCGCACGGCGCGGCGAGCCCGCAAATCCTCCGCGGGCTATGATCTCACGCGGCTGATGGTCGGCGCGGAGGGGACGCTCGGCGTCCTGACCTCGATCACGCTGCGGCTGCAGGGCATTCCGGAGGTGATCGCGGGCGGCGTCTGCGGTTTCCCGACGCTCAAGGACGCGGCGAGCGCCGTCATCATGACGATCCAGATGGGGATTCCGGTTGCGCGTATCGAACTGCTGAACGATGCGCAGGTGGCGGCATGCAACGCCTATTCGGGTCTTTCGCTGACCGTGCAGCCGACGCTCTTCGTGGAATTTCACGGGAACGCCGAGACGGTACGGCTGCAATCGGAGCAGTTCGCCGATATCGTTGCCGAGAATGGCGGCGGGGCGTTCGAATGGTCCACGGATGCTGCAGCGCGCGCCAAGCTCTGGAAGGCGCGGCACAATGCCTATTATGCGGCCAAGGCGCTCATTCCCGGCATGGCGGCGCTGTCGACGGATGTCTGTGTCCCGATCTCGCGCCTTGCCGATTGCGTGGCCGAGACAGAAGCCGACATCCTCGAAAACGGCTTTACCGCGCCGATCGTCGGCCATGCGGGCGACGGCAATTTCCACGTTCTCGTGCTTTTTGACGACAAGGACCCGGCCGAAATCGCGCGGGTCGAAGAGTTCTGCATCCGGCTCAACGCACGCGCGCTGGCCATGGACGGGACCTGCACGGGCGAGCACGGGATCGGGCAGGGCAAGCAGCCGTTCCTCGTCGAGGAACTGGGGTCGGCGATCGATGTGATGCGTCAGGTCAAGCGGGCGCTCGACCCGGACAACATCATGAACCCCGGCAAGATTTTTGTGCTGGATTAAGCCGGTAAATCTGCACTTGGTCATGCATTTGTCTTGTTCGCGCGCCATGTCGCGGGCTACTCTGTCATAAATGTATTCTCCCGGCGTCCAGTGCCGGAATCAGGTGGGAATTGAGCGATTGTCGGTGTTCGGCCGGATCATGGTTGGCTTTGCCGGACTGGTGGTTCTGGCGCTGTTTGCGGCGCTGGTGGCACCGTATTTCGTAGACTGGACGGGCTTCCGGCAGGATTTCGAGCGCCGAGCCTCGCTGATCCTTGGCAAGAAGGTCGAAGTTCACGGGGCGGTCAGCGCCCGGCTGATCCCGTTTCCATCCGTCACCATGGATGACGTCACCATCGGGCGCGATGACGACGGCAAGCCGCTGGTCACGGCGTCTCGTTTCGCCATGGACATGGAAATTGCGCCATTCATGTCCGGTGAGGCACGCATTTTCGAAATGCGCATCATCGAGCCCAAGGTCCATATCGCGCTGCAAAAGGATGGCACGCTCGACTGGGCGAAGACCGGCAATCCCTCGATCCCGGCCAAGATCGTCGTGCTGGAAAATGTTCGCGTCAGCGGCGGGGAAGTGACATTCGAGGATCACCAGACCGGGCGCACGCGGAAGCTGACAGGTCTCGATTTCACCGCGTCTGCCAAATCGCTCGTCGGCCCCTGGCATTTCGAGGGCAAGGGCCTGATTGACGGCGCGGCGGGCAAGTTCACGATCAATACCGGCGTGCGCGACGCGAAGGGCGAGCTGCGTGTCGCCTCCCACATCACGCCCGACGGATTGCCGATGACGGCCGATCTGGAGGGCACGCTCCGGCTGGTCGATCTCAAGCTTCGGTATGACGGGACGTTCAACGCGTCCTATGGCGCGAAAAAGCAGGGCGATCCGGCACCCGTGCGCATCAAGGGAGCGTTCGAGCTCGCGAGCGACCGCGTCCGACTGCCGCAATACCAGCTCGATATGGGGGCTGCCAGCGATCCCTATTCCATCACCGGCGAGGCGACGCTCGATACCGGGCTCAACCCGCAATTCCTGCTGACGGCCGAAGGCCAGCAGGTCGACATGAACGCGATCGGCGCCAGCGGCGAGGGGGGCAAGCGCTCGCGCAGCGAACAGGTGATGACCGCGCAGCAGCGGCTCGAGACCTTCCTGGCGCTGTTGTCCGACATCCCAGTTCCGCCCGTGCCGGGCAAGGCGACGCTGAAACTGCCGGCGATCGTCTCCGCGGACACATCTTTCCGCGACGTCATGGTGGTCGCGGAGCCGAACGGAACGGGATGGAAACTCGATCAGGTCTCCGTCGAACTGCCGGGCCGCACCAAGGTCGAGGCGAGCGGACTGCTCGATCTTTCGGACAAGCGCTCCTTCAAGGGAACGCTGACGGCAGCCTCCAGTCAGCCCTCGGGTCTTTCTGCGTGGCTTGCCGGCGACGTCGCCCCGCAGATTCGCGGTCTCAACGCGCTGGGCTTTTCGGCCGATGTCGTGATCGATGACGAGATACAGTCCTTTGACAATCTCGAACTGGCCGCTGGCGGGGCCATTCTGAAAGGCCGCATCGAGCGGCAGGTTCCGGACAGTGGAGATGCGGCATCACTCAGGATCCAGCTTGCCGGTGGCGACCTCGACTTTGATGCCATGCGGGCGATCGCCAGCCTCGCCACGGGCAAGGACACGAGCGCGGCCTTCCTGGCCCAGACCATTTCGGCTGATCTCCAGTTCCGCAATCTCGCCTCGCAGGGCATTGTTGCGAGCGATGTCTCGACCGCCTTCTCGCTGAAGGACGGCAAGCTTTCGCTCGACAAGCTGACGGTTGGTGATCTGGCGGGGGCGGCGCTCGATCTTTCGGGCACGGCATCGGGCAGCCTGGCTGCTCCGGTGCTGGATATGAAGGGGCGCATCAAGGCAGTCGACCCGCGTGCCTTCCTGCTGCTCGCCGAGCGCAATCTGCCGCATTATCCGGTGATCTCCGCGCTGGCCAGCAACGCGCATTATTTCGCCGACACCAATCTCGCCCTTGAACTGTCTTCCGGCAAGTCCGGCAACTTCCCGGTTTCGGCGACGGTGCAAGGAACGACGAACGGCACCCGGCTCGCCCTCAAGCTTCAGGGGCAGGATATCGGGCTCTCCCCCGGCACCAATCTGGATATCCAGATGAATGCCGAAAACGACAATTACGCCACGCTGATGGGGCAGGCGGGTTTCCGGCTTCTGCCGATGCTCGACGGCAACCACGGCGCCGCCTCCGTCAAGATGACCCGGACCGGCTCCGCACCCGCACAGATCGTCCTCAATGCCCAGACGGCAACGACGGGGTTCAATGCCAAGGGGACAGGGGATCTTTCGGCGGGGCATTTCCTGGAAGGTCAGTATAAGGTTCTGCTGGACAGCGAGGACGTGGAGCCTTTCCTGCTCGTTACCGGCTACAGTCTCCCGAACATGGGCAGCGGGTTGCCGCTTTCCGTGACCGCGACGCTCGATATCAAGCCGGATGCCTTTGTCGTCTCGTCTCTTGCCGGCAAGGCGCTTGAGGAGAATGTCGCCGGCAGCCTGTCGCTCAGCCGCGACGCATCGCAGATTCTGACCGGCGATCTTTCGGTCAAGACGCTCGACGCAGGCTGGCTCGCCGAGCTCGTGTCCGGACCGTTGAAGGACGCTAATGGCGCCTTTTCCGCGCAGGCTTTCCCGGCGCCTGTCACCGGTCCCTTCACGGCAGACCTGAAGATTTCGGCTGCGAATTTGTGGCTTGGCTATCCTGCGCCGATGAGCGATTTCGCCGGCCGACTGCGTTACAGCGCTGGTGCCGTGGCGCTTGAAGACGGAACCGGCCAGTTTGCGGGCGGGGCCGCCAAAGGCGCGCTGTCGCTGTCGATCGGGCAGGGCCAAGGCTTTCTGCGCGGCAAGTTCGACGTCAAGGGGGCGGACCTGGGCAAGCTGTCGTGGCGGACGGGCGACGATATGCCGATCCTCTCCGGAAAGGCCGATGCTGTGCTCGGTTTCGAGAGTTCGGGCGCCAACCTCAAGCAGCTTGCCGACCAGCTGAGCGGATCCGGCAGCATAAGCATGCCAACCTTGCTGATCAGCGGTCTCAATGGCGCTGCATTGCCGGCGATCCTGGCTGCCGCCGACAAGCTGGATGGCGAGATCAACGCGGCGAAGGTGGCGAACATGGCGGCGCCGATCGTCGTCAAGGGACAGACGCAGGTTGATGCCGTGAGCCTGCCCATCGCGATTTCGAGCGGGCGGGTGCTTGTGCAGACTGCGCGTGGCGAGACGCCGGCGCTGACGTTTGGTCTCGACGGCTCGATGGGGCTTTCGGATGGCGCCATCCGCAGCGACCTGAGGGTCGCCTACAAGCCGGGCGCCGACGATGTGGCAGGCGCTTCCCCGGCGCTGACTATCCGTTTTGGCGGTACGCTCGCCAGTCCGACCTCATCGGTCGACGCGACCGAACTTGCCAATTATCTTTCTCTGAGAGCCTTTGAGCGCGAGCGGCGCAAGGCTGATCTGCTTCAGGCGCGCCTCGCCGAGCGCCAGCGGCTGCGACGCGAAGCGCTCTATTATCGCGCGCTGGACGATGCGCGAGAAAAGGCGCGGATCGAGGCCGAGAAGAAGGCCGAGGCGGACAGGATGGCTGAAGAGGAGGCGGCGAAGGCCGCTGCGGACAAGGCCGCTGCGGAGAAGGCCGCGGCCGACAAAGCTGCGGCTGACAAGGCGCGAGCGGACAAGGCGGCTTCGGATAAGGCTCTGAGTGACAAGGGTTCCGCGGACAAGGCGGGGCAGAAAACCAATTCGATTCCGCAGTTGAAAAACCCGCGCTCGGGCTTCGATGCCCCCGGCTTCCAGCCGGATGTCATCCGCGGAGGCGCGCTGCCACCACCCGGCGCCAACTGACACGGCTCAGGCGATTTCCCGCTTCAATTCGTGCAAAACGTGAACGCGGATGGCTGAGGAGAGATTGCTGGTCGGGTCTCGGGCTTCATCGATTTCGGTGAGGAGCGCGGCGATCGAGAGGTTGCGCCGGCTGGCAATGGCCACGGCCTCGTTCCAGAATTCGTCTTCAAGGGAAAAAGACGTGCGGTGACCGCGCAGGGAGACCGAGTGTTTCCGGATCACGTTTCGAGGTTCTCTTCGGGGCGTTCGGCGTCATCGCGCTTTTCGAGCCTGCCCTGATCGAGAGTGCGGGCCGCCTTGTCGTTCAGGGCCTTGGTGAGAGACTTCTCGGCCTTGGTTCGGCCATGGACAAGACGGTTCTGCTCAGCCGTCTTTTCCTTCTCGGCGCGCTCGGCGCGCTTGCGGAACTGGCGGAGATTGACGACGTCGGCCAAGGCGGTGCCCGTTACTGCTTCTTGCGGAAGGCGTCCAGCGAGACGACGGAGGCGCCGGCCTTTTCGCCATCGGCGGGTTTGGCAGCCGCATCGCCAGCGGTCTCGACCGGAGCGACATAGGCGCTGATGTCCTCGTCCTCGACGATTTCCATGCCGGCTTCGGCTGCCACGTCGAACTCAAGTTCGAAATTGACGGACGGGTCGTAGAACCCGCGAATGGCGTTGAAGGGGATGACCAGCTTCTCAGGCGTGTCGGAGAAGGAGAGGCCGATCTCGAAGCCTGCGTCGGTCACCTTCAGGTCCCAGAACTGGTGCTGGATGACGATGGTCATCTGTTCCGGATACTTGCTCTTGAGGTGCTGCGACAGGCGTACGCCCGGAGCCCCCGTCAGGAACGTGATGAAGAAATGATGGTCACCCGGCAGGCTGTTGGTCGCGGCGACTTCGCCGAGCACCTTGCGGATCACGCCGCGCAATGCGTCCTGTGCGAGAATGTCGTACCGGATGTGATCCTGCCCCATACTGTGACCGCCTTCCTGAATAATCTTCCAAGCTATCTATGCCACGAACCGGGCATTCCGAAAACCCGCTATATGCGAGCCGTATTCCTACGGCAATATAATTGATTCCGCCAATGGGGAGAAGGTGAGGCGACAAGGAGAGATAACGAGCGGTAAGAAGTGGAGGTTTCTGTTGCCAGGTACCTCCGAACCCCGCCTTAAGGTGCTAACCCTAAGGACTTAGGTCGGATTTCCCGCACCGCGATTAAGCAGCGAGAGCATAACCCTTAGCGTTGTTGTCGTTTGCAACTACACTTGTGACCCGATAACGGCGGTATCATGCCGGGCAAAAAGTCGATCTTTACACCCTTGTCGATCCTATTTCGCCCCCATCAGAAGCCGCTCGCAGCATCTTGCCTTCAGCGGTTTCTGGTGGAGGCGCCGGGTACCGCCCCCGGGTCCAATAGGTTTATTCCATCGCCCGTTTATTGCCATAGCCGCCCCGAAAGACGGCACTGTTCATATAAGTGTAATGCGGTCGGATGAAAAGGGCCGTTGGAGAAATCGCCCCATTTTGGCGGGGCGATTTCGGCTGTGCCTGCAATCTCTGCTTGACTTGGTGTCAATTCGACTAAACATTTCAATATGAGAATGCATGACAAGCATCGGGAAAGCAGGGAGCAAACGTCATGACTGATTATCTTCCAGACGTCCGCAAATATGATGCCAAGGCCGATGAGGCGATCGTTGCGAAGATCGTCAAGCATCTTGGCATCGCCTTGCGCAACCGCGACTCTTCGCTGGTATCCGCTACCGACAAGTCGGAGCTCGATCGCGTGGTGCAAAGCTGGTGCGGCAAGAAGCTCGGCGTGACGGGTGAGGCGGCAGAAAAGGCCGTGGCCTCGGTTGCCGCAGCGATGAAGGGCGACAATTCGAAGTCGCGCGTCACCTTCTACTATCTGGTTGCCAAGGAACTCGGCAAGCTCGGCGAGCTCTGAGCCTCTTTCCTCTGGATTGATCTCCCGCGCGGCGTTTCCGCCTTGGAAGCGTCGCCGCTTGGCTTTAAACTGATGCCCGTCTTGAGAGAAGGGAATCAGCTGGCCATGAAGCAATATCTCGACTTCCTCCGCCACGTGAAGGAAACCGGTGTCGATCGTGGCGATCGCACGGGTACGGGTACGCGCTCGGTGTTCGGCTATCAGATGCGCTTCGACCTGTCCGAAGGCTTTCCCGTCACGACGACCAAGAGGCTGCACCTGAAGTCGATCATTCACGAGCTGCTCTGGTTCCTCAAGGGTGAGACCAATATCGCCTATCTGCATGAGCACGGCGTTTCGATCTGGGACGAATGGGCTGACGAAAACGGCGAGCTTGGCCCGGTCTACGGTTCGCAATGGCGTTCGTGGCCGGCGCCGGATGGCCGGAAGATTGACCAGATCGCGCTTCTGATCGAAAGCATCAAGACCAATCCGAATTCGCGCCGTCATATCGTATCGGCGTGGAACCCGGCGGAAGTAGACGAGATGGCGCTGCCGCCTTGCCACTGCCTGTTCCAGTTCTATGTTTCCGATGGCAAGCTCTCCTGCCAGCTCTACCAGCGCTCGGCTGATATCTTCCTCGGCGTCCCATTCAACATCGCCTCCTACGCGCTGCTGACGATGATGGTCGCGCAGGTGACCGGGCTTCGCCCCGGCGATTTCGTCCACACATTCGGCGACGCGCATCTCTATCACAACCATTTCGAACAGGCCGAAACGCAGCTGAAGCGCGACCCGAAGCCGCTGCCCTTCATGAAGATCAATCCGGACGTGAAGGACATTTTCTCCTTCAAGTTCGAGGATTTCGAGCTGGTCGGCTATGAGGCGGATGCGACCATCAAGGCGCCGATAGCGGTATGACCAAGCCGCTGATCTCCATGATCGCCGCCGTGGCGGAAAATGGCGTGATAGGCCGTGACAACGATCTGCCCTGGCACATGTCGACGGACCTGAAGCGCTTCAAGGCCATGACGATGGGCAAGCCGCTGGTCATCGGGCGGAAGAATCTCGAAAGCTTCCCGCGACTGCTGCCGGGGCGGCCGCATGTCGTGATCACACGAGACCGGGCCTATGTCCGCGATGGCGTGCATGTGGTGCATTCCTTCGACGAGGCGATTGCCAAGGCCTCGGCGCTGGCCGTGGAAGCGGGTGTCGATGAAGTGTGTATCGCAGGCGGCGGGGAGATTTATCGTCTCGGCATGCCAATCGCGGACATTCTTCATATCACCCATGTCGAGGCGGAGATTCACGGCGACACGGTCTTTCCGGAGATAGATCCGTCGATCTGGCAGGCGGAGGAGGTCGGCCGCATGGACGCGGGCGAAAAGGATGACTATCCGGCCCGTTTCGTCACCTATACACGCCGAAAATAAACCTTCACTGCGGCAATTTGCATCTCCGGTACGCGAAACGTGGTCGCCCGCATTGAAACCCCGTGCTGCTATACCTATAACCTGTCACCATAAGACGAGGGTGGGGGAGAACGTCTCTTGCCCGTAACAGCAAGAGGACTTGATGCCCTGGAGCAATCAGAATGGCGGCGGCGGCCCATGGGGCGGCGGCGGCGGTGGTAACGGAAACGGAAAGGGCCCTTGGGGTTCCGGACCGAGCCGGCCCGGAAATGGAAACAATCCGCCCGAACTCGACGAAATCATCCGGCGCAGTCAGGACAGCCTGAAGCGCATGATCCCCGGTGGGGCAGGTGGGGGCGGTATCGTGCTTCTCGCCGTCGTGGTTGTTGCGGCACTCTGGCTCTTCCAGTCGATCTACACCGTGCAGCCGGACGAGCGTGGCGTCGTTTCGCGCTTCGGTGTGCCGAAGAACGAAGTCTCGATGCCGGGCCTTCACTTCCATTTCTGGCCGATCGAACGCGTCGAATTGGTGAAGGTGACCGAACAGCAGGCCAATATCGGCGCCAAGTCCGGCTCCAACAGTGATGCCGGCCTGATGCTTTCGGGTGATCAGAACATCGTCAACGTGCAGTTCTCGGTCCTCTTTGCCGTCACCGATCCGCGTGCCTATCTCTTCAATGTCGAGGACCCGCGCGACACACTGCAGCAGGTCTCCGAAAGCGCCATGCGCGAAGTGGTCGGCTCGCGTCCTGTCCAGGACATCTATCGCGACAACCGTCAGGCCGTCGCGGAAGACGTGAAGAACATCATCCAGGCGACGCTTGACGCCTACAAGACCGGCATTTCGATCCGCACGGTCGCCATCGAGGATGCGGCCCCGCCGCGCGAAGTGGCCGATGCCTTCGACGAAGTGCAGCGCGCCGAGCAGGATGAAGATCGCTACGTCGAGGAAGCCAACAAATACGCCAACCAGAAGCTTGGCCGCGCCCGCGGTGAAGCCTCGCAGATCCGTGAAGAGGCCGCTGCCTACAAGGATCGCGTCGTCAAGGAAGCTGAAGGTGAGGCGGCCCGCTTCAACTCCATCTATACCGAATATGCCAAAGCGCCGGATGTGACGCGCGAGCGCATGTATCTGGAAACGATGGAAGGCGTGATGAAGTCGAGCAAGAAGATCGTCATGGACGGTCAGGCCGGCCAGTCGGTGCCCTATCTATCGCTCAACGAACTGATCAACAAGAGCGCGCCGAAGGGAGAGACGAAATGAACAGCAATCGTCTTTCCATCGGCATCGTCGTTGCCGCCCTCATTGCCTTGATCGCCTATTCGTCGGTCTTCGTGGTCGGGGCGCGCGAGCAGGCGCTTGTGATCCGCTTCGGCAAGATCCAGTCGGTCAAGACCGACCCGGGCATCTACTTCAAGCTGCCGTTCTCGTTTCTTGACGCTGATCGCGTTCAGTATGTCAGCGAACAGGCGCTCCGCTTCGACCTCGACAACATTCGTGTCCAGGTCAAGGGCGGCAAGTTCTACGAAGTCGACGCCTTCATCGTCTACAAGATCACCGATGCGCAGCTCTTCCGGGAAGCGGTTTCGGGCGACCGTACATCGGCGGAATCGCGTCTTCGCACCCGTCTCGATGCAGCGCTGCGCCGCGTCTACGGTCTGCGTGGCTTCGAATCCGCGCTGTCGCAGGAACGCAGTTCCATGATGCAGGAGGTCCGGACGGACCTCAGGAATGACGCGAGCGCGCTGGGTCTTTCGATCCTGGATGTCCGCATCCGCCGTACCGACCTGACACGCGAAGTCTCGCAGCAGACTTTCGACCGCATGAAGGCCGAGCGTCTGGCCGAGGCCGAACTGATCCGTGCCCGCGGTGTGCAGGAGCGTCAGCGTCGCGAGGCGATCGCCGACCGCCAGGTTGTCGAAATCGTCGCCGATGCACGGCGCGAGTCCGAAATCCTGCGAGGCGAGGGCGATGGTCAGCGCAGTGCGATCTTTGCAGACGCTTATGGCAAGGATCCGGCTTTCTTCGAATTCTATCGTTCGATGAATGCTTACCGCAACAGCCTGGCAAGCCCGGATACCAATCTGGTTCTGTCGCCCACCTCTGATTTCTTCCGCTATTTCAATGATGCGGGCGGAAAGAAGAAGCTGGACGAGCGGCTTCCGGCCGATGCCGCGAAGACGTCACAGACGCCGGCCCAGCCGCAGTGAGTGCGCTCGCCACCGATTTTCTGATCGGTTTTGCAGTCTTCCTGATCATCGAGGGGCTGGCCTACGCGCTGGCCCCTCGGCTTATCAAGCGTATGGCGGAGCAAATCCCGGCCATGCCGGCGGAGCGTCTGCGCATCTGCGGTGTGATCGTGTTGGCCGCTGGCGTCGGCCTCGTGTGGCTGGCTCGCTAATCAAAAGGCTGCTCACAGAAACGCCACTTTACCCGGAAGGATGGTGGCGATAACAAGAACGACCTGCTTCATCACATGCGCCGGCGATTTGCGGGCGCGATCTCCAAGGGGAGAATTGCCGCGTGTCTCGTCCGACTTCCTCGCTCCTGATTGTCTCGGCCGTCGCTGCCCTGTCGGCCACGGTTGCACCCGCCTTGCCTGCCATGGCGCAGAGCGCGGCTGTGCAGCAGCGCGGGCCGGCTTCGGTTGCTGATCTGGCGGAGGGCCTGCTGGATGCGGTCGTCAACATTTCCATTTCGCAGGATGCCGAGGGCAGTGAAGCAGACAGCGGCTCGCCTTCGCCGAAAGTGCAGAAGGACGCGCCCTTCGAGCAATATTTCAACGACTATTTCGATAAACGAAAGAAGGACGGTGGCAAGAATCGCAAGGTCAACTCGCTGGGCTCCGGCTTTGTCATCGATCCGGCTGGCTATATCGTCACCAACAATCACGTGATCGAAGGCGCCGACGAAATCGACGTTAATTTTGCCGACGGCACGACGCTGGAAGCCAAGCTGATCGGCACGGACACGAAGACGGACCTTGCCGTGCTGAAGGTCGAGCCGAAGACGCCGCTCAAGGCGGTGAAGTTCGGCGATTCCCGCAAGATGCGCATCGGCGACTGGGTAATGGCGGTCGGTAACCCGTTCGGGCTGGGCGGCACAGTCACCGTGGGCATCGTTTCGGCGCGCGGGCGCAATATCAATGCCGGGCCCTATGACAACTTCATCCAGACGGATGCGGCGATCAACAAGGGCAATTCCGGCGGCCCGCTCTTCAACATGGAAGGCGACGTCATCGGCGTGAACACGGCGATCATTTCGCCGACGGGCGGCTCCATTGGTATCGGCTTCTCGATCCCGTCCGAGATCGCCATGAACGTGATCCAGCAGTTGAAGACCTATGGCGAGACGCGCCGCGGCTGGCTCGGCGTCCGCCTGCAGCCGGTGACTGACGACATGGTCAAGACCCTGGGTCTCGACAAGGTGCGCGGGGCGCTGGTCTCCAGCGTCATTGCGGGCGGGCCTGCAGAGAACGGGCCGATCAAATCAGGCGACGTCATCCTGTCCTTCGACGGCCGTCCGGTAAAGCAGGCGCGCGATCTCCCGCTGATCGTGGCCGAAAGCCCCATCGATACGGACCTGCCGGCTGTGGTACTGCGGGATGGCAAGGAGACGACGGTGACCGTTCGTCTCAAGCAGATGGCCAAGGATGCCGAAGACGATACCGAAGCCGCACCCACGGCGCTCGATGATGGTGGGTCCTCCGATGAGGAAAAGCCGCAAAAGCCTGGAAAGCCGGAAAAGCCGCATGACGGTGACAAGGCGATCACGCCCGATGGGCCGGTTCTCGGCATGTCGCTCAAGGCGCTGAACGACGACGTGCGCAAGCAGTTTTCCATCGAGAAGAGCGTGGAGGGCGTCGTCGTCACCGAGGTCGAGCCCGGCTCGCCCGCGTCTGAAAAGGGCATCGTCGCGGGTGATGTCATCGTCGAGATCGCGCAGGAATTCATTGCGACCCCCGCAGACGCCGCGGCCAAGATCACCGCTCTCAAGCAGGCCGACCGGCGCAACGCGCAGGTCATGGTCTCCAACGCAAAAGGCGATCTGCGCTTCGTGGCGATCAGGCTGGAATAGCGCCGCTTTTTGAAGCTGTTTCAGCGTTTACGGAAACGCTCGAACGATCTTATTCTTGACCTTTAAGCAAGCTGCTGTGCAATTTTCGCGCGTGCTTGCCTAAGGGGGTCGGATGCTGGTCTACAATGAGAGAACGAAACTGGCAGCCAATGCGCTGGATCGGCTTTCGACGGCGTTTGTGGTGGTGGGCGTGCTGGGGAGGACGTTCAACTATTCTCCGGGGGCGGAGATGTGGATAGGCCTTCTCGGTGTCGCCACTTGGATTTTGGCTGCAGCTGGCTTACATTTGGCAGCAAGGCAAATGCTTGGAAGGCTGAAGCCATGACCCCTGATATTTTCTTCTGGTATGTATTTCCACTGATCGTCGCCGTGCTGGGGTTCGGTTGGGTGCTTTATGACAGTCGCAAGGGCAAGGAAAAGCAGCACCCAGGCGAATAAGCTCAGGCCTGTCTTCCGACAGGATTCTGCAATCGATAAAGAACATGCCCCTTCAGATGCTGCAGTTCATCGGGCACCCGCTTGTGGTCCTCCTCGAACATCACCTGCGCGATGCCGGCCGTCCCCGATGAATTCGCCAGTCTCCTTCAGCGTGCGTGGCTGAAGCCAAACGCCGAAGCGCGCCTGCAGATCGAGGCAACTGTCCACAGTCGCTGCGACCTTCTCCCGTGATGCGGCCCGCCGAAATAGCGCGTCACCTCCGGATCGCTGCAGAGCGCGAGAAACGGCTCGAAATCCGCCTTCGTCCATGCCCGGGCAATCAGTCGAGCGGTTTCAAGCGTGATCACCTGAAATCGCTCTTCCGATAGCCCTGAATATAGAGGAGGGCCGTCAGGTCTCCGTGATCAATGCGCATCTTGGCCTGGGCTGCTACGGACGGCTTGGCGTGGAGCGCGACGCCGGAGCCGGCGAGCTGGAGCATGCCAAGGTCGTTGGCGCCGTCGCCGACCGCGATCGCGTCGTCGGTATGGATGCCGAGTGTTTCAGTGATGTCGAGGAGGGCGTCGACCTTCGCCTGCTTGCCGAGGATGGGTTCGGCGACGATGCCGGCGAGCTTGCCGTCTTCCTCGATCAGCACATTGGCGCGGTTCTCGTGGAAGCCAAGGACGGAGGCAATGCGTCCGGTGAAGACGGTGAAGCCGCCGGAGACGAGGGCGGTGTAGCCGCCGTTGGCAGTCATGGTGTCGATCAGTTCCTTGCCGCCCGGCGTCAACGTGATCCGCTTGGCAATCACCTCGTCGACGACCGTGACGGGCAGGCCCTTGAGGAGTGCGACGCGTTCTCTCAACGCCGGTTCGAACTCGATCTCGCCGTTCATGGCCCGCGCCGTGATGGCCGCGACGAGGTCCTTCAGCCCAACCTCCGCGGCGAGTTCGTCGATGCATTCCTGGCCGATCATGGTGGAGTCCATGTCGGCGATGAGCAGCTTTTTGCGGCGAGTCTCGGCCGCCTGCACGACGATGTCGACCGGTTCGCCGCCAAGGGCCGCCCTCAGTGTTGCCATGGCCTCGGCTGGATCCGTGCCGTCCCTGAGCGCGATATCGCAGGCGATCCCGTCTGCGAGCCAGTAAAGACCGGAAGCGGAAACAGCGGCTGCGGCCTTTTCACCGAGCGCCGGGACGAGTACAGGATTTTGCGGATTGGCGATGAGCGTGGCAACCAGAGCCATGGAGAAAACCTTGTGAGCGAATACGACGCGATCCTGATAACCGGCCCGACGGCGAGCGGCAAGTCCGCGCTGGCCATCGAATGGGCGCGTCGGGTCAATGGTATCGTCATCAATGCCGATAGCATGCAGGTCTATGACACTCTGCGCGTGGTGACCGCCCGGCCGTCGGATACCGATATGGGAGGCGTCGAGCATCAGCTTTATGGACATGTGCCGGCCGATACGACCTATTCGACGGGCGCGTGGTTGAGAGCAGTTCAGACCGAGATTGCGGCAACCCGTGTGACCGGGCGGACGCCGGTTCTGGTCGGAGGCACGGGGCTCTATTTCAAGGCGCTGACAGGCGGCCTTTCCGATATGCCGGAGGTTCCGGAAGAATTGCGGCTGGCGCTGCGGGCGCGGCTGGCGAAGGAGGGCCCAGAGGCGCTGCATGCTGTGCTTGCGGCGCGCGATCCGCAGGGAGCTGCCGTCCTGCAACCGGGCGACGGACAGCGCATTCTGCGTGCGCTGGAGGTGCTGATGGCCAGTGGCAAGCCCATTGCCCATTTCCAGGCTCTCGCCGGGCCGGCACTCATCGACCCCTCCAGGGCACGCAAGATCGTCGTGCTGCCCGAGCGTGACATTCTGCGCGCCCGGATCGATCGTCGTTTCGCGTCCATGATGGAGGAGGGAGCTGTCGAGGAGGTCGAGGTCCTGCTTTCACTTGCGCCGCCGCCGGATGTGCCGGCGATGAAGGCGATCGGCGTGCCGCAGATCGCCGCCATGCTGAAGGGTGATTTGAGCCGGGCGGATGTCATCGAGCAGGCCAGCGCCGCGACGCGTCAATATGCGAAGCGCCAGATGACGTGGTTCCGCAACCAGATGGACGAGAGCTGGGAGCGCGTTGCGCCGTGACGGTTTGGCGCCAGTTCGCGGCTGTCAGTCTTTGTAAAGGCTGGAGAGTGGCTTCTTGAGCAGACTTTCCCGGAGCGTCGACGGACGGTTCGGATCGCGTCGGAGCGATGTCAGACCTGAGACTTCACCTGGCTGTCGATGGGACGAACCGCTCTCGAAACCCGCTTCCGTACGTTGCGCGTGAACCGGGTAACGGGCCGGCTCCGGAGCCGTCGTGTGTGCACGTCCGGGAAGCATGTCGGCGCTGTAGGGCTCGAGCGCGTCACCTTCGTCGATGGAGGGCAACTGTTCGACCTGTCTGCGATTGTTTTCCTCGAAACTCTCCTGGAAGGACGAGATGTCAGGTGCGCTCGATATCTGGCGCATCTGCGCGATGATGCTGCGCAGGTTGATGTTGTCGCCTGCATCCTCGACCTCGGCCACTTCGGAGGAGGTGGTCTTGGGAAGATGAATGGCGGGAAGACGGTTGAATTTCATGCGCATCGGGATTCCGACCGCTTCACCGAAGGCGATCGCCTCGCCATTGCCGAGCGATGAAATGAAATTCGTGGCGGACATCGAGGTCTCGGGAATGGCCGAGCGTATGATGTGCTGGTCGTTCTCGTTGGTCAACCGCATGGTGAAGACGGTCGAGCATTGCGAGAGAATGGTCTGGTCGAGGTCGCCGGGGCGCTGCGTGACGATGCCGAGCGAGACGCCGTATTTGCGGCCTTCCTTGGCAATGCGTGCAATCGACTGGCGGGTCGGAAAGAATCCGAGGCTCGGATCGGATGGAACGTAGCGGTGGGCCTCTTCGCAAAGGACCAGCATATGAATTGCGCCATTTGACCAGAGGCCGATTTCGAACGCCATGCGCGTGAGTACGGAGGCAACCGAGTTCACGACTTCCGAGGGAATGCCGGACAGTTGGAATACGGTGATCGGCTTGCCATTACCCGGGATGCGGAAAATGGTCTGTATCGTCTCCATGATCGTGTCGTTGATCGTGTTCGACGAAAACATGAAGCGATAGCGCGGATCGTTGATGGCGGCGACGACCCTGAGCTTCAACGAGCGAAGATGCGGCTTCTCGGCGCGACCCTCGAGCTTGCCGATCCGCTCATCGATGAGCGCGAGCAGATCCGAGATGCGGTACGGCACCGGCGTATCGGCCGTGATCGACGAACGGTCAGACTGGCGACGCATGAGGCTCGATTCGCCGCGGAACGCCTTCTTGGCCTCCGGGATCAGATCTCGCAATGCATCGACTTCCTCCGGGACGCCAGGGCGTCCGCGAAACACGACTTCAGTCAGTTCGTCGAGCCGCATCAGCCAGAAGGGCAGGTCGAGCCGCTCGGGATCGATCACCACGGCGAGGTCCGAGAAGGCGGCCGCGAACTCGTTATGCGGATCGAGGATCAGGACGCGAAGTTTCGGGTCTGATTGCACGGCGGCGCGCAGCAGCAGCGAGACGGCGGAAGACTTACCGACACCCGTCGAGCCGACGATGGCGAAATGCTTGGAAAGCATGGAAGGCACATGCACCGAGGCATCGATGCTGCTGTCCTGCGAGAGTTTGCCGATGACGCAGCTTTCGCCGCTGCGGCTCTTGTAGATGAGCTTCAGGTCCGCCTTGCGGATGCGATGTGCGATTGCGCCGAGATGGGGATAGGTGCTGATGCCGGTCGAGAAGCTCTCGCCGCCGTCGTCATCGATGGCCACTTCGCCCAGCAATTCCACTTCGACACGAAAGACGTTGTCGATGCCGGGAAACCAGGACTTGTTGTCGGTCTGCATGGAATCGACCAGTGCCACCACGCGGTTCTTGCCGACACTGATCGAAATCAGGCGGCCAACCGACCAGCGTTCGGTCAGGTCGGTGGTTCCACTTTCGATGATGGCGGCAATGGTCGCGCGCGCGCCGCTGCAGGCCACGACATGGCCAAGCAATCGGTCGCCAGGAGCGTCTGCATCTCTGCGTTCTGCGTCGTTCGTCGCCGAACCTTTATCCATCATCATTCCAACTTTCGCTTTCAGCGTCAGCTTAAGTCATCTGTCTTAATGGGAGGTTTCTTCCCACACGCAGCATTTTTTCCCGTTACGGGGCGTTGACGCCCTGCATCTTTGCCGTTAACACTTCGCGCCATGATCAAGATTGTATCTCTTATCGTGGTGGGACGGCGCATGGGCAGGATGGTGTAACCATCCGGCGATAGCCACCCATGCGCTGCAAACAGGCTCCTTCAAGGGGCCTTTTTTTATGCCCTAAAACACGCTAGACACCCCGCAAAACCAAGCAAAACGGAACAAGGACGATGACGGGTAAGGACACTCAGAACGACGGGAAGATGACTGGGGCGGAGATCGTACTCCGTGCGCTGAAGGACAATGGCGTCGAGCACGTCTTCGGCTATCCCGGTGGCGCCGTGCTGCCGATCTATGACGAAATCTTCCAGCAGGACGACATCCAGCACATTCTCGTGCGCCATGAGCAGGGCGCCGGGCACGCGGCCGAAGGCTATGCGCGCTCGACCGGCAAGCCGGGCGTCATGCTCGTCACCTCCGGTCCGGGCGCCACGAACGCCGTCACGCCGCTGCAGGACGCGCTGATGGATAGCATCCCGCTCGTCTGCCTGTCCGGTCAGGTTCCGACGACACTCATCGGTTCGGACGCCTTCCAGGAATGCGACACGGTCGGCATCACGCGGCCCTGCACCAAGCACAACTGGCTGGTCAAGGACGTCAACGACCTCGCCGCCACGATCCATGAAGCCTTCCGCATCGCCACGACCGGCCGTCCCGGCCCGGTTGTCGTCGATATCCCGAAGGACGTCCAGTTTGCCACCGGCACCTATACGCCGCCGGCTGCCACGCAGCCGAAGGGCAATTACAAGCCGAAGATGCAGGGCGATCTCGAGCGCATCCGTGCGGCTGTCGAGCTGATGGCCGGCGCGCGTCGTCCCGTCATTTATTCCGGCGGCGGCGTCGTGAATTCCGGTCCGGAAGCCTCGCAGCTGCTGCGCGAGCTGGTCGAGCTCACCGGCTTCCCGATCACCTCGACGCTGATGGGTCTCGGTTCCTATCCGGCCTCGGGCAAGAACTGGCTCGGCATGCTCGGCATGCATGGCACCTACGAAGCGAACATGGCGATGCATGACTGTGACGTCATGGTCTGCATCGGCGCGCGTTTCGACGACCGCATCACCGGCCGCCTCAATGCCTTCTCGCCGAACTCGAAGAAGATCCATATCGATATCGATCCATCCTCGATCAACAAGACGGTCCGCGTCGATGTTCCGATCCTCGGTGATGTTGGTCGCGTGCTCGAAGACATGGTTCGCCTGTGGCGTGCAACGGCCAACAAGGCCGACAAGTCGCATCTCAATGACTGGTGGGAAAACATCACCCGCTGGCGCGCGCGCAATTCGCTCGCCTACCGGCCGAATGACGATGTCATCATGCCGCAATATGCGATCCAGCGGCTCTATGAGAAGACGAAGCATCTCGACACCTACATCACGACCGAAGTCGGTCAGCACCAGATGTGGGCGGCGCAGTTCTACGGCTTTGAAAAGCCGAACCGCTGGATGACCTCCGGTGGTCTCGGTACGATGGGCTACGGCCTGCCGGCGGCTCTCGGCGCGCAGATCGCGCATCCGGAAAGCCTCGTCATCGACATCGCGGGCGATGCCTCCGTCCAGATGACCATGCAGGAAATGTCTTCGGCCGTTCAGTATAATGCGCCGATCAAGATCTTCATCCTGAACAACCAGTATATGGGCATGGTCCGCCAGTGGCAGCAGCTGCTGCATGGCAACCGTCTGTCGAATTCCTATACGGAAGCGATGCCCGATTTCGTGCTGATGGCGCAGGCCTTCGGCGCGCATGGCATTCGCTGTGAAAAGCCGGGCGATCTCGACGATGCGATCCAGGAAATGATCGACGTCAAGAAGCCGGTCCTGTTCGACTGCCGCGTGGCGAACCTCGCCAACTGCTTCCCGATGATCCCGTCCGGCAAGGCGCATAACGAAATGCTGCTGCCCGACGAGGCCACCGACGAAGCCGTTGCCAACGCCATCGACGCCAAGGGCCGTCAGCTCGTCTGACGAAAGGGTAAGGATCAGGATCATGAACGCACACCTACAACCGACCGGCTCCGCCTATTTCATCGACAAGGAAACGCAGGCCGTCGAGAGCCATACGCTCTCGGTTCTCGTCACCAACGAGCCGGGCGTTCTCGCCCGGGTCATCGGCCTGTTCTCGGGCCGTGGTTACAATATCGAAAGCCTCACGGTTTCGGAAACGGAACACGAGGCGCATCTGTCGCGCATCACCATCGTGACGCGCGGCACGCCGCATGTCCTTGAACAGATCAAGGCGCAGCTGGAGCGCATCGTGCCGGTTCACCGGGTGGTGGACCTGACGGTTCGCGCGGTCGATCTCGGCTCGGATCGCCCGGTCGAGCGGGAACTGGCGCTGATCAAGGTGGCCGGTTCCGGCGAAGCCCGCGTCGAGGCGCTGCGTCTGGCGGAAGCCTTCCGCGCCAAGGTCATCGACGCGACGGTGGGCCATTTCATCTTCGAAATCACCGGCAAGCCGTCAAAGATCGACCAGTTCATCGCCATCATGAAGCCGATGGGCCTGATCGAGGTCTGCCGGACGGGCATTGCCGCGCTGAACCGCGGGCCGCAGGGGATGTAAAACTCTCACGCTTGTTAAGGTCTTTACTCTGGTCCCCGGCTCGTCCGGGGATCATCTGTTTTTGGGTATAGTGTCATCGTCCGGTGGTTCCGCAGACACGCGCGTGTCGTATATGCTGAGTAAAGCATCGAGTTTGACGATGGTGGACGGCCTGACACAATGGCCTCGGAGCAAAGGGTCAGTATGACAGTCCGTAATAGCTCTGCCTCCCGCGCAGGCGAGGTCTTCACCACCTTCCTCAAACTCGGCCTGACCTCCTTCGGCGGCCCCATCGCCCATCTCGGCTATTTCCGCGATGAACTTGTGATGCGTCGCAAGTGGATCGACGAGGCGCGCTATGGGGAGATCGTGGCGCTTTGCCAGTTTCTGCCGGGACCCGCGTCGAGCCAAGTCGGGTTCTGCATGGGGCTCCTGTGCGGCGGGCCGCTCGGGGCGCTGGCTGCCTGGGCGGCGTTCACGCTTCCGTCTGCCATTCTGCTGGTGCTCTTTGCCTATGGCGCAGCGTCTGCGGGCGGGCCGGTGGAGGCTGCGATACTCCATGGGCTGAAGCTTGTTGCGGTCGCGGTCGTTGCGCAAGCCGTGTTCGGTATGGCCAGGAGCCTAACGCCAGATCGCACAAGGGCCGGGATTGCGCTTGTCGCCGTGTTCATCGTGACCTTCCTAGCGAGCGCCATCGGACAGGTGGCTGCCATTGCTGTTGGCGCGGTAGCTGGTCTCATCCTCTGCCGGCGGGCCGGGGCTGGGCAGGTCGGGCATCTTTCGGTGCCGATCTCGCGGCGGTTCGGCGCGGGCTGTCTCGTGGTGTTTTTCGCGCTGCTGGTCGTCATGCCGCTCTGGGCTTCGGCCAGCGGTTCGGCGGACGTCCATCTCTTCGATGCCTTCTATCGCTCGGGCGCGCTGGTCTTCGGCGGCGGGCATGTCGTGCTGCCGCTCCTCAAGGCCGAGATTGTCGACAAGGGCTGGCTGTCCAACGATGTGTTTCTGGCCGGTTATGGCGCGGCGCAGGCGGTGCCCGGACCACTATTCACTTTTGCCGCCTATCTGGGTGCGGCGATCGGACAGGTGACGGGCGATCTGGCGAGTGCGGCCGTTGCGCTCATCGCGATCTTCCTGCCAGGTCTCCTGCTGGTGACCGGGGTTCTGCCCTTTTGGGAAGTCGTTAGACGCCGCGAGGATGCGCAGGCCGCGATGCGCGGTGCGAATGCGGCCGTGGTCGGCATTCTGGGCGCGGCGCTCTACTATCCGGTCTGGACAAGCGCGGTGCTATCGCCCACCGATTTTGTGCTGGTGCTGGCCGGTTTTCTCGGGCTGACGATGTGGAAGCTGCCGCCGTGGATCATCGTGATTGCCCTGCCGCTGGCGGTGCTGGGGATCGATTTCATCTAACTTCAGAAATCTTGTTGACTAGGAAACTAACTGCAGGTAGTTTCCTAGTCAACAAACGAGGCTTCCATGTCCGACGCAATCTCCGATCTCTCCGCCCATACAGGCTACTGGATGCGCATGGTCTCCAATGCCGTGTCCCAGGACTTCGCTCGCCGTGTGGCGGGTGAGGGCGTGACGGTGGCGGAGTTGGTGTTCCTGCGGGCGCTTTACGATGAGCGATCTCTTTCGCCTTCGTTGCTCGCCATCAAGATGGGCATGACCAAGGGTGCGATCAGCAAGCTGGCCGACCGGTTGATCGAGAAGGGGTTGGTCACCCGCGCCGAGGACGAGGCGGATCGTCGAGCGCATCATCTTGCGCTGTCTGCGGAGGGTAGGGCGAAGGTGCCGCAACTGGCAGCCCTTGCCGATGCCAATGACGCCGAGGCCTTCGGGGTTCTCTCTGTGGAAGAACATGCCGAGCTTGACCGACTGCTGAGGCTGCTGGTCGAGCGACGAGGATTTTCATCCGTCCCGATCGACTGACGCTTTTCAATCCCATCATCTCACGTAACAGGGAGAACCGCCATGGACGCGGAACACATTGCCATTGCCGAAACCTGCCTTCACGCCGCCCATGACGGAAGCCTGAGCTTCCCCGAGATCGTCGGTCGTCTGATCGGCGCGGGCTTTGAGGGATACACGGTCGATTATCGGACCAACAGCCAGACCTATTATCTGCCCGATGGCAATCATGTGACGTTTCCCATGCCCGGATCACCCGGCGCGGTCGCGGCTGCCTTCGATCCGCAAGGCGTCGAGCGGATGGTGCGCTGGGCGCAATCGGGTGCGGACGACTATACGTATGAAGGCTTCTCCGAAGGGGCCAAGAAGGCCGGTTGCGCCGGATATCTTGTCTCTTTCTCCGGGCGCCGCGTCGTCTATTTCGGGCGCACAGCGGAGACGCATGTGGAGCATTTTCCGCGCTAACCGCTCAGCCGAACAGCCCAGCCGCCCAATAGCTCACTGCCGAAATCACGCCGGCGGCGGGCATGGTGACGATCCAGGCGATGACGATATTGCCGGCCAAACCCCAGCGCACGGCGGAGACGCGGCGCGCTGCACCGACGCCGACGATGGCGCCGGTAATCGTGTGGGTCGTCGAGACCGGAATGCCCAGCCATGTGGCGCCGAAGAGGGTGAGTGCGCCGCCGGTTTCGGCGCAGAAGCCCTGCATGGGATTGAGCCGCGTGATCTTGGAGCCCATCGTATGCACGATGCGCCAGCCGCCGAAGAGCGTGCCGAGCGCCATGGCCGACTGGCAGGAGAGAACCACCCAGAGCGGCACATAGAAGGTCGAGCCGAGATGGCCCTGGCTGAAGAGCAGTATGGCGATGATGCCCATCGTCTTCTGCGCGTCATTCCCGCCATGGCCCAGCGAATAGAGCGAGGCGGAGACGAATTGCAGGAAGCGGAAGCTGCGGTCCACGGCGAATGGCGTCTGGCGGACGAAGATCCAGGATACGATGAGGATCAGCACCAACGCCAGCAGGAAGCCGATGGCGGGCGACAGGAAGATCGCCGCAATCGTCTTGTTGAGCCCGCTCCAGACGACCGCGTGGAAGCCGGCCTTGGCCCAGCCGGCGCCGACGAGCCCGCCGACCAGCGCATGCGACGAGCTGGAGGGGATGCCGAAGACCCAGGTGACGATGTTCCAGACGATCGCGCCCATCAGCGCCGCAAAGATCAGCTGTGGCGTGACGATGCCGGGATCGATGATGCCGGTGCCGAGCGTGTTGGCCACATGCAGGCCGAAGAACAGGAAGGCGATGAAATTGAAGAAGGCTGCCCAGGCGACCGCATATTGCGGGCGCAGGACGCGGGTGGAGACAATCGTCGCGATCGAGTTTGCCGCGTCATGCAGGCCGTTCAGGAAATCGAAGAACAGCGCGACGGCAATCAGCGCGATCAGCGGCAGGAGGGCGAGCGAGGCGTCCATCAGACATTCTCGATCAGGATGCCGCTGATCTCGTTGGCGACGTCCTCGAAGCGGTCGAAGATCTTTTCGAGATTGCCGTAGATTTCGCTGCCGATCATGTAGCCCATGGCGTTGCCGCTCGCGCCATGGCGTCGGTAAAGATCCTTCAGGCCCTGTTCGTGCAACTCGTCGGAACGGCCCTCGACGCGGGTGACTTCCTCGGCAATCGCGGAGAGGCGATGCGCATTCGCGCCCATCTTGTCGAGAAGCGGCACCGCCTCGGCAAGCAGGTGCGCGGCCTTGACGATGCCCTGACCCATTTCCTGCATCAGCGGATCGAAGCTGGTCTGTTCGAAGAGGCGAATGGTCTTCACCGTCTTGTGCATCATGTCGACGGCGTCATCCATGGACTGGATAAGGTCCTTGATGTCGCCACGATCGAAGGGCGTAATGAAACTGCGACGAACGGCAAGCAGCACCTCGCGGGTGATGTCGTCGGCGTCGTTCTCCAGCTTGACGATCCGGGCACAGTTGCCTTCGACATCCTCGCCCTTCAGGAGTTTCTCGAGGGCTTCGGCAGCGCCGACCACTGTCTTCGAGTGGCGCACGAACATGTCGAAGAACGCGTCTTCCCTCGGCATCAGCTTGCGGAACAAACCCATCATGTTCGCGACCCTTCCTGTGAGCGTCTTGATGTCAGCATGCGTTTGTGATCAGTGTCACAAAACTGTCATATATCTTCGCAGGCAATTGCTCCAAAAAGCAAATCTTGACAATCTCGGTTCTGATGAAATCAAAGAAAAAGGCTGAAAAGCCACAGGCAAAAACATCAGGACCGGCACAATCGCTCCTGCAGCGCTTGGCAAAGCGTCCCGACACGCTCTTCAACGGATCATTCCGACAGCAGACTGCTGCGCTCTGTTTTCGCTACAAGAGCGGTGGCCCGGACATCGAGGTTCTGGTCATCACCTCGCGCGGCAACCGGAGCTGGATCATCCCCAAGGGGTGGCCGGTGAAGAAAAAGTCGCTCGCCGAATCCGCTGCGATCGAGGCCTTCGAGGAGGCCGGCGTGCGTGGCAAGGTGCTGGAGCGCGCCATTGGCCGCTATACGTACTTGAAGGAACTCGACGGGGGCGACGTCGTTCCCTGCATCGTCGATGTTTTCCAGATCGAGGTCGAAACGGTGCATGAGCGCTTCAAGGAGCTGGGCCAGCGGGTGGTTGCCTGGGTCAGTCCTGTGGAAGCAGCGCGGCGGGTGCGCGAGATCGAACTCAAATCACTGCTGATCGATTTCAAGCCGAGGACGGCCGACTAGGTGCACGGGCTGCGTCGGGCTGTCGCCTCAGGCCGCCTCAAGCGCTGCATTCTTGCGCACCATCATGCGGATGCGCTCGGCCACACTCTCATCCAGGGGATTGTAGACGATCATATCGAGATCCGGCCGCCCATCGACGGCGAAGCTGGAATATTCGAGCTGGATGTCGCCAAGGGTTGAGTGGCGGATCTGCTTGACGCCTGGCATCTTCGAGATGATCTCGTTTTCGCGCCAGAAGGAGGCGAATTCCGGGCTCAGGCGCGAGAGTTCCTCCACGAGTTCGCTGACTTCCGACGCCGCACCGGCGCGGATCGCATGGGCTCGGAAGGAGCCGACGGCAAAGCGGGCGAGCCCCTCCCAATCGTGCTGCTTCTTGCGCATTTCGGGATTGCTGAAAAGGAAGCGGAGCAGGTTGCGCTCGTTCGGCGGCAGCTTGCTGTAGTCCGTCAGCACCAGGGCTGCGGCGCGATTCCAGCCGACGATCTGCCATGTGGCGGTCTTGATCATCGCGGGGCTGGTCTCAAACAGGTCCAGCACGCGCTGCAGGCGGGGCGCGATGCCATCCACCGAAGTGTAGCGCACTTCCGGCAGGCGGCCGAGGGCCAGCATATACATGTGTTCCCGCTCCGGCTCGGTCAGCATCAGCGCCTTGGCGATGCGGTTCAGCACATCGGCGGAGGGGGCACCGCCACGACCCTGTTCCAGCCACGTGTACCATGTGGTGCTGATATTGGCGCGCTGGGCGACCTCCTCGCGGCGCAGGCCGGGCGTGCGACGGCGGCCCGCAAAGCCAAGGGCTGCGGGATCGAGCCGCGAGCGGCGACCTTTCAGAAAGGCGGCGAGCGAGGTCTGTCCGGTGTCGGGCATGGAGGATCCGATTAGCAATTATACCATGATAAGATCACTACTTTACCAGCATAAGGCGCCGCCGCATAGAAGGCTTCTCGACAATCAAGGAGACGACGACATGCGTATTTTTCTCACCGGCGCGACCGGCTTTATCGGCTCCGCCGTCATTCCGGAATTGCTGGCGGCGGGGCATTCGGTTGTTGGGGCGACCCGCTCGGAGGAAGGGGCGCAAACGCTCGAAAAGGCGGGCGTGACGCCGTTTCGTGGAACGCTGGAAGAGCCGGAGGGGTTGCGGGCCGGCGCCGAGGCGGCGGACGCGGTGATGCATCTGGCTTTTGACCACGACTTCTCGCGTTTTGTTGAAAATTGCGAGAAGGACCGGCGGGTGATCGCAGCTCTTGGCGGGGCGCTGGAAGGCTCGAGCCGGCCGCTGCTGATCACATCCGGGACCGGTCTCGGCAGTGGCCATGACGGCGGGATGGCCCGGGAGGACATCACCAATTTCGATCATCCCAATCCGCGCGTCGCCTCCGAACAGGCGGCGGAAGAGCTTTTGGCGAGAGGTGTCAATGTGTCGGTTGTTCGCCTGCCGCAGGTTCACGACACGCGGCGGCAGGGGCTGATCAGTCCACTCATCGAGATCGCCCGGGCCAAGGGTGCCGTGGCCTATGTCGGTGATGGGGCGAACCGATGGCCGGCCGGGCATCTCTCCGATGTGGCGCGGCTCTATCGGCTGGCCATCGAACGGGCCGAGCGCGGCGCGCGCTATCATGCCGTCGGCGAGGAGGGCATCAGTGCGCGTGTGATTGCAGACACGCTGGGACGCGGGATGAAGCTGCCGGTCGTTTCCATCTCGCCGGAGACGGCGGGTGAACATTTCGGGTGGATGGGGGGCTTCGTCAGTCTCGACTTTCCGGCGTCGAATGCGATCACGCGGGAAAAACTCGGCTGGACGCCGACTGGGCCATCGCTGGTCGCCGACCTCGAAGCGGCGCATTACGGTTGAGCCTGGCAGCCGTGAAAATTTGAGGCAGAAGGCGGCGGGCTTCACCCAGCCCGCCGCCACGCTTTGAAACAGACCGTTGAGCCACTCGGCTCAATCCGCCGCTGCGAAATGTGCCAATTGGTCGGCGTGCGCCTTGATGAAGGCGCGACGGGCGGTCAGGCGCTCGACATAGGCCTTGCAGGCCAGATAGTTTGCCAACCTGTCGAAACGGTTCATCAGGCGCAGCACGTCGGCCATCAGAATATCGGCAACGGTGAAGCGGTTTGCCACGAGCCATTCGTGCTCCGAAAGCACGGCCTCCATGCGTTTCAGCCGCAGATCGACGAAATTGTCAAAGAAGGCCCAGGCGGGGTTGTCGCCGTCGAACCCGCTGAACTTCATGATCGACCACGGTTGCGTGGCCGCTTCGACGGAGGCAAGCGCGGCGAAGATCCATTCGCGCACTTCGTTGCGTCCCTTGACGTCGCCGGGCATCAGCGCCTCGCTCTTTTCGGCGACATAGAGCAGCATGGCGCCGCTTTCGAAGATCGAGAGATCGCCATCGGTCAGCCAGGGAACCTGGCCGAAGGGCTGATGCGCGATGTGATCGGGTCCCCGGTTCTTGAAGGGCACGGCGGCGACGCGATAGGGCAGGCCAGCTTCTTCGAGCGCCCAGCGCAGCCGAACGTCACGGACAAAGCCGCGCGGCGGTTCGGGCACCCAATCATAGGTGTAGAGAACGATCTCCTGCACGAAAAGACCTCCTCAGCCAGCGGCGGCGCGTTCGAGACCGGCGATGTCGATCTTGCCCATCTTGAGCATGGCGTCCGTCACCCGCTTGGCGGCGGCATGGTCCGGCCCCATCATCAACTCGCCAAGGCGCTTGGCGGTGATCTGCCAGGAAAGGCCCCAGCGGTCGCGCAGCCATCCGCAAGGCTCATAGGAGCCGCCTTGCCCGAGCTTTTCCCATAGGTGGTCGATCTGGGCCTGATCGTCACAGGAGACGAGGATCGAGAAGGAGTGGTTGAAACTGTCGAGCGGCCCGGCTTCAATGGCCATGTAACGCTGGTCGCCGAGGTGGAAGGCGGCGATCTGGACGCTCCCTGCAGGCCCGGAAGGGGTGTCGCCGGGGATGGGCGTGATCCAGTCGATGCCGGACCCGGGTATCAGGTCCACATAGGTTGCCAGCGCCTCGCGCATGCCTTTCTCAAACCAAAGATGTTGGGTGACAGTGGTCATGGGTGTCTCTCCTCTCTCGTTATATGTTGATATAAACGTAATTGAGGGGCGTGTCTATTGTTTGGCGACGGAGGACATTTCCTCATTTACTGCCCATTGTGACATCCAAGGGTCTATTCGAAGGGCGGGCAGACATGCCGAAAGGCATGCTTTCAGGTGTCTGACAGCTCTGCGAATCTTGTCACCATCACAATGAAGACATTGCAGCTCACGGAAAAATAGGTCAGCAATGCTGACATAAAATTTCGGAGGGAACATGTCTTACCAAACTTTTCTGGCGCTGCTGGTTTTCGCCTTCACGTCTTCGGTGACACCGGGACCGAACAATATGATGCTGCTGACGTCCGGGGTGAATTTCGGGTTTCGGCGGACGATCCCGCATATTCTTGGGATCGAAATTGGTTTTGCGCTGCTGATCCTGGCGGTGGGACTGGGGCTGGGCGCGCTGTTTTCGGCCGAACCGCGACTTTATCTGGTGCTGAAGGTGCTGGGTGGCGGGTATCTCTTGTGGATCGCATGGCATATCGCCACGACCCGTACCCTGTCGGACGCCTCGGGCGATGAGGATGCGCGGCCGATGACTGTGATGCAGGCGGCGCTGTTTCAGGCGGTCAATCCCAAGGCCTGGGTCATGGCGGGTGGGGCGGTTGCAGCCTACCAGGCGCCCGATGCGTACATTCGCGATTCATTCTTGATTGTCTTCGCCTTCATTGCTGTCGGCATTTTCTGCACCTCCGCATGGGCCGGCTTCGGCACGGGGCTGAAAGGCTGGCTTGCCGACCCGCGGCGCTTGCGAGCCTTCAACATCACCATGGCGGTGCTGCTGGTGCTGAGTCTCTGGCCGATGCTGAAATGACGGTCGTCAGGCCGGCTGGAATTGTCGGTAGCATTCGTCCGCAATCGATCGCAGCGCCTGGCGGCTGACTTCACCGCTCACGGCATAGGCGAGGCCATTGTCCATCCAGTAGAGCGTTTCGACCGCACCGCTGGAGGCGAACTGGAAGGCGGTTTCGTTCTTCTTCGGGGTTCGTCCGAGAAGCAGCGTCAGACGCTTGCCGCTCTTGTCCTCGTACATCAGCAGCGCGCCGGCGACGCCATCGACGGGAACCAGACGCCCCCCGACGAGCGTATAGCCAGACGCGGTCAGGTCGGGCGCCACGACCCTCTCGCCGAGCCGCTTGCCGAGCCATGCGACGAGGTGATCCTTCTCCCCAGCCCAGACTTCCACCGGGTGGCGCACCTCGCGGGCATAGATCCTGTAGGCGTCACTCGCCTGCTCGAAGATCGGTGTGGCGGTCGCCGGGCTGCCGAGGAGCGAGGGGAGCGCAAGGCCGGTGGCGGTGCCGAGCGCGAAGAGCATGACGGCGGCTGGGGCCCGCAGCGGCAGGCGGGCGAGGAGGGGATTGCGCGGTGGTGTCTTCAGACGCGCGGCATCTTCCGGAAGCGTCTTCGCATAGGGCCCGAACATGTCCCGGATCGCCTCGTTCTGGATGCGCCATGCGGCGATGCGGGCGGCATCCTCCGGGTGGGCTGTGAGCCATGCCTCGACACGCGATACATCGTCCGCTGCCATTTGGCCGTCGGCATAGGCATGGAGTTCGTTTTCGGTCATGGGACGAAGAGCGTCGCTCATTCTGTTCTCCTGAGCGGTATGATATTGTCGGCTTCGAGATAGCGCGCGATTTGCGTGCGGGCGCGTGCCAGGCGGGACATCACGGTGCCTTCGGGAATCTGCAAGAGGCTTGCCACCTCGCGATAACTCATGCTCTCGACGACGACCAGCATCAGCACCGCGCGAAAATCCGGCGCGAGACTGTCGATGGCTGCGGCAAGCCTGCGCTGTTCCAGCGGGTCGCCGGGCGGCGAAAGGGTCGCTGGCACTGCGTCCGCATTTTCGATCGGAAGACTGCGGCGGCGTGCAGCGCGAACCGTTTCGTTGCGATAGAGATTGGTCATGATCGAAAAGGCCCAGGCCTTGAGGCTGCCGCCTGCCCATTGGCTGCGCTTGACCAGCGCCCGTTCCAGACTGTCCTGAAGCAGGTCTTCGCCATCGGCATCCGAGCGGGTCAGCGATCGCGCATACCGGCGAAGCGACGGCATGAGATCCAGCATGCCGCGCTCGAAGCCTTGGGGCGCGGTTTCACGCGCGCCCTCATCACGCGGCCGATCAGGGCTTTGCGACATCCCAGACGCCCTTCACGCCATCGCCGGTCGTATCGCCCTTCTTCTGGTCCTTGGCCCAGAAATAAAGCGGCATGCCGTCCTTGGCCCATTGCTTGCCGCCATCCTTGCGATCAACAATCGTGTAGGCGCCCTCGGCCTTCGCGCCAGCGGCAGCCATGTAGGGCGGCCAGTTCTGCGCGCAGGCTTCGTAGCAGTTGGAAACGCCCTTCTTGTCGTTCTTGAAGGTGTAAAGCGTCATGCCGTTCTCGCCCGCCAGCACATTGCCCTTGTCCGTCTTCACGGTGGTGGTCGGCTGAGCATAGGCGATGGAGGCGCTGGCGGCAAAGAGAAGCGTCAGGATCAGTCTCGTCGTCATGGTGTTCTCCCGGGGTTCAGGTCTTCGCAGCACGGTCTTGGTTGCGAACGGGAGTGAGACAATCGAAGGGTGGAGTTTATTCCTGGCGTCGTGAAAAAAAACTTCGATCAGAAGAGCCGGCCGAGATCGGGCTTGGTCAGCATCAGCCAGATGATCGCCAGAACGGCGGCAAAGGCCGGGAAGCCGCAGGCGAACCAGATGCGGTAGAGCCGGTGGTAACGCCGGGGCAGCGGCGCATTTTCTGCCGCAGCCTCGCGGGCGAGACTGCGCAACCGCATCTGGATTCGGACGACGGGAAGCCAGAATACGCCCGCAAGCCCATAAAGAAGCAGGGAATAGAAGATCCAGCCTTCGCCGAGAGGCCAGCCGGTGCGTAGCGCCAGCGCGACGCCCGTGATCGGCTGGAGGATGACAGCGCTCGCAGTGAAGAGAAAATCGGCGAGCACCACGGTCGAGGCGACATGGGCGATCAGCGAGGCATTGCCCGTGCGATGGGCCATGACCATGAAGAAGGCGATGCCCGCGCCCGTGCCGAGAAGGACTGTGGCGCCGATAACATGGAGAAAGAGAAGTATTGAATCGAGCTCGATTTCCATCAGCGTTCATCCAGGATCGCAAGGGCGGCAAGGGTCAAGAACAGCGCCGGCACGGTCTTGACCATCGGGCCGAGCGGATCGAGCCAAAGGGTCGGTTCGATCAGCAGGGAGCCCGCCAGATAGGCGAGCGTGATCGTCATCATGCCGAAGAGTGCGAGGCGCGTGTGCGGACGGTAGAGCACGGCGAGGCCCAGCGCCACGTCAATCAGGCAGGTGAGGACGGTCAGGCCCAGCGCTGCCGTTTGGCCCATGACGGGCAAGAAGTGACCAGCGGAGCGGAGGGGATCGAGAAGCGGAACGATGCCGGAGGCGAGCCAGAAGGCCGAGAGGCAGAAGAAGATGAGCGGCTTCAGCAGATAGAGCCGGGCAAACCACAGGTCCTGCACGCCGGCGGGGTTGCGGGCGAGGAAGGCCGATGCAGGTTCAGGTTCGAGCGGGAAGGCTGGCGGGGTCGTGCCGGCGCTGACGCCGTGACGCATGACCTTCATTGCAGTCGAGCGCAATGGTGAGCGCCAGCCCAGCCAGCCAAGGGCGTCTGCGATCGCGGATACGGGTGCGGCGGCGATGGCCGGGAGGCTGATCACGGGTGCGGGCGGCAGTCCAAGCCAGGCGCGGTGTTCGGTGACGAGACTTGCCAGCGTACCGCCATGACTGGCCAGCGTCAGGTCGGAGCGGCTGGCGATTTGACCTGAAATGGCCAGCGAGACCGCTTTTGCCACATCGCCCACTGTCGTCGTCGCCACCGGGCTTTTGGCGTGGACCAGCGGCAGCATCCACGGAAGGGCGGCGAGCGCGCGTAGAAGCGCGGTTCCGCCGAAGGCATTGCGGCCGATGACAAGTGCGGGGCGGATGATGACAAATGGCACTCCGCTGGCCGCGAGCGCCTCGTCGGCTGCGCGTTTGGTCGCGAGGAATTCCGTTTCGCCGATGGGGCCTGTCGTGTCGGCGGAAATCTGGACGATCAGCTTGGTGCCGGCGGCCTTCGCGGCCTCCTGCATCGCCAGCTGGGCGCGCGTCTGCACGTCCTTCAGGTTGTTGCTCAGGCCATCTTGCAGCGCGCCGGCACAATTCACGATGACGTCCTGCCGCGCGAGCAGGTCTCTCCAGCTGTCCGCAGTGAGGAGCTTTGCGAGGTCGGTGCTGATCCAGGAGATATCCGGCAAGCGGGCGGCGAGGCGCGCGATGTCGCGGCCCAGACCCTTCACGGCATGACCTTCGGCAGCGAACGTTGCGGCGATATGCGAACCGATGAAGCCGGTTGCGCCCAGAATCAGGATGTTCATGCTGCAACCCTATGTCGGTGCGGGCCGCAAACCAAGCGCGGCGGATGATCGCGGCAAGCGCTTGCGACTTGTTCGCGGCCACGTTTTGTTCTTGCCTTCGCCCCTCGAATCCTGCCATGCCGGGTCCCATGGAATTTGCACCACAACAGGATGAGGCCCTGAAGGCCGTTTCGCGCTGGCTGAAAGAGGGGCGGTCGCCGCTCTTCCGGCTTTTTGGCTATGCCGGCACGGGCAAGACGACGCTGGCGCGGCATTTCGCCGAGCATGTCGACGGGGATGTGCTCTTTGCGGCGTTCACCGGCAAGGCGGCGCAGGTTCTGCGCTCCAAGGGCGCGTCGAATGCCAAGACCATCCATTCGCTGATCTATCGTCCGCGCGGCGAGGAGGCGGTGGAGGACGAGGAAACGGGCAAGACCTCGATCGCGCCGATGTTCGCCATCAACCGGCAGAGCCCGGTCGCTAAGGCTGCCCTTATCATCGTCGATGAATGCTCGATGGTGGATGAGGCGCTGGGGCGGGATCTCATGAGCTTCGGCACGCCCATTCTTGTCCTCGGCGATCCGGGACAGCTGCCACCGGTGACGGGTGGCGGCTATTTCACCGATGCCGAGCCGGACTATCTGCTGACCGAAATCCACCGGCAGGCGCGGGACAATCCGATCATCGAGCTTGCCATGCATGTGCGCGAGGGCAAGGAGATCATGCAGGGCGACTGGGGCACGGCGCAGGTCATCTCGCGCAACGAGGTGACGCAGGATCTCGTATTGGAGGCCGATCAGGTGCTTGTCGGCACCAACAAGACGCGGCGGCGCTATAACCAGCGGCTGCGCGAATTGAAGGGCTTCACGGCCGATTATCCGCAGGCCGGCGACAAGCTGGTGTGCCTGCGCAATGATCCGGCCAAGGGGCTGCTCAACGGTTCTCTCTGGCAGGTCATGAGTTCGTCGCGCGAGACGGTGAAGCCGGGCATCAATCTTCTGGTGAAGCCGGAAGATGACGACATGGATCGCGGAGCCGCCAAGATCAAGCTGCTGAAGGCGGCATTCGAGGATATCGAGACCGAAATTCCGTGGCAGACCCGCAAGCGTTACGACGAATTCGACTACGGCTATGCGCTGACCGTGCACAAGTCTCAGGGTTCGCAGTGGAACAATGTCGTGCTGTTCGATGAGAGCTGGGCGTTTCGCGATACGCGGGAGCGGTGGCTTTATACCGCGATCACGCGGGCGGCCGAGCGGCTGACGATCGTCCGCTAGGGCCGTGATTGCGCGGCGCGGACGAAAACCCCGCAATCGTTTCCGGAACTGCGCGGATTACTTGATGATGCCGAGTAGGACAGCCTTGGCGACCGCCTGGAAGCGGTTGTTGGCACCGAACTTGCGGATGATGGAGTTTTCCAGTTCGGCGATCTCGGCAATGTCGAGACCGAGGGCGCGCGACAGCCGGGCAGGGGCATAGCCCTCCGACATCAGCGCCAGGCAATGAAGTTCGCGCGGCTCGAAGTCCGAGGCCTCGAAATTGTCATTCGCATTGTCCGGAATCCCCGCAGCCTGCTCGATCAGATCGTTGATGCGATGCATCTGGCGCAGCATGGTCGACTGTTCGGCCATCAGTTCGCGCCGGCGGGTCTCGAGCGCCTGCAGAAAGAGATTATCCGCCTCTTCCTGGGTGTGGGCCCGGTCCAGCGCTTCCATAAGTTCCTGAATGAGGGCCACCGGCATGCCTGTCTCGCGGCACGCATTGATGATCGCCATCCGGGCGGCCTGCTTGCGGTCGTAGACGCGCATCAAGCCCGAGCGGCCGGCCGCAATCAGGTTTTTTTCCTCGTAGAAGTGCAGAGTGCGGTGTGTGACACCGAAAGCGTTGGCCATTTCTGCGATGCCGATGCCATATGCAGGCAGGCTGGGCGGCAGATCGATATCGGGCAAAAACCCAATTCTATCAGGGGTTTTGGCAACAGGTTTGCTCGGGGCAACAGGGCTCCGCAAGCTTTCTTTTCTGCCGTCTGACATGAATGTTCCCGCTTTCAGTCAGTCGTTGCCAGAGACCGGCAGATGTTTCGAATATTGAAGCATTTGGTATGGGATCGCCATATTTTATTCCAAATATATTTCCATAATCGACACATCGCCGTCTCAAGCGACATCAGGTCCCGCCATCTCGCAGTTTGAGAATATACGTCTCGACCCTTTGCGCAATGTGGCGGGGGCGGGTTCGACCGCAATCCGGCCTGCATTTCACGTAATAACCCGAATCCGTGTAATTCCTGCAAAAGTGCCCGATTGGCCATTTGGCAGCGAAGACACATGAATCCGCGAGATGGGTCATCAATCGATTGCGTCTGGCGCGAAAATTCGCCGTCCTTTATGGTTACCGTCAGATGTTCGTTATGACTGAATGGATGAAATGCCCATGACTGCCAAGCTTTCGGTGAACCTCAATGCGATTGCCATGCTGCGCAACCGGCGCGATCTGCCCTGGCCGAGCGTAATCGGCATCGGCCGCGTCGCACTGGAAGCCGGCGCGCATGGACTAACGGTTCATCCGCGTCCCGACCAGCGGCATATCCGTTTCACGGACGTGCCGGCGATTCGCGCGCTGATCGACGACGAGTTCCCTGAAGCCGAGTTCAACATAGAGGGCTACCCGACCGACGATTTCCTCGAACTGGTCGAGACGCATCAGCCGGAGCAGGTAACCCTGGTGCCGGACGACCCGAGCCAGGCGACATCCGATCACGGCTGGGACTTTCGCGCCAACCGGGAACGTTTGACGACGGTGTGCCGGCGCCTGAAGGCCGGCGGATTCCGCGTGTCGCTTTTCGCTGATGGCGTTCCGGACAGGGAGGCGCTTGAGATCGCGCGCGCGGTCGGTGCCGATCGCATCGAGCTTTATACCGGACCCTATGGCGGCTGTTTCGACGATCCGGCGAAGGCTGAAAAGATTGCGGCCGAATTCGGCCAAACGGCAGCGCTGGCCGCCGAACTCGGCCTTGGCGTCAACGCCGGACACGATCTTACGGTGGACAACCTGCCGCTCCTGGCGCGCCACATTCCTTCGCTGGCGGAGGTGTCCATCGGGCATGGCCTGACGGCGGATGCGCTCGTCTACGGCATGGCGGAGACCGTTCGGCGTTATCGCCGTGCATGCGGAGAGAAGGTCTGACCCTCGATATCGACCGCCCTATCGGTGGAGAGCATCAATTCCGTCACAAAAGCGCCGCCTCGAGCGTGATCCTGCAAAGCGCTGCGCCGGTATGCGCGGGAGGCCATGCGGGAGAACCAGATGAAGACCTTGCTATTGTCCGCTTGCATCTTCTTGTCCTTGGGCGCGACCGCGTCCCGGGCGCAGACGAATGTCGTATGCACATTGATCGTCTCGGCGGATACGGGCAAGCCTCTCCTCGACGAGGGTGATTGCGATCGACGCATGTCACCCGCGTCGACGTTCAAGATTGCGATCAGCCTGATGGGGTTTGATAGTGGTATTCTGGAGTCACCTGACAAGCCGGTTCTGCCCTTCAAGAAGGGCTATGCCGACTTTCTTCCCCAATGGCGGCATTCGCAAACGCCCGCGAGCTGGATGCGGGATTCCGTGGTCTGGTATTCACAGCAGGTGACACTTCGGCTTGGCCCTGAAAAATTCGCGCATTACGTCAAGGCGTTCGATTACGGCAATCAGGACGTTTCCGGCGATCCGGCTCAGAACAACGGCTTGACTCATGCCTGGCTTAGTTCGTCGCTGCAGATCTCCCCGAAGGAACAGGCCGGGTTCATCCGCAAGCTGATCCATCATGATCTTCCTGTCAGCGACAAGGCCGTGTCGGAGACGACTGCGATTCTTGATCAGGGCATGAAGGGGGACTGGCGCGTTTATGGGAAAACCGGTTCTGGCGGGGTGAAGGGCGCTGACGGCAAGCTGACGAAGCCCTTCGGCTGGTTCGTCGGATGGGCAACGCGCGGTAAGGACACCGTTGTGTTCGCCCGCCTCATCCAGTTCGATCAAGGCTCGGCCATCGGAGCTGGTCCTCAGGCGCGCGACGGGCTGATTTCGTCCGTGTTCCTCACCAAGGGCGTCCTTAAATAAGGCTGCCAACCGGCCCAGCACGTGACATGAGGGCTTCGGGATAACGGGGCATTAGGATATGGCGGCTTGCACCTGACGAGAAAGGGGCAGGCGGTATCGCCGGCCTCTCTCGCAATCGAGACCAGCGTCTACTGCTTGAAGGTGATCCGGCCTTCGACGCCGGTCTTCACCGTGCCGACCTTGCGGATATAGACCATCACGTCATTGGCCATCAGCTTGCCGTTGTTTGCATCGACCAGAACCTTGCCTCCGGTGAAGGCAGTGTAGCCGTCACCCCCGCTCAGCATGTAGTCGTTGGTGGCGATCTTATAGGTGGCGGCGGGATCAAGCGGCTTGTCATCGATGGTCACCGAGACGACGCGCTTGCCCTTCGGCGCTTTCGGATCGGCAACGATCTTCATGCCGGAAACCTGCGGGAAGCGGCCGGCGCCGTCCTCAATCAGCGAGAAGCCGTTTTCAAGGCCGTCGAGAATCTGCTTGCCGGTCAGTTCAACCAGAACCGTCTTGTTGCCAAATGGCAGCTCACTCAGGACGTCCTTGCGCGTCACGTCGATATTGGCGGAATATTGCTTGTCGCCGCGGATGCCGCCGCCATTGATGATCGTGGCGTCCGCGCCCGTTGCATCCTTCAGCGCGTCGGCAATCAGGTTGCCCATCGTGGTTTCCTGCGTGCGAACCATGTTGCGGCGGCTGTCGAGGGCCACTTCCGACTTGCCCACCGGGACGTCGAGTTCCTTGGAGAGTTCCTTCTTGAACTCGTCCACCTTGGTCTGCGTTTCCGGATCGGGCTTGACGGTGGCGGTGTCGATGAAGCGGAAGATCGGCTCCCAGCTCACCTTGCGCTTGCCGTCCTTCTCCTCGACATTCACGTTGAGGTCGAGCGGGATCATGTAGTTGGCGTCGATCGATGTGTCGATATAGGCCGTTATGCCGTTATACTGCATCACGATATCGTGGTCGTCGCCGGACAGAATGACGTCGAAGGCCTTGGACGCAAACATCAGCTGGTCCTGCGAATGCGGGGTCTGCACGACGCCGACGACGAGATCGGCACCCTCCTTGCGGGCCTTCTTTGCCGCCGTCACCGCAGTCTCGACGCTCGATTCGAACTTCCAGTCGTCGGTGGTTGCGACTTCTGGCGAGGTGTCCTGGGCGACGGGGATCAGCGCGATCTTCACGCCGGCGACGTCCTTTATCATGACGCCGCCGAGGCCTTCGATCGGCTTGCCGTCGCCAGCGGTGATGTTGATGGCGGCCCACGGGTATTTCGAGGCCTTCATCTTGGCGAGGAAGTTCTGCGTGCCGAAGTCGAATTCATGGTTGCCGGGAACGGCGAGATCGAAGGGCACTATGTTGGTGAGGTCGATCATGTTCTGGCCCCTGTCGAGGCCGGAGAGAAGCGAGGGCGAGAGCATGTCGCCGTCAAACACATAGATCGTGTTCGGGTTGGCGGCCTTCTCGGCCTTGGCCACGGCGTTCATGCGTGCGAGGCCGCCGCGTGTCTTGCCGCCATCGAAATTGTAGACGTCGCCGACGCCGAGGAAGGTGATCTTGACCGTCTCGGCCTGAGCTGCGGTGACGACCGCCGAACAGAGCATCGTTGCGCCGAGCAATGCGCCTCCCAGTTTGGAAAATCGCTTCATCGTCCAATCCCTCCAGATGTGGTTGCCTTTGACGTCGACCATGTGCGCAAGTCTGCGCCCGGAAAGTGCCAAGGCGGCATTACTCCAGCAATATGACGAGGGCGCAACAGGTTTTTCCAACCGCTCGGAGGTGTAATGACGGAAAAGGCCGCCGTGGCGCCCGGCGGCCTTTTCCGTTCCACTCACGAGGCATCGAAGTCGTTTCAGGCGGCTTCGATCATTTCGGCGCGCAGGCCCGCCAAGGAGAAGTTGACGGCGGCGGCGGCATGGATGGCTGTGGAATCCACCGTCGGAAGCGGACTCATCGACGGTTCGATCAACATGCAGATTTCCGTGCAGCCGAGGATGACGCTGTCGGCGCCCGCATCCTTCGCCTTGGCAATGATTTCGATGACGCGCTTGCGCGATGCATCCGAAACATGACCGGCGCAGAGTTCGTTGAAGATCACGTCATGGATGATGACGCGACCGAGATGGTCGGGTGTCATCAGGGTGAGACCGTGACGGGCCATGTGATCGGCATAGAAGCCGTCTTCCATCGTGTAGCGTGTCGCGAGCAGCAGCGGCTTTTTGGCATGCTTTGCCTTCAGCGCATCGGCGGTGACGTCGATGATGTTGATCAGCGGCACATGAATATGGCGGGCGACTTCGTCGGCAACCTTGTGCATCGTGTTCGTGGCAATGAGGATGCAGTCTGCGCCGGCCTTTTCCAGATTGGCGGCGGATTTGGCCAGGCGCTCGGCAGCTTCGGCCCAGTCGCCAGCCTTTTGCAGAGCGACGATGTCGGCGAAATTGACGGAATGGATCAGGATTTCTGCGGAGCTGAGGCCGCCGAGTTCAGCGCGGACCTGCTCGTTGATCATGCGATAGTAAATTGCGGTGCTTTCAAAGCTCATGCCGCCGATGACGCCGATCTTCTTCATTTCAGTCCCTCAAATTGCGCGTTTGCGTAGGATGGTGCAAATATGCCCGACGCGCAGGGCGAATTGTTTGCAAAGATTTTGCGATTCGGATGAAACCGTGCAAATATTTTCGGCGCACCTATACGCGAGCGCAAACGATGCGCGCCTTGATCTGGCGCAATTTGAAAGGAGCGGGAGGGGACATGCTCGACGATCGCGACCGAAAGATCCTGCGGCTGTTGCAGGAAGATGCGGGACTGTCCGTGGCCGCGATCGCCGACGAGGTCAGCCTGTCGGTCTCCGCCTGTTCGCGGCGTATCCAGCGACTGGAGGAGGGGGGCTATGTGGCGCGTCGCGTGGCGGTGCTTGACCGACACAAGATGGGCGTGCCGACAACCGTCTTCGCGCTCGTCAAGACGGCGACGCACAACGATGCCTGGATCGACGAATTTCGCCGCATCATTTCCGCCATTCCAGAAATCGTCGAGGCACATCGGGTGACGGGGTCTTTCGACTATATCCTGAAAATCGTGCTACCGAGCGCCGAGCATTACGACACGGTCTACAAGCAGATCGTGCGCAACATCTCGCTATTCGACGTTTCGGCTTCCATCTCGATGGAGAATCTGAAGTCGGGTCTGGCACTGCCGGTCAATTATGCCGAGTGAACACCCTTGCCGTCCGCCGGTCGTCAGGAGGCGATGGGGAACTGGCTGCTCTTCTCGCGCCAGGCGACATCGCAATTCCGGCCCATAACCTTGGCGTCGTAGAGGGCGATGTCCGCGGCCTTGGTGCAGGCGCTTAGAGACTGGCCGTGGTGCGGGAAGACGGCAATGCCGGCCGAGAATGTCAGCCGGAAGCCGGGCGCCAGCGTGGGGGCGTCGTTGGCGAGGCGTGCACGCCAGCGCGCCGCATAGATCAGAGCTTCGGTCTCCTCGACGCCGGGCATGGCCACCAGGAATTCCTCGCCGCCGAAGCGGAAGGCGCAGCCGCCGTTCGGCATGTTGTCGCGCAGGATACTGGCAAAACCGGCGAGGACCCTGTCGCCGATGTCATGACCGAACTGGTCGTTAACCTGCTTGAAATGGTCGAGGTCGATGAGGGCGAAGGCAATGGCGCGACCGGGTGCGTTGCTCTCGATGAATTCGGGGATGATCTTGCTGGCGTGGCGGCGGTTGTAAAGCCCGGTCAGGTGGTCGCGGGATGCCTCTTCAGACAGCTTGTTCTGCAGGGCAAGGTTCTCGTTCAGGCGTACGGCAAGGTCGCGGGAGGCCGCAGCCAGTTGCTGCTGCGCAGCCTCTCGCGCCGTGACATCGCGCAGCACGACCATGACAGAGCCGTCACGGCCCCATTTCTCCAGTCGCTGGACGGAGACTTCGTAGGTGGTTTCGGTTTCGGCGATGGTCAACAACGGGTCGATGACTTGCAGTTCGCGGTCGAGCCAGGTGCGTAAAGGATGGCCTGGGGGCAGAATGGTGCCAACCGCGCCTTCGCCAAGGCCTGGCAGTTTTCCCGCTGCCGGATTGACTTCGAGGACGCGGGCGTCGCCGTCCACCACGATTACAGGATCGGGCAGAACATTGAAGATGACATCGCGGGCGATCGGCGGAGCGACGAACAGCTTCCCGTGTTCCTGCATCATCAGCATGGCAAGCGAGGTCAGGCTGAAGGCGAAAGGCGTGGGATCGTCGTTGAACAAACGGAATTCGAAGAATACGAACGCGAAATTTGCAAGCCATGGCATGAGCATCGCAGCTACGAGGCCTGAAAGCTGCCGCCGGTGAAGCGATTGCGACAGTTGCAGCCTGCTGATCGCCGTGATGCAGGCCCAGATCATGAAGATATAGGTGACAGTCAGGAGGATATGGAACAGCCAGCCGTGGGAGAAGGTTGGCCGAACAACATTGGTCACGCCGGTATAAAGCGCATGGTGCCAGTCGTTTGTCAGGGCGGCAATGCCGGCGAGTGCAGCGTAGAGGGCGATTGACAGGGTTGCTGCGGGTGTCGCCAGCCGGCGGTAACCGGCATAGCTCAGGATGCCGGCCGACCAGAACATCGGCGCACCGACAATGCCGAACCAGGCAAGTTCGCTGTAGAGCACCTTCGATGGCAGATCAGGCGTGCCAAAGCGCAGGAGCACCATGGCGGTCCACCAGAGCGCAGACACGACAGCCAGAATGAACGCAGGCTTGCCCGGCGCTCGCGGTGATCGAAATGCTGCGGCACAGGCAATCAGGCCCAATGCCAACATGACCGCGAGCAGGAAGGTTGCTGTTGTCAAGCGATTGCCTCAATCGAACTGTTCTGGCTGTCTGTTCCGGTGACCGAAACGGTCTCGGCCGCCACGCGCGGGGCTTGATCTACTCCTAAATCTCTAAAGAAGTTTATCAAGCCGTCAGCGGATATTAGAAGAATATGTTTCACTCTCGCACACGGCGGTGTGACAAATCCGCTCAGCGCGGCGAGGGCAGGTTGGGGTCTTTTGCGCACTTCGACAGGCTGGATTGGCGGAAGCTGAACACTTCGAGAATACGCATGCTGGCCGGATCGTCGCGGACCTTCATGCAGCCGCAGGCATAGCCATAATTGCCGTTTGTCGCTTCGTAGTCGCCGGCGCTGATGTCGCCGATGACGTCCATTCCCATGGCTTCTTCATCACTGCCCTGGGTGGCCAGCGTCCAGTCGCCGTCGCTGTCTGAAAGATACCAGTTGCCGGGTGTCGGATTGGAGACCCAACCGCAGCGGGTCAAGGGACCTCCCGCGCAGGCGTTGCCGGCAATAGCAAGAGCCGCTGTGAACACGGCGGATAATAGAAACGTCTTCATGAAAAATCCTCCGGCGCGGGAAAAGCACCTCGCCCTGAGACTGTAGGAGCATAAAGATCGCTTCCGTTCAAGAAGGTAGGTCCTTGTTTTCAGACAGCTTGAGTTCCCACGTTTCGCCCATCATCGCGGGGCCGAACATCGAATGCTTCTCACGGTTGGTTACGATGAAGCCGTTGCGTGCATAAAGGGCGCGTGCTGTCGCCAGGATGTCGTTTGTCCAGAGGCTTATCTTGCGATAGCCGGCAGTGGTGGCAAAGGCGATGCACTCTTCGACAAGCCGGCTTCCTAGACCCAGTCCGCGCGCAGCCTGATCCACATAAAGGAGGCGGAGTTTGCCGACATCATCGCCTCCGTCGGCAAGAATGATGGACCCGACGCGTGTGCCATCGCGCTCGGCAATCCACACGCGCTCGCGTTGCGGGTTGAAGTGCTTCAGAAAACTGCCGACGACGTCCGCGAGCAGGGCCTCGAATTTGTCGTTCCAGCCATATTCCCGGGCATAGAAGGCGGCTTGCGATTCCACGATCCAGCCCATGTCTCCCGCACGGTGCTGCCTGAGCGTGAACGCTGGCGGCGTCGTGCTTCCGGGAGACAAATGTCTTTCGGCGATCTTGAGAGCCTGCTCCAGTGCTTCTGCCTCCGGTTCCGAGAGGCGTTCGATCATCGCGCCGATTTCCCCGCGGGAAAGTGCTCTCAAACGCGCCGCCTCCTCCAGTCCCCGTGCGGTGAGGGAGAGCACCCGGCTCCGCCCATCCTCCGGATCAGGGGTCGCCTTCAGGAGGCCCTGTTTTGCGAAGCGGGCGATGATCCGGCTCAGATAGGAAGGATCAATGCCGAGATCGTGGACGAGATCGGTCGCACGAGTCGTCTGGCGCGCGTCGAGTTCGAAAATCACCCGCGCATCGCTCAAGCTATATTCCGTGCCGAGATAGGTCTGGCCCACCACGCCGAGGCGGGCGGTGTAAAAGCGGCTGAAGGCGCGGATGGCGTCGATCGTCTTGAGGTTGGGCATGGCAGCAGGTTCCTTTCCGCAGCCATGTTTCGCATTTAGTGGACTGAGTCAAGTAATTGGTTGCCGTTTCCAATTGATGTGGGCACTCAAGGCTGGGGCAGGCGCTGATAGGTGTTAAGGAAGTCATCCTGTACGACATAGGCGACGCCGCTGGCGACGAGATCATAATCCTTGTCGAGGATGCGGGTGGAATAGGTCCAGCCTTTGGGCAGCTTGAGTTTCGCTCCGAGACCCGCGAGGTCTGCGAGCGTCTCCTTCTTGTTGACGATCTGCGAATAGGACTGCATGCGGTAGACATGTCCTTCCGGGTCGGTGAGTTCGAAGACCGGTTTGCCGGCGCGGAAGGTGAAGACGGTGTCGCGCTTCACCTCGTTCGCCTTGTAGAGTTTCTTGCCCCCGAGCGCCTGCTTGAGTGAAACCTCAAGGGTCGCGCGCTCGCCCATTTCGATGCCGTTGATGCTGATGGTCTTGCCGGTCGCGGAGACACCCTTGCCCTTGATGCCGTCGATCAGCCAGTACCGGGGACCGTTCATGTCGATGCCGTCGGCCTGGAGCTGCTTTGTCGCGGCGTTCTTGTCGATGCCGTTCCAGGCAGCTGCCGGGCAGTCGTTGAAGCCGATCGTGTTGTAGACGGTCGCGGTTGCCTTCAGGCCCTTGCGGGTGAGCGTGAGGATCTCGCAGTAGCGTGTGTTGAAAAGACCGGTCTTGCTGCCCTGTTCTTCCGCCGATACGGGGAGAAACGCGAGCGTGGCGGACAGACACGCGGCGACGAATATGAGCTTTTTCATCTTTGAACGGACTCCGTTGATGGGTATCTTGAGGAAATGATGGCAATCTTCCGATTGCCGCGCTACTCACTTTCTCCTTGACGAAAGCTTGATCGATGGTCGTGCCGGAACCTCTTGATCCTCAACGGAATTCACCAAGGCAGGAGCGGGCGCGGCAGACGGTCGCAACATTTTTTGAGGCGACTGCTCAGCTTCTCGAACGCGCGGAAGAGCGCGATGTGACGACCAATCATGTCGCCGAGAGAGCGGGCTTTTCCGTTGGCACCCTCTACCGCTACTTCTCGGGCAAGTCTTCGCTGTTCAAGGCCATGGCGCTCCACGAGATGGAGCGTCAGGAACGCAATATCTGCGCCGCGCTCGCCGCAACCGACGCGACCTTGACCGCCGACATCGTCCGGCTGGTCATCCGTCCGACGCTGCAGCCTTTCGAAGGACGCTCGGCCGTAAGGCGCGCACTTCTGAGGGCGGCGCTCAATCTTCCGGGCCTGCCGGAGCATTTCGATCGAATGATCACACGCGTCAGCCGCGCCCTGGTCGATACCGTCGTTGCCAAAGCGACGGATTGCGCGCGACGACCGTCGCCTGAGGCGGAGTTCGTCATGCTCCGGGCGGTTATCGGAAGCATCCGCTCCGATGTTCTCTTTGGTGGGCGCAGAGTGGGACAACGTGACTTCGAGGAAACGCTGATCGGCATGGTCGCCTCCTTCTTCAAAAAATGAAAAATCGTTCCTTGCGTTGAAAACGGCGTTGACAGCGGCTCCCGACCGCTTTAGTTAAACGAACCGTACCGTACGGTACTAAATGAGGTCGGACATGAGCAAGCCGGAGCAGGACCAGTTTTCCCCGCGCCAGAGCGCCGTTCTGGAAGAGGCGCTGAGCCTTCTTGTCGAGGGTGGCGAGAAGGCGTTGACGACGGCGGGTGTTGCCCGCGCGGCCAATTGCTCCAAGGAGAGCCTCTACAAATGGTTCGGCGACCGCGATGGTCTGCTTGCCGCGATGATTGCCTATCAGGCGTCCAAGGTGCGTACCTATGAGCCGACGGGCGGCAAGTTGACGCGCGAGGAACTGCGTGCGCATCTGCTCACTTTCGTCCGCGATCTCGTCGACGTTCTGTCGGGCGAGGTTTCGCTGGCGCTCAACCGTCTGTCGATCGGGCAGGCGGGGGCAGGGGGCGGCAAGCTCGGGCGGCTGATGCTTGAGCGCGGACGCGGGCCGATCGGCAAGCGCGCCATGGCGCTGCTGGACGCTGGACGACGCTCCGGACTTCTCGATTTTTCCGATGGCGGCGAGGCCTATCAGACACTATACGGTCTGGCCGTCAGCGATCTTCACGTGCGCATGTTGCTGGGGGTCTCTCCGGAGACGGCGCGCAAGGAATTCGGTTCCAGGGCGGAGCGGGCGGTTGATGCCTTTCTGAGCCTTTACGGAGCCGCGAACAAATGGGAAGAGCCGCGCATCAGGCATGCGTGAATTCTTGCCGCAACACACAGACGCCTTAATCAAGGGAAGGAACCAGACATGCGCGTTTATTACGATCGGGATGCCGATCTCAACCTCATCAAGTCCAAGAAGGTCGCCATCATCGGTTACGGTTCGCAGGGCCGTGCCCACGCGCTGAACCTGAAGGATTCCGGCGCACAGAACGTTGCGATCGCTCTCAAGGCCGGTTCAGCCACGGCTGCCAAGGCTGAAGCCGACGGCTTCAAGGTCATGACGGTTGCAGAAGCTGCCGCCTGGGCCGACCTCATGATGATGGCAACGCCGGACGAACTCCAGGCCGGCATCTACAAGGCCGATATCGCTCCGAACATCCGCGACGGCGCAGCAATCGCGTTCGCCCACGGCCTCAACGTTCACTTCGGCCTTATCGAGCCGAAGAAGACCGTCGACGTCGTCATGATCGCACCGAAGGGCCCCGGCCACACGGTTCGCGGCGAATACCAGAAGGGCGGCGGCGTGCCGTGCCTGGTTGCCGTGCACCACAATGCTTCCGGCAATGCGCTTGAACTCGCGCTCTCCTACGCCTGCGGCGTCGGCGGCGGCCGTTCGGGCATCATCGAAACCAACTTCCGCGAAGAGTGCGAAACCGACCTCTTCGGCGAACAGGTCGTTCTCTGCGGCGGTCTCGTCGAGCTCATCCGCGCCGGCTTCGAAACGCTGACCGAAGCTGGTTACGCTCCGGAAATGGCCTATTTCGAGTGCCTGCACGAAGTGAAGCTCATCGTCGACCTGATCTATGAAGGCGGCATCGCCAACATGAACTACTCGATCTCCAACACGGCTGAGTGGGGCGAATACCAGTCCGGCCCGCGCATCATCACGGCTGAAACGAAGGCCGAAATGAAGCGCGTTCTCAAGGACATCCAGTCCGGCAAGTTCACCTCCGAGTGGATGCAGGAATGGCACTCGGGCGCTGCCCGCTTCAAGGCAACCCGTCGTCTGAACGACGAGCATCCGATCGAACAGGTCGGCGAAAAGCTCCGCGCCATGATGCCCTGGATCGGCAAGAACAAGCTCGTCGACAAGGCTCGCAACTAAGAGCGGCTTGCCGATCCCGGTCAGCTCGGGGCACGCCTTCGGCGGTGCGGGGATTGGCAAGACGAATGGCATTACCAAGGCGGTGCTTCGGCGCCGCCTTGTTTGTTTTCAGGGACCAGCTGCATGACAGTGAAGGCTTGCCTGATCGTGAAGCCGAGCCGCTCATAGACCCTGATGGCGTTGGTATTCTGGGCTCGGACGTGGAGAAACGGTTGCTCGCCGCGTGCCCGGATGATGTTGATGACTTTTGCGCTCAGGCGCATTGCGAGACCCAGGCCGCGAAAATCGGGATGGGTGCAAACGCCCGACATTTCTCCATAGCCGGGAAACCGCATGCGTTGGCCTGCCATTGCTGCCAGACGTCCGTCGATGCGAATCCCGTAAAACTGGCCGAGCGTGTGGGTGCGTGTGGCAAATGGGCCGGGCGCAGTCAGTTTGGCAAGGGCCAGCATTTCCGCCGCGTCGTCATCTCCGAGAGCCACGACTTCGCCCGGGCCTGGACCGGGATCTTGGTCGAGATCTGGCCCGGAAACTGGCAAGTCGCCGCCGACGGTTGAGATCATCTGGACTGCATCTGCCAACATTTCCACCCTGCAGCCTTGGGGAACCGGTGGTCTGCCCGCCTGCAAGAGAACGAGCGTTTGCCGTTCTGCGACCAGCTGCGCGAGTGCGCCAAGCGATTCCGGCGTGTCGTCGCGGGTCGCCGTCAGTGGGCCAATTTCGGCCGGGTAGGCGCGGGCGTGGTCCGTGCCCACCGAGAGGCCGATCTGTGGACCGGAGAGCGCTGCCCAAATCGGGCGATCAAGAGGCGTTGTCATCTGCTTCCCAAGCCCGCGATTATGATGGGTGTCGTCAGAGAGAGGCTTTTGAAAACAGTAGCATCGACGGGCGTTCAAATGCCGCACTTCGCTCATCGCTAACAACGAGGGTTTCAAGGACGCTGTGGCTGAAAGGCGCGCACTTTTCGGCCGGGCTGTCTTTCCCGCCAGAATAGATGACCGAGTGTGCTGATCAACGGAGATATTTGCGTCAAGTCAGCGTTTGCATTGCGGAGGGTCGCCGGACACCTCGAAGATCGCGGCCTCGGACCTGAAGATGTGGGTCTGAATGGCGCAGCCGTCAAGTTGGGGGAAGCGGCGCAGTAGTTCGGCCTTTAATGCCGGTTCCGGCCGCTTGCCCGCAAACTGGTTGTCAGCCCAGAAATAGTCTGGGCATGCAGGGTCGCGCGGTGGCGCCGGCATCGTGTCGAGTGCCCCGACAGTCATTTTCCATCTGTCGGCCAGATAGGCATAGGCCATCGTGTAATTCGCCTCGACATTGGCCGTTGCGTCCTGAAGCGTTGCCCGGATGGGCACTATACGGGCTCCCGGACAAGTCTTTTGTTTCTCAGCGACAAAGCTTGCGGCCTCGTTCCATTTCGGTTCGCGCGCGGCCTCAAGCGAGGTCTGCACAATTGCCACCGTGCAGGCGAGAAGGAAGAGGATCCGCATCGTGGGGTATGTACGCAGTGTCTCGGCAGTGGCTGCTGCCGTGCCGGCAACGATGACCAAGCAGATCGGGATGAGGTAGCGACCCGTGAGCGCCCCGCTGGCCACCGTGTAGGCGAGAACGATGGCGGCGATCGCGATGAGCGATGCAACAAGGGTGACGGCATAGCGATCGTCTGCCCTGTTGTTGCGTTTCGAGACGATGCGGAGGCCGAGCGCGCCGAGCCAGGCAAGGCTCATCGCCGTGCTCTGGCCGACGGGAGAGAGGACAGACATCACAAGGATGCCGAGCGCATCGGCGGGTGTGGTCTTGAGCCAGAAATTCTTCGAGATTGAGGACAGGTAGGTCCACTGCAGGGCAGTCGTTGCCGCAAGCAGAAGGCAGCAGACAATGCCGCTCAGGAGGTGAAGTGCGAAAAGGCGTCGGTCGCCCCGTGCCAGCGCGGCAAGGGCAAAGGTGCCGACGAGTGCGATGGCCAGCAGAGCGAAGACGAAGTGAAGGTTGAGGCAGAAAAACAGGCTCGCCAGCTGTCCCGACCAGACGAGCCCGCGGTTTGTGCCTTGCAGGGGATCCTCACCGGTCCGGTCCAGGCGCTTCAGGCATGCCAGTAGGACGATGAAGGCACAGACACCGGTGAAATACGATCGGAACTCGACAAAGGTTGCCTGAAACTGAACAAGCGCAACGGCGGCGGGCAGGAAGGTCGCCAGAAATGCCCGATCTCCGGGATTGGAGCGCCAGAAGACCGCCAGATAGGCCGTTGAAGCCAAGAGCGGCACCAGATTGAGCATGCGCCCGGCTTCCAGCGTTCGCGGCAGGCCGAGCTGACCTGCCAGCCAGGCGAGGAACGAGAAGAGCGGCGGATGCACATCGAGGGTCCATTTGGAGCGGAAAGCCTCGCCAAGCCCTGCGGCCGGATCGGCGAAATAGAAGCTCCAGAACTCGTCGAACCACGGTCCCGTCTGCCATGCCGCATACAGGAGTGCCGCCAAAACGACGACCGGAAATGCTGCAAAGATCAGTTGACGGGTCCGAATGATCGAAGGCAGGTTGGAGGCTGTTCGGATGCGGTCTGACATGAGGCTCGTGATTGGATCGACCGAACGGCCGCGACAAACGAAGGATGTGTCGCGACATTAAGAGCGCAATCTTAAGATTCGCTGATTTTGCGCAACTTAGATAGGTCAGCATTGTTGACATAAACTGGGTGGCATGTTTACCTTCCTTCATAACAAATCGACGGGATGAACCACCATGGAATGGGAAAATATCTTCGCCTCACGCGCGAGCCGCATGAAGGCGTCCGAAATCCGCGAGCTTCTGAAACTGCTCGAGCAGCCCGATATCATTTCCTTCGCCGGTGGCATTCCCGATGCGACCCTGTTTCCGGCAGAAGAGTTTTCCAAGGCCTATGCGGAAGTGTTGACTGGCCCCGAGGCGGTGCCTGCGCTGCAATATTCGGTTTCCGAGGGCTACAAGCCGTTGCGCGAATGGCTGGTCGGCGAGATGGGCAAGCTTGGCATTCCCTGCACTCCGGACAATATCTTCATCGTTTCCGGTTCGCAGCAGGGTCTCGACTATATCGGCAAGGTCCTTTTGTCGCCGAAGGATACGGCGCTGGTCACCTGGCCGACCTATATGGGTGCGCTGGGTGCGTTCAACGCCTATGAGCCGAACTATGACAAGCTCGACCCGATGACCAATCGCGAGCCTTCCACCTATGCCGAAAAGGCAGCTCAGGCCGGTGGTCGCGTCAAGTTTGCCTATTGCGTGCCGGAATTCTCCAACCCGTCGGGCGAGACGATCCCGCGTTCGGGCCGCGAAAACATCCTGAACCTTGCCGAAGCGCTTGATATCGCCATTGTCGAAGATGCGGCCTATCAGCAGCTTCGCTACAGCGGCGAGGCGGTCAAGCCGATCCTGGCGCTTGATATCGAGCGCAATGGCGGTGACATCGAGAAGACGCGCACGCTTTATTGCGGTTCCTTCTCCAAGACGCTCGCGCCGGGCCTGCGCCTGGGTTACATCGTCGCGGCACAGGATGTCATCCGCAAGCTGGTGCTCGTCAAGCAGGCTTCCGACCTGCATTCCTCCACCGTCAACCAGGTTGTCATGGGCAAGGTCGCTCACAAGATCTTCGACGCGCAGGTTGCCAAGATCCGCAAGACCTACAGCCACCGCCGCGACCGCATGCTGGAAGCGATGGCGAAGTACATGCCGGCCGGCGTCGAATGGACGAAGCCGGAAGGCGGCATGTTCGTCTGGGTGACGTTGCCGAAGGGCTTCGACGGCGCGTCGCTGCTCGCCAAGGCGATCCGCGATCACCGCATCGCCTTCGTCCCCGGTAAGGCCTTCCACGCGGATGGTACCGGCGAGAACACGATCCGGCTTTCTTTCTCCTGCGCCTCCGATGACGCAATCGAGACGGGCATTTCCCGCCTTGGCACGTTGATCAAGAGTGAACAGGCTGCGTAACGCGCAGCCGGTTCATGAAATATCAACCGGCAAGAGCATAGATTTCGCCTGACGAGAGCGGCGCTGTGCCGTTCCATGACCGGACGTGGCAACGCGCAGACGACGTCGCGCCGCGTTCAAGAGGCGGATCGGTATGCGACTGACGGCTTTGGATGGATGGCGGGGCGTTCTCTCGCTCATCGTCGTGCTGGCCCATTTCCCCGGTGAAGTGGTTTTGCAGAACACGAGCTTCTACTATTCCGGCTCGGCGATCATCGACATCTTCTTCCTGTTCAGCGGCTTCGTGATCGTTGCGCATTACGAGCCGAAGCTCGCCGGTGGCTACGGCGTGAAGCGCTTCCTCATCGAGCGGCTTGGCCGGATCTATCCGATCCATTTCGTCATGCTGATGCTCTTTGTCCTGTTTGAAGTGGTTCTGGTCTATTTCGGCAACCGGGCGGGCGTTGTTGATCGGACTGCCTTCAGCGGCGGCAACACGATCCCGTCGCTTTTCACCAACCTGCTGCTGATCCAGAGCCTCGACATCCATGACATGCTGACATGGAACTACCCGACCTGGAGCCTGTCGACGGAGTGGACCGCCTATATCCTCTTTGCGCTGTGCATGCTCGTGCCCGGCAAGCGCTTCCTGCCCTTCGCCATCGTCGGCTTCATCGCCTCGCCGATCCTGCTGGCGATCCTGTCCGAGCATCCGATGCGGGAGAATTACCAGTACGGTCTTCTACGCTCGACCTACGGCTTTGCCGGCGGGGCGCTGACCTTCTACGTCTATTACTGGATCAAGACGAAGCAGCTGGACGAACGTGTCTCGATGACCGTCTGGAACATCCTGGAGGTCATCGCCACCGTTCTGATTTTCGCGCTTCCCGCTGTAATCGGTTACTCGCGTCTCTCCGCCATCATACCGGCCTGCTATACATTTTGCCTGCTCGTCTTCGCGCTGCAGAAGGGGTCAATCTCCCGCTTTATGAGCCACCCTGCGCTTGTCTATCTCGGCGTGATCTCGCTGTCTGTCTATGTGATCCACGCCTTCGTGCTCCTTCGCTTTGTCAACGTCGCCGAAGCCATTCAGAAGATCACTCATATTCCGATCGTCGATAGCCAGATGTTTCATGGAGCGATGACGAAGATCATCGTGTTGGGTCCGGTCGGCAACAACCTCCTTGCCGCCCTTGCTGTGGTCGTCATCATCATTCTCTCGCATTTCAGCTACAAGTTCATCGAGCGTCCGGCCGAGAACAAGGTGCGCCAATGGACCAAGGCGCGGGCGGCTGCGCGGGCTGAGGAAAAGCCGGTGCCGGTGCGGGCAACGGTTTGACAAAGCCTCGCCGTTGGCTACGGTGAGCGCCGTAGCGACAGGGATGACTGATGAGCGTCAGGCTCGGAACCTTCAACATCGAGAACCTGCTCTCGCGGTTCGATTTCAGCGGCTACCGCAACGAGTTGCATCAGGATCGCGCGCTCAGGCTCTTCGATATCCGCAGCGAGGCCGAATTCCAGCGGCTTGAGGAGGCCCGGCTGATCGCGTCCACGGACGATACGCGCCAGCTGACTGCGCTCGCCATTGCCGAAATGGACGCCGACATCCTGTGCCTGCAGGAGGTCGACAATATCGAAGCACTCAAGGCGTTCGAATACGGATATCTCTACCGGATGATCGGCGAGGGCTACCGGCAGAAATACCTGATGGAAGGCAACGATTCGCGCGGCATCGACGTGGCCCTGATGATGCGCGACACGACGCGCGCCGGCGTCCCGATCGAGCTTGTCGATATCAGGAGCCATGCGCGGCTCAGCTACGCCGATCTTGAACTCTTCACGCCGGAGCTGGCGGCCCTCGACTACAAGCCGCAGGATCGTATCTTCAAGCGCGACTGCCTGGAGGCGGATCTCAAGATCGGCGGCGTGCCTTTCACGGTCTATGTGGTGCATTTCAAGTCGATGAACGGCGGCCGCAACGGACTGGATGGGCGCAGTTCTTCCGTGCCCGTGCGGCATGCCGAAGCGCTCGCCGTGCGCGAAATCGTGACGCGACGGTTTGGGGCAGGGGCAGAATCCCGAGCGAATTATGCCATTTGCGGTGACATGAACGATTATGGCGAGAAGCTGCAGGTGGCCGGTGACAGGCGCAACGGCTTTGCCTTCACGCATGTTCTGGAGCCAGGCAGCGTGGTCGATATCCTCGCCGCCAACGGCTTTGCCGAGAATGTGGTGGCGCGCCGTGCGGTCGATGATCGCTGGACGCATTTTCACCAGCGCGGGCCGGCGGAGCGGCATCTGAGCCAGCTTGACTACATCTGGCTGTCGCCGCACCTGGCCGATTTGAATCGCAATTCCGTTCCCGAGATCATTCGCGCTGGTCAGCCTTACCGCACCGTCTTTCCGCCGGGGCAAGAGGTTGAGCGCTATCCGCGCGTTGGCTGGGACCGCCCGAAGTCTTCCGACCACTGCCCGGTGGTCATTGAACTGGACATCCTCTCATGAACATGTCGCTGCAAGGTTTCGTCTGGCCGGAGGAGGGAACGTTGTTCGATCTCTCCGGCTACGATGTCAGCGTCGCCGCCGGGCCGCATCCGCTCTACCAGCAAAGACGCGCGGAAATCGAAGCCAACTGGCTCGCCGAGCATGAGGCCAACCCGGCGCTTTTCAACGGCGAGATGTTGATCCATCGCGACATCCGGATCGATGCCGGGGGGCGACTGGCGGCGACCGGCCACCTGACGCCCTATGCGACGATGCTGTGGTGGCGCAAGCAACCGGACAGGCCGGTGGCCGAACACCTTTTCCCCATTGCCGTCCCGATCACCAGCGACGGGGCGATCCTCGCCATCGAGATGGGTGCCAGGACGGCCAATGCCGGGCGCGTCTACTGCGCCGCCGGCTCGCTGGACGCCCATGATATCATCGACGGCAGCAAGGTGGATCTGGATGCCAACATGCTGCGCGAGGTCAGGGAGGAGACGGGCATCGACCTGACGGGCGCGACACCCGTTGGCGGCTATTTGGGGGTGCGCATTTTCCGTGCCGTGACCCTGTTCAGGGTATTTCTCCTCCCGTATGACGCCGAGGAAGCATGCGCCCGGGTCCGTCACCACATGGAGACTGACGACGAGCAGGAAATTGCCGGTCCCGTCGTCATTCGCGACCGAAGCCGGGAGGGGCGGAACTATCCCGCCTTCATGCCGCCGATCATTGATAGGATCTTTTCAACCGACTCGCCGATCAACGGAATTTTGCAGGGAGACTAGGACATGGCGCGCCCATACATGCTCTACGACGTGTTCACCGACGAGAAGCTGAAGGGCAATCCTCTTGCGATCGTCCTCGAGGCCGAGGGCCTTTCCGACGAGGCGATGCAAGCGATTGCCGGAGAATTCAATCTCTCGGAGACGGTCTTCGTCTTTGCTTCCGATAATCCCGCACATACGGCGCGCCTGAGGATCTTCACGCCCGGCCGCGAGCTTCCTTTCGCCGGGCACCCCACGGTTGGTACAGCGGTTGCGCTGGCGGAGCGGGCAGGAGGCGCCCCGTCAATAGACCAGGTGAGCGTGCTCGAGGAAAAGGTCGGACCCGTGCGCTGCGCTGTCCGTCTGGCTGAGGCGGGGGGGGCTTTTGCGGAGTTCGACCTGCCGGCAAAGTCCAGCCATTATAAGCTTGAGAACGCTCTGGAGCGCCAGGGCATTGCCGATGCGCTGTCGATCAGTGTCAAGCATGTCGGCTTTGAGAACCACTATCCAAGTGTCTGGTCCGCGGGTGTGCCGTTCCTGTTCGTGCCGGTCAAGGATGTTGCGACCCTGGGAGAGGTGGATTTCGATCCGGCACTCTGGGAGCGCGTCGCCCCGTTTACCGGCGGGCATCTCGTCTCGGCCTACGTCTATTGCCGCAGCGGCAATGGCGCCCATTTTCAGGCCCGCATGTTCTCGCCCGACATGGGGATTGCCGAAGACCCGGCGACAGGGGCTGCGGCGGCTGGCCTGTCCGGTGTGATTCACGCCTTCGATCAATTGCCGGACGGCCACCATGCCTTCCTGATCGCGCAGGGTGTCGAGATGGGCCGCGCCTCGAAAATCCATCTGCATATCGATGTGACGGCGGGCGAAATCACGCGCGCGCGCATCGGCGGACAAGCGGTCAGGGTCGCTTCCGGCGTGCTGGACATTTGACGGCAGAACGGACACGTGCGCCGCCGCCACCGGCCGGCGCCCGAGAGCTTGGTTGGCGATCTTCGTTGGCCGATTATCTGCTCGCGAGCAGCGCAAATGAGCACGCAGTTTCTCCAAGCCTCGGACAGAACCTTGGGTCAGGATTATCTGACCCCGAAGTCCACATGTGAGCAGGACTTTTCGCGCGCGCCGCTGATAAGAGGCCGTTGTTCCACCAATTATCTGTTCGTGACCCGGGACCATGTCCGCGAGGCGATGAAAACGCCGCGGCGCTCTATCGTCTGACAATTTTAATCAGCGGAAATTTTTGAAATCTTTGAAGATTTTTTGGTGGGTGATCACGGGCTCGAACCGTGGACCCGCTGATTAAGAGTCAGCTCTTTATTCAATGAAAAACAAATTGGTAGATGTAAACTGCCTATAATTCGCTACATTAAAATTCAATGACTTATGGAACGTTTGCAAACTTGTTAATCGTGGTTAGGCTGTTCTTTTTCTATAGCCTGGTGCTCCTCCAGTTTCAAGATGGCTTGCTCTGCAAGCTCGATTTTTCCGCCAAGGTAATGCGCATCAAGAATGGCCTCTACGTCCTTCAGGCTGTGTCCGGTGATCGCGGCAATTTGCGACGTGCTGCACCCGGCAAGCGCAAGCCGCGTTACGGCTGTCCCGCGCAAGTCGTGGAACGTCAAGCCGGTGACGCCGGCCTTTATGCACGCCTTGCGCCATTCCGTTCGGAAGCCGTCGCTTGACCAGGTGTTGCCGCGGACTCCCGTCAAGATCGTCGTGGCGCGCTTCGGCATTGCATTGAGCATCGTGCGGATAGGTGCGGCTAGCGGGATAGTCACGCGCGCGCCCGTCTTGCCCTGACGCAGCTTTAGAGACTGCCCGTCGTAGTTCGTCCAGGCGGCCCGCAACAGGTCGCCTTGCCGCTGGCCCGTCCATAGTGCCAACAGGAGCGCCGCGCTTATTTCAGCCTTGTGCAGCGCCAGCATCTTTGAAACGTCTTCCTCGCTCCAAATCTTTTCGGCGCGATCCGCCTCATAGAGCCGGCCGCCACGCTCGCACACATTCACGGAAATGCGCCCGCGGTCCTTTGCGAACGACAGGACGCGCGCCAGCGTCGTCCATGCGTAATCGGCGGCGCGTGGTTTGTCCGCCATGGTGTCTCGCCATGCCTTGAACTCGGCACGGCAGCGAATGTCCTGTATGACGAATAGGGGGCGCGAGCCAAACTTGTCGCGGATGGTATCAAGATAGCGCGCATAAGCGGCGCGCGTCTTTGCCGACTTTCCGGTAAACTCCGTTGACGCCTTGAACTCCGAAATCAACTTGCCCATCGTTTCGGACGGATCGGCAAAGCGGTCCTTGGTGGCTTCCGTAAACGCACGAACAAGAAGTGGGTCGCCGGGTTGAATCGGCTTCCCGCTCTTGTGCTTCAACAATGGGCCGCCGCGCCAAGCATAGCAGTAAAATATGGTAGATCCGTCCGCCAACGTCTTTTTGACCTTGGTCAGCCCCTTAAGTTTTACGCGCATTCTCCCGCATCCACTTTTCGTATTGGTCTTCGTTGTCGTTGACGGTTAGCCCGCTGATTTCATCAAGCTTGGCGTCAATAGCCTTCTTGTCCCATTTCCGCGTGCCTTGAATTGCGGGTGGCATTTTGTGCGATGCTACCCACATGCTGAAGCACGACGGCGTTATGCCCAGATAGGCCGCGGCCTCGGCGCGGCCTATAAGGCGGGGGCTATTATCGTTGGCCGGCATTGTCATGCATCCACCACCGCACTAAACGGCGCCCCATTCATGATGATTTTAAACGGCGTCTCGTCTATGACATATTCCGCCGTTGCGAACGTATGACCCTCGCGGCAACGGCGGTTGCGAAGCGTGTTTCCGGCGTGATCGCGCCTATCCATGACATACGTGAACGTGCCGTTGCACACCGGGCAGCGCACGCCTCTATGATCAAGGCGTGCGAGGAGTTGGCGTTGGGAAGTGGAGCGGCCGGTCATTGGGTCGATTCCAACACATCACGCCAACTCGACATGATCTTTTCAACCTCTTCGCGGCATTGGCGTTTTCTGCCTTCGGAAAGGCCGTCATAAAAGTCCATTGAACCGCCACGCTGCTCATAGGCATATTCATGCGACCATATCATCATGGCAACACGAGCTTCTGCACATGGGTTGAGGTTTCGTTGCGCGCGTTCTTGTTCTGTCATCCCTGCACCTCGTCCAGAGCGCGGCGACCGGCGTCTCCTGCCTCCCTTGCCTTGAGGGCGCGAACGACATGCGCTGCATATTCACCAACAGTGCTTCCTAGGCATCCGCACATCTGACCGTCGCAACAAATCTGCCGTTCAAGGCCGTTCGAGTTTTCGGCCTCAAGCGCCTTCGCCGCTTCCTCCAGCCCTGCCTTGCGTCCTTCCTCTCTCGCTGTGGAGAGGGCGGAGCGGAGGCGGAGGATTTCGGATTCAATGTCGTGACCGATATCCGAGAAGTGCCCCATGTAGCTAAGGAACGTTGATGTCGGGGCGCCATTGAGGTCACCGTTTGCGTAGTTATAGCCGGTCTGCAAAAGTCTTTTATACTGTTCAACGACATCGCTCATAGCTTCCCGCCCTCCAGCTTGTCGAGGAAGGTGCGGGCGGCGCGTAGGTGTCCGACGTTGATTGATGATAGCGGGCCACCGGGCCAGTCTTCAACGATGACCTCTAGGTCGCCGTATCCTTCCCACTGGTCTGCCTCATGCTTTATTGGTGCAAGCACTTCCGCCGCCTCTTTACTGAGTTCGGCAAGCTGGCGCTCTAGTTCGGAGACGCGAGGCGAGTGAACGGCGCAAACCTGCCCGGGCTCATCGTAGGAGCAGCAGCAATCCGTTTCAGGGTTGATCTTGGCTTGCAGCTCTTCAACGTGTTTCTCCAGTTCGGAGACGCGGGCTTCGGTAGACGAGAGATCAACCCGAAGATGCTCACAGGCCGATTCAAGCTCATCAATCTTGTCGCTGCCGCCAGGATCAAAGCATAGGCGTTCCTCCAGTTCCGCAATCCGTGCGGCTTGAGCAGAGATCGTTGCGCGAAGCTCGGCAATGAACTTGTCGGATTCGCGCTCGTCCGGAACCTCGTTCTCGTGGATGGCTGACATATGCCAAGGTTCAACCGATGCTTCTGCTTCGGCCTCGGCTTTGGTATAACGGCCCGCATCGAATTTGAATTGCGTGTAGCCGCACCACTTTTCCCGGTAGAAGTAGCCGCCCTTTTTAATCAGGTATTGGACTTCTTTATCGGTCATGCGTCACCTTTTTTCGATTCTGCGATAATCCTTGCGGCCTCTTCGCGGTCAATCCAAATGACAAGGCCAAGCTTCACGGGGCCTTTCGCATCAATCACCATATCTGTCCCGAAGGTGATTTTCGTTCCCTTCTTGTGGTCGAAGCTTATGGTGTGGATGCATTGGTCAAGATTCTGGAATTGAACCTCATCGTCACTGCATTTTGCAATTAGTTCCGAAAGCTTCATGCGTCACCTTTGAGGGCTGCATTGGCAACAGCGGCGCACCAAGCGAACGCCTCTTGCGCGCTCCACGAATTTGTCGATCTCGGATCAGCTTTGGCTATACGCTCCAGCGCCTCCCGCAACTTCTCGTCTGATGGGGCGGGAGGGGTGGCGTAGAGAGGGATTTCGTTTTCAGGGCGCAACGTCCCAGCGGGATGAATGTTTTCGATGAGTCCGCCATGCTGCAAATTCTTGATGGCATCTGGTGTCACATACCCAACAGGCTCCGCCTTCGGTGAGGCGGAAAATGTCGAAGCAACAAAATCCAGCGCAACATTAGCCGCGCGCCGCGTGTCCGGCGTCGTCTCTCCGCTACCCCAATGCTTACGAAGTTCCTCGATCCACCATTGGTCAGGGGCAAACTCTGGCTCCGCCTTCGGTGCGGCGTCAAGGGCGGCGGTGATTGCGTGGCACAAGGCATCATCAATCCACCCGTCAAGCTGATGCTTCTCAGCGCCGGTCTGCTTCGCGTATGCCTCTCGCGCTGCCTCAACCATTTCATCCGTGATTTCCATCACGCCACCCCCCGCCGCAACACGTCGCTGATGGCGTCGGCAATGGCCTTGTGGCGCGCACCGTCGCGGTTTTGATGCCAGCGCCGCACGGCGCGCAAGACATGGGTCGGCGCGGTATCGGGCCGCAGATTGGCGACAACGGCTAGATTGTCGTTCGCGGCGGCGTTGGCCTTGTCATGTCGCATCATGAAAGTCTTCTTCATGTCCATATCCCCCTTAGATGCACCAGACGGCGACGGCGGCGATAAAGCCGCAAATCACCACGAACGAAACGGCGTCCTTGGCGAGGCCGCATGCCAGCGATTCAGCAATGTCCTCACGCATAGGCCACCTCCCGGCGCTGTTGCGTGCGCACCTTGCGCGGCATTGTGCGTGCGGGGCGGGGGTTCTTCTTCGCGTGGTAGTCAACGCGATGCATCGGCTCGGCACTGCGCGCCGAAACCGGGATGTCGTCAAAATCTTCCGGTGCTGGTCTGTATCTGCACATGGCAGGCTCCTCTTGTGGTGGTAGAGCCGCCCGTTGGTGGCGGGCGGCGTGGCGCGGTTAGGCGGCGCGTGCAAAACGCGCTGACGTTGACCTGTCCTTTTTGGTACGGATAGCGCGCGCATCGTCAGATGTCCGCTCGTGCAACTTCGCAATTATTTCGAAATTGCTGACGCCAGCTTGCGTCTTGTCTGCAATGCCGCGAAGAGCGGTAAGCTGGCGCTGGCGCTTGCGTTCGGGAAAATTCTTCGGCTTCATGTCTTGTCTCCTCTTTGCGCCCTTGGCGCTGTGGTGTGCGCTGGTTGCGCAACGCGCCGGTTAGCGCGTAAGAGGAGGTATAAGGGATTACGCGTAACGTGTCAATACGTACCGCATAATTTTATGGATTAAGGCGAACGGCGCTAATGACCACGCCAAGAACTTCAACCTGCGCATCGTCTTCGCGGGCGGAAAGCGGGATTTCGGATTGTTCCTGAAGCTCGGCGCTGTTCGTCATTAGCTTCCCGGCGCGCAATTCCTTTATGGAATGCTCGTACATTCCGGCGCGCGTCCGCAGGCAATCAACCAGGTCGCCGTCGTTCAACTGCCTGCCAAGTCCGTCAAGGCGAACAATGACGGCATATTCGCCGTTGCGAATCCGATTGCTGACGCTATTCCCGACGACCTTGCGCGCGTACTGTTTTGAGGCGGGGTAGGCGGGATGCGGCGTGATTGCTATGGTTTCATTGTCAATCGGCACATCATCCCCCTCCAGCCACATGCCGCCGGCCGCATGCCCGTGGACGGGAATATGTTGCACAGCCAAGGCGTTACCTTCGGTTGTAACATTGCTAGCTAAATTGCTATCAATCAAATCCAAAGCTAGCAAATGGTTAACGGACGTGCCGAAGTCACGCGCATACCGGATGGCGTCATTAACATCGAACTCGCGCGCGCCGCTCTCGTGCGATGCAAGCGTGGGATATTTATAGCGAAAGCGCTCCGCCGCTTCCGTTCGGTTCAATCCGGTTGCCTCGCGCGCTTCGCGAAGGCGATTAGCTTTTGTCAATTTCATGGTTTCGCGCATGTTGCGGCGTGTAGCAAATTTTTTTAATACGTATAGCATAATTTTTGTTGACGCAATTATGCGAAGCGTGTAAACCCAAAATCGCAAACGATAAGCAAACAGGCCGACAAGAGCCTAAGAAGCCATTGAGGGCGACAAAAGCAGGAGCGTGACCGTGGAATATTTTGAAACACAGGACAGAAGAAGACATGAGAATGAGCGGGATAAAAGCAGAAGATGGTGGCGGGAAAGGCGTCCGCCGTGAGCGCCGTTGGCAATGATGCCGACGGCGTTTTTCGTGGTCGGTCGACGGCGCGAAAGAAAAATAGAAAACCATGTTGACAAATGTGGTAAATATAGTAAAACCAGATCATGCCAACGACGGCAGACACCACACCACAACGTAAGAGGAGACTACGCATATGGCAAAAGAGCCGGTTAAGAAGGAGAGCGGCATTGAGATTCCGAAGCTTGATATCCGCATGATGGAAGTCACGATTGTTGGGGACAGCCCCATCATCGTGCATGCATGGTCGGAAAAGGCCAAGCGCGAAATGCTTCAGAAGCAGATGAAGGTTGCTAAGTCAGCCAAGGAAGCGAAAGACCCGGTTGCTGACTACGAAAGCTCGCTCTATCGCCTCGCTGATGGCGGTTATGGCTTCCCGTCCGTTGGCTTCAAAGCGGCGGCTGTTACGGCCTGCACGTCGGTTGCCGGCGTCACCAAAGTTGCGGCCCGCCAAGCCTTTCACATCATCGGTGAAGAAGTTGACGTGAAGGGCGCATTTGACGGGTCAAAGGCTCGCGTCAGCTTGGTTCGCATTGAGGGTGGCGCTCCGGCGATGCGCGAAGACATGGTTCGCGTCGGCATGGGCACGGCTGACTTGCGCTATCGCGGTGAGTTCACCGATTGGCACGCAAAGGTTCTCGTCAAATACAACGCGAACGTCTTGAGCGAGAGCCAGATTCTCAACATCATCAACGTTGCTGGCTTCGCTGTTGGCGTTGGCGAATGGCGACCTGAACGCGACGGCATGTCCGGCATGTTCCATGTTGCTACAGGCGACGATATGAAGCGCTTGGGTGTCGCTTGATGCGTATCGCCGGTTTTGAATTCTCGGAAGGCGCGCGCTTCCAACCGGGAGCGGACAAGGACGCAAACGCCGTTGGGCAGCACCTTGAATTATTGCGAAAGCAATTCAAGGGCGAGTTGACGCCGGAAGACGTTCTTGAGGACGCCCGCAATCCGAACTCCCCGCTGCACTCATATTTTGAGTGGAGCGACACAGAGGCGGCGCGCCAATACAGGCTTCAGCAGGCGCGCGGGCTTATTAGGGCGGTTGTGGCGATCTACACCCGCGAAGACGAAGGCAAAGAGGCTGTTCGGACGAAGGCTTACGTCCACATACCCGAGCGTCAGGCGCCGCACTACCGCGAAGCATCGCACGCCATGTCGTTGACGAAGACGCGCAAGATGGTTCTTGAACGGGCGTACAATGAGCTTCGTCAGTGGCGGCAACGCTACAAGGACTTGAACGAATTCGCATCTCTGGTGTCGGTAATCGATGCCATGGACACTTCTTTTAAGAAGGCGTTGGAGGATGCGAAATAATGAATACGGTTACGGCGAGAGTTACGATGACAACCTCGCGCCCATATGGGTTACAGGCAGGCGTGGTAGGGCAAGGCATGGCGCGTTTCGTCTTGGTGCGTCTCGGTGCGGCAGGCGAGGCGTGGTAGGGCAGGGCACGTTCGGGCGCGTTGGGTCTCGGTGAGGCAGGCGTGGTATGGCGAGGCGGGGTCCGGTGCGGCAGGCATGTTATGGCTAGGACTGGCGTGGCGGGGCGAGTTAAGGTTAGTCGTGGCAGGCGTGGCACGCGGGTCGGGGCTTGGTTGGTTGAGGCCCGTTGCGGCAGGCATGTCATGGCGAGGTCAGGCGAGCAGGGGCATCGCGGGGCCTGTCAGGCTAACGAAAGGTGGTGGCGTCAACAGCGCCACCACCGCCAACCAATAACAAAAAGAGGAACAGATGACACTCCTACGCACACCAAAGGCAGCCGAATATCTTGGATTGTCGCGAAGCTGGCTTGAGAAGAGCCGCATGACTGGCGACGGTCCCGCATATTTCAAGTTGGGCGCCAGCGTCGTTTACGACACGGACGACCTTGATGCCTGGATTAAATCCAAAAAGCGAACCGCAGTTTACGATTTCGCAGACAGGATGAAAAATGACTGACAACGAACCAATCTCAGGCGACCTCCTCTTCGGCGCGAAGGCGATTGCTAGCTTCTTAGGGATCAGTGCTAGACAGGTTTACCGGCTCATCTACGACGACGTAATACCGTCATTCAAGCTTGGCGGCACCGTCGCCGCACGGCGCTCCAGTCTTCAAAAATGGATGGATGGGCTGGAGAAATAAAGCAGGCCGTATAGCCACGGCACCACCCGTAAGCACGGCCTGCTTTCGTAATAACGCACCGAGGAGACTGCACTGGTAATGACCGGAAATACGGCAAAACCAAAAAATCTTAGATGCAGCTTCGGGGCTACATCTGCGCTACAGCCAAGCGCGCTTTCCTACCGACACCACATCGGCGCGCACCATATACCACCACTAGGCAAGTTCGGCAAGCACGACGACGTGCGCGACTTCGCCCTCCGCAAGATCCGCGGGCCAGGTTGCAATCCGGCCGGTATCCGCGCCGCGCACGACAACCGTGTTGCCATCGGCGGGCTTCATGCGGCTATTCACCCACATCATCTTGCCGTCAACGCGGGCTGCATACGTGCCGCTAACGGCGGGCTGCGCATAGCCGCTGGCGAACTTGTCGATGGCCAAAGCCGTAGACGTGCCACGCGCCATTACCGGCGCCCCCATGTCGGGCAGCTTGGTGACGCCCGTGCTAACCTTGGCTTCGTCGGCAAGTTCGGAAACCTGCTCCGGCGTGATGCCGAGAAAGTCGGCAATGCCCGCATAGAATACGTTCCGCGGCGCACGGCCTTTCTTCCAGGTGTTCAAGCCCTGCTGGCTAAAGCCATGCTTTGCGGCGATTTCCTTTTCCGTCATGCCGCTGCGCGCTTGCTCGTTTGTGAGCATCTGCGCAAGTCGCGTCTTTTTCATCGTATTCCGCCTTTACCACCTTGACAAATTTGTTAGAATAGGTTATAAGCGCCGACGTTGTGAATTCAACGGGCGCACCATAAATACCCGTTTAACAAAATACGTTTGTTTTGTCAAACGTTAATCGCAGCCACCACCACACCACCACACCACCACAAAGAGGAGACACATGATCACCATGAGACTTATGGATGCGCCACCGCGCGCGAAAAAACACGACAACGACAACGATCCGCAATCCAACAAGCACACCGTCATGGTTGCCAGAAACGGCGGGTGTAGCACGACAAGCGGCCTGGTTCCGGTAAGTGTGGCGAATACGGCCACCGACAAGCGGGTGGCGGCATGAAAGAACATACCTACTACAGCGAGCACAAGGCGTTTTACCGCGGCGACCTCGTCCGCGTGCGCATGACGCCGGAAATCGTCGGCCAGGTTATCGGTGAAAACAATTGGGGCGAAACGTATCTCGTGCGTCTTGGTGGAAGCACAGAAATCAATGTTTTCCACGACGTTGAGCTTGAACCTTACAAGGCTCGCGGTGCCGGTGGCCACGACGAAGAGCCAGAAAAGGGCAGCGGCCTTCCGCCGCATATCGACAACATCATTGATTTGGAGCGCATTCGTGCGCGTGGGAGGGCTTGAACATGAACAAGTTCAAAAAGGGCGATTGGGTGCGGGCAAAGCACGACCTGCATGGCATTGACAAGGATGAAGTTGTCAAGGTTTCCGACGTGGCGCTGCCGACTGCGATTGGCGCGTGGGTGATGATCGAGGGCAAGAAGAACGACACGGTTGACAAGAGTTACAAGGAAGACGATCTCGAACCATGGATGCCGCGCGTTGGTGAGCGGGTGCGGTTCGTTCGCGACAACAGCGACGGAGGCGCGCGCTATGGCGCTAAAGACGAGGTTGTGACGGTGACAAGAGTCAGACTGGATGGAGAAGTAGATGTCACATCTTCGTATCTAGGCTGGAACCCGGCCGCGTATATTCGCGACCTGGAACCCGCCACCACCGCCGCCACCAAGCCCTACATCAACAACGCCGGCGCTCAGTGCGACACGCTTTCCGAAGAGTACGGCTACGATGCAAAACGGGATGCCGCCAAGCCCAAGCTGAAGATCGAGGCCGGGAAGTACTACCGGACGCGCGGCGGGCATAAGGTGGGGCCGATGAAGGCGTTTCTTCCGGGAGGATTTATCATGGCCGAAGGCGACGGACAGGTTTGGCTTGATGACGGCAAGACCAAGCCGGGGTGCAAGATGGACGATGGCCTTACCATCACTTCCGAATTGGAAGATGCGCCGGCCGCTCCCGAAAAGCAGGAGCCGAAGTTCAAGGTTGGTGATGTGGTGACGGCACACAGCCGTGATGATTGGGCCAACGGAAAAACTGGCGTCGTGGTAACGGTTTATACTGACGGCACTGTTGCCGTTAAGTTTAAGGACGCGCGTGGCGCGGGCTGGGGAGAAGAAAATGATACTTGGTGGGTTTTGGTTGAAAAGCTGACTCTGGTGCCGACAATCTCCATCGTCGCCCGCCTCGACAACGGCCAGCCGCGCCCGAACACCACGCCTTTTGTACATGCCAGCACGGAAGCGGCGGAATCCGAGGCCAAGCGGCTTGCCGACAAGCATCCCGGTTGTGAGTTCGCCGTCTTCACCATGGGCACCAAGCACAAGGTGGAAAAGGTCTATGCGCACGAATGGCAGCGGCTTGCTGCTAGCGGCCGCAGGATTGACGCCATCAAGGCGTTGCGCAGCGTTGCGGACATCGGCCTAGCGCCCGCCAAGGACGCCGTGGAAAACTTCCTGCGCGCCGCCTAACCAACCCGACCATCATCACCACAACTAACGCCCGCTGCCTTATGGCGGCGGGTTAAGGAGGACTTATGACAGATTCACCATGGGCACGCCCGCCCGTAGACTACGCCATTGAGGACGACGTGCCGCCCGCAAGACGCGACATTGACCGCGCAACCGTCGTCATCGCCGCATTCATCATCGGGGTAATCGTGGGGTTCGTATGCGCTTTTTAGACAGGTGCGGCCTTAATGCGCACGGCCTGCCGCCTTTCGACTGGCGGCCCGTCATCTGGTTCGCCGCAATCCTTGTTTTTCTCGCCGTCTTTTTCGGCAATTAAGGAGACAACATGGCTATTAAAAAGCTAACCTCCGTCTATCAAACGGAAGATGGAAAGATTCACGCGACCGAAGAAGAAGCATTGCGACACGCGGCGATTACCGAAATGCTTCACGCAATACGGTGCGCGTGTATTGACGCAACTTACGACACCTATGGGGCAACAACAAAAGGAATGTATGACAGAAGGCTTGCCGAGGAGCTTGTAAAGCGCGGGTTTAAATACGAAAAGCGGGGTATTCTGTAATGGCTATCAGCCTCAGCACACTTAAGTCAAGCAAGCGCATGGACCCGCCGATTGCGGTAATCTATGGCGTTGACGGCATCGGCAAGACGCGGCTGGCGTCCGAATTCCCCGATCCGATTTACCTCCATACGAACGGCGAAAACACGCCGGATGACATCGACTTGCCGTCTGCCGAAATCGAAAACTTCAATGACCTCATGAATGTTTTTGAGGAACTGCTTACGCAGGAGCACGACCGCAAGACGGTTATCATTGACTCGCTGGACGGCTTTGAGCCGCTGGTGTGGCAGGCGACTTGCGCGCGTATCGGCGTGTCCTCGATTGAGGATGCTGGGTACGGAAAAGGTTACGTAGAGGCCGATGCGGAGTGGGGCGAGTACCTGTCCGCACTGTCCGCGCTTTCGCAGTCCGGCATGTTCGTTGTGCAGATTGCGCACCCGGAAATCGTGCGCTTTGATAGCCCGACAACGGATCCTTACAGCCGTTACCAGCCCAAGCTTCACAAGCGCGCCAACGCCCTTGTGCGTGAAAAGGCGGATATCGTCTGCTTTATGAACTACCGCATTTCTCTGAAGGAAAAGGAAGTTGCGCGCCAGACTAAGGTAACGCATGCGGAAGGCGGCAAGGAACGCCAGATGCACTTCAGCGAACAGCCTGGTTTCAACGCCAAGAATAGGTACTCGATGCCCGACAGCATCGCATACCGCAAGGGGCAGGGATTTGCCGATATGGTCAAGCATTGGCCCGTCGCGCCGCTTTATGCGGCCAACGACAACGTGGCGGCTACGCCGGCCCGCAAAGCCGCCTAACCCACACCACCACACCACAAAGGAGACTGTAAATTGGCAGGACTTGGTCAAAGATTTGACGCAACTCAGCACGACACTGAGCAAAAGGATTTCGGAAACGTCCCGAATGGGATTTATAAACTTGAGCTTGAGGCAAGCGATGTTGTCAAGAAAGATGGCAACACAGGTCTCAAGACTACGTTCAACGTAATTGAACCGGAGCAGTACAAGGGTTGGAAGGTGTTCGGATATTACAATCTTGAACACAGCAGCACGAAGGCTCAAGAAATCGGCCAAAAGCAGTTCGCCAGCCTTTGCCGCGCCGTTGAGGTTAACTCGGTAGAAGACTCGGAACAGCTTCACTTCATCTCCTTTACCGCCCGCGTCGGCCTAGGCAAGGCCAACAACGGTTACGAAGCCAAGCCGGAAATCAAGCGCTACTATTTCCCCGACGAAGGCAACATCCCCACCCCCGAAATCGACGCCAACCAGCCCGCACCGCAGGCGGCACCCGCCAACGACAACAAACCGGCACCCGCCGCACAGGCGGCCGCAAAGCCTGCCGGCGCGCGTCCGTGGGGTAAGCGGTAACTAAAAGCCAGCGCCCCGCTACCAACGGGGCGCTCACACCACCACAAGAGGAGACGACATGCAACTAACCGTCAACAAGACGACGCTTGCCAACGCCATTGCGGCGGTGGGCAAGGTGATTGAAAACCGAAACACGATTCCCGTCCTGTCAAACGTGCTTCTGTCCGCGGACAAGGGACGGTTGCACCTGACGGCAACCGACCTGGATATTGTCGCGAAGACCGACGTTGAGGCGGACATTACCGCCGAAGGCGCGCTTTGCGTAGAAGCCAAGTTGCTAGGCGATATCGCGCGCAAGGCAAGCGGCGACGTGATGCTGGCAACGGAAGGCGACACGCTCACGGTCAAGTCTGGCCGAAGCCGGTTCAAGCTTGCCGTGTTGCCCGCCGACGACTTCCCGCAATTCCCCGCCGCTACCTTTGAGGCAGAATTCGAGACGGATCTGGCCGCGCTGTATTCGGCGGTTTCATTCGCGATTTCGTCGGAAGAGGTTCGTTATTTCCTCAATGGCATCTTTACGCATGTCGTTGACGGACGGCTTTGTGCCGTGGCAACGGACGGTCACAGACTTGCGCGCAACTACGGAATTGACGTGGTGGAGTTTGCAGGCGTCATTGTGCCGCGCAAGGTCGTTAGCGTCATGCCGAAAGGCAACGTCAAGGTGTCGGTTTCGCCTTCACGCATCCGCATCGTTGCGCCGGATATGGAAATCACAAGCAAGGTAATCGACGGTACGTTTCCCGACTACCCGCGCGTTATCCCGGCAAGCAACGACATCGTTGCAATCGTCGGGCGTGACGAAATCCTGAGTGCCGCGGCGCGTGTCGTGACGATCAGCAGCGAGCGCGGCCGCAGCGTCAAGTTGTCGTTTGCGCCTGGTATGCTTGCGCTAAGTGCGCGCTCCGAAGCCAACGAGGCGACGGACGAGGTGGCGGCGGACTTCACGCAAGCGCCGTTCGAAACCGGCGTCAACAGCCAATACCTTCACGACATGCTAGGCGTCATGCCCGCCGGCAATGTCATATTCAAGATGGCGGACGGCGGCTCGCCTATCCTTGTCCGTGGTGAAAACGACAGTTGGGACGGCGTGCTGATGCCGATGCGGGTGTTGTGATGGGTACGATTACCGTTGATATAGACACCGACGACGTGCTTGACCAACTAACCGACAAGGAGATTGAGCGCGAGTTCCGCAGTCGCGAGATTGGCGGCAGCGGGGAGCGCAGTGCGAGGCAGGTTGTCGTTGATGCTATCGCGAAAATCCGCATCGGGCGCTCCTCCGAAGCCAACACGATGCTTGAGCGCGAGTTTCTGCCGAAGTGGCGCGATGCTGACGAGTGCCGACGCGCTTACGAAGCGGCTATGACGCTTAGGGAGGTGGCGTGACCCCACTCCCCCAACCAACCCCCGCAACAGTCCGCGCCATATATGATTCCTACACCGCCTCCGCCCGCGACCAATACGACCCGTGGGGCATTAGTGTAGGTGACGCCGACCACGAATGCAGCCGTGCAATTTGGTATTCCTTTCGCTGGGCAAGCGAGCCGGAACAAGTTGACGGGCGCAAGTTGTCCATCTTTGAAACCGGCAACATTTGGGAAGAGCGTATCGTTGCGAACCTAGAGGCGGCGGGCATAACCGTAAGCGGGCAACAGGATCGCATACGGTTGCTTGATGGACATATCCGCGGCAAGGGCGACGGTCGCGCTACGGATGTTCCGGAAGCGCCGAAGACGGAACACTTGCTTGAAATCAAGTCGGCAAAGCAGGAGGACTATCGGCAAATCGTCAAGCATGGCGTGCGCAAGGCCAAGCCGCTGCACTTCGCACAGTGCCAGCTAGGCATGCATGCTTTCGGCCTAACGCGCGCGCTCTACGTCGTCGTGAACAAGAACACGGATGAGCGTCATGCGGAGCGCATCCCATACGATGCCGAATATTGCATCAAGTTGCTGGCGCGGCTGCAAACCATCATTGATGCGCCGGAGCCGCCCGGCCGCTTAGGCAACAATGCAGACAGCCATGTTTGCCGCCTATGTCGTCATAAGGCGGTTTGCTGGGGCGAAACATGGCCGCGCGCAACGTGCCGTTCGTGCCTACACGCCACCCCGGAAACGGGCGGCGATGCACATTGGTCATGCGCGCGGTTCAGCAAGCCGTTGTCCATTGACGAGCAGCGGGCCGGATGCCCAGCGCACCTCTACATACCTGCAATCGTGCCGGGTGAGATTGTAGACAGTGACGCCGACGCCGAAACCGTGACGTATCGGCTGGCCAATGGTGAATTGTGGGTGGATGGGCTGGCCGAAGCACGCCACGCCTAACCACGTTGACAAAATAAGAGGAGATAGTATGCAAGTTGCCAGCAGAACAGCCGCCAACGACAACACGCCAGCCGTGCGCCCCGCAGATTTTGACGACCGCGTCATGGCGTACATGCCGGGGCTCAAGCGTCTGGCGCTCAAGAAAGTCCCGCGCATCTATGCCGACGATCTGGTTACGGACACCATTATATGCGCGCTTGAAAAGTGGGAAAACTATCGCGAAGAGGGCGGCATGTGGAACTGGCTTGTCTGGCAGATGCGGGGCATCATTAGCAACAGCGCAATCAAGGCGAAGGCCCGCAGTGCGCATGCGATTTTCGTTCCGCTTGACGATCACGACACAGCGGTGGCGGCCAACCAAAACGATTATGTTGAGCTATCCATGACGCTTGACCGCATTTCGGGGCGCGACGGTGGAATTCTTTTGCGCCGCGCCATGGGTTACGGATTGAGGGAAATTGCCGAAGCGGAAGGCGTAGGAAGTGAGCGCGTAAGGCAGCTTGAGGAGCGTGCGCGTAAGCGGTTGGAGGAGGCGGCGTGATGCATACGGTGAAGTTAGAGTCCGCCAACGACAACGAATTTTGGCATGGGCTTCCAATAGAGAAGCTTCCAAGTAGTGCGTCTGAGGCCGCTAGGAATGGAATAACTTTCTATTACACGGGTGATGAGTGCCCGCATGGGCACAACGCCCCAAGGTACACGAAGGGTAGCAGGTGTGTCGTTTGCGCAAGACAACACAGTGCGAGACAGCACGAGTACGAATACAAGGGAAACAATCGGCAATCAAGGGCGAATATGGTTAGGGCCATAGCGGCATGCACGGGGAACAAGACGTACACGCCAGAGAACCCATGTAAGCACGGTCATTTTCAGCGTTTCATATCAAGCAACAATTGCGTTGAGTGCGACAAGATAGCGAGAGGTAGACGCAAGGAGACGCAAAGAGAAAGACGACTTAAAAAAGAATACGGAATTGATTTGGCACGAGTTGACGCAATGCTAAGTGAGCAAAGCAACAGGTGTGCAATCTGCTTGGATGAATTCGACACGTTTAAAAATGTACACGTTGACCACTGTCACAATACGCAAAAAGTGCGTGGAATTCTTTGCTCAAAATGCAATCAAGCTATCGGTCTTCTTAGGGATGATAGGGAAATAATGTTGCGCGCTATCGCGTATATAGATTTTCACGCAGAAAACAAGGAAGCCGCATGACCCTACAACTCCGACCATACCAGCGCGAAGCCCTAGACGCGCTCTATGAGTATTGGGCAAAGGGCGGAGGCAACGGCCTTATCGTGCTGCCCACCGGATCGGGCAAGGCTCTGTTGATAGCAAAAATGATAGAAGAATTACTTTCCGACTATCCGGACATGCGCATCTTGAACGTCACTCATTCGGCTGAATTGGTTCGCCAAAACTTCAAGGAGTTTATGGGGCTTTCACCGTTTGCTCCGGCCGGTATTTATTCCGCCAGCCTTGGGATAAGGAACACTCGCGCACAAGTCCTGTTTTGCGGCATCCAGTCCGTGGCAAAGCGCGTACACGAGTTGGGGAACGTGGATCTTGTCATCGTTGATGAGGCGCACGCTATCAGCCGGAACGCCAACACTCTTTATGGCAAGTTCTTTCGTGACGTAAAGGACAGGAATCCTGACAGCAGGACATGCGGGACGACGGCGACGGATTATCGCATGGATTCCGGCCGCCTGACCGACGACCTTGACGACGACGGCGAAGTTGATGGCGAAACCGGCGCTCCGTTACGGTTCAAGCTTTTCAATGATGTCGTTTACGAGGCGCTTATTGGCGATTTGATTGATCAGGGATACTTGACGCGCCTTGTAAGCCAGAAGACTTCAGCAAAGATCGACCTGAAGGGCGTTGGGACGCGCGGAGGTGATTACAAACCTGGCGAACTGTCCCAGGCCGCAGAACGCATTATTGAAGCTGCCATTGCCGAAGACATGGTTGCGTCAGAAGGGCGACAGGCTGGGCTGTTCTTCTGCGCCGGTAAGGAAAATGCGCGACACGCTGCGGATGTCATTCGCCGGCATGGCAGGACGTGCGCCGTTCTGACGAGCGACAATGCGCACGAACAAGAAAATATTTTCACGGCATTCCGCAATCGTGAAATTTGGGCAATTGCGTCAGTTAACATGATTACTACCGGAACTAACTTTCCGTTTGTCGATTTCATCTCCCTGCTAATAAGCACGAAATCCCCCGGAAAGCTTGTGCAGATTCTTGGGCGGGGGACACGCAACAGCCCCGGCAAAACGGAATGCCTTATTGCCGACCACGGCAAGAATTTGGCATTTCACGGCCCGATTGACCAGATAAGCCCAAAGGCACCAGGTAAGGGAGACGGAGAACAGCCGAAAAAGATTTGCCCGCAAGAAGAATACGACGCTGAAGGTAAAACCGGCTGCGGCGAGCTTATTCCGATTTCTAGGATGGTGTGCCATTGCTGCGGTTATATCTTTCCTCCGAGCGAGGAGGTCAAGCTTACCGCGCAAGCGGCAGATTCCCCCATCCTATCCAAGGGCGCCCCCGAACCCCGCACCGTCACATCGCGCACGTTTCGGCATCATCCGGGGAAGGGCGGCAAGCCAGATAGCGTGAAGGTTGGATATACGTGCGGGCTCACGGTTATTCAGGAATGGTTGTGCCCTGAACACAGCGGATTTGCCAAGTCGAAAGCAGATAGGTTTTGGCATGCTCATGGAGGGCAAAGGCCGTTTCCGTCAACCGTGCTGGAGTGGCTTGAACGACAGTCGGAGTTGAAATCAACGGCTGAAATCAACGTCCGTCCTGATGGCAAGTACTGGACGGTTGTTTCGCACGTGGTTGGCGGCGCTGTGGTTGGCGTCAACTGGCGCGACGAGTTTGACGACGACGTGCCTTTTTAGGCTGGATTACCAACTTGACAAATTTGTATAAATGTACTAAGCAAGACACACCACACACCACGATAAGAGGAGACTAAAATGAAATTCGACATCATGAACAGATTCAGCGGAGCAGTGCAATTCACCGCAGAAATTGATTGCGATGCGTCCGCGTTGCCATCGGTAAAACTAGGCCTCGCCGTAAAGGCGGCATTGAAAGAAAAAGCGAACCTGCGCAGCGCGAACCTGTACGGCGCGGACCTGTCCGGCGCGGACCTGTACGGCGCGAACCTGTCCGGCGCGAACCTGTACGGCGCGAACCTGTACGGCGCGAACCTGTCCGGCGCGAACCTGTCCGGCGCGGACCTGTCCGGCGCGAACCTGTACGGCGCGGACCTGTCCGGCGCGAAGAATGCCGATTACGCGATTGCGCAGACTCGCATCCTTCCTGATGGCGACATCATCGGTTGGAAGAAGTGCCGCAATAACGTCATCGTCAAACTTCGGATTCCGGAGTCCGCCAAGCGCTCGCATGCATTCGGCCGGAAGTGCCGCGCCGAGTATGCCGACGTTCTTGAAATCTTCGGCGAAGGAAAAGCGATTTCGTCGCACGATGGCACGACTGAATACGTTGTTGGCCAGCGCGTCATGCCGGATTCGTTTGATGAAAACTGGATGGAAGAGTGCTCCAGCGGCATTCATTTCTTCATCACGCGCATTGAGGCGGAGAATTATTGATTATGGCTTCCAACCACCACTTCCTCCCCGCCGACGCCGCCGACGTTGCGGCAAACATCGCCGCAATCCTTGCCGACTACCCGGAGCTTAACGACGACGAGTCGCTGCGCCTGGATATGCTGGAGGCGGAAACGAACCTGTTTGAAGTCCTGACGCGCTTGCTCAATGTCGAGCGCGAGGCGGCAAGCATGCAGGCCGCTATCAAGGCGCGCATGGATGACATGTCAGCACGCGCCGCACGGCAGGCCAAGACGCAGGCCGCAATGCGGGCGCTCATGCTTCGGCTTATGCAGGCAGCGGGGCAGTCCAGCATAAAGCTTATTGAAGCTACGGTTTCGGTGCGGCCCGGCAAAGAAAGCGTCGAGATTACCGACGAAGCGGCGTTGCCAGCGCGGTTTTTGAAAGTGGTGAAGTCGCCCGACAAGAAGGCAATCAAGGAAGTGCTGGACGCAGGTAAAAAGGTGAAGGGTGCGGCGTTGAAGGCTGGGGAGCCGGCGTTGATGGTGAGGGTGGCATGACCCACCCAGGCCGCCACATAGTCCGATACGAACGCATTTCCGGTGTCCTGCATGCGCTTTGGGACGACGGAAACGGAAACAGACATTACGCGCCGGTTGAAGATGAAGCCGGAGAGCCGAATTGGTGAGGTATTATTGAATGGCCCAACTGCCAACCGGAAAGCCCATCCTCCCTATTACCCCCACGCAAGACGAACACGGAACGCCGACCGTTTGCCGGTGCTGCGGACGCATCGCCATGGGAATAGGCGTCGGCTTCAAAGACCGCAAGGACACGGATCCGGGCTACCTCTGCCAAGGGTGCATTCAAGCCGTCAAGGACTTGTCGCTTATGAACCGCCTGTCGCTGTTTGAGCTTCAGGCGCTTGACGAGGGCGTTGATGCAGTGGGGGAATACATTGCGACACACGGCGTTACCGACTTGCAATATTACGATGACCTAATGCAACGCATGCTCGTGAAAAACGCATGGGAGGGCTGTATTCGCGGGATTCGCAAAGCGCTGAAAGAGAGTGTGCCGTTTTGATGTTGACAAATGCAGCAAAATATGCATTGACCGTATAAGCACTCGTACTTATATAGGTGATATATGGACAATGAAGAATTCAGGTCCATCCGCTTGCGCATAGGATTGACGCAAGCGGAGTTAGCCCGCGTTCTTGAGTACCCGCATCCGATGCAGGTTTCTCAGATAGAGCGCAACACCAACCCAAAACCTGTGCCGCGGCATGTGGCGCTGTTGATGAGGGCTTATGACGAAGGATATCGACCAAGAGGATGGCCGGAAGGGAAAGCCGTTCCAGGCTAGCAAGGTCAAGCTACCGGACGGGATGAGAGTTAGGGCTCCAACAAGGGAGATCACCGGACAACGGTTCGGTCGGCTGGTCGCAATTGAAGTTGTTGGCAAGCACAAAAATGGTAGCCTTCTTTGGCGATGCGTATGTGATTGCGGAAATGAAGTTGACCGAAAGTCATCTGGTCTTCGCGAAGGCAAGGGCGTTCAGTCGTGCGGATGCTATCTCAAGGAGAGGAGCAAGCAGCACTTGGCTGCAACGGGACCATGGAATAAGGGCGCAACCTACGCCACTAAGAAAGATGGAGAAGTCTACGCAAATAACAAGGCGTGGGGTACGGCAGTACTAAGAATTCGCGGTAATAAATGCGAAAAATGCGGATGGGACATGGCTAGGTGCGATGTGCACCACAGGATAGCAAAATCAGACGGAGGACTAAACACGATAGAAAACGGTATTGTACTTTGCCCTAATTGTCACCGTGTTGAGCACTCAAGAAACTGGGCAAGCAGCGCTACCAACGACAACCGACCGCCACAAGAGGAGACAAAATGTACGCAGACAACGACAACAATGGCTTGCGCTTTCTGAGTGTTTGCTCTGGTATTGAGGCCGCGTCAGTTGCTTTTGGGCCTCTTGGTTGGAGAGCGGTAGCCTTTAGCGAGATTGAAAAATTTCCTTCAGCGGTACTCGCGCACCACTATCCAGAAGTCCCGAATTTAGGTGACTTCACTAAAATTGAATCATCAAAACTAGGAAGAGTGGACATTCTTTGCGGAGGATGTCCATGCCAAAGTTTCAGCATAGCGGGTCTTCGTGGATCGCTTGACGACGACCGTGGAAACTTAACCCTGTCATTCGTGAGGCTGGCACATGAACTTGCAGCGGGAAATGGACTTCGGAACGCCATCTACGAAAATGTCGTCGGGATTTTGTCAACAAAAGACAACGCCTTTGGATGCTTCTTGGCCGGACTTGTGGGGTGGGATTCCGCCATCGACCCGCCTTCAAGGGGAAAATGGCCAACTCACGGTATGGTCGCTGGGCCAAAAGGACGCGCCGCCTGGTGTGTCAAGAACGCTGAATATTTTGGAGTCGCCCAACGACGCCGCCGTGTGCTCGTTGTCGCAGATTTTGGAAACGGGGCCGATCCCGCAGCGGTTTTATTTGAGCCGGAAAGCCTGCCAAGGAATCCTCCGGCGCGCAGAGAAACGGGGGAAAGAGTTGCCCCAACAATTAGCGTGCGCACTAAAGGCGGTGGCGGACTCGGAACAGACTTTGATCTAGATGGCGGGTTGATTCATGCCCCCGAAATAGCGCGTTGCGTCGCAACGCGCGAAGGCTCGTCGCAGGATTACGAAAGCACCACTATGGTTGCAGTTGGCGTCCACGGCGACGTTGCGCATACGCTTAAGGCTGAAGGCGCGGACGCCAGCGAAGACGGTACGGGGCGCGGGACGCCTGTTGTTGTGCAAGCATACAGCATAATGCCAATGAATAGCGGCCGCGACTACAAGGCCCGCGTTACCGATTTAGCGCAGCCAGTAATGGCCGGAGGGCCGGTTGGCGGAAATCAGGGCGGCGACTATGTTTTGCAGGCCGCCCACACCGTCGCCATCCGTGGCCGCGAAGGCGGCGCAACGGCAGAACTTGGCGGGGACATTGCAACGGCGCTACGCGCATCACAAGGCGGCGGGGATAAGCCGCATGTGCTTACGAGTGCCGTCCGCCGACTAACACCTATGGAATGCGAACGCCTTCAGGGATTTCCTGACGGCTACACCGCTATCCCGTGGCGCGGCAAACCTGCCAGCGAATGCCCTGACGGGCCACGCTACAAAGCCCTAGGCAACTCGTGGGCTGTTCCGAAATTCGCATGGCTTGGGAAGCGGATTGCAATGTTGATGCCGCCGGTTGCGGAACAACCAGCGGCGCGGGAGGATCGTATTGCGGCTTGAATCAGAAATGCGACAAGTATTCGCGGTAAACGTCTTTGCCTTCAGGCGTCACATTTCCGTGCTTTATTGCCAGCTCGGCAACGCGCTTGCGGGCCGACTTATTCGGGTTTTCTGCCTCAAGCCTGTCAATATAGTGGCGAACTTCCGGCGCGGTCATGGGAATGCCGCGCTTGGCATCTTCGTTGCTGCGTTCCTTGCGCGGGCCGGTGAGGGTGAACATCACTCAAGCCTCCACGACTTCAACCGAACGAACGACGTGCCCAAGCACGTCCGGCTTGCCGATTGCAGCCGTGACTCGCGCCATATAGTCGTCGCGTTCGGCAACATTCTTGGCGTAGTGGTTGAAGGGCTCGCGGCCGTCAAACGTTACACGAACATGAAGGCCCTTGGCGCGGCGTTCTTCTTTCTTGCGGGCGATGATGGCTTCGATGTTCATGTCTAAATCTCCTTCGTTGTTGCCCCACATTACCACCTTAACCACAATTGTCAAGCGGGTTTTGCATGTCACTTGAACTAGCCCTATCCTACGTAGACCACGGCTGGCCCGTTTTCCCATGCCGCAGCAGCGCAACCGACATTGCGGACCCCGTGACGGGCGAAATCACCACGCTTGGCGAAAAAACACCGCTGACGCCGAACGGTTTTCGCGGCGCGACACGCTACAAGCGGATCGTGGAGCGTTGGTGGCGTGACAATCCGGACGCCGCCGTAGGTATCCCGACCGGCTCGCCCATCGGTGCGTTTGTGCTGGACATTGACGCCAAACCAGGCGGCGCAAACGGCTTCGATTGGCTTGCCGAAATGGAGGCGGAGCACGGGCCACTTCCAGAAACGGCGCGCGTCACGTCACCGAATGGTGGCCTGCACGTCTATTTCAAATATGTCGTCGGCACCCGCAACCGCGGCGCGCTAGGCGCGGGCGTAGATGTGCGTTCGGAGGGTGGCTATGTGCTTGCCGCCGGAAGTGTCATGTCGGGCGGCCGCGCCTATCGCTGGACGCCGGCAAACGATAACGTGCCGCCGATAGCCGATGCACCGGATTGGCTGCTGGACTTGCTGCTGCCAAAAAAGTCACCGGCAAGTGACTACGTTCCGACGAAATACGGCAATGCGCCTTACGTGGAAGCGGCCATGGCGGCGGAATTGTCCAAGCTTGCCAGCGCACCGCAGGGCGCGCGCAACAATGCCTTGAACGACAGTGCGTTTGCGCTGGGAACGCTCGTCGGGGCGGGGCAGCTGTCGCGTTCAGACGCGGAGCGCGAGCTACAGCACATTGCGGCGGATTGGGGGAACTTTGCCAAGTCGTGCGGCACGATCCGCCGCGGGCTTGATGCCGGCGCCGCGCAACCGCGTAGCGTGCCGGAGCCTACCGTCGTACAAGACAACACGCGGCTGGTGGATATCAAGCGCATGATCGCGAACGGGCTGGCGAAGCATGACAGCCAGCCGCCCGAACGGGAAGAAACCGTACCGGAAACCGCCGATATTCCCGAACGGGACGGCGCGCCTGCACCAGCTGCACCAACGGCAGAACCCGAAGGCCCCATTGTCGCAACCGCTTTCCGCTGGATCGACCCCGCAACCATTCCGCGCCGTGAGTTTGCATACGGCACACACCTAATCCGCAAATACGTTTCCGTCACGGTTGCGCCCGGTGGCATCGGCAAGACAAACCTGACGGTTGCGGAGGCGCTGGCGATGGCAAGCGGCCGCGACCTGCTAGGCACGAAACCGCCGCAACGTACACGCTGCTGGATATTCAATGCGGAAGATCCACGCGACGAGCTAGAGCGCCGCATCATGGCCGGGTGCATTCACTACAACCTGACGCCGGCCGATATCGAGGGCTATTTGTTTCTCGACACGGGCCGCGAGCAGGAACTTTGCGTTGCGGTGGAAGACAAGAAATCCGGCCTGAAATACCAGGAGCCTGTGATTACCGCCGTCGTGGACCAGATCAAGCGCAACGGCATCGATGTTATGATTGTGGATCCGTTCGTGTCCACGCATAGCGTCAATGAAAACGACAACGGCGCAATCGACAAGGTTGCAAAGCTTTGGGCGCATATCGCGGACGAGACGAATTGCGCCATCGATATCGTGCACCACCTGCGCAAGGTTGCTGACCGCGAGGCCACGGTTGAAGACGCCCGCGGCGCGGTGTCGCTTATCGGTGCTGCCCGTTCCGTGCGGGTGCTTAACCGCATGTCGCCGGAGCAGGCCAAGGAGGCCGGCATAGATGGCAACGACCGCTTCGGGTACTTCGGTGTTACCTACGGCAAGTCCAACCTGACGCCGTTGTCATCAAGCATGGATTGGCGGCACTTGGTTAGCGTCCCGCTAGGCAACGGGCGCGGCCTGACAAAGCCGCAGGACCACGCGCCGGTTGCAACGGCTTGGACTTGGCCAGACAAGGCGACCATGGCCGAAAGCGTGCCGGTGGACAAGGCTACGCTTGTTCGGACGCGCATCGCCAACGGTACGTTTGCCTACAATTACCAAAGCGCCGAATGGGCCGGCTATGCCGTGGCGGATATCATGGGCATAGAGCTACCAGGCGGACAGAAAAAGAGCGGAGAACACCGCAAGGTGGAGCGCCTGATAGACGGCTGGATTGAAACCGGCATGCTGCGCAAGGTCGAAAAGCGCGGGCTTGATATCCGCCATCCTGACAGGGTGGCTTATTATGTGGAGGTGGTTTAGTTGGCCGGCCGCCTACTACGATATAGCAATCCCGCTAGCCCGACACGACCCCAAAACCGCCGCCGCCGTGTCGGGCGCATCGCCCATCATCACTAAATTGAAGGCGGAAGTAGCCTGCCGATAGACGCCAATATACGGCTCCATTCCGGTATAGCCGCCAAAGCCATTTTTGGCGTTGACGAATCCGCAGACAACAATTTCCTTATTGCCGTCTCGGATTTTCGCCATGGCACGGTAAGGCCCGAAATGCGCGCTGTACGGATCGCGCAAGCGCTGCGCTATGGACGAATGCACGACGTTCGTAAACCACGGTTCGGGCCGTAGTTCGCCAACGTTGGTGCCGGTGTCTATGGGGGCGGATTGGCAGCCAGTAAGGGCTAGTAGGAAGAGTAACTTGCGCATAGCGTGTATTTATAGCGCATAACAAGGAGCAGTCAATGAGGCAGACGACAAGGATAAAAGGCGCCCGCGTCACCATTACAACCAACGCCGCCGGTCGCACAACAGTCAAGCCCGCCCCGCCGCTGGAATGGGAGCTACAGGCCGCGCAATGTGCAGCTTTGCGGGCCATGCCGGAATACGGCAAGCGATTCCTCTTTGCCGGCGACATGGCGGCGGGACGGCGCGGCAAGAAAGAGCGTGTCATAGCAAAGGCGACTGGCCTGGTTCAGGGGGAACCGGACTTGCGCATATACATTGAAGATGGCCGGCTGCTGCTTATCGAGAACAAGGCGGGCAATGGGCGCCTGTCGCCGGAACAGAAAGCCCGCCACGCGGCGCTAGGCGCGCTAGGGCATGAGGTTGTCGTCATACGCGCCGATACGTGCCAGCAGGCCGCGGAGGCGGCGTGTTTGGCTGTGCGTGGGGCGTTGGGTGTGAAGGCCGCATGAAGCGTATACGCGCCATATAGCGCGGCAATGAAGCGTATATTCTACATAGCATGGCCTAGACATTGTAAAAGCCGCCAGCACCCGCTAGCGGCTTTTTTTGTTGTTATCCGTTTTCGATTGCCGGGGTCTCGCAATTTTCTACTGCCCACCGCATCCACCATTCAAGCCATATAAGCCTTGCTAGATGGTAGTCGTAACGCGGCGGCCCGTTATAATCGAATCCCTCAAATCCAGGTGGAAGTTTCGCGCTTAGTTTGTACGTGGCTAATGCGCTTGAGACGGCATCAAGCATTTCATTTGTGATTCCGTAGCATCCGGGATGCCCTCCGTGAATCCTTCCATCATCGTCGTAGAAGATGGAATATATTCTTGTTTGCTGACAGAAATCAGACCATACGGAATATGCAGGGCTTCGCGAGTTCCCCTTTCCAGTCATTTCGTCGTTTGGAAACTCTGGCGCATCTGGGTGCGTCATGAATTTAACTTCCCAACCCGCATCAAGGTATGGGAAGTCATCTTTGCCGTGACGTGGCTTGGCGTTTCCGATGGTGAATGTGTATCCCATGGTTAGTTGCCTTCGGCTTTGGCGATGGCGGCATTAATGCCCTGCATGTCAAATCGCCCATCGAAATCAAGCCATACCTTCGCCATCCTTAGCGCCTCCAACAAATCCGGCGCGGAGGCGATAAGACGGGCGTTTGCCTCGGCTTCTCCATGCTGGAAATGTATGGGCCGAGAAGGCCCTCCGCTGGCCGTTGACGGCTGATTTGGCAGCGTCATCGTATAGCAATCGCAAATATCCCCGGCGCCCCACCCATTGGCCACATACGGCCCGTGGTGCTCATTGCTGGGCACATATTCCCATGGCCCCGGCGTATGCTTCACGTTTCCCATATCCGCCTCCTTCAGCGCGCCATCACGCTTGCCGCAAGCGCGGCGGTTAGCAATCTTCTCATGGTGTAGGCTCCTCTATTGTGGTGGTTGGTGGTGATTATGCGCAAAGTGCACGCCCGTCAAAGGTCAGAAACGACCCATCAAAGACGCGGGCTGAAAACCCCGTATTGGTGAATACGCGCCATCCTTCGGAAACGGTTTCGACAAACCATTCATCCCCCATCGCAATGCAGTCGCGAATGTTTTGGAGAGTCATGGAGTATGCAATCCCATTGGGGGACGGGGCGGCGTGAATCATGTTGGCCAGTGTCATCGGCTTAATGTGTCCCGTTACGTTTACCATGTCTGCCTCTCCTTGGTTTGTGCCCTCCCTTATAACCATTACAAATATTTTTGTCAACATAGTTTTTGTGGTTGACGTGGTGCGTGGGTGTGGTATGGTGGGGATATCGAACAACGCACTAGGTAGGAGCAAGACGATGATTAAGGCCATGATTGCTTTTACGAGCCGCAAGCCCAACAATGAGTATGGCGGCGTGTTGCAGTTCTATGAAGACGTGGCCAAGGCAAAGGAAGTCTTTTCCATCATGTCGGCTTGCCGCTCTTACCAAGATTTGCACATCATTTATCTTTGACACCACCCCCAAGGCGACACCAAGAAGCGCCACCACAAGCCGCAACAGAAGGATATAGAACGATGGAAAAGCCCGAAATCAAGATTGGTGACACGTATTTCATGTTTGATACGAACCGCCGCGTTTATGAGCGCGACGAAAACGGGCGTGCCAAAGGCGGCCCGACGTTCCGCGGACACTTCTACGAAGTCAAGGTGAACGACGAAACGGCACGCTCTTGGCTTGTCGGCCCGTACAATGTGAAGGTGCCGAAGAAAGATCCTTGGTTGGTGCTTTACACTCCCGAAATGATCGATGAGAAAGAGTGGGTTCAGGTCCACCGATATTCAATTGCGCGCGCCGTCGATACTGTCCGCGATCCGGTTGTCTTGCGCAAGATTGCCGAACTTGTCGGGTACAGTCCCAGCGCAGAATGACACACAAGCCGCCCCACAAGGCGGCTTTTTAGTACAACCATTTCCATTTCAAAATACAACTTCCCCGCGTCACCACCTATGTGGGGAAAGGTGGGAAAATGTGTGTTGTGGAACACCGCACACTCCCATATCCCACACCCCCTTATAGGGAGGGGGTATGGGGGGTGGTGTGGTGGTTCCCCACATTGGTAAATGGGGTGGGGAAATGTGGGGTAAGGGTGGGTCGGGAGTACAACCTGATTTACGAAAAAACCATGTTGACAAACGTGGTGGAGGTGGTATGATGCTTATACCGAAAAAGGAGATACGGATATGTGGATTGAATACAACGGCGAGAAGACGAACATCAACCAAGTCCCCACGGCATACCTTCAGGCGCTTGCAGACAAGCTCAACGATTGTAGCGAGCATCACCTGCGCATTCTCGATGAAATCGAATTCCGCAATCGCAACCCGCGTTACCACAAGTGAGTGCGGAAACGAAATATCGCCCGGTTGTCATTGCGCACAACTGGGCGAAGTCGCGTTTTGAATATTTCAATGCCTCGCTCAACGAATGGCGCGAAGTTCGCAACTGGAACACGCGCGAGCGGCTGTTTAACGAGTATGTTGCCAAGGCCAAGGACGCCGAGCGTTCTGCGTAGGCACATCGTTTCGCATTCCATCCCAACATTCCCCCTTTGCACTTTCGCGCGTTTTCCCTATCTTACCATCATAACCACATTCACCACATCGGGCGGGGTTGGGATGGCAAGACACGGATCCATTGCGGAGCAGCTTGACGCATTTCGCGAATACGCAACGCGGGTTGACTACGATCCGGAGCCTATTCAGACGAATTGGCAGACGGTGCCGGCGAACGTCAATAATCCGGAAGACATTGACGGCCTGCACACGGAACGCCTTTGGGAAATCAGCCCAAGCGTGGACGAGATGTTGCGGCAGGCGCGGAACGGAGAGCCGGAACGCAACGAAGCGGGCCAGATCACCAAATGGGGCAAGCTGCGCTTTAGCGATGGAACGCAGACGGAAAAGGCCGAGCGCGTGACGATTGACGGCGGGGTTGAGCAATACGATTGCCGCATGCCGGCGGGCGCACTGCTAAGGGCGAAGGACAAGGCGCGCAATATGCGCGGTGGTTATGACAACCCACAGGAGGCGACGGAAAGCCGCCATTATTTCGCGGCGCTCTTTGGTGTCAGGGTTGGCCGCTTCAAGCCAGCATCGCGCCCCATCAAGGTGCGCATGCGGATAGGCCACGCGGAAGCCGTTGCCATGCTACAGGATGCATATTCGCGCACGGATATGCGGCGAGTCACATTCACGAAATGCCCGGATGCACTGCCGTGCGGGACGCCTAATGTTGCCGACAACTTTATCGGCATGAAAAAGACGACATGCGCGGGTGGCGGATCAACGGCTTGGCAGGATATCGTTTCGCAGCGCGAGTCCGTAGAGGCTTGGCGTCGAACACTGGCGCTTGCCGCGGACGAGCACCTGGAGGTGCTTACGCAAGCCGTGAAGGCGCGCACGTTGCGGCAGATAGGTGAGGCGCGCGGATATAGCGGGCAGTACGCCATCGACGCGGGGCGGCGGTTGCTTGTGGCGGCGAATGACAATTTGCAAGAGGCGATGGAGTTGGCGGGGTTGGCCAAAGAAAAATAAAATACCATGTTGACAAACGTGGTGAAAGTGGTAATGTAAGTTAGTAAATATAGTATTCTACCAAAGAAGGGGGAAGTTATGGCTTTGTATCTTTGCAGAATGGACGTTGAGAACACGTATAAGGATGGAGAGCCGAAGCTGATTGCTTGCATCGGGGCACTTATTGACGTTGACGGAGGATATCGCTTCATACCGTGGAGCTCAAAACACAAGCCAAGCCGACGCGTCCACGCAGATATCAACAAGGCAATCCCGAAATGGGCTGACGAAAAGTATCAGGGCTACACACGACTCCTTAATCATGTAGAGCTAGAAAAAGCTAAGCTTTCTACTTCTGTAAAATAGTGAAAAGCAAGCATGTAGAAAAATATAAAAACAAAAATGCACAAAACAAATAGGATGCATCCCTTGCGCGAATTCGTTATATATTTCTTCCCATGGATATTGTCGATTTCGACAATAGCGACTATGTTTTTTGCTGGTGAAAAATATAGATTAACTTGGGCTTTTGCCTTGTTTGGTCAATGTGTTTGGCTTGTATGGATATTAGCTTCCAGTACTTGGGGAATGCTCCCGGGTCATATTGCTTTATGGGTGGTTTACGGAAGGAACCATCTTAAGTGGTCTAAACTTTAAAAAATATAAGCTTGTAAAATAACCCTGACTTTCCGCAAAGTTGTCACCTGTATAGGTGAAGGGTAACGAAAGCTATGCTGACGGCCCGCCAAGTTCCACGCGCACAAATTAGTTGCGGTGGAGGCTGGGCCGCAAGCGAGCCCGGCCTAACTATCTACGAACGTGTGGACTAGCCACCTCGTGCATGCGGTCGATGCATAGGCTGCATGCGTAACTATCCAAGGGCCGTAAGGGCGGCCCAATTCCGGGGCGCGCATTTAAGCGCTTCCGTGTAGGCGCCAGCGCGGCAATGATAAGGCCGTATGCTGGCGCCGCTTCTTACAAGCCCATGGCGTGCCATGGGTACGGCCACTCATGGGGATCTTCGTTGGTGGCCGCTTATTAGCCGACATAGCTCAGAAGGAAGAGCGCCGTCTTTGTAATTCGGATGTCGCGGGTTCGATTCCTGCTGTCGGCTCCACATACACACGCGGCGCAGTCCCTACCGGCCCATGCCGGTACATTGCCCGCGTCTTCCTTACCTGGCGCGTTCCTCCTCTTGCGCTGCCGGGTATCCAGCCAGCGGCTTGCAGCCCGCACATGCGCTTCAGGCGTGTTCGTGCGTACGGCTCGCCGCTGGCTTCCCCTTTTCATGGTGACGCATGGCCCGCAACGCCTATTACCGTACGGCACACTGGCGCACGCTCAAGCGTGCGTGCCATGAACGTGACGGGTGGCGATGCGTCGTCAATGGCTGCGGCTCCACGGTTGGCCTTGTGTGCGACCACATAGAGACACGCCCTAACGTCGATCATCCAACGCCTTACGACGTGCTGGCCAATGTGCGCACGCTATGCGGCACGCATGACCGGCAGGTGAAGGAGCTTGCGGCGGGTGGGCGCCGACGCGACGGACGAATGACGGTTGCAGGGTGCGGGGGGGATGGGGTGCCGATCGATCCGGGGCATCATTGGAAATAGATAATGAAATCAAATACATACCGCGATGCAGCATGGGCATGGGGGTTTAAGTCATTGATTTCATTGGGTGCCTAGACCGTCGCGGGGTTGATTTTCGCTAATACGTAACAATTTTGATTTTGGTGGCGCGGTGAAATGCAGAAAAAAAGAGGACGCAAATCCGCCGCATCGCTTGAAATAACGGCGGTTGCGCCGGTTGAGTTGATGGAGCGGCAGTATGCCCCGCACGACATCAACGACGAAGAAACGGAAGTTTGGGTTGCCGTTGTCGAGGCCAACCCGGCCGACTGGTTTAACCCGTCAACGCGGCCGCTGCTTTCGCAGTATTGCCGGCACGTCATCCAGGCGCGGCGCATTGCCGAGCTTATTGAGCGGGCCACGGGCGATCCGACGCTTTCCGTTACAGATTACGACAGACTTTTGAAAATGCAGGAGCGCGAGAGCCGCGCGATTTCTTCACTTGCGACCAAGATGAGGATTTCCCAGCAGGCGACGACGAACCACCGTGGCAACAAAAAGCAGTCAAGCGCGTCAAGAAAGCCGTGGGAAACCTGATTCCCGTGCGGAGCGCAACATCAAGTGGATTGAGGGTTGGTTGCGCGTCCCGGAGGGGCGGCTTGTGGGGAAGCCGCTTGTGCTGCGTGAGTGGCAGAAATCCGAGCTTCGGAAGATTTACGACAACCCGAACAAGACGCGCCGCGCAATTCTTTCTTTCGGACGAAAGAACGGCAAGACGGCTTTAGCGGCATGTCTGCTGCTCTTGCACTTGTGCGGTCCGGAAGCGCGGCCAAATAGCCAGCTGTTCAGCGCGGCGCAGTCACGCGAGCAGGCGGCGGTTTTGTTCGCGCTTGCCGCCAAGATGGTTCGCATGAATCCGGCGCTTGATATAGCGCACGGCGGCGTCGTGACGATCCGCGATACGGCCAAGCAGCTTTATTGCGCGGAACTCGGTACGCTTTACCGGGCGCTTTCGGCGGATGCGTCCACGGCTTACGGCCTGTCGCCTGTCTTTATCGTGCATGATGAGTTGGGGCAGGTGAAGGGGCCGCGTTCGGAGCTTTACGAAGCGCTTGAGACGGCGACCGGCGCGCAGGATGACCCGCTTTCTATTGTGATTTCTACGCAGGCGCCGACTGACGGCGATTTGCTGTCCGTGTTGATTGACGACGCCATGCGAGGCGAGGACAAGCGCACGGTTGTTAGTCTTTACACGGCCGCCCCTGAAATGGATCCGTTTAGCGAAGATGCTATGCGGGCGGCCAATCCGGCGTTTGGCGATTTCCAGAACGCGGAAGAGACGAAGGCGATGGGCGAGGACGCGCGGCGCATGCCGTCGCGGGAGCCTGAATATCGTAACCTGATTTTGAATCAGCGCGTCGATATGAACGCGCCGTTCGTGTCACGTACGATTTGGAAGAATTGCGGCGCTCCTGTTGTTCCTGACTTCGACGGACTGCCCGTTTACGGCGGGCTGGACCTGTCGGAAGTGTCCGACTTGACTGCGCTTGTTCTGATGGCGCCAGTTGAACAGACGTGGCATGTGAAGCCGACTTTCTGGCTCCCTGGCGCCAATCTTCGCGATAAGGCGCGCAGTGACCGAGTACCTTACGACACTTGGCGCGATCAGGGGTATTTGGTTGCGGCGCCGGGGAATACCGTTGATTACGAATATGTTGCGGCGCACCTCTATGAGGTTTGCGAGCGCAACGACGTGCGCAAGATTGGGTTCGACCGCTGGAATTGGCGGCACCTAAAGCCGTGGTTGTTGCGGGCTGGTTTCACCGAAGACCAGGTTGAGGGCGAATATGCGATCTTTGCCGATATTGGGCAGGGGTTCCAAACCATGTCGCCGGCATTGCGCGATTTGGAGTCGGCCTTGCTTAACGGGCGCATTGCGCACGGCATGCACCCGGTTCTGACGATGTGCGCGGCAAACGCCACGGTTCAATCGGATCCGGCGGGCAATCGCAAACTGTCCAAATCTAAATCGCACGGTCGCATTGACGGCATGGTTGCGCTGGCAATGGCGATGTCCGTTGCCGGTACGCACGAGTTCGTTGACCCGCATTCCGCATACGAAACGCATGACCTGCTGGTGCTTTAGGTCGCATGACTAGGAAAAGACATGGGATTCTTTGACAGGTTCCGCAGGGAGGCCGTTGACAAGTCATCGGCGGGCGTGCCGGCGGCCGGCTATTTGCCGACGCTAGGCTCGCTGCCGAGTGCGGCGGGCGTACAGATCAGCCAAGGCACGGCGGTAAGCGTTTCGACGGTATATGCCGCGGTTATGCAGCGCGCCAAGGACTTCGCACGGTGCAAGCCGTCGCTGCGCAAGATTGCGGAAGGCCGAAGCGGGAATCCCGTGACGGACCATCCGTTGGCGCGGATTTTGCGCCGGCCTAATTGGGTGCAGACGTGGTTTGAATTCGCGGTGCAGATGCATGTTGCGCTGGTGCTGCGAAACAACGCCTATGCGGTTATCCTGCGTGATGCAAAGGGCGCGCCGCAATACCTCATTCCGGTCAATCCGGATGCGGTAATGGTGATGGAGGCCGGTGACGGCTCCATTTTCTACAACGTCAATCGCGTTGGTCTTTTCCAGATTGCGGCCTTGCGCGACTTGCCGGTTGCCATCCCGGAAGAAGATATCCTGCACATTCGCGGGCTGGCATTCAATATCCACGTCGGCGTTTCGACAATCGGCGTTGCGCGCGACTCTATCGGCGTTGCCATGGGGCTAGAACAGCAGGCGGCACGGTGGATTGACAACGGCGCGCGGCCAAGCGGCGTTTTGCAAACTGACAAGAAGCTGACGCCCGACACCGCGGCAAAGCTGAAGCGCCAATGGGAAGATTTTAAGTCCGGTATTCAGAACACCGGCAAGACGGCTATTCTTGAGGACGGCATTAAGTGGGAGCCGATGGCGCTCACGTCGGTGGATCTGCAGTTTATTGAACAACGCAAAATGGCGATTGAGGACGTGGCCAGATGGTTTTCGGTGCCGCCCTATAAGCTTGGCGTTGTTGATGGATATCCGCGCGGCGCGAGCATTGACGATCTGGATCAGGCGTATGTGAACGCCACGATTATGCCGGATTGCGAAATGTGGGAACAGAAGCTCGACATGGTTTTCGGGCTTTTTGACGATGACCTGATGGTTGACTTTGACGAACGCAACCTTCTCAGGGCTTCGGAAAAGACCCGCATCAATAACCAGCGCCTTAAGGTCATGTCCGGCCTTGCAACGCCGAACGAGTGCCGCCGCGAGGAAGGCTTGCCGCCCATGAAGGGCGGGGATGAGCTTATGTTCCCGGTCAATACGGCAGCGTTGGGTAGCGATATGAGCGGCACGGCGGCGGATGGCGCCGGACGGCCCGATAGTGGAACGCTGGCCGATCCCGGCAACGGCAGCAAAGACAATAACAAGGACGGCGCAGATTAGCGCCGCTGCCTACGGGATTCCAATATGAAATTAGTCCAAAAGGCGTTCATGGCGGAGAACCTGGCCGACAAAAGGCAGGTTCGCGTCATTGTTACGACGGATGACGTTGACCGCAGCGGCGAAATTGTCGTGCCGGATGGGGTTGACTGGTCGAAATACATGGCAACGGGCGCCGGCCCGGTGCTGTTTAACCACGATCCAAACCAGCCGGTAGCGTCGTGCATTAGCATTGAGCGCACCGGCAACGGCATTGTGGCGCTTGTGCAGTTTCCGCCGGAAGGGCAATTGCCGCTTTCGGACAACGTTTACAAGATGATTACGAACGGGCTGGTTAACGCCGCCTCGATTGGCTTCATGCCGGTTGAAACCATGCCGCTTGACAAGGGCAATCCGTCCCGTGGGCCGCAGCGGTACATGAAATCCGACATGATGGAATTCTCATTCACGCCGACGCCTTGCAATGGGAACGCCGTAATAACGGGAAAAAGTATGAAAAACGGCACTAAGCTGAAGGTTGGCGCGTCGCGCGAGCTAAAAATTGCGGATGCGGAGGTAGACACGCGCTATAGCGCCGCCGAAATGTTTGACCGCGCAGGATTCCATGGTGAATCTCCGGACACGACGGCCGCACGCAAGGGATTCCTAGTTTACGACGCCTCAAACCCGGAAAGCATCGATGCTTATGGCATTCCGTTCGCAGTCGTGACGGAAAATGGCCTGGCTGTCACGCGCGGCTCTCTTGCCGCGGCCCGCAAGGCGCTGGATGGCACAGAACTTGCCGCTGACATCCGCGAAAAAGCCGTTGCGGTACTGGATTCCTACGAAGCCCGCTTTGCCGCCGAAAAGAAGGCAAAAGCCGCGCCGAAAATGACCCCAAAGGGGCTGTGGCAAGTCGCGCAACTGGCATACATGCTGGATGACCTTGCTTGGCTTGAGGAATGCGTCGAATGGGAGGCTGAAATTGAGCAAGACGGCTCGAATTTGCCCGACATTCTGGCCGATATCATGCGCCAAATGGGTGCCGCGCTCATTGCCATGACGCAGGAAGAGGTTGCCGAACTACTTGGCGAAGAGGCCATGGAAGCGGGCGGCATGCATCTTGCTGACGGCGGCATGCCCGCGGACGCCGATGAAGGCGTCGAAATGGTCGCCAATATGGCGCCAATCATGAACATTTTGGCTAAAAACACCGAAAAACTGACGATTAAGTCGGTTTTTGGCGCTTTGAAGGCCCTGAAGACTGCGGAATCGTCCGACACGGATGTTTCCGAGCCTGCCGACACGGTTAAGGCAAACGACGAACGTGCAAAACGATTGCGCGAAGTCGAAATTATGAAGCTGAAGATGGGTTTCTGACGCCAATAACGGCCCGCATGCGGCCAACAGGCGCCTAGACGCACTTCCGCGCCCCGACACGCGCAAAGCTTCGCCTAAACCCCGGCGACAGGCCGGAATCCCCTGAAAATCCGATTTTTTGACACGCGCTTGCCGCGTGAAGGATGATTCATGCTTAAAACCAAGATTGCGGACCTGAAGCAGGCCCGCGCAAAGGCTATTGAGGCGCTTGAAGCTGCCGCAGGTGCCGACGAATTCGTTGCTGATGCATACGAAGCCGCAAAGAAGTCCGTTGAAGACATCGACGTCAAGCTGAAGGCTGCTATCGACACGCAGACGCTTGCCGCTTCCAACCTTCAGCCCTCCGCCGACCAGGAGCCGACCAATAAGGTTGCCGCTTCCGCCGAAACCGACAAGTACGTCAAGGAAAAGTCGCTGATCGTTGGCGGCATTGTCAAGACGCTTGGCGCCGTGAACGGCAATCCGTTTGTTGCTCGCTCCGCCGCTGCCGAAATGTACGGCGAGCGCCACCCGGTTACGCGCGCACTGGCAACCTCCACCGGTACGGCCGGCGGCTTTATCGTCCCGCCCGACGTGATGAACGAAATCATTCCGCTGCTTCGCGCAATGGCTGTTGTTCGTGGCGCCGGCCCGCGCAATATCCCGATGCCGCGCGGCACGATGACCATTCCGGGTCAGGGTTCCGCCGCTACCGCCGCATATGGCGCCGAGAATGCGGCAATTGCGCAGTCGCAGCAAACCCTCAACCAGATCACCGCTTCTTACAAGAAGCTGACCGCGCTGGTTCCGGTTTCCAACGACATGATGCGCTATGCTGACCCGGCCGTTGACGCATTCGTGCGCGACGACCTCGTAAAGGTCATGGCCCTTCGCGAAGACCTCGCGTTCCTTACGGGCGCCGGCACCGTTGACACTCCGCGCGGCTTCCTGTCGTTCGCGAATGCCTACGGCTCTACGGCTGGCCTGTTCAAGGTTGGCGCCGCCTCGACTGCCGCCGTTGGCGGCAACTGGATTTCGTCCAACGCAAGTTACACGCTTGCAACGGTTGCGTCGGAACTCGGCGGCCTGATCAACAAGCTTGATACGGCGAACGTCATGCCGTCTAAGCGCGTTTGGTTCATGCACCCGCGCTCGAAGAACTATCTCCTGAACGTTCAGAACTCGCTTGGCGTTTACGTCTTCCGCGATGAAGTCCTGAAGGGAACGCTTCTCGGCTACCCGCTGTTCACGACTACGCAGCTACCAATCAACATTTCGGACGCATCGGCCACCAACAACGATTGCTCTTTCGTCATCTTGGCGGAAATGGACGAAGCCATGCTCTTCGATTCCATGCAGCTCCAGTTGGCTGTTTCGAACGAAGGTTCGTACGTCGATAGTACTGGCGCGACGGTTTCCGCATTCCAGAATGACCAGACGGTTATTCGCGCGATTGCCGAACACGACTTCCAGCTTCGCCACGACGCATCGGTTGCGATTGCGCAGTTTGTAAGATGGGCACCTGCGATTTCCTAAATAAATCAGCGTCTTAAGGGCGGCTTAACAAGCCGCCCAACTCTTCAAGGATTCCCAAATGGATATCACACAGAAACATAACGTCGCGTCTTACGGCGCGCTGAAGAAACTTGCTGCGGCAAACGCTGTCACGGCAGGCGGCTCGGGCGATGCAACGCAGGTCACTGGTATTACGATTGACCGCATGTCGGCATTCCAGAACGGTTCTATGCCGGGTTCTGCCGTCTTTGCTGTTGTCGGTGAAACCACGCTCGCATCTTCGCAGACGCTCACCATTGCGTACACGATTGAGCACTCTTCGGACAACTCGACTTGGTCCACTTATCAGTCCGCTACGGCCGCCACGGTGGCCACGGCGACGGGCGATGTGAACTTTGAGATTGCCGTCGATCTGAACTCCGCTCACCGCTACGTTCGCCTGAAGTACACGCCTGACCTGTCGGCTTCCGGCACGGATACGGCCGCACTTCGCGCCGTTGGTTGGTTTGCCGGCTTCGACCGCTACGCGCAGTAATTCCAGAATGGGGCGCGCGAATGCGCCCCTTCTACCCCATAGGTGAGAAATGACAATCTACGACGAACTGAAAGACATGATTAAGCGCGTGGCGCAGGAGCTTGCGAACGCGGACGGCACGACCATGGGCATCATCCATGTGCATGCCGCGAGCAACCAAATTTCGCTGCATGTGCGTCAGGCGCTTGACCATGTAGTTGACGCGCTCATGCATCCCGTTCGCGAAGTTGAGCAGGCGGTTGAGGCGGTTGCGGGCGATGTCGCGGCTGTGGTCGAGGCGTCAGAAGTCGAGGAGCCGAAGCCGGAAGATCCAGAAGCCGAAGAGCCGAAGGCGGAAGGGGAGAAGGCCGATGATGACAGTCACATTGAAGAATGACATGCGCCCTTGGCGGGCGGGCGACGACATCCATGTTTCGGACGCGCTTGCCGACGCGCTTATTGCGGCCGGCGATGCTGGCGATCTGCGTCCGTTCCGCCCGATGGGGTATGAGGCGGCTATGGTTGAGCCGGGCGCCGTGCCGACAAAGCGCAAATACGTGAGGAAGTAGTATGGCGGACATTTGGAAGGGCTTCGGCCCCGATTTCGGCTCTAATGGTCGAAAGCTTGTGACGGTTACGGCCGACAACAGTAACGACCTAGCAGACGTGGCGCGCGAGTTGATTGTTCTTACCGCCGGCACACTGGTGATTATCCCGGCCGACAACGCAGACATCGATACTCTGACGTTCGGCTCCCTTGCGGCTGGAACGCGCATTCCGGTGCAGACGCGCCGCGTCAAGGCTACCGGCACAAGCGCAACCGTTGCGGCGGTTGTCGGGTAAGGAGATGACATGGGCTTGCGCTCGATTACGACGGTTGTTACACCAGCCAGCAGCTACGCGCTCGCAAGCCTTGCCGACGTTAAGACGGAGCTTGGCATTGCCGACACGTCAAAGGACACGCTGCTTACGCGCTACCTGAATTATGCGTCCACGACGATTGCGCAGTTCTGCAATCGTGCATTCGTTGCTGAAACCGTCAAGGACGAGATTTGGCCGGATCGCGAATGGTATTCTTTCCAGGTTGTCGGGCAGGTCAAGGACTTGCAGCTTTCGCGTTGGCCTGTTGTGTCAATTACCGAGGTTCTGGAAAACGGCGAAACGCTTGTTTCGGGCACCGACTACCGCGCCGACAACGACAATGGAATTCTAATCCGCCTTGACACGAATGGATATCCGAAACCGTGGCTAGCTTGGCCGCTTTCGGTGACATACAGCGCGGGATTTGCGATAGTCCCTACAGACGTACAGGATGCGACAATCCGGCTGGTCAAGGCGCGATATTTGGCGCAGGGGCGCGACCCGTTCCTGAAGTCGGAAAACATTCCCGGCGTGCGCGATGTCGCATATTGGGTTGCTACCGGAGGGGACGCCGGCAACATGCCGCCCGATGTCGAGGACATACTTGAAAACTATCGAATCCCCGTGGTGGCGTGATGACGGCTGAAATCGACGCGCTCAACCGCGCTTTGGCAAACTACGGCGAAGACGTGGTGCTTCGCCGGACGGTCAAGCGCAGCGGATCCAATGTCGTTGCGGAGGTGACGTGCCGCGCCGCGGTTCGCGCCGTAAGCGCCGAACAGATCGTCGGCACGATTACGCAAAATTCGCTCAACATCGTGATGTCGCCTAGCGAGATTGTCGCGGCAGATTGGCCCGGTGCGGACGACAATATCATTGTCGGAAGTGCCGTCGATAAGCACTTGCCGCGCACGACCGACAAGATGGTTGTGCAGGGCAAGGAACGGCAGGTTCAGGCGGCTAAGCCGATTTACGTCAACGGCGTTTGGGTTCGCACGGATTTGGTGGTGGCGGGGTAGCCCATGGCCTACGACACCTTTGAGCGCGAGCTTCGGCTTATCGTCAATGACCTGTCGCCAGAGTCGATCAACGCTGAACTCGCTAAGTACGCCAAGAAGTCACTCAACGAGGTGATTTCGTCGGGCCGCGCGAGCAAGAACTACACGCGGTATGTGAACGGCATTCGTGGCGCGTCGGAAGAGTCCGTTAAGGCACCGGGGCCGATCATTTACGACTTTTCGCTTTGGGAACCGATTATCACGTTTGCGATTTCCGAATTGCAAAAGCGCTCACCCGTGAAAAGCGGGCGGTTCCGCAGTAGCTATGTCGTGCTTGCCGACCAAAAGATTGTCACCGATTACGATTCCATTCCGCCGAGCGCCGAAGTCATCATTACCAACAGCCAGCCGTACATTCGGAAGGTTGAGGCGGGAATTATCGGCAAGAAGCGCGGATACGTCTTTGACGGTGCGAAGAACGCTTGCGCGCGCCAATTTGGTAGCAGTAACAGCGGCGGATTTTCCTTCGAAACCGTCTGGCTTGATATCTCAAACGGCCTAATTGCCGGCGTGCCGTACATCCTGAAACGCAACGGAAGCCGCAAAGACCGGCAAGCCGGGATGCCCATTACCTATCCCGCAATCGTGATTAACCAGGTGGATTAATGGCCAGCCCTGCGGTTTACGACGCCTTTGCCACCCGGCTAGGCGACTGGACAACTACGCCCATCATCTTCGAAAACGAATTTGCGCAGCAGTACATCGATGCTGGCATGCAGTTCGTCTATGTCGAGATTTACGGCGACACATTCAACCAAGAAAGCCTTGGTTCGCCTCAGCATAACTTGTGGCTGGAGGAAGGCACGACGTTCATGCATGTCATGACGCCTGCCGGCGCCGGAAGCCGTGACGCGCGCGTTTACGCGAACGAACTTTTAAACCTCTTTCGAGAGCAGCCCATCGTTACCGACAACGTGACGGGCGAATCCTTGTTCATGCCAGAAATGAGCATCGGGGCAGGGCAACCGGGGCAGGATTTCCCCAATTACTACGCCATCACGGCCAGTATCCATTGGCGCAGGCGTGAAGTCACCAGCCTATAACCTTTCCTACTGGAGAAAAATATGACCGTAGCTGACGGCAGTCAGGTACGCCTGGCGTATATTCCCGAAGTCACAATCGGGACCACGCCTAGCACGCCCGCATTTCAAATTCTTCGTTACCTTAATTCCGACGTTCGCATTCAGAAGCAGACGGACATCCCGAACGAAGTCCGCGCCGACCGCAACGTTGCGTCCATTGTTGACGTTGGCCGCAGTGTTTCCGGCACCGTCAACGGCCTTCTGTCCTACGGCACGTATGACGATTGGCTTGCCATGCTGTTTTGCTCGTCGTGGAGCACTGACGTTCTCAAGAACGGCACGACTGCGCAAACCATGTCGATTGAGGAAACCTTCACGCAGGGTAGCGGCACGAGCTACGTTCGCTTTACCGGCGTTCGCGTGAACACACTTGACCTCACCTTGACGGCGCGTCAGTCGGTACAGGCCAATTTCGGCATTATGGGCATCAACGGAAGCGATGCGACGACCGCCATTTCCGGTGCGACCTATACCGCCGCAACGACGACCACGGTTTTCAACGCCGGCCTGAACGTCGGCTCGCTTGCGCTTACGGGGATTACCAATTCTCCCAAGATGCGCTCGCTCACGATGCGCATCAACAACAATATCTACCAGAACGATATTGTCGGGCAGTATGCGCCTTACTCGCATGGCCTCGGTCGCTTTGAAGTCACCGGCACCATGACCACCTATTTCGAAAACACCGATGCATATCATGCGGTTCTGAACCACACGGACGTTGCCCTTGGCTTCGTTCTTTCGGATACCGCAGGCAATTCATACACCTTCAGCCTTCCGAAGGTAAAGCTTTTGGACGGCGGGCCGCCCGCTGTTGGCAATGGCCAGCCTGTACTTCTGGATATTCCGTATCAGGCATACTTCGACTCGTCGTCGTCTGCCTCCCTTTCGATTACTCGCGCCGCCGCCTAACGGCTAGCGCAAGTGCGGCGGCGGGCGTTGTCGGGCGCCCGCCGTTTGCCCAATCCCGGCAACCTACCGACATAGGAGCCAACATGGCACTTAAACTTTCCTCCCTTAAAGCAGATACCCGCCGCGAAACCGAAGGCGACTGGATTGAATCGCCGGACCTTCCCGGCGTTGAATTCAAGGTTTCTTCGTTGCTCCTTGAGACATATCAGGTTGAGCGCGACAATCTTATCCGCAAACTCTCCAAACAGTACAATAACAAGGTTCCGCAGTCCGTTGTCGTTCCAGAGATCGGCAAGCTTTACGCAAAGCACATTTTGCACGATTGGCGCGGTCTTGATGTTTCTTACTCGCGCGCGAAAGCCGAAGAAGTCCTAGGAGACTACGAATACCGCGCCGTTGTTGCCGCGGTAGAGTGGTGCGCTGCCAAGATTTCCGAAACAAACATTGAGTTTGATGAGGACGAAATAAAAAACTCCGAAAAGCCTTCCGCGAAAGGTTCCGCAAAATCGGCATGACGCCGAAGGAGCGAGAAATAGAGGAGTGGAAGGCGGCACTAGCCGAAGAATTTCCCGATGAAGACTGGATACAGCGCGACAAGCCGCAAACGGAAGAGTTTGAGCCGCGACCGTGGCACGGACTTTATTTCCGTGCGTTTGACGCGCTGCAATTCGACCGTTTCATCGGATCCATGGGAGGCGAGGGGCCAATCTATTATCAGGCCCTAAGCCAGTACGCGCGCGACTACGGTATTTCCGGCGCGGACCTCCAGGCGTTTCATTTGTTCATGAACGCGCTTGATGGCGAATATCTCAAGATACAAGCAGAGCGGCAGGAAAAAGATAACGCCCGCCGCGATGCGAAGAACGGAAGCACCGAAAACACATGACCGTTGATATTCGCACCCTCCGCGTTTCGGCTGAAGTCGATGGCGGCAAGTTCAAGGCCGGCGCCGACCAGGTGATTGCCGGCGCAAACGGCATGGGCGAGGCCATGCGCCAAGTTGGCGTAGAGGCAGCACAGGTTGAATCCAAGATAGGGCGCGCTGGCGATGCGGTTCAGCGGTTAAAAATGCGCTATATTGACGGAGCCGCCTCCGTCTTTAACTTCGGTAAGGAGTTTAACTCCCTTTCGACGCAAATTGAAAAGGGGAAAATTTCTCTTGAGCAGGCCGATCTTGTTCTACAGGGTATAACTAAACGCTTCGGTGTTTTGCCCGATGAAATACAGCGCGCAAGAGCTGAAGCCCTTGGTCTTGGGGACGCACTAAAGAAGCTTGACACTCTTCAATCTAGGTCGCCCGCCAACAACAACAGCACAAACCGCTTTCTGGCTGGCAACCTTGCCGCGCAGGGACAGGACGTTCTTGTTACAGCCCTTATGGGCATGAATCCCGGCACGATTGGTTTCCAGCAGGGCGGACAGGCGGCTGGTGCGCTTCAGATGAGCGGCGTAACAACGCTCGGCGGCGCGGCGAAGGCGCTAGGCGCTGGCTTGGCTGAACTCGTCAATCCGCTGACGCTGGCAACGATCGGCCTCACGGCTGGCGCGGCCGCCGCCATCCAGTTTGGTGTGAAGCTTTACGAGGGCGGAGAGAAAGCCAAATCCGCCTCTGACATCCTGAAGCAGCACGAGGAATCCATCAAGGCCGTTGCGGATGCCTACGGCGGCGCGATGAAGAATTTGCAGGCTTACGCTGATGTGAGCCGTAGCCTAGTGGATTTGCAAAGTCGCACGAGCAATATCCAGCTTGAGGCGCAGTTACGGACATCGCAGAAAGATTTCCTTGGCAATTTTGGTGGCACATCGCGTTCGGCTGGCCGGTTCGGGCAGGCAACGCAGCAGTTAGATTTCACCGCCAACAGCGATTACAAGCCGTTTCAGGAAGCCTTCCGCGAATTGCAGGCGACGATCAAAGATGGCAATCCGAAGATGGACGAGTTTTATACGTCCGTGAAGCGCATTGCCGACTCCGATCCAAAGTTGCAGGAATTTGCCGACAAGATCGTCAATTCGGTTGGCGAGTTGGACAAGTTTGCGCGCGCGGTTAGCGCGGCTCGCGAAGCGGCGGTACGCACGCAAATCAACAATAGCGGCTCTCCGCTCGATCCGCTTGGGGTGTTCAATCCAGCCAATGACCAGAACGCCGCGGCAGACCGCACGCCTTCGCTTTACCAGCGCCAGCAAAATACGCTGGATGCATTCAAGCTTGGCTTGAATGCCAAGACGCCGGAAGAGAAGGCCGCGGCAGCACGCGCACAAGCGGCAGCACAGTTCAACCCGTCCGAAAGCACGACGGCACGCGATTACCGCATTGAGCTTGCCGGCACGCAGGCGCTTTTGCAGGCGCAAAAAGAGCTTGCCGACGCACAAAAGAGCAGGCGCCTCGACCTGGAAAAGACTGTGCAAGACGCGCAGTTTGAAATCCAGACCATCGACAAGACGGGTGGCGAGATTGCCGCGCTCCGCAAGGAATACGAGCTAACCAGCGCTTTGCGCCTTGAAGCCGCAAAGAACGGCACGAAGGTTGACGAGTCCGAAATCGAGCTTATCAAGCAGAAGGCTGCGGAACTCGGCAAGCTGACCGATGCTTATAATCAGCAGAAGTTCAACTACGATATAGGTCAACAGTACGGCACGCTTGGGCGTACCGCACGGCAAAATCAAGTCTATAGCACGCTTCAACAGTATGGATTGCCGACCGATCTTAACTCGCCGGAAGCCGGCCGCCTGAATCGTCTTTATGATGCACAGCAGATGAAGACGGACGTGCACGATTTCGTCACTTCCTTCGGCCAAGAACTGTCCAAGAACGGCGGCGACATCGGAAAGGCATTTGGCACTGCGCTTGAAAACGCGCTCCTGAACCAGGCCAACCGCCTTTGGGACAAGCTGGGCGATATGCTTGGCACAATCCTGACGAAGGCCCTTATGGGCGGGGATACTGGTGGCGTGAGTGGGCTTGGTGGGTTGCTTGGCAAAGCTGTGACGGGTGGCGTCACGAGCACCGTAGGCGGCAGTCTCTTGAAGGGATACCGCACTGGCGACGTAACGAGCGCTCCGCTTGGCAGCATCCCGAACACTGACGTTGCCAGCTACATCACGCAGGCGGCTCTTTCGCGCGGAATTGACCCAAGTATTGCATTGAAGGTTGCCAAATCTGAAGGCGGCTTGAATAGCTGGAATATGCAATCTGGCGTCTTTAAAAATGGCGTTCAGGAGCCATCCTTCGGACCATACCAGCTTTATATGAACGGCGGCCTTGGCAGCAAGTTCATGAGCCAAACCGGGCTTGACCCGCGCCTTGCCACGAATGGACCTGCCGGCGTTGATTTTGCACTTGATTACGCGAAGCAAAACGGCTGGGGTTCGTGGTACGGCGCCGCAAAGGTTGGCGTTGGCAAGTGGGATGGCATAGGCGGAAACTCTGCTTCGGATGCCGTCAATAAACTTGCCGATTCCGCGAAGTCCGCGTCCGGAAATTTAACACAATTCGGCAACGGACTAAACAACCTCGGCAGCGGCATGTCGCAGGCAGGCCAACGGCTTGCCTCATCTGCCGCCGGCGGCGGCGGCGGCCTGCTAAGCGGACTGTCTTCAATTGGCATGTCAATCTTTGGCTCTTCGGCACAGTTCGCCAGCGCTTGGAAGCTTGGAGGTATCGGTCTTTACGCAGACGGCACCGAATCCGCCCCTGGCGGCATGGCTATCGTCGGCGAACGCGGCCCGGAACTTGTCAACTTGCCCCGCGGGTCGCAGGTGGTGCCAACGCATCGGATGGCGACAGCCATGCAGCAGAAGACGGCTAGCAGCGGCACAGCACAGAGCCGTGAAGTGCACATCCATATCGACGGCGCGAACGGCGACGACCATGTGCGAACGCTTGTTCAGCAGGGCGTGCAGCAGGGGCTTTCGACGTACAACGAAGGCCAACGCCGCGGCGGTGTTGGTGCGCTACAGGCGCGGTATAGCAATCAAAAGGGCTGATAATGGCGCGCAGCTACATAAACCAGCCTACGCTTGATATAGACTTTATCAAGCCGCAGAGAATGTCGTTCGACGTGGTTGTCAATGCCATCGAGGGCGGTCGAAATGGCTTTGGACAGACAATTACGATGGAAACAACCGGAGGCGGGATCGTCTCCGGTTCCTATCAAAATTGTTGGGTACAGGCGCGAGAAGAGCACGAATATACCAACTGGCTTTCCGCGCGCCTGACGGGCGGATTTCGCTTTATTAATGTGCCACTCAAGACGGATTGGATGGGGCCTTTTCCCGTTTATGACAGGTGGCCGATAACGGCAATATCAAACATACCTCATAGCGACGGCTCTCACTTTTCTGACACTTCAGGGTATAGCCAATCGACGGTGTGGGGTAAGTTTACGGCTGATGCGGCGCTCAACGCTGGCATCATTTCAATTCGCGTTTACGGCGCCTCGCGTCCGCTGCGTCATAGCGATTGGTTTTCTGTCTACCATCCGACTAAGGGGTGGCGCGTATATCGATACTGGGATGTCTTGTCGGTCTCGGCGGAGTCCACAGAAACCGTTAGCGGCACCGATTATTCGTATAAAGATTACACGCTGGCAATTGCACCGGCCTTGCGAGAGGCCGTTTCAGAAGACGACAGAATTGAATTCGCGCGTCCTAAATTTTGCGCGAAACTTGCACCTGGCGCGTCTATTCCGTGGGAAGTTCAAGGCTTCTGGCAATCGCAGCCAACGCTCAGTTTTGTAGAGGCGTTTTAATGGGATGGATACCTGATAACGTCATTGCTGAACTTCAGGGTTCTCATCAACTTGGCATTTTTTTGCATGTCGCGACAGATCCTCCTTTGCATCTTTGGTTTGGCGCTGGAGACATCCCGGCCGGCATAGACAGCGTTGACCCAGCCGGGACAACATATTACGGCGGCGGCGTTTTAGAAGGAGTTCCGTCTCTTGAAGTACTGGTTAACGGAACGTCAGATAGCGTGGAATTTACGCTATCCGGCATAGACCCGGCTATGGGCGCCAAATTGATAGATAGTCTGCCGCCCGTTCGTGGTGCTGATGTTTATTTGGGCCTTACGACGCTTGACGAATATTATCAGCCGATGTCCTCCATCATTCCAATATGGAAGGGCAAGGCGTCCCACAATACGGAAAACGTGCAGCCAGTCATGGGCACGAATAATAAGGTCATGACGCTCGGCCTTACCGTTACGTCAGGTGACGATGGGCGGTCGCGCGCCTCTAGATCAACGTGGACATCGGCGCAGCAGAAGGCTTTTTCGCCTACAGACAAGTTTTGCGATCAGGTCTCGCGGCTGGCGCGCGGCGTTAATCCAGTATGGCCACACTACACCTAACCGACAAGGTGGATAATGGACATTCAAAAATTCATTCGCCTGCCACACCGCTTTCGGTGGGGCGGGGTGGGCGGCGACGACTGCATGACGTTCGCCGCAACCTGGGTGCAGCACTGCCTTGGTGTGGATCCAGCCGCAAAGCTGCGCGGGACGTACAAGACGCGCCTTGATGCGCTGATGATCGTTGACGGCTTCGGCGGGTATACAGCGTTCATGGACGCGCATTTGCTGCCACTAGGCTGCTTACGATTGCGCGGCGACGAACAAGTCAACACTGGCGACATAGGTTTGGTTTCCATGTCTACCGTTGACGAAGCTGGCGCTACGGAGATGGCGACAATAGCGGCGATTGCATTCGGGCCTAACTGGTTGACGGTGGGGCCTACCGGCATAATCGCAAAGCGCGCAACCCGCTTAAAGGCGTGGCGATTGCCGAACTCCGGCGAGGAGTAGGAATGTATAACTTCAACGGCTACGAACATGCGGAAAGCGATGAAATTCAGCGCCGCATGCGCGAACTTGACGTGCATTCAAGCACGTTTCTGCGCAGTCCGCCCCCAACGAACGACCCGATTACAAGCCTGCTTACTGTCTTTTACAGCAGCCTTGGCTTTACCGGTTCAATCTTTGGAGTATCGACCGCCTCACTTCTGGCAACGGCTACTTCAGCTCTAGTCACCACTGCAATTTCTATTGGAATCAATGCGCTCCTCAATCCTCAGCGCAGCGTGCAAACTCCTTCGCCGGAAGACGGCAAGGTTCCACTTCAGCAAGCAAGACCTTTCAGGCAGTGGGTTGTTGGCCGGACGCGAGTAGCCGGCGCATATATGCTTTGGGAGGCGTCAGGCAATAAGCTTTGCTCAGTTCAGGCTGTAGCCGGTCACAAGATCAGATCGTTCAACAGGTTCTTTTTGCACGATGATGAAGTAACGTTGACTGGAAATTGGGTTGATGGACTTTCTGACCTTCGTTATGGCGGTCAAAACGTATGGATTGACTACAGGTATGGCGAAGACGTTGAGACGTATTACGATAGAATTTCAACGTATCTTGGGTCTGATGTTTGGTCGTCTTCTCATAGGGGCGACGGGCAAGCATCAATCGCCATGGCTGCGCTAAGTGTTAAGGCTGAAAATCAACTTACCTACTTTCCATACGGCGCCCCGAAACTTTCGGTCGAAGTCGATGGCGCTTATGTTTACGATCCGCGTGACAATACGCAATCGCCTACAGACAAGAGCACATGGAAGTGGAGCAAGAACGCTGCGCTCGTGATGTTGTGGCACCAGTGCTTCAACGAATTTGGCCATAAGCGAGACTATAACAAGGCCATCCTTCCCGTCGTTGATATCTGGATAGAAGAGGCCAATGTCTGCGACGAAAGCATCCCAACGGCAGGCGGAGGAACCGAAAAGCGCTATGAGGTTGGCGGATTTGATACAGCCGAAAACGACCCGAAGGTTGCAACAAATGCAATTCTGGCTGCTTGTGACGGCTGGCTTTGCGAGCGCGGTGACGGCGCATTGCTTTTCCGCGTTGGCAAGTTCCGCGAATCGTTGGTCGAGACACTTAGCGATCAAGACATCATCGGCTATCAGCTACAGCACGACGTTCTTCCTGAAGAGGAAATAAATCGCCTCGTCCCGAAGTTCGCCTATCCGGCCACCAATTACGCAACGTCCGATACAGACTATTTTGAAGATGTTGACCGGCAACTGACAGCTGGCCGCGTTCTGTCGCAAGACGCCTCTTATATGTGGTGCCAGCAATGGCGTCAGGCCAGACGTCTTGGAAAAAGGGATTGGCTCAGAATACAGGAGCGCAAGAAGGGAACGATAAACGTTCGCCTGTCCGGAATCAATGCGATCTATTCGCGCTGGATTCGTCTCAATAGTCCTTTGGCGCTTCCGTCTCTTGACGGTCTTTTGATTGAAAACAGGCGGTCTATTCTAGCGATTACGTCTGGCGGGTTCGCGATGGATTTCATCAAGCACCCTTCCGATATTGACGCATGGAATCCTGCGACCGACGAAGGAACGCAGCCTCCAGTTCCGCCCGCTCCAAATCCGGCCGGCCTGTCGTCACCGGTCATCTATTCCGCCGTCGCGCAGGCTAGCTCCGGCTCGGTATACCTTGCGGTAAAGCTTGTTGACCCATCTGACTCGTCGCTAAGCGCGGCCATTCGATATAGGCTAGCAGATGCAGGGGGCGGGGCACCGGGGGATTGGGTTCAAAAGAACTTCGGTTCGTTTTCTGCCTCTGGTGGATATGTGTCGCTTAGTACCGATGTCGTTCCAGCCAATAAGTCTCTTGAAGTTCAGGCTGCGTGGATTACGACGACTGGTAAATTCTCAAATTGGTCATCGACTGACACGGTTTTCTCGACTGCTGACCCGACTCCGCCTGGTGACGTTTACAATCTAAGCGTCATAACGGGCGTCGCTGGAGAAGCGACGATAAACTGGAATGCTCCAAACTCCGCGAACTATGCCGGAGCCAAGATATTTTACAACACCGTGAACAATAGCTCTACAGCGACGTTTAGCGGCCCGCTCATCTCAGGCGTTCCAAACGGAAGTTACAGCAAAACGATCACTAGGCCAGCCGGCACATATTACGGTTGGGTTCAGTCCGTGAACGCCAGTGGCGTTGCTGGAAACATGATTCCGACAGGCGCTTTTACGGTCTCCTAATAAGGTAATAAAATGGTTGAGAATGCAAAAACCATTTGGGCAGACGGCCCAAGTGGCAGTCCTATGCAGCCCGACAAGGCTCAAATCAGAGCTTGGGGAACCTGGATTGAGTCATTCGTAACGTCCATCGGACAAAACGCAGGGGCAGTTTTCCAGTCTCGTTCGGAACTTTATGGGAACCTGACCTATGCTGCGAATACGATGGCTTGGGTTTTAGGCGACACCACCAACGCCTATAATGGAATTTACCGTAAAATCGGGGATAGTGGCACGGGTTCGTGGCTACGCGTAGCCGACCTTCCATACCCGTTTATCGTTGCGGCAAATGTCGGCGCTGGCACAGCTAATGCAATTATCGCAACAACCGACATTCCTATTTCCGAAACCTCACTGATTTGGTTGCCCATTTATGCAACCAACACCACGACGACGCCAACCGTTGCTTTCAACGGCGATGCCGCCTTGTCGATCAAGACTAATTCCGGCAATGATCCTGCATCGGGTGGCCTAATTGCCGGAATGATTGTTCTCGGAAAAAAACAAGGGTCGCAATTCCGCCTGATCAGCGATCAAGTTGCGTCCGCAGTCCTCGCGGCAGCGGAAGCGGCGGCAGCGGAAGCGGCAGACTATGCGTCTTTGGCGCTGAACAACCGATACGTGGACCCGTTCGCAGGAGACGGTTCCACAACCGCTTTCACGCTTTCCTATAACCCAGGCAGCAAGTTCAACACGACGGTTAACGTCGATGGTGTCTTGCAGTTGCAGTCTTCTTATTCGGTTGTCGGGACGGCCTTGACCTTTACGCAGGCACCGCCTGGAGACGGGGCCACCCATAACATTGAAGTCGCTTATGGTGGCCGGGTCGATACCGGCACGCCCGGTTCAGAGACAATTACCGATACGATGATTGCAACGTCTAGCGTTGCGGCCATCCGCACCAAGTTGAGTACGTATTCGAAGTCAGAAGTTGATACTGCTATCGCGGCAACATCCGCGTTCATCCCTGCTGGTCATCTCTTTGGTTTGGTGGCATCTAACAACGCTTCAGATTCCAACAACGATATCGACTTCGCGGCCGGGGAGGCATCAAGTTCTGGTGCGTCTCCGGTGCTCATGAATCTTGCTTCGGCAATCACAAAGCGCAGCGATGCTGTTTGGGCTGTCGGCACCGGGAATGGAGCAATGGACACTGGCACAAAGCCGACAAGCGGCTGGCTTCACTGGTATCTTATGAAGCGCCCCGATACCGGCGTTGTGGATGTCTGTTGTTCGGCTAGCGCAAGCGCTCCTACGACGGGCGGTAATATTCCGTCCGCTTATACAAAGTATAGGCGAATTCTGAGCACGCGAACCGACTCTTCCGGCAATATTCTGGCGTTTTCGGCTGACGGGGACGAATTCCTTTGGAAAACAATCGTCCCTGAAAACTCCGGTAGTGCAATTTCGACATCCACGACGGCGGCACTGGTAACGCTTGCTGCTATTCCTACCGGGGTCAAGGTGGATGCTTTGCTGAATGTCACATTCACGTCGGCAACCGATGTCGTGCCTGCATTGCTTTCGTCGCCTGACGAACTTGATATTGCGCCCGGAATTGGCGCGAGCAATGCCGGTGGCAATGTGTCCAATATGCAGAATGGTGGCGAATATTCATCAGCGCAATTGCGCCTCAGAACAAACACATCTGCGCAACTACGTCACCGAGCCGGTGCATCCGGTTCCCTTTACATCTTTACTCGCGGCTTCGTTGATAAGCGTGGAAGGCTCTCGTAATGACCCTGACAAGAATTCCAGCTTCCATGCTTCAGTCAGGTGCGTTGACTACATCAGTAGTGGTGAAGCGCCTCTCTCCGACGACCGAAAGCTTTCCTGAAACTGACGTTTCTAGTTCCGGTACGATCTATTACGGCGACTTGACGCTCAGTATCTCGTCCGCTCTGGCTGGAAAAAACTACGACGTTTTCTTGTCGCCGTCTGACACTCTTGTCATGGGACCAGCGTGGACGAACAACATCACGCGGTCTTCGACGGTTTCGGAAGTTGACGGCGTGATCGTGAACGACGACGCAATCGGCAGCATGCCAGCCGGGGCAGGAAAGCTCATCGGCGGGTTTCGAGCGTATGCAGACGGATTGACACGAAGTACGGCGCGTAGTCGTCTCGTCTGGAGCCTAGACGGTGCAACAATCGTTCCGGTGCGGTGCATCGATACGACGGATAGTTGGACTTACTCTACTGCCGCATATCGACAGGTAAACGGCAACGCAAGCAACCAAGTTGAGATTTTCAACGGTGTCTCCGGTCGGATGGTGGAGGTCGTAGCAACCGGCTACATGATTAACGGCACATCGTCAGTAGTAGCTGCATTTGTCGGCATCGGGATTGACAGCTCAACCGCCGATAGCGCACAGATAAAAAATCCAGGTGCCGCAGGAAACACGTTTCCCGTCTTGCCACCGCGTGCGCACTTCTCGGGTTATCTTGGCCTGGGTTATCATGAATTAAGATGGCTCGAAAAAGGCGCTGGGGGGTCTCAAAATTGGTACGGCGATGGCGGATATTCGGATGGGTATCAAACTGGCTTAATTGGTTGGGCGGTGGTCTGATGGCACTTGTTTTCGGTGGCGTCGGGCTGGCGATTAATAATTTCACCGATCCAGACGCTTACAGCTTTTACCCTGTGGAAACGGTGATTTCTGGAACGGAGCCTGTCGTTGACTTGACGGGTCGGACGGAAACATCCGTTGGGATGATAGACGAGCGGACTGCGGTAATCGTCGTAATCGGTCAGTCGCTCAGCGTGAACGAGGTTCCAACCGTCTACGTTCCAACGAACACGGCGATTGACCAGGTCAATATTCAGAACGGGAAGCTCTACAAAGCCAAGGATCCGCTTTTGGGCATCAATGTTAGCGGCGGGACCGTTAGCGATGCGCGCGGGACTTGGATGCTGCGGATGGCCGACAAGCTTATTGCTGACGGTTACTATGACCGGGTGATTTTGGTCCCGATGGCTATTGGTAACACCCGCGTGGGGCAGTGGGCGGACAATTCGAGCGCGCCATATTTGTTCAATCGCATCAACACCGTGGCATTGCGCGTGCGCGATCTTGGCTTGCCATGCACCGCGATCATGTGGGGACAGGGTGAAAGCGACACGTCTGCTGGAACGACGCAAGCCGCCTATGCCTCTTCGTTGCAAGTCATCATCAATGAGTTCAAGCGCGGCTTTCCTGGCACACCGATCTTGGTGGCGAAGGAATCCTACTACTACGGAGCAACAAGCTCGGCCGTCTTGGCTGCGCAGGCGAGCGTCGTGGACAACGTTACCGTTTTCGCTGGTGAGAATGTTGATTCAATCGGATCAAGTGGTCGCTACGACAACACGCACTTGAACGAAACTGGTGCTGATCAACGAGCTACCCTTGCCGTAGCGGCTTTAGTGGCGGCATTGGGCATCTAGTTCAAGCAATAAATCATTGACCCGAATTAGCCCGCCTTGAGCGGGTTTTTATTTGCCAAGAAGAAAATCATGAAACCCGTCAAAGACGCAAAAACCGTGCTCACGCGGCACTGGTCATCGTGGGTCTATTACCTGATAGCCGTGCTCGCATTCGTTCCCGAAGCCCTTGGCTACATCGGGGAAAACATTCAAATCCCGCCTTATGCATATCTTGCGCTCGTCGTCGTCGGACTTGGCGCAAAACTTGTGCAGCAGGATTTGCCGCCGCAGGACGGAGGTGCGAATGCCAATCAATAAAATCCACCAAACAAAGCGCGGCAAGGCAGCAATCGCGGCAGTCTTGGCGGCTTTCGTCGGGACGGCCGGCGTGGCGTTTACGCCGGATACCCCGCCGCCCGCCGTTGTCCTTGCAACCGACAACCTCATAAAGCCGTGGGAGGGGTTGGTACTTGAATCGCATTGGGATCGCTTCGCCAAGATTTACGACATCGGCTATGGGGAGACGCGGATTAACGGCAAGCCGGTTCCGCCCGGCATAAAGATTACCAAAGAGCAAGCTGAAAGTATGCTCAAGCGGCGCGTCTATGATGACTACTACAAGCCCATCCTGAAGTGTGCTCCGAACCTCAAGAATGCGCCTATCAGTGTGCAGGCATCCGCGATTTCAGGCGCCTACAACTTCGGTGTCGGTGGCTGGTGCGGTTCCGGCATGGCGCGCAAGGTGCAGGCCGGTGATTGGCGCGCCGCATGCGAAGCGCAAACCGCTTGGAATAAGGCGGGCGGGCAAGTCGTCGGCGGCCTCGTCAAACGCCGCGAAATGGGCGATGCGCAGCGGATTGGTGAAGCCGAACTCTGCGTTTCGGGCCTTCCGTCATGACCTGGCTCGCTTTTCTCAACATAGCGCGCAAGGTGCTGTTTTTTACCATCCCGATTCCCGTCGCCGTGATCTTGGCGGCGGCCCTGTATGTGCATTTCTACAGCATCCCTTCCGCCATCAAACAATACGTTTCCGGCGCGGAATTGCAGGCCAGCAAAACGGAAATTGTTGCACTTCAGAAGATTGCCGACGAGCAAAAGCGCCGCGCCGACAACGCGGAAGCGGCGGGCTTGAAACTGGCGCAAAGCATGGCCGATGTGCGCCAGCAAAAAATAGGTCTCCAAGATGAAATCAACAAACTTCAGGCGCGTCCTGTTGATCCTGCTTGCCGCGTCGGCGGCCTCATTGACGAGTTGCGAAACAACTAGCCTTGGGGCTGCGCTCGGAACTCAAAAGCAAGCGGCGCTTATCGACAAGGCTATTGCGGCGGGACAAATCCCGCCATACCCGGCCGCCTGCCGCGAGCTAGTCCGTACCGGCGTGCTTGCCGGGGACAGGCTTGATGTCGCGCTTCTGAAGGCCGACCGCGCGCTAGGCCGCGCCAATGCAAAAATCAAGGCATGCGCCGAATGGTACGACGGTATCAGCGGGGCGCACAAATGAGCGGCGCCGAACTTATGGCCGTAATCGGCTTCGGCGTCATGCTGTTCGGCGCGATGCTGACGCTTTGGCGGTACGTCGAAAGCCGCATTGAGAAAGAAACAAAGGAAGCCAAGCGGGAAGCGGAAGTTGCGCAGACGCTAGCCGCTACGGTTGCGGCGAACCTTGCCAAGCACGAACTACACGTCGCGGAAACCTACATCACCAAGCAGGGTATGCGCGAAGCAACGGAAAGCATCATGACGGCTATCCATGGCGTGAAGGCGGCAGTTGACCACATGACGATGCGCGTTGACCGCATTGTCGAGAACCAATCAAAGCCGGTACGACGGCGCGCGAATGAGGATTAAATAATATGGTAGCGTCTTGGATGCTAGGCGGGGCCGGCGGTGAAAGATCGGTTCCAAACAACGAAATATATGCGCCCGTGTCAACGGTCACGGCAAGCACATATACAGCGGCTTCAGCAGACGTAAACACGCTTGTTCTCGTGAACAATTCAGGCGGCTGCACAGTCACGCTGCCGCGGAACCTTCCTGAGGGTGCGGCTATTCAGTTTGTCCAGTATGGCGCTGGTGCCGTTTCATTTGTAGCAGGGACGGGTGCAACTTTGCCGCAGACAACTCCTGCAAGCCCGTCGCAATATGCGTTTGTTGGTGCCGTGGTTGTCTCTAATCCAGGCGGCGCAAGCGCTATCTGGCTGATTACGGGGGTGTAATATGACTCCCATTTTTAGCGGGCAAGGACATTGGCCCGTACCGCACGCCCTTAGTCAGGGTGTGTGGATCATGTCCCATATCTGGCGCGATGCCGCGCGCTGGAACGATAACGCACGATGGAGCGACTGATGGCTATCGGAATTCAAAACGGCGAATTCGGTAGCTCGGTTCGCGCAAAGCTCAACGCCCTCCTGACCAGCGTAACGGATGTCTTTGGCCAAGGTGGCCAGACGATCGTCAGCGCATACGATTATTACTGCGATAGCCGTCGCGGCTCAGATGCGAATGACGGACTGACGCCGGCGACGGCAAAGCGTACAATCGCGGCTGTACAGGCTCTTGCGGGTGGCGTGAATGGTGCTCGCATCGGTCTTGCTCGTGGCTCATCATGGCGGGAGCAGCTGTCGCTGACGGGCAACGACCAGGAGGTTGGCAGCTATGGCCTTGTGAGCGATGCTCGCCCGTCCCTGCGGGCTGATGACCCGCTCGTGCCGGGCCTTTGGACGCTCTCCAGCGGCAAGACCTATACCTATCAGCAGAGCATTGTCTTGCCGAGTGCATCCGGGAAGCAGTGGGTCAACGCGTGGGAAAATGGTTCTCAACTTACTTTCGTAGCTGACGTGACAGCGGTTGAAGCAACTGCTGGCAGCTATACGGTCTCGACGCAGACCAACAGCGGTGGCACCGTATCAAGCTCAACTCAGACGATCTATGTGCATCCCGCCGCAAATGATGATCCGCGAACGAACGGAAAGCTCTACGAATACTCAAAGCGTCTTTATGGGCTGACAAGCACGGGTCAGCGGGCTACGATCCACGGCATTGAGACGCGGCGAAATTCGCATCACGATGGTTCGTTTGTGCTTTATGGTTTTGACAATTTCGTTTTCGACTGCGCGGCGCTTTCCGGTGCGAAGCACAACATGTTTGTGACATCCGGCACCGTCAGTTCCTGCCTGATTCAAGAACAGTACTATGGCACAACCAGCGCTGATCTTCTCGTTTTTTACGGAACGGGCGTCACCGGAAAGAGCGCCATGTGCCAGTACTCGACACTTTCGCGCTCGACTTACAACGCTGCCGCCAATGTCAATGCCGTCTATTCGCACACCGATGGCGCGACGAACTATGATACATTGAATGTCGTCGGCTGCGCGATCACCAACGTCACGAACGGGATGAACGGTACAACAGGCGGTCCTGCTAATGTGAATTTTGTCGGCAATGTTCTGGTCGGTACGGTCAATGCCGTTGCCTACTCACCAACCGGTGCACTGACGGTTAAAAACAACCGGATCACGACGTCGGCCACAAATGCGGGTCTGGTCAACCTGCAAACAGCTTTTACGTCAGCGGACATATCAGGCAATCAAGTCTGGACCTACGATCCGTTTTCGATCATCAGCATCACTCCTCCGAGTGGGTCTCCGACAATTAATATCACCAACAATATCTTATACGTCGGCAATCAGTCCGCAGGCGCTCCGTCGACGCCGGTCTATGTGACGCGCGGCAATCTCACGATGACCGGCAACGTGTTCGATAGCGCTGGCAACTGGTCTGGCCGCGTCCTTGACATCTCCGTCACAAGCTTGGTCGCAGACAACAATATCTATGCAGGTTCGCAGGGAGGCCAGTATGCGGTCACGATCAACGGCACTATGCTGGGAGGTGGCACGTTGTCTGGGTGGAGCGCTTACAAGACAGCAGCGAATGCGGCTGGGTTGGAGCTTAACAGCGTAACTGCGTCAAGCGGCAGCTATGCCGGTGCGGTGATGTAAATGGCACATCGTCCCCGTCCATCAAATGTGCTCATCAAGCCCCGCCTCGTGCGGGGCTTTTTCGTTTTTACCATCTTGACAAATTTGTTTAAGTGTACTATAAGCGACAGTACCACACCACCACAGAAGGAGATTGCCATATGAGAAGACAGCCCGCCGTCGTCCTTGCCGCAATGGCAATCGCTGCCGCTACCGTTGTTGGCGCATATGCCGGTAGCCCTTATGTGAAGCGCGACAAGCCCGCAACGCGAGATGCCGTTGTCATGGTTTCGGCTGGGGGCGGCCACGGATCCGGTGTCAACATCGGTTCGGGTTACATCATTACCGCCGCGCACGTCGTCGGTGATTCGAACTATGTCTCCATCAAGCGCACGGATGGCCGAATCGGCGCGGCTCGCGTTCTGTGGCGCAATAGCTCCGCCGACTTGGCGGCACTCACGACAACGCTTGACATGCCGGCGGCCCAACTTGATTGCGCCGTGCTGCCGGTTGGCGCCGAACTGGAGTCGGCCGGCAACCCCATCAACGAAGAATTTGTTTCATCGTTTGGTCGCATCGCGGGAGAGCCGCGTAAGGTCGGCAATGTGGCGTCGGTCTACGTCACCAGCATTACTACCGTCATGGGCATGTCAGGCGGACCCTTGTTCCATGACGGTAGGGTCGCGGCGATCAATAGCATGGTGATGCTTGCGCCCCTACCAAGCGGGGATGGGTACATTCCGACGATGACGGGGTTTGGCTATGCCGTGCCTTCCGCGGAGATTTGCAAGCTGATGGGGAGGGCAAAGTGATGGCTGGTAAAAAGATGCGTGCCGTGGTGCGTGTGGCGATTGAGGTTGAGTTTGAGGACGATGGAGAGAATGCCATCGTTGACCAAGCCCATGAGGCTGCGATGGAGCACTATTCGCATGAACATTGCTTAGAGGCAGACTTTGTTTCAGTGGAGGTGGTTGAATGACCGCACGCCTTATAGTCTCCAACACAATTTTTGCCGCCGCACTTGTCTATGCGTGGATCGCTGGGTACGTGCAGTTTATCTATTCGCACGACATTTCGCGCCTGTCCTACGGCATTACGGCGCTTTTCATCGCCGCAATGGTTGGCATCTTCATCGGCCGGCGCGCGCACCTTGAGCGCGTCGAAACGTGGCTTGTGACGCTTGGCCTTATCGGCAACGTCATCGGCTTCGTCATCGCGCTCCAGACCATTGACGTGAACGGCCTTGGTACTGCGGACGGCGTGCGGAAGGTGACGGCCAATCTGCTTGACGGGATGGGGGTTGCGTTCTGCTCTACGCTTGTCGGGGCGGTTTGCGCACTATGGCTTTCATTCACGGCTTGGCTGGTGGAGGGCGGCGAGTGAACGCCATCCTCACGCGCGACCTGCTAATGAACATGCTGCTCGGTCTTGTCGCCATCGTGATTATCACGGTTAGTAGCATCAACCCGCAAGCCGACGACACGATCAAGCAAACCCCACCCGGAAACATAGTCGTAACCGCCGCATGGCCGGAAGGCAACATTGACGTTGACCTTTGGCTTTCATCGCCGGACGGAGAGGCTGTCGGCTACAGCAACAAGAGCGGCAAGACGTGGAGCCTGTTGCGAGACGATTTGGGCAACCAAAACGACGACACGCCGCTGAACTTTGAGAACGCTTATTCGCGCGGCGCGCCGGACGGCGAGTATGCCGTCAACGTTCGATGCTTTGCTTGCACTGCTGATGTGCCGGTTTCGGTTGAGGTTCGCATGGGTACGGGGGCGCTCATCTGGAAGGGCGTTGTCGTTCTCAACGGCAACAAGGACGAAAAGACGGCGGCGCGCTGGCGCATGTCGTCGGGCGCAGAAATGCCTGGATCTTTCAATCAGGTTTTCAAGGAGGTGCGGGGGTGAAAAACAGAGACGTATCGGCGCTTTGCTTCCTGCTCGCCGCGCTTGTCGCCATGACCGGACATGATGGCTGGCGCTGGCTTATCTTCGCTGGGATTGTCGCCCTATGACCCACGTCGCCCTAATCTGGTTAGGCTATGTCGTCGCCACCGGCCTCATCGCGCTCTACGGCAATGTGCGGCAGGCCATCATGTTTGTGCTTGCCGTGGCGCTTCTCTTGCCGCTGCAATTTACCGCCTTGGGCAATGCCGCAATCTACGGCCTGCCACGCGGCGAACTAACCGTTATCGGTGCGCGCATCGATGTCGATAAGGCAATCTATGTGCTTATCAACGGCGACCCGGAGCCGCGCTATTTCAAGCTGCCATATACGCCGCAGAAGGCGGGCGATTTGCAAAAGGCCATGGACGGCGCGCGCAACGGACGCGGCAAGGTGAAAATCAAGATTCGCGGCGATGGCAGTTTTGGCTTTGCCGAAGAGACGCCGAAGCCGGATGCGGTGAAGCAGTAGGAGGTGTGAGGATGGCAATGGACGATACTGATATGTGGGGACAGCGAGTCCACGATGCAGGAACAGCGCCACCACCCAAAACCCTCCGCGATGAATTCGCGATGGCGGCGCTTACTGGCCTTCTCAATATTCCGACGTGGCCGGAAGGCATTCGAAATATGGGCGTGGCCAAGGCATCTTACGAACTTGCCGACGCCATGCTTGCCGCCCGCCAACAGAAGGACACCTGATGCCGACACCACCATTGACGGACGAGCTTGCTGCGCAAGCAGCCGATGCGTTTCGCACGCACGGCGAAAAAACGGCGGCCGCTAGAGCGTTGGGGCTTCCGCGCAACACACTCAACAGCCGCCTGAAGATTGCCGCGGAGCGCGGGATGCTTGGCACGGATCCGGTGTTGCCGGGGTATGCCATCAAGTCCATCGCCAGCAAGCAAGGCGATGCCTGGATTAAGCAGACGAAAGCGGCAGGCGAGGTGTTCGAGGTGCCGGCGGGCCATACCGTCAAAGGCGTGTCCGCGCTTGTAGATGCGGAAGGCCGGGTTATTCAGGCTTGGCAGAAGACGACAGCAAGCGCGGACCAGCAACTTGAAGCCTTCCGCGCCATGGTTGACGCACTCAAGGAAGACCTGCCGCGCGTTACCATCATGCCGCCGCCCGCAAATGTCGTTGACGACCTGCTAAACCAGTTTGTGGTTACGGACAATCATTTCGGCATGATGGCGTGGCGGGAAGAAACCGGCGCAGACTACGACCTCAAAATTGCCGAGCAGCTTTTGCTTGATTGGTTTAGTGCCGCGGTTGCGCAGGCCCCGCATGCACATACCGCAGTCCTTGCGCAGCTTGGCGACCTGATGCACCACGACGCGCTTGAAAGCGTCACGCCGGCGCACCGGCACGTACTGGACGCGGATTCGCGCCTGCAAAAGGTTATCCGCGTCGTCATCCGCACCATCCGGCGCGTGATCGACATGCTTCTCCAGTCGCACCAGCATGTTCATGTCGTCATGGCGAGCGGCAACCATGATCCGGCATCTTCCGCCTGGTTGCGCGAAATGCTGGCCACCATGTACGAGAACGAGCCGCGCATCAGCGTGGATAGCAGCCCCATGCTCTACTATGCGTTTGAGTGGGGCGAGACGCTTTTGCTTTTCCACCACGGCCACAAGCGGAATGTCAGCAATGTTGATGCCACGCTTGCCGGCATTTTTCGCGAGGAATACGGACGGTCGAAATACGCATACGCGCATATCGGCCACCTGCACAGCGACGAAGGCCGCAAGGGCGCGCTTATGTATGTCGAGCGCCACGAAACGCTAGCAGCGCCGGACGCCTATGCGGCGGGCGGCGGTTGGCTATCGGGACGCAGCGCCAAGCGCATCACCTATCATAAGCGATACGGTGAGGTAGGGCGCGACACGATCCGCCCGGAAATGGTTGCCGGCAAGTATGCGGCTGCGAATGATAATAGCAAGCGGGAGGTGGTGGCGTGACGCACTACATAGCAGGCACATCACTTATAATATTTTCAGCGTGTTCTGTGTTCCTGTCATTTTATGGGGCGCTAGACATCTAACACCACCCGCGCCACCAACGCGGCCTAACCACCACACCACGTTACAAGAGGAGATTGCAAGTGAAACCCACGGGTACACTAAGAAATGCGCGCCGCGTAAAGCCCGGTGACGACCCGCGCGCGCCCTGCCTGAGCGGCGAGATTTACGGCGACACAAAAGGCCGCTTCCGCGACGGAGAGCGCATCACCACAAGCACCATCGAATCGGAAGACGGCGATCTGTTTGTGACGCGATACAGCATTTACAAGGTTGAGAGTTGGGCCGACGAAACGGCTACCGTAACCATGTACGACCCGCCGTCCGGCTGGAAATACGGGTTCCCAAAGCCTTACGCGCCGCTTGAAGGCGAAGACATTGACGCAACGCTTTTGCGCGACGGCTATCCGCAGGCGGAAATCAACCGAGGCATGTCGAAGTACTGCCGTTTTTGGGAGGAGCGCGCATGACCGAACCAATGATGATTGAGGGCTTCGGCGCGGTAGGCGTGCCGGTTGCGGCTTTGGACCAATTAGATGGCGGCAGAGAAATTCCCTACGATAGGGATCAATTGGGACGTTTTGTTCGTGAAGCTTGGGTTCGATGGGCAAAGACGCAACCATCTCCGAAATCTTCGTGGCTTGTTCCGTATGACGATCTTTCGGAGCCTGACAAGGAAGCTGATCGCCAGATCGGTGAAACTATTGCTCGCTGGACACTTATAGGCGATGCGGCGCGTATTTCCGTGATTGGGGATAGGCGTAATAACATGGGAAGAAGGTCTGTTGTGTTTAGTGGTGGGGTGGAAAAATGTATCGACACAGAAACCCTAACCACAAAATTCTCTCCACTTTACACCTATACACCGCGACCCGCCAACGACAACCGCCGCGGCGACTTCATGCAAGTCTACCCGGCGGGCAAGTTCTGGCCGCTTGACCCGCGACCGGAAGAAATCACCATTGAAGCCATCGCGCATAGCCTTGGCATGCAATGCCGCTACGCGGGACACGTCTCGCGCTTCTACAGCGTGGCTGAACATTGCGTCCATATCGCGCGGTGGATCCTGAAGGAAACCTGGGATTACGGGGCGGCCTTGTGCGGCTTGCTGCACGATGCGAGCGAGGCGTTCCTAGTGGACGTGCCGCGTCCTATCAAGAGCGACCTGTCGAACTATAAGGCGATTGAAAGCCGCGTCATGGCCAAGGTGTGCGAACGCTTTAGCTTGCCGGTGCGGTTGCCCGATATCGTCAAGGAAGCTGATGACCGCATTATTGGCGACGAAGTGGCGCTGCTGGCGCCGATGGACTGGCACAAGCAGCACAACAACCCGCTAGGCGTTGGCTTGAAGTGCTGGACGCCAGCGCAGGCCAAGGAAGAATTTCTTGCGACGTATGCGGCGCTGAGTGGGCGCGGGATGAGGGAGGCGGCGTGATGGCTTGGAATGTTTACAGAATAAAGAGCAAGCCAGTGCGGATTGCCGTCGCCATTCCGATTGCGGCAATTTCTATTCTGGCCCTCATGTTACTTATCGTCGTGTTTGCCGCAATTGCCGCTGGTGAGGCTGCATACGAGGAAGCGGCATATCACTGGAAGCGCGCCGAATGGAAAAACTTTTGGCTGGCCGTTACGGGGCGCTGACATGCTAACCTCCGGCCAAAATGTCATCTGCATAGACGCGAAAGTGCTTCCCGAACAATATATCGAAATCAAAGAGGGCGAAACCTACACTGTTCGGTGGGCCGGTATGTGCTCAAGCTATCTGCACGGCGACTATTTCGGCGTGCGGCTTGTCGGCATAAATCGCGGCGTCTGCCCGCAGTTTGGCGAGGAAGACCCGCCGTTTAATGCGCGCCGGTTCAGGCCGGTTGTCGCGCCGAAGACGAAGAAGGAATTGGAGGAAACAGCATGACCAAACTTTACAGCCCATGGGGCGCGCTGGAATCCGACGACACGGGATGCATCACGCACGTCCCGCCCGTCAAGCGCCCCGCCAATGATAACTTTCCGCGCGTCGTGGCATTCGCGGGCCTTGCCGGAAGCGGGAAGTCAACGGCGGCAACATACCTGGCGGAACGCCACGGCTATAAGCGGATCCGGTTCGCCGGCCCCTTGAAGGCCATGATGTACTCCCTCGGCTTTCTATCCGATGAGGTGGAGGGCAAGCTAAAGGAAGAGCCGAACGAACTGCTTTGCGGCAAGTCGCCGCGGCATGCCATGCAGACTCTCGGCACGGAATGGGGTCGCAAGTGCCTTGGTGAAGACGTTTGGGTAAATCTGTGGCGGCAGGCCGCTAACGAAGTCCTAAGCGACGGCGGCCGCGTTGTCGTGGACGATTGCCGCTTTCCGAACGAGGCTGCGACTGTCCGCAAGCTTGGTGGCAAGGTGTGGCTTATTGAGGGCCGCGGCGGGATCGCCGGCAATCACGAAAGCGAGCGCTTGGACTTTGTTGCGGATGGCGTGATTCCGAACGTGGGTGGGTTGCCGGACTTGCATGGGGCGGTTTTGAGGGAGGTGTGCCGTGGTCAATGTGCCGGATGACGTGCTTGCGGCCGCAACAAAAATTGAGCGCCTGATGATTGACGACCCACATGCGTATACGGTGTGGGACGTTCTTGTTATGGCCATCATTGCTGAGCGCGCACGCAATAAATGGCAACCCATTGAGACGGCACCGAAAGACGGAACGCACATTCTGATTCACTACAAAAATTGGCTTGGCTGCGAAAACCTGGTTGTGTCTGCATACTACGATGAGAACGAGGAGACTTGGATTCACGTTCTCGGTAGCGGTGACGCAGACAACTGGCAACCGCTACCTGAGCCACCAACCGCATAGCAAGAAAGCCCGCCTAGCGCGGGCTTTCTTTTTACCACAGAAGAACATGGTTAGAACGAAAATTGCAAACTGCGCCAAATTTCTGCAAACCAGCAATCTCTAATATTCGTCTAAGTCATTGAATTAATTGGTGGGTGATCACGGGCTCGAACCGTGGACCCGCTGATTAAGAGTCAGCTGCTCTACCAACTGAGCTAATCACCCACACTCGAAAGCGGCATTGCCGTCTCGGTGAGGGGCCGTATAAACAGGTTCATTCTGGTTGGCAAGCGTCGTTTCGACATTTTTTGTGCGTCCTTTGCATTTTCCTCTGCAAAGGCCTGAAAATGCACAGGGTTTCAGATCCGAGGAACACAAAATACACGGATTTCGCAGCCAAGGGCTTTTCAGGGACGAGATGAAGCCCAGAAGTAGGGGCTTTTCGAGTGAGGAGCATGACCATGCCTGAGGGCGATCGGATTGCCTCTCCTGACGAGGTGCTGGAATTCTGGTTCGAGGAACTGAACGATCGCGACTGGTACAATTCGACCCCGGCGCTCGATCAGCAGATCCTGCGCCGTTTCCGTGCCACACATTTTTCGCTGGCACGCTCGGTCGAACCGTCGTGGCGCGTGGATCCCGCGTCGCGGCTGGCGGCCGTCATCGTTCTCGACCAGTTTCCACGCCACATGTATCGCGCCACGCCGCTTGCCTTTGCCACAGATGGCCTGGCGCGGCGCGAGGCGCGGCTGGCTATTGCGGCGGAGGCGGACAAGCTTGTGCATGGGCGGCAGCGTCCGTTCTTCTACCTGCCGTTCGAGCATTCCGAACTTCTCGCGGATCAGGAATATTCGGTCCGACTGTTTTCTGACCTTCCCGATCCTGAACTTCTCGATTATGCCGTGCGGCATCGCGATATCGTCGCGCGCTTCGGCCGGTTTCCGCATCGCAACGCATGTCTCGGCCGGGAATCGACGGCGGAGGAGCTGGAGTTCCTGAAGCTGCCGGGCAGCGGCTTCTGACTGCCGCGACGGTTTGAACATTTATTTTTTGATATGTAAGCTTGGTATCGATGACCTCTGGAACTGCTTCACGACCCATCGCCGCTCTTCTTGCCGCGGCGCTCATCGCTTTCGGGACCTTGACGGCTGCGCTGGCGCAGAACCCGCAGCCTGCCGCCGCCACGACGACGCAACAGACCGATACCGTCGCCGCGCCGGAACCGAGCCCGGTGGAGGTCGCGCGTAAACAGTTGAGCGATGCCGCCAACACGTTGAAGGCGCTGACGGATCAGGTTGATGACAAGGCCGATGACGACCAGCAGCTTGCGGATCTCAAGCTCAAGGTCGATGCGCTCACGAAGGCAATTCTCGACGTCTCGGTTTCCTTTAATCCCCGTCTGACGCAGATCCGGGAACGTTTGGCTGCGCTTGGTGATCCGCCGGCCGCCGGCACTGCGGAAGATCCCGCCGTGAAGGCAGAGCGCGAAAAGCTGAACGCCGAGCGCGCCACCATCAATTCGGTGACAGGCGATGCCGAAAACCTTTCGATCGCCTCACGCAAGCTCTCGAACCAGATCACCGAAGATCGCCGGACGCTGTTCACCAACACGCTCCTGAAGAAGACGGATGTCACGCCGGATACCTTGTCGGAAGCGGCGCTTGCCTTCACCGAGGAAAAGACGGACTTCATCCAGTCGGTCTCGAGCTGGTTCCGTTTCGTCTGGACCTTCAAGTTCTACCAGTTGATGAGTGCGCTGTTCTTCTCGGTCCTGGCGGCGCTGGTCATCGTCACGTTTTCCTATCGGATGCTGTCGCCGCTGGTCCGGCGCAACACTGTCGTCGAGAAACCGGCTTATCTGAGCCGGCTTTCCGTTGCCTTCTGGGCGACGATCCTGCCGACCGTGGCGCTGGCGGTTTTCGACGTGTTCAGCCTGTTCCTGCTCGACAATTTCAATGTGCTGCGCGCCGACATCGCGCCGATCCTTGGCGCCTTCATGGGGCTCGTTCTGGCGATCTTCTTCGTCTACCGGCTGACGATGGCGGTTCTTGCACCCGTGGAGCCGAACTGGCGGCTCGCGCGAGTCACCGACCGCGGAGCCCGGTTGCTGACGACGGCGATCGTTGCGCTTGCCGTCGTCATCAGTGTCGATTTCTTCCTCAGCGCTGTCAGCAAGGCTCTTGGCGCCGATATCGTTCTGACGATCGTCAAGAGCTACTTCACCTCGATTGTTGCCGGCGCGATGCTATTTGCCATGTCCTTCATCAAGCCCATCCGGCCGGATGATGGATCGGAGGAGGGCAGGGCCTGGCCGCGCTTGGTGCGCTGGCCGCTCGCCGTTGCGGGTCTGGCGCTGATTGCCGCTGCACTGCTCGGCTATGTCGGCCTGGCGCGCTTTGCCGCCACGCAGATCGTCATGGCGGGCGCCGTGGTCGTGACGACGTTCCTTGGGCTTCTCTCCGGCCGAGCCATCATCAAGCCTGGGGCCTTTGCAGACACGGTGTTCGGCCGCTACTGCCAGCGTCGTTACAAGTTCGAAGAGATGACGCTCGACCAGATAGGGCTTGCCGTGGGCTTCGCCTTCTACGGCATTGCCATTGCCATCGGCGTGCCGCTACTGCTGGTGCAATGGGGCTTCCAGCTACCGGAGATCTGGACCTGGGTGTCGCAGATTTTCACAGAGATCACGATCGGCAAATTCCACTTCTCGATCATCGGCCTGTTTGCCGGCGTCGCCTTCTTCTTCGTCGGCCTCTGGGTGACCCGCTGGCTGCAAGGCTGGCTGGACGGCAATGTGCTGGCGCGCTCGAAGCTCGATAGCGGTGTGCGCAATTCGGTCAAGACCGGCTTCGGCTATGTGGGGATCGCGATTGCCGCTCTGTTCGGCGTTTCGGCCGCAGGCATCGATCTCTCCAGCCTTGCGCTCGTGGCCGGTGCCCTTTCGCTCGGTATCGGTTTCGGCCTGCAGAATATCGTGTCAAACTTCGTCTCCGGCCTGATCCTGCTGGTCGAGCGGCCGTTCAAGGTCGGCGACTGGGTGGTCACCGGCACGACGGAAGGCTTCGTGCGGCGCATTTCGGTGCGCGCCACGGAAATCGAGACCTTCCAACACCTCTCGATCATCGTGCCGAACTCGGAACTGATCAACGCCTCGGTCGGGAACTGGACGCATAAGAACCGGCTCGGTCGCGTCGAGATCGCCGTCGGCGTGAGCTACAATGCGGATCCGCGCCGCGTCATGGAAATCCTGCTCGAGATTGCGCAGGCGCAGGAGCATGTGCTGAAGATCCCCGAGCCCGCCGTAGCCTTCCAGGGCTTTGGGGAATCCTCGCTCAATTTCGAGATTCGCGTTCATCTGGCCGATGTTCTCGATGGCTTGAAGGTCCGCAACGATCTTCGCCTGACGATCTTCGAGCGCTTCAAGGAGGAGGGGATCGAATTCCCATTCCCGCAGCGCGATCTTCATCTGAAGATCGAAGATGGCGTGGCGTCGATCCTGCGCGAGGCTGTGACCCAACGCGGTCATTTCCAGGGAAATCCGGACAAGGTCTTCACCAATATGGGAGGCCTGGGGCATCGGCACGAGGATGATGACGGCAGCCACCACGACGACGATGGTGATGGCGACGGCCATGGCGGCGCGGGTGGCCATGGAGGCGGCTCAAACAGCAATTAGGCTGAACGCCGTATTCAGGTCGCATTCAGCCAAAATGGGCGATAGTCTGTTCTCAAGAGGGCGGCTTTGGGTTCGTCCCTCTGTTTGAGAGGAGGCGCTCATGAAGATCCTGTCGATCGCACTTGTTGCCACTGCATCTCTCGCCGGCGCGCTGCCGGCTCTCGCTGCCGACATCACCAATGGCGACAAGAAGGCCGTGGTTATCGATGTCGTGGAAAACGGCAATCGCTCCAAGCTGCCGCTGTCTGCTGGCGCGACGGAAAGCATCTGCCCCTCGGGCTGCTTCATTACCGCACCCAACGGCGACCGGATCGGTCTCAGCGGTGCCGAGACGGTGGAAATTTCCGGTGGAGCGGCCATCGTGAAATAAGGGCTCCGCGCCCTTTCGCCTAGTCGCACTCACCTCTCTGCTGCTAAGGGAGAGGCATGACACGTGACATTTCCGAACAGAACAGGGCGCCCGCCGGCGCAAGAGACCCGCTTTCCATCCTGAAGCGGGTCTATGGCTATCCGGCTTTTCGCGGCAGCCAAGCGGAAGTCGTGTCGACTGTTGTTTCCGGGCGTGACGCCGTCGTGCTGTTTCCGACGGGTGCGGGGAAGTCTCTCTGCTATCAGATCCCGGCCATCTGCCGCGAAGGTGTGGGCATTGTCATCTCGCCGCTGATTGCGCTGATGCGCGATCAGGTCGAGGCGCTGAAACAGCTCGGCGTGCCGGCGGCGGCGCTGAATTCGTCACTGAGTGGTGATGAATATTCGGCGGTGCGGCGGGCGCTGTCGCGGGGCGAACTCGATCTTCTCTACGTCACGCCCGAACGCGCCGCCACACCCGGCTTTGCCGAGATGATGCGCGGCGTGAAGATCGCGCTTTTTGCCATCGATGAGGCGCATTGCGTGTCGCAATGGGGGCATGATTTCCGGCCGGAATATCGCGAGCTTGGCAAGCTCGCAGAACTCTATCCCGGCGTGCCGCGCATGGCGCTGACGGCGACGGCCGATCCGCATACGCGCGAGGACATCATCGAGCGGCTGGGGCTGGGGAAGGCCCATGTCTTCACCTCGTCCTTCGACCGGCCGAACATTGCCTATGAGATTGTCGAGCGCGACCAGCCGCGCCAGCAATTGCTGCGCTTTCTGTCCCGCCATGAGGGCGAAAGCGGCATCGTCTATTGCTTGTCGCGCGCCAAGGTCGAAGACACGGCGGAGTGGCTGAATACGCAAGGCATCAATGCGCTCGCCTATCACGCCGGCATGGACCGCGCGGTGCGCGACGCTAATCAGGATGCGTTCCTGAAGGAGGAGGGGCTTTGCCTCGTCGCCACCGTCGCCTTCGGCATGGGCATCGACAAGCCCAATGTGCGCTATGTCGCCCATCTCGACCTACCCGGCTCGGTGGAGGCCTATTATCAGGAGACGGGGCGCGCGGGGCGTGACGGTCTGCCGTCGGAAGTCTGGATGGCCTATGGCATGGCCGATGTCATCCAGCGCGGGCGGATGATCGATGAAGGCGGGGCAGCGGATGAGATCAAACGCGTCGAGCGCGGCAAGCTCAATGCGCTGCTCGCCATCTGCGAAACGCCCGGCTGCCGACGGCAGGCGATCCTTGCCCATTTCGGCGAGGCGCATCCCGGCCGTTGCGGCAATTGCGACACCTGCCTGAAGCCGGTCGAGACCTGGGACGGGACGGAAGCCGCCATCAAGGCGCTCGCCGCCATCTACCGCACCGGCGAGCGCTTCGGCGCGGGCCACTTGGTCGATGTGCTGATGGGTGTCGAGAACGAACGCACGCTGCGCTTCGGCCACACGGAAATGCCCGTCTTTGGTGCTGGCAAGGATATTCCGGCCAAGACATGGCAATCCGTTTACCGCCAGCTGCTCGCCGCCGGCCTCGTGCGCATCGACCACGCCGCCTATGGCGCGCTGAAGCTGGAACCCGACGCCCGCGCCGTCTTCCGCCACGAGCGGCAGGTCTTCTTCCGCAAGGACCGCCCCGGTAAAGGCAAAGCCGCCAAGGGCGCATCCCCCGCCGCCGCCAAGGCCCGCGCGGCACTGCCAGAGGCGGATATGGGCCTCTTCGAGGAACTGCGCGCCACCCGCATGGCCATCGCCAAATCGCTGTCCGTGCCGCCTTACGTGGTGTTTCCGGATACGACATTGACGGCCATGGCTGCAGAACGGCCGACGACGGACGAGGCGCTGCTGGCGATCTCGGGCGTGGGGCAGGCAAAGCTGGAAAGGTATGGGGAGGCGTTTTTGGCGGTGATCAGGGGGTATGAGGGATGAGGGTGGGGCGCAAAGAATTGCATAAATCTAAAGACGGACAGGCTTCACTGGAAGGTTGGCTTCGTCGCGAAGTTGCTCCGGCCTACGACGCTCATAAGGCTGATCCGGTGAAGGCTCTTTCGTTGACGGAGGCGTGGGCGCGTTTTGAACCAAGAATGGATAAAATCGACCGGCAGCTAGTTGATAAGAAGGCGGAGGATTAATCGCGGCGCTACCCTTTCAGCTCACGAAAATACGTCGACTTTGTATTTGGACGGAACAGCCCTAAGTCGCATCATGACTTCGTCTCCATAAGGTGTGAGCGTCCAATAGGTATTTGTATCTTTGACGCTTCTCTGTTTTTCATTCTTTCTAATTAATCCAAGCGCGCGAAGTTGTATTTTTATAGTTTGGAAATATTCATCCACGATCTCAAAATCGTTCAACTCTTTATTCTTGTTTTTTTTCAACGGCTTTGATGCGAGCTGTTTCTTTTCTTGCGATGAGCATATTGACGCTTCCTCGCAGAGTAGTTTCGTCGGCTTCATGTATCATTTCGGGCGCAGCCGACGAAAAGATCTCGTCCCATGTAGCTTCTGTGCGAAGTCGAAAATAATTCGGATTGAAGTAATCACCTTCGCGAAACGTGTATTCGAATGAAAAGGCCTCGTTTCCATGAGCGAGACCTTCAGCACCTTTTGGGGCAGATATCCTAGCGTTCTCCAGTTCCGCCTTTAGGCTGTCGACTTCACGGCGCAGCCGAAGCAATTCATGTGTTGCCTCTTTATCAGGCACCTGATCGGCACGAACCCAGCCCAAAGCTGGAGTGTTCCTGATTAACTGAACGAGACTACGGCTCACCACCGAACCGAGTTCAGAGGGGTTTGACCAGTGCTTGCACAGCCGAGTTTCCACCATTCGTCTGAACTCGGCTAGTTTGTCCTTTCCGTCGCTGGAGTTTTCAGAGTTCTCAGCCGCTATCTTGCCGGGCTCTTTGTGTAGGAAAGCAATAATTGGTTTTCCTATCTCCAGCGCATATCTATATTCCATTTCAGTGTAGCTCAGGCCTTCGGGGCCTACCGAACCGTATCTCCCGGCGAGAATCAAAATGTAATAGTCGCTTTCGCTAATTACTTTCTTGATCAATTCCCACTGGCTCGAATTAGCAGCGGGAAAAAGCTCCATTCCCGCTGGGAGGCAATCCAGCTCTAGAAGAGCATGCATGACTTCTTGTCGCTCTTTTTCAAGATCGCGAAAGGTACTGCTGACAAAAACTTGATAACGCTTATCCATGCGCTGCTTCTTGCCTCGGAGTCCAAATGGGTTCAATTGGAAACATTAAGGCGAAGTAGCGCGGATTTTCAACCTTCGGGCAGTAAGCTTACCAGGAATTTCAGGGTCAGGTCACGCTCGTGAAATGCTATTAGCGGCTACGAGCGGTCTCCCTCAAATCCCCCCCATGCACAAATATTTCATCTCCAGATAGTCCTCCAGCCCGTGCCGCGAGCCCTCGCGGCCGATGCCGGATTGTTTCATGCCGCCGAAGGGGGCGGCCTCTGAGGACATGCGGCCGGTGTTGATGCCGACCATGCCGTATTCGAGGGCTTCGGCGACGCGCCAGACGCGCTTGAGGTTCGAGGCGTAGAAATAGGCGGCAAGGCCATAGATCGTGTCATTGGCTTCGCGCACGACCTGATCGGCGTCCTCGAAGCGGATGATGGGGGCCAGCGGCCCGAAGGTTTCCTCCTGGGCGACGCGCATGGCGGAGGAGATGTCGGTCAGCACGGTTGGCAGGAAGAAGGTGCCGTCGCGGTCGATGCGCTTGCCGCCGCAGCGGATCGTGCCGCCCTTGGAAAGGGCGTCGGCGATATGGGCCTCGATCTTGGCGAGCGCGCGGGTGTCGATCAGCGGGCCGATGGCGACGTCGGGGGTGAAGCCGTCGCCGACGGTGAGTGTGGCGACGCGGGCGGCGAATTTCTCGGCGAATTCGTCATGCACGCCGGCCTGCACATAGAGCCGGTTGGCCGAGACGCAGGTTTGGCCCGCATTGCGGAACTTCGCCTGGATCGCGCCATCGACGGCGGCGTCGATATCGGCGTCATCGAAGACGATGAAGGGCGCGTTACCGCCGAGTTCGAGGCTGACCTTCTTGATCTGGTCGGCGCATTGGCGCATCAGCAGACGGCCGACTTCGGTCGAGCCGGTGAAGCTGATCTTGCGGACCTTGGCATTGGTGCAAAGCTCGTGGCCGACTGCATCGCCTTCCGAGGCATAGACCAGGTTCAGCACGCCCTCGGGGAAGCCCGCCTTTTCGGCCAGCGCGAACATGGCGCCGGCGACCAGCGGGGTCTGCTCGGCGGGTTTCAGCACGATGGCGCAGCCGGCGGCGAGTGCGGGCGAGATCTTGCGCGCGACCATGGAGGCGGGGAAGTTCCACGGCGTGATCGTGCCCACGACGCCGATGGGCTGCTTGATCACGAGCATGCGGCGGTCGTTGGAGGGCGCGGAAATCGTCTCGCCATAGATGCGGTTTGCCTCTTCGGCATACCATTGCAGATAGGCGGCGGCATGGCTGACTTCCGATTTCGCCTCCGCCAGCGGCTTGCCCATTTCGGCGGTCAGGATGGCGCCGAGGTCGTCGGTGTGATCGACGATCAGCTGGTGCCAGCGCCACAACACATCGCTGCGGGCGCGTGCCGTCATCGCCGCCCATTCGGCCTGCGCCACATACGCCTTGTCGATGGCTTCCTTCGTTTCGGCCACGCCCATGTCGGGCAGTTCGGCCAGCAGTTCACCGGTCGAGGGGTTGAAGACCTTGAAGGTGCGACTGACGCTGGGGTTGCCGAGCGATCTCATGGAGGTCAGGTCGGCAAAGAGGTCGGGGTTGGCGAGATGACGGGTGAGGGCGGGGGTAAGGGTCATGCGAATGCTCTGTCTGTTGTTATCCGCGTTCCGGGCACAAAGCCGCTGCGTCGTTTTGCTGGAATTGGTTTGGCGCCGGGTCTGCGTCAGTCGGGGCGTATGCTAGGCCTTGCATGAAATGATGTCGGCGACAACCGCTCTCTTGTCGCAGAGACAATTGTGATGGCCTCCAAACAATAAAGCCCGCGCATCGCTGCGCGGGCCTTTTGCAATCCGTAAGCGTTACAGCCAATCAGCTGCGCGGCTTCAGGTTTTCCGGGTCGTAGATGGGCTTGTAGCCGACGCCGAAGACTTCGACTGGGAAGGTCTCGGTGAAATACTCGACATTCAGCTTGCGGCCGACTTCGCAATATTCGGCGGGCAGGTAAGCCAGCGCGATATTCTTGCCGACCGTCGGGCCGTAGGCGATCGAGGTCGTGTAGGAGCGGCGGCCGAGGCTGTCCACGAGGACTTCGCCGGTGGCCGGGTCAACGACGGGTAGTGAGCCGACGGGGTAACGCTTGACGCCGTTGCTGTCAGTGTTTTCGGTCATGATCAGGGTGCAGAGCATGGCCGGCTGCTTGTCCCGCGCCTTGTATTCCAGGTGCTTGGCCTTGCCGCGGAAGTCGGCTTCCTTGACCTTCGGGCGGGCAAGGTCGGCTTCGATGAGGTTATACTGCGTGAGCAGGTCTGCGTTCTGCAGGCGCAGGCTCTTTTCCATGCGGCGCGAGTTCGCATAGGTCTCGACGCCGAAGGCCATGACGCCGGTGGAGCGCAGCGCATCCCAGACGGCGAGGCCGTCCTCGTATTTCATGTGAAGTTCCCAGCCCTGCTCGCCGACATAGGAAATGCGGAAGGCGGTGACGGTCTTGCCGGCGATCTCGATGGGCTTGATCGCTGCGAAGGCGAAGTTTTCCGGGTCGAGGCCCGCCGGGTCGGCAACAACCTTCTTCAGCGTGTCGCGGGCGTTGGGGCCCCAGATGCCGATGGTGACGAACTTCTCCGAGACGTCGGTGATCTTCACGTCGAGGCCGCGATCTTCCGCCACGCGCTTCATGTAGTGGAGGTCGCGCGGGCCTGCATCGGCACCGTTGACGAGGCGGATGCGGTCGGCCATGCGGAAGATCGTGAAGTCGGCGCGCACCATGCCTTCGTCATCGAGGAAGTGGGTGTAGATGCCCTTGCCGATATTGCCGTCGCCGCCGATCTTGGCGGCAGACAGCCATTCCATCAGCTCGACATGGTCGGGACCTTCGATATCGACCATGTGGAAATGCGACAGGTTGACGATGCCGCAATCCTCGCTCATCGCGAGATGTTCGGCATTCGAGACGCGCCAAAAGTGGCGGCTGTCCCATTCGTTTTCACGAACCGGAACCTTGTCGCCGTACTTCTCCAGCAGGTGCTCATTGGCCTTGTAGCCATGCGCACGCTCCCAGCCGCCGAGTTCCATGAAGTAGCCGCCGAGCTCGACTTCGCGCTCATAGAAGGGCGAGCGCTTGGCGCCGCGGCCGCTGGCATAGGGTTCGCGCGGGTGGACGGCGGGGAAGTAGATCTTCTGGGCGGCTTCATAGCAGCGGCCAGCGATGAACTCTTCGGTCAGCTGATGCGGATAGAAGCGGGCGTAGTCGATCGAGTTGTGGTCGATTTCGGTACGGCCGTCCGTCATCCAGTCGGCAATGAGCTTGCCATAGCCGGGGCCGTCCTTGACCCAGATGGCGACGCAATACCACAGGCCGCGCACCTTCTGGCTCTCGCCGCAGGACGGGCCGCCGGCGGCGGAGACCTGCAGCAGGCCGTTGAAGGAGTGGCTTTCGTTGTAGCCAAGCTCGCCGAGGATCGGCGTCAGCTCGATCGCCTTTTCGAGCGGCTCGAGGATCTGCTCCATGTCGAGGTCGCGCTGCGAGGGGGAGAGGCGGGCCTCATGCTTTTCGAGCAGATCGCGCGGATGGCACATGCGCGGTTCCTTGGTCTCGTAATAGCCCCACTCGATCTGGCCGCCTTCGGTCGTCTTCGGATCGCCGGTGTCGCGCATATAGGCAGAGTTGCCCTGGTCGCGCAGCAGCGGGAAGCCGATTTCCTTGCCGGTGCCTTCGAACTCGTTATAGGGACCGAAGAAGGTCAGCGGGTGGTCGACCGGCATGACGGGCAGGTCTTCGCCGACCATTTCGGCGATCAGGCGGCCCCAGAGGCCGGCGCAGACGATGACGTGATCGGCCATGATCGTGCCGCGGTGGGTGACGACGCCCTTGATGCGGCCGTTCTCGACGATGAGCGACTTGGCCGGCGTGTTGCCGAACATCTGGAGCTTGCCGGTCTTTTCGGCGGCATCCACCAGCTTGCCGGCGACGGTCTGCGAGCGCGGAATGACGAGGCCGGCATCCGGGTCGAAGAGACCGCCCATGACCTGGTCTTCCTCGATCAGCGGGAACTTTTCCTTGATCTCGGCGGGCGAAACGTAATGGGCGCGGGTGCCGAAAGCGCGGGCTGAAGAGAGCTTGCGCTTGATCTCTTCCATCCAGGCGTCGTCGCCTGTGCGGGCAACTTCGAGGCCGCCGATACGGGCGTAGTGGCCCATCTTTTCATAGAAGTCGATGGAATACTGCGTCGTCCAGACCGAGAGATAGTCGTGGCTGGTCGTGTAGCAGAAGTCGGAGGCGTGCGCCGTCGAGCCGATATCCGTCGGGATGCCCGACTTGTCGATGCCGACGATGTCGTCCCAGCCGCGCTCGATCAGGTGATGGGCGATGGAGGCGCCGACAATGCCGCCCAGCCCGATGATGACCACTTTTGCCTTGGTCGGAAACTCTGCCATGGAATATGCCCCGGTTGGTATTTTGGCGTGATCTTAGATCGCAAAACGACGCGACCAAATCCTGTCTACGACATAATCATTGAACAGCGCGACGGAGAAGCGACAGGGGCGTTTCGAAGGGGTATCTGCGAATGCTTTCTTCTCCCTATCCTTCCGGAATTCCGCTTAACGAAAATTCAACAACGCCTGCGTAAGACTTGAGTAAATTCGGTTGTATTAGTGGGCGGGTCATGAATTTTCTGGGGATTTCGGGCATGCAATATTCCGGCGAGTCGCTGGAAAAATACAGAATCATTGTGGGCGAGGACTCCAATGTCTTCACTTCGATGATCCGGCAGAAGCTGAAAGAACTTTTCAACATCGATGTGGAGATCTGCCGCACGTTCGAAGACCTTCAGCAGGCTTATGAACTCAATCCCGATCCTATCACGCTTGCGATTTCGAACATCAACCTGCCTGGCGCGGAAAGTGGCGAGGCGCTGAACTACCTGGTTGATCTCAGCGTTCCGACGATCGTTTTCACCGCGACCTTCCAGGACAGCATCCGCGAAGGCCTGCTCGCCAAGGAAGTCGTCGACTACATCATCAAGGACAGCGTCTTCGCCATCGACATGCTGGCGGAATCGGTCTGCCGGTTCCTGACCAATCAGCGCCATCATGTGCTGATCGTTGATGACAGTGCCACGGCGCGCGCCCTGCTGACGAGCCGCCTGAAGCGTTACAACTTCCGTGTGAGCTCCGCCGAAAACGGCGCTGCCGCGATCGAGACGCTGAAGAAGAACCCCGATATCAGCCTCGTGATCACCGATTACAATATGCCCGACATCGACGGTTTTGAGCTGACGCGGCGCATTCGTCACGTGCGCGGTTCGCACCAGCTGCGCGTCATCGGCGTCTCATCTTCCAACGACCGTCTGTTGTCGGCCCGATTCCTCAAGGCCGGTGGCAACGACTTCATGATGCGGCCGTTCATTGACGAGGAATTCTATTGCCGCGTCAACCAGAACCTCGACACGCTGGTGCAGATCAAGTCTGCACAGGAGCGCATGAAGGCGCGCGCCTGAGGCGCGCATTGACGCGCCGCCACCGGTAGCCGGGCGCGAAAATTGTTGTCGGAGCGAACAATTGCGGCAAATATTAAGTATTGCTCAATGTCCCTCCTTTTAAATGGTGGACCACTAGGGTTTGGCGGTTCTCGACCTGATGTCGAACTTGCCGAAAAGGTTTCCATGTGCACTGGGCGGATGTACGTGTGAAGTCGATAGCAGCCATCCGTCGCTGACTTGATGCCTCTCAGTTGCTTCCCGGTGCGCGCCCTGTAGAAAGCGGGTGGTGCCGCTTACGAAGGATGCGCGTTACGGCGCGCCTCAATCCGGAAGTGCAGGCTTGTGGGTCCGGAAAGAGGATGTGTGTTGCACGGCAATCTGAGGACGGCGCAGATCAGGACCCGCGGCGGGGCTCTTACCGGGAGCAGGCCCTGCGTTCTCGTCGTTGAGGACACGCGGACGTTCACGACCGTGCTGGCGCATCGTTTCGAGACAGAACTCGCTGTAGACGTCGTCACCTGCCATACTCTCAGGGATATGCAGCAGGCGCTTTCCGAAGGGCGCGGCCGGTTCATGCTCGGCGTGATCGACCTCAATCTGGCCGATTCTCCCAAGGGGGAGGTTCTGGACTACTCCCTCGAGGCCGATCTTCCCACCATCGTCTTTACCGGAACGTTCGATTTCCACATGCGCGAAAGCATTCTGAAGAAGAATGTGCTCGACTACGTCATCAAGGACAACGATCGCGCGATCGATTCCATCGTGAACTCCGTACGCCGCGTGCTCCAGAACCGCAACGTCCGCGTTCTTGTCGCAGACGGGGTGGGGCCCGAGGAGAGCGAGGCGGTGCAGATGTTGCAGGCGCAGCAGTTCCTCGTCGTGCACGCCGGAACCGCGCAGGACGCAATGGAGAAGCTCGCCAAGTATCGCGACATCGAGCTGGTCCTGGTCAACGAAGCCCTGTCCGGCACCGGCGGCATTGAACTGACCAAGCAGATCCGGCGCAACTTCTCAGCGGAAGACATGCGCATCATCGGGTTTTCAACCCGCGAGAACCCCTTGACCTGTGCCGCTTTCTTGAAGGCGGGTGCGAGCGATTTCCTCTATCGGCCGTTCATCCAGGAGGAGTTCCAGTGCCGTGTCGCGCAGAGCGTCGACACGCTGGCCCAGTTCAAGAAACTACAGGCCATTGCCTCACGCGACTTCCTCACCGACACATATAACCGCCGGTATTTCTTCGAGCGCGGGCCGGTGCTCGTCCAGCACTGCCTGGCACGGAAGGAACCCTGCTGTGCAGTCGTGCTCGACATCGATCATTTCAAGAAGTTCAACGACACCTATGGCCACGAGACCGGCGACCTCGTGCTGAAGACGGTCGCGCGAAAGCTCCGGCAGATGATCGACGGGGAGACCCATCTTATCGCGCGTCTGGGCGGCGAGGAATTTGCGATCCTGCTGCGAAACATGGATGTGCGCGAGGCGACGGAATACTGCGATCTGTTGCGCGAGGAAATTGCGCGCACGAACATCCTCTTCGAGGACGAAGAACTCTCCGTGCGCGTATCCATCGGGGTTGCTGTCATCTCCGCGGAAGAGACGTTCGACAACTATCTACATGCCGCCGACCAGTATCTCTACATGGCGAAGAATTCCGGCCGCAACCGGGTCTTTTCGGACTATTCCATCACCCAGCTTTTCGCCGAGCGGCAGAAGGCAGGTTAAGCCTCACGCCGCCTGACGCATCCGGCGCTCCGCACGCTCCTGCTGAGGCGAGCGATTGTAGATTTCGCGATAACACTTGGAGAAATGCGAGGCGGACACGAATCCGCAGGCGACAGCCACCTCTACAACCGGCAGGGTGGACTGGACCAGGAGATGACGCGCGCGTTCCAGCCGGATTTCAAGATAGTAGCGGGCAGGCGAACGCCCCATTTCCTGCCTGAACAGACGCTCGATCTGGCGGCGCGAGAGGCCCGCATCGTCGGCGATTTCCAGCAGCGAAAGCGGTTCGGCGAGGTTCTTTTCCATCACTTCGATGATCGACAGGACCTTGGAGTTCTGCACGCCAAGGCGGGCGCGCAAGGGGAGGCGCTGGCGGTCCGACTGTTCGCGAACGCGATCGGTCAGCGCCTGCTCACAGATGCGATTGACGAGGTTGTCATCGAAATCCTGGCCGATCAGGTTCAGCATCATGTCGAGCGATGCGGTGCCGCCGGCGCAGGTGTGGATATTGCCGTCGACTTCATACAGGTCGGCATAGACCTCGACTTCGGGAAAGGCTTCCGAGAAGCCAGGCAGGTTCTCCCAGTGGATGGCGCAGCGCTTTCCATTGAGAAGGCCCGCCTGAGCCAGGATATGGGCGCCCGTACAGAGGCTGCCGATCTGGACATTGCGGTTATAGGCCTCGCGAAGCCACGCATGGACCGCCTTGTTGCTGAAATTCTCGACATCGATGCCGGAACAGATGATCGCCATGGACGGGCGCTCGGCACCCGACAGCATGCGACGCTCGAGTGCCAGGGAGGTCTGGACGGCTATTTCGATGCCGCTTGAAGACGAGACTTTTTCGCCGTCCGCTGAGGCTAGCCGCCATTTATAGGCCTGATAGCCCAGCATCCGGTTGGCGATCCGCAGTGCTTCGATGGCCGCCGTGAAGGGCAGGATCGTGAAGTCATTGACCAGGAAAAAGACCAAGCAGCGCTTGGTCGTTTGTTGTGTGCTCATTGCGACATGTCCCAAGCGTTAGGCCGACCGTGACGGCGAAGTTGACGATCGTCAGCCTAGACGGACTGGCGGCGTCTGCTTTTCTGATTGCGACATTCGCATGAAAGTGATCTGTCGTGAAGAGGACAGTCGCGGATTTTAATAATTCTCGCGAGTTCTGAGAGACGGCGACACCGCCACCGGAGTTGCCGGCAGCGGTGCGAGGTCGTGCATGTTCGGCTTCGGAAACGCCTCAACGCAGGCGATTGAGGTCGATGTCTTCGGCGCTGCGATAGCCGATGTCCTTGCGGACCTCCATCGGCAATCCTTCCAGAAGGCGTTCGGTGCGATAGCGCGACCAGGCCCGGTAGCCGGCCACGATTGGCGCAATTGCGACACGGGTGAGCGCAGCAATAACGACGGCTGCATTCATCCGGCGAGGCGTCTCTGCGAGCGGAACTTCCCAAAAATACGATGTCATGACTGCTCTCCTTTCCCAGTCGCATTTGCGACCTGATTTGCAAGGGATGGTATAATGAGACAATTCATCAATCCAACGAATTGATTGAATTTCTGTCATTCGAATTCGTGATGTATCTTCACGTCTGGTTCGCTTGGCCAAGCTTGCATCTTGACTATCGCACGCAATCGACGTTCAATGAAACGAATTGGAGTTGCCTTAAGGTTCAGAAAAATTGAAAGAGGTCCGATATGGACGAGCCGCGCCGTGAAAACTTGCCGCTTCTGGAACTGGATATCCTGCGCACCTTTGTCGCGATTGCCGATACCGGGAATTTCACGACGGCGGCGGAGGCGGTGCTGAGGACGCCCTCGGCCGTCTCGATGCAGATCAAGAAGCTCGAAGACATGCTGGGCGCGACCTTGTTCCGTCGCGATGCGCGGGCGGTGACTTTGACCCACCACGGCGAAATCCTGCTGACTTCTGCGCGCCGAATTCTTGCGATGAACAATGAGATTGTCGGCCGTTTCGTGCGCCCGCATATGAACGGCGTCGTCAATCTTGGCGCGCCGGACGATATTGGCGACGTGGTGCTTCCGGAGGTGTTGCGTCGCTTCGCCGAGGCCTATCCGCTTGTTGCCGTGGATGTGCGCATCGAGGGCAGCGAGACGCTGCGTCGGCAGGTCTCCGAGGGCAAGCTCGACATTGCACTTTTCAACTGCACGGCTGGCAATTTCAGCGGCGAGGGCGAACTGCTCTATCGCGAGAAGCTTGTTTGGGCTGGCAAGAAATGCGGCAATGCCTATGCGCGTTCGCCTGTGCCAGTCTCCGTATGGGAGGCGGGCTGCATATGGCGGTCGAAGGCGCTGGATGCGCTGGAAAAATCCGGTCAAGCTTACCGGATCGCCTATCTCAGTGCGCATCACATGGGGCAGCGCGCCGCGATCCGCGCCGACATTGCCATCGCGCCGCTGGCCCGCTTCCTCATTGCTGAGGACATGGTGGAGCTGGGGGAGGCGCATGGCTTGCCCGATATCGGCTATTACGATGTCGGCATGGTGATGCGGATGGGCGCCCCGGCGCCTGTTGACGCCCTTGCTGACTATATTCGTGCAGCGGTCGCATCAATCGGCAAGTCGACGGAAAAGCTGCCTGATCGGGCGGCCTGACCGTGTGTTTTTCGACGGCCGCGAATGATGCGACCGTCCAACTTCCAACTTTGGCCGTATTCCGGTGTCCCAAAAGCCTCTTGTAGCGACCTTTCAAACAGAAAGGCGCATGACCACATATTTGTGGCCGCGAGGCAGGCAAAAGACGCGCTTTTCCGGTGAGTTGATATCCGGAGGGTTTGAAACGGCCGCCATTTTGGGCCAGTTTCAGGAGCGTCGGTTGCAGCGTCTTCCGACCCCAATGCCGAGGTTGATCCATGAATTTCAAAATGCCAGCAGTTTTCGCCGCCGCTCTTCTTGTCGTCGGTGGTCTCGCCTTTACCGCTGTCTCCGAGGATGTGCGCAAGCTGCCGCAGAGCCAGGAGGACGTGCGGCTTTCCTATGCGCCGCTGGTCAAGCAGACTGCGCCCTCCGTCGTCAATGTCTACGCTGAGCGCACGGTGGTGCGCAGCACGATCTTCGACAACGACCCCTTCTTCCGCCAGTTCTTCGGCGGCGGGCAGGGGCGGCGCCAGACGGAAAGCTCGCTCGGCTCCGGCGTGATCGTGGGCGAGAATGGCACGGTGATCACCAACAACCACGTCATCGAGGGGGCCGACGAGATCAAGGTGGCTCTCTCGGACGGCCGCGAGTTCAAGAGTAAGGTTCTACTCAAGGATGACAAGGTCGATCTGGCGGTTCTGAAGATCGATACGAAGGAGAAGCTGCCGCCGCTGCCGCTGGGCGATTCCGACAAGCTGGAGGTCGGCGATCTGGTTCTAGCCATCGGCGACCCCTTCGGCGTCGGCCAGACAGTGACGAGCGGTATCGTTTCGGGATTGGCGCGCGGCAATATAGGCGTGTCCGATTTCGGCTTCTTCATACAGACCGATGCTTCGATCAATCCCGGCAATTCGGGGGGCGCGCTGGTGGACATGAAGGGCCAGCTCATCGGCATCAACTCGGCCATCTTCTCGAAGGGCGGCGGCTCGAACGGCATCGGCTTCGCCATTCCGGCCAATCTTGCCAAGGTCTTCATCGAGGCGGCGGAGCGTGGCGACCAGACATTCGAGAGGCCCTATGTCGGTGCGTCCTTCGATGCGGTTTCGGCGGATGTCGCGGAGGCGATCGGCCTCAAGCGCGCCGGCGGCGCGTTCATCACCAAGGTCGCCAAGGGCGGGCCTGCGGAGCAGGCGGGGCTTGCCAAGGGCGATACGATCGTCGCGCTCAATGGCATTCCGATCCAGCATCCCGACGCGCTGGGCTATCGCATGCTGACCGCCGGGCTGGGCAGCGACGCCAAGCTTACCGTCTATCGTGACGGCAAGGAGCGCGAAGTCTCGATCAAACTGGATCGGGCCCCGGAAATCCCCCCGCGGGACGAACGCCGCATCGACGGGCGCAATCCCTTTGCCGGCATTGTCGCCGTCAATCTCTCGCCGCGCGTGGCAGACGAATTGCAAATGCCGGCCGAGAACACCGGCGTAGCCATCCGCAAGGTGGAGGACGGTTCGCCGGCCGATCAGCTCGGTTTCGCCAAGGGCGATATCATCGTCTCGGTGAATGGTACGGCGATCGAGGACACCAAGACGTTGTCGCAGATGGCCAACAGCGATCCGAATATCTGGCGCGTCGAGATCAATCGCGGTGGCCAGCGCATTCGGCAAGTCTTCCGATGAGCGATCTCTTCAGCGCCCATGAACCCGAAGACTTCGCGGCCAAACGGCCTCTGGCGGAACGGCTGCGGCCGAAAACGCTGGCTGAGGTCTCCGGCCAGGGACACCTGACCGGACCGGATGGCGCGCTGACACGGATGATCGAGGCGGGTTCGCTCGGTTCGATGATCTTCTGGGGACCGCCCGGCACAGGAAAGACGACAGTAGCTCGTCTTCTCTCGGGTGAGACGGGGCTCGCCTTCGAGCAGATCTCTGCGATCTTTTCCGGCGTGGCGGACCTCAAGAAGGTGTTCGAGACGGCGCGGGCGCGGCGTATGTCGGGCCGGCAGACGCTGCTTTTCGTCGACGAAATCCATCGCTTCAATCGCGCCCAGCAGGACAGTTTCCTGCCTGTGATGGAGGACGGCACGATTGTTCTCGTGGGGGCGACGACTGAAAATCCATCCTTCGAATTAAACGCCGCTCTTTTGTCCCGCGCACGCGTACTGACCTTCAAGCCGCATGACGAGGAGAGCCTCGAGGCCCTTCTGAATCGCGCGGAGGAGGAAGAGGGCAGGGCCTTGCCGCTCGATGCCGACGCGCGGGTCAGCCTGATCCGCATGGCCGATGGTGATGGGCGCGCGGCGCTGACGCTGGCCGAGGAAGTCTGGCGCGCGGCACGTGCGGGGGAGCGGTTCGACACGGCCGGCTTGACGCGCGTTGTGCAGCGTCGGGCTCCGGTCTATGACAAGGGGCAGGACGGACATTACAATCTGATCTCGGCGCTGCATAAATCCGTGCGTGGCTCCGATCCGGATGCAGCGCTCTATTATCTGGCGCGCATGTTCGATGCCGGCGAAGACCCGCTGTTTCTGGGGCGGCGGCTGGTGCGCATGGCGGTGGAGGATATCGGCCTTGCCGACCCGCAGGCACTCGTCGTCGCGAATGCCGCCAAGGATGCCTATGATTTCCTCGGCTCGCCGGAGGGTGAACTCGCGCTGGCACAGGCCTGCGTCTATCTGGCCACCGCGCCGAAATCGAATGCGGTCTACACCGCCTACAAGGCCTCGATGCGCGCAGCCAAGGAGTATGGCTCGCTGCTGCCGCCGAAACATATCCTCAATGCTCCCACCAAGCTCATGAAGGCCGAGGGGTACAATGAGGGCTATCGCTACGACCACGACGAGCCGGACGCCTTTTCGGGGCAGGATTATTTTCCCGAGAAGATGGGCCGCAAGACTTTCTACGATCCGCCGGAACGGGGCTTCGAGCGCGATATCCGGAAAAGGCTCGACTGGTGGGCGAAGCTGAGGGCCGAGCGGTCGGGAAAGTGAGCCGCCCTAATTGATCTTCCTCAAAGCGCAGGTCTCGGGCCACGGCCATAATCCGTTCAATATTGAACGGGAGCGGACCCATGAACATTCTCATCGCCTATGCCACCGTGGAGGGGCAGACACGGAAGATCGCGGCGCAGCTTGCCGAAATCTTCGAAAATCGCGGCTGGCAGGTCGCGCTTCAGAACACCGCTGGGATGATGGAGTTCATCCTCAACAGACCAAACGCCGCAATCCTGCTCGCGCCGGTTCATGCCGGACGTTATCCGACGACCTTCACGCATTTCGTCCGACAGGAGGCGGACTGGCTGAACTCGATCCCCTCGGCCTTCGTGTCGGTGTCGTTGTCGATTGTGAGCGATGTGCCGGACGAGCGGCAGGAGGGTGAGGACTATCCGACCGGGTTGCTCGCCGAGACCGGCTGGCAACCACTCGCCATCCACCATGCGGGCGGCGCGCTTCGACTGGCGGAATATGACTTCTTCAAGCGCTGGATGGTGCGGCGTCTGTCGCGGAACGCGCCTGCGGGTGATGAGAAGGGCGATCGGGAGTTCACCGATTGGGCAGCGTTGGAGTTGTTCGCTTCCGAATTTGCCAACGAAGTGGGGCGGCGACAGGCCTGAGCCTGTCAGCTTGCTGCCTGCAGGTTTGCGGTAAACAGAGTGCAGCGATTGCGGCCACCCTTCTTCGAGGCATAGAGCGCGCTGTCTGCCTTCGCGTAGATGTCTTTCGGATCTGCCGCATCCGACTTCATGCAGATGCCCATGGAGATCGTTATCCGGCCGTAATCGATACCTGCCGCTTCATCCTTGAACGGCGTCTGTTCGAGCGCGGCCCGCACGCTGTCTGCGATGCGGAGCACGTCTGCGACGTGCTGCCCCTCGATGATCATCGCGAATTCCTCGCCACCGGCGCGGGCGACGAAAAGGCTGTCGCTGGCGTGGTCCCGCAGGAGCCCTGCAACAATCACCAGAACCTTGTCTCCGACGAGGTGGCCGTAGGTGTCGTTGAATTTCTTGAAATGATCGACGTCGGAGATGACAAGCGCCGCGGGGTGCGGGTAGCCGGGCGCAAATACCGAAGCCAGCTTTTCATCAAAGGCGCGTCGATTGGCAAGGCCGGTCAGGGCATCGGTGTTGGCAATGCGCTTGTATTGATGAAGTTCCTTCAGGATCTCGCCCATCACAGCCGGGCTGTCTTGGCCTGTGATGGCGACGGCAGACTCTGCTTCTTGTGTTGTTTCTCCGGCTTCGGCTTCTGTCTTCTGGGGATCGACGGCGTCGGCCTCCTGCACGCGGAACCGCTTGTGCCCCGGCTGGATGGTGCGGACATTGGAATTGGCCAGCTTGGGGAGGCCTTCGCGGTCCACCACGAGATGCCATTGGCCGGCGGTCGGAACAGTGAGCTTTGACGGCGTCTTGACCGTGAGACCGCCCAGAAACTTGTAAGGCTGCGACGCTGCGTAGAGGCGGTAATTCCGCTCGTCCAGCAGGCGGACATTGTTGATCGACGACAACGCGATTTCCACGACCGTTCCGGCCGGCTGGAGGCCGAGATCATAATGTTTGTAGCGCGGTGATTGGGGCGTCATTCATTCGTTCCACAGTTGTGCGAATAATGGCGTCCGAGAGTTAAACTTTGGTTTTCTCTATGTGTCGCGACCAACAAAAAACCCGGCCTTGCGACCGGGTTCGTTGGTTTTCCAGCAGGTGCGCCGATCAGGCGCTCATCGCCTTCTTGAGGTTTTCGTCGACCTTGTCGAGGAAGCCGGTGGTGGAGAGCCACGGCTGGTCGGGGCCGATGAGAAGGGCGAGGTCCTTCGTCATGTAGCCGCTTTCGACGGTGGCGACGCAGACCTTTTCCAGCGTATCGGCGAACTTGGCCAGCTCGGCATTGTCGTCGAGCTTGGCGCGGTGGGCGAGGCCACGCGTCCAGGCGAAGATCGAGGCGATGGAGTTGGTCGAGGTTTCCTGACCCTTCTGGTGCTGGCGATAGTGACGCGTCACCGTGCCGTGTGCGGCTTCGGCTTCAACCGTGCGGCCATCGGGCGACAGGAGAACCGAGGTCATGAGGCCGAGCGAGCCGAAGCCCTGGGCGACCGTATCCGACTGGACGTCGCCGTCATAGTTCTTGCAGGCCCAGACATAGCCGCCCGACCACTTCAGAGCCGAAGCGACCATGTCGTCGATCAGGCGGTGTTCGTAGATGATGCCGGCCTTGTCGAATTCGGCCTTGAATTCGTTCTGGTAAACTTCCTCGAAGATGTCCTTGAAGCGGCCGTCATAGGCCTTGAGGATCGTGTTCTTCGTGGAGAGGTAAACCGGCCACTTACGCATCAGGCCGTAGTTCATCGAGGCGCGGGCGAAGTCGCGGATCGATTCATCAAGGTTGTACATCGCCATCGTAACGCCGGCGCCCGGAGCCTTGAAGACTTCCTTCTCGATGACCTGGCCGTCTTCGCCGACGAACTTGATGGTGATCGTGCCCTTGCCGGGGAACTTGAAGTCGGTTGCCTTGTACTGGTCGCCGAAGGCGTGACGGCCGACGACGATCGGCTGGGTCCAGCCGGGAACGAGGCGCGGAACGTTCTTGCAGATGATCGGCTCGCGGAAGATCACGCCGCCGAGGATGTTGCGGATCGTGCCGTTCGGCGACTTCCACATTTCCTTGAGGTTGAATTCCTTCACGCGGGCTTCGTCCGGCGTGATCGTGGCGCACTTGATGCCGACGCCGTGCTTCTTGATGGCGTTGGCGGCGTCAACGGTGACCTGGTCGTTGGTGGCGTCGCGGTTTTCGACCGAGAGGTCGTAATATTCGATATCGAGATCGAGATAGGGCAGGATCAGTTTGTCCTTGATGAACTGCCAGATGATGCGGGTCATCTCGTCGCCGTCGAGATCCACGACGGGGTTGGCTACCTTGATCTTGCTCATATATCAGCCTCTTTCTCGGATTGCGGCGAGTGGGGAATTCGCCTTTCGGAAAATATCCCGTGCGCTATAGCACCGAGAAAGGCGAACGCAAAGGCGGATGCGGGGCGACTTCGTCAATTTTAGGAAGCCCGGCGTTTGCACCGAACAGCGGCCGCATGCCATTTTATGGTTGAAATGGACAATTAGTTCGACTCCAGTTCATGCCAACGCCAAACCATCGCGCGAATCAGTCTCGCGCCGGAGATCAACAGATGCGCGCTCTTGCACCCTTCCTCGCATTTCTCGCATTTGCCCTGCCGGCTCTGGCCGACGACGCCGATCCGACCGCGCCGGTGCAGAAGATCATGCAGATTAGCCAGAGTAATCTGAGCGGTGACGATTCCAACCAGGACGATTATTTTTCCGACAAGTGGATGCCGCAGCTGTTCAGCGCCGCTTTCGTGACAATCGCCAAGAAGGGTTTCGCCAAGGCCGAGGCAAACAACGAGCCGTTCATCGATTACGATCCGGTGCTGGGCGGTCAGGATGGCTGCGCGCCCAAGGACCTGACCATCACGAATGCAGGGCCTAAGGATAACGGTTTCGATGTCGTGGCCAAATTCCACGCCTTCTACTGCTTCGAGAATGCGGACAACCGTTTCAGCGAGACGCATTTCAAGGTCGTGATGGAAAACGGCGTGGCCAAGATCGACGATATCGTCAACATCGTCCCGGACGGCGATCCGGTTTCATTGCGTGACACGATGAACGGCTATTTCACTGCGCAGTGATGCCCCGCTGTCCAGGGATTTAGAGACATCTGAGTCTGGCGACGTGCCGGCAAACTTCGCAGGAGCCGAGCGTTGCGCCATGCCCGACATGGAAGTGCTGGCCACCCTCGTTGACGAGGCGCTCCAGCTGATCGGCAACCAGCTTTGGGTCGTCCTCGAAGGGAGGGCGCTTGGGCGATCTGAGACGCACGATGCCACCGAGAAGAACGCCTGACGATATAAGGTCGCTCACCAGCGCGTTCCGGTCATCAAGGAGCACGGAAATACTTCCGGCCGTGTGGCCCGGCGTGTAGCGGGCGATGCCGGCGAGGCCGAAGGGTCTCAACGACAGATCGTCATAACCATCCATGACAATGTCCGGCTCGAAGGCCTCGTAAGGCGCCTGGATGAGGCCGGTTGCCTTGAACAGTCGGCCGAAAGGACCCGTCGGGCAATAGGACATGGCGCGTTCCTGCCGATAATGCGGCATGTCGTCCCGATGCGCGAGGAGGGGCGCTCCGGTCAATCGCTTGAGAGCTGCGGCGGAGCCCGCGTGGTCGACATGCGCGTGGGTAACGACGATCAGCCTGACGTCCGATGCGCGTTTGCCTTCTTCGGCAAGCGCCTTGAGGAAGCGTTTCTCCGAGCCCGGCAGGCCCGTATCAACGATGACGACGCCGCCGTCGCAGACGATCAAATAGGCATTGATCATGTGAAGCGGGGCGATCGGAACCCGAACAATCTTCATCGCAAATCTCCTTGTTGCAGTCATCCTGCGACAGCGATAGACTTCCGCTTCTTCCTTGAAAAGAATGCACTTTTTGGTGCGAGACGCACCTGGAGGTAACCATGGACATGGAACAATGGCACCGCGCTGACCCGCTCAACTGCCCGGCCGTGGCCGCACTTGGCGAGATCAGCGGCAAGTGGAAACCGGCGATCCTCTATTACCTGTTTTCGAAGACGCGTCGTTTCAGCGAATTGCAGCGCCTCATTCCTTCGATCAGCCACAAGACGCTCACCCAGCAATTGCGCGAACTTGAGGATGCAGGGATCATCCTGCGCGATGTCTTCCCGACGGTGCCGCCGCGAACGGAATATCATCTGACCGAAGCGGGCAGGGAACTCGATGCCATCTTCCTGCAGCTTTACCGCTGGGGTGAGGCGCATGCCATGCCGCGCCGACTTGCTAAAGCGGAGGAGAATGTCGTTGCGGCGGAATAGCGTTGCACTTTGATTTTTGCTTCGCGCTGAACTATGGAAGCCCGGTCTTCAAAGCATTTCCAGGGAAAGTGACATCCGGTTTTCCGTCTGGAATGCGCTAACAAAAGTCTAGGGCGAGCATGGCAGGCACGAACAGCGAGAAACCGCTTCTGGCGGAGGGACCGGCAATCATTCTGGTGAGCCCGCAACTGGGCGAAAATATCGGAATGGTGGCCCGCGCCATGGCGAATTTCGGCTTGGCCGAGTTGCGCATCGTCAATCCGCGCGACGGATGGCCGTCGGAAAGTGCGCGCTCTGCCGCGTCTCGCGCCGATCACGTCATCGATGGCGCGCAGATTTTCTCCTCGCTCGAAGAGGCCCTGGCCGACATCAATTTCGTCTATGCGACGACGGCGCGCGACCGCGACGGGTTCAAGCCGGTGCGGGGTCCCGAAGTGGCTGCTTCGACACTGCGCGCCCGGTTCCGCGAGGGCCAGAAGGTCGGCATCATGTTCGGCCGCGAGCGTACGGGTCTGACGAACGAGGAAGTGGCGCTGGCCGACGAGATCGTGACATTCCCGGTCAATCCCGCTTTTGCCTCGCTGAACCTAGCGCAGGCTGTTCTACTCATGTCCTATGAATGGCTGAAGACGGGGCTTGCCTCCCCTGAAGATACGCCGTTCCAGGCAAAGTCGATGCCGCCTGCCACGAAGACCGATCTGCAGGGCCTGTTCGACCATGTCGAGGAGGCGCTGGACGGGCGCGGCTATTTCCGTCCTGTCGCCAAAAAGCCGAAATTGGTGGAGAATTTGCGCACCGTTCTGACACGGCCCGGCTTCACGGCCTCGGAAATCCAGGTGCTGCGGGGGGTGATTTCATGCCTCGACCGCTTCACCCGCGATAATCCGCGTGGGGCCGCGAGCGACGTGGTCACCAACCGGGCGCGCAAACCGAAGGTCAAGCCGCGCTCGGCGCGCGTCAAGCATACAGAAACCACGGAAGACTAAGACGATGGAGATGCAGCCGGTTCTCGTGTTCGACAGCGGTATCGGCGGGCTCACCGTGTTGCGCGAGGCGCGCGTGCTCATGCCGGAGCGCAATTTCGTCTATGTCGCCGACGACGCCGCCTTTCCCTATGGCAATTGGGAAGAAGCTGCGCTGACGGCACGGCTTCTCAAACTCTTTGGCGAGTTGATTGCACGCTATAAGCCGGTCGTCTGCGTCATTGCCTGCAACACGGCCTTCACGCTGGCCGGCTCTGCGCTGCGCGAGACCTATCCGGACATGACCTTTGTCGGCACGGTGCCGGCGATTAAGCCCGCGGCGGAGCGGACGCGATCCGGTCTTGTCTCCGTTCTGGCGACGCCCGGAACGGTCAAACGTGCCTATACGCGCGAACTCATCCAGTCTTTTGCCAGCCAGTGTCATGTCCGCCTCGTCGGTTCTGAAAACCTTGCCCGCATGGCGGAGAGCTATATTCGCGGCGGCAAATTAGAAGATGCGGCGGTGCTCGCAGAAATTTCCGGCTGCTTCGTCGAGAAGGATGGACGCAAGACGGATATCGTCGTGCTGGCCTGTACGCATTATCCCTTCCTCGCCAACATCTTTCGCAAGCTCGCGCCGTGGCCGGTCGACTGGCTCGACCCGGCCGAGGCCATCGCCCGGCAGGCGCGGCGGCTGGTGCCGATGACGGATCATCTGAAAGCGGACGGCGAGGCGGACATTGCGCACTTCACGGCTGGCCCGCCAGATTTCGCGACACGGCGGCTGTTGCAGGGGTTTGGATTGGCGGTCTGAGCCCTGTTGCGGATCTGCAACGGTCGTATCGGATTCCTGCAATCCTCAATTGCGGGGTTGCCGAGCGAAAAAGTTCGTGTATCGTCTCAACATCTGCAACGCGAACCTTGGAGGCGCGAGATGAATTCGACATATCCCGAACCGCGTCTGCCGTGGGGTTTCAATCCTTTGGGCGTGCTTTCCGGCACGGTGGGTTCTCGCCATCATAATTGATGGCGTCTGAAACTCCTATCTTTGCAGACGCTTAACTCCCAACTTTATCACTAGTTCCTGACGGTCTTTCCGTGCCTATGGGGGGTAGTCCCTTCGCGCCCGGAATCTGTCCGTCGCAATTGCGAAAGGACCTGGCGGCTCGTCGAGCGCCGGGGCGGACAATCATGTTTGAATTACAACTCAGAGACGCAAGAGAGCTTTCTCTTGCTTTGGACGCCATCCGCCGGAAATTCGGTTTCTGGATGACCTTCCGGGCGCTGCTCGCCACGGAAATGCAGCGCCGCCGCAACGCGCGCGAACTGGCCTTTCTCGACAACCGGACGCGCCGGGATATCGGCCTGCCCGAGATCGAGGTGGAGCCGCAGATCCTCTGGCTTTTCCGGGGCTGGGATCACCGGCTTTGATGGTGAGGGTGGAAGCGGGCGATCTGTCCGCTTCCGCCTGCTTCATCAGGCAACTTCGATATGCGTCATCATGCCCGTCACCATGTGGTACAGGTGGTGGCAATGGAAGGGCCAATGACCCGGCTTGCCGGCGTCGAAGGCGATGGTGACGGTTTTCATCGGCGGCACGAGGACGGTGTCCCGCATGGCGCCCGGGAAGCGCTTGCCGTCTATGTCCACGACTTGAAAAGCATGGCCGTGCAGATGCATCGGATGCGCCATCATCGACATGTTCATCATGGCGATTTCGACCCGCTCGCCGCTTTTCAGCTTCAGGTCCTGAAGACCTTCCAGCGCCCATTGATAGCTCGCCATGTCGCCGGTCAGATGCGCCATCACGGATTTGTCGGGGCGGCGCTCGGTGAGCGGCTTTGCGGAGCGCAATGCTGACTCGAGTGTCAAATCGAGGGGCGGGGCCTTTGAGCCGGATTTGGCCGGATGCCGTTCGATCTTTGCGCCGGCGGTTGCCAGAACGATGCCGGTGCGGTCACCGGTGCCTTCGCGCAGCGCCAGGATCGGGAACGCGCCACCGTCCTTGGGGACCTCGATATCGAGATCGATGCGCTGGGCCATGCTCATCGGGAACGTATCGCCGGTCATCGGGACGATGGGGTGTCCGTCCACGGCGACGAGTTTCGCGGAAAGCTTGCCCGTCGTCAGATGGAAGGCGGTGGAGGCCGCGCCGTTGATGATGCGCAGGCGGACGCGACCGCCTTTTTCGACCGTCACCACCTCCGGATCGTCGAGCGTCCGGTCATTGGCGAGATAGGCGTCATACTCGATGTCGTTGAGGTCCATTGCGGACATGCCGCCCATCGCCGACATGTCATGGCCGGAGCCCATGGATTTCATGTCGTGTTGCATCGGCATCTTGCCCATGCTGCCCATGTCCATCTTGCCGCCCATGTCCATCTGATGGCCGCCATGCATCATGTGGCCGCCTCTGCCACCGGTGAGCGCTGACAGAAGCTCTTCCGCCGGCTTGAAGGAGAAGTCGTGCAGGAGGATGACGACCTCCTGCCGGTCGGCGCTAAGGTCTTCCTTGGAGTGGACGATGAGCGGAGCTGCCAGCAGGTTCTGCTCCTGCAGCGTATGGGCATGCATCCAGAATGTGCCCGCTTCTTCGAGTGCGAAGTCGTAGGGACGGGTTTCGCCGGGTTTCAGCATGGGCAGCGGATTGTCCGCTACGCCATCCTGCTCCCAGGGCGGCGTCAGGCCGTGCCAATGGATGATGGTGTCTTCCTTGAGCCGGTTGGCGAGCGCCACGGAGAAACGTTCGCCGGGGGCGAAGGTGAGGCCCGGCTTGCCGTTTTCGGTGAGGCCGTAGACGGTCGCCGCCTTGCCCTTGACCTCCAGCGTGCGGGTGTCGATGGCGAGTTGACGCGGGCTTGGCGCTGCAAGGGCGAAGCGGGGGATGAACTGGCTGGCCGCAAGGCCGCCGACGGCAAGGCCTGCCGTTTTCAGAAACTCTCTTCTGTTCATGGTTTTTTGCTTTCGTGATGCGGGTCGATTGCTCTGCATGTCGCAGGGCGGTGACATCAGGAAAGCGCGTGTCTCGGCGGCTGCAGCGGGGGCGTCGGCGCGAGACCAGCCAACGGTTCGGCGCGGGTCGGCTCAAGCTGAGGCGAGGGCATGGCTGTGGCCCATGTCGGGGCCGAGGGCAGGGTGGTGAGAAACGCACCGGCGCACCAGGCCGCACAGGCGGCGGCATGGCTGTCACCATGGATCGGGGCTGCAGGCTTGGCCTTTTCCGTCTGCATCATCATGTGGTCGGCATGCATGGTCGCATCCATGTTCGCCATCATCGCCTGATGCATCTCAAGTCCCTGCGGCGCGGCAAAGGACGCTGCCGGCGCTGCGGCGAGGCCGGCCAGCAGGAAGACGATCAGAAAAAGGTGGGCGAGATGACGCATGCCATGTTCCGCTTGAATGCTCTCAAGGTAGCATCGCATGCGCCGATTTCAAGCCGCTGCCTGTGCGGCTGATTGGCGGATCGCCTGCTCGATCAACGCAAAGTCCTCCGCCGGAACCGAAAACAGGCCGTAGCGGAAGGGCTGGCCCCAGTTAGCTTTGCCTGCCGTGAAGCTCAGCATTTGCAGCATGGGCAGGATTTTGGCCTCGCCCGTGGCGATCCACTCGACATCGCGCCGGAAGGGAACGAAGCCGCCGCCCATGTCGAACTGGTAGGCCTCACGGTCGAGGATGCGGCCGCAGGCAGTGAAGGCTTGAAGCCCATCCTTCACACCCATGACGCGGCTGGGCGAATAATAGGCGATGAAATCGCCGGGCGCGGTGCGCTTCAGAGGCCCGCCCTTGCCATGGCAGACCTGCATGAAGCCCTCGCCGATACCTCGACGGACGTGGTCCGCCGAGGCTATGCCGATCCAGTGTCTCGACATGGACGTCTCCTCACACCGGGTTTTCGGCGCGGCGATAGACGCGCAGGCGATGGCCGTCCGGGTCCGCGGCGGTGAAGGTATATCCGAAATCCATCTTTGTCGGCTTCTGCAGGATTTCAGCGCCCTTGGCGGCCCATTCGGCATGCGTCGCATCGACCGCAGCATCATCGTCGCAGTCGAACATGATTTCCGTGCCGCCGATCCTGCCATTGGCCGGCGGGTCGATCTCGCTGTCGAGCCAGAGGCCGAGCTTGAAGCCGCCGGGCATCACGAACATGGCAAAGCCGGGCGACTGCTCGACGGGCTTGTAGCCCAGCAGCTTTTCATAGAAGGCGGCGCTGGCGGCGGGGCTCTTCACATAGAAGAGGACGAAGTTGGAAGGCTGCATGATGTTCTCCTGTCGTTGGTGACAGGACCGTTATAGAATCCGATACTGCCAAAAAATGGCAGTATCAGTTTTTGGGTCTGCCATGATCCAGCTCGCGCCATTCCTTCAGCAGAACCGCCTTTCTGCGTGGGTAACGGATGTCTGTTTCGTCCAGCCGCGTGATGCGGTCGGCACGGAAATGGCGGAAATCGTTGCGCAGCTCGCACCATGTAATGACGACTCGAACGCGCTCGAAAAAGCCGAGTGCAAAGGGCCAGATGGTCCGCTCGCTGGAACGTCCGCTTTCGTCCTCATAGGCGATGGACAGCTTGCGTTCCTTGCGGATGGCAAGTCGAATGGCGGAGAGATGGGTGTCGCCGGCAATCACCGGGTCGCCGGCACCCACCAGCAGGTTCGTTGCATCCAGTTGTTCGCGCAGATCTTTCGGCAGAACGCTCGCGATCTTGGCCAGCGCATTTTCCGCCGCCTTGCCGAGCGGCCCGCCGGCGCGCTTCGACACCCAGCGGGAGCCGAGCACGAGAGCTTCCAACTCATCCTCCGAAAACATCAGCGGCGGCAGCATGAAGCCGGGCTTGAGGATATAGCCGATGCCGGGCTCCCCGGTGATATCGGCGCCTTGGGCCTGGAGCGTTGCGATGTCGCGATAGAGCGTGCGGATGGAAATGCCAAGTTCGCGCGCGAGATTTTCTCCGCTCACCGGCTGGCGGTGGCGGCGCAGGATCTGGATGAGATCGAGCAATCTGGCAGAGCGCGACATGGTGTTCCCTCGGGCGGCTTTTCTGACACGGCGTGCTGACAGATTATGGCAGGATGCCATGCCTCGCAATCATCTGTGGTTTTCGGCATTCCCTGTGCCCAAATGCCCGCGCCTTTGCTAAAAGGCGAGGCCGTGGCAGGCTCGCTTTGAGTCTAATGGCAGCTTCCAATCAGATCAGGATACGCGCGTTTGAAAGTCGGCATCGATATGGGGACGGTTTCGGGCGGCAAGTCAGCCATGCTCGACATCGAGGAACTGCTTGCGACGCGGCTTCTGGTGCAGGGCAATTCCGGGTCTGGCAAGTCGCACCTGCTGCGCCGCCTTCTCGAACAGTCTTCGGAATGGGTTCAGCAGGTCATCATCGATCCGGAAGGCGACTTCGTGACGCTGGCGGACAAGTATGGCCATGTGGTTGTCGATGGCGAGAGGACCGAGGGCGAGCTTGTGGGGATCGCGACACGCGTGCGCCAGCATCGCGTCTCGTGCGTACTTTCTCTGGAAGGGCTCGATGTCGAGAACCAGATGCGGGCGGCGGGCTGGTTCCTCAACGGGCTTTTCGATGCGGATCGTGACTACTGGTATCCGGTTCTCGTCGTGGTGGACGAGGCGCAGATGTTTGCGCCGGCCGTGGGCGGTGAGGTGTCGGACGAGGCGCGCAAGCTGTCTCTCGGTGCCATGACGAACCTGATGTGCCGTGGCCGCAAGCGCGGGCTTGCCGGCGTCATCGCTACGCAGCGACTGGCAAAGCTGGCCAAGAACGTCGCGGCGGAAGCCTCCAACTTCCTGATGGGACGCACCTTTCTCGATATCGACATGGCGCGCGCGGCCGACCTGCTCGGTATGGAGCGGCGGCAGGCGGAAATGTTCCGTGACCTGTCGCGCGGCTCCTTCGTGGCACTGGGGCCGGCCTTGTCGCGGCGGCCGCTCAATGTGACGATCGGCCATGTCGAGACCTCGGCGCGTTCGTCGAGCCCGAAGCTCATGCCGCTGCCGGGTCAGGCGCCGGAGGTCGATGTCGAGGATCTGATCCTGACGCCGACGGAGGAGGAGCTGACGCGTCCTGTCGTGCGCCGCGCGCCGCCGGCACCGAAGCCCGCGACCGATATTCTGGCCGAGCTTGCCCGCGCGGAGCCCGCCGCGTCCGAGCCGCAGCCGCGTCAGGCCTCGCTCGATCTCGATCCGTCAGAGCGCGAGGACAAGCTCGATCTGGCTTTGTCGGAAGTGCTCTCCCAGCCCGGCGCGACCTTCCGGCCGGATGCCGAGCTCTATCAGGACTTCCTCGTGCGCGCCCGCATTCGGCGCATCCAGGGGCCGCCGCTGCCGCTCGCCGATTTCCGGCGCAGGCTAGCGGTCGTGCGTTCCGGTGTTGATCAAGAGACGGCGGCGTCCGAACAATGGGCGAATGCGCTGGAGCTGGCGCGTCGCGTCACTGACGACTTGCAGGGCGTGTTCCTGCTGCTCGCCAAGGCGGCGATTCGCGGTGAGCCTTGCCCGCCGGATGCGACGATCGCCCGCGTTTATGGCACGCATTCGGCGCGCCGCGCCCGACGTTTCCTCAGCTATTTCGAGGAGCAGGGGCTGATCGTGGTGCATATGGCCCATGGCGGCGGGCGCATCGCTGCGTTCCCCGATCTGGACTGCGAGACGGCGCCAGGCAATCCCGATGCGGCGGATATGGCGCAGGCGGCGGAGTAACGAGGCTTTCTCATCGAAGGTCGGCCAGCCGATCGAGACTTCAGAATCAAAAAGGCCGCGTCGAAACGCGGCCTTTTCGTTGTTTTCTCAAGAGAGCGGCTTATCAGCCGGCCTGCAGGTTGCCTGCGGCGCTCTTGCCCGAACGGCGGTCCTGGAGGACTTCGTAACGGATCTTCTGGCCTTCGGTGAGCGAGCCCATGCCGGCGCGCTCAACGGCGGAGATGTGTACGAAAACGTCCGTGGAGCCGTCGTCCGGCTGGATGAAGCCGAAGCCCTTGGTGCTGTTGAACCACTTTACGGTGCCTGATGCCATGACGATTTCCTTTCAAATCGTTGTGTGGACTTGGCGAGGGCGAACCCCCACCGGTGGATCGATTTTGAAGGGAAAACAGAGGCCGGTTAAGCGCCGACCAGAAGTCGCTAGCAAAGTTCGATGCTCTTTTCATAAAGGAATCGGCTGAAAAGGCAACCGTTTTTCCTGGACCCATCTGTCTCGGAATGGAACAGCCGCTCCTAATGCCCGACCGAGGAGGAGAACAGATTGATGATCAGAATGCCGGCGATGATCAGAAAAAGCCCGGCAATGGCCGGCCAGTCGAGGCTTTGGCGGAAAATGACGACGCCGATGATCGAAACGAAGACGATGCCAAGTCCGCTCCAGATCGCATAGGCGATGCCTACCGGCATGGTCTTGAGAATGATCGACAGGAGATAGAAGGCAACCCCGTAGGCCGTCAGCGAAAAGACGGTCGGCCAAAGCTTCGTGAAGCCGGCGGCCTGCTTGAGAAGCGTCGTACCGATCACCTCGAAGAAGATGGCCGCCACGAGGAGGGCATAGGTTGTTGTCACGGATGGCATGCCTGATCCTCCTCGCTAGATGTCTTTACCGCTTTGCGGATTTGGTCTCGCCGCCGAGATACTTGTTGAGCATATCGGTCATCTGCTGGTCGCGTTCGCCGGCCGATTTTGCCCCGATCACGACACCGATCACGCGCTTGCCGTTCTTCGACGCAGACGTCACCAGATTGTAGCCCGCAGCCTGGGTGTAGCCGGTCTTGATGCCGTCAACGCCTTCATAGCTTGCCATCATACGGTTATGGCCGTGCAGCTTCATGCCGCGGAAGACGAACCTGCGGGTGGAGAAGAGCTTGAAGTCTTCCGGAAAATCGCGCATCAGCGCCAGACCGAGAATGCCCATGTCCTTGGCGGTCGACACCTGTGCCGGGTCGGGCAGTCCCGCCGGGTTGGTGAAGACTGTGTTTGTCATGCCAAGCGCGTGGGCCTTTTGTGTCATCACCTTGCCGAAATCCGCTTCGGAGCCGGCGAAATGTTCGGCGACCGCGACCGCCGCGTCATTGGCGGAAAGGACGATCATGCCGAGAACGGCTTCCTTCACCGTGATCGTCTTGCCGGCGCCCAGCGCGAATTTGAAGGGGTCCTTGCTTTCGGCATTGGCTGACAGAACCAGCTTGTCGTCCCACTTCAGCGTGCCCTTCTGCAGCGCTTCGAACGTGAGATAGAGCGTCATCATCTTAGTCAGAGAGGCGGGGAAGTTGAGCGCGTCCGGGTTTTCGGCTTCCAGAACTGTGCCGGACTGCGCGTCGAGCATCAGGTGGGCGCGATCCGCAAGGGCTGCATGCGCGCAGAAGAGCATGGAGACGCTCAGCGCGGCGCGGACAAGGGCGGGGGAGAGACGCAAGGACATGGAAATTTCCTGATGTTCGGCTGCAGAGGGTTATAGGTCGGACGGGTTAGCCGAAACGTACTGGAAACGCCATATCTTCCCGCGTTAACGAAGGATAAATCATTTGGTTCGAACAATTCACTTGCATTTCATCGTGACCTTGCTCAATGAGAGCAGCAGGGGCGTAACGCACATTGATTTGTGGTCGCAGCCGAAGCCGGACGGGTTTCAGCGCAAGTATGCCTTCGTGTTTTCGGAGAGTGGATGATCCTCCGCCTATATCTCATTGCTGCTGCAATTCTGGCTTTGACTGTGACCACAGTCGAGGCGCGAGATGTTATGCCGGTGTCACCTGAACACGTTTTGCTTTGGCCCGAGGTCGCACCCGGTGCTGGTGGTCCGAAGGGCGAACTCAAGTCCACGCCCTGGGGGGCGGTGAGCCAGATTTCCACGCCGGAGTTGAGTGTGTTCCTTCCCGCGAAGCCGAATGGCGGCGCGGTCCTGATCATTCCGGGCGGCGGCTATCGCTCTATCTCGGTGCAGGGCGAAGGCTATTCCTCCGCCAAGTGGCTCAATGATCGCGGCTATGCCGCATTCGTGCTTGCCTATCGCCTGCCAGGCGAGGGTTGGGTGGATGGTCCCAAGGTGGCGGTCGAGGATGCCCAGCGCGCGCTGAGGCTCATTCGCGCCAATGCCGCGACCTATGGTGTCGACAAGAGCCGCGTCGGCCTTCTCGGATTTTCGGCGGGCGGACATCTTGCGGGTCTGGTCGCGACGCGTTTCGCCGAGACGTTCTACACACCGATCGACAAGGTCGACACGTTCTCGGATCGGCCCGACTGGGTCGCCCTGATCTATCCGGTCATTTCGCTGGAGCCGCCCTTCACCAAGACCTCGACACATCGCCAGATGGTTGGGCGCGGGACAATGGCGACTGAATCGCAGTGGTCGGTCCAGACGGGCGTCAACACGCGCATGCCGCCTGTTTTCCTGGTTCATGCTGCAGATGATCCGATCGCGAATATCGCACACAGCGAGATCATGGAAGCGGCCTGCAAGCGCGCCAAGGTGCCGGTGGACTTCGTCCGCCTGCCGACCGGCGGTCACGGGTTTGCCATGGGCCGTCCGGGAACGGCAAGCCTCACCTGGAGCAAGTCTTTTGAGCCTTGGCTCAAGCGGAACGACAATACCGCTGTTTCGATGGCGGTATCAGGCACTGTTGCCTCCCCCGCAGCGGGCGCAGCCGGCAGCCGCTAAGCGTTTTTTGAACGCAGAATCCCGTCAGGCTTGCCGCTCCTCCCAAATTTTCACAAGCTCGACGATTGTCTTCACCGCCTTCTCCATGTCCTGAACGCTCACCCATTCCACCGGCGAGTGATAGGCATGGCCGCCGGTGAAGATGTTGGGGCAGGGCAGGCCCATGAAGGAGAGACGCGCGCCATCCGTCCCGCCGCGAATGCTGCCAAGCTTCGGTTCCATCCCGGCGCGGCGTACGGCTTCCACGGCGTAATCGACCACTTCGGGAGTCCGGTCGAGCACGACCTTCATGTTACGGTATTGCTGGCGAACCTTGAAGGAATAGGTAGAGCCCGGATAGTCAGCCATAACCGTCTTCACGATGTTCTCCAGCAGCGCTTCCTTTTCCGTCAGCCCCTCGTCGACGAAATCGCGGATGATGAGGCCGATGGAGGCCTTTTCCATCGAGCCTTCCAGCGAGACCGGGTGAATGAAGCCCTGACGGCCTTCGGTGCGCTCGGGCGAAAGGGATTTCGGCAGGCGGGCGACGATCTCGGAGGCGATCTTGATGGCGTTTTCCATATGGTCCTTGGCGAAGCCCGGATGCATAGCGACGCCTGAAATTTCGATCTCGACGCCATCTGCGGAGAAGGTTTCGTTCTCGATATCGCCGGCGGTCGAGCCATCCATCGTATAGGCAAAGCGCGCGCCGAGCTTTTCAAGGTTCACCTTGTCGGCGCCGCGGCCGATCTCCTCGTCGGTCGTGAAGAGAAGCTTCACCGTGCCATGCTTCACGTCTGGATGCGCCATGAACCAGGCGGCGGCGGTCATGATTTCGGCGACGCCGGCCTTGTCGTCAGCACCGAGCAGCGTCGTGCCATCGGAGGTGACGATGTCGTTGCCGATGAGGTTGAGGAGTTCGGGATGTTCGGCGGGGCGAATGACGCGATCTCTGTCGCCCGGAAGCACGATGTCGCCGCCGTCATAGTTCTTCACCACCTGCGGCTTGACGCCGGTTCCGGTGAAATCGGGGGCGGTGTCGACATGCGAGCAGAAGCAGATGACCGGGACATCCTTGTGCGTGTTCGAAGGCAGGGTCGCATAGACATTGCCGTGCTCGTCCATATGCGTGTCGTTGATGCCCATATCGAGAAGTTCGGCGACGAGGATGCGGGCGAGGTCCTTCTGCTTCTCCGTCGAGGGTTGGGCGGAGGAGGTCGGGTCGGACTGGGTGTCGACCACGACATAGCGCAGGAGGCGGGAAAGGACGGTGTCGTTGGCAAGGGTCATGAGGCGCATCCGATTCTCGATGGGACTTTGGCCGACCTTAGCCCTCTGACTGCTTCACGGAAATCCTCTTCGCAGGAACAAAAGGCCGCGCCGGTTTGGACGGCGCGGCTTCCATATTTCATCCGTTGATCAGGCCGCAGGCTTTTCCGGCAGAGCCTTCTCGTCATTGCGGGTCGCCCAGAGCGAGCCGACAATACCGGAGGCGAGGATTGCCAGCGTCACGCCGAGCGAGATCAGCGGCGGGATCTTTGCCAGCCCCAGCATGTCGGCGACGAAGATCTTCGAGCCGATGAAGATCAGGACCACCGAGAGCGCGTATTTCAGATAAGCGAAGCGGTGGATGAGGGCGGCGAGCGCAAAATAGAGGGCACGCAGGCCGAGGATCGCGAAGATGTTCGACGTGTAGACGATGAACGGGTCGGTGGTGATGGCGAAGATGGCCGGGATCGAGTCGACCGCGAAGACGAGGTCTGCGAACTCGATCATGATGAGCGCCAGCAGGAGCGGGGTCACGTAGGTCTTGAGCTTGCCGGTCGACGGATCGTTCTCGCGCATCAGGAACTTCTGGCCGTGCAGGCGCTCGGTTACGGGCAGGCGCTTGCGCAGGAATTTCAGGACCGGGTTGTTCTCGACGTCATAAGCCTCGCTGTTCGAGAACAGCATCTTGATGCCGGTGACGATCAGGAAGGCGGCGAAGAGGTAGAGAACCCAGCCGTAGTTTTCGACAACTGCCGCGCCCGCTGCAATCATGATGCCGCGCAGCACGATGACGCCGAGGATGCCGAACAACAGCACGCGGTGCTGGTATTCGCGCGGAATGGAGAAATAGCCGAAAATCATGGCGATGACGAAGATATTGTCCATCGCCAGGCTCTTCTCGATCACGAAGCCGGTTAGATATTGCAGGCTGGCCTGCTGGCCGAACTGGCTCCAGACGAAGCCGCCGAAGAGAATGCCGAGCGTGACGTAGAAAGCCGACATCAGCAGGCTTTCGCGGATGCCGATCTCCTTGCTCTTCTTGTGGAGAACACCGAGATCCAGCACCAGAAGCGCGATCACGATTGCGATGAAAGAGAGCCACATCCATACGGCCGCCCCCTGAAAATCAACCCATAGAATATCCATGACATTGTCCATGCCGGATCAGGTTGAAAATCAAAGCACCGACATCACGGTCGATCCGGCGGCGTACACGTCAGAGGGGCCCGGTGCTGCGTCCGAGATGGGGTTTCAAGTCGGCGCTTCAAGGTCCGTCAGCCCATTTTTGCGAATTTGTGTCCGCAACAAGCGTGCCGGGCAGGGCGCTCTCATACGCGCAAGGTCGTTTGATCGTGAAATTCAGGCCTTGAGATTATTTGAAAATTAACCCTCGCAATATCTAAATTCGATTTAATAATTCCGCGGACTTTTTAGGGGATTTTGCATGTTTTCTAGACTTTCAATCAAGGCCGCAGTCAGCGCGCTGGTTTTTTCCATCGGTCTTGTCGCCTTTATATTTGCGTGCGATCTGTTCTGGCGCTCGGTGCGGGGCGCCTACGATGCGGACCAAGCCCGTGTCTTCGCAAAGGTCGATCAGAATCTCCTGGTTCTGCAGATGGGTCTTCTGTCCGAGAAGGCCGATAGCCCCAATATGCTGCGCATGGAAGGCAGTGCCTTGTCCAACGCCCGCACGAGCATGTCGGAAAACAGGGCTTCCGTCGATCGTGGCTTTGCGGCAGCCAGCGAGCTTTTGAAGTCTCTATCGGCAGGTCCGCTGCTGGAGGCCAGTCTCGACATGGAGCGGGCGATGGCGGATTTCCTGAAGGCCCGGAAATCCATCGACTCGGCCTTGGCCACGGCTCTGCCGCGGGATCCGGCATCCGGCACGGAGATCGGCAATGCCGGCAATGTGCTCATGGAGAAGGTTCTCAAACTCGCGCTGCTGCTTGAGACGCAGATGGCTTCCAGCCAGCAGGTTCTCGGCGATCTCGGTGCCGTGAAGAACATGGCATGGAATGTCCGCAATGTCGGCGGCTCGGTCTGGGAAGTTGCCCATGTGCCTTACACTGGCGGGGCCGCTTTGACGCCGGAACTGGTCAGGCGCATCGACCTGATCGAGGGCCGAACCGATGCTTACTGGACCATGTTGCAGAACATGGCCGCCAACAAGGCGCTGCCCGAGCCGGTTCGCACGGCGGTCGAGCAGGCGAAGCTTCAATATTTCGACGGCGACTTCGGCGCTTTGCGCAAGAGCATTGTTGCCGACATCCAGTCCGGCAAGCTTCCGGCGATGGAGTTTTCGGTCTGGCTGCCCAAGCTGATTACCGCCATCAATACGATCACCAATGTTGCGATCGTCTCCATGGCGCAGGCAAATGTGGTCGCGGAACAGTCGCTCAATTCTGCAGTCTGGAGCGCGATCTTCTCCGGCGCAATCGGTCTGGCTGTCGTGGCTTTGTGGATTGTCGGCTACGTTATGATCAAGCGCCGGCTCTTCGATCCACTGTCTGACATGACGGACGCGGTGCGTCGTCTTTCGTCCGGCGACGTTTCGGTTTCCGTCCCTTCTGTCGGCAAGGCCGATGAAATGGGGGCGATGGCATCCGCCGTGCTGGTCTTCAAGGAAAATGCCATCAAGCGGATGAAGCTGGAAGAAGAGGCGCGGCACTTCCAGGCCCAGCTGGACAGCAAGCTGAAGGAAACCGAGGCCGCTTTCCAGGCCGCCGGCGCGAACCAGAGTATCTTCCTCGGCCAGTTGGCGCGTGGCCTTGAAAGCCTTGCCGCAGGCGACCTTTCGGCACGCCTTCACGATCAGGTTCATCCGTCCTTCGAAGCGATCAGCAACAATTTCAATGGGGCGATCGACAGGCTGGACGATACGCTCGTCGGCGTCATTCACGCGGCTAGTGCGGTGACCGGCGGCGTTGAGGAAATCAGTCAGTCGACCGATAATCTTTCCCGCCGGACGGAGCAGCAGGCAGCAGCCCTCGAAGAGACCGCCGCAGCGCTTGAGGAAATTACCACGAACGTCAACAACTCGGCCCGCCGCTCCCAGGAGGCGCGCCAGGTCGCCGCATCGTCGGTCGCCAATGCTGCCGCCTCCGGCAAGGTCGTGTCCGACGCCGTTGCTGCGATGCGCCGCATCGAGGAAGCGTCCGGCAAGGTCAGCAATATCATCGGCGTCATCGACGAGATTGCGTTCCAGACCAATCTTCTTGCGCTGAATGCCGGTGTCGAGGCTGCCCGTGCGGGGGAGGCCGGCAAGGGCTTTGCGGTGGTCGCCCAGGAGGTCCGGGAGCTTGCCCAGCGTTCCGCCGGCGCTTCGAAGGAAATTCGCGAACTCATCCAGCGCTCGGCGCAGGAGGTCAGCGGCGGGGTGAAGCTGGTGTCGGATACGGGTGAATCGCTCAAGGCGATCGAAAGCGATATCGCCATCATCAACAGTCATATGGATGCCATCGCCACCTCCGCCAGCGAACAGGCCGCCGGGATCACGCAGGTCAACACGGCCATCAATCAGATGGACCATACGACGCAGCAGAATGCCGCCATGGTCGAGGAAAGCAATGCGGCCGCATCTACGCTCGCAGGCGAGGCGACCAAGCTTCGGCAGATGATGTCGGGGTTCCGGACGAGCCGGGGTGGAAGCGTTGCGCCTGCGAAGGCGTCGTACACCCAGCAGGGCACAAATCCGGTTCGGGAAACGGGTTCGCGCCGCGTCGCCAATGGCGGGTGGGCCGAGTTCTGACATCCGCGGCTTGCGCGCTTGACAATCGAACTCTTTGACCATAAGAGCAGCCCAGCACCGGGAGCCACGCGTTCCCGGTGTTCTTATTAATGACTGTGTGCGTATTCGGTTTTGCCGAAGATGTACATTCACTGACATGTCCCGTGGATTCTCCGGACGCTTACCCGTGAGAAGCCTGTCAGAACGGCAAATCCGTTCAGAGGAGGGCGTGTTTCCTTGAACCGGTTTGGCAACAGACCGGTCTAACAACAACGAATAAAAAGGAAATGCGATGACCAAGCGCACCGCTGCCAAGTACAAAATCGATCGCCGCATGGGCGAAAACATCTGGGGCCGTCCGAAGTCCCCGGTCAACCGCCGCGAATACGGCCCGGGCCAGCACGGCCAGCGCCGCAAGGGCAAGCTCTCCGACTTCGGCGTGCAGCTGCGCGCCAAGCAGAAGCTGAAGGGCTACTACGGCGACCTGCGCGAAAAGCAGTTCCGCGCGATCTTCGCCGAAGCTGACCGCCGCAAGGGCGACACCGGCGAAAACCTGATCGGCCTGCTCGAATCGCGTCTCGACGCCATCGTTTACCGCGCCAAGTTCGTTCCGACGGTCTTCGCTGCCCGTCAGTTCGTCAACCATGGCCACGTCAAGGTCAATGGCGTTCGCGTCAACATCGGTTCGTATGTCTGCAAGGCTGGCGACGTGATCGAAGTTCGCGAAAAGTCCAAGCAGCTCGTCACGGTTCTCGAAGCCGTTTCGCTCGCTGAACGCGACGTTCCGGACTATATCGAAGCCGACCACAACAAGATGGTTGCAACCTTCGTTCGCGTTCCGACGCTGTCCGACGTTCCGTATCCGGTCGTCATGGAACCGAATCTGGTCGTCGAATTCTATTCGCGCTGATTTCTTCAGTCGCCAGAAGAATATATCTTTGGAAAGCCGGCGATCCAGGTCGCCGGCTTCTTTATTTTGGGCTTCGGGAAGCCCAAGCTAACATTGAAATTATTGCGTATCAGCCACGCGGGCAGGCAGGCGATCTTGAACGATAAGAACAAACTTCAGGTGGGTCTTGATTGGCTCATCCGATCTTTTGCGGGTGTCGTCGTCTTTTTGGCGATCTACACAATTTGCTGGACCCTGATTCCCTATTTCTCCAATTCCGGCCTTCCGGTCGATACGATCGAGGAAGTGGCGTGGTCGCGTGAGGGCCTTCTCGGCATCTATCGGCACCCGCCGATGATGATTTGGCTTGTCGGGATTGCCTGGAGGCTGTCCGGCGGCTGGATCGGCAGCCCCTATGTCGCGTCGGGACTGGCGCTGAGCGTTGGCCTCATCTGCATCTATCTGCTGGTGCGCATCTCTCGTCCGGCCTCGCAGGCGGGATTGGCCGTTCTGACAACGCCGCTTGTCTACTTCTTCGGGCCTCAGCTTCCGCAATGGAATGCCAATATCGCGCAACTGCCGTTTGTCGGTCTCTTTCTCTATGCGGCTTATCGCGGCGTCATGACCCGCTCCCTCGGCTGGACGCTGCTTGCCGGCGCCGCTGCCGGGGCCGGCTTGCTCGGGAAATACTCGTTCGGACTGGTCGCGCTCTTCGCGGCGGTGGGGATGCTTGCGGATCCCGTGGCGCGCTCGCGGATCAAGGTGCTGCATGTCCTGCTTGCATTCGTCGTCTGCGTCCTCGTTTTCCTGCCGCATGTGTGGTGGTTTTTCACCGCGCCCATGAATACGGTCGACTATTTCCGGATGAGCGCCGAGCGCACGGAGGGGACAGCGCTTGGACACCTGATCAGTCCGCTCCTCGTCATTCTTGGGGCTGTCGGGGTGCTGATCCCGACCATTCTCGTGGCCATTCGCGGTCTTGATTACAACTCGGCGCCGCGCCGGGTCGATTCCGCGGTGGACCAGAGCCTTAAGGTGTATCTGGGTTTTGTGGTCGTCGGACCGATTGCGATCTCGGCCTTCATCGGTGCTCTCGGGGGCGGTCTGATCAAGGATCAGTGGCTGATTGCCTATCTACTGCCAGCGCCCGCTCTCGTCGTGATGCTTCTCCTCCCGAACGGGGTAGAAGTCAGCTGGCGCAAGAGTGCGGCTATATTTTACGTCGCTGCTCTGGCCATCCTGGCAATCGCCTATCCGGCCGAGCGTCAGGCTCATTACTGGCGTGCGCCTCCAGGCCATCCCGTGCTCTGGGCTCCGCTGATGCCGGCCGAGCCAATGGCAGAGGCAGGGCAGGCGCTTTGGCGCAAGGCGGTCACGGCGGCCGGCAAGCCGGATATGCCCATCCGCATCGTGGCCGGTGGCCCGGAAGCTGCCGGTGTCGCGAATGTGACGCCGGGCCGGCCGGCCTGGTTCGAGCATTTCCATAAGGGCTATTCGCCCTGGATCACCAATGACCTCATCGGCAGCCAGGGTATCCTGGCAACGGAGGAGGTGCCAGCGGACTTTGCAGCCCGGCACGGGCTTTGCGTTGCCACACAGGAAAATTTCGATTGGCGGAACGGCCATGGTGGACAGGGCAGGATTGCAACATTAACTGTTCTGCTGCCGGATGGTCTCTGTCCTCCGGCTCAATGACACTGCCAACTCAGGTTCCAGCATGCCTTTGTTCTCGATTGTTGCGCCGTTTCTGAACGAACGGGAATCCGCCGAACGCTTCGCGGCGTTTGCGGACAAGCTCGCGCTCGAGATCAAGAGCCGCCACGGTTTCGATCTGGAAGTCGTGCTTGTCGATGACGGCAGCACGGATGACAGCATCGAGCGGTATCGGGAGCATCTCAACGGCAACTGGCGGATTATCGAGCTTAGCCGCAATTTCGGCAAGGAAGTGGCGCTTTACGCCGGTCTTGCCGAGACGCGCGGCGACTACGTGATGATGATCGATGCCGATCTGCAGCATCCCTACGATGTCTGCATCCAGATGATCGAAGAGCTGACAGCGGACCCGAAACTCGATGTCGTCTACACGATCCGCGACGACCGCAACGAGGAATCCTGGAAGAAGGCTCTGGCCGGGCGCCTGTTCTATTGGCTGATCAATTTCCGCCAACGCTTCGAAGTCCCGGAAAATGCAGGTGACTTCCGGGTGATGAAGAGGCCTGCCGTTGATGCGCTGCTTCGCGTGCGCGACAAACGGCGCTTCAACAAGGGGCTCTATGCCTGGGCGGGGTTTCGGCAGAAGGGCATCTATTACAAGCCGGATCCGCGTCTCTCAGGTGTCACCAAATGGTCGCGCCTTGGACTGATCGCGCTTTCGGTGGAGGGCATCGTGTCCTTTTCCGCCCTGCCGCTGCGGATCATGTCGATTATCGGCGTTCTCACGGGTCTTGCCGGCATCATCTATGGTGGACACATCATCTTCAGTTCGCTGGTCTTCGGGACGGATCTTCCCGGTTACCCGAGCCTGATGTCGGCGATTTCCGTTCTGGGCGGCTTCAATCTGGCGCTGCTGGGGCTGCTGGGCGAATATATCTGGGTGACGATCGCCGAGGTCAAGGATCGGCCGCTTTACATCGTGCGCAAGGTTCACAGACCGGACGATGCGTCATGAGCAAAACCGGTAGCACCAGGCGGGACGGTCTCACGCTGGTCGCGGATGATTATGGACTTGCGCCTGGCGTTAACCGCGCCATCCGCAAGTTGATTTCCGCCGGCAAGATCGACGGCACCGGCTGCATGACGCTGTTTACCGACTGGCGCGTCGAGGCGGCCGGTCTCAAGGCGCTGGTCGATCAGGGCTATGCCGAGGCAGGGCTGCATCTGACGCTGACCGATTTCAACCCGATGACGGGCCGCAATGCCTTTGGCCAAAACCGACGCATGCCGAAGGTCGATGCGCTGATCAAGGCGAGCTATCAGGGCAGGGTGAACATTGCTGCTGTGGAGGGCGAACTCGACGCGCAGTTTGCGGCCTATGTCGAGGCTATGGGCGGCCTTCCGGCCTATATAGACGGTCACCAGCACGTGCATTTCCTGCCTGCGGTGCGGGGCTGGCTGGCCAAGCGTGCTGCGCTCTTTGCCGAATATGGTCGGCTGCCGTGGTTGCGAGGCGCTCCGTCGGTGATGGCGGCGCACGGCCTGAAGATCAAGGCGAAGACGGCGGTGGTGGCTGTCGTCGCAACCGGCTTTGAGGCCGCGATGCGCAAGCATGGCTACAATATTCGTGGCCCGCTTCTCGGCTTCTATGACTGGACGCGGCCGGAGAACTTCGAGCCCATGCTGCGCGGGCTGATCGAGAAGGGCAATTACGGCGTCTTCATGTGCCATCCGGGCTTCGTCGACAAGGTGTTGCGCCAGCGTGACGTGCTGGTCGAGGGCCGGGATGTCGAATATTCCGTCCTTGCCAATCTGGACCCGACGCTGATGCGGATCGAGTCGAGCCTCAGGCAGAGGGCATCATGAATATCGCACTGTCAGCTGACGCACATGCCGAGCCCGCGGGCGAGAGCTTTGCCGGCGATCCCGCGATGGCGGCGCTTTATGCGCATGCGCCGCAGTCCTCCAACTTCAACAAGCTGCGCAAGCGGTTGCTGCGCAATGTGCGCCAGGCCATCGACGATTTTGCCATGCTGAAAGGCCAGAAGCGCTGGCTGGTCGCGCTTTCGGGCGGCAAGGACAGCTACGGGCTGCTGGCGATCCTGATGGAGCTCAAGTGGCGGGGGCTGCTTCCCGTGGAGCTCGTCGCCTGCAATATCGATCAGGGCCAGCCGAACTTTCCCAAGCATGTCTTGCCGGAATACCTGACCTCGCTGGGTATTCCGCACCGGATCGAATATCGCGACACCTATTCCATCGTGAAGGAGAAGGTGCCGGAGGGAGCGACCTATTGCGCGCTCTGCTCGCGTCTGCGCCGCGGTAATCTCTACCGGATCGCCAAGGAGGAGGGCTGCGATGCGCTCGTTCTCGGCCATCACCGCGAGGATATTCTCGAGACATTTTTCCTCAATCTCTTCCATGGCGCGAAGCTCGCGACCATGCCGCCGAAGCTCGTCAATGACGAGGGAGACCTGATGGTTCTGAGGCCGCTCGCCTATTGTGCGGAAGAGGATATGGCGAAGTTCGCCGCTGCCATGCAGTTCCCGATCATCCCCTGCGATCTCTGCGGCTCGCAGGACGGTCTGCAGCGCAATGCGATGAAGGACATGCTTGCCGGGATCGAGGCGAAGATGCCGGGCCGCAAGGATGTGATGATGAAGGCGCTCGCCAACATCAACCCGTCGCATATGCTCGATAAGACCCTGTTCGACTTCGCGTCGCTCACATTATCTCAAGACAGGCAGGATTGACCCCGTGACCATCCAGACCGACAAGCTCATCGACATTCTCTGGCAGGCGGCGGAAGCCGAGATCTTGCCGCGTTTCGGCAAGCTAGGCGACGGCGATATTCGCGAGAAGAGCGAGGCGATCGATCTGGTAACGGAAGCGGACGAGGCTGCCGAGCGGCTGATCGCGCGGGAGATTGCGGCGCTGATGCCGGAGGCTCTGTTCGTGGGCGAAGAGTCGGTCGCCGCCGATCCGGCGCTGCTGGGCAAGCTGGGTGCCGCCGATCTCGCCGTCGTGGTCGATCCGGTCGATGGCACATTCAATTTCGCCAATGGTGTGCCGCTCTTCGGCGTCATGATGTCGGTGGTCAAGGGCGGCGAGACAGTTGCAGGCCTGATCCTGGATCCGTTTGCCGGCGATTGCCATGTCGCGGAGAAGGGAGCCGGCGCCTGGGCCGTGCCGCTGGATGGCGAGCGCACTCGCCTGTCTCTCGGCAAGGGCCTTCCTGTTAACGAGATGCTGGGTGCGGCGTCGACAGGCTACATGTATGGCGAGGAACGGGTGTCGCTTCTGGCCAATCTTGCCAAGGTCCGCTCCTTCTTCAGCTACCGTTGTGCGGCGCATGAATACCGGCTGCTCGCGAAGGGCGGGATGCAGTTCGCGCTCTACAACAAGCTGATGCCGTGGGATCATCTGGCGGGCGCGTTGCTGACCCAGGAAGCCGGCGGTTATGCCGCGCGCTTCGATGGATCTGCCTATCTGCCGCGCCATATCGAGGGCGGCTTGCTGGTCGCGACGGATCGCGACAGCTGGCACGCCTTGCGCGATACGATTCTCCCGAACATCAAGCCGGCCGCCTGATCGGCGGCCAGCCATGCGCGAACGGCTTAGTTGACCGGCGGATTGTGCGGCCGGAACAGTTGCCCCTTTTCCGCGATCAGCACGAAACCGAGTCCGACGATCGAGAGCACGCAATAGCCCGCGACGAGCGGTAGCGCAGTCCCATCGTAAGCCTGACCGATGGCGGCCCCGAGAGCCGCCCCGCCGATCGTCGTGGTGAAACCGAGCACGGACGAGGCCGTACCGGCGACATGTCCCAGCGGCTCCATCGCCAACGAGTTGAAGTTCGAACTGATCCAGCCAAAGAGAAACATCGAAATCGCGAAGAGCGAGATGAAGATCGGAAAGGGTAGCGGTTCCGCGCCGAAAAGTTCCGCAAGGAACCAGAGGGTGTTGACCGTGATGAAGCCGAGAAGCGCCCCATGCGACAGGCGCCGCATGCCGAAACGCCCGACCAGACGTGCATTGATGAAGGACGAAAGCGCCATGAAGAGCGCGACGCCGGCAAAGGCGAGCGGGAACCAGTTCCCCAGCTTGTAAACCTCGATATAGATCTGGTTGGCCGAGTTGATGAAGCCGAACAGGGCTCCGAAGATCACGGCGCTGGACAGCGTGTAAAAGAGCGCCGAGCGGTTGGTCAGCACGATGCGGAACCCCTCAAGGATGACGCTTGCCGTGAAGGGGCGCACGTCTTCGGGGTGCAGCGTTTCCGGCAGTTTGCGCCATGTCCATAGCGCCACCATCAATCCGACAATGCCGATGAAGAGGAAGATCAGATGCCAGTTGCCGAAGAACAGGATGACCTGGCCGGTACCCGGTGCGATAACCGGCACGACCATGAAGACCATCATGATCAGCGACATGACTTCCGCCATCTGACGACCGCCATAGATGTCGCGGATAATGGAGACAGTGATCACGCGTGTTGCTGCCGAGCCAATGCCTTGAACGAAGCGTAGCGCCAGCAGAATTCCGAAGGTGGGCGCGAAAACAATGGCGAAGGCGGACAGGATGTAGACGACGAAGCCGAAGAAGAGCGGCTTGCGCCTGCCGAAGCGGTCTGAGACGGGGCCGAAGAAGAGCTGCGCAATGCCGAAGCCGATGAGATAGGCCGTGACGACGAACTGCCGGCTATTCTCGTCCTCAACATTGAGCGATGCGCCGATATATTGCAGGCCGGGCAACATGATGTCGACGGCGAGCGCGTTCAACGCCATCAAGGCTGCGCAGAGCGCAATGAACTGCGTCTTGCCCGTGCCGCCGAGTATGGCAGGCCGGGTTGCATTTGATCCGGTCATTCTTCCAATACTCCAAAAAAGCAAGAAGGCGCTGGTTGGACAGCGCCTTCGCCATTCCGGTTTCAGTCGTCCGCGGTTCAAGCCGCGATCGGCATGGGGTCAGGCAGCGCCCTTCACGGCGACGCCCTGTGCCTGCAGGTGATCCTGCAATTCGCCGGCCTGGAACATCTCACGCACGATGTCGCAGCCGCCGATGAATTCACCCTTCACATAGAGCTGCGGGATGGTCGGCCAGTTGGAATAATCCTTGATGCCCTGACGGATATCGCCATCGGCCAGCACATTGATGCCCTTGTAGTCGACGCCGAGATAGTCGAGGATCTGCACGACCTGGCCAGAGAAGCCACACTGCGGAAACTGCGGCGTGCCCTTCATGAAGAGGACGACGTCGTTCGACTTGACTTCGTTGTCGATGAAATCTGTAACTGCGCTCATGGATCTGTCCTTTCCTGCACGGGTTCAAGGCCCGGCCCAATCCGACTTGGTCAATCTCTCACGATAAATAGCATGGCATTCCGGGAATAAAAGAGGCGGGGCGCTGATTTAACGACCTCCGCTCTCCGCTTTATTCCGGAACGCTGGTTTGCAGGGCGAGCGCGTGGAGCACGCCGCCCATATTCCCCTGAAGGGCGTCGTAAACCATCTGGTGCTGCTGCACGCGGGTCTTGCCGCGGAAGGCTTCCGCGACGACTTCGGCGGCAAAATGATCACCATCGCCGGCGAGGTCGCGAATTTTCACCTTCGCGCCCGGGATGCCCGCCCTGATCAGATCTTCGATGTCGCCTGCTTTCATTGCCATGTTGTCTACTTCTCCGCTTACTCGGCGGCCTGGCGAAGCGCCTTGCTACCGTCCATGAATTCAGGGAACCATGATTCATGGGTGCCAAGCAATTCGTCAACCGAAACATTGAGAAGTTCATCGACAACGAGGTTCGTGCCTTCGACCGTGCCCAGACGACGGAAGGGCACACCGGCATCTTCAGCGCCCGCACAGACAAAGTCCGCGAGATCGGCCGGAACCGCGATCACATAACGCGCCTGATCCTCACCGAAGAGCAGGGCGTGTGCCGGGCCGTGGCTTTCAGCAAGCGAGAGCTTCATGCCCTTGGACGAGGACATTGCCATTTCGGCGAGCGCAATTGCCAGACCGCCGGACGAGATGTCGTGGCAGGCGGTGACTTCCCCGTTGCGGATGGCGTTGCGGATGAAATCGCCGTTGCGACGTTCGGCGGCGAGATCGACTTCCGGCGCCGGGCCTTCCTTGATGCCGAGTGCGTCGCGCATGTAGATCGACTGTCCGAGATGGCTGCCATCCGTGCCGATCATCAGGATCGCGTCGCCGTCCTTCATCGAACCGATGCGGGCCATCTTGGACCAGTCGGGCAGGAGGCCGACGCCGGCAATGGTGGGGGTCGGTAGGATCGCGACGCCGTTGGTCTCGTTATACAGCGACACGTTGCCGGAAACGATCGGGAAGTCGAGCGCGCGGCAGGCTTCGCCGATGCCTTTGATCGCCATGACGAACTGGCCCATGATTTCCGGCTTTTCCGGGTTGCCGAAATTCAGGTTGTCGGTGGCGGCGAGCGGTTCGGCGCCCGTGGCGGTAATGTTGCGCCAGCATTCGGCGACCGCCTGCTTGCCGCCTTCGAACGGATCGGCCTCGACATAGCGCGGCGTCACGTCGGAGGAGAAGGCGAGCGCCTTGGTCGGATGCGTGTCTACGCGCACAACGCCGGCATCGCCGCCGGGAAGCTGAAGCGAATTGCCCTGGATCAGCGTGTCGTACTGTTCGTACACCCAACGGCGCGAGGACTGGTTGGGCGAGCCGACGAGCGAGAGGAGAGTTGCCTTGTAGTCGGCCGGCGCTGCGACCGCGCTTGCAGGCAGGGCCGGGAACTTGCCGGGTTCCTTCCAGGGGCGGTCATATTCGGGCGCCTGATCGCCGAGATCCTTGATCGGAAGGTTCGCGACTTCCTCGCCCTGGTGGATGACGCGGAAGCGCAGGTCGTCTGTGGTCTTGCCACAGATGGCGAAGTCGAGGCCCCACTTGACGAAGATGGCCTTGGCAACGTCTTCCTTGGAGGGTTCGAGCACCATGAGCATGCGCTCCTGGCTCTCCGACAGCATCATTTCATAGGCCGTCATGCGTTCTTCGCGCACCGGCACCTTGTCGAGAAGAAGCTCGATGCCGAGATCGCCCTTGGCGCCCATTTCGACCGCCGAGCAGGTGAGGCCGGCAGCGCCCATGTCCTGAATGGCGATCACGGCGCCGGTCTGCATCAGCTCAAGGCAGGCTTCCAGCAGGCACTTTTCGGTGAAGGGGTCGCCGACCTGAACGGTCGGACGCTTCTCTTCGATGCTCTCGTCGAATTCGGCAGAGGCCATGGTCGCGCCGCCGACGCCGTCGCGGCCGGTCTTGGCGCCGAGATAGACGACGGGGAGGCCGACGCCCTTGGCTTCGGAGAGGAAGATGCCGTCCGCGCGGGCGAGGCCGGCTGCGAAGGCGTTGACGAGGATGTTGCCGTTATAGCGGGCATCGAACTCGACCTCGCCGCCAACGGTCGGCACGCCGAAGGAATTGCCATAGCCGCCAACACCGGCAACGACGCCGGAGACGAGATGCTTCGTCTTCGGATGATCCGGCTCGCCGAAGCGCAGCGCGTTCATCGCCGCAATCGGGCGCGCGCCCATGGTGAAGACGTCGCGCAGGATGCCGCCGACACCAGTGGCAGCGCCCTGGTAGGGCTCGATATAGGAGGGGTGGTTGTGGCTCTCCATCTTGAAGACAACGCATTCGCCGTCATCGATATCGACCACGCCGGCATTTTCGCCCGGTCCCTGGATGACGCGCGGGCCCTTGGTGGGGAGCGTCCGCAGCCACTTCTTCGACGATTTGTAGGAGCAGTGCTCGTTCCACATGGCGGAGAAGATGCCGAGCTCGGTAAAGGTCGGCTCGCGGCCGATCAGGTCCAGAATGCGCTGGTACTCGTCCGGCTTCAGGCCGTGAGCGGCAATGAGTTCCGGGGTGATCGGCTGGCTGTTCGAAATGGTCATGGGCGTCCGTCTGGCTCAGGGTGGCGCTGATCAGGCCCCTATAGCGCAGGACGCCGGTTCAGGCGACAGCAAAATGCCTGCAACTTGGGGAAAGGCTGCGGAAAACGCGAGTTCAGCCGGTGAGGTGCGATCACAAATCCATCGCGCTCGGCTTGATGGCCCGGCTGTCGCGGCAGAAGGCAGCAAAGTCGTTCAGGAATTTCGCGGCTGCCTGCCTGTTTGCGGGCTGTGTCATGAAGTCGGCGATGGCCTCCGGCGATTGCTTCATCACCGGCACGCGAAGGAAGATCCCCGGATTGAAATTCGAGCTGATGGTGGAAAGCACGGTGCGTAGTGTTTGCAGCATGTCGTCGCCCCGGTGAGAGGCATGGGCAAGCGCGATCGGCTTGCCGATGACATGCTCCCCCGAGACCAGCCAGTCGATGGCGTTCTTCAGTCCGCCGGGAAGTGTGCGGACATATTCGGGGCTGGCGATGATAAGGCCGTCAGCCGCCGCGATCTTCTGCTGGAAAGCGCGAACGATCTCCGGCGTGGCATCGCCTTCGCGGTCGGGCGAGAAGACGGGTAGGTCGCCAATGCCTGCGAAGACTTCGATCGTGATGTTCGAAGGGGTAAGATCCGCCACCGCTTGGAGAAGCGCGGTGTTGGTGGATTGGGCTCGGGCGCTGCCGGATATGGCGAGGAGTTTCATGAAGGGGAGGCTAGCAGGGGTTGGGCGAGTCTGGAAGTGAACTGACTGTGCAGTCAATCGGCCTTCCTCGGGATTCTCCGGCTTGCCGCGGCTTTATAGACCTCTGAGCGATCCCGTTTCCCGACAGCGATCACCACAATAATCAGCTGCTCGTCCCGCACCTCATAGACGAGCCGATAGCCCGCACTCCGAAGCTTGATTTTGTACCGATCCCGGCTTCCGGAAAGCTGCGCCGATGCCACTCGAGGATTGATGCAACGTTCCGCGAGTTTCTTCTTGAATTGCGCGCGCGTGTTGCTGTCGAGCTTGTTCCACTCTTTCAGGGCCGCCTCGACAAAGCCGAGCTCATAGGTCATCCAGCTTGACCTTGATCACGGGATCGTTCGCCCGCGCATCGGCAATGGCATTCAATTCCAGATCTTCCAGTCTTTCGAGCATGGCTTCGTAGGTCTCTGCGGGCACGCAATAAAATGCCGGCTGATTACGATTGAGAATAGCAACCGCAGCCCCTTCGCCGGCCGCAACCGTGCCCATGGGATTTTTCTTCAGCTCGGAAACGCTGGCCGTTACTTCGGCGAGAACAACTTGCGTCATATCGCGACCCTTAACCTGATTTGAGTGCTGATATTAGTACTCATAACAGGTCTTTTCAAGCGGAAGCCTGTGGGTCTTCGCCCTATATGGATGTCACTCCCGGCTACGTCTCCGCCGTCTCCCGCCTTCGCCGCCCGCATCCGCCAGCAACTTCTTCTCCGGCAGCGCGATGACCTTCTCCAGGTTCGGGAAGCTATCCACCTTGTTGGGCATGGCCATGGCGTAGACGAAATGTTCCTGGAATTTCGGTTCCAGCGCGGTTTCGATCTTCTCGATCTTTCGCACCGTCTCCTCGATTTCGCGGCGGTAGCCACGGTTCAGCAGGCACATGCGGGCACCGGTGCCGGCGGCGTTGCCGACAGCCTTGACCTTTTCGAGGTCGCAATCGGGGATGAGGCCGAGCACCATCGCGTATTTGGGGTCGATGAAGGTGCCGAAGGCGCCGGCGAGGCCGATGCGGTCGACGTGATCGATGCTGAGCTTGTCCATCAGCAGCTTCACGCCGGCATAGAGAGCGGCCTTGGCGAGCTGGATGGCGCGGACATCGTTCTGGGTGACGGTGATCTTCTGCGCGCCGTCATGCAGCAGATAGGAGAAGGTGCGGCCGTTTTCGAGGATGCGGGGGCTTCTGGCGGCCATCGTGCCATCGACAACGCCATCTTCGGAGATGATGCCGGCGAGGAACATTTCGGCGACGACCTCGATGATCGCCGAGCCGCAGATGCCGGTGATGCCGGTCTTCTCGGCGGCCTCGGCAAAGCCCGGGTCATCGGACCATTGCTCGACGCCGATGACGCGGAAGCGGGGCTCGAGCGTATCGCGATCGATGCGGACGCGCTCGATGGCGCCGGGCGCGGCGCGCTGGCCGGAGGAGATTTCGGCCCCCTCGAAGGCGGGGCCGGTGGGCGAGGAGGCGGCGACCGTGCGGGCAGAATTGCCGAGCACGATTTCGGCATTGGTGCCGATATCGACCAGCAGCATCTGCTCGTCCTGCCGGTGCGGGCCTTCGGTCAGCGTTGCGGCGGCGGCATCTGCGCCGACATGGCCGGCAATGCAGGGGAGCATGTAGACGCGCGCGCCCTTGTTGAGGTGGATGCCGATCTCCTCGGCCTTCAAATGTTGCGCGCCGGAAGCGGCGAGCGCGAAAGGCGCGCCGCCGAGTTCGGTCGGGTCGATGCCAAGGAAGAGGTGATGCATGACCGGATTGCCGACGAAAACGGCGTCGAGAATGTCTTCGCGGTCAATGCCGCCCTGTTCCGCCACCTTGTCCACAAGGCCGTTAATCGCCTCGCGCACGGCGTTCGTCATCGCCTCGCGCCCGTCCGGGTTCATCATGACATAGGAGACGCGGCTCATCAGATCCTCGCCGAAGCGGATCTGCGGGTTGGACGTGCCGGAAGAGGCGAGCGTTCGGCCCGAGAGCAGCGAGGAGAGATGCATGGCAATCGTCGTCGAGCCGATATCGCAGGCAATGCCATACGCCTCGTTCTTCAGGCCCGGATAGAGCGCGACGAGGCGAGGGCGATCGTCGGCCTCGTCCTTGTGGATCGCCGCCGTCACCTTCCATTCGCCCTTGCGCAGGATCGATTGGACGCGCGGGAGGAGATGGAAATCGACCTCAATGCGCTTGAGCTTCCAGTCCTTTTCGAGTGCGACGAGCAGTCGGTCGAGATCGCCGAGCGGCTTTTCCATGTCGGGTTCCTCGACCTCGACATAGCACATATGAACCGCCGGATCGCGTTCGATCACGCGGCCGTCACTCTCCTTGCGCACGACCTGCGCATTGACGACCGTGTCCTGCGGAATATCGATAACGAGATCGCCTTCGATGGTGGCCGAGCAGGAGAGGCGGCGGCCTTCGGGGAGACCGCGCACGCGGTCATAGCGCTCTTCCTTGGGGCCGATGGGCGAGATGTGGTCGTTGGAGGAGGTGATGCCATGCTTGGCGAACTGGCCTTCCTGAACCGAGACCTGACAGCGCCCGCAGGTTGCCCGTCCGCCGCAGACGCTCTCGACATAGACGCCAAGCTCGCGCGCCGCCTCGATGACCGGCGTGCCGGAGGCAAAACGGCCGCGCTTGCCCGAGGGCATGAAAAGGACGAGGTGATCTGTCATTCTTGCTCGCTTCGCCGATGCGTGAATTTGGCGTTCTTTCGAATTGTCCCGCCGGGCTTAATGGTTTGGCAGAGAGTTTCAATGAAAATTCCGCGCAGTTCACGGAGGTTTCATGCCGGATCTCGTCATCAGCGCTCTTATCTCGAGTTTCACTTTTGTCAGGCTGCTGAAGGGACCGTGGTTGCGCTATCCCCAGTTCCTGGCTGCCGCCATGATCGGTTCCGTGGTCCTCAGCCTCGTTGCCGAGAAGATCGACCCCGGCAGCTCCGACAGCCTGATCAACTCGACCGTCTATGCCTTTGCCGGCAGCGCTGCCGGCATTTTCCTTCTCGGGCAGGTGATCGGCTGATCTTCAGCCTCAATCCGTCGCCGCACCCCCACCAACACGCGCCGCACGTCCGCCACGCCGGGCAGGGCGGTCGCCACTTGCGGCGGGCGCCGGGCTCTGGGCTGCTGCGCCGCCCTCTGCCGGCTTGTAGTCGCGATAGGTCATGATCCAGTTCGAGCAATTCGGGTCGGTGCCGTTCAGTACGTTGGCGGCGCGGACGGCTTCCATTTCCTGCGGGCGGCAGGGGTTCATGATGGCGGACGTCATGCCGGCGCCGATGACCATGGGGATGAAGCCGGCGTTGATGCCGTGGCGATGCGGCAGGCCAAAGGAGATGTTGGACAGGCCGCAGGTCGTGTTGACCTTCAACTCGTTACGCAGGCGATAGAGAAGCTGGAAGACCTGGCGGCCGGCATCGCCCAGCGCGCCGATGGGCATGACGAGCGGGTCAACGACGATGTCGTGCGGCTTGATGCCGTAATCGGCGGCGCGCTCGACGATCTTCTTGGCAACGGCGAAGCGGACGTCCGGATCCATGGAGATGCCGGTCTCGTCGTTGGAGATGGCCACGACCGGCACGTCATATTTCTTGCAAAGCGGCAGGATGGCTTCGAGCTTCTCTTCCTCGCCGGTGACGGAATTGACCAGCGGCCGGCCCTTGGCGACCTTCAGCGCCGCTTCGATGGCGGCGGTGACGGAGCTGTCGATGGAGAGCGGCACGTCCACGAGCCCTTGAACGATTTCCAGCGTTTGGACAAGCAGGCCCGGCTCCGTTTCGTTCGGGTTGACGGAGGTGACGCCCGCGTTGACATCGAGCATGGTGGCACCGGCGGCGACCTGCTCCAGCGCGTCCTTGATGACGGTCTCGAAATTGCCTGCCTGCATTTCGGCGGCGAGCTTCTTGCGGCCCGTGGGGTTGATGCGTTCGCCGATTACGCAGAAGGGCTGGTCGAAGCCGATGACAATTTCGCGGGTGGCGGAAGCGACGATGGTGCGGGTCATGATGTTCGGTCCTTCAGGCGGAGAACGGTTAAACTGATTGCTTTCTGGCGAGAGGCGTCGCCGCCTCAGGATTGATGCGTGGCGGCAGCTTTGACCAAGTCCTGCTGGTTCTGCAACTGGCCTTCGTGAACTTCCGATGCATGGGCAGCCGCAATGGCTTCGCTGCGCGAGACCTCGCGCTTCCACGGCTGGCGGCCTTTCAGGACCCCGGATTCATGGACGATCTCGGCGACATATTCTTCCTGCCGGTAGGCCATGACGTGGATGCCGGAAACGCCTTCGATCTCCTTGACCTCGTTGATCATGTCGATGCAGATCTGCTTGCCTTCCTGCTTCTGGTTTTCCGCGCCCTCAAGCCGCCTGATGATGTTGTCCGGGATGTGGATGCCGGGGACGTTCGTCCTGATCCATTTCGCGGTCTTGGCCGAGGCCATCGGTCCGACGCCGGCGAGGATGAAGCATTTTTCGGCATAGCCGAGATCGACGACCTTCTTCATGTATTCCTTGAACATCGGAATATCGAAGACATACTGGCTCTGTACGAACTGCGCGCCGGCGGCGATCTTCTTCCCGAGGCGATAGGGGCGGAAGTCGTTGGGCGGGGCGAAGGGATTGATCGCGGCGCCGAGGAACACGCCCGGCGGCGTGGTGAGCTTGCGGCCGGAGAGAAACTTGCCTTCGTCGCGCATGGTGCGGATCGTTTCGAGCATGGACATGCAGTCGAGGTCGAAGACGGGTTTCGCACCCGGCTGGTCGCCGGCCTGTACGCCGTCGCCGGTGAGGCAGAGGATGTTCTGTACGCCCATCGCGGAGGCGCCGAGCACGTCGCCCTGAATGGCGATGCGGTTGCGGTCGCGTGCCGAGATCTGCATGATCGGCGCATAGCCCATGCGGGTCAGCAGCGCGCAGATGCCGACGGAGGACATGTGGCAGTTGGCGCCCGAAGCATCCACCGCGTTGATGCCGTCCACCCAGCCTTCGAAGATGGCGGCGCGTTCGTAGACGTCTTCCGGATTCGCGCTGTCCGGCGGGTTGAGTTCGGCGGTGACGGCAAATTCGCCGCGGCGCAGGATGCGCTCCAGACGGCCGCGAGAGGAATGGCCGGGCAGGGGCTCCAGCGGCAGGCCGGGATCGTGGGGATGCGTGTCGTTCATCATTTCGCGGCTCCCTTGTCCTGCGCGGGTGCTTCTTTCGCCTTTGCCGCCAGTGCCGTCACGCGCAGCCAGGCGGAGGTCTCCCGCAGCGACTGGTCGACCGGCTTCTGCACGTTCAGGATCGCGTCACCCTTTTCCATATTGCGCGAGCCCTTCCAGGCCTGAACCCAGACGCAGGGCATATCTGGCTCGACCTCGCAATTTCCGTTGGCGCGGACGCCGCCGCAGGGCCCGTTGCGGAGTTGCTTCGGACAGTTCATCGGGCAGCTCATGCCGGTGGAAGAGAGCGCGCACTGGCCGCACATGCGACAGTCAAAGAGCAGGCCCTTCACATTGCGCTCGATGAATTTCACCGGCTTTTCTGCGCGGCTGTAGCCGACGGCCTTCCAGAAAGGATGAAGCTTCAGGAAAAGATCTGCGAAGAGATTGTAGATGATTTCCAGAAAGCGCGAGTGGCGCACCGACCAGAGCCGGATCGTGTAGCTGCGTCCGGCGCGACGCGACGGCGAAACGCCGGCGGGCTGGTATGCTGTGCCTGTGGGTTTTTTGGCGGCTTCAGCCATTGTCGCGGCCCCCGGCATGGACGAGCGCCACGAGGCGGTCCTTGCTATAAGCGGCTTCGAGATCGGCGGCGGCCTTTTCGGCTTCCGTCTCGAGATCGTCGGAAACCGGGATTGGATCGGCCTTGCGCCATTCCGCGAGATAATCGTCGGTCTCAGCGGCGCCGGAGCGCATCGCGCACATGTCGATGGCTTCGGTGAAGCGCAGCGACAATTCGCGCTTGGCCGATGTGCGACCCTTTTTCACGATCACCTGCGCCGGAATGTCGCGCCAATAGACGACGATAAGGTCTGCCATGATGGTTTGCCCTGCCTCTCCCCAGATCGCCAGAGCCTGTCCTGCAAGGCCTGCGAATGCAAGGAGAATGCACGCGCGTTCACAGGCGGACGCCACTTGCCGCGACGTCGGGATCGCTCAAAAGCGACAGAGCATTCGAGTAGCGCTCGTGCGTCCGCGATATCTTTATGAAAGTTGTAAACACGCGGTTTACGATTTGTCTCTAGCTTGTACAGCGATACGGCTGCAAGACTTGCACTTCATCAAGTGACGAGATTGGCCAAGACTTTGTCGCCGTTAAATTGTATTTTCGAATGATTCTCTTGTCAGGTTGTCTTCATGCCGAATTCTCGTGATGCGGATATTTTCGAACTCGCTCCTGTGGCGATGTGGATCGAGGATTTCAGCGATGTTCGTGCGCAATTCGACGCCTGGCGGGCCGCTGGTGTCGAAGACCTCCGCGCATTTTTGCGTGAAGATGCGTCGCGCGTGTCAGCCTGCTCGAGCCGCATCAAGATCCTGCAGGTGAATGCCAAGACGCTCGAAGTCTTCGAAGCGCGCGATCTCGATGACCTGAAAGCCAATCTCGACAAGGTGTTCTCGGGCGACATGCTCGAGACTCATATCAACGAGCTGGGTCAGCTCTGGGAGGGCAAGACCGCCTTTTCCAGCAGTGCCGTCAATTACACCCTCTCCGGGCGGCGGCTCGATATTCAGTTGCGCGGCGCTGTTCTGCCGGGCCACGAGAAGACGCTTGATCGTCTGCTGATCACGACGGAGGACGTCACCGTCCGCGAGGAGGCGCGCCGCGCCGAAGAGCGCAATCGGCAGTACGCGGAAGGCATCTTCGACCATTCGCCTGTCTCGTTGTGGATGGAGGATTTCAGCGCCATCTATGGTCTGATGTCGCGTGTACGCGACAGCGGCATCATGGATTTTCGGGTTTTCCTCGATGTCCATCCGGAATTCATCCAGCAATGCATGTCGGAAATTCGTGTCCTTGATGTCAACAAGGCAACGCTCGATCTCTTCGGCGCGCCGGACCGGGAAACGCTCTTCAAGCGATTGCCGCACGTGTTCCGCGATGCGATGGAAAAGCCCTTCAAAGAGCAGCTGATCGACCTGTGGGACGGCAGGCTTCACCAGCATCGCGAGGTCGTCAACTATGCGCTGGACGGTAACGAGCGGCATCTGTTGATGAATTTTTCGGTTCTGCCGGGTCATGAGGCGGATTGGTCGCTGGTACAGGTGGCGCTGACCGACATCACGGCCCGGAAGAAGGCGGAAGCGTATCTCGAATATCTGGGCAAGCACGATGTGCTGACGCGGCTACATAATCGCGCCTTCTATACCGACGAATTGAACCGGCTGGAGCGCAAGGCCCTGCGGCCCGTTTCCGCCATCATCATCGACCTCAATGGCCTCAAGGAGGCCAACGACCAGCTCGGTCACGAAGCCGGAGATGCGCTGTTGCGCCGCTTCGGGGAAGTGCTGAATGGCGTGGCTTCGGCTCCCGTCACAGCTTCGCGCATCGGCGGCGACGAGTTCGCACTCCTGATGCCGGGCTCGGATTACCGGGCGGCGACAGCGATGGCCGACACGGTTCGGGAACTGCTCAAGATCAACAACCAATTCTATTCTGATGCGCCGATTTCGATGTCGCTTGGCGTTGCGACCAGCGAGACGGGTGAATCGATCGAGTCGGTTGTGCGCCGTGCCGATACGATCATGTTCGAAGAAAAACGCGCCTATTATGCCGATAAGGCCTCTGCCGGCCGCAGCGGAACAGGCCGTGTCGCGGCGCGCTGAACGCGCTCAACCTTCGTCCGTGGCCTTGATCAGGCCGGGTCCAGCGCTGCGCTTTCGATCGCCTGCGTCAAATCGCCGTAGCCCGTGAAGCGATATTCGTATGAGAGGCCCAGGAAGTCCGCGGCCCATTTTGCCTTTGCCTGCAGGTCGGCATCTTCAGTCTGTGCGAGATAAACGATCTTCTCGTAATTGCCGAAGACCATCTGAATCAGTTCCGGATGCTTGTCGAGCTTCAGCGGTTCGATCACGAAGGCCTCGAACTGGCGGGCGATCAGGTCGGTCAGATAGAAGGCCGTAATTTCGTCGGCGCATTCGGCAAGGAATTTATCGACGCCGGTGTAAAACGCATAGCAATGCGGTCCCGCGATCCTTTCAATCCCTTCCTCCGCACAGATGCGGTCGATCTCGCCGCGCGTCCCGCATTCCGCGTAGCCGATAAAAATTCTCTCTATGCCTTCGGCACGGGCTTCCGCAATCTTGTCCCTAAGAGCCGGAGCGATCTTGTCCGGATAGACATGCCAGATCGCCGGTAGACATGTCAGATCGACGTGGTGCAGCCGGTTCACCTCACAGATCGCGAGGATTTCGCGGGCCAGCGCGCCGCACGCGATAACGCGGACCTTGCTTTCATCGAGGTTCATTCGTAATCCTTGGGAACTTTCGCGCGAGTCATGCATTATCATGACGCCGGCGGGAGCAGCCGGGTCAACATTTTACACCAGGGGTCACATTATGTCGAAACTCCGTTCGACCGTTTCCATCATCGCAACCGCTACCGCGCTTCTGGCTCTCGCCTCCTGCGCCAATACGATCAAGGGCGTCGGCAAGGATACTGCCGGTGCGGTCAACGCGACCCAGAGCGCTGCTCACAGCGTAGCGCGCGCGGCGAAGTAAGTTCGCTCACGAATTCGAAACGGTCGCTCCCGCAAGAGAGCGACCGTTTTAGTTTCAGGCGTTCAGGCTGTTATGCTTGCGCTTGATGAAGTCCTTGGCGGTCTCCACCGCAACAGCCGCGTCGCGACAATAGGCATCTGCGCCGATCGCCTTGCCGAATTCCTCATTCAGCGGCGCGCCGCCAACCAGAACGACGAGATCGTCGCGGATACCCTTTTCCTTCAGCGTGTCGATCACAACCTTCATGTAGGGCATGGTCGTGGTGAGGAGGGCGGACATGCCGAGAATGTCAGGCTGTTCTTTCTCGATGGCTTCGAGATAGGCTTCGACGGCGTTGTTGATGCCCAGGTCGACGACGTCGAAACCAGCGCCTTCCATCATCATGCCGACGAGGTTCTTGCCGATGTCGTGAATGTCGCCCTTGACGGTGCCGATGACCATCTTGCCCTGCTTGGGGGCGTCTGTGGCGGCTAGAAGGGGCCGCAGAATGTTCATGCCGGCCTTCATCGCGTTGGCAGACAGCAGAACTTCCGGCACGAAGAGAATGCCGTCACGGAAGTCGATGCCGACGATGCGCATGCCTTCGACCAGTGCCTGGGTCAGAACATCGTAAGGCGCCCAGCCGCGATCCAGAAGAATGCGGGTGGCTTCCTCGATTTCCTCTTTCAGACCGTCATAAAGGTCATCATGCATCTGCTGCACGAGTTCTTCGTCAGAAAGCTCGGAAAGAATGATTTCATCTTCAGACATGGTCGCTCCCGCTCTGTCGCTTGTTTCGACGCAATTCCGAACGCGAAACCGGTTTCCACTTTCGCTGAAATTGCTTCGAGCCTTTCGGCATCAATTCGCCGAAACCTTACATATGCTTAGCTTAACTTTTGTGTAACGCGCAATTGAAAGCGACAGGCGGCGCACCGATCTGCGACGGGCGCGTCTTTAACGGTGCCTTCGCCGGTCGAATTGCGCGGCCACGAAGCGTGAGAAAATCGGCCCGAGAAAGAGCACCGAGATAAAGCGTGCCATCTGCATGGCCAGAACGAAAGGCTTGTCGGCCGACGAAGAGGCCGCAATGATGGCAACGGAATCCGCACCGCCGGGACTTGTCGCGAGATAGGCGGTCAGCAGATCGATATGAGCGAAGTGCGAGACGGCGAGGGCGATGCCGCCGCAGAGCGTGATGAGAGTGAAGATAGATAGAAACAGCACCGGCAGCGCCTTCAGCGCATGCCTGACAATCTCGCGGGTGAAGCGGAATCCGACATTCCAGCCGAACAGGACATAGGCGCTTGCCAGAAGCCACATCGGTAGCGTGATCGCAACGAGCCCCGCCGCGTGGCAGGCGATGCCGATAATGATGGGGGCCAGCATGTTGATCGAGGGGCGCCTGAGAAGCCGCGAAAGGACGGGGCCGCAGGCGGCAATCGCCAGCGTGAGGATGAGGTTGAGGGCATCCAGCGGCGGAAACCATGGCTCCGGTCGCAGCAGGTCTCCGCTTTGGCCGACAGCAAAACGCGCGACGAGCGACGCGGTGGCCGCGACCATCAGTACGCGGAGATATTGCATGAAGGCGACGAGACGGAAATCGGCGCCCGCCGATTCCGCCATCAGGACCATGGCGCTCGCGGCCCCGGGTGACGATCCCCAAATGGCGGTTGTTCCGGGCAGGACCTGATATTTTGCAAGCAGCCAGCCTATGCCGAAGCTCAGGACGACGACCGCAAGAACCAGGCCGACAAAAAGAAATCCATCCTTGGCAATTTCTGCAAAGACTGTCAGCGGCATGCCGCCGGCAATCATGACGCCGATGATCCCCTGACAGAAGGCGACGAGGGGCGAGGGGAGCGCGAACTTAAAACCCCGTGCGGCGAGGATCAGGCCGGATACCATCGGCCCCAGCAGGAAGGCCGCGGGCAGGTTGAAGGCGTGAAGGAAGCCAGTCATGGCAATCGTCAGCGCGATGAGCAGGCCCCAATGCCTGACGCTTTTTCCGCTGTCGCTTTTGGACATGAATGAGAACTTTGCTGAATGGGGAGGATTGCGGGTGGCTTTAGAGGAGCAGCCCGCCCGGCGCAAGGATGGCGCGAGACGAAAACTGGTATCGCGTCGTTGAAATTTGCTTCGCGAACAGCCTTGTGAGTGGCGCATTTAGGAATGTCCGGCTAGGGCTATGGTCTAAGATCATTTTCATCGGCTGGAAGGCCATCATATCGGGTGAGGAAACCATGGATCAGGATATCGAACTTGCAGGTGCTGTCGCCGATGGAGATGGCGGCCGGCGCAGCCGAGGTGCGGGTCGCGGCGCCGCTGCGCGCCGCGCAGCGCGGACGGGCGGTGGTCCGGGTCCGTCGCTTCCCTATATCACCCGCAAGATTCGCGAGTATGAAGTTCTCGATGAAGAAGGTCTCAGCCTGATCGAAGCCAATGCCGATCGCGTTCTGGAGGAGATCGGGATCGAGTTTCGCGATGATGCCGAGGCACTCGCGCTCTGGAAAGAGGCCGGAGCTGACATTCGCGGCGAGCGCGTGCATTTCCCGAAGGGTCTGTGCCGCAATCTTCTGAAAACAGCTCCGAAGGAATTCACCTGGCATGCGCGCAACCCGGAGCGCAACTGCCATGTCGGCGGCAAGGCGACGATCTTCGCGCCGGTCTACGGCCCGCCCTTCGTGCGCGATCTGGAAGGCAATCGCCGCTATGCGACGATCGAGGATTTCCGCAATTTCGTGAAGCTCGCCTATATGGCGCCGTCGATGCATTCGTCGGGTGGCACGGTCTGCGAACCGGTCGATATTCCGGTCAACAAGCGCCATCTGGACATGATCTACAGCCACATCAAGTACAGCGACAAGCCGTTCATGGGCTCGGTGACGGCGCCAGAACGCGCCGAAGACACGATCGCCATGGCCAAGCTCGTCTTCGGCGACGATTTCGTTGAAAACAACTGTGTCACGCTGAACCTCATCAACGCCAACTCGCCGATGGTTTTCGACGAGACCATGGTCGGCGCGCTGAAGGTCTATGCCCGTCATAACCAGGCTTCGGTCATCTCGCCGTTCATCCTGTCCGGCGCGATGAGCCCGGTCACGGTTGCAGGGACGCTGACGCAGATCCTTGCCGAAGTTCTCGCCGGCGCCTCCTTCACCCAGTTGATCCGGAAAGGCTCGCCGGTCCTGTTCGGCACGTTTGCGGCCTCCATCTCGATGCAGTCGGGCGCACCGACATTCGGCACGCCGGAACCGTCGCTTGTCTCTTACGGTGCGGCACAGCTTGCCCGCCGTCTCGGCCTGCCGTTCCGCACGGGTGGGTCGCTTTGCGCCTCCAAGGTTCCGGATGCGCAGGCGGCTCATGAGAGCGCCAACACGCTCAACATGACGCTGCTCGCCGGCACGAATTTCGTGCTGCATGCCGCCGGCTGGCTCGAAGGCGGTCTGGTCTCCTCCTATGAGAAGTTCATGATCGACCAGGATCAGCTCGGCATGATGCAGAAGATGGCCGAGGGCGTGGACCTGTCCGAAAACGCGCAGGCGCTCGATGCGATCCGCGAAGTAGGCCCCGGCAGCCATTATCTCGGCTGCGCGCATACACAGGCCAACTTCCAGTCGGCCTTCTACCGCTCGCCGCTCGCCGACAACAATTCGTTCGAGCAGTGGGAAATCGAAGGCTCCAAGCGCATCGAAGAGCGCGCGAACGCGCTTTGCCGCTCCTGGCTGGATGCTTACGAAGCACCGCCGCTCGACCCGGCCATCGATGAGGCTCTGCTGGCCTTCATCCAGAAGAAAAAGGACTCGATGCCCGACGCCTTCACCTGAAACGAGCCCGCAGCCAGGGAGCAAGGCGCGGCGGCCCATGTGACGGAGATGATCCAGCGCGCCGTCTGGCGGCCACATTATCAGGAACAACGTGATCAGGCCTCACGCAACAAGGAAGGCGGGCAGTGATGCCCGCCTTCGGTATGCTTGCCACACTGGAGGAGGCGTTGCGGCCTTCCGGTATTCGCCTTCGTGGCGTGGTCTCGTTTGCGGATGGCGAGGGGCCGGCGCTTTTCGATGGGGGCGGGGCGCGGAGCGTCGTATTGCTCGGGAATGCGGGCGGATCGATCTGGCCCGCATTCTCGCAATGGCGGCGAGATCATCCGGGCGATGATCCCCTCGATGCGTGGTCGAAGGCGGTGATCGGGCCCATCGCCGAGGCGCTGAATGCGACGCCGTTCTATCCGTCCGACCCGCCTTACATGCCGTTCCAGCAGTGGGCGATGCGCGCCGAGGGATTGAAGGCCTCGCCGCTTGGTATTCTCATCCACCCGACCTATGGGCTCTGGCACGGATATCGGGGCGCTTTGGCGTTCGCGGAGTCCCTTGATCCGGAAAATCTCAACATCGGTGAGCGTTCCGCGTGTGAAAGCTGTCTTGAAAAACCATGTCTTTCGACCTGTCCGGCGGGCGCGATTTCGTCTTCGGGCTTTGCCGTCGGCCCCTGCCGGACGTATCTCGCCACCGCTGAGGGAAAGGCGGGCTGCATGACGGAAGGCTGCGCCGCGCGCAATTCCTGCCCGATCGGGACGGCGTATCGCTACTCTGATGCGCAGCTTCGCTTTCACATGGAAGCGCTGTTCCGCTGACGCTTCAGGCTTTGGGCCATGCCTTGTCGAGCCCGCCGGACTTCGCCAGGCCTTCTCGGAAGGCGGCATAGGCCGGATGTTGACTGGAGCGGCCGATTTCCATCAGGCGGATCTGCAGGCGGGCGGGCGCATTCGTTCCCAGCCATTCGCCGGCGCGTGAAAGTTTCAGCGAATTGAGCAAACGCGCCTCGGCGGCGGCATCGACGAAATGCGTGATGCCATCGAGCAGCGCATCGTCCTGTGCCGGGTTTTGCAGCACGAGGTTGAGCCAGGCCTTGTCCTGCTCATCGAGCGCCGCGAGCTTGGCGGCCACGGTCTCGCTGTCGGGGAAGTTTGCCTTGGCATTCATCTCTTGCAGTCTCTCGGGTTCGAATCGATATCTACGCCCCGATCATAGGGCACGGTCCGGAGCTTCGCACCTGCCGTTCGCGGCTTGACTTCGGCTGGTCCAGAACTTCCGATGGGCTCATGACGAATCGCTGAAAAAGGGACGGGATGAAACAGCTTTCGGTCTGCATGCCGAGCAACCGCGGCTTCGAAAAGTCCTTCCGCTCCATCGAGACGGCCCTTGCTTTCTGCGAGGCACGTGACGCCATTCTGATTGTCTCCGACAATTCCCGCGACCGGGAAAAGGCCGCCTATTGGATGGGACGCTCGCCCAATCTCGTCTACCTCGCCGATGCGCCCCTCGACCCATTCGCCAACGGTCGCAATTCATTTCTGCCTGTGGAAACGCCGTTCGTGATGCCCATGGGCGATGACGACGAACTCCATGCGCAGGAAGGCTATGCGGCGATTGATCTCGCGGACCTTCCGCCGGATGTAATGGGTGTCAAACCCGCTATCGAACTCTTTCTCGCCGGAACCAGTCTCTCCGTGGAGCGGATCTATGATCTTGATGCAGAGACGCCCGGGCAAAGGTTGCGCCAGTATATCGAGCGAAATGAAGGGGATAACTCCACCTATTACAGCATCTTCCGCACCGGGCCGTATCTGTCGCTCCGCGAATTTTTCCTGGCCGCGCATCCGACCCGCGGCGGCTATGCGGACTGGCAGATGGTGATGGGGTTGATCATCGAGGGCCAGTTCCTGCTCGATCGTTCCATCTTGTTTCGCTACAACGTTGCGGCCTGGGCAACGCCCGAAACTGTCGAGGCGAGCGCGAAGACTCTCTACACGAATGCCGGTCTCCCGGAGAATTTCCGCGACTACAATTCGTTGCTGCGATGGATGGATCTCTTCGTCTTCTCGTGTCGCAAGGGCGTGGTTCCAACGCGGGAGGCGCTTGCGGAGCTTCAGTCCGCAGAACTGTCCGACCTCATGGATCTCGGTCTGCGGATTGCAATCGAGAAGTCGGGTGAGGAGAACCCGGCCCTTGCGGAACACGCCGGAAAAGCCCTCAGAGAGCGCAATCCGACGCTGAAATTCCTGCATTGCGCTTCAGTTCTTGACTGTTACCAGCCGGGATTGAAGGCGAAATACATCGCCTTCCTCAAAGCTGCGTCGGCCTGAGAGCCAGACTTTGCTTCAGCCGCGACGACGGCGTCGTTCGCCGCTGCCACCGCTTTCGGAGGCCATCTTGTTGCGCAGCGGGCCGATGCGGGTGACGACATCGTCGATGGTCGGACGCGGCCCCTTCGTGTGGCTGTCGATGGCGCCACGGATCGAGCGCAGGTGATCGCAGGACGTGCCGCAGCAGCCGCCGATAATGCGCGCGCCGGCGTCGATCGCCAGATGCGCATATTCGGCCATGAGTTCCGGCGTGCCGGAATAGTAGATTTCGGCTCCGCGATATTCCGGGATGCCGCAATTGCCCTTGACGACCACGACCGCATTCGGGTCCGCTGCCGTCATGTCGAGGAGCGAAGAGAGGATATCGGCGGCGCCGACACCGCAATTGGCGCCAAAGGCGACCGGCTTGTCGGCGAGGCCATCGGCGACCTGCGGCATGTCCTTCGGGTTCAGGCCCATCATGGTCTTGCCGGCCGTGTCGAAGGAGCCGGTGTAAACGTAAGGAAGGTCGAGCGCGATCGCTGCTTCGGCGGCGGCGCGGATTTCGTCGGGCGAGGACATGGTTTCAATCCAGGCGATGTCGATGCCGCCGGCCTTGAGGCCTTCCATCTGTTCCTTGAAGGCGGAGACCGCGTCGTCATAGGTCATGGCACCCAGCGGAACGAGAAGTTCACCGGTCGGACCGACGGAGCCGGCAACAATGACCTTGCGGCCCGCCTTGTCGGCGACGGCGCGGGCGATTTCAGCGGCCTTCTTGTTGAGATCGAACACGCGGTCCTGTGCGTGATGCAGCTTCAGGCGATGGCGGGTGCCGCCGAAGGAATTGGTGAGGATGATATCCGCGCCGGCATCGACGAAGTCCTGGTGAAGTTTCGTGATGTTCTCTGGCTTCGCCTCGTTCCAGAGTTCCGGGGCCTCGCCGGCCTCAAGGCCCATCGCGAAGAGATTGGTGCCGGTGGCGCCATCGGCCATCAGCACGCCCTTTTCGGCCAGCAGCGCCTGGAGCGGATTTGCAGTCGTCATCGTCGGATCCTCAATTTGATGCGGATGATATAAAGATATCTTTATATCATTTCAATCGCTATCTTCCCCATAGCCCTATAATTCCCGATTATCCTTCCGTTTCAATAAAATAAGTGGTCTTCCCGCGACCTGGAGCCCACAGGCAACGTCGATACCGCTAAAATAAATCGTCAATTCATAGATATTTAAGCTCTCAATAACTCTCCAGTAACGATGTCCGGCTAATTGTTTTCGTGCAGCGGGGGACACCGCTGAAACGCTTCCGGATCAGGTCTCGCGTACCGGAGGTGAGCGTATCCCGCAGTGTATGTGCGGGATGGCCAATGAGTATCGGCAAACCGTGCATCGCATTGCGACTGCGCGGTTTTCGCGCTTTTAAAGCACCCTTCGCGATGCTACCACCGCTCCCCATGACCAAGACTATCATGCTTCAGGGTACCGGCTCGGATGTCGGCAAGACCGTGCTTGTCGCCGGGCTTTGCCGGATTGCGGCCAATCGCGGCCTCAAGGTCCGTCCGTTCAAGCCGCAGAATATGTCGAACAATGCCGCTGTCTCCGATGATGGTGGCGAGATCGGGCGGGCGCAGTGGCTGCAGGCCTTGGCGGCGAGGGTCCCGTCGTCGGTCCATATGAACCCTGTGCTTCTGAAACCCCAGTCCGAGAACGGCAGCCAGATCATCGTGCAGGGCAGGGTGTTCGGGCAAGCCAAGGGGCGCGATTACCAGCGCCTGAAGCCGCAATTGCTGGGCGCGGTGCTCGAGAGCTTCGAGACGGTGAAGGCCGGCGTGGACCTTGTGGTCGTGGAGGGTGCGGGCTCTCCGGCCGAAATCAACCTGCGCGCCGGCGATATCGCCAATATGGGATTTGCCACGGCGGCGAAGGTTCCTGTCGTTCTGGTCGGCGACATCGATCGGGGCGGTGTCATTGCCTCGCTGGTCGGCACGAATGCAATCCTGCCGGACGAGGATCGCGCGATGATCACCGGCTATCTGATCAACAAGTTTCGTGGCGACGTTAGCCTGTTTGACGATGGCATCAGGCAGATCGAAGGTTTCACCGGCTGGCCATGTTTCGGCGTCGTTCCGTGGCTGAAATCGGCGGGGCGTCTGCCGGCGGAGGATTCAGTCGTGCTGGAGCGGCTGGTGTCGAAGGGCGCGGGTGCCCTGAAGGTGGCCGTGCCGATGTTGCCGCGCATCGCCAATTTTGACGATCTCGATCCGCTGGCGGCGGAAGAGCAGGTGGAACTCGTCTTCGTCAAGCCGGGCGAGGCGCTACCCGCCGATGCCGGACTTGTTGTGCTGCCGGGCTCCAAATCGACCATCGGCGACCTGAATGCTCTGCGTTCCAACGGCTGGGATCGCGATTTGCTGGCGCATCGCCGGCGCGGCGGACGGGTGATCGGCATTTGCGGCGGCTACCAGATGCTCGGCAAGCGGATCACAGATCCGTTGGGGCTGGAAGGCGAGGAGCGCGAAATTGCCGGTCTTGGCCTTCTCGATGTCGAGACAGAGATGGCGCCGGAAAAGACGGTGCGCAATTCCTCCGCCCGATCGCTGGAATACGATGCGCCGTTGACCGGCTATGAAATCCATCTCGGCGTGACCCGCGGCGCGGATTGCACGCGGCCATCGGTTGCCATCGACAATCGGGCCGATGGCGCGATTTCGTCGGATGGGCGAGTGATGGGGACCTATCTGCACGGGCTCTTTGGTTCGGATGCCTATCGACGGGCGCTGCTTGGGAGCTTCGGCATTGAAGCGAACGCCGGGTCCTATCGCCAGACCGTCGATCAGGCGCTCGATCGGGTGGCCGAGGAGCTTGAGGCGGTGCTGGACAAGCGCTGGCTCGCGAGCCTCCTCGATTGACATGTGCGTCCATCGCGCCTAACCCTTTTCCCGTTACTTGAATGGTTTCTCCGGGCAACCGGAGACGAAGAGGGAATGCGACGAAAGCCGCCTGCGCGGTTTTCCAATCGCAGCCGACCCCGCGACTGTAGAACGGTGAGGTCGGCCCGTCGTGCAAATCCGAAAGTCGCAATGGTGCGGGCTTCGGAGAGCGCGAAACGCCACTGGCATGCATGTCTTGAATAACCGGGGCCGGACGCCTCTTTTTCTACGAATCGTCCACCTCTCAAGATGCGCGCGAATGCCGGGAAGGCGAGGGCCGCCGATGGTCACGCGCAAGCGTTTCGACCGGGAGCCGTGAGCCAGGAGACCTGCCATTCTCCGTTCAGATCAAGCGCTCGCAGCACGGAGGTTGTCTTGGCGCAGGTTTCCCACGCTCCGTCCGGAGCGGCGCGATGACGCGCAGCACATTCATCCTTGGCGGCGCCCGCTCAGGCAAGTCTGCGCTTGCCGAACGGCTGGCGCTCGAAAGCGGTCTGCTGCTTCATTACATTGCCACCGGTCAGGCCTGGGACGCGGAGATGCGCGAGCGCATCGGCCAGCACCAGAGCCGTCGCGGGCCGGACTGGACGACTATCGAAGCGCCGATTGAACTCTCTTGCGCGCTCACCCCGCTGAACTTCGAGGAGAATGCGGTTCTCATCGATTGCCTGACGCTGTGGGTGACCAATCTGATGATGGCGGAGCGCGACATGGACGAGGCCTTCGAACGGCTTGCCTCCGCGATTGCTGGCGCAAAGGCGCGCATTTTCATCGTTTCCAATGAAGTTGGTCTCGGCATCGTGCCGGATAATGCCATGGCGCGCGCGTTTCGCGACCATGCCGGCCGGCTGCACCAGAAAATAGCGGCCGTGGCCGACGAGGTTTTTTTCGTGGCGGCCGGGCTGCCGCTCAAGATGAAGGGTTGACGAGAATGCAGAAGATACCGGCCACCGTGATCACGGGCTTTCTGGGCGCGGGCAAGACGACGATGATCCGCAATCTGCTCTCGAATGCCGGCGGCAAGAAGATCGCGCTGATCATCAATGAATTCGGCGATCTCGGTGTCGATGGTGAGGTTCTCAAGGGCTGCGGCGCGGAGAATTGCACCGAGGACGACATCATCGAACTCAATAATGGCTGCATCTGCTGCACCGTCGCCGACGATTTCATCCCGACGATGGAAAAGCTGCTGGAGCGCGAAAACCGCCCCGACCATATTGTCATCGAAACCTCCGGTCTGGCACTGCCGCAGCCGCTGGTGGCCGCCTTCAACTGGCCGGGGATCAAGACGCGGGTTACGGTCGATGGTGTCGTGACCGTGGTCGATAGCGCCGCTGTCGCCGCCGGTCGCTTTGCCGACGATCATGACGCGATCGATGCGCAGCGCGCCGAGGACGAGGGGCTTGATCACGAGAGCCCGCTGGAGGAGCTGTTCGAAGACCAACTGACGGCGGCCGACCTCGTCATCCTCAACAAGGCCGATCTGCTGGACGACGCTGGTCTGGTCGCAGTTCGCGAGGCCGTTTCGAACGCCACGGCGCGCAAGCCGAAAATGGTCGTCAGCCGCGGCGGCGATGTGCCGGCTTCGGTCCTGCTCGGCCTCGGCGTCGGCACCGAAGACGATATCGAAAACCGCAAGTCGCATCATGAGCTGGAACACGAAGGCGACGGACATGATCACGATCACGACGAGTTCGAAAGCTTCGTCGTGGATTATGGACCCTTGGTTGATCCGGCCGCATTTTCCGACGCGCTGAAGGGGATCATCGAGACGCATGACATTTTGCGGCTGAAGGGCTTTGCCGACGTCCCCGGCAAGCCCATGCGCCTCGTCATCCAGGCCGTTGGCAACCGCATCGAGACCTATTTCGACCGGCCGTGGAAGCCGGGTGAGACACGGGCGACGAAGCTCGTGGTGATCGGACTGCATGACGAAATCGACGATGCCGCGATCATCGCGGCGATCAAGGGGATTTGATGGACATTTGTATCATTTAATGATACAAATCATGCTCTATGATCGTTTCTGTGAATGGTGACTTTGCTGAGGGCGTTGCAAAGGGCAGGTTGCCGAAAGGCTTTCCGCCCGACCTCTTTCGCGTTGCCCAGCGCAAGTTCGCATTGCTTCAGTTCGCGCGGGTTCTCGAAGATCTGCGCTCCCCACCGGGCAACCGTCTGGAGAAGCTGAAGGGAAATCGGGCTGGCCAGTGGTCGATGCGGATCAACGATCAATGGCGAATTTGTTTCGTCTGGACTGATGCGGGACCGGCTCAGGTCGAGATCGTGGACTATCACAAAGGTTAGGTGCAATGACGAAGGTTCTGGACGATCTCAATCTGCCTGCGATCCATCCCGGTGAAATCCTTCGGGAGGAATATCTGCTGCCGTTGAACATGAGCGCCGGGGCGTTGGCGCGCCGCCTGCAGGTGCCGCGTACGCGCATCGAGCGGATCGTGGCCGAAGAAACAGGGATCACGACCGATACGGCCCTGCGCCTTGCGCGCTTCTTCCGGACCACGCCCGATTTCTGGATGAACATGCAGGTCGGTTATGAGCTTGCCGTGGCGCGTGCTGAAAAGGCGGACGTCATTGCCGCCATAGAACCGCTCGAAGCGGCTTGATCGCGCCACGATGCATCTTCTTCTCGCACAAAAGGGTTCCATTGCCGATGGCGGCGAGGCGGTTGATCTCGGGCAGTCGCCGGGGGACATCCTGTTTATGTCGGCAGCGGATACCGAGCTTGCGGCGGTGGCTGCTGCGGCGGAAGGCTGGGGCGGGCCTTCGCTGAGGCTGGCGAGCCTGATGAGCCTGAAACATCCGATGTCTGTCGATACTTATGTCGAGCGGACGCTGAGACATGCGAAGCTTGTCGTCGTCCGGGCGCTCGGCGGGGCGGGATATTTTCAATATCTGCTTGAGGCTTTTCATGCGGCCGCCAGTAGGTCGGGAACCTTGATTGCGGTGCTTCCGGGCGATGATCGGCCGGACCCAGCGCTTGTGGGCTATTCAAACGTTTTGCGCGGCGATTACGAGGCGCTGCATTCCTATCTCGTCGAGGGTGGGGATGCGAATGCGCGCGGGTTTCTCGATTATTGCGCCTCCATGCTCGCCGACGCGGATCGGCCCGCGCCTGCGACGCCGCTTTTGAAGGCGGGGATCTGGTGGCCAGGGCAGGGTGTGGTCGGGCTTGAGGCGTGGCGGTCGGATGCGGGCCTCCTCTCCCCTTGGGGAGAGGGTGGCGCGACAGCGCCGGGCGAGGGGTCGGCTGGCGACGACGACGCTTCACTCTCCCCCCTTGAGGGGGAGATGTCCCGGCAGCGACAGAGGGGGGTAACGCCTCGCTCTGCCGAGGATCCCCCCTCTCTGTCGGCTTCGCCCACATCTCCCCCTCAAGGGGGGAGAGTGGGTGGTGGCGGGACTGTTGCGATCTGCTTTTATCGGGCGCTGGTGCAATCGGGCGAGATCGCGCCGGTCGCGGCTCTCGTTGAGGCGCTCACAGCGCGCGGTCTCAAGGCGCTGCCCATCTTCGTCTCGAGCCTCAAGGATGCCGTGAGCCAGGAGACGGTGCGTCATGTCTTTGCCGAGGCCAGGCCCGATGTGGTGATCAATGCGACCGGCTTTGCCGTCTCGCCGCCGGGCGCTGAATATCGCCCCGGCGTGCTGGACGAGGGTGGGGCAGTGGTGCTTCAGGCGGTGTTTTCCTCGTCGTCGAGGGAGGCGTGGGAGGCTTCGCCGCAAGGGCTATCGGCGCGCGATCTCGCCATGCATGTGTCGCTGACCGAGACGGACGGCCGGGTGATGACGCGGGCCGTGTCGTTCAAGGCGGCGGCGCGGTTTGACGAGCGGGTTCAGGCCAATATCGTGTCGCATGTGCCGGAGCCGGGGCGCGTCGGTTTCGTGGCGGACCTCGCGGCCAACTGGGTGCGGCTGCGGCGGAAGATGCCTGCCGAGCGCCGGGTGGCCATTGTGCTCGCAAACTATCCGAACCGCGACGGGCGGCTCGGCAATGGCGTGGGTCTCGATACGCCGGCCGGCACGGTCGAGGTTCTGAAGGCGATGGCGGCGGCGGACTATCCGGTCAAGGATGTGCCGGCCGATGGCGATGCGCTGATGGATTTCCTGATGGCCGGGCCGACGAATGCCGGCAATGACGGGCGCGAAATTCGCGAGACGCTTTCCTTGAGTCACTACAAGGCCTTCTTCGTGAAACTTCCCAAAGCGATTCAAGATGCGGTGACGGCGAGATGGGGGGCGCCGGAGCGCGACCCTTATGTCGTCGGCGAGGTCTTTGCGCTGCCATTGTCCCGACTTGGTGACGTGGCGATCGGCATTCAGCCGGCGCGCGGCTACAATATCGATCCGAAGGAGACCTATCATTCGCCGGACCTCGTGCCGCCGCATGGCTATTTCGCCTTCTATGCGTGGCTGCGCGAGACGTTCGGGGCGGATGCCATGGTCCATATGGGCAAGCACGGCAATCTCGAATGGCTGCCCGGTAAGGCGCTGGCGCTGTCGGAGACCTGCTATCCGGAAGCCGTGTTCGGGCCGCTGCCGCAGCTTTATCCCTTTATCGTCAACGATCCGGGCGAGGGCACGCAGGCCAAGCGCCGTACGTCTGCCGTGATCATCGACCATCTGACGCCACCGCTGACGCGAGCCGAAAGCTATGGGCCGCTGAAAGACCTCGAAGCGCTGGTCGATGAATATTACCAGGCTGCGGGCGGCGATCCGCGACGGCTGAGCGTGCTCAGGAAAAAAATCCTCGATCTGGTTGCCGATCTCGGGCTCGACCACGATGCAGGAATCGCCAAGGCGGACGATGCAGATGCGGCGCTGACGAAGCTCGATGCCTGGCTCTGCGATCTGAAGGAAATGCAGATCCGCGATGGACTGCATGTCTTCGGCGTTGCGCCGGAGGGGCGGTTGCTGACCGATCTTTGCGTCGCGCTGGCGCGTGTGCCGCGTGGGCTGGGCGAGGGCGGCAATGCCAGCTTGCAGCGCGCGATTGCGGCGGACGCTCTCTCATTCTCCCCCCTTGAGGGGGAGATGTCGGCGAAGCCGACAGAGGGGGGTAACTCACGGCAGAACGGCGCGGCACCCCCCTCTGTCCCTGACGGGACATCTCCCCCTCAAGGGGGGAGAGTGACCGTGGGCGTTTTCGACCCACTTGATTGCGTCATGTTCGACCTCTGGACCGGTCCAAAGCCTGCCATCCTCGCGGATCTTTCATCCGACCCGTGGCGCACGAATGGCGACACGGTCGAGCGCATCGAGATTCTCGCCGCGCAGCTGGTCTCCGGCGAACAGGCCTGCCCTGAAGAATGGGAGGCCACCCGTGCAGTTCTCAACGAGATTGAAGCCCGCCTGAAGCCCTCCGTCATCGCCTGCGGCCCGGCCGAAATCCGTGGCCTGCTGACAGGCCTCGAAGGCCGCTTCGTCGCCCCCGGTCCGTCCGGCGCGCCGACGCGGGGGCGGCCGGATGTGCTAGCGACAGGGCGGAATTTCTATTCTGTCGACAGCCGTGCGGTGCCGACGCAGACGGCCTGGGAGCTGGGGCGCAAATCGGCGGAGCTGCTGGTCACGCGTTATGTGCAGGATCACGGCGACTGGCCGAAGAGCTTTGCGTTGACCGCCTGGGGCACGTCGAACATGCGGACCGGCGGTGACGATATCGCGCAGGCTCTGGCGCTGATCGGCGTGAAGCCCATTTGGGATACGGCGTCGCTGCGGGTGACGGGGTACGAAGTTGTTCCCGTTGCGCAGCTTGGGCGACCGCGCGTGGATGTCACCTTGCGCATTTCCGGCTTTTTCCGCGATGCGTTTCCCGAACAGATCGCGCTGTTCGACAAGGCCGTGCGGGCCGTGGGGGCGCTGGAGGAAGATGAGGCCGACAACCCCGTGGCGGCACGGATGCGGGCCGAGCGGCTAGCACTCACGGCATCCGGTCTCAACGAGGCGGAGGCAGTGCGCAAGGCTGGTTTCCGCGTTTTCGGTTCGAAGCCCGGCGCTTATGGTGCGGGACTACAGGCGCTGATCGACGAGAAGGGCTGGGACCGGCGTGCCGATCTGGCGGAAAGCTATCTCGTCTGGGGCTCGTATGCCTATGGCGCTGGTGAAGAGGGCGCGGCGGAACGGGCGCTGTTCGAGACGCGGCTTTCGAGCGTCGAGGCGGTCATCCAGAACCAGGACAATCGCGAGCACGACCTGCTCGATTCGGATGACTACTACCAGTTCGAGGGGGGCATCTCGGCGGCGGTGGAGCATCTGAAGGGAAGCCAACCGGCGATCTATCACAACGACCATTCGCGGCCGGAAAAGCCGGTGATCCGCTCGCTGGAGGAGGAGATTTCCCGCGTCGTGCGCGGCCGCGTCGTCAACCCCAAATGGATCGCCGGCGTCATGCGCCACGGTTACAAGGGTGCGTTCGAGATCACCGCGACGGTGGATTACATGTTTGCCTTTTCCGCGACCACGGGCGCGGTGAAGAGCCACCATTTCGAGGCTGCCTATCAGGCCTTTATCGCGGACGAGGCGGTGCGCGACTTCATGGCTGAGAAGAACGCGGCGGCGCTGAAGGAACTGGCGGAGCGTTTCATCGAGGCGCTGGACCGGGGGCTCTGGGAGGCGCGGTCGAATTCGGCGCGGTTCGAGCTGGAGCGCTTGGTCGGTGGCGCGTGATGCTATTTGTTCGGGATATAGATCACATGCGGCAAGCTCTCAAAGTGCCGGTCGCAGGTGACAAGTTCGGCGTTAAATTCGAGCGCTGCGGCATAGACGATGGCGTCGGCGGTCGCGAGTTTCAGGTCGCGATGAACATCGGCGGCCATGAGTGCGCGATTGGTATCGAGAGGGGCAGCGATGCACTGGCTTGAGAAGGCGAGGAACTTACGCAGCGTCGCGGTGTCCGCCTCGCGGGCAATCCATTTGGCGAGCTCGAGCTCGATAATGGAGGGCATGACGATTTCTTGTGGTGCGGGGATTTCCGCAAGTAGGCGAACGGCACTGGACCCATCGGCGAGGATTTCGATCCAGACGGAGGAGTCTATGACGCGCATCAGACACGGTCATTCCGGTCGCGGACGTTTCCAGTGTCTGCTTGACGGGCAAGTCCTCGAAGATCGGCGGCAGAGGGAACCGGCACGAGCACATAGCCGCCGTCGCTTGGCACGAAGGCGAATTTCTGGCCCGGCTGCCAGTCTTCCTTTTCCCGCACCGCCTTCGGCACGGAAATCTGGAACTTGGACGAGAGCGTCGCCGTATCGCTCATTTTACGTATCCCTATCGATCGAGAAATGTAAGAATAGCGCAAACCGAGGAACAAGCCAATGACTGAAGCCGAAGAGACCGCCCCAAAGGACGATGCGCGTCACGCCGAGAAGATGGCGAAGAAGAAGGCCGCGCGCGACAAGATCATGGCGACGAAGACCGACGAGAAGGGCCTGATCGTCGTTCATACCGGTAAGGGCAAGGGCAAGTCGACGGCCGCCTTCGGCATGATCTTCCGGCACATCGCGCATGGCATGCCGTCTGCCGTTGTGCAGTTCATCAAGGGCGGAATGTCCACGGGCGAGCGGGACCTGATCCTCGCGCGCTTCTCCGACCTTTGCGAATTCCACACGATGGGCGAGGGCTTTACCTGGGAGACGCAGGATCGTGCGCGGGATGTGGCGGCAGCCCAGGCCGCCTGGGCGAAGGCGAAGGAGCTAATCGCGTCCGGCGAGAAGTCCATGGTACTGCTCGACGAAATCAACATCGCGATCCGCTACGACTATATCGATATCCATGAGGTCGTCGAGTTCCTGAAGAGCGAGAAGCCGCATATGACGCATGTCGTGCTGACAGGGCGCAATGCGCATGAGGAACTGATCGAGATTGCCGATCTCGTGACGGAGATGGAGCTTGTGAAGCATCCGTTCCGTTCGGGCATCAAGGCGCAGAAGGGCGTGGAATACTGATGGCGCTCGGTTGGCAGGTCTGGGCGCTTCTGTCGGCAGGCTTTGCTGCGCTGACGGCCATCTTTGCCAAGATCGGCGTCGAGGGCGTGAACTCCGATTTCGCCACGTTGATCCGGACCTGCGTGGTGATCGTCGTTCTGACTGCCATTGTCGGGGCCACCGGGCAGTTCCAGCCGCTGCGGGAGATTTCTGCGAAGACCTGGCTCTTTCTCGCCTTGTCCGGCCTTGGGGCCGGCGCTTCATGGCTTTGCTATTTTCGCGCGCTGAAGCTGGGTGATGCGGCCCGTGTCGCCCCCGTCGACAAGCTGTCGATCGTTCTGGTTGCCGTTTTCGGCGTCGTCTTCTTGAGCGAAAAGCTCAGCCTGCTGCACTGGGTGGCGATTGCCATGATGACGGCCGGCGCCGTCATGCTCGCGTTGCTGTAAGGCTTACATCCCCAGCCACACCCTGACCGGATTTGCCGGATCGGCCAGCAGCTTCACCGCCAGCGCCATGCAGGTGACGACGAGCAGCGGGCGGATGATCCTGGCGCCGTTGCGCATGGCAAGGCGCGAGCCCGTCTGCGCACCGAGGAATTGGCCCGCGGCCATGGTGAGGCCGACCTTCCAGAGGATGACTCCCGAGATGATGAAGACAATGAACGCCCCGATATTCGAGGCGAAGTTCAGGAGCTTCGTGTGGGCGGTCGCCTTCAGCATGCCGAAGCCCGCCATCGTGACGAAGGCCAGCATGAAGAACGAACCCGTGCCGGGGCCGAACATGCCATCGTAAAAGCCGATTAATGGAACAAAGGTCAGGCCGAAGACGAAGGGGCGCATGCGGGCGTGGCGGTCGTCATCGCCCATATTGCGCTTGAGGCCGAAATAGAGCGCCACGGCAATCAGCAGCAGCGGCAGAAAGGCCTTCAGCACGTCGCCGGGAATGTAGGTCGTGACGATGGCGCCGATCATTGAGCCGAGTGCGGACATCACAGCCATCGGCAGCTGTTCCTTCAGTCGCACATGTCCCTTGGCGGCATAGGCGAGCGTCGCCGATCCTGCGCCGAAGAGCGATTGCAGCTTGTTGGTGCCCAGCGTTTCAAGCGGTGGAACACCTGCGATCAAGAGGGCGGGAACCGTAATCAGTCCGCCGCCGCCGGCAATGGAATCGATGAAGCCGGCGACAAAGGCGGCGATGAAGAGAAAGACGAGGAGATGGAGGGTGATTTCGAGCACGGGCAGGCTTTCTCGGTATGAGAGCCGAGATGTCGCACCGGCCGCCGAAAAAGGCAAATGTCATTTCGTCATCATGACAATTCTGCCGGCGGGAAGGGCGCTGGCGCAAACGCACCTTCCGTCGGCGCAATCCGGTTTGACCCCGGCGCGCGCTTCCGCTAACACCGATCCTTCAAGATGTACGACGGCGTCCTTTTGGGGACTGAAGCGAGTTCGGTGCGGCTGACCCAAACAGGGGGCTTGGATCCGGGGCTGTCGGGGAGGTGGGGCCTTGCCATGCGCAGGTGCTCGCGCCGTTTCGTGCATTGGGATAACGCGAAACGGGAGACTGTCATGCTTCAGCACACGGAAAAGCTCGGAATCATGGTTTGCGGCCATGGCAGCCGGAACCAGAATGCCGCGCGCGAATTCTCCGTCATCGCGGAAGAGCTGCGCAAGCGTTATCCCGACCTGCCGGTGGAATATGGCTATCTCGAATTCTGCAATCCGGTTCTCTCCCACGGTCTCGACAAGTTACGCGATGCCGGCGTGACGCGCATTCTCGCCGTTCCGGGCATGCTCTTTGCCGCCGGTCACGCCAAGAACGACATTCCCTCGGTGCTCAACACCTGGGCGGCACAAAATCCGGGCGTGACGGTCAATTACGGCCGCGAGCTCGGCATAGATCTCAAGATGATCCGCGCCGCCGGCGACCGGATCAAGGAAGCGGTCGACGCCGCGAACCGCGAACATGGCGAGATGTCGCTGCATGAGACGATGCTGATGGTCGTCGGGCGCGGAGCATCCGATCCGGATGCCAATTCCAATGTCGCCAAGGTCATGCGGATGCTCTGGGAAGGCATGGGCTTCGGCTGGGGCGAGACGGCCTATTCGGGCGTGACCTTCCCGCTGGTCGAGCCGGCGCTGGAACATGCCTCCCGGCTTGGCTACAAGCGCATCATCGTCTTCCCGTATTTCCTCTTCACCGGCGTTCTGGTGAAGCGCATCTATTCCTCGACCGACGAGGTGGCAGCGCGCCATCCGGAAATTCAGTTCGTCAAGGCGCCTTATCTCAACGACCACCCGCTGGTGCTCGACGCCTTCCAGGATCGCGTGACGGAAATCCTCGAAGGCCAGGCGCTGATGAATTGCCAGATGTGCAAGTATCGCGAACAGGTGCTCGGCTTCGAAGCCTCTGTCGGCCAGCCGCAGGAGAGCCATCACCACCATGTCGAAGGCATCGGCGGGGGCCTGGAAAACTGTCCCTGCAATGGGGATTGCGATGCCTCTTGCCGTGAGGAAGAATTCTGCCGCAAGCACGGCCTGCCGTGGACGCCGGTGCATAGCCATGCCAGCCCCGCAGCGCTGGAACCCGCCTTCGACTACGCGCCCTCGATCACGCTCGGCGGCAAATATGCGAAGCTCGAACATGTCGTGGCTGAGAAGCTCGACGAGGCGGATTACGAGCGGACCGGACATGTCCATGGGCCGGACTGCGGCTGTGGTCATGATCATTCGCATGACCATCACGGCCACGACCATCACGACCACGGGTATCACGATCATGACCATCATCACGGACATGATCACGACCACCACGCGCATGACCATGACCACGGTCATGCGCACGATCACTCCCATGATCACGGGCATCATCACCACGATCATGGCCACGGCCATGCACATGACCACGATCACCACCACGCGCCATATCCCCATGCCGATCATCCTCTGGGGCCGAAGAGCCTAAAGAAGGGGTGAGGATGGCGTCCGACCTCACCTACATACGCGACCCCGCTGCCATCTACGCGAAGTCCTTCGAGACCATTCGGGCTGAAGCCGATTTGTCGCGCTTTCCCAAGGGGATGGATGCACTGGCTATCCGGTTGATTCATGCCTGCGGCATGGTCGATCTGGCCGGTGACATCGCGTTTTCAGAAGGCGCGTTCGAGGCAGGGCAGGCGGCGCTGGCGTCCGGCGCGCCGGTCCTGGTCGATGCGGAAATGGTGGCGCATGGGATTATCCGACGCCTGCTGCCGAAGAATAACGAGGTGATCTGCCTGCTCAACGATCCGCGCGTGCGGCCGCTGGCGGGCGAGATTGGCAATACGCGCTCCGCAGCGCAGGTCGATCTCTGGGGCGACCGGCTGGAGGGCGCAGTGGTGGCGATCGGCAATGCGCCAACGGCACTGTTTCGGCTTCTGGAGCTGGTCGGGAAGGGTGCGCCGAGGCCGGCGATCATTCTCGGTTTTCCGGTCGGTTTCGTCGGGGCGGCTGAATCAAAAGAGTCACTTATCGGAGACAGTTCACGCATTCCTTTCATTGCGGTCAGGGGGCGCAGGGGGGGATCGGCGATGGCTGCGGCGGCGGTGAATGCGCTGGCCGGGGGATTGGGGGCGAATGACTGACGGGATTAACGAGCCGATGGCCGGGGACGAGCCATGGCTGACGATTGTCGGGATCGGCGACAATGGGCTTTCCAGCATCGCGCCGGAGGCCTTGTCCTATATCTGGCAGGCAGAGACGATTGTCGTGGCCGAACGGCTCGACACGGTGCTTGAAGGGCTGCCGCCGAAAACGGTGATCAATTGGGCTGAGGGCTATCGCGACGTCATTGATCGCATCGTTGCGCTGCGCGGGACGCCAGTGACGATCATTGCCACCGGCGACCCGATGCATTTCGGCATCGGTTCGACGTTGCGCCGGCAGTTCGATCCGCAGGAAATGCGCATCATCCCGTATCCGTCGGCGTTTTCGCTGGCCGCGGCCCGGCTCGGCTGGGCGCTTCAGGATGTCGAGCAGATTTCGCTGCATGGCCGACCGGTCACGACGCTGATCCGGTATTTGCAGCCGGCCGCTCGGATTCTGGCGCTGACGTCCGATGCGACGACGATCCGCGAGGTTGCCGAGTTGATCGTGGCAAAGGGCTATGGTGGGTCGCATATCCATGTGCTGGAGCATATGGGCGGCGAGCGCGAGCGGGTGAGCCTGCTGACGGTTGAGGACATCCTTGAGGGTGCTGAAGAGTTCGCCGATTTTAACACGATTGGCATTCATCTCGTCCGCGCCGCCGCGTTCCAGCCGCTTGTGCCGGGGCTGGCGGACGATGCTTTCGTGCACGACGGTCAGATCACCAAACGGGAAGTCCGGGCCGTGACGCTTGCCTATCTCATGCCCTATCGCAATGCGCTGCTCTGGGATGTCGGGGCAGGGTCCGGTTCGATCTCGGTTGAATGGATGCGCGCCGGCGGGCGGGCGGTGGCCGTTGAGCAGAAAACGGAACGGATCGAGATGATCCAGCAGAATGCTGCCGAGTTTGGTCTGAGCGGTCTTCAGATCGTCGAGGGCGAAGCGCCGGATGCGCTGGCTGGGCTCAAAGCGCCCGATGCCATCTTCATCGGCGGTGGCGTGACCGGCGAGGGCGTGTTCGAGGCCTGCTGGGAGGCGTTGAAGCCTGGCGGGCGGCTGGTCGCGAATGCCGTGACGGTCGAAGGCGAAATGGCGCTGGTCTCGCTGCAGGCGCAGCTTGGCGGTGATCTCGTGCGCATGGCGGTGTCGCGGGCCGAGCCCGTCGGGCGGTTTTCGGCGTTCAAGCCGATGATGCCGGTGACCTTGTGGTCGGTGCAGAAGGGGTGGGATTGATGGTTTCCGCAGCCTTTTCCTCTCCCCTTGTGGGAGAGGATAGTAAGCCCGTGCGAGCCGCAGGCGAGCGCTGGGCGCACTTGGCGAGGGGTGATCTGGTTGGGGCAATCCCCCTCACCAAGCCCGCCATGCCAATCGGCTGCGCCTCTTGGGGCGGGCTATCCTCTCCCACAAGGGGAGAGGAAGGGGAGGCCGCTTATGCCCGGTAAACTCTACGGCCTCGGCCTTGGTCCCGGCGATCCGGAACTGATCACGCTGAAGGCGCATCGGATCATCACCGCCGCGCCGGTCATCGCTTACCCGGCTCCCGATACCGGCCCGAGCTTCGCGCGGCAGATCGCCGAGCGGTATTTGCGGCCGGAGCAGGTGGAAATCCCCATCGTCATGCCGATGCGCGTCGAGCGATATCCGGCGCAGGACGTCTATGATGCCGCCGCGAAGGACATTGCGGCCCATCTCGATGCCGGCCGCGACGTGGCGGTTCTGTGCGAGGGCGATCCGTTTTTCTTCGGCTCCTTCATGTATCTCTTCGAGCGTCTTGAGGCGCAATACGAAGTCGAGATCGTGCCGGGCGTGTCGTCGATCATGGCGGGGGCTGCGGCGCTCAAGCGGCCGCTGACGGCGCGGAACGATATCCTAACCGTCATTCCCGGACCGGTGGACACCGAGACGCTGCGTGCACGCATCGAAGCTTCCGATGCGGTTGCGATCATGAAAGTCGGGCGGCATTTTGCGCGCATCCGCGATCTCATCCGCGAGATGGGGCTCATCGATCGCGCCGGCTATCTGGAACGGGTTTCGCTCAATAATGAGCGGGTGTTTCCGCTGGCGGACGTTGCCCAAGATGCCGCGCCTTATTTCTCGCTTATCCTGATCTACAAGGGGCAGGAGGACTGGATTTCCAGCCTGCCCATCGTCACGAAAGACCATTCCGCATGACCAGACCAGCCGTCATAATCTTAAGCGAACAGGCAGCCTCAACCGGCCGCGCCATCGCCGACCTCCTCGGCGGTGAGCTTGTCGGCGCGCGGGCGCGGGTGCAGAGCGCCGATCGGCTGTTCGATGAGGCGCGGGTGGAGGTACAGGCGCTGTTTTCGGCGGGTCGTCCGATTGTTGCCGTGTTGGCTTCCGGAGCACTGATCCGGCTCGTTGCGCCGCTGCTGTCCGACAAGATGGTTGAGCCGCCGGTGATTGCGGTCGCCGAGGATGGGTCGTCCGTCGTGCCGCTGCTGGGTGGGCATCATGGGGCGAACGATCTGGCGCGGGCGATTGCCGAGAGTTTGAAGGGGCATGCGGCGATTACGACGGCGGGGGATTTGCGGTTTGGCATTGCGCTTGATGCGCCGCCGGCCGGGGTGAAGCTGGCGAACCCGGAGGGCGCGAAGGCGGTGATGGCGGAATTGGTGGCGGGGGCGACCGTTATGCCACTCTCCCCCCTTGAGGGGGAGATGCCCGGCAGGGCAGAGGGGGGTAATCCTCCCACGTCTGCGCCAGCCTTACCCCCCTCTGTCGGCTTCGCCGACATCTCCCCCTCAAGGGGGGAGAGTGGAGCGTGGGGATGGCTCGGCGCTTCCAAACTTCCGTTCTCCGAAGACGGCACCGTTACGCTGACCGTAACCGACAAACCACATACCGCCGGTCCGCTCGAACTCGTCTACCACCCGGCCACGCTCGCGCTTGGCATGGGCTGCGAGCGCGGCTGCGATCCCGCCGAGGCTATTGCGCTGGCGGAGAAGGCGGTGGCTGAGAGCGGTTATGCCCGGCAATCCGTCGCGGCCATCGTTTCGCTCGACCTGAAGGCCGATGAGGCGGCGATCCATGCGGTGGCGGCGCATTTTGGCGTTCCGGCGCGGTTCTTCGATGCGGCGACGCTGGAGCGGGAGACGCCGCGGCTGAAGAACCCATCCGATGTCGTCTTTGCCGAAGTCGGCTGCCATGGCGTGGCAGAAGGCGCGGCGCTGGCCGCAGCTGGCGCAGGTGGCGAACTGGTGTTCCCCAAGATCAAGTCGAAGGGTGCGACGGCGGCGATTGCGCGCGCTGCCGGGATCATCGATCCGGCGCAGATCGGCCGGGCGCGGGGGCGGCTCTTCGTTGTCGGCATCGGGCCGGGCTCTGACGGCTGGCGTTCGCCTGAAGTCACGGAGATGGTCGCCAGGTCCACCGATCTCGTCGGCTATTCGCTCTATCTCGATCTGCTCGGGCCGCTGGCAAAGGGCAAGGCGCGGCATGATTTCGATCTCGGCAAGGAAGAGGCGCGCGTGGTCCATGCCATGGAGCTTGCGGGGCAGGGCCGCGATGTGGCGCTGGTCTGCTCGGGCGATGCGGGCATCTACGCCATGGCGACGCTGGTGTTCGAGCTCTTCGACAAGGGTGGCATATCGGATGCGGCTTCGCGCATTGAGGTTCAGTGCTCGCCGGGCATTTCGGCTCTTCAGGGTGCCGCCGCCCGGATTGGCGCACCGCTGGGGCATGATTTCTGCACCATTTCGCTCTCCGATCTGCTGACGCCGTGGGAGGACATCAAGCGGCGCGTCAAGGCAGCGGGCGAGGGCGATTTCGTCATCGCCTTCTACAATCCCGTGTCGATGAAGCGCCGAACGCAGTTGGCCTATGCCCGCGACGAACTGCTGAAATATCGCCCGGCCTCGACGCCTGTCGTGCTGGCGACCAATCTCGGGCGTCCGGGGGAGAACGTGCGGACGGTGCCGCTGGGGGAATTGAATATCGAAGAGGTCGATATGCTGACCGTGGTTGTCGTCGGTTCGTCGGAAAGCCGGACCGTGACGACGGGCGATGGCAAGACCTGGGTTTATACGCCGCGCGGCTATTCCGGAAAGTCGGAAAGCGGCATGAAGAAAGTGGAAGCATGACAGTCTATTTCATCGGCGCCGGTCCCGGCGCGCCCGATCTCATCACCGTGCGGGGCTTGCGCCTGATCGAAAGCTGCCCGGTCTGCCTCTTCGCCGGTTCGCTTGTGCCGGAAGAGACGGTGAAATGTGCCCCCGATGGTGCGATTGTCAAAGACACGGCGCCCATGCATCTCGACGAGATCGTCGCGGACATGAAGGCGGCGCATGAGCGGGGTCAGGACGTCGCCCGCGTTCATTCCGGCGATCCGTCGATCTATGGCGCGATTGCCGAGCAGATGCGCCGGCTCGATGCGCTTGAAATCCCTTACGAAGTCGTGCCGGGCGTTCCGGCCTTTGCGGCGGCTGCGGCGAAGATGAAGGCTGAGCTGACGCTGCCGGAAATCGCCCAGACGATCATCATCACCCGCACCGGCATGAAGGCGTCTTCGATGCCGGAATTCGAGACGCTGGAGATTTTGGGCAAGTCCCGCGCGACGCTCGCCATCCACCTCTCGATCCGCAATCTCACCTATGTCCACGACGCGCTCGTGCCCTATTATGGCGAGGATTGCCCGGTGATCATCGCCTATCGCGCCACCTGGCCGGACGAGCAATATATCCGTACGACGCTGTCAGCCATGAAGGAAGATGTGCGGAAGGCCAAGATCACCCGCACCGCGCTGATCTTCGTCGGCAAGGTTTTCGGGGAGGTCGAGTTTCGCGATAGCGATCTCTACAATGCCTCCTTCAGCCACGTCTTAAGAAACAAGGGCAAGAAGAAGAGTTCTGTAGACGCTTCATGATCGCTTGGTAAGCTGGCTCCTGCGAAAGGAGTTCGCGCATGACCGGTGAGAGCGACTACAAGGATGGTCGCGGCCTATGCCGCATCCGATTTCTGATCTGAGCGCTGAGCCAATGGAATTCGAAGCCGAAATCTGGAAGTCGGAGGGGGTGGGCGGCTGGCACTTCGTCACTGTTCCGCCTGATCTCGGTTTTCAGATCAAGGCGGAGAGCGGATTTGGTGTGCCGGGCTGGGGCATGATCAAGGTGCGGGTGACGATCAACGGCACCGGCGTAGAGACCTCCATCTTTCCCGACAAGAAATCCGGGAGTTATCTGCTGCCGCTGAAGGCAGATGTTCGCAAGGCGGCCAGACTTGCGGCCGGCGATACGATCCGGGTAAGACTGGAGATCATCGCATGAGCGCCGATATTTCGATTATCAAAAGGTACGAAGACTATGCGTAAGGTCATTTTCGACACTGATCCCGGCGTTGACGACGCCATGGCGCTTCTCTTTCTGCATCATCATCCCGAGATCGACCTGGTCGGTGTGACGACCGTGTTCGGCAATGCCCGGATCGAGGTGACGACGCGCAATGCGCTGTTCCTGAAGCGTGAATGGAAGATCGAGGCGCCCGTGGCGCAAGGCGCAGGCGAGACCTTCATTCCGCATCGCGTGACGCATGAGCCGCCGAAGCATATTCATGGCGCAGACGGGCTCGGCAATATCGGCGTGCCGGAGACGGTCGATATCGCGCCCGATCCGCGCCCCGCCGCGCAATTCATCATCGATATGGTGCGCAAATATCCGGGCGAGGTGACGCTGGTCGCCGTCGGTCGCATGACGAACCTTGCCAATGCGCTGAAGCAGGACCCGGAGATCGTTTCGCTGGTCAAGGAAGTCGTCATCATGGGCGGCGCCTTCGAGGTGCCTGGCAATGTGACGCCGGCGGCCGAGGCCAATATCCATGGCGACCCGGAAGCGGCCGACATCGTAGCGACGGCAACCTGGCCTGTCGTCTGGATCGGTCTCGACGTGACCATGCAGACCGTCATGACCCGCACCCAGCTCAAGGATATCGCGGATGCCGCAGGCGCGCGCGGCAAGCTGCTCTTCGATCTGTCGCAATTCTACATCGACTTCTACGAAGGCCTCGTCGATGACGGCATGGTCGTCCACGACAGCTGCGCCTGTGCCTATGTCGTCGCGCCCGAACTCTTCACCACCCGCTCCGGCACGGTCCGCGTCGTCTGCGGTGGCATCGCCGATGGCAAGACGATCCAGAAACCCGACGGCCGCGGCTTCGGCCCCTCCGACTGGGACAACCTGCCGAGCCAAAAGATTGCCGTCGGGATTCATGACAAGGCAGTGCTGAAGCTGATCCATGATGCCATCGTGTCGGTGAAGGAAGACTGAGACTTTGTCTTCGTTTCCAGATTGGGAATCCGATTGTTCCCAATCTGGATCATTTTCAGGGGGCGGCGATGAAATTCGAAGACCTCGTGGCTTTGCGCGACGAAGCGGACTATCGCGCCGCACTAACTGCCATTCGCCCGTATTTCCAGAACGAACCCGAGGTCGGCTCTTCAGGGGCCGACGTTTTCGATAGATTGGCCTTGCTTATCGATCGTTATGAGGCCGCGCATTGGGATTTTTCATCTCGTCAGGTTCCTTCCTAACGCCCCACCATCACCACCGGCATTCCCATCTTCCGCGCGGCGATAATCTTCGCATAGGCCCCGTGTCCGCCGGAGTTGCGGGCCACGAGGTGGGTAATCGCGTGGCTGCGAAAGAGGGCTGCTTCTTCGTTCGGGTCAGAGGATGGCTTGGCGGCGAGGATCTCGTGGCTCGTGAAAGCCAGCGGGCTTTCCGGCGGGTCGACCATGCGGATCACGAAGTGGCAGTCGGTGCGGGACAGGAAGGCGTCGAGATATTGGCGGCCGAGCGCGAGGAGGACGCGGGCGTTTTGTGGCAGGGCGTTTGCGGCGTCTTCGAGGCTTGCGACTTCGGTCCATAGGTCGCCGGGTTGCTTCTGCCACGGTGCGCGGGTGCGGATGTCGAGCGGCAGGGCGGCGATATCGCAGGCTTTCACGGCATTGGCGGATATGTTTCTGGCGAAGGGATGCGTGGCGTCGATGACCCGGGTGAAGCCTTCTGCTTTCAGATAGGCGGCCAAGCCTTCCGCGCCGCCGAAACCGCCCATACGGAGCTTGCCTTCGACGGGGGCGGGCTCCTTCGTGCGGCCGGCCAGCGAGGTGGTTACGTCGAGGCCTTGCCCAACAAGTTGGCGGGCGAGTTCTGCAGCTTCGCGGGTGCCGCCGAGGATCAGGATTTTTTCGGACTTATCGGGATGCGCGTCACTCGGCATGGGAGATGATCGTTCCCTGCCTGTCGGTGATCAGGATGTCGATGGCGATGGGCGCGCCGCGCAACGTTTCCATCGCTTTTTCGCGGGCGCGGGCAGCAATGAGCTTGGGCAGGTCGATGCCGTTTTCGCGAGTCGATTCCAGAACTTCCAGTGCGGTGTTCGCAGTTTGAATCCGCTTGGCGAGCGCGTCGTTGATGCCCGGCAGGAGCGACAGGTAGAAATCCATATCCACCTGACTGCGGCCGGAATGGAGGTCGAGCGCGCCTTGCGCCAGCTTCGTCATCTTGGCGAAACCGCCGGCGATGGTCAGGCGGTCGACGGGGTGGGCGCGGAGGTATTTCAGGAGTGCACCGGCGAAATCGCCCATGTCGATTAGTGCGCCGAGCGGCAGAGCGTGAAAGTCCTGTGCCGCCTTTTCCGATGTCGACCCGGTGGAGCCCAGAAGATGCGTCAGTCCTTCGGCGCGGGCGACATCGATGCCGCGATGGATGGAGTGGATCCAGGCGGCGCAGGAGAAGGGATGAACGATGCCGGTTGTGCCGAGGATGGAAAGGCCGCCGACAATGCCGAGGCGAGGATTCCATGTCTTCTCCGCCAGCGCTTCGCCGCCGGGAATCGAAATGGTGATCTCGAGATCTGCGGGCAGGCCGGTCTCTTCGCAAAGGGCCACTACCTCCGCCGCCATCATCGAGCGTGGTACGGGATTGATTGCCGGTTCGCCGACCTCGACCGGCAGGCCCGGCTTGGTGACGGTGCCGACGCCTTCGCCGGCGCGGAAGCGGATGCCGCTTTCAGGCGGGAGCGGGCGGACGGCGGCCACTACAGTGGCGCCATGGGTGACGTCCGGGTCGTCGCCGGCGTCCTTGACGATGCCGGCCATGGCATAGCCATCGCCCAAGGTCTCGAAGGCGAGCGGGAAGGCCGGCGTTTCGCCGCGCGGCAGCGTGATTTCGACGGGGTCGGGGAACTCGCCGGTGATCAGCGCCATCAGCGCGGCCTTGGTGGCGGCGGTGGCGCAGGCGCCCGTGGTCCAGCCGGTGCGCAGGGCGGCGTCCGGCTTGTCGATGCGGGCGGTTTCGGAAGGTTCGCTCATGGGTGGATTATAGGGAGAGGGGCGTGGTCGGGAAAGGCGGCAATTCATTCCGCCGTTGCATTTTTCGAGCGTCGCTCATAGGACATCATCATGAACATGCTTTTCGCGACATTGCCGCAGATCGAGAGAGGAAGCGTCTGGCTTGCAGGCGCGGGGCCCGGCGATCCCGGCCTGTTGACGCTGCTGGTGGCCAAGGCGCTGAGCGAGGCGGATGTCATCGTTTATGATGCACTCGTCAACGACGAGTGCCTGAAGCTCGCGCGGCCCGATGCCGTGCTGGAATATGCGGGCAAACGCGGCGGCAAACCCTCCGTCAAGCAGCGCGATATCTCGCTGCGGCTGGTCGATCTGGCGCGCGAGGGGCATCGCGTGCTGCGGCTGAAGGGCGGCGATCCCTTCGTCTTCGGGCGCGGCGGCGAAGAGGCGCTGACGCTGGTTCAGCACGGTATTCCTTTCCGCATCGTGCCTGGCATCACGGCGGGAATTGGCGGGCTGGCCTATGCCGGTATTCCGGTCACGCATCGCGAGATCAATCATGCCGTGACCTTTCTCACCGGTCATGATTCCTCCGGCATCGTGCCGGACCGGATCGACTGGGAGGCGCTGGGGCGCGGTTCACCGGTCATCGTCATGTATATGGCGATGAAGCATATCGGGCAGATTTCGGCCAATCTCATCTCTGCCGGCCGGTCGGCCGACGAGCCGGTCGCGTTCGTCTGCAATGCGGCGACGCCGGAACAGCAGGTCCTGGAAACGACGCTGGCGCGTGCCGAGGCCGATGTCGAGGCCTCCGGCCTGCAGCCGCCGGCGATTGTCGTCATCGGCGAGGTGGTACGGTTCCGCAAGGGCATGGATTGGCTGGGTGCAATGACGGGCCGGAAATTGACCACAGACGGACTAATGCCCGACTACACGAAAGCGGCAGAATGAGCGGATTGCTGATCGCCGCACCGTCCTCCGGGGCCGGCAAGACCACCGTAACCCTCGGCCTTTTGCGCGCTTTGAGAAATGCCGGGCTGAAGATTGCGCCGGGGAAGGCGGGGCCGGATTATATCGACCCGGCGTTTCACACGGCGGCATCTGGCGAGGTCTGCTTCAATTTCGATCCATGGGGCATGCGCCCTGAACTTCTGAATGTGATGGCGCTAGGCCATGGCGGCGGGCGGCACCTTGTGGTCGAAGCCATGATGGGACTTTTCGACGGGGCCAGCGACGGCTCCGGTTCGCCGGCGGATCTTGCCGCGCAGCTCGATCTTTCCGTCGTGCTGGTCATCGATTGCGCGCGCATGTCGCATTCGGTGGCAGCGCTGGCCTCGGGCTATCGTGATTTCCGCAATGATGTGCGTGTTGCCGGCGTCATTCTCAATCGTGTCGGCAGCGTGCGGCATGAGGCGATGCTGCGCGTGTCGCTGGAGCGCGTCGGCTTCACCATCTTCGGAGCGTTGCCGGCGGATGATGGGCTCAAACTGCCGGAGCGGCATCTGGGGCTGGTGCAGGCGGCTGAACACGAGGCGCTGGAGGATTTCATCGACCACGCGGCCGGCCGCATGGAGCAGCATTGTGATGTCTCGGCGCTTGCAAAGCTTGCGCGCGCGGAGGTAGCGGATGCGCTCGACGTCCCGGCGCTCTTGCCGCCGCTCGGGCAACGGATTGCCGTGGCGCGCGACGCAGCTTTTGCTTTTTCCTATCCGCATCTCCTGCAGGGCTGGCGGGGTCAAGGGGCGGAACTGACCTTCTTCTCGCCGCTGGCTGGCGAAGCACCGAACGGGCGGGCCGATGCCGTCTACTTGCCGGGCGGTTATCCGGAGCTCCATGCGGGCCGCATTGCGGGGGCCGAAGCCTTCTTTGCCGGAATGCGGGATGCGGTGAAGCGTGGCGCCCTCGTCTATGGCGAGTGCGGTGGCCTTATGGTCCTGGGCGAGGCGCTGGTGGATGCTCAAGGCCAGCCGCATGCCATGCTGGGCCTGCTTCCGGTCACGACGACATTTGAAAAGCGGCAGCGACATCTGGGTCTTCGCGTTGCGCGGCCGGTGGATGATTCGATTTTCCATGCGCCGATGCGGGCGCATGAATTCCATTATTCGAGCGTGCTGCAGGCCGGCAAGGCGGAACCGCTGTTTCGCGCCGAGGATGCGCTGGGGGCCGATCTCGGACCGATGGGCATGAAGCGCGGCCGGGTTGCCGGTTCCTATCTGCATCTGATCGATCTCGACGGGAACCGATCATGAGTCATGTCTTTCATGGCGGCGGCGTCTCTGCTGCCGCGCAAGCCTATGGCATTGCGGTTGCGGATTGGCTCGACCTGTCAACCGGGATCAACCCCGTCCCGCCCGCACTGCCGGCATTTGATCCGCAGCTCTTTCATCGCCTCCCGGATGCCGATCTGCTTGGCGAAGCGCGTCGGGCCGCGGCACGGTTTTATCGCAGCGGTGATGTCCTTCCGATTGCGGCGGCAGGCACGCACCCGCTGATCCGCCTTCTGGCAGCGAAAACGCAGAAGGGTCGGGTGGCGATCCTCTCGCCGACCTATGGCGAATATCGCGCGGTGTTTTCGGCCACGGGTCATGCGGTGGACGAGATTGCGACGCTTTCGGAGGTGGCGGCGGAGCATGGCGTCGTCATTGTCGTCAATCCGAACAATCCCGACGGGCGGCGCTATTCGCGGGCCGATCTACTGGCGTTGTCGCTTGATCTTGCCGAGCGCGGGGCGATGCTGATCGTCGACGAGGCATTCGGCGAGTTGCATCCCGAGACGAGCCTTGCAGGTCTGGTCGCGCATCATCCACATCTCGTCGTTCTCAAATCCTTCGGCAAGTTCTTCGGCTTTGCCGGCGTCCGGCTGTCGTTTGCGATTGCCGGCGAAGATCACGCGGCCACGATCGAGGCGGGCCTTGGGCCGTGGGCCGTGTCGGGGCCGGCGCTGGCGCTGGCGAAGCATTGCTTCGCTCTCGATGCGGAAGCGATCCGCCGGGAGATATGGCAGCAGGCGAGGCGGCTTGAGACGGTCTTGTCGGTTGCGGGCCTGCGTATTGTCGCTAATGCCGGCCTTTTCCTTCTCGTCGAGGCGCCCGACCCAGCGGCGCTGCATGCGCATCTTTGCCGCCATGCGATCCTGACGCGGATATTCGATTATCGAACCAACTGGATGCGGATCGGCCTGCCGGCGGATCAAGCGGGGCTTGATCGACTGCAATCCGCCTTAAAGGCGTGGAGCAATCGATGATTACATTTCGGCTGGCACTTCTGTTCCTGGCATTGTTGATCGACAAGGCAATTGGCGATCCGCCACGCCTATGGGCGCGCGTACCACATCCGGTCGTGCTGTTCGGCAAGGCGGTCGCGGCGGCCGATCGACGGCTCAACGTGCCGGGCCTTTCGCCGGCTGCCGCTCAGTCGCGCGGATTTCTGGCAGCGGTACTCCTGACGGTTCTGGCACTCGCCTGCGGGGTTCTCGTGTCCGCTGTGTTTTCGGGGCTCTGGCTGCTCGGCATGGTGATGGAAGTCGCCGTCGTCGCCGTGCTGCTGGCCCAGAAAAGCCTCGCCGATCACGTCGGTGCAGTGGCAGACGCGTTGACGGAGGAGGGGCTTGCGGGCGGGCGACAAGCGGTGTCGCTCATCGTGGGTCGGGATCCGCAGGTACTCGATGGGCCGGCCATCAGTCGGGCGGCTATCGAGAGCCTGGCGGAGAACTATTCGGATGGGGTGGTCGCGCCGGCCTTCTGGTACGTGCTTCTCGGTCTGCCGGGGATATTCGCGTACAAGATGATCAATACGGCGGACTCGATGGTCGGCCACAAGTCGGAAAAGTACCTGAATTTCGGCTGGGCCTCGGCACGCTGGGACGATCTGGTCAATCTTATCCCGGCGCGGCTGTCGGCAGTTTTCATAGCCCTTGGCGCCTGGACTGCAGAAAGCGCTGCCGCCATGAAGCGCTCGCTCCGCACGGCGCGCGTCGATCACGGCAAGCACCGCTCGCCGAATTCCGGATGGCCGGAGGCTGCGATGGCGGGAGCGATCGACCTGCAGCTTGCCGGACCGCGCATCTACAACGGCGTTCTGGTCAACGAGGAAATGCTGAATATCGGTGGCCGCCGGAATGCGACGCCGGGCGATATCGATCGCGCGCTCAATGTTTTCGCCCATGCCTGCAACTGGTTTGCTGGCCTGACTTGTGGCCTCCTGGTTCTCTTGCTTGCGTGAGGGATTGCGGCTTTTTAACGATGCGCAACGGTTTTTTCGCGAAACGCTTTTAATCCACAGAAATTCGCATATCCTTATGTATCAGCGGAGCTCAGATACTCCGGCCTAACGTGGGGACTATTTGATGAAAAAGTATATTTTTGCCGGCGCTGCCCTTTTGGCTTCTTTGGCCGTTTCTGTTTCTTCCGCCTATGCTTCGGGCCTTGTGGCGCAGGTCGATCTCTCCAAGCAGACGATGACGGTGACGGAAAATGGCTTTGTCCGTTATCAATGGAAGGTTTCGACCGCTCGCCGCGGCTACTCCACGCCGGTCGGCAGCTATTCGGCCAAGTCTCTCGACATCGACCACCGTTCGCGCAAGTACCACAATTCGCCGATGCCCTATTCGGTGTTCTTCAAGGGCGGCTATGCCGTTCACGGTACCAATGAGGTGCGCAATCTCGGTCGTCCCGCTTCACATGGCTGCATCCGCCTGCACCCGCAGAATGCTGCGACCTTCTTCTCGCTGGTCAGGGATGCCGGGCTCTCCAACACGCGGATCGTCATCTCGCAGTGATGCGCAGACCGTTCTGATGCACTGAAATGGCGCCGTCAGTCGTTGCCGGCGGCGCGGCGGAGCCTTTCCATGTCGGGGCAAGTGACATGGCGGTTATTCTCGATGCGGATGATGCCGTCGCGGCGGAGTTTCGTCATCTGACGGCTGACCGTTTCGATCGTCAGACCAAGGAAATCGGCGATGTCGGCGCGGGTCAGTGGTAGGTCGAAGCTGCGCTTGTCGGCATTTTCCGGATCGATATGCATGGCGATCATGTGCAGGAAGCTTGCTACCTTTTCCTGTGCGGTCTTGCGACCGAGCGTCAGCATCCAGTCGCGGGCTTCGTCCAGTTCCTTCAGCGTCTGCTCGTGGATCTTGTGCTCAAGCTCCGGTGTGTCCGAAATCATCCGGTCGATGATCGCCTTCGGCATGGAGCAGACTTCGATATCGACAGCGGCTTCGGCGGCGACCTGGCTTTCGCGCAGGAAGGGCCGGCCCATGAAATCCGGGGCAAATTGAAGGCCGACGATTTGCTGGCGGCCGTCCGCCATCATCTTCGAGAGCTTTACGACGCCACTGAGAATATTCGAGTAAGCATTCAGCTGCTCGCCCTGGCCGATCACCTCGGACCCGCCGGTGACCTTGCGGCGCTTGGTGTGGCGGCTCAACTCCGTCAGCTGCGACGGGGAAAGCGTACCGCAAATCCCGCCATGTCTTGCCTCGCAGGAGATGCAAACCGCCGGAATTTCCGAATTGTGAATGTCCTTGCGTTGCGGTTCCATCGAAGCCCTGGCTTGACTGAATTGAATGACTTGCATCTCACTATACTCCCGACCTGTAACGGGGAGTCCCCCTGCCGTCTACCCAACGTTCGTCTGCATTGAGCGACTTACCAATCGTCAACGCCGGGAATGTCGCAAAGATTTGACGCCGCCCGTTTGATCAAGATCAAGCACGCGGCGGATTTTTGCCTTTATTCAATTCCGGCAGGAGAACGCTCATGCTGAAGACGCCCACATACAAGACATTGACCGGCAAGTATTCCGCTCCGGTTCCGCGCTATACGAGCTACCCGACAGCGCCTCACTTCGGTTCTCATATTACAAATGACGTATACAGCCAATGGCTGCAAGCTCTGGGAGAGGGCGACAAGCTGTCGCTATACGTACATATTCCGTACTGCGACAGGCTCTGCTGGTTCTGCGCCTGTCATACGAAGCATACACTGCGCTATGAGCCGGTGGCCGAATATCTGGAAGCGCTGACGCGCGAAGTGCAGGCGGTGTCGAAACTGGTCAGCCCAAAGGCGGTGGTCACGGCGCTGCATTTCGGTGGCGGTTCGCCGACGCTGATGAAGCCGGAGGATATCCGCCGGATCGGTAAGCTCTTTCGTTCCGCCTTCAACTTCGCGCCCGATGCCGAGATCAGCGTCGAAATGGACCCGAACGACATGGATGAGGCCCGCTATGATGCGTTGGCCGATATCGGCATGACGCGGGCGAGCCTCGGCGTGCAGGACTTCCAGCCGGAGGTGCAGAAGGCGATCAACCGCATCCAGACTTTCGAGCAGACGAAGTCGGTGGTTGACGCGGTGAGGGCGCGGGGCGTGCACTCGGTCAATTGCGACCTGCTTTACGGGCTGCCGCATCAGACGCGGGAAACGCTTGCCGCGACGGTCAACCAGATTCTGACACTCGACCCGGACCGCATTGCGCTCTTCGGCTATGCGCATGTACCGTGGATGAAGAAGCATCAGACGATGATCAAGGAAGAGGTGTTGCCCAATGTCGACGCCCGCTTCGAACAGTCGCGCATGGCGGCGGCCATGCTGGTTGCAGCCGGTTATCAACAGATCGGCATCGACCATTTCGCCAAGCCTGGCGATTCCATGGCTATCGCGGACAGGGAAGGGCGGCTTCGCCGCAATTTCCAGGGCTATACGGATGATGCGGCGGAAACGCTGATCGGGTTCGGCGCGTCCTCCATTGGTCAGTTCCGCCAGGGCTTCGTGCAGAATCAGACGGCAACCGGAGAATATCAGCGCATGACGGGGACCGATGGGCTGACCGTCGTGCGCGGGCTTGCCTTCACGGAGGAAGACCGGCTTCGCGGCTATGCGATCGAGAAGATCATGTGCGACTTCGCCTTCTCGTTTGCCGATCTCAAGGAGCGTTTCGGCACGGCAGCCGATGATGTCATTGCCGAGGCAAAGCTGTTCGTCGGGCAGAATACGGACGGCCTGGCCGAGATTGTCGACGGGCGATTCCGGCTGACCGAGACGGGCCGGCTTTTCGCTCGCACGGTTGCGTCGCAGTTCGATGCCTATCTCGGAAACGGCAAGGGGCGGCATTCGATAGCAGTGTAAACGCGCAACAGATGCCTCGCATTTGTGTCATTTGACTGTTGCAAGCCATTGGCTTTTGAAATCGATTTGCCTATAGCATCGCGCAACAGCTTTGACATTGAGAGGTATCGGCGTGACGACGACGTTTGATAAGGTAGCCGACATTATTTCTGAAACCAGCGAAATCGACCGCGAGAAGATTACGCCTGAGAGCCACACGATTGACGATCTCGGCATCGACAGCCTGGACTTCCTCGACATCGTTTTCGCGATCGACAAGGAATTCGGCATCAAGATTCCGCTCGAAAAGTGGACCCAGGAAGTCAATGACGGCAAGGTCGCGACGGACGAATATTTCGTTCTCAAGAACCTCTGCGCCAAGATCGACGAACTGCGCGCCGCCAAGGGCTGAGGCCTGACGGCTTTTCCGGGGCCGTATCCTGCGACCCCGAGCGACAGGTGCGATCCCATGCTGCTTGAATATTTCCAGATGATCGACCGCGTGACGGACCTCGACTTGAAGTCGGGGCATCTTGTCGCGCGTTCCGTCGTTCCCGAAAAGAGCCCCGTTTTCGAAGGGCATTTTCCCGGCATGCCGCTGGTGCCCGGCGTTCTCCTCATCGAGACGATGGCGCAGGCCTCGGGTCTCATGCTGCTTGCGGTCAACGAGTTTTCGTCCATGCCGCTCCTGATGGCGGTGGACGAGGCGAAGCTTCGGACGTTCGTGGAGCCGCTGGCGGAACTCGATGTCGAGGCCGATCTCGTGCATCTCGGCTCCGGCTACGCAGTGACCAAGGCGAAGATCACCTCTGGCGGCAAGAAGGTCTGCGATGCTCAGCTGAAGCTTCGCACTATTCCCTTCGACCAGGTTCCCATCGGCGATATCGTGAAGAACCGCGCCCGCGAGATCGGGCTTCACGACGCAATCGCGGCCAACGTGTCATAAGGACTGAAATCATGGCCAAATCTGAAAACGATGTGGTGATTACGGGCATCGGCCTCGTCTCGTCGATGGGCGTCGGGCGTGAGGCGCACGAGGCGCTGATCCTAGGCGATCACGCGCCGGCTCCGATTGTCGAGACCGAGCGTTTCGCACCCTATCCGGTGCACCCGTTGCCGGCCATCGACTGGTCGCAGCAGATCGCCAAGCGCGGCGACCAGCGGCAGATGGAGAACTGGCAGCGGCTCGGTGTCTTCGCGGCCGGCCTTGCGCTGGACGATGCCGGCTTCAAGGACGATGCGGAGGCGTGCGCCTCCATGGACATGATCGTGGCCGCCGGCGGCGGAGAGCGCGACATCAATGTCGATTCGATGATCGTGGACGAGGCGCTGAAACGCAATGACCGCGAGGCACTGCTGAACCAGAAGCTGACGACGGAACTGCGCCCGACGCTGTTTCTGGCGCAGCTTTCCAATCTGCTCGCCGGGAATATCTCCATCGTTCACAAGGTCACGGGCTCCTCGCGCACCTTCATGGGCGAAGAGGGCGCGGGCGTGTCAGCGGTCGAGACGGCAGCGGCGCGCATTCGCGCCGGCCAGTCCACGCATGCGCTCGTGGGCGGCGCCTTCATTGCCGAGCGTCTCGACATCATTCTCATGGTCGAGGCCATCAAGGGGCATCAGACCGGCGCATGGTCGCCGATCTGGGCGCGCGACAAGGACCATGGCGGCGGCATGATCATGGGTTCGGTCGGGGCCTTCCTGATCCTCGAATCGCGCGCTCATGCGGAAGCGCGTGGCGCCCGCATCTATGCGACCATCGAGACGGTCGAGGGCGATCGCGGCAACCGCGCCGAGGGGCTGCTCGAAAAGCGGCTGGAGCGGATGGTGGAGGGTGCAAAGCCCGAGCTTGTCATGTCCGGCACGACGGGCTTCCACGATCTGGCGGCACGGGAAAAGGCCTTCTTCGAAAAGACATTCCCGAATGCGGCAATCCGTGGCTTTGGCGGGCTGATCGGCCATTCGGTCGAGGCGCAGTTCACCGCCGGCATCGGTCTTGCCGCGATGGCGCTGGGAGCCGGCAAGCCGGTCGCCGCCTTCGACACGGATCATGAAAAGGCGATGACGAAGCCGGCTTCCACGGCCATCGTCACCACCATTGGCCATCAGCGCGGCGAGGGCATTGCCCTTCTCGCCGCCAATGCGTGAGGCACAGGATCATGAGCAATCAGTTTCGCGATCATCTAGGGCGTCCCATCATTGCCGTCACCGGCATGGGTGTCATCACCTCCCTCGGCCAGGGGCTTGAGGACAATTGGGCGGCGCTGACGGGCGGTCGCTCGGGCATTCACGAGATCACGCGCTTCCCGGTCAACGAGTTGTCGACCCGGATCGCCGGCACGGTGGATTTCATCGATCTGCCGGTGGCGAATGCCGTCGAGCGTTCCTACGCCATGGCGCGCGAAACGACGCTGGAGGCGCTGGCGCAGGCGGGACTGTCGGGCGATTTTAATGGACCGCTGTTTCTCGCAGCCCCACCGGTCGAGCCGGAATGGTCCGCCCGCTTCGAGCTCGCCGACCGCGCCGGTCCGGCTGAAGAGCCGGGCGACGCCTATGATCGTTTCCTTGCGGCCATGCGCGAACGTCCCGATCCGGTTTTCCATGAGGCCGTTCTGTTCGGCTCGATCTCCGAGCGGCTGGCCGACAGGTTCGGCACGCGTGGTCTGCCGGTGACGCTCTCCACGGCCTGCGCCTCGGGCGCGACGGCAATCCAGCTGGGCGTCGAGGCGATCCGCCAGGGTCGGACGGAACGCGCGCTGACGGTTGCGACCGATGGTTCTGTTTCGGCAGAGGCGCTGATCCGCTTTTCGCTGCTTTCGGCACTTTCCACGCAGAACGATCCGCCGGAAAAGGCTTCCAAGCCCTTCACCAAGGACCGCGACGGTTTCGTGATTGCGGAGGGTGCTGCGACGCTCGTTCTCGAGTCGCTGGAATCGGCGATTGCCCGTGGCGCGAAAGTCTATGGCATCGTGAAGGGCTGCGGCGAAAAGGCGGACTCGTTCCACCGCACGCGCTCGTCGCCCGATGGCGGGCCCGCGATTGCGACGATCCGCGCGGCGCTCGAAGATGCGGGCGTTGGCGAGGAGGCGATTGGCTACATCAACGCCCATGGCACCTCGACGCCGGAAAACGACAAGATGGAATATGGCGCGATGCTCTCCGTCTTCGGCGAGCGGCTGAAGTCCATCCCGGTTTCGTCCAACAAGTCGATGATCGGCCATACGCTGACGGCGGCCGGTGCGGTTGAGGCGGTGTTCTCGCTGCAGACGATCCTCACCGGCACTTTGCCGCCGACGATCAACTATCAGAACCCGGATCCGAGCATCGAACTCGATGTCGTGCCGAATGTGAAGCGGGCGCAGCAGGTTTCTGCCGTACTGTCCAATTCCTTCGGCTTCGGCGGCCAGAATGCCAGCCTTGTGCTGGCGGCGGAACCCCGGTAAACCGCACACAACAAAAGAACGTAATCGAGCAATCCAGCGAAAGTGGGAACCGGTTTCGCGTAAGGAATTGTGATAACAAGAGATGGATATTTCCGGCCAGATTGGACGGAAATATCCAGCCCGCGAAAGCGGAAGGTATGATCATGCGCGCATTGCAACTCATCGAAGATCGCAGACTTGAAGCCGTCGAGCTTCCCGAGCCGGAAGCGCCGGCTCCCGGCGAGGTGACGCTGCGGGTCAAGGCGGTTGCGCTGAACCATATCGATGTCTGGGGCTGGCGCGGCATGGCGTTTGCCAAGCGCAAGATGCCTTTGACCATTGGTGCGGAAGCCTCCGGCGTGGTCGAGGCCATCGGGCCGGGCGTTGCCAATGTTCTGCCGGGTCAGCTCGTTTCGATTTACGGTGCGCGCATCTGCGGCCATTGCAAGGCTTGTCGCGAAGGCCGCGACAATCTCTGCGAACATGTCGGCGGCGTACACGGCTTCCATCTCGACGGTTTTGCGCAGGAGAAGATCAATATCCCGGCGCGCCAGCTCGTCGTCGCGCCGCCCGGTATCGATGCGGTCGCGGCTGCGCTCGCACCGGTGACCTTCGGCACGGTCGAGCACATGCTGTTCGACAATGCCAAGCTTCAGCCGGGCGAGACCATCCTGGTTCATGCCGGCGGCTCGGGTATCGGTTCGGCGGCGATCCAGCTTGCCAAGCGCATGGGCTGCACGGTCATCACGACGGTGGGCTCGGACGACAAGATCGAGAAGGCGAAGGCGCTCGGCGCCGATCACGTGATCAACTATCGCGTCGATCGTTTCGAGGGCGTGGTGCGCAAGCTGACCAAGAAGAAGGGCGTCGATGTCGTCTTCGAACATGTTGGCAAGGACACCTGGGCGGGTTCGATCCTCTCGATGAAGCGCGGCGGGCGTCTCGTCACCTGTGGCTCGACCTCGGGCGTTTCGACCGAAATGAACCTGATGATGCTGTTCCAGCAGCAACTCAAGTTGCTCGGCTCCTTTGGCTGCCGCATGGAAAACATGGCCAATGCCATGCAGAAGATGGCGCAGGGCATTGTGCATCCGGTCATCGACACCGAAGTGGGCTTCAGCGAAATCGACGTTGCCCTGAAGCGGATGGAAGAGCGTTCCATCTTCGGCAAGATCATCCTGCGGATGGATTGAGCCGATGAAGGGCCTTGCGCTCCGCATCGGCGCGAACCTGCGCAAGTTCTGGCCGTGGTTTCTGGCAAAGCTGGTGCTGTTTGGCCTGACGCTGCTGAAGCTTCTGCCTGCTGATTTCGCGCTCAATCTCATGGATCGCATCGCGCGCAAGCTCGGGCCGAAGCAGAAGCGCCACAAGATGATGCTGTACAATCTGCGGCGCGCCTTTCCCGAGATGACGGAGGAAGAGCGGGTCAAGATCGCCATGGATTCATGGGGATCGATGGGTCGCATGGCCGCCGAATATGTCTATCTCGACAAGCTGTTCGACTTTGATCCGGAGCGGCAGGGTGCAGGCAGGGTGGAAGTCTCCGGCATCCCGCTCTTTCTCGAAATCCGCGACCTCAAGGGGCCGTTCATCGTCTTCACGGCCCATACGGCGAATTTCGAGATGCTTCCGGTCGCGGGTAACGCGTTTGGTCTTAGCGTCACGGTGCTCTTCCGTCCGCCGAACAATCCCTACATGGCCGAGATGATCCATGATTTTCGGGCAAACCGCATGGGGTCGCTCGTGCCATCGCATGCGGGGTCCTCTTTTGCGCTCGCCCGCCAGCTGGAAAGAGGCGGTGGCGTCGGGGTTCTGGTGGACCAGAAGTTCTCCAAGGGCGCGGATACGACGCTGTTCGGCGTGCCGGTGAAGACCAATCCGCTCCTGGCCAAGCTCGTCCGGCAGTTCAACTGCCCTGTCTATCCGGCGCGCTGCATCCGGCTTCCGAACAATCGCTATCGGCTTGAACTCGAGCCGGCGCTCGCGATTCCCCGTAAGGCGACGGGTGAGGTGGATGTGAATGCCACCGCGCAACTTCTCAACGACACGGTGGAGCGTTGGGTGCGGGAGTATCCGGGCCAGTGGCTCTGGTATCACGACCGCTGGGACATCAAGTTTTCGGAAGAGTACCGCAACTTCGTTCCCTGATCGCGATTTGCCGGATTTGCACACCGGCAATTCGATTTCGGCCCTTCAAAAATGCGGCCGCACCGCATAGGAAATTCCGATAGATCTGGTTGCATTCCCGCGAGCGGCCTTTCGGACGCCCAATGACAGGAGCCCTCATGCCCGTTTCTTCCACGCCGGTTCAGGACATCCTTCACGAGGTCTATCACGAGATGCAGCCGCATATCGGCGAGGGGAAGGTGGCTGACTATATCCCGGCGCTTGCCCGCATCGATCCGAAGAAGTTCGGAATGGCAGTGGTGACGGCCGAGGGCGAGGTCTTCACGGTGGGCGATGCGACGGAGCCGTTCTCGATCCAGAGCGTGTCCAAGGTTTTCACACTGACTCTCGCCCTGGGTCGAATCGGTGCCGGGCTCTGGTCGCGCGTGGGACGCGAACCTTCCGGGACGGCCTTCAACTCCATCGTCCAGCTCGAGCACGAGCACGGCATTCCGCGCAACCCCTTCATCAATGCGGGCGCGATTGTGGTGGCCGATGTGCTGCTCGCCGGCCACCAGCCGCGCGAGACGCTGGGCGAGATCCTGCAATTTTTCCGCTATCTGTCCGGCGACGACAGCGTGTATATTGATGAAGACGTGGCGCGATCCGAACAGGCGACCGGCTTCCGCAATGCCGCGCTTGCCAACTACATGCGCGCCTTCGGCAATATCCACAATCCGGTCGAAAAGACGCTCGGCGTCTATTACCACCAGTGCTCGCTGGCAATGAGCTGCGAGCAGCTGGCGAAGGCCGGACTGTTTCTCGCGAACGGCGGGCGCAATCCTGTCTCAGGGCAGACGGTTGTCACCCGCGACCGGGCACGGCGCATCAATGCCCTCATGATCACCTGCGGGCATTATGACGCGTCGGGCGACTTCGCCTTCCGTGTCGGCCTGCCGGGCAAAAGCGGTGTCGGCGGTGGCATTCTGGCGATTGCGCCGGGCAGGGCCTCGATTGCGGTCTGGTCGCCGGGTCTCAATGCCAACGGTAATTCCGCGACGGGAACGCGGGCGCTGGAGCTGTTCGCGAAGAAGACGGGTTGGTCGGTTTTCGGTTGAGGGTGATGCTTCACCAGTCGACGAATTCTTCCGCGCCGCCGAAGTTTGCCGGGAAGCGTCTGTAATGCGGAAGGTCGTCGAGAACAGGCAACAGGGCCTCGTCGCACTGGACATGAAACTGCGGCCTGAAAGTGCCTTTGGGCAGTAGATAAGCGCTCACACTGCGCATGCCGACACGCTCAAGCTCCGAAAAGAGATAGGTGCCGCACTGACTGCAGACCATGCGTTTGGTCGAGCGAATGACGAGGGGCGTCAGCTCACCGCGGGAGACTTGGACCTGTTCTTTCGGAAATATGGCTGCAGGCGCGTAAGCCGCGCGATGCGCGTTCTGGCAGTCGTCGCAATGGCAGTAAAGCTGCGCGACCGGTGCGCCGGTGAGGACAAGGGAAACTGCGCCGCAACGGCATTGGCAAGTTGTTGATGTCATTGTAGGCTCCGTCGGAATGGGAACTCGTTCTTAGGAGCATCTCCTGACAGGATTTGTCAGTATCCGTTCATTCCCCTTCAAGCCGCCTTGCGCTCACTGACCATCGCCAGCAGATGATCCTGCTCGAAGGCGATGTGCCGGCGCATGCTGACGAAATAACCCCGCAGCATGTAGCCGATGGTTTCAGCATTTAACGAGGGGTCTCCTGCACCAAGCCGGAGCAGGGCGTCGATCAGCTCCTCGATGAAGCATTCGTCCTCGAAATGCTCGAACCTCAGCCGCTCCAGCGTCGCGGCAAGCTCCGGATGCCCGGTGACAGTCTGCTCGACCCAGGGGAAGAGCACATCCTCTTCGAATCGGTGTGCGCCCATGGTGAGCGGACCGATTGCCTTGGCGGCGTAGATGCATTTCTGACGGTTGACCTCGGCAGGAAGGCTGTCGGCGATCTCTTCGAGTTCGCGACAAAGCTCAAGCTGCTCGCCATGAATCTTCCTCAGCCACTCGACAGCGCTCACGCCTTGCGGCGGGCGGTAGCGCTTCTCGAATTCCTCCCGGTCATGCGTGTCCAGCGTCTTCATTCTTCACCTGTCTGACTGCAGGGTATGGAACCCCAGCGTAGGGCCTTTTTGTCGCGTGGAAGGCATGTATTTGCATTGATCTATATCAAGGATGGGCTCCCCCCCAAATGCGATTGCTGCACCAGCCGCAAGACGGTCGGACGACGATTCCGATCCTGCTTGCCGCATGATCAGCAATCGTTGGGGGATACCAACAATGACGAAAATTTCACAAACGGTGGGGGTTGGGCTTTTCGCCTTTCTCGCCTTGCTAGGGGCAGCCTTTGCCCAGGACAGCCTGTTCAAGGCCCATATGTGGGTCCTGTTCGCTGTCCTTCTCATTTTCAGCGTGGCGATGATCCGTCGCGTGTCCTTCGCGCCGGTGTCGACGGTTTCCGCCGAGCAGCGCAAGTCCGAATATTTCGATGAAGTCGTCCGCTACGGGTTGATCGCCACAGTCTTCTGGGGCGTTGTCGGGTTTCTGGTCGGCGTTGTCATCGCGCTGCAGCTTGCTTTCCCCCATCTGAACATCGAGCCGTGGTTCAACTTCGGTCGCATGCGTCCGCTGCATACGTCCGCCGTTATCTTCGCCTTCGGTGGCAACGCGTTGATCATGACGTCGTTCTATGTGGTGCAGCGCACCTCGCGCGTTCGCCTCTTCGGCGGAGATCTCGCATGGTTCGTCTTCTGGGGCTATCAGCTGTTCATCGTCATGGCGGCAACCGGTTATCTGCTGGGCATCACGCAGGGGCGCGAGTATGCCGAGCCGGAATGGTATGTCGACATATGGCTGACCGTCGTCTGGGTCGCCTACCTGTTGACCTTCCTCGGCACGATCATGACGCGCAAGGAAACCCACATTTATGTGGCGAACTGGTTCTACCTGTCCTTCATCGTCACCATCGCCATGCTGCATCTGGTCAACAATGCGGCTGTGCCGGTCTCGTTCCTCGGCTCGAAGAGCTACTCGACCTTCTCGGGTGTGCAGGATGCGCTGACGCAGTGGTGGTATGGCCATAACGCCGTGGGCTTCTTCCTGACGGCCGGCTTCCTGGGCATGATGTATTACTTCGTTCCCAAGCAGGCCAACCGTCCGGTCTATTCCTACCGTCTGTCGATCATCCACTTCTGGGCGCTGATCTTCCTCTACATCTGGGCCGGCCCGCACCATCTGCACTACACGGCTCTGCCGGACTGGGCGCAGACGCTCGGCATGGTCTTCTCCATCATGCTCTGGATGCCCTCGTGGGGCGGCATGATCAACGGCCTGATGACGCTGTCTGGCGCATGGGACAAGATCCGCACCGATCCGATCATCCGCATGATGGTCATGGCGATTGCCTTCTACGGCATGTCGACCTTCGAAGGTCCGATGATGTCGATCAAGACGGTCAACTCGCTCAGCCACTATACGGACTGGACCATCGGTCACGTTCACTCGGGCGCACTCGGCTGGGTCGGCATGATCACCTTCGGCGCGGTCTACTACCTCGCTCCGAAGCTGTGGGGCAGGGAACGCCTGTACTCGCTGCGTCTCGTCAACTGGCACTTCTGGCTCGCAACCCTTGGCATCGTCGTCTACGCCGCCGTCATGTGGGTTGCCGGTATCCAGCAGGGTCTGATGTGGCGCGAATATGATGACCAGGGCTTCCTCGTCTACTCGTTCGCGGAATCGGTCCGGGCCATGTTCCCCTACTACGTCCTGCGTGCAGTCGGTGGCGGAATGTACCTGCTGGGCGGCATCATCATGGCCTTCAACGTCACGATGACCATCCTTGGCCACCAGCGCGACGAAGCCCCGATCGGTGGCGCTGTCCCGCAGCTTCAGCCGGCAGAATAAGGAGAGGCAAACATGTCCATTCTTGCAAAACACGAATTGCTCGAGAAGAACGCGTCGCTCCTCCTGGTAGGCTCGCTGCTTGTCGTCACCATCGGCGGCATCGTTGAAATCGCGCCGCTCTTCTACCTGCAGAACACGATTGAAAAGGTGGAGGGGATGCGCCCCTACACCCCGCTCGAACTGGCCGGTCGTGACATCTATATCCGCGAAGGCTGTTACCTCTGCCACAGCCAGATGATCCGTCCGTTCCGCGATGAAGTGGAGCGCTACGGTCACTACTCGCTGGCTGCGGAATCGATGTACGACCATCCGTTCCAGTGGGGTTCCAAGCGCACGGGTCCGGATCTGGCCCGTGTCGGCGGCCGCTACTCGAACGAGTGGCACGTCCAGCACCTGACCGATCCACGCTCTGTCGTTCCGGAATCGGTCATGCCGACCTACGCGTTCCTCAAGAACACACCTCTCAAGTTCGAGAACGTGGCGGGTCACCTGAAGACCAACCGCATCGTCGGCGTCCCTTATACGGATGACGACATCGCCAAGGCGGATGCGGATCTGATGGCGCAGGCTGATCCGAATGCGGATACGGCCGATCTCGTCAAGCGCTATCCGAAGGCCAAGGTCGGCGACTTCGACGGGGATCCGACGAAGGTCACCGAAATGGATGCGCTGGTTGCCTATCTCCAGATGCTCGGCACGCTGGTCGATTTCTCGACCTATGACGACGCATCCGGCTACCGGTGAGGAGGGAGAACCATGGAAACCTACACCATGATGCGGCAATTCGCCGACAGCTGGGGGCTCCTGGGCTTCACCCTCTTCTTCGTGGGCGCGATTTTCTTCGCGCTCCGGCCCGGTTCGAAAAAGATGGCCGACGAGGCCGCATCCATACCTCTCAAGGAGGATTGAAAAATGGCAGACAAACATGTTGACGAACTGAGCGGCGTCGAGACCACCGGCCACGTCTGGGACGGCATTCGCGAGCTCAACAATCCGCTGCCGAGATGGTGGGTGTGGACCTTCTACGCCTGTATCCTCTGGGCCATCGGCTACACGATCGTCTATCCGGCGTGGCCGCTGCTCACAACCAATACGAAGGGTATCTGGAACGTTACCAACCGTGCGGTTCTCAAGGATGAGCTGACCGCCGCCAACGCCTCCCAGAAGGTCTTCGTGGACAAGATCGCCGCTACGCCGGTTGCCGATATCCTCAAGGACAAGTCCTTGAGCGAGTTTGCAACGGCCGCCGGCGCTGCAGCCTTCAAGGTCAACTGCACGCCGTGCCACGGCTCTGGCGCGCAGGGCGGGATCGGTTATCCGAACCTCAACGACAACGACTGGCTGTGGGGCGGTTCCGCCGACCAGATCTATACCACGATCTCGCACGGTATCCGCGATCCGCAGGACCCGGATACCCGCGTCTCTGAAATGCCGGTCTTCGGCGAGATGCTCAAGCCGGAGGAAATCCAGAACGTTGCGGCTTACGTGGCGGATCTTTCCAAGCAGCCGGTGACCAGCGGCAATCCCGCCGCCGGCAAGGAGATCTTCGCCAATAACTGCGTCGCCTGCCATGGCGATCAGGCACAGGGCAACCGTGACCTCGGCGCGCCGAACCTGTCGGATGCTATCTGGCTCAAGGGTTCTGGCGAGGCTGCCATCATTGCTCAGGTCACCAAGCCCAAGCATGGCGTCATGCCGGCCTGGAAGGTTCGCCTTGGCGATACGACGGTCAAGGAACTCGCCGTATTCGTCCATTCGCTCGGCGGTGGCGAGTAAGATTTCGCCGCCGGTGTCATCCCGGCGGCGCACGATCTCTCCAGCATGATAACCTGTTTGTCATGCCGCTTGCCGCGCCCTTCAAAAGGCGCGGCTTTTTCATGTCTCGACTATGCGGCCAATTGTCCGTGCTTGACTTAAGTCAAGGTCCCAAACCTGCCCCGATGGGAAAAGGCACATATCAGAATCGGGATTTCCAGCGATGAACATCTATACTGCCGACCAGCCCAAGAAGGAGGCTCCCAGCGCTCCATCCGACGACGTCGTTCGTCATGATGCCGAGCCGGTCAATTCTGCGAAGATCAGGAAGCCGCTCTATGAAGCGCGCAAGAAGATCTTCCCGAAGCGGGCAGAGGGGCGCTTCCGGCAGTTCAAATGGATCGTGATGCTGGTGACACTCGGGATTTACTATCTCGGTCCCTGGATCCGCTGGGATCGCGGCCCCTTCGCCCCGAACCAGGCGATCCTGATCGATCTGGCGCATCGCCGCTTCTACTTCTTCTTCATCGAAATCTGGCCGCAGGAATTCTTCTTCGTCGCCGGCCTGCTTGTCATGGCCGGGTTCGGGCTGTTTCTCATCACCTCCGCCGTAGGGCGTGCCTGGTGCGGCTACACCTGTCCGCAGACGGTCTGGGTGGACCTCTTTCTCGTCGTCGAACGCTTCATCGAGGGTGACCGTAATGCTCGCATGAAGCTCGACAAGGCTCCCTGGAGCTTCGAGAAGGTCTGGAAGCGTGTCTCCAAGCATGCGATCTGGCTGGCAATCGGCGTCTCGACCGGTGGTGCCTGGATATTCTATTTCGCCGATGCACCGCAATTGCTGCTCGACCTCTGGACCTTCCAGGCTCCGGCCGTTGCTTACATGACCATCGGCATCCTGACCGCCACGACGTATATTTTCGGCGGGCTGATGCGCGAGCAGGTCTGCACCTACATGTGCCCGTGGCCGCGTATTCAGGGTGCGATGCTCGATGAAAATTCGCTGACGGTGACCTATAACGACTGGCGCGGTGAGCCTCGGACCCACGGTACCAAGAAGGCCGCTGCAGAGGGCAAGGTCGCCGGTGACTGCGTCGACTGCAATGCTTGCGTCGTCGTCTGTCCCATGGGCATCGACATCCGCGACGGCCAACAGCTCGAATGCATCACCTGCGCACTCTGCATCGACGCCTGCGATGGCGTGATGGAGAAGCTCGGTCGCGACAAGGGGCTGATCTCCTATGCGACGCTCGCCGATTACAATGGCAATATGGCGCTCGCCACCGGCAACGGTTCGCATGCGATCAATCCGAACATCGTGCGCGATGCGGACGGGCATTTCCACGACAAGGTGAAGCATTTCAACTGGAAGATCATCTTCCGTGCCCGCACGTTGCTCTACATGGGCGTCTGGGCGGCGGTCGGCGTTGGCCTGCTTGTCGCGCTGCTCTCGCGCGACCGGCTGGAGGTCAACGTGCTGCATGACCGTAATCCGCAGTTCGTGCTGGAATCGGACGGTTCGATCCGCAACGGCTTCACCGTGCGCATCCTCAACATGATCCCCGAGCCGCGCGTCATCAGCCTCTCGCTGGAAGGGCTGGAAGGCGCGACGATGAAGATCAACGGCATGGATCAGCCCGACAGCCGTAGCTTCGATGTTCCGGCCGATCCCGACAAGGCCGTGACGCTGAAAGTCTATGTAACTGTCCCACGCGATCAACTGCATGATGACGAGCAGCATTTCCGCTTCGTCGCCGAAGACAAGTCCAGCAACGAACACGACGTCTACAAGGCCGTCTTCAACGCACCGGCCGACGTCAAGAACAGGGAGCATCACTGATGGCAACCGCTACCGACAAGTCCAACGGCTTTACCTTCACCGGCTGGCACTTCCTGGCCATCATGATCGCCTTCTTCGGCGTGGTCATCTCGGTCAACTTCACCATGGCCTGGTATGCGGGGCATTCGTGGAGCGGACTCGTTGCAGAGGACACGTTCAAGGCGAGCCAGCAGTTCAACGCGACGGCTGAACATATGCGGGAAATGGCCGCGACCGGCATTCGCGGCGAGCTGACCGCCAGTCACGAGGGCATCCGCTATGTCCTGACGCATCCCCAGCGCGGTCCTGTTCCGGCTGATGAGGTGGTCGCATCCTTCCACCGCCCGGTCGGCACGCTACAGGATTTCACGGTGACGCTGAAGCACGAGGGCGACGGGGTATTCACCACCGATCATCCGGTTCTGCCCGGCGAATGGATCGTTGATCTGAAGACGAACGACAATGGCGAGGTGGTCTATCATGAGGCAATCCGCGTCCATGTCTATGCCAACCGCTGACGGTCGAAGGATAGGGTAATCCGATGAGTTGCTGTGCTGCAGGGACCGAAGCGGCGCTGGACGCCGAAAAGGCGATCCACGACCTGCCGCCGACCGACGAGCTCTGGCTTGCGAGCCGTCAGCTCGACGGCGGCTTGCGTCAGACGGATCTGGCCGTGCCCGGCGTTCATTGCGGCGCCTGCATCACGACGCTGGAAAAGGCGCTGAAGGCTTTACCGGAAGTGCAACGCGCCCGCGTCAACCTGTCGACACGTCGCGTCACCTGCGTGTGGAGGGAAGAAGTGGAGGGTCGCCGCACGGACCCGTCGGTGATTACGAAGGCCATCGAGGCAGCCGGTTACGAGTCCCATCTCTTTTCGATTTCCGCAGAAGAACAGGACAGCACCCGCAACGGGCTCATCCGTGCGATGGCAGTCGCAGGCTTTGCTGCGATGAACATCATGCTGCTCTCGGTTTCCGTCTGGTCGGGTGCGGATGCTGCCACGCGCGACATGTTCCACTGGATTTCGGCAGCGATTGCCGGTCCGACACTCATCTATTCCGGCCGGCCGTTCTACACCTCTGCTTACAATGCGCTTCGCCATGGCCGCATGAACATGGACGTGCCGATCGCGCTGGCGATTTCGCTCTCCTATGCGATGTCGCTTTACGAGACGATGCATCACGGCAAGGAAGCTTATTTCGACGCCTCGGTGTCGCTGCTCTTCTTCCTGCTGATTGGCCGCACGCTGGATCACATCATGCGCGACCGCGCCCGTTCGGCGATCAGCGGTCTGGCGCGGCTCAGCCCGCGCGGCGCGACCGTGCTGACGCCGGACGGTGGCCACGAATACCGCAACATCGACGAGGTCGTGCCTGGCGACCGGCTGCTGATTGCCGCCGGTGAGCGCGTGCCGGTCGATTGTGTCGTGATGTCGGGAGCAAGCGAGCTTGATCTCTCCATCGTCAGCGGCGAGAGCCTGCCGGTGGCTGCGGCCAAGGGCTCGGCACTGCAGGCCGGTGGCCTGAACCTCACCGGTGCACTTACCGTCCAGGCGATGGCAGCGGCGCGCAATTCCTTTGTCGCCGAAATCATCAGCCTCATGGAAGCCGCCGAGGGGGGTAAGGCGCGTTATCGGCGGATTGCCGACAGGGCTGCCGAAATCTATGCGCCGGCGGTTCATATTCTGGCGCTCGCCGCCTTCCTGTTCTGGGGCGTCTTCGGCGGCGACTGGAAGCACGCACTGACGATTGCCATTGCCGTGCTCATCATCACATGTCCCTGCGCGCTTGGCCTTGCCGTGCCGGTGGTGCAGGTCGTGGCCGCCGGGCGGCTCTTCCGCGACGGGATCATGGTCAAGGATGGTTCCGCCATGGAGAGGCTGACCGAGATCGATACCGTCATCTTCGACAAGACGGGGACGCTGACGCTGGGCAAGCCGCGGCTTGTCAACAAGGGCGCTGTCTCGGCCAAGGCCCTCGCGGCCGCAGCGTCGCTGGCGCTGCATTCTCGACATCCTTTGTCGGCAGCGCTGGCCGATGCCGGCGGCGGCGACGTGACCCGCTTTTCGCTGGTTTCGGAAATACCGGGTGCGGGCATCGAGGCTGGAGACCAGGAAGGCCTGTGGCGGCTTGGCCACCGCGCGTTTGCCCTGAATGCTGTCTCAGAGGGTTCAGGTGAGAGTGATGCAGCAGGGCCTGAAACGGTTCTGTCGCTCGATGGCAAGCTTGTCGCCGTCTTCAAGTTCGAGGACCAGATGCGGCGCGATGCCCAAGGTCTGATGGCCTCGCTCAAGACCCGAGGCTTCAAGACGGCGATCCTCTCGGGCGACCGCGAGGGCGTTGTTGCTGCGCTCGCACGGCGGCTCGGCATCGGCTTCTGGCGTTCGGCGCTGACGCCCAGGGGCAAGGTCGAGGAGATCAAGACGGTATCAGCCCATGGTCACAAGGTGCTGATGGTCGGAGACGGCATCAATGATGCACCCGCACTCGCCGCCGCACATGTCTCCATGGCACCGGCAACGGCGTCCGATGTGGGCCGCCAGGCCGCGGATTTTGTCTTCCTGCATGAAAGCCTGTCGGCCGTGTCTCTGGCAATCGAGGTTTCGAAGCGGGCAGGGCGGCTGATCCTGGAGAATTTCGCGCTGGCGATCGCCTATAACGTCGTCTTCGTGCCGCTGGCGCTGTTGGGCTATGCGTCGCCGCTCGTCGCCGCCATTGCCATGTCGACCTCGTCGATTATCGTGGTGGCCAATGCCATGCGCCTGACGCTGGGCGGAATGCCGGTTCAGCCGGCTGCGCAGCAGGAGGCGCCCATCACACCGGCGGTCGCGTCATGAATGTGCTCATCTATCTCATCCCGATCGCGCTGGCGATGGGTGGACTTGGTCTTGTGACCTTCCTCTGGTCGCTGAAAAGCGGCCAGTATGACGATCTTGAAGGCTCCTCCTGGCGGGTGCTCGACGACGGGGAAGATCGTCCGGAGACATAAACTTAATCGATTTGCTCTTGCCCATGACGGTATCGAGTGCCAAAAAGACTCCAATAAGAACATTGGAGTGATCCCCATGGAAAAGGCAGAAATCGGTCTCATCGGTTTGGGCGTAATGGGGGCGAATCTCGCTCTCAACATCGCCGAAAAAGGCAACCGCATCGCGGTTTTCAACCGCACGACCGAGAAGACGGATGAATTCTTCGCCGAGGCCGGCGCGCTCGCCGAGCGCATCATTCCCTGCCACACGATGGAAGAATTCATCGCGGCGATCCGCCCGCCGCGCCCGATCATCATCATGATCAAGGCGGGCCAGCCGGTGGATGATCAGATCCAGCATCTGCGGCCCTATCTGACCAATGGCGACATCGTGATCGACGCTGGCAACGCCAATTTCCACGACACCCGCCGCCGCTTCAAGGAGCTGGACGGTACGGGGCTGACCTTTATCGGCATGGGTGTGTCGGGCGGCGAAGAGGGCGCGCGCCATGGGCCGTCTATCATGGTCGGCGGGACGCCGGAAAGCTATGCTCGCGTCGAGAAGGTCCTGACGTCCATTTCCGCCAAGTTCAACGGCGAAGACTGCTGCGCCTGGCTCGGCGCGGATGGGGCCGGCCATTTCGTCAAGACGATCCATAACGGCATCGAATATGCCGACATGCAGATGATCGGCGAAATCTACGGCCTGCTGCGCGATGGCGCGAGCAAGTCGGCCAGCGAGATCGGTAATATCTTTGGCGGCTGGAACAAGGGCCGTCTCAATTCCTATCTCATCGAAATCACCGAGAAGGTGCTGGCGGCGAAAGACCCGCATGGCGACGGGCCGATGGTCGACATGATCCTGGATCAGGCCGGCCAGAAGGGCACCGGCAAGTGGTCGGTCATCGAGGCGCAGCAGCTCGGCGTGCCGGCAACGGCGATCGAAGCGGCTGTGGCTGCACGCGTGCTCTCCTCCATGAAAAGCCAGCGCACGGCTGCGGAGAAGGTCTTCGGCTCTGCCCCCGGGAAAATCGATGCCAGCGGCGCGGGTCTCGACGATCTGGAACTGGCGTTGTTTGCCGCCAAGATCGGAGCCTATGCGCAGGGCTTTGCCGTCATGTCGGAAGCCTCGAAGGAATTCGGCTGGTCGCTGCCGATGCCGGTCATTGCCAAGATCTGGCGTGCCGGCTGCATCATCCGCTCGCAGTTCCTCGATGAGATCACCAGCGCGTTTACGGCCATGCCGGATGCCGAGAACCTCATCATGACGCCGGCCTTCTCGGCGATGGTCAAGGAAGCCCTGCCATCGCTTCGCCGCGTTGTTGCAGCGGCGGTCACGGCCGGTCTGCCAGTGCCGGCACTCTCCTCCGCTCTCTCCTATTTTGACAGCTATCGTCAGGCGCGAGGATCGGCGAATCTTATCCAGGCGCAGCGCGATTTCTTCGGTGCGCATGGTTTTGACCGTCTGGACGGCAAGGACTTCCATCATGGTCCCTGGGGCAGTGGCCTGAATGAATGAGCGGATCGTTCTGCTCGGTACCAAGGGCGGTCCGGCCATCCGGCCGGGCGGTCCTTCGCCGACATCGAGCCTGATCGAAACCGGCGGGCGCGTGATCGCCGTTGACTGCGCGCTCGGCGTTTCGCGCGGTATCGTCAATGCCGGCGTGCCGCTGAAGGGGCTCAGCCACATTCTGGTGACGCATCTTCATTCCGACCATGTTCTGGAGCTGGGCGGGCTCATTCATACCGCCTGGACTTCCGGTCTTTCAACGCCGGTCAAGGTCTATGGACCGAAAGGTGTCGCGGCGGTCTGGCGCGATTTTCTCGCCTCGCTTGTGGTCGACATCTCGACCCGCATTGTCGATGAGGGACGGCCGGTTCTGGCCGATCTCGTCACGGTGACGGAAATCGACGAAGGCGTCGTTCTCGAGGAGACAGGCTTCAGGGTCACGGCGCTTCGCGTACCGCATCCGCCGCTTGCGGATTGTTTTGCCTTCCGGGTTGAGATGGCGTCGGGTGTCGCCGTGTTTTCTGGCGACACGGCCTTTCATCCGCCGCTCGCGGAATTTGCCCGTGGGGCAGACCTGCTCATCCACGAGGCGATGCTGCCGGAGGGACTGGAAAGCCTCATCCGCCGCACGGGCAATGGCGCACGGCTTCGGGAGCATCTCGTCGCCTCGCACACATTCGCTGCCGATGCCGGGCGGATTGCCGCGATGGCCGGGGTCAAGCAGTTGGCGCTTAATCACATGATTCCGGCAGACGATCCGGATTTCACGGAAGCGCATTGGCGCGCGGCAGTGGCAGAGGCCTATGCCGGCGAGCTGATTGTCGGTCGGGACGGCATGGAAATAACACTCTGACATCGATGGGAAGCGGAAGCATCAGGCTTCGTCGGCCCAGGTCGACATGTCGATGCTTTGCAGGGCGGCCGGGTCTGTCCCTCCGATACGCGCGAGCAAGGCGCGGGCGAGTTCGCGCCCGGCGCTGGTGAAATCCTCGTTCATGGCGATGATCTGCGGCTGAAACCAGGGTAGGACGCCGGCGGACTCCTTGGCGGCCATGTCGATGTCCCGGCCGATCGTCTTGCCGCTGAAAGCGATGCCTGCCGCTGCGGCAATGGCCGAGCTTCCGGAACAACAGATCAGCCCGTCCGGCGCATCGGGGCCACGCATCAATGTTTCGACGGCATCTTTCTGCACGGCCGCAGGGGATTCAATGTCGATCCAGTCGAATGGAACCTCTTCAAGACCGAGGTCCCTCAGGCCGTTCCGAAAGCCGTTCATCGTGTGGCCTGAATAGGTCAGCTGAGTGGGCGGGCGCATGATGGCGATGCGCCTGCGTCCGCGCGCGGCCAGCCGCTCGACGGCCTTATAGGCAAAGGCCTCGTTGTCGAAATCGTGGTACGGATGGATGACGCCCATAGCCGTGCGGCCATGGGTGACGAAGGGGATATTCCGCTCGGTCAGGAAACGGACCCGTGCGTCGTCCGGCTCGGTTCGAGAGAGGATGACCCCGTCAGCCGATCCGGTGTCGGCGATGTAACGGACCGGGACCATCGGGTCGGAACTGTTGATGTGCGGCGTCAGGACGAGATGGTAGGGCGTGCCCGTCAGAACCTGCGAAATGCCGTAGACCATGCGGCCCGTCATGGACATGATTTCGGCGTCCATGCCAAGCACGAGGGCAATCACATTGGTCTTGCCGGTGCGCAGGCGGACGCCGGCGCGGTTTGGCTGGTAGCCAAGCTGGCGCGCGACCAGCCGTACACGCTCCTTCGTTTCTGCGCCAATGTCGGGTGCATCCTTGAGCGCCCGTGAAACCGTCGTCACTCCGAGACCCGTCAGATAGGCGATCGTCTTCAGCGTCGGACGCTCGCCGTCCAACATTTGGGGCGTGTGAACCTTGCCGGCGCTCACCCGATCCGATCCCGACACTGTTCCGCTCCTTCGTGATGCCATGCTTCTGCCTGCCGGATTCTTAACGGTCTGCCGGGCAAGGTCAATGCTGCACCCGACGATTGGAAGGGCGGTAAATCTGTAACGTTACAGATCAAATGTCGAGCCCATTCTTTCGCCCCTGGTGGGAGATTTTCCATGGAGACACTTTTTTGCAAAACAGCAATCATATGTTGCGTCGCGATTTCGCATTGCGATGATAAAAAGCTCGGCCATCTTATAAAACATAGGAATTACAGTATTTTGCTGATAATTTTCCAGGCATTCCGCAGCGGAGGCTGTGATCCCGCTGCTCGGCTGGTGCACACGGAAAACGATTATTTTCGGGGAAGAAAAAAATTTTTGACGGAGTCGGTTGCGTGTTTCAGGGCTTTGTCATAAGTTTTTCCGGTAACGTTTCAGTGAGGGAGGAACTCATGAATATTCGTTCTCTGGCTGCTGCACTCGCAGCATCCGTGACGCTTTCTGTTGGCGCAGCTCAGGCCACCGATCTTGAAGTGACGCATTGGTGGACATCGGGCGGGGAGGCTGCCGCTGTCGCCGAGCTTGCAAAGGCATTCAACGCAACCGGCAATAAATGGGTCGACGGCGCAATTGCCGGTTCTGGCGGCACCGCCCGTCCGATCATGGTCAGCCGCATCACCGGCGGCGACCCGATGGGCGCCACGCAGTTCAACCATGGTCGTCAGGCTGAAGAGCTCGTGCAATCGGGCCTGATGCAGAACCTCGACGAGGTCGCCGCCAAGGGGAAGTGGAAGGAAATCATCCGTCCGGCCAGCCTGCTCGACAGCTGCACGATCGACGGCCACATCTATTGCGCCCCGGTCAACATCCACTCTTGGCAGTGGCTGTGGCTTTCCAATGACGCCTTCAAGAAGGCCGGCATTGATGTTCCGAAGAACTGGGACGAGTTCGTCAAGGCTGCTCCGGCGCTCGAAAAGGCCGGCATCATTCCGCTCGCCGTTGGCGGTCAGCCGTGGCAGGCCTCCGGCGCTTTCGACGTGCTGATGGTCGCGATCGCCGGCAAGGACAACTTCCTCAAGGTGTTCAAGGACAAGGACGCCAAGGTCGCGGCCGGCCCGGAGATCGCCAAGGTCTTCAAGGCTGCTGACGATGCGCGCCGCATGTCCAAGGGCTCGAATGTCCAGGACTGGAACCAGGCCACGAACCTGGTCATCACCGGCAAGGCCGGCGGCCAGATCATGGGTGACTGGGCGCAGGGCGAATTTGCCGTCGCCGGCAAGGTCGCCGGCAAGGATTATACCTGCCTTCCGGGCCTCGGTGTGAATCCGATCATCTCCACGAACGGCGACGCCTTCTACTTCCCGAAGCTGAAGGACGCCGACAAGCAGAAGGCGCAGATGGTTCTGGCCGAAACGCTCCTGGCACCCACGACGCAGGTCGCCTTCAACCTGAAGAAGGGCTCGCTGCCCGTTCGCGGTGACGTCGACCTTGCAGCCGCCAATGACTGCATGAAGAAGGGTCTCGACATTCTGGCCAAGGGCAATGTGATCGAGTCCACCGACCAGCTGCTTTCGGCCGACAGCCAGAAGCAGAAGGAAGACCTGTTCTCGCAGTTCTTCGCCGATGCTTCGATGACGCCGGAAGCTGCGCAGAAGAAGTTCGCAGAGATTATCTCCAACGCTGACTGATGTGGCAGACATGATCGGGCGTGGGCGGTAGGTCCGCCTTGCCCGATCGTGTTCGAAGCGGGCGGCGGCACCTGTCGCTGCTCGATTCGAAGCATGAGGGGGCGGCGCCTAAGCGCTTTCCCGTCTCAGGTTCGCGACAGGGGAGTTTCAGTCATGACCGATTACCAGGTCGTTCGGCGGCCCAACACGCTATTGCGCAATCTCAATTCCAAAATTGCGTCCATACCCATGATCCTGACGGCCCTGGTCGTGTTTCTGGGTGGCACCCTCTGGACGGTGTTCTATTCCTTCACCAATTCCAAGCTCCTGCCCAGGGCGAAATTTGTCGGCTTTGATCAGTATGAGCGGCTATGGGCGTCGGAGCGCTGGATCGTTTCCATCGAAAACCTCGCGATCTATGGCGTCTTCGCGCTGATCTTCAGCTTCGTCATCGGCTTTGTGCTCGCCGCCTTCATGGACCAGAAGATCCGGTTCGAGAATGTCTTTCGGACGATCTTCCTCTATCCGTTCGCGCTGTCCTTCATCGTGACCGGGCTTGTGTGGCAGTGGCTGCTGAACCCGGATTTCGGGGCACAGCACGTGGTGCGATCGCTCGGCTGGACCGGTTTCACCTTCAATCCGCTCTACACGCAGTCAATCGTCATCTACGGGGTTCTCATTGCGGCACTTTGGCAGGGCACGGGTCTTGTCATGGTGTTGATGCTGGCCGGACTTCGCGGCATCGACGAGGATATCTGGAAAGCGTCGCGCGTCGACGGCATTCCGATGGTCAAGACCTATCTGCTGATCATCATCCCGATGATGCGCCCGGTCTTCATCACAACGCTCGTCATCGTCGCCAGCGGCATCGTGAAGGTCTACGACCTTGTCGTCGCGCAGACCAGCGGCGGGCCCGGCATCGCCTCCGAAGTGCCGGCCAAGTATGTCTACGACTACATGTTCCAGGCGCAGAACCTGGGGCAGGGCTTTGCCGCCTCCACCATGATGCTGATCACCATCTCGATCATCATCATTCCCTGGGCCTATCTCGAATTCGGAGGGAACAAGCGTGGCTGATCAGGCAACACTCAATACGGTCGCTGCCGCAGCAGATGCATCGTCCGGCTCCTTGTCCGGCCCGCGTGGAAACCGCCCGCGGCCGATCTTCTCGACCCGCAACATCGTGCTCTACGGCACGCTGGGGCTGGCCGCGATCTACTATCTCGTGCCGCTCTACGTGATGGTCGTTACGTCGCTGAAGTCGATGCCTGAAATCCGTATGGGCAACATCTTCTCGCCGCCGGTCGAAATCACCTTCGAACCCTGGGTCAAGGCCTGGGCGCAGGCCTGCACGGGTCTCAATTGCGATGGGCTGTCACGCGGCTTCGGCAATTCGGTGCGCATCACCATCCCGTCGGTCATCATCTCGATCCTGATTGCCTCCATCAACGGCTATGCGCTGGCCAACTGGCGCTTCAAAGGCATGGAGACCTTCTTCACCGTTCTCGTGATCGGTGCCTTCATTCCCTATCAGGTCATGATCTATCCGATCGTGATCGTGCTCAGGGAAATGGGCATTTACGGCACGTTGTCCGGCCTGATCATCGTGCACACGATCTTCGGCATGCCGATCCTGACGCTGCTCTTCCGCAACTACTTCGCGTCATTGCCGGAGGAGTTGTTCAAGGCGGCGCGCGTCGACGGGGCAGGGTTCTGGAACATCTATTTCCGGATCATGCTGCCGATGTCTCTGCCGATCTTCGTGGTCGCCATGATCATCCAGATCACAGGCATCTGGAACGACTTCCTCTTCGGGGTCGTGTTCACCCGTCCGGAATACTACCCGATGACGGTTCAGCTCAACAACATCGTGAACTCCGTCCAGGGGGTCAAGGAATACAACGTCAACATGGCCGCGACCATTCTGACAGGGCTTGTGCCGCTCATCGTCTATTTCGTCTCGGGCAAATTGTTCGTGCGCGGTATCGCCGCCGGCGCTGTAAAGGGATAATCAAATGAATACGAGTGTTTCGGTCAAGGATCTGACGCTGAAATTCGGCGCGATCACCGTGCTGGACAAGCTCAATCTCGACATCAAGGACGGCGAGTTTCTCGTTCTCCTCGGCTCGTCCGGCTGCGGGAAGTCGACGCTGCTCAACTGCATCGCCGGCCTGCTCGAGCCGACCGACGGACAGATCTTCATCAAGAACCACAACGTCACGTGGGAGGAACCCAAGGATCGCGGTATCGGCATGGTTTTCCAGTCCTATGCGCTCTATCCGCAGATGACGGTCGAAAAGAACCTTTCCTTCGGCTTGCGCATCTCGGGCATGGACAAGGCGGAGATCGACAAGCGCGTGGCGCGGGCTTCCGAAATCCTGCAGATTGGTCCGCTCCTTCAGCGCAAGCCGGCGGCGCTTTCCGGCGGCCAGCGCCAGCGCGTCGCCATCGGTCGCGCGTTGGTGCGCGATGTGGACGTGTTCCTCTTCGACGAGCCGCTTTCGAACCTTGATGCCAAGCTGCGTTCGGAGCTGCGCGTCGAGATCAAGCGGCTGCACCAGAACCTCAAGAACACGATGATCTATGTCACGCATGACCAGATCGAGGCGCTGACGCTCGCCGACCGCATCGCCATCATGCGTTCCGGCCTCATTCAGCAACTCGATGATCCGATGACGATCTACAACGAGCCGAAGAACCTCTATGTTGCGGGCTTCATCGGTTCGCCGGCGATGAACTTTTTCAAGGGCGAAATCGCAAGCGTCGATGGCCGTCCGGCTTTCGTGACCAATGGCGTGACCTTCATGCTCGACGGTTACCGGGCCAAGGGGCCGCTGCAGCCGGGGACGAAGGCAGTGCTTGGCCTACGTCCCGAACATATCAGCGTGGATGGGCCGGAGACGGTGAATACGCATCAGGCTGTCGTCGAAATCGAGGAGCCGATGGGTGCCGACAATCTGATCTGGCTCAAGCATGCCGGGCAGTCCATGTCGGTGCGCATCGGCGGCAACCGGCGTTACAGCCCGGGCGCTCAGGTGAAGCTTGCCTATGACATGAGCCTCGCCTCCCTGTTCGACGCGGAAAGCGAGCTGCGGATCTGACTTCAAAACATCCAGGACTGGCGGGCTTTGGCCCGCCCGCAAATTCGAACATGTCACAGGGTGAGTGCGATGCCGTTGGAATGGATCGGGGCAGAGAAGGACTGCGTTAATCTGGCAGGTGAGTGGAAGGTTTCGTCCGATGGCTTTCCCTCGGTCGATATGTCCGTACCGGGCGACGTGCATTCGGCGCTTCAAGGCGCTGGTTTGATCCCGGACCCCTATTATGGGCGCAACGAGTACAAGTTGCGGCATCTCGCCGAGAAGGACTGGGTGCTGACGCGGAGCTTCGAGCTCGGTGACAATGCCAGTTCCGAGGGCTGGTATCTCGATATCGACTATCTCGACACGGTCGCGACTGTATCGATCAACGGCACGGTCGTGCTTGAAGCGCAGAACGTCTTCCGCCGCTATCGCCCCGATGTCAGTCATGCGCTGAAGGCCGGGCGCAACGAGATCCGTATCGTCATTCACTCTTCGGTGACAGAAGGCGCGCGTCGGCAGGCGCTGCAGCCTTTTTACGTCCCCCGTCAGGAGGCCAACTCGCCGATTGCGAACGGCAATCTCCTGCGCAAGGCGCAGTGCGATTTCGGTTGGGATTGGAACATTGCGCTCGCACCGCTTGGGATCTACGGCACCGTGGCGCTGAAGCGCATGGAGCCGGCGCGGATCGAGCATGTCGAGGCGCGGCAGACGCATCATGACAATGGCGCGGTGGATGTGACCGTGACGGTCACGCTGCATGCCTTTGAGCCCGGCGTCGTGCCGCTTTATCTGACCTTCGACGGCGAGCGCGACCGGCTGGATTGCTCGGTTGGCGAGGGGCTGACGAAGGTGACGCAGGTCTATCGCATCGAGAAGCCGAAGCTCTGGTGGCCGGCGGGTTCGGGCGAGCAGGCGCTTTACGATCTCGCCGTCGAAACGACGCGCGAGCGTGTTTCCCGCAGGATCGGTATCCGCAAGGTCGAGCTTCTGACGGCCCAGGACGAGGCGGGCAGCCGCTTTGCGTTCCGCATCAACGGCAAGGAAATCTTCTGCCGCGGTGCCAACTGGATCCCGGCGGATGCGCTCTTTTCCAGGTCGAGCCAGGCGAAGACAGAGGACCTGTTGCAGTCGGCGGTTGACGCCAACATGAACATGATCCGCGTCTGGGGCGGCGGCTTCTACGAGCAGGACTGGTTCTACGATCTCTGCGACGCCATGGGGCTGATGATCTGGCAGGACTTCATGTTCGCCTGCAACATCTATCCCTCGACCGAGGATTTCCTGGCCGAAGTGCGCGAGGAGGTGCTCTATCAGGTGCGCCGGCTGTCCTCGCATGCCTCTATCGTGCTGTGGTGCGGCGACAACGAACTGATCGGCGCGCTGAACTGGTTCGATGTCACGCGCAACAACCGCGATCGCTATCTGGTCTCCTATGATCGCCTCAACCGCACGATCGAAGTGGCGCTGAAGGAGGCGGGGCCGAACCTCATCTGGTGGCCGTCGAGCCCGGCGTCGGGGTATCTCGATTTCGGCGATGCCTGGCATGCCGACGGGTCCGGCGACATGCATTACTGGTCGGTCTGGCACGAGAACAAGTCGTTCGACGATTACCGGACCGTGCGTCCGCGCTTCTGCTCGGAATTCGGTTTCCAGTCCTATACGTCCATGCCGGTCATAAGGAAGTTCGCCGACGAAGCGGACATGAATATCGCCTCGCCGGTGATGGAATCGCATCAGAAGAATGCCGGCGGGAACGAGCGGATTGCGGGCACGATGTTCCGCTATTTCCGCTTCCCCAAGGACTTCCCATCCTTCGTCTATCTCAGCCAGATCCAGCAGGGGCTGGCGATCCGCACGGCGGTCGATTTCTGGCGGTCGCTGAAGCCGCATTGCATGGGCACGCTCTATTGGCAGCTCAACGACACCTGGCCGGTCGCCTCCTGGGCGAGCCTCGATTACGGCGGCGGCTGGAAGGCGATGCATTACATGGCACGCCGCTTTTTCCAGCAGGTGACCGTGGCCGCGATCCCGTCTCAGGACGAGAGCCAAATTGCGCTGTCCGTCGTCAATGACACGCGGGACGATACGACCGTCACGATCGAGACATGGTTGGTCGATCTCGCCGGCAAGCGGCGTCCCTTCCGCAGCTTCGAATGTGCCGCACCTGCTGATCGGGCAGTGACGGCGGCCACGATTGCGCGCGCCGACATTCCGGAGAACATGCTGCTCTTCTGGTCCTTCACAGCGGCCAACGGCATGGCGGGCGAGGGGCATCATGCACCGGTGACCTACAAATCGCTCGATTTGAGGTCCTCCGGATTGTCACTCGATGTCCAGCCCTTCTCGGGCGGTGTCTTCGAAGTGAGGGTCACCGCAAAGGGACTGGCTCTGCATGTCATGCTCGAGGCCGATTGCGAGGGACGCTATTCCGACAATGCCTTCGATCTCACCGAAGGCGAAACCAAGACCATCATCTTCACGCCTGCGAACCGTCTGGCGGTCACGCCGCAGTTCAGCGTGCTCGATCTTCACAGCTGTTACGCCGGCTAATCTTTTCGGGCGCCTGTCGCGCCAGCAAGGCGGCATCACCCAAGGATGCCGGTTGACGTAACGGAAACAACACAACGAGGAGGAGTTACCCCATGGAAAAGTTCGGCTTTCAGCTTTTCAGTTCGCGCAATTATCCGCCGCTTGAAGATGTCTTCAAGCTTCTGGCCGCCAATGGCTATTCCTATGCCGAAGGTTTTGGTGGCGTCTATGGCGATGCCGACGAGGCCGCCGGCAAGGCGCTGAGGGCACAGCTCGACGCCAGTGGTCTTGCCATGCCGACTGGCCACTTCTCCATCGACGCGCTGGAGCAGAACCCCGAAAAGGTGATCGCCTTTGCAAAGGCTGTGGGCATGGAGATCATTATCTGCCCCTATCTCATGCCTGACCAGCGGCCGAATTCTGTCGAAGGCTGGACGGACTTCGGTCGCCGCTTGCAGAAGGCTGGCCAGCCCTATCGCGCCGCCGGTTTCGGCTACGCCTGGCACAATCACGATTTCGAGTTTGCAGCACTGGAAGATGGTTCGGTCGTGATTGACCGTATCTTCGAAGGCGCCCCCGATCTCGATTGGGAGGCTGATATTGCCTGGATCGTACGCGGCAAGGCCGACCCGTTTGCCTGGATCGAGAAGTACAAGAACAAGGTCGTGATCGTCCATGTGAAGGACATTGCGCCCGCTGGCGAGGCGGAAGACGAAGGCGGATGGGCCGATGTGGGCCACGGCGTGGTCCCGTGGGCGAAGCTCATGCCGTTCCTGCGCGAGACCACCAAGGCAAAGTATTACATCGCCGAACACGACAACCCGAACGACCTGAAGCGGATGGTCAGCCGCTCGATCGCTTCGTTCAAGACGCTCTGAGGATTGCGACATGTCACGTGAATATGGAGTGGGAATTCTGGGCTGCGGGAATATCTCTGCGGCCTATTTCAGGCTGATCCCGCTGTTCAAGAACCTGAAGGCCGTTGCCTGCGCCGATATCAACCCCGCGGCTGCGGAAGCCCGAGCCGCGGAATTTGGCGTTCGCGCCGAGAGCGTCGAGGCGCTGCTCGCCGATCCGGAGGTGGACGTCATCGTCAACCTGACGATCCCGGAAGCGCATTTCGCCATGTCGAAGCGCGCACTCGAAGCCGGCAAGCATGTCTATTCCGAAAAGCCCTTCGTGCTTTCCGTCCAAGAGGGCGAGGAGCTTCGCAAGCTCGCCGACGCCAAAGGCCTCCGCGTCGGCTCGGCGCCGGATACGTTCCTCGGCGGCGCGCATCAGTTCGCCCGAAAGCTGATCGACGATGGGGCCATCGGCAAGGTCATGTCCGGCACGGCGCATGTGCTGGGCGCCGGCATGGAGGCCTGGCATCCGAACCCGGATTTCTTCTTCCGTCCCGGCGGCGGGCCGATCCTCGACATGGGGCCGTATTATGTGACGAACTTGGTCAACCTTGTCGGGCCGGTGAAGCGCGTGATGGCGATGGCGAACATGGCGCGCACCGAGCGTGTCATCGGCAACGGGCCGCGCAACGGCGAGGCCGTGCCGGTCACGACTCCAACCAATATTCACGCCATCCTCGAATTCGAGAACGGCGCGCATATCGCGCTGATGGGCAGCTGGGACGTCATTGCCAATAAGCACACGAACATGGAGCTTTACGGCGTTGACGGCGCGCTGCATGTGCCGGACCCGAACTTTTTCGGCGGGACCGTGGAGATGGCCAAGCGCGGCGGCGGTGGCTTCGAAGCGGTCGAGCTTTGGAACCACCCGCTGACAAGTGCGAAGTTCGAGACGCAGGACGGGCGCATGCTCGCCAACTATCGCGCAGCCGGTCTTTCTGACATGATGGCCGCGCATGAGGAGGGACGCGAGCATCGCTGCTCGCTGGATCGCGCGCTGCATGTCGTCGACGTGCTCTTGTCGATCCTCAAGTCGGCTGAGGAGAAGTGTTCGGTCGAGATCGGCACGAAGTGCACCCAGCCCGCGCCTTTCGGTATGGAAGAGGCCGCAGCGCTGATGCGCTGAGGCCATCAATTCAACGTTTCAAGCCGCGCCTGATGAGGCGCGGCTTTCCCTGTTTATTTCTGAGGATGGTATCATGGCCTGGCAGCCTGCCGAAAACCGCTACGACAAGATGAAATACAACCGCTGCGGCAAGAGCGGCCTGAAGCTTCCGGCGATCTCGCTGGGACTCTGGCACAATTTCGGCGAGGATACGCCGATGGCCACCAAGCGGGACATCTGCCACACGGCCTTCGATCTCGGCATCACCCATTTCGATCTCGCCAACAATTACGGCCCGCCGCCCGGCAGCGCGGAGGTGGCCTTCGGCGACATCTTGAAGACAGATTTTGCCGGCTATCGCGACGAGCTGGTCATCTCCTCCAAGGCCGGCTATGGCATGTGGCCGGGGCCGTATGGCGAATGGGGCAGCCGCAAGAACCTCATCGCCTCCTGCGACCAGTCCCTGAAACGCTTGGGGCTGGACTATGTCGATATCTTCTATTCACACCGTTTCGACCCGGATACGCCGCTTGAAGAAACCTGCGGCGCGCTGGACCAGATCGTCCGCTCGGGCAGGGCGCTTTACGTCGGTATTTCCTCCTACAATTCCAAGCGAACCCGCGAGGCGGTCGCAATCCTCAAGGACCTCGGCACGCCGTGCCTGATCCACCAGCCGAGCTATTCGATGATCAATCGCTGGATCGAGGAGGACGGGCTTGTCGATACGCTGGAAGAACTCGGCGTCGGCTCCATCGTCTTCTCGCCGCTGGCGCAGGGGATGCTGACGTCCAAGTATCTGAACGGCATTCCGGACCAGAGCCGCGCAGCGCAGGACAAGTCGCTGAACCCGGATTTCCTCAACGAGAAGAATATCGAGAACATCCGTGCACTGAACCGTATCGCCGAAAAGCGCGGGCAGACGCTGGCGCAGATGGCGATCGCCTGGGTGCTTCGCCGTGGCCGTATCACCTCTGCGCTGATCGGCGCAAGCCGCGCCTCGCAGGTGGCCGATTGCGTTGCCGCGCTCGACAATCTTGAGTTCACGGATGCGGAGTTGGCCGAGATCGACACCTATGCCCGCGAAGCGGACATCAACCTCTGGGCTGCCTCTGCAGAGCGCAAGGGCCCACCGCGCAAGAAGAAGTGAGCGCCATGATCCAGAATCCCATTCTTCCCGGCTTTAATCCGGACCCGTCGATCTGCCGGGTGGGTGACGACTACTACATCGCCACCTCGACCTTCGAATGGTTCCCGGGCGTACAGATCCACCATTCGCGTGATCTGGTAAACTGGACGCTGGTGCGCCGTCCGCTGGAGCGGCCGAGCCAGCTCAACATGCTCGGCAATCCCGACAGTTGCGGCATCTGGGCTCCCTGCCTGTCTTACGCCGACGGGCAGTTTTGGCTGGTCTACACGGACGTCAAGCGCTTCGAGGGCGCGTTCAAGGATGCGCCGAACTACATCGTGACCTCGCCGACCATCGAGGGCGAATGGTCCGATCCGGTCTTCGTGAATTCCTCGGGCTTCGATCCGTCGCTCTTCCATGACGATGACGGGCGCAAGTGGTTCGTGAACCAGCAATGGAACCATCGGCCTGAAGCGCGTCATTCCAAAGGCCATGTCGCTTTCGACGGCATCGTGCTGCAGGAATATGACGCGAAAGCCGGCAAGCTGGTCGGGCCGGTGCGCAACATCTATTCCGGAACGCCGCTAGGGCTGGTCGAGGGGCCGCATCTCTTCAAGCGCGATGGCTGGTATTATCTGACCTGCGCGGAAGGTGGCACAGGCTATATGCATGCCGTCACCATGGCGCGCTCACGGAATATCGAGGGACCGTATGAGGATCATCCGAACCTCTATGTCATCACCTCGAAGGACAGCCCCAACGCCCCGCTCCAGCGCGCAGGCCACGGGCAATATGTCGAGACGCCGGATGGGCAGTTCTACCACACGCATCTCTGCGGCCGGCCATTGTCTCCGCACCACCGTTGCACGCTCGGCCGCGAGACGTCGATCCAGAAGGTCGAGTGGCGCGATGGCTGGCTCTATCTGGCTGAGGGCGGGCAGGTGCCTTCTGTCCAGGTGCAGCCACCGACCGGGGCCAAGAAAAATCCGGAGCCCAGGGAGATCGTGCGGACCTTCGATGACGCCAAGCTGCCGATGGAGTTCCAGTGGCTGCGCACGCCTTACCCGGAGCGTATCTTCTCGCTCACGGAGCGGCCCGGCTTCCTTCGCATCTTCGGCCGCCAGAGCATTGGCAATTGGTTCGAACAGGGCCTTGTCGGCCGCCGGCAGGAGCATCATTCCTTCCGGGCCGAAACGACACTCGATTTCAAGGCCGAGACCTATCAGCATGTCGCCGGGCTCACGCATTACTACGGCCGCTTCAAGTTCCACGCACTGGGGCTCTCCTGGGACGAGGAAATGGGTGCGTCGCTGATCATCCTGTCCTGCCCGGGAAACTATCCGACCGGCAAGCTCGAATATCCGATCGGCATGGGTGTTTCCGTGCCGGAAGGTGTGCTTGATCTGGCGATGGAAGTGCGGGAAAATGACCTGCAGTTCTTCTGGCGCAAAGCCGGTGAGGGCGAGTGGCAGGCGGTGGGTCCGGTACTCGATGCGAGCGTGGTCTCGGATGAGGGCGGCGGGCTCAATGAGCACGGTTCCTTCACCGGGGCGTTTGCCGCCATGTTCTCCTTCGACATCACCGGGCATGGGAAACCGGCGGATTTCGATGGGTTTACGTATCGGGTGGTCTAGAGTTCGAAGCTGCCGGTCGGCCGCCGATGAGCATGGGGTAGCCGACATTCCTTGACGGCGCGTTGGCAGAGCCCATTTGCAAGTTCGTGCTTGGGCCGAGAGGTCCAGGCTTGCCGCCGCCGCCGTCCGTTTACCCAATCGAGAGACTGGAACACGAGGGATAGTTGACATCCGTATCGCCACACGCTCTGATGGAGCCGGGTTTGGGGAAGTTTCATGAAGAAATTATTAAGGCGTTTAAAAGCTAGGTTCTCCGGAAGATTGATTCATAAGCCTGCGGTTTCCTTCTCTTATCAATATTACGGCACGGACTATGGAGGCTGGCCCGTCATCGCATCCTCCTTGAACGAGGATTCGATAGTCTTGTCGTTCGGGCTTGGGACCGACATTTCTTTCGACTTGGCTGTAATCACGGCGTTTGGCTGCAGGGTGATAGGCTTTGATCCCACCCCGCGAAGTATCGATTGGCTTTCTCGGCAAACGCTGCCTCAGAAGTTCCAATTCCACCAGATCGGAATTGCCGCCACCGACGATGAGGCCGAGTTCTTTCCCCCAGCCGACGGGGAGCATGTTTCCTTTTCTTCGCAGCCTTCCGCCGGCACTGCGTCACTGATGCCGATCAAAGCTCCCGTACGCCGGTTGTCGACGCTTCTTGACGAACTTGAAATACCGCGCGTCGATGTCCTTAAGATGGACATAGAAGGTTTTGAATACGACGTGATCGAGGACATACTTGCGGGCACCGTGCGGCCAAGACAGCTGCTCATCGAGTTTCACCACACGATGTACGGCATCGGACGCGACAAGACGGAGCGTGCCTTCCAGCAACTGAAAGCCTGGGGTTATGACTGTTTTTATGTGTCCGATGTCGGACTTGAATATGGCTTCGTCCTGAATCGGTAAGACAGTCAGCAAGCGGTGCGGTTTATCCGTTTCCGTTCAGACTTAGGAAGCTCCCGTCGCGGGCAGGCAGTGCGGGCACGTCGATGTGATCCGGGTCTAGCCCTGCTTTTGCCCGTTCCACCATAGCCACATAGCCCGCTTCCAGATGACGGCAGAAGCGGTCGGCGTCGAACAAAGGCGCGCGGAAGCGGTTGGTGGCCAGCTTTTCGCGGATCGTCCCCAGACGGTGACGGTCCGTCGCCAGCGCGATCGCAAGTTCAACATAGCCCGCGTTGTCTGCTGCAACGAGTTCCGGCACCCCAACGGCGTTCAGCAGGCTTTCGGTGATGCGCGAGGCGAAATGGCTGCCCTTGCGGGTAACAACCGGGACCCCTGCCCAAAGGAGATCCGAACTCTCAAGGTTGCCGTTATAGGGGAATGTGTCGAGCGCGAGGTCGGCCGTCTGGATGCGCGCAAGGTGATCCTCGTAGGATGCGTTCGGCGCGAAGACGAGACGGTTCGGCATGACGCCCTGCAGGAGTGCGAAGCGCGTCAGGTTCTGTCGCGCCAGCGTCGAGGTTTCCGCCATCCACAGGACGCTGTCCGGCACCTTCTTCATGATCGCAATCCATAGGCCGAACGCCTCCGGCGAAATCTTGTCGGGCGGTGTAAATGCAGAGAAGACGAACTTGCTTTCCGGCAGCGCCAGATCGCGGCGGGCGCGGGCTTCGGGCAGCGGCCGACGAACGGGATCGTTCGGCATGAAGCTTTCCGGCAGGCGGCAGAACTTCTCCGAATAGAACGGCTTTGAACTGTCGGGCAAGACGATCGGATCACCGATCACGTAGTCGATATCGAGATTTGCGAGCGTGCCGGGGAAGCCCAGCCATGACACCTGAACGGGCGCCGCGAGCTGGTTGAACAGACCTGGTCTCGCGCCGCCGGTATAAACCTTGAGGTCGACAAGGATGTCGATACCCGCACTTGAGACGGCGCGCGCCGCGGCGGTGGTGTCGAGATCGTGGATCGGGATGATCGTGCCGTAGCGGCCGCGATTGGTCAAACCGATCTTTTCCGGAGGCGTCGCGTCGATCAGGTAGATGTCGAACCGGTCCGCATCATGATTATTCAGCACGCCGCGAATGAGATTCATCGCCGGGCTATGGTCGGTAAAATCGTCCGACACGTAGCCCACCTTGATACGGTCCGACCAGTCATGCGCCTGGATGCGGCGGATCATATCGAGCCCGTCCGGCCTGTCGGGCATGTCGGTGGCGTTTTCCGCCAGCCGGTTGACCGCTTCGTTCTCGCTCCAGAGCAGGCTGTGGCGCGGCATGTCGCCTTTGAAGATTGCGGTGCTGCCTGCGGCGAAATCGCCCTTCAAGCGCGTTTCCAGCGCATTGAGCGTATCGAAATCGTGGAAGATCGCCGCCAGTTCCATCAGCGAGAACAGGATTGGCCCCTGGTCCGGCGCGATCGCGTAAAGCTTCTTGTAGAGCGTCAGGTGATCTTCCGTCAGCTCGGCGCTGCCGACAAGGCGCGAGGCGAGTGCCAGATGTTCAGGATTGGTCGAATTGATCAGCCGGCCCTTGTGCGCCTCCACGAGTTCCTTTTCGCCGCGCTCCAGGAAGCCCTTGATCAGGATATAGACGACATCCTGATGATCCGGGATGACCTTGTTGAGCTGCAGGGAGAGCAGGAAGGCCTTTTCGCGCTGTCCGGCTTCCTCGTAAAGCTGCATGGCGTTCAGGAGGAAGGCGGAGGCGTGGGGCGTTTCGCGCTGGGCAGCGCGTTCCAGCACTTCGGCTGCCTCGGTCGGCATGCCTGCCTTCTGGAAGGTGCGGGCCAAAAGCGACAGAACGTTGATGTCACCGGCGCCACCGGCAGTCATCAGCGAATTGAGGATAACGAAGGTCCTGTCGAGGTCGCCGGCCTCGAAGGCGGCCATGGCTGCCTGCAGCGTGGGCTCAGTCAAAATTGCGGACTCCGGTCTGCGAATCGATCCGCAATTCTTGCAAGACTAAAATGACGCGGGCAAGTGGTGCTATCGGGCGGTCGACACTTGCCAACCGTTCATGCTTCCTTGCTCAGGCAGTCTTTCAGATTATCGGCCAGCGCTTGCAGAAGTTGCGGATAAAGGTCCGGACCTTCCGTGAGGCCTGCCCCTTCGGGATCGAGTTCGCCCCGGAATGTCTTCGTGCCGGCCGCGATGGTGTCCATCAGCTTGGGCTCGAATTGCGGTTCGGAAAAAATGCAGACCGCGCCGAGCGTACGGATCTTCTTCTCGATCTCGGCGATACGGGCAGCCCCCGGCTGGACTTCGGGGCTGACGGTTACCGAGCCGGTTGCGTTCAGGCCGAAGCGCTTTTCGAAATACTGGTAGGCGTCATGGAAGACGATGAAAGGCTTGTTCTTGTAAGGGGCCAGTTCTGTGGCAATGTTGGCTTCGAGCGCGGCGAGGGCGGTGTCCGTGCGGGCGGCATTTTCGGAATAGGCTGCCGCATGAGCCGGGTCGGCAGCCGCCAGCGTCGCGGCGATCACCTTGACGGCGGCGCGGGCGTTTTCCGGATCAAGCCAGAAATGCGGATCGGTCTCTTCCTCATGATCGTGGGCCGCATGGGCTTCGCCTTCGTGTTCATGGGGCTCGAAGGTTCCGCCCTCGCGCGGTTTCAGCGTAGCGATCGCCGGCGTTTCCAGCAGCGCGACCGCCGTGGCCTTTCCGGAGAGGGAGGCGAGCGGCTTCTCCATGAATTTTTCCATGTCATGGCCCGTCCAGAAGACGACGTTCGCCTTCGCAAGGGCTGCGGCGTCCGAGGGCTTCATTGTATAGGTATGTGGAGAGGCTGCGCCCTTCACGATCAAGGTCGGCTCACCGATGCCTTGCATGACGGCGGCGACCAGCGAATGAATCGGCTTGATCGAAACCACGACATCGAGGTCGTCCGCCTTCGCCGGCAGGGCAGCAAAACTTGCCGCGCCGATGGCGAATACTGTGGCGAGACCGGACAGGGTCTTGCAAATACGCATGGATAACCTCAGATATGTTATATAGTTACAAACTTGTGTGACGATATAACGTGTGCGATAAGGCCTGACAAGGCGGGATGACGGATCAGATGCTGGATAGACGGGATGGCGCCGGCGCGCTTGTAACGCTTCGCGGGGCAGGGGTCTTGCGCGGCGGACGCTGGCTTGTGCGCGGCGTGGACTTTTCCGTTTCGCCCGGCGAGATCGTCACGCTGATCGGGCCGAACGGCTCTGGCAAATCCACGACCGCCAAGATGGCGACGGGCGTGCTCAAGCCATCTGAAGGCGATGTGGTTCGCCGCGCCGGCCTCAAGGTCGGCTACGTGCCGCAGAAGCTCGCCATCGACTGGACCATGCCGCTGACCGTCGAGCGGCTGATGACGCTGACCGGCCCTTTGCCGGCGGGCGAGATCGACGCGGCGCTTGCCGCGACCGGCATTGCGCATATGAAGAAGGCCGAGGTGCATCATCTCTCCGGTGGTGAGTTCCAGCGCGCGCTGCTGGCCCGCGCCATTGCCCGCAAGCCCGATCTCCTCGTGCTCGACGAGCCGGTGCAGGGTGTCGACTATGCCGGCGAAGCGCTGCTTTACGAACTGATCGGACGCATCCGCCGTGAAATCGGCTGCGGCATTCTGCTGATTTCCCACGACCTCCACATCGTCATGGCCGAGGCCGATACGGTCATCTGCCTCAATGGACATGTCTGCTGCCGTGGCACGCCGAAGGCTGTGAGCGAGAGCAGCGAATATCGCAACCTCTTCGGAATGCGCGGCTCTGCGGCGATTGCCTTCTATGACCATCATCATGACCATGAGCACCTGCCGGATGGCCGCGTGCTGCATGCGGACGGTTCGGTGACCGACCATTGCCATCCGGATGACGGGCATCATCATGACCATGACGGGCATGGTCACGCGGGCCACGATCATGCCCATCACGACCACGGGCCGGAAGGCGGGCATCGCCATGCTTGACGACTTTTTCATCCGTGCGCTTCTCGCCGGCCTGGGACTGGCGCTGGTGGCAGGTCCGCTCGGCTGCTTCGTCATCTGGCGGCGCATGGCCTATTTCGGCGACACGATGGCGCATTCGGCGCTGCTCGGTGTGGCGCTGTCGCTGCTGCTGCATGTCAACCTGACGGTGGCGGTCTTTGGTGTCGCGGCGGTCGTTTCTCTGGCGCTTTTGGCGCTTCAGCGGCGCGGTGCGCTGTCGACCGATGCGCTGCTCGGTATTCTCTCGCATTCGACGCTGGCCATCGGCCTTGTGCTGGCGGCGTTTCTGACCTGGGTGCGCTTCGACCTGATGACCTATCTCTTCGGCGATATCCTGGCGGTCGGACTGACTGACATTTATATGATCTGGCTTGGCGGCATTCTGGTCCTGCTGGCGCTTGCCAAGCTCTGGCGACCGCTGATCGCGGCGACGGTCAACCCGGAACTGGCGGAAGCCGAAGGCATGCAGCCGGAGCGGACGCGGCTTTATTTCATGTTGCTGCTCGCGCTCGTCATCGCGATTGCCATCAAGGTCGTCGGCATTCTGCTGGTGACAGCCATGCTGATCATTCCGGCAGCTGCGGCTCGGCGCTTTTCGGGCTCGCCTGAAGTCATGGCCGTGATGGCATCGGGCCTCGGCATGATCGCGGTCGCGGGCGGGCTTTTCGGCTCGCTGCGCTTCGACACGCCCTCGGGACCGTCCATCGTCGTCGCGGCGCTTGTCATCTTTCTTGTCAGCCTTCTGCCGTTTGGGCGCAGACAGGCCATCGAACAGCCGGCTTCGGAACGCCGAGGCGACAGTCGACGTGGAGGCATATCATGAACGTTGCGGGTCTTACCAAGAACCAGGCACTGGTCTTCGACAGGCTGACGAACGCCGGCGGGCCGATGAGCGCCTACCAGATCCTCGACAATCTGCGCGAGGAAGGGTTCCGCGCGCCGCTGCAGGTTTATCGCGCGCTCGACAAGCTGATGGCAGACGGCCTTGTGCACAAGCTCGAGAGCCTCAACGCTTTCGTCGCCTGCGCCCATCCGGAAGAGAAGTGCGGCAGCCACGGGCTCACCGCGTTCGCAATCTGCAACAACTGCGGCAATGTCTTCGAATTCCACCATCATGGTCTTGAGCACGACCTCGAGCACTTCCTGGGAGCCAAGGGGTTCAAGCCGGAGAAGACCGTGGTGGAAATTCGCGGGAAATGCGCAAACTGCGCCTGAGTTTGATCAAGGCGAGAGCAGGATTTTTCCGTTTCGCGCAGCCAGCGCCGCGGGCAGTTTCTCGATCGCATTCTTCAGCGGAATGATTTCAGCCACGTCGGTCGTCCAGCGGCGGTCGACAAAGCGTTGCTGGACCTCGCCGATGACGCGGATCTGTTCCTCCGGCGGCGTGTCACGGAACCATTCGGTTAGCCAGAAGCCGGTGATCGATTTGCTCATGAAGATGAACTGGCCAAGCTCGCGCGCGCTGATGGCGCTGGAATCAAGCTTGCCGTAGATCACCCAGTTGGCGCGGTTGGGCATGGCGAAGAAGATGTCGGAGGACAGCTGGTTGGCGACCGCGTCCAGCATGACACGCGGCTTTTCCTGCCGCGCGATGGCGCGGAACTGGTCGAGCACGTCCGGATCGGTTTCGACCAGCACATGCGCCGCGCCGAGTGCCTTGAGCGGCTCGATCATCTCGCGGCGGCGGACAAAGACGATGGCACGATAGCCTTCGTCACGGGCGAGCGACGTGACGAGCTTGGAGACCTGGCTGGCGCCTGCGGTCAGGATGAAGCTCCTGCTGTCCGCTTTCCGGACGATCTGGAACATCGCATAGGCCGTCAGCGGATTGACGATATGGCCTGCAGCGTCGACGTCCTGCATATCGGGCCGGACGGGAATGCAGTTGTGCGCTGCCGTCAGCGCATAATCCGCCCAGCTTCCCGAACCGTCCATGGACACGGAGAAGGCGACGCGTTTGCCTATGAGCCTCTCGGCATAGCTGCCCTTGCCAGAGACGACATCGCCGACACCCTCGAAGCCGGCCGGCAGGCCCTTGCGGCGCGGCTGGCCATATTCGCCCTTGATGAAATGCAGGTCCGATGGGTTGATATTGGCAAGCCGGGTCCTGATCAGCACCTGCCCGTCCTGCGGTTCGGGAACGGCGATTTCGCCGCTCTCGATAAACGGTTCCATCGTGTCGAAGACAATGCCGGTCTGGGTGCCTGAATAGCCGTCATGCTTCTGGAGGAGGGCGTGCATGGTCTTCGGGATCGTCATTTCCGGGCTCCTCCATTTCACGGCAGCCAAACGCCTTCGACCGCGGTGGTCATGATCTTTGTTCAACCATGAACCAATTCGGAGATGTGGTCAACGTTTGCGCTGTTGCCCAAGCTGCCGTGTCAGGAGATTTCCTTCAGCCCCTTTTTAAAGCGCTTCCAGTTGCGCACATAGTTCTGCGCGGAGAGAGCCAGTCGTGCAGCGTCGCCAGCTTCCAGCGTGCGGATGGCGCGGGCGGGCGCGCCGACGATGAGCGAATTGTCCGGAAATTCCTTGCCTTCGGTGATGAGCGCGTTGGCGCCGACGAGGCAGTTATGGCCGATCTTCGCGCCGTTCAGGACCGTTGCGCCCATGCCGATCAGCGAATTGTCGCCGATCGTGCAGCCGTGGATGATGGCGCTGTGGCCTATCGTACAGTTGCGTCCGATGCGGACCGGGAAACCCGGATCCGTGTGGATCATCGTGTTTTCCTGGATATTGGAGCCGGCACCGATGTCGATCAGCTCGTTGTCGCCGCGCAGCGTCGCGCCAAACCAGATGCCGACGTCTTCGCCCAATTGTACCTTACCGATGACATGAGCACCGGGCGCAACCCAGTATTCACCGCTTTCCGGTGTCTTCGGGCTGATCCCGTCCAGTTCATACAGCGGCATGTTGTCCTCCTTCATCAGTATAGTTTCATTTATTGGCTGAATAGACTGGCGATTCAAGGCCCCCGATACCATATCCGGTTGACACAGAGCCGAGTTCCCGGCAGGTCTCGTGCCGAATTGACGGGCATGCAGCACAAAAGCCCTTTGCGACAAAAAGAACAGGAGACGTAATCGGCATGTTCGGCCTTGAGATGTCCGCTATCTATGCACTCTTTCAGGTTGCCATGATCGACCTCGTGCTGGCGGGCGACAATGCGATCGTCATCGGGATGGCGGCGGCCGGTCTCGACAAGAGCCTGCGTAGCAAGGCGATCCTGATCGGCATTCTTGCGGCGACCGTGCTGCGCATCCTGTTTGCGATTGTCGCGACGCAGTTGCTGCAGCTCACCGGCCTGCTTCTGGCGGGCGGTATTCTGCTTCTGTGGGTCTGCTGGAAGATGTGGCAGGAGCTGCGCACCAGCCATCAGGAGCGCGAGCAAAGCAGCGAGGCGCTGGACATGGCGACGGACGGTGTTCCGGACGTCGACAATCCCCATCTTGATGCCGGCCCCCGCAAGACGCTGCGTCAGGCCGTGACGCAGATCATTATCGCCGACGTCTCGATGTCGCTTGACAACGTTCTGGCCGTGGCCGGTGCGGCGCATGATCATCTGGGCGCGATGGTCTTCGGTCTTTCGCTGTCGGTCGTCCTGATGGGCGTCGCCTCGTCCTTCATCGCGAAGCTCTTGAACAAGCATCGCTGGATCGCCTGGCTCGGTCTGCTCGTCATCGTGTATGTTGCTATCAACATGATCTTTGACGGCACGGACGATATCACCCATGGCGGCTTGCCTTACATTCCTTTCCTGAAGGGGTGAGGCATGGGAAACTTCTATGCTGAAGCGGTGGCATCGGGCGGGAAGATTTTCTCGATTGCTCCGATGCTCGACTGGACCGATCGCCACTATCGTTATCTGGCACGCCTGCTTTCCAAGCGGGCGCTGCTCTATACCGAGATGGTCGTGGCGGATGCGATCATTCATGGCGACCGCGAGCGGCTGCTGGGCTTTGATCCGTCCGAGCACCCCGTCGCTCTGCAACTGGGCGGCTCCGATCCTGAGAAGCTGACGGAAGCGGTGCGGATCGCCAGCGACTTTGGCTATGACGAAATCAATCTGAATGTCGGCTGCCCGTCAGACCGTGTGCAATCGGGGACTTTCGGGGCTTGCCTCATGCAGACACCCGACGTGGTCGCGCGCGCCGTTGCCGCCATGAAAAAGGTCTCGCGGGTTCCCGTCACGGTCAAATGCCGGATCGGTGTCGATGAGCAGGACCCGGAGGCCGCGTTGCCTGGGCTGGTTGTTCCGGCTCTGGAGGCAGGTGCAGATGCAATCTGGGTTCATGCCCGCAAGGCTTGGCTTCAGGGTCTAAGCCCCAAGGAGAACAGGGATATTCCGCCACTGGATTATGACATCGTCTATCGGTTGAAGCAGCGCTTCCCGAAAGTCTTCATCGGTATCAACGGCGGCATCCTGACACTGGATGAGGCGAGGGCGCATCTTCTCCATGTCGATGGCGTCATGATGGGCCGCGCGGCCTATCACAACACCTCCATTCTCGGCGATGTCGATGCAATGCTCTTCGGGGATCAGCGGGAATCGTTATCGCGCGACGAGCTTCTCGACGCGATGAGCGCTTATTGCGCCGCCTTTGTCGCCTCTGGCGGCAAGCTCTCGACCGTCACGCGGCATATGCTGGGATTGTTTCAGGGCATGCCGGGCGCGCGGCGCTATCGGCAGGTGCTTTCGACAGACGCGCCCAAGCCCGGGGCGGGCGTCGAGGTTCTGAGCCGCGCGTTTGACGCCATGCAGCCGGCAGCACTTGCCGGCTGAATTCTCATTTCTTTTCGGTTGTCTTTCAGTCGGCGCGGATCATTTCCGTGCCGAGCAACAGGTCATGGACCAGACGACCGTGATTGGTGAAGAGGCCGGCAAGAAGGATGAGCGGCGTCAGCACCGCGTTCATGATCCAGAACAGCACGAGGTGAACCAGCGCGACCATGAAGTCGATCGGCTGATTGTCCAGACGGCGCATTCTCAAGCCCACGGCGCGCATGCCGGGCGTTGCCTGTGCCGGACCGCCAATCGAGAGGCCGAAATATAGACCCGCCACGATGAAGAACAGCACCGGATACAGATAGAAGCCCAGGCCCAGTGTCAGGATGCCGAGGAAGAAGACCACGACGATCGCGGGCAGCATCAGCAGCGCCACGATGACATAGTCGATGATGAAGCCGAAAACGCGCCGCGACAGAACGCCCTGATAGGCGCGCCAGTCGAGATCGTAGTTGTCGTCACGGGTCATGCTCATCGTCATTCGTCTCCAATGCCGGGCAAACTGCCGGCCACGCCCATTATATGGTGTGGCGGGGCACGGTCTTCAACGCGCTCAGGCTTTGGCTAGAATCTTGGCAACCTCGGGCGCGAAATAAGTGAGGATGCCGTCGCAGCCGGCGCGCTTGAAGCAGAGAAGCTGCTCCATCATCACCCGCTGGCCATCGATCCAGCCATTGGCGGCCGCGGCCTTCACCATCGAATATTCGCCGGACACCTGATAGGCGAAGACGGGCAGGCCGAATTCCTGCTTCATGCGCCAGGCGATATCGAGATAGGGTAGCCCCGGCTTGACCATCAGCATGTCCGCACCTTCCTCGACGTCGAGGGCCGCGTCGCGTATGGCTTCCGTGCCGTTGGCGGGATCGATGTAATAGGAATTCTTGTCGCCCTTCAGGAGACCGCCGGTGGAGATGGCCTCGCGATAGGGGCCGTAATGGCCGGAGGAGAATTTGGTTGCGTAGGACATGATGCCGACATTCTGGTGACCTGCGGCGTCGAGTGCTGCGCGGATCGCGCCGATGCGGCCATCCATCATTTCAGACGGCGCGATGATATCCGAGCCGGCATCGGCCTGGATGACGGCGGCGCGGGCGACGAGTTCGACGGTTTCATCGTTCACGATGATACCGTCGCGCAGGATGCCGTCATGACCATGGCTGGTGAAGGGATCGAGCGCCACGTCGGTGATGACGCCAATCTCCGGCACGGCCTTCTTCACGGCGGCGGTCGCCTGATTGATCAGGTTCTCGCGTTCGAGAATCTGCGAGCCGGTGACGTCGCGCAGATCCATCTCGATATTCGGGAAAGTGGCGATTGCGGGGATGCCGAGAGCGGCCGCCTCTTTCGCTGCTTCCACAAGCTTGTCGACGCTCATGCGGTTGACGCCCGGCATGGCGGCGATGGGATCGATGATGTTCGTGCCGGGCACGACGAAGACCGGCCAGATCAGGTCGTCCACCGTCAGCGAATTTTCGCGCACGAGACGGCGCGTCCAATCGGCCTTGCGGTTGCGGCGCATGCGGCGGTGGCCGGTGATGTGGTCGACGGCGTGGGTCTTGTCGGTCATATGCGTGGTCCTTCGAAGAGATCATTGCGTGTTATCACGCAGCTTCCCGAAACGGAACGTCGAATGAACCGTTGATGGCGTGCCGAATTGACACGGGGCGGGCTGGCGGACCGGTCTGCCCTCGCATATCGTCCCGCCCATGGGTGGCGATTCAAGGCCGGTTGTCCGGCGCACACTGATCGAGACGCTTTTCACCGTCTTCATGCGCATGACGGCGATGGCCTGTTTCTATTTCGGACTGCGTTACTGGGACCTCGTGCTCGGAGTGTCCACCGGCAGTCTCATCCGCTTCGACGTCATGACCGTGCCGTGGCGGACGCTGGCAACTGTGCTGGCCGTCTGCTATCCGATCATCGCGCTGGGGCTTTGGATGGGGTCCGCCTGGGGGGCGGTACTCTGGGCTGCCGTGGCCATCGGCGAGGTTCTGGCGCATACGCTCTGGCTGCATATATACGGGCCCGATGACCTGCTGATCGTCATGGACCTGAGCGTCGCCTGCCTCTACCTGGCCTTCCGCATCGGTCTCTATCTGGAACGGCGCGGGCGCAACCGAGTAAGGACTGATTCACTGTAATTCCCACTGTGTGGATAGTAACGCCCTGTTAATGCTGCGGTTTAAGTAGAATTTTAGACGCATTCGATAGTCTCTGGTCATAGGCGGAAGAAAACAAAAGAACCGCCATCAGAACAGAGAGGCAGTCATGATCAAGAACCAGAAGCAGGCCGTTGCCACCGTCGAAACGCATGAAGACCCGATCCGCGATCTCTATATGGAATCGCTGCACCTGGTCGAGCGGCTGCACCGCCGCCTGCTGGATGTCATCAAGGATGAGTTCGACCGTCAGGGTCGTTCGGATGTCAACGCCGTCCAGGCACTCCTTCTTTTCAACATCGGCAATTCCGAGCTCACCGCCGGCGAACTGCGCTCGCGCGGTTACTACCTCGGCTCGAATGTGTCCTACAACGTCAAGAAGCTGGTCGATCTCGGCCTCATCAACCACAGCCGCTCGCGTGTCGACCGCCGCGCCGTCCGGATCAGCCTGACGAAGGAAGGTCAGGACATCGCCGAGACCGTCGCTCGCCTCTATGAGCGCCACATTGGCTCGATCCAGAAGGTCGGTGGCATCGGCGAGGACGAGTTCACGCAGATGAACAAGCTGCTCCAGCGTCTCGACCGCTTCTGGAACGACAGCATCCTTTACCGTCTGTAAACGACGCAGTATTACGCTGATCTCTCGAAAGGGCCGGGCGGTTTCCGTCCGGCCTTTCGTATTGCGCAACGCAGCAAAAGCGCGACGGCGAGACACGAATCGGCCATATTGCTATGTCAACTCGGCAGCAACGGTCGCGCGCTCGCCCCATGCGCGCCTCACGCTCCGGCGGGCGTTCCCCCAGCGCGCCGGTACAGCGATTTCGATGGATTGGTTTGAGAATGTCGGACAAGAAAATACTTGATATCTCCCGCCGTGCCTTCCTCCGCAGTGCGGCGGCTGGCGGTCTTGTTGCCGTTGCAGGCAGCGCGTTTGCGGATGATCTGACCCTGCAGAGCGTGATCGATGCGCCCCGCCGTGGCGACTGGGACGACCAGTTTGACGCCAAGGCGATGAGTTCAGCCGCTGCCGTCGCCTCAAACAACCCGATCTTCGGGCCTGAAGCGATCCCGAATATCCAGCAGGCCATCGTCAAGTATCAGGAAATCGTAGCGCAGGGCGGCTGGCCGCAGGTCAATCCGCAGCAGAAGCTGCAGCTCGGCGTTGCCGATCCGACCGTGCAGGTTCTGCGCAAGCGCCTGATGGTTTCCGGGGACCTGCCGCAGGCAACCGGCATTTCCAATGCCTATGACTCCTATGTCGCCGCTGCCGTGAAGCGCTTCCAGGCCCGCCACGGTCTGCCGCAGGATGGCGTTCTCGGTGATTTCACCATCAAGGCCATGAACGTTCCGGCCGACATCCGCCTCATGCAGCTGCAGACGAACCTGAAGCGTCTGCAGGAGGTCAAGGGTGATCTCGGCCAGCGCTATGTCATGGTCAACATTCCGGCTGCCTATATCGAAGCGGTCGAAAACGGTCGCGTCGTGCAGCGCCACACCGCCGTTGTGGGTCGCGAGTCGCGTCCGACCCATATCATCGACAGCAAGATCTACGAGGTCATCCTCAACCCTTACTGGACTGCGCCGCGCTCGATCGTCCAGAAGGACATCATGCCGCTGATGCAGAAGGACCCGACCTATCTGGCGCGCAACAATATCCGCCTGCTCGACGGCAAGGGGATGGAAGTTGACCCGAAGACAGTCGACTGGAATGCCGACAAGGCTCCGAACCTGACCTTCCGTCAGGACCCGGGCAAGATCAACGCCATGGCGTCCACGAAGATCAACTTCTACAATCCGAACAACGAGTACATGCACGACACGCCCCAACAGGGTCTGTTCAACAAGCTCGTCCGCTTCGAATCTTCTGGCTGCGTGCGCGTTCAGAACGTGCGCGACCTCGCCACATGGCTGCTGCGCGACACCCCGACCTGGGACCGCCAGCACATCGAGGCCGTGATCCAGACCCGCGTCAACACGCCGATCAAGCTCGCGCAGGAAGTGCCGGTCTATTTCAAGTATTTCACGGCATGGTCGGCCAAGGATGGAATCGTCCAGTTCCGCGACGACATCTATTCGATGGACGGTGCCCAGCAGCTCGCCCTGCAGACCGGCCTGAACCAGGAAACGGTCGAGAACCCGCTGCCCGCCGCAAACTGAGCGGTGCGGTGACTGTTTGAGTTATGAGCGGGCGGTCCGGTGGGCCGCCCGTCTTGCTTTAATGATGCGCTGTTCAGCCGGTCGTCTTGGTCGGACGTGTCCCGATCATGATCATGATGCGGAATGCGGCGCTCACTCCGCCGACTTGATCGACGCCAGGATCTTGCCCACCGCTTCGGAGTTCTTCTCTTCCTCTCCCGGCGTCCCCCAATAGGTCAGCACGGCGACAGTCTTTTCGTTCAGCACGAGGGCGGCAAGGCCGACGGAGGCGGGGCCGTCCTTGTCCTTGCCGTTCCATTCGATATAGATGATGTCCTTGCCGTTCAGCTTGTCTTCCGTGTATTTCTGCGTCTTCTCGTCGATGGTCACGCCCTGGCTGTCGAGGAATTTGGCGGCTTCGTCGATCATGTCGCCAGTCTTCTTCGGCGAGGCGATGTCGATGGCCAGATAGACGGAATTGTCGGCGGAGTTGATTTCGATGCCGGTTCCGGTCTCGTTGGTCGTCCAGTCATCCGGAACCGAGGCCGAGATGATCGGACGGTTCGACGGAATCTGGATTTCGCCGGCATAGGCGACCGTCGAGAGGAGGAGGGCGGCGGTCGCGACGAGCAATTTCTTCATGGGGTTCCCCTTTGCGCCGTTGAGGCGCCCGTCTTTCGCGGGCGGCCTTGCGGCCGGTTTGTCTCAGCGAAGCGGGTATCACGGTGCAAAGGCCGCAGCCCGCGGACCGCTTCCACCGCCGGGCGGCAAAGCATAAACCGTCGGGCGCCACCTGTGATGTGGGCGCGCTGATGATCCCAGAAATATCTTTGTGGTCAGGCTGCCTTGCCCTGCCGTTCGGCGAGCGTGCGCAGGCACGCCTCGAAGGCCGTAAGGTCAGTGTAGAGGGCGCCGGGCGCAGCCTTGTGCGCGATGACGGGGCCGCCCCGCCGTGTGACGCCGCCATGCAGCATGAGATTTTCGATCATGTCGAAATCTTCCAGCGAAAGCCCGTCCGGACCGCGCTTGTGGCCGTCGGCCGCGACCTCGACCTTGCCGTCGTAGAAGTCGACAGTGCGGGCATAATGGCTTTCGATCACATTCGTATAGGCGGCGACGAGCTTGCCGCTCGCACACATATAGCCGAGTTCGAACACCGTGCCGGGGTCGGCGGCGATGCCGCGGAAGGGGGTGAGATTGGCGATCACGCCGTCCGCATCGTTCATGAAGCTTTCGTCCACCGCGCTGATGTTCAGCCCGAACTGGTGGCGCGTCGGCGCCGGCTCGATGGCGAGGTCGCCGGGGCAGAGCGGCTCGAAGCCATAGGCGCGTGTCATGGCGGCCTTGGCGTCGAGTACGGCGCGCGCATTGGGAAGGAAGACCTCGGGTCCGGCGAGATAAAGCTTCAACATGAAAAGACCGTCCAGCGGGGAACAGGAAGGGAGATAGGACCCTTCATAAGCCGCGGGACGGTCTCGTGCAATTCAGAAGAAATGCGGTATTTTCAATTATTGAGCGAGCTTGATGGAATCGAGGATCTTGCCGATTTCCGGCATGTGCTTGTCTTCCTCGCCCTGGGTGCCCCAATAGGTCAGGACCAGAACCGTCTTCTCGTCGAGGATCAGGACGGCGAGGCCGATGGAGGCGGGGCCATCCTTGTCGGTGCCGGACCAGCTGATATAGACGATGTCCTTGCCGTTCAGCTTGTCTTCCGAATATTTCTGGGTGTTGGTGTCGATCTTGATGCCCTGGTCGTCGAGGAACTTGGCGGCATCATCGATGATGCCGTCCATCTTCTTCGGGGAGGCAAGGTCGACGGAGAAGTAGACCGCGCCGTCATCCGAGGTGCCTTCAAGGCCCGTATCGGTTTCGTTGGTCTTCCAGCCGCTCGGCATGTCCAGCGTCGCGACCGGACGGTTGGACGGAATGTCCCACTGCTTGGCAAAAGCGGTGGACGCGAAGAGAAGCGCAGCCGAAGCCGCGATGATCAGCTTTTTCATGAATTGGACCCCTCAGGAATGATGCAGCGCGAATCTACAAGAGATTCTCGAAATGCGGTAGGGGGCTGGATTATCGTTTTGAAACAATGGTTAAGGGGCGGCGGTTGGCCCTGCCGCCCCAAAGGTCCGTCCGCTTACTTGGCGGGCTTGATGGAGTCGAGGATCTTGTTGATCTCCGGCATGTGCTTGTCTTCCTCGCCGGCGGTGCCCCAGTAGCTCAGAACCAGCGCGGTCTTTTCATCCAGAAGCAGGATGGCGAGGCCGACGGAGGCCGGTCCGTCCTTGTCGGTGGCGGCATAGCTGACGAAGAAGATGTCGCGGCCGTTCAGCTTGTCCTGCTTGTTCTTCTGCGTCTTCTCGTCGATCTTGATGCCCTGGTCTTCAAGGAACTTGGCAGCTTCCTGAATCGTCTTGTCCATGTTCGCGGCATCGGCAATGTCGACGGCGAAATAGACGGCGCTGTCCTCAGACGTGCCTTCAAGGCCGGAGTCTGTCTCGTTGGCGGACCACTTGTCCGGCATGGTGATCGAGGCAACCGGCTTTTCGGACGGAATGTTGAAATCCTTGGCCTGCGCGGCAGTCGAGAGCAGGAGCGCAGCGGCAGCGGCCAGTACAAAATTCTTCATGTGCAGTGGGTCCTTGTGGCAAAAATTGCGGGCGGACCATACATGCGAATCTGCGCATGTGCACATTCATCCCGGAAATGTTCGGACTTTGCGGCGAGCTATGGTTAAGGGCGCCGGAACGGGCCTTTATCTTCCCGGACGGCCTGTCTTGCCCTTCGTGCGGCCCTTGCGTTTCTCGTCCACCGGATCCTCGTAAGATCCAACGCCCGCCTTGCCGCGCACCAGCGGGCGCGGGTCGTCGACCGGCTTGTCGGGTATGGACCCGCGCACGGGCTTCTCCGTACGACCAACGGTCATCTCGTCCAGCGAGTTCTTGCGGAAGAGCGGCTTGGCGGTATCCGTGCCGGGGCCCATGTCGTCCAGCGAGGGCTTGGCGAAGAGGGCTGGGCCTTGCGGCTTGCCGGACTTTTCCTGGCTGCGCGATTCCTCGCGCGCGAGCGGATCGTCCATGACGGCGAGTTCGGCAGCCTTGAGGCGCTTGATCTCGTCGCGCAGGCGGGCGGCGGTCTCGAAGTCGAGATCGGCGGCGGCGTCGCGCATCTGCTTTTCCAGCGCATTGAGATGCGCCTGAAGATTGTTGCCGACGAGATCGGTGGCCGTGCCGCCCTTGACGCCTCTGACCTGGATGTCCGCGCGGACGTGGTCGCGCTCGTAAACCGAGTCCAGAATGTCGGAAATGCGGGCCTTGACTGATTCCGGCGTGATGCCGTTGGCCTCGTTATAGGCCACCTGCTTTTCGCGGCGGCGGGCGGTTTCGTCCATCGCGCGCTGCATCGAGCCCGTGATGTTGTCCGCATAGAGGATAACTTTGCCATCGACGTTACGGGCGGCGCGGCCGATGGTCTGCACCAGCGAGGTTTCGGAGCGCAGGAAGCCTTCCTTGTCGGCATCGAGGATGGCCACGAAGCCGCATTCCGGAATGTCGAGACCTTCGCGCAGCAGGTTGATGCCGACCAGCACGTCGAAGGCGCCGAGGCGCAGATCGCGGATGATCTCGATGCGCTCCAGCGTGTCGATGTCGGAATGCATGTAGCGGACGCGGACGCCCTGTTCGTGCAGATATTCCGTCAGGTCTTCGGCCATGCGCTTGGTCAGCACCGTGACCAGTGTGCGATAACCCTTGGCGGCGGTCTCGCGGATTTCGCCGAGAACGTCGTCGACCTGGCTCTTGGCAGGGCGGATTTCCACTGGGGGGTCGATGAGGCCGGTCGGGCGGATGACCTGTTCGGCGAAGACGCCACCGGCCTGTTCCATTTCCCAGTTGCCGGGCGTGGCTGAGACCGCGATCGTGTCCGGGCGCATGGCGTCCCATTCCTCGAAGCGCAGCGGGCGGTTGTCCATGCAGGAGGGCAGGCGGAAGCCATATTCGGCCAGCGTCGCCTTGCGCCTGAAGTCGCCGCGATACATGCCGCCGATCTGCGGGATGGTGACATGGCTTTCGTCGATGAAAATCAGGGCGTTATCGGGGATATATTCGAACAGCGTCGGCGGCGGTTCGCCGGGGTTGCGTCCGGTGAGGTAGCGCGAATAGTTTTCGATGCCGGCGCAGGAGCCGGTGGCTTCCAGCATTTCGAGGTCGTATTTCGTACGCTGTTCGAGGCGCTGCGCTTCCAGCAGGCGCCCGGCCTTTTCCAGCTCGACAAGGCGGCCTTTCAGCTCTTCCTTGATCGACTTGATCGCCTGATTGAGCGTCGGGCGCGGCGTCACATAGTGCGAATTGGCGTAGATCTTGACGCTTTCCAGATCGCCGGTCTTGTGGCCGGTCAGCGGGTCGAATTCGGAAATGCTCTCGATCTCGTCGCCCCACATGGCGATGCGCCAGGCGGCATCCTCCAGGTGGGCGGGGAAGATTTCAATCGTGTCGCCGCGCACCCTGAAGGAACCACGGGTGAAGTCCATGTCGCGGCGCTTGTATTGCTGGGCCACGAGGTCGGCCAGAAGCTGGCGCTGGTCGAGCTTGTCGCCCACTTTCATCTGGAAGGTCATGGCCGTATAGGTTTCGACCGAACCGATACCGTAGATGCACGAAACAGACGCCACGATGATGCAGTCGTCGCGCTCGAGAATGGCGCGGGTCGCGGCGTGGCGCATGCGGTCGATCTGCTCGTTGATCGAGGATTCCTTCTCGATATAGGTGTCCGAGCGCGGCACATAGGCTTCCGGCTGGTAGTAATCGTAATAGGAGACGAAATATTCGACCGCATTGTGCGGGAAGAAGTTCTTGAACTCCGAATAGAGCTGCGCCGCCAATGTCTTGTTGGGCGCGAGAATGACCGCCGGGCGCTGCGTCTGCTCGATGACCTTGGCCATGGTGAAGGTCTTGCCCGAGCCGGTGACGCCGAGAAGCACCTGCGATCGTTCGCCGGTCTCAAGGCCTGAGACCAGATCGGCAATCGCCGTCGGCTGGTCGCCGGCAGGCGCGTATTCGCTGACCATGCGGATCGCGATGCCGCCTTCCGACTTTTCCGGCCGGGCAGGGCGATGCGGCGTCCAGATCTTGCCGTCCTTGAACAGCGGATTGCCGCTCTCGATCAGTTTTGAAAGCGCATCGACCGTCGCCGTGACGCCGCCGGTCGAGGCCAGCGCGTCGGCCTCTTCCAGCGACAGTTCCATGCCCGCGACCGGATTGAGTCCTGCTGCGGCGCGGGTCTTTGGATCGGACGACGCGCCAATGGAGGTGCCGCGCGAGGTGCGCTTGTCGCCGACGCCCTGAACTTCCTTGAGGTTCGACCGAGTGCCTTTCTGCGGCGCCTTTGCTGCGGGCGCCTCGGCGGCGGCCTTCAGCGCCTTGTTCTCCACCGTCACCCTGTGCGTCCCGGCCTTGGACCGGATTTCCCGCATCTCGTTGCGCCGGCTATCCGCCTCGGCTTCCGCCTCAAGCTGCCTGATCCAGTCGGCTACGCCGCCCTCAAGCGGCGCCCCCTCAAAAGGAGCCTGCGGCGCCTCCTCGAAACCGGAGGAGCGGGGAGAATTTTTCGATGATTTGGCCATGCCCGGAATATGGGGCGAGTCAACGGAAAAGGGAAGGGGCGGAGGGGCGAGAAGGATGGGGATGCTGACAGGAAGTGGCAGGAGACGCGGGCGAATCGAAATGCAAAATGATGGGTGAAGTTTCTGCTTTGCAGTCGCGTGAATTTTGGCGGGTTAACAAATACGGGTTGTCAACTTTGATAGCGCCTTGCAGTATAGGCAGTGCTTGACCTCAAGAATGCGGGAGGACGAGAAGGGGGAAACATGAGCCAGAAGCGTGATTGGTCGAGTTTTGAAGATCGCGTACGCGAAATGGCGAGCTACATATGGTCACGCCCATGCACACCTCAGCGAGTCGGTGGCGTCAATATTGACGGTGTAACCGTCCTGGACCCTGAAATTCAGTGCTTCGTTGAGATTACCGAGGAGCGCTCACTTTCAAAGGTGAGGGAAGATATAATCAAACTTCATACAGCGAAGGCCGCGATGTTTGGAAAAGGCATCATGGCGAGGTGCTTTTGCGTCGTAAACGGCAGTACTACTCCAGCAATGCGGGATGCCGGTGAGGCGCAGCACGTGAACGTCCTCTCGTTCGATGAGTTTAGCAAACAGTTTTTCGATTTTAATAGGTATTCGGCAGCCAGAAAAGTCTCACCGTTCGGTAGCTCAATCAATCCATTAACTGGCGACGCTGACGACACAAAATACGTTCCCGTACGCTATAATGTCGAGGGAAAGAAAGAAGATATCTCCACAAAAGGTATCGCCGAATATCTTTTGAGTGGGAAGAATGTAGTACTTCTGGGGGAATATGGCAGTGGTAAAAGTCGTTGCATTCGAGAGGTATTTAACTCTCTGAGTGAGAATGCGGTGCAAAATTTTTGCTATCCAGTGGCTATCGATTTAAGAAAGTCTTGGGGGCTACGCCAAAGCTTTGAACTTATTCGCAGACATTTTTCTGAACTTGGACTTGATGGTCTAGAGGGCAACGCAATAAAGGCCTTCAATGCTAAATCATTGATATTTTTGCTGGACGGTTTTGACGAGATTGGGTCGCAGGCTTGGAGCAATGACAGTAACCGTTTGAAATTCATACGGGCCAACTCGCTAGAGGGGGTCAAAGACATAGTGCGAAGTAACGGTGGTGGATGCCTTGTGGCGGGACGTGAGCATTATTTCCCGAGCACTGATGAAATGTTCAATGCTTTGGGTATGAGCCATAACAATACTGTAGTCGTCCGCTCCAAGAACGAATTCAACGAAAGTGAACTGCTTGAGTACTTCCAGAATAGAGACATTGATGTAGACGTGCCGACGTGGCTGCCTAAGCGGCCATTGATTTGTCAGACGATTGGGGAACTAGCGGAAGACGATTTTGAGAAAATGTTTGGGGAGGAAGGAGACGAGATATCGTTCTGGAACCACTTCATAAATGTACTGTGTCAGCGAGATGCCAAAATACACGTGTCATTTGATCCCGGTACGATTATGCGTATTTTTGTAAACTTGGCTCGCTTAACTCGAACGAAAACATCCAATGTGGGGCCGATATCGCTAGCCGAGTTGCAAAGCGCGTTCGAAGCTGCAACCGGCGCGGCTCCAGTGGAAGAGGCATCTGTCATGTTACAGCGTCTTCCAAGCCTCGGTCGTGTAGGAGCCGAGTCTAACGATCGACAGTTTGTCGACATTTACATCTTAGACGGCCTTCGTGCGAAAGACATTGCGTCGATAAGTCTGTTTGTTGAGCAGGGCGCCGACAGTGCGACAAGCCAAAAATGGCTTAATCCCCTCGATGACCTTGGACAGCGAGTTCTCGCTTCGGATACAACATTAACCGAAAAGACGAAGTTACAACTTGCTCAGAAGGCCGTTGAGAACGGCAACGCTGTATTGGCTAGCGACGTTGTCGCCTCTCTACTGCGTGCAAACGATGTGGCGTTTGACTTTGAGGACTTGGAAATACGTAACGGTGATTTTCTGCTGCTATCCTTGGACGAGCGAGCTTTCTCCAACCTGCGAATTGTAGAAAGCTACATAGGTGAGTTAGCTTTCCCCGCGAAGGCATGTAAAAGAGTGGAATTGGAGAACTGCGTTGCACCGAAGGTGACAGGTGTTGCATCTCAGGCCGTTCTACCTTCTTGGATTAAGGGCTTAGAAGCTGAGGAATTCGACTCTGTTGCTAGCGTATCGCGCATTCGAAAGATTGGTTTGAAGCCCGCGCACGAGATCCTCATTACAATTATTCGCAAGACCTTCTTTCAAAAAGGTGCGGGGAGGAAAGAAGAAGCTCTTCTGCGAGGCCTTGGAATGATTTCTGGTAAAAATTATTCGGGACGGATTTTGAACATCATGATCAGAGAAGGACTGCTAACCACTTTCAAGGGTAACGAGGGTACTGTGTATTCTCCAGTTCGCTCGCATACTCGGCGGATGCAATCAATACTTGATGAGCTTTCAGCGAGCGTTGATCCGCTATGGCTTGAAGTTGACAGCCTGTAACTAATTTTTCTTGATTGTAAACTTAACCAGAAATTGTTTTTCGGCTGCTGTTCGAGCGCTCTATCAAGAATTCTTTAGGCCCTTGCCAACCTCCCCACCACCCTTGAATACTCCCCCGCAAGCCCGGAACCCTCCGTGATTCCCGGCTCTGGGGACACTTATCCATGAATCTCTTCCGCTCGCCGGGGCGTACCCTGGCGAATATCGTGCTGTTCAATCTCACGGTCGTGGTGATCGCGACCTTTGCCTATATGGGGGCGGGGTGGGATTTCGGCGATGCGTTCTACATGGTGCTGCTCACCGTCTATACGGTCGGCTATGGCGAAGTGCATCCGATCGACACGACCTATCTCCATCTGGTGACCGTGTTCCTGATGATCTTCGGCTGCACGGGGATGATCCTTCTCACCGGTGCGCTTATCCAGTTTCTCACCATCACGCAGATCCGGCAAATCCTGGGGAGCAATCGCATGCAATCCGAAATCGACAAGCTGAAGGACCATGTCATCGTCGTCGGCTTCGGGCGCATCGGCTATATGCTGGCGCGGGAGCTGAAGACGGCCGGGCGGAAATTCGTGGTGCTGGAGATGAGCGAGGCGCGCGCCTCCGAAATCCGCGAGAACGGTTATCTCTGTCTCGTCGGCGACGGCACGCATGAAGACGTGCTGAAGCATGCGGGGATCGATCGGGCGCATACGCTGGCCTGCGTGCTGCCCAACGATGCGGCCAATGTCTTCATCACGCTCTCGGCCCGCGCGCTCAATCCGAAGATCGAGATCATCGCGCGCGGCGAGGTGCCGTCCACCGAGAACAAGCTGAAGCAGGCCGGCGCCGACAAGGTCGTGCTGCCTGCGCATATCGGCGCGGAGCGGATCGCCGAACTGATCCTTTATCCCGAAGCAGCGCGGCGGCTCCGGACCAGTTCGCAGATGCAAGAGCTGGAACATTCGCTGCGCGGGCTGGGGCTGGAGATGGACGTCGTCATCGTTCCGGCGGCGGGGCCGCTCACCGGGCTTTCCATCGCCGAGATCGAGGCGCGGGCGCATGGCGGGTTCTTCATCGTGCAGGTGAACCGCCAGAGTGGCGAAACGATCGCCTCGCCCGATCCTGCGATGGTGGTTGCCAGCGGGGATGGGATTGTGATCGTGGGGCGCAGTGTGACGGCGGCGCGGGCGCTTTTCGGGTAGGGCGACCGGGCTGCTGCGCTTGCTCGCTCAGGTCGGTGAAGAGGTCGCTTGCAGCGGCATCTCTATAGGAGCGCGGACGACGCGAAGGCCGAGGATGCGGTCGTATCGCGTCGCGCCACTCCACCAGATGATTGGCTGGATCAGCCAGTAAAAAATGAAAGCGGCAAAAAGCAAGGTCGTTCCATAGATCAGAGGTGCGTTTGCCGACATGAAATGCACCTCTTCCATGATGTTGTCGCTCTGGAAGCCTTCGATTTTGGCGATGATGTCGATGAGGCCGGTTGCAACGATGGCGATCAGGATCGGCAGTTGCTTGAGAGCTTCCCGCTTGAGGCTGAGCCAAAAGGCGGGCGGGTCGTAGTTCGTCTCGTCATATCCCTCCACCGGGACGACGCGCAGATGCACGACCAGTTTGCCGGGCGAGGCCCATTCCGCCAGCAAGAATGCAAAGGCTGCGATGGCCAGAAGCTGCTGTGCGCTGTCGATTACCGAGCTCATGACCATATCCGGTAGGTAAAAGTTACCGGCCTTGCCGACCGAAAAGCGGATGCTTCGCGTTGTGGTTTTTCTGATGGGGTTATCGGCCAGCTTCTTTTCCGCCACTACGAAACCCCAGTTTCGCGTCGGCATCATGAAGGAGTCGGTCTTGCAGATCCTTACAAAGGTTGCTTCGCCCGGTTGCACCTCGAGCTTGGCCAGCATGTCCGCGCTGTTCGGGTTGGAGGCTCCGTCTTCGCACCGTGTGGTTCGGAAGAAGGATTCCGGCATGTAAGTCACGCTTGCGGGCCATATGTCGGCGATGACGATCATCAGGAACATGAAGCCGAGCGCGATGATGAACTTGTCAATGAGGAAGGCTAAGACCCGTCGCCAGAAGTACCGGGGCGGCTGCGCGGCTTGGGACTCTGCAATACTCATCGAAAAATTCCTGCGATAATATTGACCTCACTCTGCACGCTCAGGGTGCAGTTGCAACCGGCGCCCATATTAAATCTCTGTAACCTCTGCCTTTCGCCGCATTCGTGTCGGCAACTCCGGTTAGCAATGTGCTCGACGCGTCGCTCCCCAGGCAGGCTTTGCGATACCCAGGTACGCGCCGCGTCGCCGTTTTTATGCCGGCAGAAGGATTTTCCGCATGGCGCTTGCAGATGAGATGGCAGTGACGGCGCAGAGGCGCTTCGGTTATGGGGCGGTCCCGGATGGCTGGCGCAAGCTCGGGGCGGATGCGCGGGAGACGATTCTATCGCAGCTCGACGGCGCGAAATATTCCGACGGTTCCGGCCTGCTGGCCTCTCCCGATATCATCCGGGAATTGCGCGAGCGGCAGAAGCAGGTGCGCGAGGCGCGGATGGCCATGGCGAACGCTCCGGCCAATGGCGCGGCACCCGGCGGAAATGCGGAGACCTCTGCCACGCCCGCCATGGCGAAGGTCCCCGATGTCGCCGCAGCGGCGGCTGTGACGGCCGACAACAAGGAAATCTTCAAGCAGAAGAATGAGTTTGTCCGCACGCAGTTCGAGAACGAAGCCGCCTATCGCCAGCAGATGGCGGTGACCTCCGACCGGCCGCTGATCGAGCGGCTGACGGATTTCTGGGCGGGGCATTTCTGCATTTCCTGCTCGAAGGGCGAGGAGGTGCGTGTTCTTGCCGGTTCCTACGAACGCGAGGCGATCCGCCCCTTTGTCACCGGACGGTTTCGCGACATGCTGGGTGCGGTCATGCATCATCCGGCCATGCTCGCCTATCTCGACAATCACGTGTCTTTCGGGCCGAATTCCAAGGCCGGGCAGAAACAGAAGAAGGGTCTCAACGAAAATCTCGGCCGCGAGCTGATGGAATTGCACACGGTCGGCGTCAAGGCCGGCTACAATCAGGCCGATGTGACCAATGCCGCGCGCATTATCACCGGCTGGGGCATCGCGGGCGACAAGGACCCGCAGCCCGGCATGTTCAAGTTCGAGCCGAACCGGCATGAGCCGGGGGCTTTTACCGTCATGGGCACGCCGTTTGCCGAAGGTGGTGAGGCGCAGGGCGAGGCGTTGCTCGACATGCTGGCCGCGCATCCGGCCACCGCGCAGCATGTCGCAGACAAGCTTGTGCGCCATTTCGTGGGCGACAAGGCGCCGCCGGCGCTTACCGAAACACTGGCGAAGCGCTTCCGGGAAACGAATGGCGATCTGCGCGAGACCATGGTTGCACTCGTCAAGTCCCAGGACGCATGGAACGCCGCGCCGGCCAAGGTCATCCCGCCCTACGACATGGCGATCTGTTGCGAGCGCATTCTGGCGCTGAATACCGACCCGAAGAAAGTTGTCAATTTCGCCCGCGTGCTCGGTCAGCCGCTCTGGACGCCGCGTTCGCCCAACGGCTTCCCCGACAATGACATGGCCTGGGCCGCGCCGAATGCGCTCGTCAAGCGCTTCGACTATGCGCTGCAGCTTTCCGGGCAGCCGAAGAACCCGCCCGAGCCGATGGAACTTGCCTCCGCGCTCTTCGGTCCGGCGCTGAAACCCGACATGCAGACGGCGATCAAACGGGCCGCCAGCCGCCGCGAGGCGCTGGCGACGATCATCATGTCTCCCGATATTCAGGTGAGGTAAGGTCCATGTTCGAATTCCTCCATCCGACACGCCGCGGCTTTCTTTTGACGGCCGGTGCCTTCACCGCATGGTCTTTTGCGCCGCAATTTGCCAGTGCTGCGCCGGGGCGCGATCCGCGCTTTCTCATGGTCGTCCTGCGCGGGGCGATGGACGGTCTTGCCGTGATCGAGCCTGCCTTCGATCCGGATTTCGAGCGTGCACGCGCCGGGCTGATCCTCGGTGCCGATGGCACACCGGCCGGGCTGCCGATCACCGGCGGCTTCGTGATGAACCCGAAGCTTGCAACCTTGCACGAGATGTTCGGCCAGGGGCAGGCCCTTGCGATCCACGCGGTGGCAACGCCTTATCGCGATCGCTCGCATTTCGATGGACAGGATGTGCTGGAAAGCGGCCTCCCGGGCGCCGCTCCGGTCAGCACGGGCTGGCTCAACCGCGCCATGTCGCAGCTTGGCAAGGCCGGCAGCGTCAAGGCCGGTGGTCTCGCGATCGGGCCGACCGTGCCGCTGATCATGCGGGGTCCGGCCTCGACGCTGACATGGGCCGCCGGCGGCGTGAAACCGGCGACCGAGGATGCACGGGCACGCCTCTTGAACTTCTACAAGTCGGCCGATCCGACGCTCGCCAGCGCTTTTGGACGCGGGCTCGATCTCGAACGAATTGCCGCGTCCAAGGCCGACATGGATGCGGCCATGGGTCAGGGGATGGGACAGGGCGCGGGCCCCTACGCCAACCAGAACTCCAATTTCGTCAAGGGCATGCAGATGGTCGGCAAGCTCTTCACAGACCCCAACGGCCCGCGCATCGGCGCGATCGATCTCGACGGCTGGGACACCCATGCGACCGAGCAGCCTGAAGGTGAAAATCTCGGCAAGGCCTTGGTGGAACTCGATGCCGGCATGGCCGCGCTCAAGGCGTCCCTGGGGCCCGCGTGGAACGAGACCGTCGTGGTGGTCGCCACCGAGTTCGGCCGCACCGTGCGCATGAACGGCACGGAGGGCACTGACCACGGCACGGCCACGGTGGCCTTCCTCGCAGGCGGTGCAGTCAAAGGCGGCCGCGTGCTGGCCGACTGGCCCGGCCTCTCCGACAAGGCGCTCTTCCAGTCCCGCGACCTCGCACCGACGACGGATCTGCGTGCCGTGCTGAAGGGCGCGCTTCGCGATCATCTCGGCATCAACGAGGCGGCGTTGGGCAAGGATGTGTTTCCGGACAGCGGCGCGGTGAAGCCGATGGACGGGTTGTTGACGGTGGGATGAGAGTCTCCCGCAGGCGCCACGCTCGCAATTATTCTACCATCTCTCCGCAAATCCCAGCAGCCTCTCGGCAAAATCTGCCAGCGCCAGCGTATCGTCCAGATCGAACACCGGCAGTGCCGTGTCGGTTACCGCATGATCCGCCGCAATCGCCACGATATGCGGGTCTTCCGGCGCCAGCGGCACGCGGCTTTTGGCCTCCAGCCGGCGGGCTTCGATCTTCGGGACCGGCTCGCGCTTGTAGCCTTCTATCACGACGATGTCGCAGGGGGCGAGGCGGGAAAGGACCTCTTCGAAGGCGGGTTCGGGATTGCCGCGCAACTCGTGCATGATGGCGTAGCGGGTGCCGGAGACGATGGTGACTTCGTGCGCGCCGGCCTGGCGGTGGCGGAAGCTGTCGGCGCCGACCTTGTCGATATCGAAGTCGTGATGCGCGTGCTTGATCGTGGAGACGCGGTAGCCGCGCGCGGTCAGTTCCTCCACGAGGCGGACGGTGAGGCCGGTCTTCCCGGAATTCTTCCAGCCGGAAATGCCGAGGATCTTCGGGGCCCGGCCCAGGCCCATCAGGTCTCTAGCGCGCTCGAAATCGCGGGGACGGTTGACGTTGAAGAAGCTGTGCGGGGGCTCATCCACAAAATCGACAAGGCGGATCTGACACGTTGCCGCGAAGGCGCGGATGGCGCGGCTTTCGGCTGTCTCCAGCCAGTGACGCAGACGGCTGGCGAGAGCTATCGGCCAGAGCGCGAAGGCGGGTTCCGGATCGCCGCAATAGGCGGCTATGGCAACGGCTTCCGGGCCATCGATGGCGGCGGCGAGGCGGGTCATCAGCGTGTCCGGAAAGAACGGGGCATCTGCGGGCACGACTGCAAGATGTGTCACACCGGGCAGCGCGGCTGCGACATGCTCGAGACCTGCAAGAATGCCGGCAAGCGGGCCTTCGTGACCGCCGATCGTGTCCGGCACAAGGTCGTAGCCGAGGCCGGCGAGCGCGGGATTGCGGGAGTTGATGAAAACCGGTGACGCTTGCCTTTCCAGGCGCGCGGCTGCGATTGCGGCAAGTGGTTTGCCGGCTAAACGTTTTGCTGCCTTGTCCTCGCCCATGCGGGTGGAGCGCCCGCCCGCCAGCACCATCGCGGGAAATCTCGGGGCATGTTCGTCTCTCATGGGCAGGCTCATCAATGTGGCGCTCGGGGTAGCGACTGGGCGGGAAGGCCCCCGGGCCGGCGATTTTCACGATAGAATGTGTAGATACCGGAGGCGACCACGATGGCGCTGCCGACCAGCATGAACATATCCGGCAAGTCGCCGAAAACCGTAAAGCTCAGCACCAGTGCCCATATCATGTAGGTGTATCGGAAGGGCGCGATGAAGGAGATTTCGCCTGTGCGCATGCCCGAGATCAGCGCCAGATAGCCGATCATGAGGCAGACGGCTGCCAGTGCCAGAGTGGTCACGTCCAGCGTGCCTGGTGCATGCCAGCCGCCGAGTGGCGCGATGAAGATACCTGCTCCTATGGTGACCGCGACTGAGGTCATGAGCGTCACGTAAACGGTTGGAATCCCTTGCGGCAGGCGTTTGGTGGCGATATCGCGTGCGGCGGCGGCGAAGACGGAGGCGAGGGCGAGGAAGGACGCGACAGAGAAGCCGTCCGGTCCAGGCTTGATGATGAGCAGCACGCCGAGGAAGCCCGCGATGATGGCGCCCCAGCGCCGCCACCCGACGGACTCGCCGAGGAACATCGCGGCTCCCAGCGTGACCGCCAGGGGAAGGAACTGCAGGATCGCGCCGGCATTGGCCAGCGGCAATTGCCCGAGCGCATAGATATAGGTGAAGGTCGCGGTCACTTCCGCCAGAACCCGCAGCGCCAGCATGGGATGCAGAACCGTCTTCAGCGGTCTCAGTGCCCCGAGATACAAGGCCAGCAGAAAAACGAGGAGGGTCGAGATGGTGCCACGAATGACGATGATCTCGCCGGTGGGCAGCGTCCTCGTCGCAGCCTTCACCAGCATGTCGTTGAAGCCGAAGCCCGCCATGGCGGCTGTCATGTAAAGCGCGCCTTTGAAATTGTCCGATGAGGCCATGCGGCTTGCTTTCGAGCTTGCATTTCGTCCCGGTTTGTCCGACCGGCTTATGTCTTTTTCAGCCGGAAGCTCGACTGTTTACCCGCCTGTCACGCTCATGTGGCGTGCAACGGCTGGCCGCTTGTGGTCGCGGTCGATGATGAAATCGTGGCCCTTGGGCTTGCGGAGGATCGCCTCATCGATGGCCGCGGAGAGAACCTGCGGGTCGTCGCTCTCGCGCAGCACCGCGCGGAGGTCGGCGGCGTCGTTCTGGCCGAGGCACATGTAGAGCGTGCCGGTGCAGGTGAGCCGCACGCGGTTGCAGCTTTCGCAGAAGTTGTGCGTCATCGGCGTGATGAAGCCGAGCTTGCCGCCGGTTTCCTTCACCTCCACGTAGCGCGCAGGGCCGCCGGTGCGGAAGGGGATGTCTGTCAGCGTGAAGCGCTCGGACAGATCGGCGCGGACCTTGGAGAGCGGCAGGTACTGATCGGTGCGGTCTTCCTCGATCTCGCCCATAGGCATGGTCTCGATCAGCGTCATGTCCATGCCGCGGCCATGCGCCCAGGCGATCATTTCGGGGATTTCCTGTTCGTTGAAATCCTTGAGTGCCACCGCGTTCAGCTTAACCTTGATGCCCGCCTTTTGCGCGGCCTCGATACCGGCGAGAACCTTGGCGAGATCGCCGAGCCGCGTGATCTCGCGGAACTTTACCGGATCGAGCGTGTCGACAGAGACGTTGATGCGGCGGATGCCGGCCTCTGCCAGTTCGCCGGCGAAGCGCTCGAGATTGGAGCCATTCGTCGTCAGCGTCAGCTCTTCCAGCTCGCCCGAATGGACCTTCTTTCCGAGTTCCCGGATGAGATACATGATATTCTTGCGCACCAGCGGCTCACCGCCGGTCAACCGAAGCTTCTTGACGCCCTTGGCGATGAAGGCCGAACAGAGGCGATCGAGCTCCTCCAGTGTCAGCAGGTCCCGCTTCGGCAGGAAGGTCATGTGCTCGGCCATGCAATAGGTGCAGCGGAAGTCGCAGCGGTCTGTGACCGAGACGCGCAGATAGGAGACCATCCGACCAAAGGGGTCGATCATGGGCGGGCGCGCGTTGCTGTCGGCAGTCACCGGATTATGCTGGTTCAACGTCTTACTCCTCCGTCTTCAATGTGACGACGGGAATGCTTCGGGTCAAGTCGTTCCGGACAGGCGGAAACGGTGCTTTGCGCCGCTTCCACTGTCTATTATATGGGGCGCACTTAACGCCAATCAAATTTTCGAAAGCAAAGCCATGACATCTCAAGCGAAGACGGCCCGCCCGACGGCCATCAAGGTCTCCAAGGATCGCCGCACGATGACGGTGACGTTCGATGACGGCGCCGTGTTTCCGCTCCCTGCGGAAATGCTGCGCGTGCTTTCGCCCTCGGCGGAAGTGCAGGGCCATGGGCCGGGGCAGAAAGTGACGGTGCCCGGCAAGCGTAACGTGGAAATCATCAGCGTGCAGCCGTCCGGAAACTATGCGGTTCGGATCGGCTTCGACGACATGCATGACAGCGGGATCTACACCTGGACCTACCTTCGCCAACTGGGCGAGGAGGGCGATGCTCTGTTTGCGGATTATCTGGCGGAGCTCACGGCGAAGGGCATGGCGCGGGGCTGACGAATTTCAGAAATCCCTGTTTAAGCTGTCGTGACAGTATTACAGTTTCGTGCCATGGTTGTGCGGGGAATGGCGGACGTTTGCGCGGGACTTCGACCGTCGACGCTGCCTGCGAACGCAGATGGACATACCTTCGTGCGGATGGCGCGAACATCGGGCTGACGCAGGCGAATGTTCGGTCGAGGTCAAACGGCATGGTTCGCGACTGTCACAACGCACCGACATGTTCGATTTCGGGGAGCCAGGTTTTCATGCGGCATATGTTTCTTCGCCCGTGTCTCACGGGTCTCGTTTCCATTGACTTCATCGCAGCGTTACGGCATCGCGGCGTCGCGGTTGACACCTTTCGGTGCGGGCATGTCCTCGCCGATCGCCTCGAATGACGACGTTGGCGGCAGGGCAAAAAACCGCCGCGTCGAACTGGCCAAACGTTGAAAGAGTTTATGGGGCTGAGGAGACGGCTGTGCTCATTTGGCGCGGCCGACCTGGGGTCGGGTATCAATCCGCCTGCTTGATGGAACCAACCGACGCCTGATCCATCTTGCGGTCGAGCGTCATGCCGATGACGGGCACGAGGCTGTCGTTGACGCGCACGGAGATCGTGACGTTCAGCGTGTTCTTGTCCTTGAGGCGGGCAATCATGGCGCCGTTCAGGTTCTTGCGGTTGATGCCGACGATGACTCGATTTCCGACGACGGCGCCGGAGACAATGTCGAGACCCTTGCCGTCGGAGCCGTCAAGGAAGGTCCCCTTGTAGCTTTCGCCGTTACGCTCGATCGTGGCCGACATCGGCTGCGCGAAGACGCCCACGCGGCAGGAGCCGTCGAGCTTGAGGCCGGCGCCGGAAGACTTCGACTCACCCTTCAGATCGCAGGTAAACTTCGTGCCCTTGTATTTGCCGGCAACGATTTCGCCGGGTCCCTGCCAGACGCCTGCGGTGCTGTCGAAGAATTCACGGTCGCCGGCATGTGCTGCGAGCGGCGATACGGCGGCAAGCGCGAGAGCGGCTGCGGCGATGGAAAGCTTGACGGACATCGGACTTCCTTGAACGGGGGCGAGCGCTGGTACTGGCACCGGAATTGTCTCGAAGTCTCGCGCGGATTGGTTAATGGACCATGAAAAACAGATGTCCAGGGACCGTTTCCCTCAAGGTTATCTGCATCGTGGCAGACAACAAACGAAGCACTCGAAACACTTCCTGATATGAGGCGGTAACTCAAATTCCGGCGCTTGTCCAACGTCACCTTGGAGTTTTCGACGCGTCTTTCAAGACATTGAGAAAGTCTGTGACCTTTGGGCGACGGATTTCGGCAAAATCCATCGGACGGCATAGATCCATGGCCGCAATACCGATGCGCGCGGTCATCAATCCGTTGGCCACACCCTCGCCGAGACGAGCGGAAACCTTCGACGCCAGTCCATGGCCTAGGACCTGCTGGATGGCATCATCGCCCACCGCAATGGCACCGGTGACCGCGAGATGTGCCACCGTCTCGCGCAGCAGGCGGATGAGGCCGAAGAAGCCGGGGCGGCCGCCATAGAGAAAGGCGAGCATGCGGATCAGCCGCGCGGCCTCGAACAGCACGTAACCGATATCGACCAATGCCCGCGGGCTAACCGCCGTGACCACGGAAACGCGGCGCGCGGCATTGGCGATCATGCGGCGCGCCTCGTCGTCGAGCGGCGACAGCAACTCACTTTCGGCAAGCGCCATCATGCCGGGATTGTCGATGATCTCGCGGGCGTGATCTTCGAGCGCCTTGCGGCCACGCGCCGTTTCCGGGCGATGCGAAAGATGCGCTGAGAGCGCCTTCACCGTCTTGGATGCATCGTCGCGGCTCTTCGAGCTGGCGGCGTCGCGGGCTTCCTGCTTGAGCGTCTGGATGTTGGTCAGGCTTTTCAGGCCGTAGAGTTCGCGGATGACGAAGCCGATGGCCGAGAGGACCAGCACGGCGACGGCGGCGAGCGCGACATAACCCAGCCAATCCTCGCGGCCGAAGAGGTCGTTGACGAGGCGGTCGATCCACAGGCCGATGCCCATGGAGACCAGAACGCCGAGCGCGCCGGAGAAGATCTTGAAAAAGGGGAAGCGGCGCGCGGGCTTCAGCGTGCCGGTCTCTGCAATGCGCCGTTCCGCGTCGATGCCTTCGGCTTCGAAGATGTCCTCTTCGAACGGCGTTTCCACGACGCCGTTGTCGAACCATGCCGGGCGACGACTTGGTGTTTCGACCACTGTTTGAGGGGTTTCGGCGAAGTTCATGGGTTTGCGCGGTGCATCGCTCATGCCAGCCGGTCTCCGATCAAGAATTCGATGGCGCGGTCGAGCCGTATATGCGGCAGTGTCAGTTCGAGGCCTGCGCTGGAGCCGAGCTCCGGCGGGCGGAATCGAACGGCGGTGAAATCGCCGGGTTTGAGCAGCGAGGCGTGGCCGGCGCTGTCGAACAGCGTTTCGGGGTCTTTCGGCAGGTCGCCGGGGAAAACCGCGGTGCGGCGCTTTCCGTCGAAGCGCTCACCGTCGATGATTTCCCCTTCGATCGGCGTGCCGCTGATGACGGGCAGGTCTTCACCACTGTGCTTGACGGTTGCCTCGCGGGTGGCGCGGACGGAGGCGAGCGCCACCGTCTCGATGCCGGCGCCCGACATGCCGATGCGGGTGAGCGCGCCGGAGACGAGGCGGCGGGTCAAGAGTTCCAGCCGGTCGTGGCTTTCGTGATGCAGATGGTCGGCCTTGGTCGCTGCGATTAGCACCTTGTCGATCCGGCGCGTCAGGATCGAGGAGAGGAGATTGCCCTTGCCGGCGCGGAAGCATGAGAGCACGTCGCCGAGCGCGTGTTCCAGATCCTTCAGCGCCTCCGGTCCGCGATTGACGGCCTGCAGCGTATCGACCAGCACGATCTGGCGGTCGAGCCGGGCGAAGTGATCGCGGAAGAAGGGGCGCACGACAATCGCCTTGTAGGCCTCGAAGCGGCGCTCCATCATCGCCTGATAGGAACCCTTGGGCGCGGGGCCGTCGGTGAGAGCCGTCAGCGGCGCGAAGGTCAGCGCCGGCGAGCCTTCGAGATCGCCGGGCATGAGGAAGCGGCCGGGCGGCAGCATGGAGAGCGAGCGCTCATCCGATTTGCAGGCCTTCAAATAGGCCGCATAGGCCTGCGCCATGTCGCGCACCACGAGTTCGTCGGCGGGCGAGGCGGGATCAATGCGTTCGGCAAGCCCCAGCCATTCGCGCGCCAGCGGGCCACGAATGTCGGAACGGGAGAGCGCCAGCGCATTCTTCGAGAATTCCGCATAGTCCTGGCCCAGCAGCGGCAGGTCGAGCAGCCATTCGCCGGGATAGTCGACGATATCGATATTCAGCGTGCCGGGCCGGAAGAGGCGGTTCCAGCCGCTGGCGCTTTCGTAATGAACGGTCAGGCGCAGTTCGGAAATCGAGCGGGTACTGTCCGGCCATATGCGCTTTTCCACCATGTCGCGGACATGGTCCTCATATTGAAAGCGCGGCACGGCATCGTCCGGCTGCGGATCGAGATGGACTGAGGACACGCGGCCCTGATGCAGCGCGCGTACCAGAGGCAGCCGGGCGCCATGGACGAGATTATGCACCAGCGCGGTGATGAAGACCGTCTTGCCTGACCGCGAGAGACCGGTGACGCCAAGGCGGAGCGACGGATTGACGAGGCCCTTGCCCAGATCGGCAAGGTTTTCGGCCGCAATCAGAACGTCATCCGTCAATGATGTCAGGGAAGGGGTCATGCGGGCTCGCGTGTCGGCGGGATCATGCCGCTGATATAGGTGACGCGCGGTGGCGGTTCAATCGAGCCGAGTATGAGACGGTCAGGACGGCGGTTGTGGAACGGGCGTCGATGCGCCGTTAGCAGAGGTTGCGCTTGCTCCAGGGCCTCCGTCCAGCCGGGCATGAAGCCAGTGGCCGATCCATCTGGCCTCGATTGCCTGGCCCTTCTCGTTGCGGTGCAGCCCGTCGAGGCGGGTGTCGTCCGGTGCGAGTTCGCCGAGGAAGGCCGCTCGCTCGGAGGGCGAAAAGGTGTTGCCCGGCCAGAGTGCGAGAACCTGCCGATCGATTTCCGCCATGGCTGCGCTCTGGTCCGGTGGCTCCGGAAAGCCTTCGGAGCGCGGCACCTGCGGCAGGATGAGGAAATCCCGCGTTTTCAACGTGGCGATCGCTTCCTTGAGTGCGGCGACATATTGCGTTGCGTCCTCCCCGTCGTTACGGCGATCGTAGATCACCGAGGGCAGGCCGCGATGATCCTGATCGGCCACCATCTTGTCACGCAAGGTTTGAATGCTCTGGCCGCCGACACCGTCGTTGAAGACGGCGCGTTGCGGCGTGAAGGTTTTTCCCACAATGACCCACCAGCGATGTGCGTCCCAGGCCGGGTAGGCGTTCCAGATTTTTGCCAGACCGTCGCGGGAGGCAATGGCCGTGCTGTCGCCGCGGACGGCCAGCGCCGGTTCATCACAGCCGGACAGCGCTGCCATCGCGATGATACCCGCGCAAAGAGAGAGGTTGCGCATGCGGACTCCTTTTGGTTGAGGAATTCCGCATAGCTATCCAGAATTGAATCGATGAATTCAATCTAAGATTATTTCATTAATTCATTTTCATTTTAAGGTTGTGTTCGGTTGCGCAGCTGTCCTATGCCCGGGCGGGTTTCAACGCCGGGAACAGGCTTGCCCGTCAATCTTCAGGAGCCGGGCCGGCATAGCGGGCGCGGGGGCGGATGAGGCTGCCTTCGGCATTCTGCTCCAGCGCATGCGCGATCCACCCGACGGAGCGGCCGACGGCGAAGAGGGCGAGGGCGCTGCCGCGGGGCAGGCCAAGTGCGCGGCGGAGCGACACGAGCGCGAAGTCGATATTGGGGCGCTTGCCGGCCGTGTCCTCCATCACGGCCATGAGATCGTCGCGGCCGGATTCGCGAGGCAGGAGCGGCAGGAGAGCTTCCGCGCGCGGATCGCCCTCCGGATAAAGCGGATGCGAGAAGCCGGGCACGCCATCGCCGCGCCGCAGACGCGTTTCGACGGCGGCGGCGGCACTGCCGGACTGGCGGACATCGTCGAAGAGAAGTTCGACAAGGCTGGTCGTCCCGCCGTGGAGGGGGCCGCTGAGTGCGGAGAGTCCGGCGTTGAGGCATGCGCCCAACGAGGCGCCGGTGGAGGCGACGACGCGGACGGCGAAGGCGGAGGCGTTCAATTCGTGGTCGGCGAGAAGCACCAGCGCACGCCGGATGAGGTCGCCGCCGAAATCGCCACACTCCCATTCGCGCGCCAGCTGCCTGTGGACAGGCATGGCATCGGCAGAACTGCAGCTTGCCGCGCCCGCCATGGCGCGGATAAGAGATGCGGCACCGGGCCAGAGCGCGCGGGCATTTCGCTGCCATGCCGTGGTCCGGCCGGCGGCGACCATGGGCAGCAGCGTCTGGCAACGTTCGGTCAGGGGCAGCGCGCGAACCATGTTTGTCACATAGGGATCGAAGCGTTCCGGTATTGTGGCGGGATCGGCAAAGGGGTCAATTTTGCCACAATCCCAGAGTAGTCGGGCGATGTCTTCCAGCGTGGCGGTTTCGGCAAGGTGCGCTGCATCCCGGCCGCGATAGTAGAGCCGGCCTTCGTCAATCAGCGTGATGGCTGACGGGAGTACCGGCAGGCCCCAGTCGAGCGTGGTTTCGGCAATGGCACGGGGGCGGCGGCCAACGGATTTGCGCCTGTTGAGCTCGTCGATGTCGTGGGCGCTGTAGAGCCTGCGGCGCGGATCGCTATCAGATCCCAGTGTATGGATCTGGCCGCGACTCACGTAGGCATAGAGCGTGGCGCGGCTGACGCCGAGAAGATCGGCGGCCGCTTCTGCATCGATATATTGATCGGGTGCGGACATTGAATACACATTGATTGGTTGAATCAAGATTGACTATATATTCTTCGCTGACAGGATCGTGTTCGTCAACACGAGTTCCGTCGCGAGGTTAATCCATGAATATCCCCTTGAAATCTATCGAGTCTTCTACCGGTGACACCTTCTCGCCCGGCCTGGAGGGCGTCGTGGCCGCGCAAACCGTGCTGTCGCATGTCGATGGCGCGGCCGGCCGGCTGGTTCTCAGAGGCTACCAACTCGAGCAGCTGTCGGGCTGGTCCTTCGAGGCCGTTCTCTCGCTGCTGTGGCGCGATCTGGCGCCTGAAAATCTGGACGAAGCGGGTATCCGGAAACGCCTGGGGGCCGCGCGGGAAGTCGCTTTCGAACGGATGGTCGCGGCGCTGCCGGCGCTCGATGGTCTCTCTCAGGTTGAGGCATTGCGGCTCCTCCTGTCGCGCCTGCCGGACGTGGAAAAGGAAAGTCACCACGTGGTGGCTGTGGCGTCGACTTCGGTCTTTGCGGCTGCCATTGCAAGGCGGGACCGGGGTCTCGAACCTGTCCGACCCGACGCATCGCTCGGACATGCAGCGGACTTTCTGCGTATGCTGCATGGAGCGGAGCAGCGGGCAGACAAGGTGCGGGCGCTGGAGACCTATCTCGTCACCGTCGCCGATCACGGCCTCAATGCATCGACCTTCGCGACGCGGGTGATTGCCTCTACGCAGGCCGGTCTGTTTTCCTCTGTCATCGGTGGGCTATGCGCGCTGAAGGGCCCTCTGCATGGCGGTGCGCCGGGGCCGGTCCTCGACATGCTGGATGCGATCGGAACAGAGGGAGATGTCAGGCCGTGGCTGGCTGCGGCCCTGGATCGGGGCGAGCGGTTGATGGGTTTCGGGCATCGGATCTATCGGGTTCGCGATCCGCGCGCCGACGCCCTGAAACAGGCAGTGGCGAGCCTGCGCGACAACGGCGGGCGCATTGACTTTGCCGAAAAGGTGGAGGTCGAGGCGCTGGCGCTGCTGGCTGAGCGCAAACCGCTTCGGCCCTTGCAGACCAATGTCGAGTTCTACACCGCGCTGGTGCTGGAGGCCGTCGGTTTCCCGCGCGAAAGTTTCACCAACGTGTTTGCGAGCGGCCGCATGGCGGGCTGGACTGCCCATGTGCTCGAGCAGGACAAGGTGGGCCGTCTCATCCGTCCGCAGTCGCGCTATGTCGGGCCGATGCCGGCCTGATACCGGCCCGGCAGCGATCAAGGTGTCAGAAGGGTTTCCAGCCGCCACGGCTCTTCACCGCTCCGGACAAAGGCGGCGAGGCCCGCGGTCGGGAACCCTGCAGGAATATGCGCATTGGCGGCCTTCACGCCGACGAGGCGGTTGAACGTCTCCTCGATCATCGGATTGTGCCCGACGATCATCAGGCTCTTGCCGCTCTCCACCCCGGCGCAGAGGCTGAGGTAATGTTCCGGTCCTTCGCTGTAGAGCTCAGGATCGAGGGTCACGTGCGGTGCATGTTCCATCGCCGAGATGAAGGCGGCTGCTGTCTGACGGCAGCGCTCGGCGGTGGAGCAGACCAGCATCAGCGGAGCCATGTCCATGCCCGCTGCGGCACGGCCGATCCGCTCTGCTTCCTCGCGACCCGTCGTGTCCAGCTGTCGGTCAAAATCCCGCTCGCCAGGCCGCGGCCACGCACTTTGCGCGTGTCTGAGAAGAAAGAGGCGGCTGACCGGAGGAGTATGTGACTGCATGAACCTTCGCTTGGGTCTGCCCGAGGTCGGATCGGACCATTTGAAGAGCGAAACCGCTCCGACTTGAGATCACGTCGCGAGAGATGGCTACAGGCGCAATTTGCCAGAGTAACTTGAAACCTCACGCTGCGGAAATCTAGGGTCCCGCCCGAATGCGGTCAAGCTGGCCGAACGGAGAAGACAGGCCGTACTCACAGAGACGGGGGCGGCAGCCTTGTCGCAGGAACGTCCCGTTCGCCCGACGCTCGAATCTGGTCACGAAATTGTCACACCTATTCAAAAGCTTGACGATTTTTTAGGCGGGCTGATTTTATCCTGTTCAAGCGCCGAAAGGCGGCATTCCTTGCTTGAACTGTGACCCCAATGTGGCTATACACCCGCTGAAAGTGATGATCTCCAGGAGAATCGCGTTGAGTGAGACTATCGAACTTAGCAAGTACGTCCTTTCTGAAGACGAGGAGTTCATGAACCCCAATCAGCAGGCCTATTTCCGGGCAAAGCTGATCAACTGGAAGAATGAAATTCTCCGGGAAGCGCGCGAGACCCTCGACCACCTCGCCGAAGAGAGCGCCAACCATCCCGACCTCGCCGACCGTGCTTCCTCTGAAACCGACCGTGCCATCGAGCTCCGCGCCCGCGATCGTCAGCGCAAGCTGATCTCCAAGATCGACGCCGCCCTGCAGCGCATCGAAGACGGCACCTACGGTTTCTGTGAAGAGACAGGCGAGCCGATCGGGCTGAAGCGTCTCGACGCACGGCCGATCGCAACGCTGTCGATCGAGGCGCAGGAGCGTCACGAGCGCCGTGAGAAGGTCTATCGGGACGAGTGATCGTTCCAGCATGAGCTGACACGAGATTGCCGTCAGGTTCAACTGCGGCGGTAAACGCCTCGCGCGGATCGCGATCCGAAGCGGGGCGCATTTTTGTGAAGGATACAGGTTTCCCATGCCAAAGCTGACAATCATCGCGTTCGACGGAACGCCGTTCGAAATTGATGCGCAGTCCGGTTCGACGGTCATGGAAAATGCCGTTCGCAATTCTGTGCCCGGCATCGAGGCTGAATGCGGCGGAGCCTGTGCCTGTGCCACCTGTCATGTCTATGTCGACGAGGCATGGACCGAGAAGGTCGGCTCGCCGGAGCCGATGGAAGAGGACATGCTCGACTTCGCCTTCGACGTTCGCCCGACGTCGCGGCTTTCCTGTCAGATCAAGATGTCGGATGCGTTTGACGGCCTCGTTGTGCGCGTGCCTGAAAAGCAGGCGTGACATCAGCCATCTCGGATTGAAATCCGCCTGCCTGACGGCGGGCAAAAAAAGCCTCGCTTGCGGAAACCGTCAAGCGAGGCCAGTCGGGCGCGCCAGGGGCGAGGGAGGATGCGCCCTGTCGTCTTAGGACGCGCGCCAGGAGAAAGTGGAGTATCCCCGGATCCGACTCCGCATGTTCCCCCGCGCGGTGTTCGGATCGAATGTCGTCGTTCGTTGCGAATATAGGCAATCGCCTGCTGAAGTGATCAACTCCCGCAACATCGCCGCCAGTAAACACGCGGCATCAACAAGACTGAAACGCGGCGGCTTTGCCGCCCAAACTCAGGCGCCCTCGGCGTCTGACCGTCTTTGCGGGCGGACTGCAAATGTTCCGCCGATGACGTTCTATGGGACTTAATGTAACTCAAGAGTTACGTCATTGCCACTGCAACTTTTGTCAGGTGATTGCCTGTGGGGGGGCAGGCTGGCGCAAGCTGCGGAGGGCAGCCAGGACCGTGACCCAAAACGACTTCGCCGCCTGAAATTCAGGCGGCGAGTGAAGATCAGGCGGGCTATGGCGCTTGATCAGGCTCGTGTGTCATCACCGAGCAGCACTTGCCTGTTGCATCTGAGCCTGGCGTTCCTTGACAAGCCGCATGATGCGGGCCTCGAAATTCGCCATTTCGATCTGGTCGAAGCGTCGCTGGTCTTCGTCGTGAAGTGCGATCTGCTCGTCGGTCGTTCGCGAGACCAAAGCCTGCATCGCTTCGCAGGTTTTCTGTGGCGGCAACGATTTCAGTGCCTTTTCCATCTGGCGAGCGTGTTGCGTTGCGATTTCGGCGTGGCGTTCTTCGTGACGGGTGATGTCACCAGCCAGTGAGTCCCAAAGGACAGCAAGACCGCGCGGGGCCCCATTGCGATCCTTCCAGTTCGGGAGGATGAGCTTGAGGTTCAGGTTGACGCGAGCGGCAGCCACGGAGCAGTGGCCCTTGGCTTCGCTATATTTGATATCGCCGGAAAACTTGATCTGGGCCGCGCCAGGGTGGCGGGCAATACCCGCCTGCGGACCGCTGCGCATCAACGCGCTATCCAGTTCGGACGCGGTCTTCCCGCGGACGGTAAAGTAAACGGTGGACTTGCGTACGCTGGTGTCGGCCTCGGCCAGAGTGGCCAATGCGACAAAACCGCAGAGCACGGTTCCGAGGAAGGCAATCAAGCGCCAGGACGCCCTTACAGAAACAAAGTTCATCAGCACAGTTCCCGTTTATTGTCTTTGAGGCGAGCTTGCTGCATAGCGAGGCGGAGAGCAATAAAAAAAGCTAAAGACGCCGCGATTCTGCCGCAGGTGTTGCAAAAGTCTTAAGAGCGGGAATTTGGGATGGTGAAGCCAGTCTGTTTCGAGCCGCGTCTCTGGCCGCTGGCTCATGGTCGTTCGTTGACGCTCGGACCGCGCGGGCTCATCATGGCGATCGTCAACGTCACGCCGGATTCTTTCTCCGATGGCGGCCGATTCGCCTCCGCCGAAACGGCGATCGATCAGGCGATCCGACTGGTGGAAGCCGGTGCGCATATCCTTGATGTCGGCGGGGAATCCACACGTCCCGGAGCTGCCACCGTCGATGGTGATGAGGAGCGCCGGCGTGTGGTGCCGGTCATCTCGGCGCTGGCCGAGCGATTTGGCGACGCAGGGCCTGTCATTTCGGTCGATACCTATCGCGCGGGCACGGCCGAGGCCGCTCTTGCTGCGGGGGCGCATATCGTCAACGACGTTTGGGGTCTGACGCGGGAGCCGGACATTGCCGCGGTTGCTGCGAAAGCGGGCTCTGGCGTCTGCATCATGCATACGGGGCGGGAACGTGAGGTCCTCGCCGACGTCATAGAAGACCAGATGAGCTTTTTTGCCCGCTCGCTGCAGATTGCGGACCAGGCGCGGATCGACCGCGCGCACATCGTGCTCGATCCCGGCTTCGGCTTTGCCAAGGAAACGGCGGCGATCAACATCGCGTTGATGCGCCGGTTCGAGGAACTGCACGTCCTTGGTCTGCCGTTGCTGGCCGGCACGTCGCGCAAGCGGTTTCTCGGCGAGATGACCGGCCGCGCGCCGGCCGAACGGGATGTGGCAACCGCCGCGACCAGCGCGATCCTCAGGCTGGCCGGAGCGGCGGTTTTCAGGGTGCATGATGTCGCAAGCAGCAGGGATGCGCTTGCTGTCGCGGATGCTATGATTGCGGAAGGGCGCGAGAGCCCGAAAGGATGATCTGGTGAAGCAGTATACGATCTACATGAAGAACTGCGCGTTCTTCGCCCGCCACGGTTTTTTCGATGAAGAAGCGTTCCTCGGACAACGGTTCTTTGTCGATGCGCGGCTGGATGTCGAAGCGGAAGCGCCACTTCAGGAAGACAAGCTGGACGGCACAGTGGATTATGGTGTCGCCTTCAAGGTGATCGAGTCGGTCGTGCTCGGCCAGCGGCGCTATCTCATCGAGGCGCTGGCCGCGGATATCGCAATGGGCCTCACGCAAAAGTTTCCGCATATCAGGCGTGCGGAAATCACCGTGCGGAAGCCGAACGCACCGGTTCCGGGCGTGCTCGATTTCGTGGAAGTGACGGTGACGCATGTCCCTTGAGGCACGCTACCGGCGGGCCAATCTCGGGCTCGGCGGCAATATCGGCAATCCTGCGGTCAACATGGCCGCGGCGCTGAAGCGCATCGAGGCGCGACAGGATTGCCGGGTCGTGACCGTTTCACGGCTCTATCGGACGCCGCCCTGGGGCAAGACGGATCAGGACTGGTTTTTCAACGCCTGCTCGCTCATCGAGACCACGCTTGAGCCGGAAGCGTTGCTTGATCTCTGTCTCGGGCTTGAGAAGGAAATGAACCGGGTGCGCATCGAGCGCTGGGGGCCGCGCACGCTGGACATCGATATCCTCACCTATGAAGGGGTGATGAGCGATGCGGAGCGACTGCTGCTTCCGCATCCGCGCATTGCTGAACGCGCCTTCGTTCTGATCCCGCTGTGCGACTATGCGCCGGAGACGATGATCGGAACGCACAGCGCCCGCGACCTTCTCACAAAGGTAGACGCGGGCGGCATTGAGCCGGTCTCGGAAGACGGCAACTGGTGGAAATCTCAACCTGAGGGTTGATCAGCCGAGGCGGATGCGCACCGGCCGACGGCCATTCGGGGCGGTCGTGTAGAGGTGGATCTGCGTCTTCGGCTGGCTGCTGCGCCATGCGCGGGCACCATGGCTGAGCAGCATCGCGACGAGGTCGCGGGTGCGCGCCTTGCCACCGGCGCTGGCCAGACGCATCGCCGCTTCGTGCAGCGGATGCAGCATGTTGCGGAAGGGACGAAGACCGCTGGTCTCGGTACCCTGGAAATTTTCGTTCATCGACATGACAGGCCTCGTACGCAGTAAAAATCGAGGGTAAGCCGCGGGCTTGCAGGCTTCCGGGTCGTTGATGGTCCAGCGGCGCGGCGAACGCGTGTCGCGACGCGGGATGTCGGCTTTGCGGCAGCCAGATCAGTGTGAACGACGTTGATGGGCCGCACGAAACTCATGAGATCTACTCCAGGCTTGCCCAGCAGCTGATGCCACGGCGCTTCAGCGCCTTGCAGGCATTCACTGCGGAGTCCTGGCCGCGGAAGCCGCTGAAGCGGGCGCGGTAGATCTTGGCGCCGTCGGAAACAGCGGCAACCGTGTAGGGGTCGGCGGAACGCAATACCTTGCCGCCTTTGGCCTTTGCCTTGTCGAGCAGTCCCTCTGCGAGTTCCTTGCTCGGCGCTGCGCCAACCTGAATGGTCCAGCCCTTGTCCTTCGAGCGCGAGGTGGAGGCGGTGGTAACATTGTCCACGCCATCTTTATCCTCGCTGTCGTCCTCGGACTTGGCGACTTCCTTTTCTGCTTTCTTTTCGGACTTCATTACAGCCCTGGCCGGGCTTTCAGCCTGCGGTGCTGCAAAGGCGGTCTTGACCGGGGATGCGTCTTCATCGTCATCGTTGGACGTTTCAGCGACAGCCTGGGGCTTTGGCGCAATGCGTGGCGCATCACCGAAGGCCTGGTCGATGCGGTTGATTTCGGCAGGCGGCTGCGGCGCAGCCACGGCGGCCGGCGGCAGATCGGCGCTGGCCGAGGCGACTTCAACCGGCTTGGAAGCCATGGCTGCAGCGGACTGAACCGGGGCCGGGATGGCGATCGGGTTGGTCGGAGCGGGTGCCGAACGGGCGATCACGAAGTTGCCGCGGCCATTCGAAGATTGCGGGAGGTAGCGCTTGACGAGTTCCGTCACGCGGGCGTCACGGGCACCGGCCGAGCGTTCACCGAGGACGACGACAACGATGGAGTGGCCATCTGCCCGAGCGGACGTTGCCAGATTGGAGCCGGCCGCGCGGGTATAACCCGTCTTGATGCCGTCGACACCGGCCACGCGGCCGAGAAGATGGTTGTGGTTGCCGATCACCTGCCGGCCGAAGCGGAAGGAGCGGACCGAGAAATAGCTGTAATATTGCGGGAAATGCTGACGCAGCGCGACACCGAGAATGGCCTGGTCGCGCGCCGTCGTCAGCTGACGATCGTCGGGCAATCCATTCGGGTTCACATAGATGGTGTTGCGCATGCCAAGCGAGCGTGCCTTGGCGGTCATCATCTTGCCGAAGTTCGGAACGGAACCACCCAGTGTTTCGGCAAAGGCCCACGCCACGTCATTGGCCGAGCGGGTGACGAGCGCGAGAATGCCCTGTTCGACGGTGAAGGTGCCGCCGGCGCGAACACCGAGCTTGGTAGGGGCCTGGCCCGCTGCCGCGGCTGACATGGTGATCGGCGTCGACTTGGTCAGCTTGCCCGAGTTCAGCGCTTCGAAGACGAGATAGAGAGTCATCATCTTTGTCAGCGATGCAGGGTAGCGCAGCCCACCCGAATCCTGATTGTAAAGAACCTTGCCTGTGTTGGCATCGATCACGATGCCAGCCTGCTTGGCGGCATAGGCGGTGCTGGCGGCAAAAAAAGTGCCTGCAATGATCGCCACTGCGATCTTCCGGAACAAACCGGCGAAACCGCCGACTGTGGGACGTTTTTTCGGGAAGTTTTTCAGCATTGCCACTTTTTTACTCTTACAAGAATTGCTCACCTGTTTGGCGGCGCCATCCCTCCTCAGCGCCATTGGGAAGACACTAGACGGATAGCGTTACCAATCGGTTTATGATGAATGGCGCGTTTACGAGTTGGCTAAAATTGTTGAGAGACGCATGTCAAAAACCGGCCGCCTCCGTGCGGAGAGGTACGGCGGCAGGCGGCTATGCTGCAAAGAAGAAGGGGGCGGATCAGTCGGCGAGATGGGAGGTGGCGTAGGCGCGGACTGCGGCGTCCAGTGCCCTCCAGTCCTTCAGAAGATTTGCCGAGAATCGATATTGAATGCTGAGGTCTGAACCGGCGAGAAGGTCGCGCTGGCAATCGGCACCCGTAGACTGGGCGGGCGTGGCCGGCAGCACGCAGCGCACGGCATAGGGTTCGGCCCCGCCGTTCGGGTCAGTCAGCAGGACTTCGTCGCCATAGCCCGAGCCTTGGCGGAATCGGTGCAGGGACAGGCCGGCCGGACCCTGCTCGGACGGACCGTCGAAGAGACGGGAGTAGATGGGTGCCACGCGGCCCGACATGTCCCGCGTCATGATCGACTGGGACATCTGCAGGAAAATCAACGAACTGGCATTCGTGAGATCGAAGAAGCGCTGGGCACTTGCGGGCTCGTAGCCCTCCATCTCGGGCCACTGCAGGGCAAGGTTGACCTGCTCCTGCTTGCCGGAGAATCTCTGCTCGGGGAAACGGATCGTGTTTTCCGGAAGCCTCAAGCGGTCCGGACCGATGGTGATGTCGAGGGCGGCGGTGCTGGCCGAATACTCGCCAACGGCGATGCGCTTGCCATACCACTTGCCGGCAAAGCTGACGCCCATGGTGAGTGAGCCGAGAACGATGGCGCCAATGACCGCCTTGCGGACGAGGCCGGCCGAGAGGATTGGAGCAGAATCGACCATGTCCTGTGCCATCTATGCACGCTCCCTGTCTCACGCGCCGGCTTGCCGCCTGTTTCGTGCCCGATCTGTGCCGGATGGGCACAGAAAATCGCGGCACGTTTCTTGCTGTCTCAACCCTGTTGGAATAGGGTTAACAAATGATGAATTTTGCCGATCTTGTGCTGTGTTTATTGACCGGTTTCGCCATTCCGCTGGCGCTTTGCGGCTTCGTTTCCCAAGGGGTCGGTCTTTATGCCGGCGATGGTGAGACCGGGCGCGTCAGCCGGCTTTTTGCTTCCTGGTCGTCGGCGATGATCTGCGGACCGGGGTTGTTTGCGACGCGGCTTTTGCAGGGGCTGCGTTCAGGCGAGGAAACGTTCGGTCAGCAGGCGGCCGGTTGGCTTGCCGCTTCCGGCTGGGCCATCCTTTATGGTTATGTCGTTCTTGGCTCGGTCAAGCACATTCTCGTTATCCCCTGAAAGAAGAAAACGCGGCCCCCGTGGATTTGCCACAGGGCCGCGTTCCGATGCTCGCCGGGAACGGTATCAGCGAAGCGTGCCGACCGACGTGGATGTGGCGCGGCCGTCGTCCAGCTTGACCCACTTGGCGGAATTTTCGGAGGCCTGACGCTTGAGGAAACGGTATTCCGTTTCCGACCAGATCAGGACCTTGTTGCGCATGTTGTCGAGGACGAAGTCGCCGCGATCGGTGCGGACCGTCAGAACCGCGTGCCCTTCGCCATTCGGCTGCAGGACAACGGTCATCAGGAGGTCGGAATAGGGGACGCCTGCGTCATGCAGGAGCTTGCGCTTCAGGAGTGCGTAATCTTCGCAGTCACCTGCGGTGGTCGGAATGGCCCAATATTCCTCGACGCCGTAAAGCTCCTGGTCCGTCATCGGCTTGATCGTCGTGTTGACGTTGTAGTTGATCCTGAGGATCGTTTTCCAGTTGGCTTCGTCCAGGTGATAGGCCTGTTGGCCGTCGGTGTTCGGCTGGCAATCGGACGGATTGCGCTTGCAGTATTCATAGTGGCCGATCGGCGGATTGGTCGCGCCGAGGCTCTGCATGTTGGCGGGCAGGGCGAATGCGCTGACGGTGCCGGATGCGATGAAGGCGAGGGCGGAAAGCGCTATTCTTATTGTTCTTTGCATTGCTATTCTCCCGTTGTGAGAAGAGCAATAGCAGGCATTTTTTTATATCACGCGAAACTTTTCAGTAGATTTCGGATCAATACTTCTGAAAACAAGAATAAAAATTGAATAGAATAAGAATAAATCTTGAGGCTAATTTGAATAAAATTTGAGTGAATTCGATTGCTGCAAGGTTGATCCGGATTGGGACGACGGGCAGCAAAAAGCCGGCAGAAGTGTCTTCTGCCGGCGCCAAACTGTTCGGAAATGGGATTGGGGCGTCAGAGTAGCCCGGAGAGCGATTCTCGCGTCTGCAGTGCCGAGAATTCGATGGCGACGCCTTCCTGGAAGTGGCGGACGACGCGGCCGCGCATGTTGCCGAGCTGGACGGCTGTGCCGATCGCAGGGCGGACGGAGATCTCGATGGCAGCGCCGGACAAGGAGAGGTCGATGATCCGGCAGGGGTAGCTGCGGCCATCGTCGAGTACGATTTCCGACCGATTTTGGCGTGGGGCCACGCGTTCGTGGCGACGATCTTCCGGCAGGCCGAGTTCGTGCTTGTTGGCGATCCAGACAAGCTGGGCTGCGAGCTTTTCGCGCTTGCGCTCCGTCGCGTGGACGGAGATCACGAAGCGGCCCTTGGCGCCGAGGCTCAAGACTTCACCCTCGATGCGGCCGATATGGTCGACATAGGCGATGATCCGGTCGCCGACATTGACGTGGGCGTCGGCTTCGATCTGGGCATCGCCCGGCGACATGTCGAGGATGACGCAATCGACCTCTTCGCGGGTCGCGGAAAGCATGCGTCCGTGCAGGCTGACGGGGACGCGCTGGAACATCCGCTGGTCGTTCGCCATGGGCACCCGGCTATGCGCGATCGGCGTCGTGTCCATCTTTCCCCTGCTGAGCAAAATTTCTCCTTTTCCAGCAATAGCCTTGCTTCGGTTAATACTTGGTTCTCCGCTGTCTGAATTCCTCCACGCGAATTTCCTGCCGGCGGCTTCTCTTTTGCCCCGCTCATCCGTATTGGATGTTAGATGGAAATTCGGCGGAGCCCGGCAGGACGATGACAAACGAACGCGACGAACCGGACATGAACCCGCAGAGCGAAGCGGGGCCGGTCGATCCGTGGCGCGGTGAGACGGAGCCGCCCGCGCGCGAACCGCTCTTTAATGTCCCTCCGGCCATCGTATTCATCGTGGCGGTGACGGTGCTGATCGAGGTTCTGGTCAGCTGGGTGCTCGATGATTCCGTCGTCCAGGCGCTTTATTATTATGGCGGCTTCGTCCCGGCCCGGTATGCCGGGTCTCTTTCGGGCGAGACGCTTCCGGCGTTCACGTCGCCCATCACCTATGCCTTCCTTCATGGCGGCTGGGAGCATCTGATCTTCAACGACATCTGGCTTGCCGTCTTCGGAACGCCTGTCGTCCTCAGGATCGGATCCGTACGGTTTGCGCTTTTCTGGATCGTAACGTCCGTGGCCTCCGCCTTTGCCTTTGATCTCGCCAATCTGGGTGTCGAAACGCTGCTGGTCGGCGCCTCGGGTGCTATTTCGGGGCTGACGGGGGCGGCCTGCCGGTTCGTCTGGTCGGGTCGTGGCGGCATGCGTGATCCCGCTCTGGCAGCTCTCCAGCGCCGGCTTTCGATCATGGAGACCATTCAAAACCGCGAGGTCCTGATGTTCATCGCATTCTGGCTCGTCGCCAATGTCGTTCTCGCGGGGCTGGGTGTCGGTGCTCCCGGGCAGACGCAGGCAATCGCCTGGCAGGCGCATCTCGGCGGGTTCCTCGCCGGATTCCTCTTGTTTCCTCTGTTCGATCCGGTCAGAGACGCTGCCGCTTAAAGCATCTTGGCCGGAAAAACTTGCAATGACGGCCGGTCCGTAGCACCATGACTTCGTTGGAAGACCTGCAGAGGAGTGCAGGCCCGCCGATCGCGAAAGCGAATGTGGCATTGGATTTGGGAGAAGCCAATGAACGTCAAGGCAATTCTGAACGAAAAAGGCAGTGAGGTGGTCACCGTCGGCCCACAGGCTACGGTGGCCGAGGTGGCGGCTGTGCTGCACCAGCGGCGTATCGGCGCCGTAGTCGTTGTAGATGACAGCAAACGTATCGTCGGCATCATCGCAGAACGCGACATTGTGGGCGCCATTGCCGATCATGGTGCAAGCTGCCTGAACCGCTCTGTCGCCGATGTAATGTGGTCGAATGTCTATCGTTGCACCGAGGACATGACCGTCGACAATCTCATGCAGCTCATGAGCGCCCGGCGTGCCCGACACATTCCCGTGGAGCGCGAGGGACGTCTGATCGGCATTATTTCGATCGGCGACGTGGTGAAGGCCCATATTCGCGCAATTGAAAATGAAGCCGAGCACATCAAGGCATATATCGCTGGCTGACAAAAATACTTCACGCTTCAACCTGCAAAATAGACTTGGCGGCACGGACTCACCCTGAGTATAGTCCGTGCCGGTGAGCGATTGTTCCCCGCGGTCCGTTGTCCGCGTTGTCGTCCTGTTGACCCCGGACGGAGAGACGTCATCTGGAGAGGCGGGGCAACGCTTGTCGGAGAGCCATTCCGTGCTTCGCCGCGGAATGGCTTTTTTGTTGACTTCATGATGTGCATCCGGTTTACAAGCCGGAGCAATGAACACATGAAGAAGCTGATCCGCCATGCTTGACAAAACCTATGATTCCAAAAGCGTAGAGCCGGAAATCGCGAAGAAATGGGACGCTGCGCAAGCGTTTCGCGCAGGCGCGAACGCCAAGCCGGATGCGGAAAGCTTCACCATCGTCATCCCGCCGCCCAACGTGACCGGCTCGCTGCATATGGGCCACGCGCTCAACAATACGCTGCAGGACATCATGGTCCGCTTCGAGCGCATGCGCGGCAAGGACGTGCTCTGGCAGCCGGGCATGGACCATGCCGGCATCGCGACGCAGATGGTCGTCGAGCGCAAGCTTGCCGCCGAAAAACTGCCGAGCCGGCGCGACATGGGCCGCGATGCCTTCATCGAGAAGGTCTGGGAATGGAAGGCGGAGTCGGGCGGGCTGATCTTCAATCAGCTCAAGCGCCTCGGTGCTTCGTGTGACTGGTCGCGCGAGCGCTTCACCATGGACGAGGGCCTGTCTGCCGCCGTTCTCGAAGTCTTCGTCACGCTCTACAAGGAAGGTCTGATCTACAAGGACAAGCGCCTTGTGAACTGGGACCCGAAGCTGCTCACCGCGATCTCCGACCTTGAGGTCGAGCAGGTCGAGGTCAACGGCAATCTCTGGCATCTGCGTTATCCGCTCGAACCGGGCGTTACCTATGAACATCCTGTCCGCTATGACGAGGACACGGAAACGCTCGTCACCGAGACGCGCGACTACCTCGTTGTGGCAACAACCCGACCGGAAACGATGCTGGGCGATACCGGCGTTGCCGTGCATCCGGATGACACGCGCTATCAGGCGCTGATCGGCAAGCATGTCGTGCTGCCTCTGACGGGCCGCCTGATCCCTATCGTCGCAGACGAGTATCCGGACCCCGAAGCCGGCACAGGTGCCGTCAAGATGACGCCGGCGCATGATTTCAACGACTTCGAGGTCGGCAAGCGCCAGAACCTCAGGATGATCAATGTGCTGTCGATCGACGGCAAGATCGATATCGAGGGCAATGAGGAATTTCTGGAAGGCCTTGCTGATACGGCTGAGCTCAAGAACACGATCGCTTCGTTGCAGGGTCTCGACAGATTCGCAGCCCGTAAGCTGATCGTCGAGATGCTGGAAGGGCAGGGCCTCGTCGACAAGATCGAGCCGCACAAGCACATGGTACCCCACGGTGACCGCGGCGGCGTTCCGATCGAGCCGCGGCTGACCGAGCAGTGGTATGTCGACGCCAAGACGCTGGCCGAACCGGCCATTGCCTCCGTTCGCGAAGGCCGTACGAAGTTTGTCCCGAAGAACTGGGAAAAGACCTACTACGAGTGGATGGAAAATATCCAGCCGTGGTGCATTTCGCGCCAGCTCTGGTGGGGTCACCAGATCCCGGCCTGGTACGGTCCGGACGGTCAGGTTTTCGTCGAGAAGACCGAGGAAGAGGCGCTCCACGCCGCCATCCAGCACTACATCTCGCATGAAGGTCCGTGGAAGGCCTGGGTCGAGGAGAAGCTGGAAAACTTCAAGCCCGGCGACATCCTGACCCGCGACGAAGACGTTCTCGACACGTGGTTTTCGTCGGCGCTCTGGCCGTTTTCGACGCTCGGCTGGCCCGAGCAGACGCCGGAACTGGAGAAGTATTACCAGACCGATGTTCTCGTCACCGGGTTCGACATCATCTTCTTCTGGGTTGCCCGCATGATGATGATGGGCCTGCATTTCATGAAGGACGAGGATGGCAATCCGGTCGAGCCCTTCCACACCGTCTATGTCCACGCGCTGGTGCGTGACAAGAACGGGCAGAAGATGTCGAAGTCCAAGGGCAACGTCATCGATCCGCTCGAACTGATCGACGAATATGGTGCGGACGCGCTGCGTTTCACGCTGGCCATCATGGCTGCGCAGGGCCGCGACGTGAAGCTCGATCCGGCGCGCATTGCCGGCTACCGCAATTTCGGCACCAAGCTTTGGAACGCCACGCGCTTTGCCGAGATGAACGGTGTCGGTGCTGCTGACCCGCATTTCGTGCCCGAAGCGGTTGCGCTCACGATCAACCGCTGGATCCTCACCGAATTCTCGCGCACCGCGCGTGAGGTGACGGCGGCGATCACGTCCTACCGCTTCAACGACGCGGCCGGCGCGATCTACAAGTTCGTCTGGAATCAGTTCTGCGACTGGTATCTCGAACTGCTGAAGCCCATCTTCAACGGCGAGGACGAGGGCGCGAAGGCCGAGGCACAGGCGACGGCTGCCTATGTGCTCGAAGAGACCTACAAGCTCATGCATCCGTTCATGCCCTTCATGACGGAAGAGCTTTGGGCCGTGACCGCGCCGGAAGGTGCGCCGCGCAATACGTTGCTGTGCCACGCGGAATGGCCGACGCCGGACTTCGAAGACGATGCTGCGGCCGACGAAATCAACTGGCTGATCGACCTCGTTTCCGGCATCCGCTCGGCGCGTTCGGAAATGAACGTACCGCCAGCGGCGACCGCGCCGCTCGTCGTTGTGGGCGCGCATTCGCTGACCGAGGGGCGGCTGGAGCGCCACGAGGCTGCCGTGCAGCGCCTGGCGCGTGTCGAGGCGATCTCCTTTGCCGATCACGCACCGAAGGGTTCGGCCCAGATTGTCGTTCGTGAGGCCACCGTCTGCCTGCCGCTGGGCAGCCTGATCGACCTTGCCGCCGAAAAGGCGCGGCTCGAAAAAACGCTGGCGAAAGTTGAGGCTGACATTGCCAAGATTTCGTCAAAGCTCTCGAACGAGAAGTTCGTCGAGAACGCCAAGCCGGAGGTTGTCGAAGCTGAACGCGAGAAGCTGGCCGAACTGAAAAGCCAGAAGGCGAGCCTTCTCGTCGCGCTTTCGCGGATAGCCGAAGCCGGTTGAGGTTTCGGTAAGGTTAATAAAGACTTAACCCGGCGTGAATTTCTTACGCCGGGTTTGTTTTTTCGGGTTTTCGTGTCGGAAAATGTGACGATTCAGCAACATCTTTCACCAGATCATCATTGGCGCGCGACCCTACGTTACAATTTGTCCATTTCCCGCCACAAAGCAGGAGCAGCTTATTAACAGCAAAGGGCGCTCTGGATTTGACAGGCGCATCTCGTTTCTTGGCAACGGTAGTTGGAAGGAAAAGATGCGGAGGGCGCACCTCAAGGACATTATGAACCAGGCCGCATTTTTGAGTTTGATGCCGACGGACGCGCGATGGGAAGACAGAAAGGTTTCTTCCGGATGCGTGTCATCGATGGATTCTTGCGTCCGTGTGAAACGGAGTGCGGGAGCCGGGCGACGGGCTCAGATGCGGGACGGGAGATGCGTGACATCATGGTGAAGACAGCGTTGAGGTTCGCGACGCCGGCCGTGGCCGGGCTGGTTGCTGCCTTGTCTATCATGCCCCTCAATCCGTGCTATGCCTTCGATCCGGACTCCGGCGTCACCAAGGACTCCGGCCCGTTCGACTTGTTCAAGTTCGGCTTCAAGGCATACAAGGCCGGCCAGAAATCCGAGGCCGTCGAGGCTTATCGCTACGCCGCCGAAAAGGGCCATACCGGCTCGCGCTGGGCTTTGGCCAACATGTATGCCGATGGCGACGGCGTGCGCCGCGACGATTTCGAAGCCTTCAAGATGTATAGCGATATTGCCAGCAAGGGCATCGAGCCAGGTTCGGCCGATACCGGCTATTTCATCAATGCGCTGATGGCGCTGGCACATTACTACCTCAACGGCATCCCAGGCAGCCCCGTGAAGGCCGACTTGTCGGAAGCCCGGCAGCTTTATTTCCAGGTCGCCTCCACCTTCGGTGTTTCCGAGGCGCAGTTCCAGCTGGCCAAGATGATTCTCTCCGGCCAGGGCGGCAAGCCCGATGTGCTGGAGGCGATGAAGTGGCTCAATCATGCGCGCAAGAAGGGTCATGTCGGCGCGACGGCTCTCTTCGGCAGCCTGCTTTTCCAGCAGGGACAGACGGTGCGCGGCCTCGCCTACATGACTGCGGCGCTCGACCACTGTCAGCCTGACGACAAGGTTTGGGTGCAGGACCTCCAGGAACAGGCCTTTTCAGTCGCCACCGAAGATCAGCGCCGCAGTGCGACGGAAATGGCCCAGTCCATGGCCTTTGCATCCGCAAACTGAACGATCGATCGCTGTCCGAAGTTAAGGGCGGTGACGTCCAGGCATCGTTGATTGCGGCCAATATCGCCGCTTCATGGCGCCGCGAAAACTTGGTCTACCGCGACACGTCCTGAAATGCTCTGTAACGCTCCGGCAGGGAGGGCTCGATGAACCGTGTGAGGTCGATCGCGCGCCGCAGGTCATCGTCCGTCCCTCGTACAGCCTGTTCCATCCAACCGCCGACGGTCGCCACGACCTCGGGGCCGTAAGTCTCGGGCATCTGGAGAACGCGGTTCAGGAAGCCCTGCAGAAACGACCGGCCTACATTGGCCGCGATATCGGCCTTGTCGGCATCTCCAAGTGGTGACACATGGCTGTGAGACAGGATCATCATGTCGAGATAGATGAGCAATTGCCTGTAGTGCTTGGCTTTTTCATCCAGGTTCGCGGCGGCGAAGATCGCCTCGACCTGCGCCTCCACCTGTTGATTGGAGTCCCATTTCTGAAAGTTGTATTTAAGGATCGTACTGGGATCGTGGGCCAGCTTTCCAAAGGAAAACAGCGTATAGGCCAATGCCCAGTCCGCGTTTCCCGCTTTCGTAGGGTGCCTGGCGTGGAAATGTTTGAGGAGCTTCGAGTAGGGCGCGCGCCGAAAGATGCTGTAGAAGGCGGAATTGTCGCCGCCTGACTTCTCGTTATAGCCGAACATTCTCTCGCTGGGCGTATTCTGCTCCAGCGAAAAATCTTTGACCCGCTTGACCTGACCCTCCGCATTCGTCACCGCAATCAAAGGTTTGACCCCGATATAGTCAGCCGGTAGCGCCGCGAGGTCGTAGGGCTGCTGATCTGGGGTCTCGTAAATCTCGTCGTCGTCGCCCATCATCATGACAAAGTCGGTCGTTGCCATTTCGAGCGCATTGAGGAGGTTGCCCTGTGCGCTCATGTCAGCCGGAACCGAATAAAGAAGATTGGGCGAGCAGCCGATAAGGGCCTTCTGTTTCCGCGCGTCGCCAGAATTATCGGATACGATCAGAAAGCCGTTTCGCTTCTCGACAAACTGCAGAGCGCTGTCCAGCGAGCGAAGCGCGGCATCCAGCGGACGATGGCTCGGCATGACGATCGAGAACATGGGCGACCTCGCGAACGCTGGACAGTATCCGTTGTGGATACGACTACGGATAGCGGGATTCGCTCAGGTGGCAGACATCGATCTTTCAATCTCCAGAGGAAATATCGTCCCGCGGATGGCGCTCGACTGTCACATGGAAAATGCTGCCACGCAAATCGTCGATCTGCGTGGCAGCTGCGCTCTTTGGGCAAAGGCGCTTTTCGGGGTTACGCCTCAGGCGACCGTGAGAGCCACGGCGATTTCGGCCGCGAGCCGCGCGTTGTTTTCCACCAGTGCGATATTGGTCTTGAGGCTGCGGCCTTCCGTGATGCGGAAGATCGCATCGAGAAGGTAAGGCGTGACGGCCTTGCCCTGGATGTCATCCGATTCCGCATCGGCGAGCGCGCGGCCGATATAGATTTCCATTTCGTCGCGCGGGATCTCGTCGGCTTCCGGCACCGGGTTGGCGATCAGCATGCCGCCATGAATACCGAATTCCGTGCGTGTCTTCTGGAAGTTGGCGATCGCCGCGGCGCTTTCCAGCGACAGCGGGCTCTTGAGGCCCGAGGAGCGCGACCAGAAGGCCGGGAACTCTTCCTGTCCGTAGGTGACGACCGGTACGCCCTTGGTTTCCAGCACTTCCAGCGTCTTCGGCACGTCGAGGATCGCCTTGGCGCCCGCCGAGACCACGATGACAGAGGTTCGCGACAGCTCTTCAAGGTCTGCGGAGATGTCGAAGCTCTGCTCGGCGCCCCGATGGACTCCACCAATGCCACCCGTGGCGAAGACCGCGATGCCGGCGCGGGCTGCGGCGATCATGGTTGCCGCGACCGTCGTTGCGCCTGTGCGGCGTTCGGCAATCGCGAAGGCAAAGTCGGCGCGCGAGAGCTTCATCGCGCCCTTCGTTTGCGCCAGCGCCTCAAGCTGATCGGCCTCAAGTCCGATATGCAGCGTGCCGTCAATTACCGCGATGGTTGCGGGAACCGCGCCGGCCTCGCGGATGATCGCCTCGACGCTCCGGGCCATCTCCAGATTGCCGGGGTAGGGCATGCCATGGGTGATGATGGTCGATTCCAGTGCCACGATGGCAGCACCGCGCGCCTTGGCGTCTGCAACTTCCTGGCTAAAAACGACGTTGGCAGCCGGATTGATGTTCGTATTCATGGGTCTATTCCTTGTTCCTGCCGTTTCAATCCAGCATTTCGGGCTGGGGCACAAGAGCCACGACTTCCGAAAGCAATTGACGGTTTACATTTTCCGCCACGGCCAGCGGGGAAAGGACCGTCAGCCGCGCCAGCGCCGTTGCCTGACGCATCATATCGGAAATATTGCCGCCGGCCAAAAAGGCGTCGATGGCCCCTGCGGCAAAGGCGTCGCCCGCGCCGGTGACGTCACCGATCGTTTCAACAGCGGGCGGGGCGAGTCCGACGATGGAACCCTCGCGCCAGAGGATTGCCGGTTTCATGCCGCGGGTGATCGCACCGCCCTTCAGCCCATGCGCGCGGAGCTGCTTCGGCCATTCCAGAGTGTCGCTGTCCGGCCCGGCCAGTGTCCGGGCCTCCGCCTCGTTCATGAAGACGAAATCGAGCGCGGGGAGGGACGGCATCAGGCGGACGATCTTGGCCGGCGAAATGCCGATCGCTCCGACCGGTATCGAGCGCGCGGCGGCCTCTGTCGCCAGCATCTCGATCGTCTCAGCCGGCAGATTGGCGTCGCAGAGGATGAAATCTGCCGTCTCCAACGTGTCGCGCAGCCAGTTCACCTTCAGACGTCGCGCCGTCATCAGGTCGTAAAGCGCCATGTCGGCGAGGGCGATCACCAGATTGCCGTCGGCCTCCAGGATGGCGGTATAGCTCGGCGTCTGGCGATCGAGGAACGTGAAGCCGTTCAGCCTGACGCCTGTGCGAGCCGCTGCCGCCTCCACCAGTGCCGCGCCGGAATCGCCGCCCGCGACGCTGATCATGGTCACGTCATGGCCGAGGAGCGACAGTGCGCGTGCCGCGTTGAAACCGCCGCCGCCGGCTTCCTCGAACCATGCGCCGGGATTGGACGCACCCGGACGCGTGGTCGAAAAAATTCGGCCCCGACGGTCGACATGCGCGCCGCCGATGACGACGATTCGAGCTCCGCTCATTGCATGGTTCCTTTCGAATCAAAGGCCGATACCGGGGGCGCCGCCTTTGCGCCGGTCCATATGAAGTCCTTGAATCCACAGCGGAAACATAATGTGAACATGTGTCAATTTCCTCATTTTTCTCAATTGCTTGAATGGCTCTTGCGAAATGAGAACATATCATGTACGAAATCAGCATCGGAGGCGCTGTTGCCCAGCCTGCCTCAATAACCTAAAGGTGGACCCATGGCACAGAATTCTTTGCGGCTGGTAGAGGACAAATCGGTGGATAAAAGCAAGGCTCTTGAAGCCGCACTTTCACAGATCGAGCGTTCGTTCGGCAAGGGCTCCATCATGAAGCTCGGCTCGAATGAGAACATCGTTGAGATCGAAACGGTTTCCACGGGCTCTCTCGGGCTCGACATTGCGCTCGGCGTCGGCGGTCTGCCGAAGGGGCGTATCATTGAAATCTATGGTCCGGAAAGCTCGGGCAAGACGACGCTGGCGCTGCAGACAATTGCAGAAGCCCAGAAGAAGGGCGGCATCTGCGCCTTCGTTGACGCCGAACACGCGCTCGACCCGGTTTATGCCCGCAAGCTGGGCGTCGATCTGCAGAACCTCCTGATCTCGCAGCCTGACACGGGCGAGCAGGCTCTGGAAATCACCGATACGCTGGTGCGTTCCGGCGCAATCGACGTTCTCGTTGTTGACTCGGTGGCCGCGCTGACACCGCGCGCCGAAATCGAGGGCGAAATGGGCGACAGCCTCCCGGGTCTTCAGGCTCGCCTGATGAGCCAGGCGCTGCGCAAGTTGACCGCCTCGATCTCGCGTTCGAACTGCATGGTCATCTTCATCAACCAGATCCGCATGAAGATCGGCGTCATGTTCGGTTCGCCGGAAACGACGACGGGCGGCAACGCTTTGAAGTTCTACGCCTCGGTTCGCCTCGACATCCGCCGCATCGGCGCGGTCAAGGATCGCGAAGAGGTCGTCGGCAACCAGACGCGCGTGAAGGTCGTCAAGAACAAGATGGCGCCGCCCTTCAAGCAGGTCGAATTCGACATCATGTATGGCGAAGGCGTCTCGAAGACCGGCGAACTGGTCGACCTCGGCGTCAAGGCCGGTATCGTCGAAAAGTCCGGTGCCTGGTTCTCCTATAATAGCCAGCGTCTCGGCCAGGGCCGCGAGAATGCCAAGCAGTGCCTGCGCGACAATCCTGCCCTTGCTCAGGAAATTGAACTGGCTCTGCGCCAGAATGCCGGCCTCCTGGCCGATCAATTGCTCGACAAGGGCGGCCCGGACAGTGACGACGGCGACGCTGCCGCCGAAATGTAAACACAAGTCCTTCGGGATGTTATTTGCAAGCCGGCCGTATCGATGTGCGATGCGGCCGGTTTTCATTTGGGTATTTCCTGTGTCGCTCAAGTCTGGACAGTTGCGCAAGCGGGTTATAAAAGCGCTTGTTTCCCCGGCTGTTGCGGGGGTGGACCGCCTGCGGTCGAAGTCGAAAATGTTGAAGGGCTCCCATGAGTGGCGTGAATGAAATCCGGTCGTCGTTTCTGAATTACTTCAAGAAGAACGGACATGAAGTCGTGGCCTCGAGCCCGCTCGTTCCGCGCAACGATCCGACCCTCATGTTCACCAATGCCGGCATGGTACAGTTCAAGAACGTTTTTACGGGACTTGAGCATCGCACCTATTCGACGGCAGCCACCGCGCAGAAATGCGTGCGCGCCGGCGGCAAGCATAACGACCTCGACAACGTCGGCTATACGGCCCGCCACCACACCTTCTTTGAAATGCTCGGCAACTTCTCGTTCGGCGACTATTTCAAGGAGCGCGCCATCGAGCTGGCCTGGAACCTGATCACCAAGGAATTCGGCATCGACAAGAGCCGGCTTCTGGTCACCGTCTATCACACCGACGACGAGGCGCACGGCCTCTGGCAGAAGATTGCCGGCCTCTCCGACCGCCGCATCATCCGCATCCCGACGAGCGACAATTTCTGGGCCATGGGTGACACCGGCCCCTGCGGCCCGTGCTCGGAAATCTTCTACGACCACGGCGAACATATCTGGGGTGGCCCGCCCGGCTCTCCGGAAGAGGATGGCGACCGGTTCATCGAAATCTGGAACCTCGTCTTCATGCAGTATGAGCAGCTGTCGAAGGAGGAGCGGGTCGGCCTGCCGCGTCCGTCCATCGATACCGGCATGGGCCTCGAGCGCATTGCTGCGCTGCTGCAGGGCAAGCATGACAACTATGACATCGACCTGTTCCGCAACCTGATCTCGGCCTCGGTCGAGGCGACCGGTGTTGCCGCGGAAGGCGACCATCGCGCGTCCCATCGCGTGATTGCCGACCACCTGCGCTCGTCCGCCTTCCTGATTGCCGATGGCGTCCTGCCTTCAAATGAAGGTCGCGGCTATGTGCTTCGCCGCATCATGCGTCGGGCCATGCGCCATGCGCAGCTGCTCGGCGCGCGCGACCCGCTCATGTTCAAGCTGCTTCCGACGCTGGTGCGCGAGATGGGCCAGGCCTATCCGGAACTGGTGCGCGCCGAAGCCCTGATTTCCGAGACGCTGAAGCTGGAAGAAACGCGCTTCCGCAAAACGCTGGAGCGCGGCCTCGGCCTGCTCTCCGACGCCACCTCGACCCTGTCGAAGGGCGACATGCTGGACGGCGAGACAGCCTTCAAGCTCTATGACACCTATGGTTTCCCGCTCGACCTGACGCAGGATGCACTGCGCGCGCGCGAAATCAACGTGGATCTCGCCGGCTTCACCGATGCGATGGAGCGCCAGAAGGCCGAGGCCCGCAAGAGCTGGGCCGGCTCCGGCGAGGCGCAGACCGAAACGATCTGGTTCGAACTCAAGGAAAAGTTCGGCGCCACCGAATTCCTGGGCTACGACACCGAGGAGGCAGAAGGCGCGATCCAGGCAATCGTGAAGGACGGCATGTCGGTCGACGGTGCCTCGGAAGGCGAGACGGTTCAGATCGTCGTCAACCAGACGCCGTTCTATGGCGAATCGGGTGGCCAGATGGGCGATGCCGGCGTCATTGTTGCAGGCTCTGCCAAGGTCGAAATCAGTGATGTGCAGAAGAAGGGCGAGGGGCTCTTTGTCCATTATGGCCGCGTGGCCTCCGGCACGCTGAAGGTCGGCGATGCGGCGGTGCTGACCGTCGATCATGGCCGCCGCAGCCAGCTGCGCGCCAACCATTCCGCCACCCACCTCCTGCACGAGGCGCTGCGCGAAGTGCTTGGCACGCATGTCGCTCAGAAGGGTTCGCTGGTCGCGCCCGAGCGCCTGCGCTTCGACGTCTCGCATCCGAAGCCCATGTCTGACGAGGAGCTGAAGATCGTTGAGGAGATGGCGAACGAGATCGTGCTGCAGAATGCGCCGGTGACGACGCGTCTGATGAGCGTGGACGATGCCATTGCCGAAGGCGCGATGGCGCTGTTCGGCGAAAAGTACGGCGACGAGGTTCGCGTGGTCGGTATGGGGACGGGCGTTCGTGGCGCCAAAGCCGGGAAGCCCTACTCGGTCGAACTCTGCGGCGGCACGCATGTGCGCGCCACTGGCGATATCGGCCTTGTCCATGTTCTCGGCGAGAGCGCGGTGGGTGCCGGCGTGCGCCGCATCGAGGCTTTGACCGGTTCGGCGGCGCGCGATTATCTCGCCGCTCAGGACGAGCGCGTGAAGACGCTGGCCGGCCTTCTCAAGGTCGGGCAGGGCGAGATTGTCGGCCGCGTCGAAGCGCTGATGGATGAGCGCCGCAAGCTGGAACGCGAGCTGGCCGAGGCGCGCCGTCAGCTGGCGCTCGGCGGTTCTGCCGGCGGGTCCGGTCAGGATGTGCGTGAGGTCAATGGCGTCAAGTATCTCGGCAAGGTGGTGACCGGCGTCGAGCCCAAGGACCTCAAGGGTCTGGCGGACGAAGGCAAGAAGAGCGTCGAGAGCGGTGTCGTTTGCTTTGTTGGTGTCTCTGCCGACGGCAAGGCGAGCGCCGTGGTTGCCGTAACGGAAGATGTCACCGGCCGCTTCAGCGCCGTCGATCTCGTCCGCATCGCTTCTGCAGCCCTCGGCGGCAAGGGCGGCGGCGGCCGACCCGATATGGCTCAGGCCGGCGGTCCGGATGGCTCCAAGGCTGCCGAAGCCGTCGAAGCCGTGGCGCAGGCGCTGGCCGGCTGACGTAACGGAATGGATTGAAGAAGCCCGCGAGACCCTCTGGTTTCGCGGGCTTTTTTCATGCCAAACGTGGCCTCTCGGTGTGAAAATCTCTTTTCACCCGTCCTTCAGCATGTCCACATGTGGAATGCCGTCCTCGAGATATTCGTCCGACACGGGTTTGAAGCCGAAGCTCGCATAGAAGCGTTGCAGATGGCTTTGCGCGGAGAGGAAAACGGGCGCGTCCGCAAAGCGCTTGGCACAGGCCTTCAGCGCCTCGCGCATCAGTGCCTGGCCCAACCGTTCTCCACGATGGGCGGGCGAGACGACGACGCGGCCGATCTTTGCCGGCACGCCGTCATGAGGTGGAAAAATGCGCGCGGCCGCTATGATCTCGCCGCCGCGTTTCAGCATCAGGTGCAGCGCGCGGTCATCCTTGCCGTCGAGCTCGGGGTAGGGGCAGTTCTGCTCGACCACGAAGACATCCACGCGCAGTTTCAGGAGCGCATAAAGTTCATGGGCGGAAAATCCGCCCATGTCCTTGATCTCGACGATGTAGGTCGGTTCGCTCATCAGTAGAGCACGACGCCGCGAATGCTCTCGCCCTTGTGCATCAGGTCGAAGCCCTTGTTGATGTCTTCGAGTGGCATGGTGTGGGTGATCATCGGGTCGATCTGGATCTTGCCTTCCATGTACCATTCGACGATCTTCGGCACGTCCGTGCGGCCGCGCGCACCGCCGAAGGCCGTCCCCATCCAGTTGCGGCCGGTGACCAGCTGGAACGGACGCGTGGAAATCTCCTGGCCCGCGCCGGCAACGCCGATGATGATCGACTTGCCCCAGCCGCGGTGGGATGATTCCAGGGCCTGGCGCATGACCTTGGTGTTGCCCGTGCAATCAAACGTATAATCCGCACCACCAATCAGGTCGCCATGGCGCTTCGTCATGTTGACGAGGTAGGGCACGATGTCTCCGTCGACGTCCTTCGGGTTGACAAAATGGGTCATGCCGAACTTTTCGCCCCAGGCCTTGCGGTCCGGGTTGATGTCGACGCCGATGATCATGTCAGCACCGGCAAGCCGCAGGCCCTGCAGCACGTTCAACCCGATGCCGCCGAGGCCGAAGACGATCGCGGTCGAACCGATCTCGACCTTGGCCGTGTTGATGACGGCGCCGATGCCGGTCGTCACGCCGCAGCCGATGTAGCAGACCTTGTCGAAGGGCGCGTCGGGGTTGATCTTGGCCAGCGCAATTTCCGGCAGGACCGTGAAATTCGCGAAGGTCGAGCAGCCCATATAGTGGTGGATCTTGTCCTTGCCGATGGAGAAGCGGCTGGTGCCATCGGGCATCACGCCCTGACCCTGCGTGGCGCGGATCGAGGTGCAGAGGTTGGTCTTGCGCGAGGTGCAGGAATAGCATTCGCGGCATTCCGGCGTGTAGAGCGGAATGACGTGGTCGCCCTTCTTCAGCGAGGTGACGCCAGGGCCGACGTCAACGACGATGCCGGCGCCCTCATGGCCGAGAATGGCCGGAAACAGACCTTCCGGGTCGGCGCCCGACAGGGTGAAGTCATCCGTGTGGCAGATGCCTGTGGCCTTGATCTCAACGAGCACTTCGCCGGCCTTTGGGCCTTCGAGCTGAACGGTCATGATCTCGAGCGGTTTACCTGCCTGAACGGCAACGGCGGCGCGGACATCCATGGGGGCTTCCTTCCGATTCTTCTGATAAATCAATTGTCGATGCCACGTTGTGGCATGGCGCGCGGCACCGGCTCAAGCCCTGCCGCGGCAAAAATCATCCACGGGCCGCCGCCGCGATTTCCACCGCCATGCGTTCGGCAATCGCGATCGTCGGCGCATTGGTGTTGCCGCTGATGAGGTTCGGCATGATCGATGCGTCGATGACGCGAAGCCCTTCGACCCCGCGCACCTTCAGGCTCGTGTCGACGACGGCCATCGGCCCGTTGCCCATGCGGCAGGTTCCGACGGGGTGGTAGATCGTGTCGGCGCGGGCGCGGATATGCTCCATCAGTTCGGCATCGCTGCCGGTCTTGAGCGGGAAAAGCTCGCGCTTGAAATGGCGGGCAAGCGACGGGGCGGCGGCAATTGCACGGACGCGCTTGACGCCCTTCAGCATCAGCTCCGCATCCTGCGGATCAGCGAGATAGTTCGGGTCGATCAGCGGTGCGGCTGCGGCATCGCGGCTTGCGAGTTTCACTTCGCCCCGGCTCTTGGGGCGCAGCACGCAGACATGGATCGAATAGCCGTAGCCGGGATGCAGCTTGCGGGCGTGGTCATCGAGGATGCCGAGGACGAAATGCAGTTGCAGGTCCGGTCTGTCGACTTCAGGCGAGGACTTGATGAAGGCGCCGCCCTCGGCAAAGGGCGTCGCCAACATGCCGGTGCCATCGCGCCGCCAGCGAAGCACCTCGGCAATCAGCTTCGCAGTACCGGCGGCGCCGATACCCACTGTGTCCTTGATGGTCGTGAAGACGGGCAGGACGTAGTCCAGATGGTCCTGCAGGTTCTGGCCGACGCCGGGCAGGTCGTTCAGCACCTCGATGCCGAGCGATTTCAGATGTGCGGCGGGTCCAATGCCCGAGAGCATGAGGAGTTGCGGCGAGCCGAATGCGCCGGAAGAGATGATGACCTCGCGGCGGGCACGCAGGTTGCGCTCCGTGCCGTTTTCCTTGTAGCGCAGACCGACGGCGCGGTTGCCTTCGAAGATGATGCGCTGCGCCTGGACGCCGGTCATGACCTTGAGATTGCGTCGACCCATGGCGGGATGCAGATAGGCGGCGGCGGCCGAGCAGCGTTCGCCATTCTTGGCGCCGCCGTGGAACTGTGTCACCTGGTAGAGACCAACGCCTTCCTGCTCCGGACCGTTGAAGTCGTCGTTGCGGCGGATCTGGCATTCTTCCGCCGCGCGAATGAAGTCTTCCGCAAGCGAACGCGGGGTCTGCTGGTCGGAGACCTGCAACGGTCCGTCGGCGGAATGCAGCGCGGACGAACCGCGCTGGTTGCCCTCCGACTTCAGGAACCAGGGCAGCATGTCATGCCAGCCCCAGCCTGGGCAGCCATCGAGCGCCCAGCCGTCGTAATCTTCCGGCTGGCCGCGCACATAGAGCATGGCGTTGATGGCGCTGGAGCCGCCCAGCGCCTTGCCGCGCGGCTGGTAGCCGCGTCGACCATTCAGGCCCTTCTGCGGCACGGTCTCGAAAGCCCAGTTGGTGATTTTCGGCTTGCCGGGCAGGGTGGCGATGGTGCCGAAGGGCATGCGGGTCACAAGTCCGCGTCCTTCGCCGCCCGCCTCCAGCAGGCAGACCGTCACGCGCGCATCTTCCGAAAGCCGCGCAGCCAGAACAGAGCCGGCGGACCCGCCGCCAACGATCACGTAATCAAATTCCATGAAATATCCTCCCGCTCCCGGATTGAAGAAGATGCAAGGAATCCCGCGGTTGTCAACGTCGGCAGGCACTGTCTGCCGGCGGTTTGCGGGCTTGAGAGCGGGCTGCGCGGTTGTGTCGCGACGGCAAGGCCTGAGCCGGTAAGCCGAAGGTGACCGTTAACTTTCGTGTGCTAATTTAGCCGTTCTCCTCCGCGTGGTATCGAGGGTTTGACGGTGGACGCAATCAATCCAGGGCTGATCCTTCTGGGGATCAACCTGTTTCTCCTGTGGCTGATCATGGCGGCGCCGGTCGGTGTGCGGACGGTGAGGCTCACCCGCCGTTTCGAGGCGCGACCGGAGCGCATCTGGTCGGCCATCGATCCCCTCGGCGAACATGCCGACTGGAACCCGTCGCTGCTCTCGTCGCGTGCGGAAGATCCGGCCGGGCGTTTCGCGCGCCAGGCTTTCGACCACCTCGACCGCAAGGGCGCGCCGATCGAGCGCGTGCTGGAAATTTCGCGCGAGGATCGCTTTGCCTATTCCGCGCGGGTGGTGGACGATACGGCGCTCGATCCCACCTTCTGGGCGGCCTATCGCGAGCGGCGTGTCCTGCGCGAGAACAACGGGGCGACCGAACTCGTGGTGGAGCAGACGGATCGCTATCGCGGCATCGCCTTTCTTGTCTTCCGCTACTTCGCGCTGCGTCGGGAAATGCGCTCGCTGGAGGGCTGGCTGAAAACCGGCAAGGCCAAAAAGGTCGGCATGTTCGAGCGTCCGCCGATGCAGATTTTCCTTGCGGTCGTGTCGACGCTGCTGTTCTGGCCGTTCTTCGGTCTCACGGTGAACGGCCTGGTGCTGTCGACGATCCTGACGCTGGTCATCGTCCTGCATGAGCTCGGGCACATGGCAGCGTATCGCGCCTTTGGGCATCGCACCGCGCGGATGATCTTCGTGCCGCTTCTCGGCGGTATCGCGATCGGCGGGCGGCCCTACAATTCGAATTTCGAGGCCGCGACCTGCGCCTTGATGGGGGCCGGCATGTCGGCCTTTCTTGTTCCCATCGCGGTCGTCGGACATGAGGCAGCGGTGAGAAGCGAGATCGCGGGAGCGATCGACCGGCCGCTTCTGGTTCTGATCCTGGTGCTCGGCGGCTTCAACCTCCTGAACCTGCTTCCGATGGCGCGTTTCGACGGCGGGCAGGTGCTTCGGCGCATCTTTCCGGGGCTCGGCATGCAGATGCTCGGCAGTTTCGGCATCTCGTTGGTGATTGCCGTCACGGGCTGGGAGGTCGGCGTGCCGCAGGACATTCTCATCGTCTCGCTCGCCATCTTCGCGCTGCTCAGCATGATCAGCGCGGGCACGGTGAAGATGCGCGACGAACTGGCGCCCATGCGCCCGGCAGAGCGCCTGCTGGTCGGGCTTGGCCTCTATGCGGCCGTCATCATCCACAGCTATGCGATCGTCTTCTCGGCCGATCTGCTCTTCGGGCTTCGCTAAGGCTCGGCTCTGAGGGAAATTCGAATGAAAGGCCGCTTCACGCCTTTTCTGGAATGACCTGGACTTCCGTGACCTGAACCGTTGGCCCGAAGACCTCCTCGAAGGCCTCGCGCAGCCGGATATCGACATCCGCCATCATGACCGGCAGGCCGAGGTCGACAAGGCTCGTGACGCCATAGGCCGAAATCCCGCAAGGAACGATTCCGCCGAAATGGTCGAGATCCGGATCGACATTCAGCGACAGGCCGTGGAAGCTGACCCACTTGCGCAGGCGTATCCCAAGCGCGGCGATCTTGTCCTCCGACATGGAGCCATCGGGAAGCGTCGGCTTTTCGGGCCGGCGCACCCAGACGCCGACGCGATCCTCGCGCCGCTCGCCCTTGACGTTCATGGCATCGAGCGTGCGGATGATCACCTCTTCGAGAGCGGCCACATAGGCGCGCACATCCTGCCGCCGGCGCTTGAGGTCGAGCATGACATAAGCGACGCGCTGGCCGGGGCCGTGATAGGTATATTCGCCACCGCGCCCGGTCGCGAACACGGGGAAGCGATCCGGCTGCACGAGGTCCTTGGCGTCCGCGCTGGTGCCGGCGGTGTAGAGCGGCGGATGCTCCAGAAGCCAGACCAACTCGTCGGCCTTGCCGTCCGCAATCAGCGCGACCTGCCGCTCCATCTCGGCCACGGCCTCCTCATAGGGAATCAACCCGTCCGAAATCCACCAGCGCACGGGCGGACAGCCGTCGGCGGGCAGCATGGAGGGGGTGATATCCTGGCGAAGCATGGGAGGCATTTCCTTGTTTTACCTGCATTTAGGGCGTCGAACCCCTGTCGCGCAAGGGGTTGCGCCGACCCGCGGGAAGGGCAGGGGCGAAAATCCATCCACAGCATCAAAAAAACGTCATCGTCCACTTGTGCACCCCAAATGCTTTTGCTACATGCAGCCGCGCCGGAGCAATTCGGCTCTACCACGATGCGGTCGTGGCGGAATTGGTAGACGCGCAGCGTTGAGGTCGCTGTGTCGCAAGACGTGGAAGTTCGAGTCTTCTCGACCGCACCAACCCTCCCCAGGTTCGCTTGGGGATCAAAGGGTTAAATGAAATCAATGCCTTGTTGACGCCCTTACGCTACAAAGGGCGCTACAAAATGAAAATCCTCATGCCTGGCTTAACACGTGCCACCAATGGCGACTGGTTCTCCCGGAAAGTCATCCCCTCGGATGTCCGGGACGAATACCAGCGCGCCCATGGCGTTCGCCAAGAGGAACGCTTCCGGCAACCCTCATCAATGCCCGCTGGACAGGCTAAGGCCGCATTCGCCGAATGGGTCTCCGAAGTCGAACGCCGTATTTCAGCCCTTCGGACCAGCAAGGCCGGGGGCGCTCAAGAGTTATCCACAAGACAGGTGCATGTCCTTGCCGGTCGCTGGTACGATTGGTTCGTGCAGCAGTTCGAGGGGGTGACCTCTGTTGAGACCTTCGACTTCTTCTATGATCAACTCCAGGACACCCGTGAGGCATTCGGAGGTTTGTCCTGGGATGATGGTGAGGACCAAGAGCCCAGCCCGCGACACACGGCGCTCATCAGGGCAAAGGTTTCCGAACTGTCCCGGCTGCCCACTTTCCTAGCGCAGGAAGAGCTTGTTCTCGATCACGCTTCCCAGGCGGCACTTCTGGACGCCATCAGCCCTGACCTTGTGGCGGCATTGACCTATCTACGGCGAAGGGCAGGGGGCAACTACGCTCCCGATGAATACCGAACCAAGTTTCCAGCGCCCACCCATGCGAACCCAATAGGCGTCAAGCTGACAGGCTGGAACGCCAAGGAAGCCTTTGAGGCGTGGGTTACGGAAAGGAAGCCTGCCGCTGCTACGGTCAACAGATGGCGGGGGGTGTTCGACCACCTGAGCGCTTTCGTTGAAGGGCGTGATGTGGCTCTAATTACGGGTGATGACGCCATTGCCTGGAAGAACGAGCTGGTAAAGGGCAAGGCTTCAAACCGGACAATTAAGGAGGTTTGGCTCACTGCGGCTAGGGGCGTGTTCGAGTGGGTTGTGGACCAGAAAAAGATCACGTCGAACCCATTCCTGGGGGTTAAGGTTGCCGGAGCCCGGAAAGTGGCGACCAAGGGTGAGTTCAATGAAGATGATGCGCTACTCATATTGAGGAGCACACTCCTGCCTAACGAGGCGCGCCGCTCCGAATACCTGAAAGCTGCCTTCCGCTGGATACCCTGGCTTTGCGCCTACACCGGAGCGCGCGCGGGCGAAATGACCCAACTTCGCAAGGAGGATGTCACCCGTCATAAAGGCGGGTTCTGGTTGGTCCATATACGACCCGAGGCAGGGACCGTGAAGGGCTCTGTCGCCAGGACAGTTGTTCTTCACGAACATCTCGTGGAACAGGGCTTTATCGATTTCGTTCAAAGTTCCCGCAAGGGACCGCTTTTCTACGACCCCGTAAAGTCTTCCAAGCGCAAAGACGACCCTTTCAAGCCGGTTCGTCCGCCCTACGTACAAGTGCGTCAGAAGCTCGCTGATTGGGTCCGCAAGATTGGTGTCATCGATACAGGTGTAAGCCCGAACCACGGCTGGCGTCATACGTTTAAGCGCCGAGCCGGAAGGGCAAAAATTGAGCCTAGAATTAGGGATGCCTTCTGCGGCCATAGCCCAGGCAGGGTTGGCGCGGACTATGAGACGCCTAGCATCGAAGATCTAGCCGAGGCCATCAAGGACTTCCCTCGCTACCCAGTGGATGCAGCCTAGAAGCCCCCAGGCGGGGTCTAGGAGAAGCATCAGCGCGTCTTGTCGGTATCCGCCGCATTCACGTTGCACGTCATCCGTGACCCCTTCTGGAGGCTTCCGCTTCCACGTCTGCCCACTGATGGGCGGCGAAGCTCAGACAGGGAACTTTTCATGCAACATATCATCACCGCTGCCGTCCAGGCTGCCGAAGGCTTGGCTCTCGACATGCGGGCGGTCATCGACCGGCACTTCTCATTGAGCATTGGCGGTTCAATGTCCGGGCTTTTCCTCCGCGTTCCTTTCACCGGCCTAAGCACCTGGGTCGAATGGGGGCAGCCCCATGCGGGCTTTGGTTTCGAGAGGCCGTCTCAGCGCGACCTTGAGTTTTTCATGGGGACCGTGCGCGGCGTCCTCTCGGTCGAACCCAAGATCGAAGGCGGTGCGGCATGACCATGGCTCTCGCGATAGCTTCCGCAATCGGTGCGTACTTCGCCACCATGGCAGTGCTTCTGTTCACCGTGACGATGCTGAAAGACAACGTGCGGGCGTTCGGCTTGCTCGGTGTCCCGCCTTATGGACCGCTCGCCAAGTGGCTCATCATCGCCGTTTCCGCTTGGTCTGCGTATCTGGTCTTCGAGGCGGTCGGCTGATGGCGCTGCGGATTACGCGCTAAGCCATTGGAAGTAGATGAGAAAGGTCGAAATCGAGGCGATTACCACTCACCATCGACATCACGTCACGCCAAACGCGCCATCAGTGCGCTTCCGAAACTCCCAATTAGGTCACCTCCCGGTGGCCTTTTCTTTTTCCAAGGACAACCGTCGCTGCCGGGAAGGCGCTGCGCAACGGTCATAGTTCGCAGACTGATGCGAGAACCGTGGCGCGCATCCTGCCATTCCAGAACCTCAACCGTGTAACTCAGCTCTATTCAACGATGATCAGCCCGCTACCCGAGTGGTCTTTGTCGCGTTGATCAGGCTGTTCCAAAGCAGTGTCTCCCGGTCTTGCCGGGGGATGCCTTCAAACGTTTCCATAGCGCCCCATAGCGGGCCGTCAGGAGCATTCTGTCCAAAACTCCCGTCTGTATGCGGTGCGACTTCATCGCCCGCTGACGGCTTTCTATGTGGATTTTCAACATGATGAACTCAACATCACCCTTTCACGGGCAGCGCCACTATGTCCTTGCCACTGACGGTTCCGCCATTCCCAATCCAGGGCCGGGCGGCTGGGGCGTACTTCGTCAGCTTATCGAGGCCGATGGAACCCTTGCGGCCCAAAGGCCCTTCGCGGGCTGGTTTGCCAAGACCACCAACATCCGAATGGAAATGACAGCGGTCATCAAGGGCTTGTCTAAGCTCGACATCCCGGACCTTCCGGCGCTTATCATCAGCGATAACCAAATGGTGGTCAAAGGCGCAACCGAATGGATGCCGGGGTGGAAGGCGAGGGGCTGGAGGAAGTCGGACAGGAAGCCCGTGGAGAACGCTGACCTATGGGAGGAGATTGACGTGCTGATACAGGCCAGACCGATCGAATGGCATTGGGTCCGTGGTCACGATGGACATGAGCTGAACGAGCTGGCGGACATCCTTGCCAGCAGAGCAGCGCAGAAGTCCTATGCCCGACCAGGAAAAGGATTGATGGACGTTCATCGAAAGTGGTTCTTGGGTTTGGACGCCTTCGGGGATTAAGACCCCATAATGGGATAGACCTTATTTCCCTCACCATCGGAGATTTCCCCTCACCATAGGAGGGGGGAGAAGACATAGATAAACTATAGGTCTTTCCTAACTAGGTAATTCTATAAGGATAATGATAAGGGATAAGACCTAGGTAAAACATATGGATACCTGATGTCACCCTTTGGTGAGTATGGGGGCTGGTCTTCCTTGGTCTTCTTGACCACCGAATTCTCCCATGGCCAATTCCATCAATCCCATTGTCTCCACTAACGGGGCAAGCCCTCTGCAACAGCCGAGCCGTTGCCGAGTTTTTCGGTAAGGAACACAAGAACGTCCTCTATGCCATCCGAAAGACAGGCGACGTCACCCCCCCCCCCGTAATGACGTAAGGAAAGACCATGAGCCGAGCTGATCAACGCTTATAGCTGACGCCTCCCCTCGCTAGCCTATTGATGCCGATTGCCCTGATCGCATTACTCAATGATGAGGCAGGAGATTGGGCAGTCATCCGCCTCTCAAGTTCGAGCCATTCTTCGTCTGTAAGCGATGCCCGCTGTGAAGACCATCAGCAAGCAAAGTGCAACCGATACACTTTCCCGGCACTTTGAAAACAGGCAGGCACGCATGGTTATTTCTCGCTGAGCTTTTCAATGATGTCTGCGCGAGCGGCTATCACGCCTCGGTTAACGGCCCATAGCTCGGTGTATGCCGTGTCGGTAGCTAAAACTCTCCCCGGAGGTAGCGCGGGAGACACGATCAGTTTTTCTCTAAGGCCGTCCAGTGGGTAGTTGTGAGTGTCGCGGCCTGATGGCCACCACTTGCGGAATACGCCCGTTGCATCAGCTTGCTCGCCCAAGATCGCCACCAGCATGTCCCGTTCGTCCGTCGTCAAATGACCGATAGCATTGATCGCGTAGTCATCGCGCTCCTTGGCCTTTCGGCGCAGCCCCACGCTCTTGGTCCACTGCTTTTTCCATTCGGGGAGCGCATGGACTACCAACTCGGCTGCCTTTGCTATGAGCATACACGCCGAGGCCAGTAAGGCGATTTCCATAGTGTTCCTGAGGTCGCCCGTCATTTGCTCTGGGTACAAGTGCGGAAACACCAAAGAGAATAGGAATACCGCAAAGGCAAGCGGCCAGTTGTCCCCAAGGAACTTAAAGATGGTCGAGATGAAGTCCACGGTATTCTCCCAATGCTCGTGACTATGGCTATTTCCCAACAAAAATCCGAGGCGGCAATCGATATGAAGGCAGCGCGCAGGCCCCCCGTATGCCCCCGGAATAGCTCGGACGAGCGCTTGGGCAGGCGCGGTCAAGGCACGGGCGGGACGTCTTGCAGAACCTCATCAAGCCGTATCCAGCGCCTCACGACCGGCAGCCATGACCTCGGCATATCCAGCATCCTTCACAAGATGTCCCCCAATGGTGACTTTGGGGACCAGGAGGGTTCTCCCGTGTCTCGCCGCACTGTCCAGCCCCCATGTTCGTGCCGCCCTCATGCATATCACAACACGGCTTCCCGCCTCGGCTTCGGGGAATAGGACCGCTTGTGCCCAATCCAGCGCTTTCCGCGAGGACGGCAGAGAGGCCAGCATCGGTGCGTCATCAAACGTCTTAGAATGGTAGGCTCCGATATTCAGGATTGCTACCTTGTCCCGCAACCCTGCCCAGTCCCCGAATGCCTTCGTTCTTGATGACCACCATTTCCGGGCCGCGGCGCTTTCTGTTGGTCCCGGCAGCGGCTGCGTACCCGTCCGCATCTCTGTGTAGCGCTGATGCCCCGTTGCCGTTTTGGCTTCCTCAACGTCGCTTGGGTCGAAGCCAGGGGACAGATAGAGCAGCACAACGCGGGCCGTCCTAAGCGGGCCATAGAACGGCGCTGGGAGGCAGTCGAGATTGAAGTGATGATTTGCCCTTCGAAGTACCTGCTCGTCTCTGGGGTGCCTCTTGGCGTCAGGCGCTGCCTCATGCCAGAAATCAAATATATCCATAGCAATCCTGCGCTCTCGGCCTATGCAGTGATAAGTGGTTGATCTACTCTTATCCATACAACTAGCTGCATAAGGGGGGAAGCGGGTTTGGGTGAGGCCAAGCGGAGGAAAAGTACCAACACACGTGTTCTGGAGCGGAACCCATTCTGCGTCTATTGCGGCGGCTCGGTGTCGGCTGTCGATGTGGACCATGTGCCGCCACTCTCAATTTTCGACGGAAGACACAGGCCACGCGAACCACTGGTAGGCATCTGTAAGCCTTGCCACGAGGGCACACGGGAATGCGATGCAGTTGCTTCCATCATGAGCCGCCTCGCACAGTCCCCGGAAAATGAAATTCAGAGGCAGGAACTGCGAAACTCGGCGCGCGCTTTGGCCGGGAGGTTTCGGGAACTAGCCACAGAACTCGGTCTTGATCGAGCGGTCGATGACGGGAAACCCGGCTTTCTGAGCCCTGGTCCGAAGCTCCATGCCTACATGAATAGGTTTTCAGCACGGATGGGTTTTGGATTTCACTATCACTGTACAGGCAATCCCGTTCCCGCTTCCGGTGGCGCTCTGGTGCGTTGGTATTCAAACTATGATGCGATAGCTGGCAACATCAATCAAGAACTCTTCAGCATACTTGGGGACGACCTCACGCTGTCACAGGGACGGTTCAACGTAGCGTCCCAGTTTCAATACAGCGTTGGAGGTGGTGATGGCATCCACGTGTATTTTTGCTCCTTTAGACGGGCGTTCGCGACCCTGGCATTTGTGTTTGATGACCCGAAGGCATTGCCAGATGGAGATCGCTCCCGATCATTCATCTGTGTTCCAGGCTTTCTTAAGGGAGAGGTGGCATAGAGCCAGTTTTGCGAATACCGCAACTTCGTTATGTCTGGTCTAAATATTTGATGTGGTTGATTTTCCGAGGAGTTTTGGAGGAATGGATGTTTTTCACTAGGGTCGGTCGTGGCGCTGCCTATCTCTTCGCAACCTTGGCTCTGGCCCGCATCGTGGCGGCAGTTCTCGTTGCCAATGGGACGCTCCCGCCTGAGTACCACGCGAGATACCTGGGTTCGCACACGACCGGCGAAATCATAGACGCATCCACCTACGTCCTGGTTGGCTCCCTGTTTCTCGGCATCCTAGCGGAAATCAGCCTCTCACTGCGAAACCGCGGCTAGCCTGTCCGAGATGGGTATACCGATGCCGGACAGTGCCGCGAGGCGGAAAAGTGTCCCATATGGATTGACATGCGAATTATCGGACGATATTCCGATTGCATCTTAAACCTTATCGGACGCAAGGTGCCACATGAAAATCGGCTATGCCCGCGTATCCTCGACAGGCCAGAACGAAGCTGCCCAGGTGGACATCCTCAGACGAGAAGGGGCGGAAGAGCTGTTCATTGAAAAGGCCAGCGGGACCACAAGGGAAGGCCGTGAGAAGCTGGAGGAGGCCATCAGGTTCGCCCGGAAGGGTGACGTGCTGATGGTCACGAGGCTTGACCGCCTTGCTCGTTCTGTCCTGGACCTCAACACGATATCCCAGGAGCTACAGGCCAAGGGCGTGGACCTCATTGCCACGGAACAGAACATCGATACCACGACACCCACGGGTCGCCTGATGTTCAACATGCTGGGGGCTATTGCCGAATTCGAGACGGACCTGCGCAAGGAGCGTCAGCTTGAAGGCATTGCCAAGGCGAAGGAGGAGGGGCGTTACAAGGGGCGTCCCGTGACGGTCGATGGGCAGGCCATCAGGGCGGCTTTGGCGGCTGGGGATAAGCCGATGGCCGTGGCCAAGCGGTTCAATGTTGCGCGGTCCACGGTTTACCGCATGATGGCCGAAGCGTGAGGGGGCGGTGATTGCCGTCCCAAGCGCTTCTGACTGCCGGGGTGTCTACTTGTTTTGGGGGCGGTAATGTTAGATGCAAATCAGGTCATCGAACAGCTTGTGGCGACCTCGGAAAATCTCAAGGAAATCCGGGGGAGCCTGATAGAGGCAATACCGTGCGTGCCCGAGAGTGCCCGTGGTGATCTCAAAGCAATGCCATTCTCCAATCTTCTTGCGGTCTACATCGGCTGGATTGACCGCTTCATAGAACCCCGTCCCCGAGAGGTGAGGGCCTGGAATGGCTTCTATTCCGAACGGGCGTTGTTGCACGCTCATGCTATCAACGCGCTAGCGGATAAGTTCGCCCGTGGGGACGACCTGAAAAATCATCTGTCGCCTCGGATACACTCCAGCGGATACGAGCCGCAATCTAGGACACGGACTGGACTGGTGGTCAAAGGCAAGGACCGAGCATTGAATGCATATGGCGTTCACCACCTGCATCTTGTCCCAGGCAACGAGAAGGGAAAGCGCAGCGGGGACAGCAAGGCGCTCCTGTTTGCTAAGGTCGGGCTTAATCACGTTCTCTTCCTGATGTGCGGTGATCACGGAAGTTTCGATGATGGAACTCTCCGGCAAGCCATTGCTGACTTTGAGGTTGCGTCAGGGAACTATATCAGGGGGATTGAGGGCGTCTCCCCGGATGTTAATGCCCGCGAGGGTGAGGCGCTTGCTAGGCAGGGTATCAACGCTTTGACGCAATCGGCTGGCCTCTACGCCGCTCCAAGCTTCTTGTCATCTGCCATGACATCCATGAGCCATCGAATTCACGCCGACAAGATGCTGGACATCATCGAGCAGTGGGAGCCGCTGCTTCGCGATGAAGGCGGGAGGAGGCAAATTTGTGAAGAGTTCGGTTTCCCTTTCTCTGAAACCGCGAGGTTCGGTTGGGCGATGCAATACACAACCCTTTACCTTGTCGAAGCGCAGTCCGGGCAGGCGGTCTTTCAAGTGCCGTACAACCGCCATTAATATCGCTGCGGCTCGGCGGCTGGACATCGCTTGACCCCGCTACAAAACCCCGCTACAAAGCTCCCGATCTCAGCGTCAAAAAGCGCAATGATTTCAAGGAAGTGCAGGTGCGAGGGGCGTTTCTTCTCGACCGCACCATTCGGCTTTCAAGCCGAGATCAAAAGCCCGGCCTTGAGCCGGGTTTTTTGACTCTAGTCGAGGCCTAGGTGTTAACTGCGAATGGCTTTATTGCCCAAGCCGTTGTTATTCTAATGTTCCGTTGTCTTGTATGAAAGCTAGCCTGTTTCATCCTTCGCGCTGATCAAGCTGTTGGGTAAGCCCATCTTTTCTAAGGATGCACGTACGTTAATTTGTGCACGCCTAGAATCCAGAGCAAGTTGTTCAACCGATTTTGTGTCCAGCGTTTCATTGTCTTCACCCCAAATTTCTTTTCGGAGTGATCTCAATAGTTCGTCATGGAAGTAGCTAGCCCAAAAGTAAGCATATGATTCCCCCCATTTATCGAAGCCCTCCTTCGACATAGGCGCCAGATCGATCACCGATTCGCTGAGGACGCCGGGCTTCATTATTGAGTCTAAGTTTCGCAACGGTACGCGCATTGCCTGCATCATCATTGCCGCGTGAAGTACAATACCTTTGTATGTGTCGAATAATTTGAGCGACTTGTCACTTAGGTATAGCCTTGGCACCCCCATATCGATGCTGCCGAGACTTTTGATTTTCTCCTCAGTATTCAATGGCTTCGTTAGTGTGTCAATGAATTCTCCTATCTTTGGATTTCCAGCATCCTTGAATATCTCCGATATATTGAGAATCTTCATGTATTCAACGAGCAATGTCATTTGTGAAATTACGTCGCGTGCTCGGAGTAAATTTTCAGCTGCTTGTATGCGTTTTGACTGAATCAAAGAGTCTCTTTCTCTGCGGTTTGACGCGAGAAATGACCTTATATGCTCAATTTCTTTTTCGCTATCTCGGATGTCTGCTTTGAATTTCTCCAATTTAGTCTCAAATTTATGCTCAACTGATTTCGTTAAATATTTTACCACAGTGTCGCGCAGTAAGTAAGCAGCAACGCCGACTAATCCGCTTGAGCTTATTACGGTGATAAGCCAGTTGAAAATTTCAGACTTCATGATTTTGAATCCATGCGACAGCAAGAACGGCGATCTTGTGATATTAGTCCTGTCTATAGACCGGCAAATTTTTTTTGCAATTTTAGCATGATATAAATGTTCTCGGAATCTATGTCGAACTGATGATCATAACAATGCTGCATGGTCGCTACTTTCGTGATCGATGAACGACCTGCTCCCGCTGCTTTACCGTCGCGTACATCTACAAATTAGAGTCTGCTCTGGATTGGCTCATTGAATGTTCCTCGGCAACCGCACCACAAACGCCGCCCCGCCACCTTCCGCAGCCTCACACCTCACGCTCGCCCCATGCAGCTCAGCGATCTGCCTGACCAAGGCTAATCCGATCCCCCATCCACCCGCTGCCTCTGCACGGCCTGCCGGCCGGTAAAACGGCTCGAATATCCGTTCGCGCTCGCTCGGCGGGATGCCATCACCGTGGTCGGTCACCGTTAGGTGAAGGGCGTCGGCGGTTTCCGTTACGGAAACTTCGATGGGGGGCTTGCCGTGGCGGGTGGCGTTCTGGAGGAGATTGCGGATCAGGCGGCGGATGAGGCGGCCGTTGGCGCGGATCAGGGTGGAGGGACCGGTGACGGTGACGGTGACGGCGTCGGCGGCGTCGAAATGGGTGCTTTCTTCCGCGGCGATCGCCACGAGGTCGACCATGTCCTCGAAGCTCTCCGTGCGGCCGGCCTGCAGGCGGCTGGAGATGAGGATTTCGTCGACCAGTTCGTCGAGTTCGGCCATGTTGCGGACGATCTCGGTCTTCAGGTTTTCGGCCGGATCGGCTTCGAACATTTCGATGGCCATGCGCAGGCGGGCGAGCGGCGAGCGCAGCTCGTGGCTGGCATTGGCCAGCAGGTTCTTCTGCGCTGTCACCAGGTCTTCGATGCGGCCGGCGGCCATGTTGAAGGTGCGGGCGACGTCCGCAATCTCGTCATTACCTTCGACGTTAAGGCGCGTTTCCAGCGCGCCGGCGCTCCAGGTGTCCATGCCTGTCTTGAGGTTCTCCAGCCGGCGGGTGAGGCGGCGGGTGACGGGCAGGGCCGCGAGACCGAGGGCAACCGCTATCAGAAGGATGATGAAGGCGACGTTCTGGCGGTGCGGGCCGAAGGGGCGGCGGCTACGTGCGACCACCTTGAGGCCGTCCGGGGTTTCGAAGGCGAACGTGCGGCTGGCGGGGCGAAAGCCGCGCGGATCGTCTGTCTGGACCGTGGAAGGTACCGGCCGACCGGCATTGGCAATCAGCGTGCCTTGCTTGTCGTAGACGCTGATGTCTGCGTTGACCGTCTCTGACATGCGACGCACGGCGCGTTCGAGATTGAAGTTCTCGCCCGGTGGCGGGAGCACGGAATCGATGAAGGGGCCGAGGCGGGCTGAGAGGGGATCGCGCTGATCGAACTTGCCGATGGCCGCAAAGGCGACAAGGACGAGGGCGACCAGTGCCAGTCCGATGAGGATCGTGGCGTAGAATTGCAGGAAGAGGGAGCGGCGGATGAAGTTCATGCGCCACCTGCGGCTGTCTGGTGGCGGGCGAAGAGATAGCCGGTGCCGCGCACGGTGATGATGCGGCGCGGATGCTTGGGGTCGGTCTCTATTGCCGCGCGGATGCGCGAGATGTGGACGTCAATGGAGCGGTCGAAGGCTTCCAGTTCCTCGCCCTTGACCATATCCATCAGCTGGTCGCGGGAGAGTACCCGGCCGGCATTTTCGGCAAGCGCCAGCAGGAGATCGTATTGATAGCCGGTGATCTGGCGTTCCTCGCCGGCAACGCGGATCTGGCGGGCGCCGCGGTCGATCTCAAGGTCGCCGAAGGTGAGGATGTCGGCATCGCGCCCGGGGTTCATCATGCCCTGGCTGCGGCGCAGGATGGCGCGGAGCCGTGCAAGAAGTTCGCGCGGCGAAAAAGGCTTGGGGAGATAGTCGTCGGCGCCGAGTTCCAGGCCGACAATGCGGTCGGTCTCTTCGCCCTTGGCGGTCAGCATGAGGATCGGAAGGTCCGAGGTGGCACGGACCCTCCGACAGACCTCAAAGCCGTCGAGGTCAGGCAGCATGAGGTCGAGAATGACGACGGCCGGCGGAGTGCGGGCGATTTCCGCCAGGCCGTCTTTGCCGGTCGCGCTGGCGCGCGTGGCAAATCCTTGTTTGCGAAGGTAGTCTTCCAGCATGGCGGTGAGCCTCGTATCATCGTCGATGATCAGTATGTCCGCCGTCATGCTGTGAAGTTCCTTTCATGGCCCGGGAATCCCCGAGGCCTTTATAGCATCATCAACCGGGGCGGTGTGCACCGGACTTCTTCGAGAAGCGCTCGGCCAGCTGCGCGCGCTGTTCCGGGGTCAGAACCTGAGCGGCGTCGATCATCGCGGTCGACATGATCTTGGAGGCTTCATCCATCTTTTGCATGCGTGCCTGGCGTGCGGCTTCGACGGCGTTGGCATCAACCGTCGGTCCTGCGAACAGGGCCTTCATTTCGTTGCGCATCGCGCCGGGTTGACCGCGCAGCTGGGTGACGCTTTCATGTGCCTTGTCGAAGATGGCGTTGATCTTCTGCTTCTGGTCGTCCGTCGCGTTGACGGAGTCGAGAGCCCGCATCAGGCGCTTCTGCATCGAGCCGCCCTTGGCCTTGTGCATCATCCCCATATTGCCGCCCATCTGCTGCGTGTCCGTCTGGGCTGCGGGGACCGCGCTCGTGTCATCGGCATAAACATAGGAGCCAGCGCCGGCCATGGTGATCACGGAGAGCGCGATGCCGGCGATGACCGAGCGGTGCTTCCACGAGCGCGCTGTTCCGGCTGTTGCGCGGACGGTTTCTGTGTTTTCGATATTCGTCATGCTCTTCTCCATCGCCAGCGGCGTTCTGGTTTCGATGGATGGATCATGCAGAATGAACGTTTCCGCCGTTCTTGGCGTTTGTAAAGAAAGGTAAAGTTCGCTCAGCCCCCGGTGCCGGGCCGATCCTGTCGGAAAAACAGGGCTTTGCTGCGGTTTTCCAAGACTGCCTGCCGTTACGTCGATGGACGCAGGCGCTGTTTTCCGGTAGCAGGGTAAGGCTCGCTCGATGGCGGCGCGAACCCGAACAATTCATCTCTTTAAACAGGAGACGCCGATGGCTGAAACCGGCGAACTGGAACGCGAACGCCTGTCGCTGCCCGGCGACGCGCCGGACCATATCGACATCTATGATGAAGAAGGTCTGGTTCGGCAGGACTATCTGGCGCTGATCGGAGAGGCGCTGGAGGCGGAGGATGTCGAGTTCCTTCGCCACAATGTCGCGCGCCTGCACGAATCCGAACTGGGCGACCTCATCGAGTCGCTGGAGGCCGAACAGCGCCACGCCCTGGTCCGGCTGGCAGGTGACGCCTTTGACTTCACGGCGCTGACCGAAGTCGACGAGGCCATCCGGCTTGAAATCGTGGAGCAGATGCCGAACGAGCAGGTGGCTGCGGCCATCGGCGAGATGAATTCGGACGACGCCGTCTATATTCTCGAAGACCTGAACCAGGAGGATCGCGAGGAGATCCTCGCCAAGCTTCCGTTTACCGAGCGGGTGCGGTTGCGCCGGGCACTGGATTATCCGGAGAGCTCAGCCGGCCGCCGCATGCAGACGGAGTTTGTCGCGGTCCCGCCTTTCTGGACCGTTGGCCAGACCATCGACTATCTGCGCGACGAGCGCGACCTGCCGGATTCCTTTTCGCAGATCTTCGTCATCGATCCGACCTTCAAGCTGCTGGGCGCCGTCAATCTCGATCGCATCCTGCGCTCCACGCGGGACCTGAAGATCGCCGACATCATGCGCGAGACAAACCACCCGGTTCCGGCGGAGATGGACCAGGAAGAGGCGGCCCAGCTTTTCGAGCAATACGACCTTCTCTCGGCCGCCGTGGTGGATGAAAACGGCCGCCTTGTCGGCGTGCTGACCATCGACGACGTGGTTGACGTCATCCAGGAAGAGGCGGAGGAAGACCTCATGCGTCTGGGCGGCGTCGGCGACGAAGAGCTGTCAGACACCGTCCTCAGCACCTCTCGTTCGCGCGTTCCGTGGCTGCTCGTCAATCTGCTGACGGCCATTCTGGCCGCCTCGGTAATCGCCTTGTTCGACGGTGTCATCGAGAAGGTCGTCGCGCTGGCCGTCCTGATGCCGATCGTGGCCGGCATGGGCGGCAACGCCGCTTCGCAGACAATGACCGTGACTGTGCGCGCGTTGGCGACCAAGGACCTCGACATCTACAACGCCGCACGCATCATCGGTCGCGAGGCCGGTGTCGGCATCCTGAACGGCGTGATTTTCGGGGTTCTGATCGGCGTGGTGGCGGGTTTCTGGTTCCATGATCTGAGCATCGGTGGCATCATTGCGACTGCGATGCTCATCAACATGCTGGCGGCGGCATTGGGCGGGATATTGATCCCTTTGCTGCTCGATCGCTTCGGGATCGACCCGGCCGTGGCCTCCGCCGTTTTTGTCACCACGGTGACGGACGTGACGGGCTTCTTTTCGTTCCTCGGCCTCGCATCCTGGTGGTATGGCGTGCTTTGACGGCCTAAACGTGCCATACATGCCTTGCCAGTCAAATCGAACCGCTCATTGACTTTTACGTTAAGGTCAATAGAATGATCGTCACTCATCGATTGGAAAGACAGACTTGGACAAGCTCTACACCATCACCGAATTGACGCGGGAGTTCGGTATTTCGACCCGGACACTGCGCTTTTATGAAGACGAGGGTCTGGTTCACCCCGAGCGTCGCGGCCGCACGCGTCTATTCCGCCATTCCGACCGTCACATCATCCAGAACATCCTGCGTGGGCGCAGGATCGGTTTTACGATCGCGGAAATCCGCGAAATCATTCTGGCCTATCGCGAGCCGCCGGGAGAACTGGGGCAGCTGAACCTGATGTTGAAGCGCGTGACCGAGAAGCGCGCCGAACTCAACCAGAAGCGCAAGGATATCGATGATACGATTGCGGAACTGGAAATCATCGAGGAACTCGCGCTGACGCGTCTGGCGGAGATCGGCGTGGGGAGTTGATCGGTCTCATCGATAACCGAAATGGAAAAGGCCGCCGGATGATCCATCCGGCGGCCTTTTCTTTGATTATCAAAACAATTTCGATCAAAGCCAGCGGCGGGTGCCGTGGCAATAGCGTTCGAACTCGAAGCCGAAGCGCGACAGGAGATGATATTCTTCCGGGCGGATGGCGAGATAGGTGGTCAGGGCTGCGGCGACAATCGCGCCGATCATCACCCAGGCACTGCCTGCAACCAGGCCGATACCGATCAGTAGCAGCGTGTAGGCGAGATAGGTCGGATTGCGGGTGAAGCGATAGGGACCGCATGTCACGAGGCGGCTCGCGCACTTCATTGGCATGACGGCGGTGTCGCGGTCGGCGAGCGTCTTCATCGCCCAGATGTCGAGGCTGACCGCCATGGTGATGAAGGCCCAGCCCGAGATCGGCGCAAGCACGGTCAGGTGAAAGCCGGGCGGTGAAGCCATGCGCGCTTCAATTGCAAATCCGATGATGCAGGCGGCGATGTAAAACAGCGGAGGCCACGGAAAATTCAAGGGGCGCGACCGAAACTCGTTCATGATCCTGATGCCTATTCCTGTCCTTGCGCAGTCCTCGTGCACTGGCGGCTGATGCCAAGTACACGCGCGTCGTTGTTGACGTCGAGTTCGCCTCGCTCCAGTACGTCGAACAGGTTCTGGCTCTTGAGCTCAGTCAGAGTGCAGCCGCAGAACGAACTACAGAAGGACTCGGACTGTTGTGCTGCACAGGCCGCCTTACAACTCTGCATATAGGACAAAGCTGGATCGGGGCTGGCTGCCGGAAACACTTGTGCGATGCACCATACTATAGCGATCAGGATCGGTTGGTGCAGCAGGTAGAAGGCAAGACTGTGGCGACCAACTGTGGATAACCCGGAAAAAACGTGGAAATTCTCAGCGCGATCGCCGCGCAGAATTCTTATGAGTCGCTTCTTAATTAGAAGTTGTGCGGTTGCGATGCCGATCAGGAACGGGCCAAGCCAGGGGAGCAGCGGCACATAGTCGTTGGAGCGGCGGACACTTTCCGACAATCCGACCCAATAAAGCGCCGGCGTGTTGAAGAAACCATCGCGCAGCCAGATGGGTGCCGCAATTGCCGCCGCTGCGACGAGAAGGGTGACGGGCGGCGGGACGCGCAGGAAGAGGAGCCCGATGAGGCTGGCCGCGGCGATATTGTGCAGGATGCCGAAATAGATGAACTCGTCGCGCATGGCGAAGAAGGTGGCGACGGTCACCACCAGTGCGGCAACGACGATCTTGGCGAAGCGGACCCAGAAGGGTTGCCAGCGGATGCCTTTGCCGTGGGCAAGATAGAGGCTGAAGCCCGCCAGAAACAGGAAGCTTGAGGCAATCGACCGGGCGTAGATTTTCAGCGGCAGGCTGCTCGCCGTTCCGGGCTCCAGATAGTGGAAGAATTCCAGGTCCCAGGTCAGGTGATAGGTCGCCATGGTGACGAGCGCGATGCCGCGCAGCGCATCCATCCAATGCAACCGGCCGATGGGCTGCTCGACGGTGGTGTCCTGGCTCATCGACCATCACTTTCATTCAATGTCTGCAAATCGTGCATGGTTTCCGCTTTGCCTGCAGACCCGCCTTTTTTGCGGCAGGTTCACAACAAAGCGCTGCGCGCCTCGGAGAAAAACTGCCGGCGGACAAGCACACCAATGACGAAGACCGTCAGCGCGATCAGGAGCAGTGGGCTCAGGAACCAGCCGATGTAACCGATCGACAGGAAGATGCCGCGAAGTCCCGCATTGAAATGCTTGCCAGCGAGAATGTTCAGCTCGATCACGCGCTCCACGGTGCGCTCGGTCACAGCAGCATCATCATGCGTGTGCTTCGGCATCGGCAGCGAACCGAACAGGATCGTGCAATAGTTGAAGAGGCGGTAGGCCCAGCCGAACTTGAAGAAGGAATAGGCGAAGATCGCCGCAAGCCCGACAACCTTGAACTCGAACCCTTCCTGCCCTGTGCGGAAGAAGGCCGGCAGCGTCGCGTAGATGGAGCCAACGCTGTCGGAGGCGCCCAGAAGCGGGAAACAGCTGCCCAGCGCGAACATGGAAGCCGAGGCGAAGAAGGCTGTGCCGTTCTGCAGACCGGCCATGATCTGCGTGTCTATCATCTTCAGGTCCCGCGTCAGCGAGTTGCGCAGCCAGGCGCGGCGATAGTTGTTGACCAGATGGGTGAGCGCCGGGCGCGCAATCTTCGGCCGTCCGCTGGTGAGCCAGGAAAAGCCCCACCAGAGAATGAGGAAGATGCTGAGGGCGAAATAGTCGAGTGCGGTCATGCTGTTTTCTGCCATGAATTCGGGCCGGGCGGAAGCTTCCGGGCTGTGGACAAAGGCGGGTTCTGCGGTCGCCGCCAGCCCTCCTGCCTCCTCAGGCCGCCGGTGTCGCGAAATCGTCATCCCATGCCGATGAGTGGCTTACCAATGGCGGCCTGACGGATAAGATGGTTCAATTGACTCTCAATCATCCGGGCCCAGCACTCCATGTTTCTTTCCGTCTTCGACGTCTTCAAGATCGGCATCGGGCCGTCCAGTTCGCACACGATGGGGCCGATGTCGGCCGCCGCCCGGTTTCTCGAACTGATCTTGTCGGATGACTGGCCCCGTCCGCAGGGTGCGCATGTGGCCGCGCTGAAAGTCAGCCTGCATGGGTCTCTGGCACATACAGGCATCGGACATGGCACGGGCAGGGCGGTGATCCTGGGTCTTGCCGGCGAATTGCCCAACAAGGTTGATCCGGACCGGATGGACGCCATCATCGAGGCGGTCGAGAAGACGCGGAGTGTCACACCGCCGGGGCATCCGTCTTATCATTTCAATCCGGCCGAGGATCTGGTCTTCGACAAGAAGCAGCCGCTGCCGGGCCATGCAAACGGCATGCGCCTTTCCGCTTTCGATCATGACGGACGTCTTTTGCTGACGCAGGTCTATTATTCCATCGGCGGCGGCTTCGTCGTCACCGATACCGAACTGGAGGCCATGCGCCGCGAGAAGGACAAGAAGCCGCCGGCCAATGTGCCGTTCCCCTTTGCGTCCGCCAAGCAGATGCTTGAAATGGCAGCCCGTTCCGGCATGACCATCGCGCAGATGAAAAGGGCGAACGAAGAGGCGGTGATGGGGCGTTCTGCCTTGGACGAGGGGCTTGATGCCATCTGGCAGGCGATGGATTCCTGTGTGGAGCGGGGTTTGCGCGGCGAGGGCATTATGCCGGGCGGCTTGAAGGTGCGCCGCAGGGCGAAGGGCATCCACGACAAGCTTCAGGAGGAGTGGCGTTCCAACCGTCCCAATCCGCTTTTCGCCAATGACTGGCTGAGTGTCTACGCCATGGCGGTGAACGAGGAGAACGCGGCGGGCGGCCGCGTCGTCACCGCACCGACGAACGGGGCAGCGGGCGTCATTCCGGCTACCATCCGCTACTACAAGCAGTTCCATGCGGATGCCGATCAGGACGGCATTCATGATTTCCTGCTGACGGCTGCAGCCGTCGGCGGCATCATCAAGCACAATGCGTCGATCTCCGGCGCCGAAGTCGGGTGTCAGGGCGAGGTCGGCTCGGCGGCGGCCATGGCTGCTGCCGGCATGGCCGCCGTCATGGGCGGATCGCCCGAGCAGATTGAGAACGCAGCCGAAATCGCGCTCGAACATCATCTCGGCATGACCTGCGACCCGGTCGCAGGCCTCGTCCAGGTGCCTTGTATCGAGCGGAACGCGCTGGGGGCGGTCAAGGCTGTCACGGCCGCGTCGCTGGCGGTCAAGGGCGACGGTCAGCATTTCGTGCCGCTGGATGCCTGCATCGAGACGATGCGCCAGACGGGTAACGACATGAGCGAGAAGTACAAGGAAACCTCGACGGGTGGTCTCGCCGTCAACGTCGTCGAGTGTTGACGCGCCGGAAGCGGCGCGCCATCTCCCTCATGTTCATGGCGACCCCTTCACGCCGGGCTGGTGCAATCGAGCCCATTGCGTTCCAGCGCCTTGACGTGGTGGCCTGAAAGGCGTTCAAAGGCGCGCATGACACTTCACATCATCAAGCTTTGCGTCGGAGCGGATTCGATCGATGATCTGCGCGACTGGGTGACCGAACGATCGCTGCTGGCGATCGCCGCCGGCATGGAGCCGCATTCCAGCCATGTCACGCGTATGTTTCCCAAACGCCGGGACGAGATCATCGATGGCGGCTCGCTGTATTGGGTCATCAAGGGACAGGTGAAGGCGCGTCAGCCCATTCTCGACATTCGTGAGATTGTGGGCGGTGACGGGATTACACGCGCGGAGCTTATTCTTGGACCGGAAGTGATCGAGACGGTCATGCAACCGAAACGCCCGTTCCAGGGCTGGCGCTACCTTGAGTCCAAGGATGCGCCAAAGGATCTGGGTCATGCGGGGACGGGGCTGGACGAGATGCCGGAACACATGAAGCGGGAACTCGCCGCGCTCGGGTTGCTGTAGGCTTGAATTCGCCGTGAGATGGCCTTGCGGCAAGGCCTGATCGCACACACATACGTCTGGTCTCTTTTCGCCTCCCATTCCATTTCCTCTGCATTTCCGGAGATTTTCATGGCTTCCACAAAGCTGTTTTCGCCGTTCAAGGTCGGCTCACTTGAGCTGAAGAACCGAATCGTGATCGCGCCAATGTGTCAGTATTCGGCTAAAGACGGCCAAATGACCGACTGGCATATGATCCATCTGGGGCATCTGGTGCTCTCAGGCGCAGCCGTCCTCACCATTGAAGCGACCGCGGTCACGGAAGAAGGCAGGATCACGTATGGGGACGTGGGCCTGTATTCGGACGACTGCGAAAACGCCATGAAGCGAGTGCTGGATGGCATTCGACAATGGTCTTCCATGCCAATTGCCATTCAGCTGGCGCATGCGGGGCGCAAGGCTTCCTCTGAAGTTCCGTGGAAGGGTGGGCATCAGATCGCGCCCGGCGCCTCCAATGGCTGGAAGACAGTTGCTCCTAGCGCGATTCCCTTCCGCGAAGCTTACGATGCGCCGACGGCTCTTGATCAGGCCGGACTTCGGCGTATCCGCGATGGCTTTGCCGATGCGGCAAGGCGCGCTGACCGGCTCGGCATCGATGCCGTGCAGCTTCACGCGGCTCATGGTTACCTGCTCCATGAGTTCCTCTCTCCCTTGTCGAACCAGCGCACGGACGACTATGGCGGCAGTCTCGAGAATCGCATGCGCTTTCCGCTGGAAGTCTTCGATGCTGTGCGCGCCGCCTGGCCGGCCGGCAAGCCGCTGACGGTGCGCGTTTCTGCGACAGACTGGAAGGAGGGCGGCTGGGATATAGAGGCCACCATCGCTTTTGCCCGGGCGCTTGAGGCCCGCGGTTGCGATGCGATTCACGTTTCCAGCGGCGGACTCGCCTCCGACGCCAAGATGACGATCGGACCCGGCTATCAGGTGCCGTTTGCCCGTGCGGTCAAAGAGGCAGTTCAGATGCCCGTGGTCACGGTTGGCCTCATTACGGAGTTCGACCAGGCGGAGGAAATTCTGAAGGCTGGCGAGGCGGATCTCATCGCGCTGGCGCGCACGGTGCTTTACGACCCGCGATGGCCCTGGCGTGCCGCCGCGCATTTCGGCGAGCTGGTTGATGCGCCGCCGCAATATCTCATGAGCAAGCCGCACGGCGTGAAGACGCTGTTTGTACCGCCGGCAGAGTGACCGTGGAACTCACCGACCGTCGCGCATGAGCAGCGCGGCGGTCAGCCGCTCCATGACGCTGGCGACCGACATGCATTCCTCGAGCGTCGAGGTTTCCATCATCCGGTCTATCACCTTGATCTGGATGTCCATGGCCTTTTCGGAGAGCGCCCGCCCATCCTCGGTCAGGTAGAGCCGCAGCACCCGGCGATCGTTTTCGTCGCCGCGCCGGGTGATCAGCCCGCGCTTTTCCATCTGCGGCAGCAGCATCGACATGTTGGATCGGCCGACCAGCAGTTTGCGGGCGAGATCCTGTTGGGTCAGACCCTCGAAACGATAGAGATTGACCAGGATGTCAAGATGCGGCGGCTTGATGTCGAGGCTCGCAATCTCCCGCGCCAGGGCCTGGTTCATGACCTGACAGGCCCGGGCGACAGAGATCCAGCTCTTGAAACGGGGGTGATCCCACGGAAATTGGCGCGTCGCGGTCATGAATGCCTTTATGTTTCGATGATTGCTTATCATCGCATTCCTTATCGCCGCCGTCACCCCCTCCGTGAAATTTGTTCAATCTTGTGCAATGTCGATCAATAACGTACAAGGTTGAACAAAATCGACGGAGAGCAGAATGGACGCGCGCAGGCTGAAGATGATGGGGCGGGGGATCAACCTCGTGGGGCGCGTCTCACCGCGCATGGCCGGGCGGCTCGCTTTCTCTCTGTTCACGCGAACGCGCAATCCGGATCCGCAGACGGAGAAGGAACGCGCGCTCTTCGCCCAATCGGCTCCGCGCATGGCCGAGGCCCGGCGGGAGACGATCGAGATCGATGGACAACCGGTTACAGTTCACGTCTTTTCCCCGATCGGTTCCGACACCGCCCGGCGCGTCATGTTCACCCATGGCTGGGGATCGCGCATTGCCCTGACGCAGGGACTGGTCACCGGGCTTCGTCAGGCCGGGTTTTCCGTCTACGCCGTCGATCTGCCGGGGCATGGCGACAGTCCCGCAAGATCGCTCCACGCGGGCATTGCGATCAGGACGCTCGCTGCCGTCTGGCATCGTTTTGGCCCCTTCGAGGCCATGATCGGCCACTCCTTCGGCGGCTTCATGTCGGTGCTGGCGGCCCATGGCGCGCTGGATGGCAAGCCACTATCGCCGCCGCGCCTTGTCCTCATTGCCTCGCCGGCGGATGTGCGGCGTGTCCTGCGGTATTTTTCCAAGGGGCTCGGCCTTGACGATCGCGCTTCCGCGGCACTGACAGTGGAGCTCGAACGCGCGACGGGACGGCCGGTCGAGGCGTCATTCGCGCCCCAATACCTCGCCGCCAGCGGTGTTCCGACACTGGTTCTGCATGCGGCAGAAGACAAGGAAGTGGGTGCGGATGCGGCCCGCGCCTATGCGGAGGCAGGCCCGAACGTGACGCTTACCTGGCTTGACGGTCTGGGCCATCGACGCATCGTCAATTCACCGGAAGCGATCGAAGCCATCACGAAATTTCTCGGATGATCGGTGCGATTGTCATAGATGCTTCATGAAGAGAATGTGCGCCTGTGCTAGGGTCTGCGTTTCGTTCAAGAGGAGGCATGCATGCAGGCGGTGACATCGGTCGAGGAACTTCAGGCGCTTTATGGCGAGCCGGGCGAGACGTCGCTCCTCAAGGTGACGCCGTTTCTGACGCCGGAATACCGGTTGATGCTGGAAGCCTCGCCCTTCGTCGCTCTGGCGACGGTCGGGCCGGAAGGGCTGGATTGCTCACCGCGCGGCGATGCCGGCAGGGTCATCCATATCGAGGACGAGCGGACGCTGATGCTGCCCGACTGGCGCGGCAACAACCGTATCGATTCGCTGGCGAACATCGTTCGCGATCCGCGCGTTGCGCTGATGTTCCTCATCCCCGGCTCCAACAATGCGATGCGGGTCAACGGCAGGGCGATTGTGACCGTCGATCCGGACGTGACCACGCGCTTCACGATGGATGGCCGCCATCCACGTTCCGTCGTGGTCATTTCGATCGAGGAAGTCTATTCGCAATGTGCCCGGGCCCTGATCCGCGCCGAACTCTGGAACCCCGAGAAGCACCGCGATCCGAAGACGCTGCCGACGATCGGCCAGATGATGGAGACGATCAAGGCCGGCTTTGACGGTGCCGCCTATGACAAGGAATGGCCGGTGCGAGCCGCCTCTACGATGTGGTGACCGGTTTGTTCGCATCGGCTTACGAATAGTTTAGCGCGTGTTGAAAGACAGTCTTAACGCCTTCCTTGTAACCATTTGAGACGAATTTTACCGAATTTCGTTTCAAGTGCATTCGGAGGCTCCATGACCCGCCTGAAACTGTCCGTCCACCGTCCCAGCATCCGCACAGGCCTCATTGCCGCGATCGGGAGCCTGGCGGTCGTGTCGGGCGTCATCGCCACGGGCGCCGTCATGTCCATGAGGAGCATGGACCAACGGTTTGAGCTTTTGGCCTCGACGGCCATGTCCGGCATTTCCATGTCCAAGGAGATCGACCTTGCGGCTGTCAAGCTGCGCGAGGCCTATGGGCAGCATCTGCTTGCCGCCGACAAGCCGGCCAAGGCGGAGGTCGAGAAGACGATCGCTGCGATCAACGACAATCTGGCCGCGACGCTGAAGGCCTATTCGCAGCTTCTGGGCGAGGGCGGCGACAAGGCCGCACTGGCCGAACTCGACAAGCAGCTCACCGCCTATAACAAGATGGGCAAGACGCTGCTCTTCTATTCGACGCAGGGCAAGGATCAGAATGCCCGCATGTATCTCGGCTCGATGAGCGGCATCGGCAACACGCTGTCGAAGATCACCGGCGAGATCGTCGCCTCGGGCCAGAAGTCCGCCCAGCAGAGCGGCGCGGAAGCGCGCGCTGCCACGGCGCGCATGATCCTCATTGCGGAAATTCTCGCCGGCTTTGCCGCCGTCGTTGCGCTCGCTGCAGGCGTCTTTGTGGTGCGCGGCATCGCGCTGCCGATTGGCCGTATCACGAAGTCGATGCGCGATCTGGCAGCCGGCGATACCGCCTCGACCATTCCCTTTGCCGGTCGCGGCGACGAGATCGGCGCCATGGCCGGCGCGGTCGAGGTTTTCCGGCAGGCGGCGATCAGCAACAAGGCTTTGGAACGCGAGGCCGAAGAGGCGCGCAATCGTGCCGAGGCCGAGCGCCTGGAAGCGGAGCGCCAGGCCGAGGAGAACGCCGCCGAGCGGCTGCGCATTGCCACGTCCGGCCTTGCATCCGCCTTGCAGCGGCTGGCGAACGGCGATCTCAGCTTCCAGATCGAAGAGGCGTTTGCGCCCGATTTCGAACAGCTCCGTCACGATTTCAACCGCTCCGTCCGACAGCTTTCCGAGACGCTGGCCGAAATTTCCAACGCCGTGGGCGCCGTGGAAAGCGGCAGCCACGAGATTGCGTCGGGCGCCAACGATCTGTCGCGCCGCACCGAGCAGCAGGCTGCTTCGCTGGAAGAGACCGCTGCCGCGCTGGACGAGATCACCGTCAATGTCAGCAATTCCGCCCGCCGCACCGAGGAGGCGCGCACCATTGCCGGTCGCGCCAACCAGTCGGCCCTGGCCTCCAGCCGGGTCGTGTCGGATGCCGAGGACGCGATGCGCCGCATCGAGGAGTCGTCGAAGCAGATCTCCAACATCATCGGCGTCATTGACGAGATCGCCTTCCAGACGAACCTTCTGGCATTGAATGCCGGTGTGGAAGCCGCACGCGCCGGCGAGGCGGGCAAGGGCTTTGCGGTCGTTGCGATGGAAGTGCGCGAACTGGCCGGCCGCTCGGCCAATGCCGCCAAGGAAATCAAGGCGCTGATCAAAAATTCGGGCTCGGAAGTCGATGCCGGCGTCAAGCTGGTGCGCAACACTGGTTCCGCGCTCAACGAGATCGGCGGGTTCATCGTCGAGATCAACGGCCATATGGAAGCGATTGCGCAATCGGCCAAGGAACAGTCGACGGGGCTTGCCGAAGTCAACGGCGCGGTCAACCAGATGGACCAGACGACGCAGCAGAACGCTGCCATGGTGGAAGAATCCACTGCAGCGTCGGCAGCCCTTGCCAACGAGGCCCAGACACTCCGCTCGCTCATCTCCAAGTTCTCCTTCGGTGACGTGCCGGTTTCTGCAACGCCGTCCGCCATGTTGCGCCAGACGGCGGCCGCGATGGCCGCGCCTGTTCGGTCTGCCGCTCCTCGCGCTGCTGCGGCTCCGGTTCGTATCGCCCGTGCGGGCTCCTCGGCCGCGCCCGCTGCACAGGCGGGTTGGGAAGAGTTCTGAGCGAGCCGCATAGGCAGCACGCCGACAGTGAAGATGCCCGGTGAGGCTGCCTCCTTCATTCTCCCCCCTTGAGGGGGAGATGCCCGGCAGGGCAGAGGGGGGTATGTGCGGTATATTCGATTTCCATTCGCGTTCTGTCCTGCGGCCCACCCCTCTCTGTCAGCTTCGCTGATATCTCCCCTCAAGGGGGAGAGTGACGTCCCGCCACGCCAAAAGCCTCGGGAAAAACCTCTCCCAAGTTGTCCTCCGGTCTTTGGGCCTCCGCCCCTGTCTCTGGACATCAGCTTCCGGAGAGCCACGCTGACGCGCCGCCCTGATTGGTAGTTTAAAAATACGGCGGAGCGCCAGCGCGACCCGTCGAGATTACCGAGGGGAGCCTCATCCGACTCCATTCCTCAAGCGCGGGCCGCCTCGCTAAACCGTCTGCGGAGGCAGACGGGTTCTCTGGCGTAGCCAGGCCGCCGAGCTATTCGCAGCCCATCGGGGGAGTCGTTTCGTTGGATGTTGTTTCATCCACCGCCGCCCGCGCCCCCTGATGACAGCCTCCGCACGTTACGAAGATTGCCACCAAGCCCTCCTCCCGCCTGAACCCGTCGTCGCGGGCCCATCCGGTGGCGGAAGGGGTTCAGGATAAGGGCGGTTTTTGAAATGGGGAAAACGGGTAAGGCTGGGTTAGCCTCTCCCCTTGTGGGAGAGGAAGGAAAATCAGCATCTTAGCGGAACGCTAAGTGCTAGATTTTCCAGGTGAGGGGGCAGTTTTGTCCCCGCGACCCCCTCTCTTGCGATTTCTAACACTTAGCCTGTGGCTAAATGTAAGAAATCGCTTTCTCCCCCACCAAGGGGGAGATTGGAGCGCGCGGATACCCTTGTACTCAAGCATTCGGCCTTGAGAGGATGCAAGCCGGTCCGGCATCCTCTCATCTCCCCCTAAGGTGGGGGAGAAAGCAAAATCGTGATCTTAGCCAAAGGCTAAGTCACAGATTTTGCAAGAGAGGGGGTGCGCCCTCCAATTCATCCTTCCCCCGTATTCATCAACTCCATCAGCACCATCCGACAAACGTCATCGCACCGTTTCAGTACCTCGTCGTTCCAGAACCGCAGCGTCCGGAACCCCAGCGCCGCGAAATGCCGATCCCGCACCAGATCCCGGACGTTTTCCGCATGCTGGCTGCCATCGATCTCGATGATCAGCCGCGCCTCGAAGCAGACGAAGTCGAGGATGTAGCCGTCGAGCGGGACCTGCCGCTTGAACTTGTAGCCCTCAAGCTGTCCGCCCCGCAGCGCCTGCCACAGCTTCGCCTCCGCCGGCGTGGCGTCGCGGCGCATGGCGCGGGCGAAGGTGCGGTGGCTTGGCGGGTGACGTTGGCGCATACTGTTTAGGATGCGCGAGGGGGCGTTTGTGGCAATCCTGAAAAGCCAGGGGTTTCGCCTCTCCCCTTGTGGGAGAGGACGGAAAATCAGCATCTTAGCTTCAGCTAAGTGCTAGATTTTCCAGGTGAGGGGGTAGTTTGTGCGCGCCGATAGTTGCCGCCCGGACCCCCTCTCTTGCAAAATCTAACACTTAGCCTGCGGCTAAGAGTTGATTTTGCTTTCTCCCCCACCAAGGGGGAGACTGGAGCCCGCCGCGCGCGCTTCCCTCCACCTCTCCCCTTGTGGGAGAGGAAGCGATTTCAACATCTTAGCTTTAGCTAAGTGTTAGAAATCGCAGGTGAGGGGGCGGTTAGGGTTCGACGGCATGTTTTTGCGCTTTGTCGTTCTTTGCTCAGAGTTAATCCTGCGCCTGCTTGTCGCGTCGTTCAATAGCTTCTCTCGCGCCATCGGGAAGCTGCCCAAATAACTCTTCTATTTCTCTGGGCTGAGAAATCATAGCGGTTATCGTAAAATCGATCAATTTAAACAGCTTTAGAACTGTTTCTCCGTCATCATCGAAGCTTATCTCACCAGGGTGGACGGCGTTGTTTCCAACGATCCTTACAACGTCGAGTGCCTTTACAATTTTGGCATCTAGGCCCTTTTTGACGAGGCTTCCGATGTCTTCGTTGATGTTCTTACCCAGCCCGCCAAGCTCTATGCACAGCTTTTGCAGCGCGAGTCTGAGCATCGCAGCTGCCGCCCTAGGAGACCTTGCGAACACATTTCTCGCTTCTTCTAGGAAAGGCCTGACGGAATCCGGTGCATCAGGATGAATTTCGATATCTAGTTCGGTTGATGGATATATGAGTCGGTCATAAAGCCAGACTGAGAACTCTCCACATGAGAAGCATTCTGAATATGATATATTATGTAGCGGGCGGTGAGTGTTCCATTTGTCGTTCTTGTCAAAGAATGGTCTTTTGGTGAGCCTCTTTCGGATATATGCGATTAGGTTTGCTTGATCGAAATTTTTGTCTGCCCCTTTTTCTATTATTTCGACTGCATTATCCGCCGGAATCCAAGGTGGATTTTCTTTTTCGCATTGGAGTGCTCCTGCATTGTACCAAGTTTGGTGAGCAAACGCCTTGCAATTTGGGCATGAAAAGGACTCTTTTCCGAGTGCTGGAATTGAATTTATTTTGTCCATTACTTGCCTTTCTTAAAACAAATCTCCCCGCAGCGAACTCAATCACCGCGGGGAGATCATAGCGTCAAATTACGTGTTGGCTAAGCCGCGTTACGACTTATCCACGAAGGCTCAAGAGCACCCGCTCGTCGCCCCACACGTGTCGCACTTCTCGCACGTCCCATTCCGCACCATCGTGAAGTTCTGGCATTCCGAGCACATGTTGCCCGTGTAGCCCTGCATCATCGACTTCATGCGGCGGTCGGCTTCGATCTTCTTGGCGTCCGACTTGGCGGCGGCGGCATCGGCTGCGGCCTTGTCGGAGAAGAGGGCGGTGATTTCGACCGTGGGGGCCTCTTCGGCGATTTCTTCGGCGAGTTCGGCGGCGCGCTCTTCGTAGTCACGCTTGAAGCTGGTAGCAGCGTCTTCGGACGCGACCGCTTCGATCTTGCGGGCGGCAGAGCCCGAGAAGGCCATGACGTTCGACGCGCGGGCGGTCGCAGGCGCTGCGGTTGCGGCTCCCTTCGGCTCGGACAGCGGCGCGTGGCCGCCGGCGACGAGGACCGGCTTGTGGCCGCGGGTCCAGCCCGTCGAGATCAGGTTGGTCTTGCCTTCCTGGATGCCCTTGCCGAGCGCCGTGTTGCCGAAGTCGGACGTGTCGACATGGGCAAGGTCGTTGCGGTCGAGATAGGAGACGGCCAGTTCGCGGAAGACGTAGTCGAGGATCGAGGTCGCCGACTTGATCGCGTCATTGCCCTGAACCATGCCGGCCGGCTCGAACTTGGTGAAGGTGAAGGCCTCCACATATTCTTCGAGCGGCACGCCATATTGCAGGCCAAGCGAGATCGCGATGGCGAAATTGTTCATCATGGCGCGGAAGGCAGCACCTTCCTTGTGCATGTCGATGAAGATCTCGCCGAGGCGGCCGTCGCCGAATTCGCCGGTGCGGAGATAGACCTTGTGACCGCCGACGACGGCCTTCTGGGTGTAGCCCTGACGGCGGTTCGGCAGCTTTTCGCGGTCGCGGACAACCTTCTCGATGACGCGCTCGACGATCTTTTCGGTGATCGTGACGGCCTGGGCGGCCTGCGGCTGCTGGATCAGGTCCTCCAGCGCATCCTCGTCACCCTCGTCCTCGATCAGCGAGGCGTTGAGCGGCTGGGAGAGCTTGGAGCCGTCGCGGTACAGCGCGTTGGCCTTGAGGCCGAGCTTCCAGGACAGCATGTAGGCCGAGCCGCAATCCTCGACGGTTGCCTCGTTCGGCATGTTGATCGTCTTGGAGATCGCGCCCGAGATGAAGGGCTGGGCAGCCGCCATCATGCGGATGTGGCTTTCGACCGACAGGTAGCGCTTACCGATCTTGCCGCACGGGTTGGCGCAATCGAAGACGGGCAGGTGCTCGGCCTTCAGGAAGGGTGCGCCTTCCAGCGTCATCGCGCCGCAGACATGCACGTTGGCTGCTTCGATGTCCTTCTTGGAGAAGCCGATATGTTCGAGCAGGTTGAAGCTCATGTCGGAGAGCTGGTCGTCGGTGACCTTCAGCGTGTCCTTCAGGAAGTCGGCGCCGAGCGTCCACTGGTTGAAGACGAACTTGATGTCGAAGGCAGCCTTCAGCGCGCCGTTGACGGCCTCGATCTTCTCGTCCGTGAAGCCCTTGGCGCGCAGCGTCGAGGGGTTGACGCCCGGCGCCTGGTTCAGGTTGCCATGGCCGACGGCATAGGCGTCGATTTCGGCGATCTGGCTTTCGGAATAGCCGAGCGTGCGCAGGGCTTCCGGAACGGCCGCGTTGATGATCTTGAAGTAGCCGCCGCCGGCGAGCTTCTTGAACTTCACCAGCGCGAAGTCGGGCTCGATGCCGGTCGTGTCGCAATCCATGACGAGGCCGATCGTGCCGGTGGGGGCGATGACCGAGACCTGGGCGTTGCGGTAGCCGTGCTTTTCGCCAAGCTCCAGCGCCTTGTCCCAGGCGGCAGTGGCATGCTTGACAAGGTCGGCATCCGGGCATTCGCCGTGGATGAGGGCGACCGGGTTGACCGAGAGCGCTTCATAGCCCGACGTCTGGCCGTGTGCGGCGCGGCGGTGGTTGCGGATGACGCGCAGCATGTTGTCGCGGTTCGGCGCATAGCCCGGGAAGGGGCCGAGTTCCGAGGCGATTTCGGCAGACGTCGCATAGGACACGCCGGTCATGATGGCGGTGAGGGCCCCTGCAATGGCGCGGCCTTCGGCGCTATCATAGGGAATGCCGGACGACATCAGCAGGCCGCCGATATTGGCGTAGCCGAGGCCGAGCGTGCGGTATTCGTAGGAGAGCTCCGCAATGCGGCGCGACGGGAACTGCGCCATCATGACCGAGATTTCGAGAACCAGCGTCCAGAGGCGAACGGCATGCTCGTAAGCGGCAATGTCGATCTTCTTGGTGGCGGCGTCCTTGAACTGCATCAGGTTCAGCGATGCGAGGTTGCAGGCCGTGTCGTCGAGGAACATGTATTCCGAGCACGGGTTCGAGGCGCGGATCGAGCCCGCGGCCGGCGAGGTGTGCCAGTCGTTCATCGTCGTGTTGAAGTGGATGCCCGGATCGGCGGACGCCCAGGCGGCATAGGAGACCTGTTCCCAAAGGGCGCGGGCCTTCAGCGTCTTGACGACCTTGCCGTCCTTGCGGGCGGTCAGGTTCCACTCACCGTCGGCTTCGACGGCGCGCAGGAAGTCGTCCTTGACCGAGATCGAGTTGTTGGAGTTCTGGCCCGAAACGGTGAGATAGGCTTCCGAATCCCAGTCCGTGTCATAGGTCTTGAATTCGAGATCCTTGTAGCCCTGTTCGGCGAACTGGATGACGCGCTTGATGTAGTTTTCCGGAACGGACGACTTCTTGGCGGCGCGGATTTCGCGCTTCAGGGCCGGGTTCTCGTTGGGGTCGAAGCAGGCGCCGTTTTCAGCCTCGCAATTGACGCAGGCCTTCATGATCGCCTTCAGGTGCTTGGCGACGATCTTCGAGCCGGTCACAAGGGCAGCAACCTTCTGCTCTTCCTTGACCTTCCAGTTGATATATTCCTCGATATCCGGGTGGTCGATATCGACCACGACCATCTTGGCGGCGCGGCGCGTCGTGCCGCCCGACTTGATGGCGCCGGCAGCGCGGTCGCCGATCTTCAGGAAGGACATGAGGCCGGAGGAGCGGCCGCCGCCCGAAAGCTTTTCGCCCGAGCCGCGCAGGTTCGAGAAGTTGGAGCCGGTGCCGGAGCCGTACTTGAACAGGCGCGCTTCACGCACCCACAGGTCCATGATGCCGCCTTCGTTGACCAGATCGTCTTCGACGGACTGGATGAAGCAGGCATGCGGCTGCGGATGTTCGTAAGCGGACTTGGACTGCGTCAGCTTGCCGGTGAAGGGGTCGACATAGAAATGGCCCTGGCCGGGGCCGTCGATTCCGTAGGCCCAATGGAGACCGGTGTTGAACCACTGCGGGGAGTTCGGGGCAACGCGCTGCGTGGCGAGCATGTATGCAAGCTCGTCGCGGAAGGCGAGGGCATCTTCCTCGGAGGTGAAATACTTGCCCTTCCAGCCCCAATAGGTCCAGGTGCCGGCCAGACGATCGAAGACCTGACGCGCATCGGTCTCCGCGCCATAGCGCTCACCCTCGGGAAGCGCCTTCAGCGCCTTTTCGTCGGCAACAGAGCGCCACAGCCAGGACGGAACGTTGTTCTCTTCGACCTTCTTCAGGCGAGCAGGCACGCCGGCCTTGCGGAAATACTTCTGCGCCAGAACGTCGGTCGCTACTTGAGAGAACTGCGCCGGAACATCGATATCAGCGGCGCGGAAGACGATCGATCCGTCGGGATTGCGGATTTCGCTGGTCGCCTGGCGGAAGGGGATTTCCGCGTAAGCCGACTGGCCTTCCTTGGTGAAACGACGTTCGATGCGCATCTTCTCAGTCCTTTTCTGCCGCTGCCTGCCGGTCTAACCGCAGGCAAAGTTTTCCTGTTCCGGCGTTGCGCTCAAAAAGCGCGCAGCCAGTCGCTCAGTCCGTGTCAAGCGGGTGAGACTCTTTTCGTCCGACCCTGTATCTTGTGGTGAGGTTGGCTGCAAACGCTAAATATAGTGTTAACAGCTTTTTAAATCCAGACCCCATTTCGGTTGCCGCGGGCTGGCGCAAGACATGGCTTTCCCCCTCGGCCGAGTGCGGATCATCCGCATTCGGGCCTCTTAGAAAGCCCATCTTTTTGTGATTGAACCGACCTCGTGAACTCTTCGATTCCGCCGCCGCCGCAACGTGAGGACCAATAGACTTTGTTTCGTGCGATTCGGTCAAGACCTTGTTCACCATAGTGTCATGGCCCCTAGATGTTGTGGGTATCGCTGTGGAAACTGTGGATGACTGAAACAGCCAAGCAAAAACAGGGATTTGCAGGCGCCTGCTTTCAAGGCGTGGGGCGTCCCTACGAGATTTTGAGGGTGCAAACTTGTGCTGCAGGGCACAAAAACCGCTAATTTCACGCGTTGCGAATATTAAAATGCGGATAACAAAAATAAGGCCTTGCCTAATGCGGATGAGCCTCTGGTCGAGCCTTTGACGGTTGCAGGCGCGCGACAGAAAACCTCTCGAAGGCTTGGTTTTGGCGGCGAATTTCCGGTTTCAACTGCTGGAGCGCTCAGCGCGCTTCGGGGGGTGTAAAGGCACAGCGGCACTTTTTAATTGATGCAATCGCGCTTTGCGAAAATCGATTCCGATTTTTGCGCCGATACGCCGGAGCCCGGATGGTGGGGAAAAGGTCGCAACGCTGAAATCCGGTATTTGCCGTTTCTCAAGGCATCTGGCTAAAACTTCGGCATTTTTTCTTATTTCCTTGCAGCTCGCCGGTAAAATTCCTAGAAATCGAATGTGTTTCCGTCGAGCCAAACATGGCCGGCAGGGACATGGATCGCATCCGCATCGACCGTCTTTTGGCACGGCCACCGGCCGGTGACGCTCTTTCGCGCGGCGGCGACGTTTCATTGGGGCGAGGACCCCGCCAAGGAGAAAACGATGACATTGAAGACTTTGACCGCGACGCTTGCCGCCACGCTGGCGTTTGCGCCGCTTGCCCATGCCGACATCACCATCGGTCTGATCGCACCGCTGACCGGTCCGGTCGCCGCCTATGGCGAGCAGGTGAAGAATGGCGCTGAAGTCGCCGTCGACGAGATCAACAAGAAGGGTGGCATTCTTGGCGAGAAGGTCGTGCTCAAGCTCGCGGACGACGGCGGCGAACCCAAGCAGGGCGTGTCCGCTGCCAACCAGCTGGTCGGCGAGGGCGTGCATTTCGTCGTCGGCCCGGTGACGTCCGGCGTTGCCATTCCGGTTTCCGACGTGCTCGCCGATAACGGCATCGTCATGGTGACGCCGACTGCGACTGCGCCGGATCTCACCAAGCGCAAGCTCACCAACGTCTTCCGCACCTGCGGCCGCGACGACCAGCAGGCTGAAGTGGCCGCCCAATATGTGCTGGCGCATTTCAAGGACAAGCGCATCGCCATCGTCAACGACAAGGGCGCCTACGGCAAGGGTCTCGCCGACGCATTCAAGGCGACCCTGAACAAGGGTGGCGTCAAGGAAGTGCTCGACGAGGCGATCACCCCCGGCGACAAGGATTTCAGCGCCCTGACGACCCGCATCAAGGCTGAGAAGATCGATCTGATCTATTTCGGCGGGTATCATCCGGAGGGCGGACTTCTGGTTCGCCAGCTGCATGATCTGTCGATCAATGCGCAGTTGATTGGCGGCGACGGCCTGTCCAACACGGAATTCTGGTCGATCGGCACGACGTCGGCCGCCGGCACGCTCTTCACCAACGCGTCGGATGCGACGAAGAGCCCCGACGCGAAGACGGCAATGGATGCGCTGGCCGCCAAGAATATTCCGGCCGAAGCCTTCACGCTGAACGCCTATGCGGCTGTAGAGGTTCTGAAGGCGGGCATTGAGAAGGCTGGCAAGGCAGACGATGCGGAAGCTGTCTCCAAGGCCCTGCATGACGGCATGTCGGTCTCGACTGCCATCGGCAAGCTGACCTATGGCGAAACTGGCGATCTCACGTCCAAGAGCTTCTCGCTCTACAAGTGGGAAGACGGAAAGATCGTCGCGGCCGAATAAGCGCACGACATATGAAAAGAGCGCTTTCAGCCGGCCGTGGCCGCCGAAAGCGCTCTTCAAACTTTGCGCCGCCGAAGATGCCTGAACGCTGCCGCCCCCGGCTTATGCCGTCAGCAGCGATCTGCTCGCACTCTCTTTTGCGCTTGCGCCGGGCCGCCCTCGCGTTTCCGGGCGCTCTGCGACTTGCGCGTGTCTTGTCCTCTTGACGGCATGCGAACTTCCCGAAATCAATGCCGGTATCGGACCGGAACGCGATGGTCGCGGGCGGTCGCTTGATGGGCCGGCGGCAGAACGTTGCGGGCGACTGTATCGTGGCTATGAACAGCCTGGGAGCTTCCATGAATTGCACCCTCCTTATGCTATCAAGAATAGTTTTGGGTCTCTCGATTGCAGCGCCTGGCGCCGCCGCCTGGTCTCAGGATCACCCCGTCAAGAAGCCCGTCTGGAACGGGGAACGGACGGCACTGACGGAGGTGGACAAGCTGGGTGTCTATCTCTCTTTCGGCACCGTGACCTGCCATAAGCCCGCGTCGGACGGTCAGCCGGAAGAGTATGCTCATGGCACGGGACAGATCACGATGGCGAAGGACGTTGTGACCACTGCTGCGCACAATTTCATTAATCACTCGACCTGCCAGCCCTACACGGCCGGATGGTCCTGCGCGTTCCAGACGGAACGTGGTCGACTTTACGCCATCGACATGGCGGCAAGCCGTTTTGGCACGTCGATCAAGCCTGAGGATTGGAAAAATCAGAAGCCTGGCCGCTGCAGAACAGAGCATGCTCAGTTCGTGAAGAATGACTGGGCGGTCATTAAGCTGAAAACAGCTGTCCAGGAGGCTACACCCTATTCCGTTTCGGCGATTGACGCTGCCTCCTATCGTGGGGGCGCTGCGACCGAGATCGCCGGTTATACCGAGGCTTTTCTCAAGGACGGTAAACCCACACCAACCAAGGAAAGATGTCACCTGGTGGGGAAGAGCCCTGTCGGAGGTACGCCTGCTCTTCCTCTCGTGTTGTCGAGCTGCGGCGGCGGGCCCGGAACATCCGGATCCGGCCTTTTCATGGGAGGCGAGGACGCAGAACCGGAGTCGTCGAAGCTGGTCGCCGTATACCATGGTCCGTTGCTAGGCCATGGAAAGCGCACTGCGCTCTATGTCCCTGTTGCCGGTGACTTTCTGAAGGAGCTGAAAGAGGTTGCCTCCGAACATTAGAGCGCCGTGGGACCTTTTACACACACGGCGCTCACATGCTTTTCAGGCTTCGAATCCCTCTTGCGAAAATCGACCCCGATTTTCGCGCATTGATCTGTCAGCCCTTGGCACCCTTGGCGATCGGTTCCTGGTAGGTGAAGCCCATGTCCCAGGGGAAGTAGATCCAGGTGTCCTGGCTGACCTCGGTCACGAAGGTGTCGATGGTCGGCACACCCTTCGGCTTGGCATAGACGCAGGCGAAATGGGCCTTCGGCAGCATGGCGCGGACTTCCAGCGCCGTCTTGCCCGTATCGGTCAGATCGTCGACCACGAGGACGCCGGCGCCGTCTTCCGTGAGCAGGTCGCTGGCAATGCCCTTCAAGAGGTTCATGTCGCCCTGGTTGACGTAGTCGTGGTAGGAGGCGATGCAGACCGTGTCGATCAGGCGGATGTTCAGTTCCCGCGAAATGATCGCCGCCGGTACGAGGCCCCCGCGGGTGATGCAGACGATGGCGCGGAATTCCTGACCCAAGCCGGCCAGACGCCAGGCGAGCGCGCGGGCGTCACGGTGAAACTGGTCCCAGGAGACGGGAAAGGCTTTTTCGGGCAGGGACATCGGCAATCTCCAGATCGGCGAGGCGCCTGAAAAACCGGCGCACGCATAAGGGACGGGCTAAACAAAAAGGCCACGCCCCGAAAAACGGGGCGTGGCACTTTCTCTAACCGGAAATTTCCTGCTTTTGCAACGGGTGCATACGCCCGCGCTGTGGGCAAATCTCAGCGGGACATTAGCGTCAGCGTCGTCATGGAGCCGAGCAGCGTCTTTGTCGCGCCGCCGAAAATCCGTTCGCGGATGCGCGAATGGGTGTAGGCGCCCATGACAAGGAGGTCTGCCGAAAAGTCCGACGCGCGGTTTTCGATCACGGCACCGACCGGCTTGCCACCGGACTCGATATTGTTGGCATTGACCTTGATGCCATGGCGGGCAAGCGTCACGCCGAGCTCCGAACCGGCGAAATCGGCCGACTGGTTCATGTCATTGCGTGCATCGACAGAGAAGATTTCGACTTCCTTGGCTTCCAGAAGGAAGGGCATGGCATCGAAGACGGCGCGGGCCGCTTCGCGCGAGCCGTTCCAGGCGATCAGCACGCGCTCGATCGGCTTTGGTGCGGTCTGGATATAGGGCACCATGATGACCGGGCGGCCGCATTCGAAGATCAGCACCTCGATGTCGGCCCTCTGGGCGGAGGAAGTTTTTTCATCGAACTGGGCGCAGAGCACGAGATCGGCGCTGCGGGCGCTATCGACCACGCCGGCAGACGAATAGCCGCCGGCCCCGCGGAACTTGCGCCATTCATGCGAGACGCCCTCGCGCTCGGTGATGTTGGTAAACTTCGCCTGGATGGTTGCCGCGCGTTCCTCTGCTGCCTCCTGCAACGCCATGATGGCGGCGGGGTCGGGAATTTCCATCGGCGCATAGATGAAGACCTGTTCCGGCGCTTCCGCATAGACGGCAATCAGGTGGGCATCATGTTTGTTGGCAAGCGCCACGCCTGTCTCGATGACGCTGTCTGCAGCTTCGGGGGAGTTGAGAACGGCAAGAATGGTTTTGATGGACATGGTGTGCCTCCTGACCTTTTAGCAAATTGCCACCCGGCGATAGATGCTTTCTATAAGCGCGCGAGGCGCCCTGCCGGTTCCATGGGTGCACTTTCGCGCGTCGAAGGTACGCGCGCTTTGACCTTGGTCAAGTGAAGGGCCAGATGGAAGTTTAGAGGCTGACCTTCAGTTCAAGCGGTTTCGCGGACCTTGCGGACCGAGTCCAGCATGGTCTCGACATCCGAAACCGCCGATTTCAGCACCGCCTCATCGCGCGCCCTGACGACGATCTCGGTATAGAATCCCTTTCCGTCGAATTTGGGGTACGACCCGATCGATGTCTCCGGATGGTTCTTCTGCACCTCGGCGAGCGGCTTGCCGATCTCGCCTTCGCCAAAGGGGGAGACGACCGTCCGGCTCATGACCGCAGCGCCGGCCGGCAATTGCGGCAGCAGCCAGCCGAGCATGGCTTGGAAGACCGAGGGGACGCCGGCCATCACATGGACATTCTCCACGATGAAGCCGGGCGCAACGGAGACTGCGTTTTCGATGTGGCGGGCGCCCTGCGGCATGCGCGCCATGCGCTGGCGCGACTCGTTGAATTCGAGACCGCGGCGCTCGTAGTTTTCGCCCAGCAGCTTCATGGCGTCCGGATCATGCAGGCACGGCACACCAAAGGCAGCGGACATCGCGTCGGCCGTGATGTCATCATGCGTGGGGCCGATTCCGCCCGAGGTGAAGACGAGATCATAACGCGAGCGAAGCGCGTTGACCGCCTCGACGATTGCGTCCTGATCGTCTGCAACAATACGCACTTCCTTGAGATCGATGCCGGCAATCGTGAGATTTTCAGCCAGAAACCCGATATTCTTGTCCTTTGTGCGTCCGGAGAGAAGTTCATCGCCAATGGCGAGCATGGCGGCTGTCACGATTTTATGCTGGGTCAAGGTCGTTCTCCGGACGTGCAGGTTCGACCGAAAATGATGTTCCGACCGCCACAATGCAAGGGGATTTTGCAGCGCGGCAAATGACCGGTAGATGAAATTTTACCGCATTTCGGTGAACACTGCGTTTCAATGGGGCCGGTTTTATTGAACAACGGAAGCGTCTATTGTCCGCTCATCGCAGTCAACCGCAGTTTCTCGGAAGGATTCTCCAATGGCAAAAGTTCTCGTTCTTTATTATTCGGCCTATGGCCATATCGAAACCATGGCTTACGCCGTTGCTGAAGGCGCAAAGTCTGCCGGCGCTGAAGTGACCGTGAAGCGCGTTCCGGAACTGGTTCCGGAAGAAGTCGCCAAGTCTTCCTACTACAAGATGGACCAGGCCGCTCCGATCGCGACCGTTGACGAACTGGCCGAATACGATGCCATCATCGTCGGCGCCGGCACGCGTTACGGCACGGTTGCCTCGCAGATGCGCAATTTCTGGGACCAGACGGGCGGCCTGTGGTTCAACGGCAAGCTCGTCGGCAAGGTCGGCTCCATGTTCACCTCGACCGCCACGCAGCACGGCGGCCAGGAGTCCACGATCCTCGGCTTCATCCCGACCTTCCTGCACCACGGCATGGTTGTTGTCGGTCTGCCCTATGCCTTCCAGGGCCAGATGGGCACGGAAGAAGTCAAGGGCGGCACGCCCTACGGCGCCTCCACGATCACCAATGGCGACGGCTCGCGCCAGCCTTCGGAAGTCGAACTGGAAGGCGCACGCTTCCAGGGCGCACACGTTGCCAAGATCGCGGCCAAGCAGTCTGCCTGATCTTTCACCGATTTGAATTGAAAGAGCGCGCGGTCCAAGGGCCGCGCGTTTTTCGTTGTACTGAGAGGAGAACAGGGCGGCAGTCGTCGTTTCTCTACGCTCACTCAGCCGCTGCATTTCCCGGCGAGCGAATTCGCCTGGACGCGCTCCAGATCGCTCATCGTCGCGGGATCGGTCTTTGCCAGTTCTGCGCACTGCGCCTGCAGGCCATCCGTCCGGCCCTTGGCGTAGAACGTATAGCCGACAAAGCCTGCGCCGAGCGTGGCCACGAACACACAGAGAGCAGCAACAACGATCAGAAACTTCATGAGCCTACCTTTCCTTGGGGCGCCTCCCGCAGGACGAAGGCCGCTGCAGCCGAACCGCGCATGCCGCACCCAGGGGCTGCTGGCCTGCGTCCTGTCATGGGGCCGCGTGTTTCTGGTGCGGGCGACGGGGGTCGAACCCGTACAGCCAAGGCCGAGGGATTTTAAGTCCCTTGCGTCTACCAGTTTCGCCACGCCCGCAACGTTCCCTTCCGCCTAGCCGAGCTTGCGGCGGCAATCAAGGTCGCTTGTCGCACGAAGTGTCGCAGACGCTGCAGAAATCTTGCGGTGCGCTCCTGTGCTGGAACTTTGGGCGCTGAGCCGCTGATGCGGATAAGCCGCGCAGGACATTGTCAGATCGGTCTTCCTGAGGTGAAATTGGGGTGGCTTCGTGGGGTCGGGTATGCGATAGCGATTGCCATTCTTGCTGAGGGCAAAGAGGCCAATTGTGAACAGGCAGACTATCGATGACGCGCTTGTCGCGATGCGCGGATTGTTTCCCGAAACGCCGCTGCAGCTCAACGATCATTTGAGCGCGCGCTATGGCGCCGAAATCTGGCTCAAGCGTGAAGACCTGTCGCCGGTGCGCTCCTACAAGATCCGGGGCGCGTTCAATTTTCTTCGCAAGGCGATCGGCGAGGGCGGTACCGCCCGGACCTTCGTCTGCGCGTCGGCCGGCAACCATGCGCAAGGCTTTGCCTATGTCTGCCGGCATTTCGGCGTGCGCGGCACCGTCTTCATGCCGGTGACGACGCCGCAGCAGAAGATCGAGAAGACGCGTATGTTCGGCGCCGGCTTCATCGAGATCAAGCTCTTCGGCGACTTCTTCGACCAGTGCTACAAGGCCGCGCGCGATCATGCCGAGGCGACGGGCGCCATGATGGTGCCGCCGTTCGATCATCCGGATATCATCGAGGGGCAGGCGACCGTTGCGGCAGAAATCCTTGTGCAACTGCCAGATGGCAGCGTACCGGATCTCGTCGTCATCCCGGTCGGCGGCGGCGGATTGTCGTCCGGTGTGAGCGGATATCTCGAGGGAACGGTCGCCAAGGACGGTTTCGTCTTCTGCGAACCGGAAGGGGCACCGAGCCTGAAGCGGGCGCTGGAGGCAGGCGAGCCGGTGACGTTGTCCAAGGTCGACAATTTCGTTGACGGAGCCGCGGTTGCGCGGATTGGTGATCTGAATTTCGCGGCGCTTTCTAAATTCTCGCCCGATCAGGTCGTGACCATTGCAGAGAATGCGATCTGCGTGTCGATGATCGAGATGCTGAATATCGAGGGTGTCGTGCTGGAGCCTGCGGGGGCGCTGTCGATCGCGGCACTGGCGCAGATGCCGGCGGAGCGGCTGAAGGGCAAGCGGGTCGTGGCCATTGTCTCTGGCGGCAATTTCGACTTTGAACGGCTGCCGGATGTGAAGGAGCGCGCCATGCGCCACTCCGGCCTCAAGAAGTATTTCATCCTGCGGCTTGCGCAGCGCCCCGGTGCTCTGAAGGACTTTCTCAATCTGCTCGGACCCGAGGACGACATCGCTCGTTTCGAATATCTAAAGAAATCCGCGCGCAATTTCGGGTCGATCCTGATCGGCATCGAGACGGCGCGGCCAGAGAATTTCGGCCGCCTGACCGGTGCCTTCGACGCTGCGGGCCTTGGATATCAGGATATCACCGAGAATGAGATTCTATCGAGTTTGATTATCTGAATATTTTATAATCGAATTAAATCTCACAGGATTTCGAGAACCTGCTCTTTCGGGCGGCCCAACCGGATTCCCTTTTCGGAAATGACGATCGGGCGCTCGATCAGGATCGGGTTTGCCTGCATCGCGTCGAGCAGGTCGTTGTCCGTCAGTGACGGGTCGTCGAGGTTCAGCTCCTTGTAGAGCGCTTCCTTGCGGCGCATCAGCTGGCGCGGATTCATCTCCAGCGCGACCAGCATGCGGACAAGCTCGGCGCGCTCCGGCGGATGCTTCAGATATTCGACGATGGCCGGATCGTGACCCGCGTCACGGATCATCTCCAGAACGGCGCGGGAGGTCGAGCAGCGGGGATTGTGCAGGATGGTGACGTTCAAGATGCGCTCTGGGTCATGCCTAGGTCGTGTGGGGCCGATGCCCGACGCGTCCGTCAGGCATCCGTGTCATAGCCGGTCTGGCCGGCGTCGATGAGCGCTTTCAGCGTCTTCAGCCCGTTTTCAACATCTTTCCGGTCCTGGGGCGAGGAATAGCTGATGCGCACGGCATGGTGGACCTTGTCGGAGCGGGCCGGCTTGAACTCGTCCTCATCGTCGATGAGGATGCCACGGTCGAAGGCGGCCTGCTTGTAGGTGCCGGCATGCCATGGCTCGGGCAGGCGCAGCCAGAAGAAGGGCGCGCCGCGCTGGTGGCTGATATCGAGGTCGCCGAAGATTGCCTTGACCATCTCCTCGCGCGCCCGGCATTCCGCCAGGACCTGCCGGCGGATCGTGCTCGCCGTGCCTGAGAGAACCAGCGAGGCGCAGAGTTCGAAGAGCACGAAGGGAATGCCGCCGGTCGAGAGTTTGTGGGTGATGTTGACGCGCGCGGCGAAATGCGGCGGGCAGGCGACCCAGCCGCCGCGCACGCCGGCCGCCACCGACTTGGAAAGACCGCCGATATGGAAGGTCTTGTCGGGGGCGAGCTCCGCCAGGAAGGGAAGTCCGTCCTCCGTCATTGCGCCATAGAGATTGTCCTCGATGATCCAGACATTGTGCGCCCGTGCGGTCTCGGCGATCGCCCTGCGGCGCTCGACGGAAAGGGTGACGGCAGTGGGGTTCTGCGCGGAGGGCATCAGGAAGATGGCCTTCGGGTGCTTCTGCGCGCAGACGCGCTCCAGATCGTCCGGCAGGATGCCGCCTTCGTCGGAGGCGACGGTGACAATGCGCCGGCCCGTCATGGCGGCGGCGCGCGACACCTGCGCATAGGTCAGCTCCTCGAAGGCGATGTAATCGCCCGGCTGCGAGATCGCGTGGATCACGGACATGATGCCCGCATGGGCGCCGAGAACGGGGACAATGCAGTCGAGCGTCGGCTGCCATGTCGCATTGGAAAGCCATTTGCGCCCGGCCTCTTTCCACCGCTCCGGAATGACGCGCGTGTAGCTCGAAATCTCGTCGCGATAGTCGCGCACGGTGCGCGTGAGGAATGTCTCGATCGGGCCGGATTGTCCCACATCGGGGGCTGCGGTCGTGTCGAAGCGCAGCTTGCCGGCGGGCGGCACGGATACGCGTGTTCCGGAGAAGGCGCTGACGATGCGGTCCCGCCCGTCATTCGCCGGCTCCTCCTGTTGCGGCAGGACATAAGTCCCGCGCCCGACCTCGCCGGAGACGAGACCGCGTTCGCGCACCAGCGCATAGGCGCGACCGATTGTACCGATTGTCACCTTGATATCATAGGCCAGGTCGCGCTGCGGCGGGAGCTTCGCGCCGGGCGGTAGAATGCCCGCTGTGATGTCCGCCTCGATCTGATCCGCGAGGCGAACGTAAAGCGGGCCGGACCCTTCCTTGAGCGATGGTAGCCAATTTGTCATGGTGACAATTATCCGTATTGAATCAGCGGGCGAGTCAATTGATAAGCCATCATAGTCAAGATTCAGCGAAAGGCAAGAAAGGTCCGCAGTAAGGGTGACAATGATGGAAACGATGGAGACAATGATGGACAGTGTATCGCTCGAACGGGCTCCGGTCACGACTGTGACATTCGGCAGCCGCGTCGCGAAAGTGCTTGCCGCACTCCGCTGGGCCTTCGTTCTCAATCGCTCGCGCGTTGCACTTTCGGAACTGACCGACGATCAGCTCGCGGATATCGGCATCAGCCGGTATGAGGCGGAGCGGGAATGCCGCAAGGTGGGGCTGTTTTGAGGTCTCGTCGGCCTTTGCGCACCGTCGGGCAGGCTGGATTTCGTTTCTAGCTAAGTTATGCGGCTAACCTTCGTTTGTGGGAAAAGAGCCCGTGCGCGACGCTGATCGTCATACACAGGCCCGTCCCGAGGATCTGCTACGCAGACTCCGGCCGCTTCGTGAATGGCTTGTGTGGTGACGCCCGTGGCGATCGGAAAGCCGGTGCTGCACCGCAGAACCCGCGGCTTCTTCAGCAGGTTCTCGGGACAAGCCCGAGAATGACGGCTTCGGGCGGACCTTGGTGCAAGGTCTTCGTCGTTCCAAGTGACAGCGCAAGATGAGGAGGGCGTCCTCCCTTGCCTTCCCACTCTCGCTATGCCATTTCCTTCCGCGTCAGGTGCCCGCTCGACGCGGGAGAATCGGGAAGCCGGTCAAAATCCGGCGCGTGCCCAACGCTGTGAGAGGGGACGCTGGTCGCATGTTGGAGCCCCACGCTTTCGGGCGCGGCTTCAGGCCACTGGAGCGATCCGGGAAGGCGGCGATCAGCGGGTGATCCTCAAGCCAGAAGACCGGCCTGGCAAGATAGCCTCAGCCCGCGCGGACGGCGGGCGGGTTTCGCGTTGCGGGGATTTGCGATGGCGAAGCTTGATCTTGCGGCAGAGCGCACTGCGCTCGCCGAGGCGGGAGCCTTTTCATCCGAAGAACGTGCTGCGGTTTACCGCGCCATCGAGACGCGCCGCGACGTGCGCAGTCAGTTTCTGCCAACGCCATTGCCGGACAATCTCGTCCAGCGGCTGCTCAAGGCCGCCCATAGCGCCCCCTCCGTGGGCTTCATGCAGCCGTGGAATTTCATTCTGGTGCGGCGTGAGGAGACGCGGGCGCGCGTCGCGGAGGCCTTTGCCCGGGCGAATGCCGAAGCCGCCGCCATGTTCGAAGACGAACGGCAGGCGGCCTACGTGCGGCTGAAGCTCGAAGGCATTCGGCAGGCCCCGCTCTCGATCTGCATCACCTGTGACCCGACGCGCGGCGGCAAGGTGGTCCTGGGGCGGACGCATAATCTGCGCATGGATGCCTATTCCACCGTTTGCGCGGTGCAAAACCTGTGGCTGGCCGCTCGCGCCGAAGGTGTGGGCGTCGGCTGGGTGAGCATTTTCCATGAGGACGAGGTGAAGGAGATCCTCGGCATCCCGCCGCATGTCCAGATCATTGCCTGGCTTTGCCTGGGCTATGTCGATCAGCTCTATAGGGAGCCGGAACTGGCCGTGAAGGGATGGCGGCAGCGGCTGCCGCTGGATGAGCTGATCTTCGAGGAAGGGTGGCAGGGCGAGGCTTGCCCGCCAGCCTGATCGCTTCAGTTCGCCGACTGGTCCTTGGGGTGGCGCAAGTCTATGGCCGTGTCCTTGTTCGGCAGGAATTGTGGTCCGACCTTGCGGACATTGGCCTTGGAAGGGTCATAGGGCATGGCTGGACCCGGCTCAGGAGGCTTTTCTGCGGTGACCGGGGCCTTTGGAGCCGGGTTGGAGGGCGCCTTGGTGTCGGGCTTGGTGCCGAGATTGAGGATGGAGGAATAGGGCTGTTCCGGCTGTGGCGTGGGCGCCGTCGACGACTGGTCCTCCGGTGCGATGTCAGTGCCACTCGCTTTGGCCGCTTCACGTTTCATCATCTCGCGGTAATAGGCGGAGAAATTGCAGCTGCAGGACTTGTCGGACTTGCGGCCCGAGCTGCGGAACCGGAACGCGTAGGGCTCTTCCTTGTACGGCATGCCGCCGCTCGCAGAGACCATTTCAGACATCTCCTGCGTGCCGACGCCGTGATAGAAGAGCTGGGTCTCGACGCCCGGGCACATCATCGAGCAGACCTGTGCGTCACGTTCGAAACTGGCGGTGCTCGTGTTGGTGGAGACGGGGAAGAAGCCCCCGTCGCAGGTCCGCACGCAGACCGTCTGAAGATTACCGCCGCGATCGCCGCCGCCGAGATCGCGCATCTCGGATTGGCGCGGAGCAGGGCGGGGTTGGCGGTCCTCATCGCTGGGGTCATAGCTTGCGGGTTCAGGCGGCGTCACGTCGCGGGAGGCGCGCGGGCTGTCCGGCACATCGTTGCAGCCGTTGCGTTCCAGCGCGTCGAGAAGCTGGGCGCGCCGGGCGGGGCTCATGGAGCGGGTGACCAGCGGAATGTCGTGGTTCTGCAATTCCGCGAGGTTGTCATACATGCGGTCAAGGGTGCCGCTCAGCATGTCGCAGGTCTCGGCGTTCTCTCCGCCAAAGACCAGGAAACTGCCAGAGGTGCAGCCGAAGCGGCGCAAGTCGCGTTTCACCTTGTCGATTTCGCCCTGCTGGTGGGAAATGGCCTGTTGATAAACGCGGGTTTCCCGCGTGTTGCCGATCGTCTCGACATCCGAGTTCAGTTCCATGCGGATGCTGCCGCAAATGGAGGTGGCGCCCGCATGTCCGGCGAGTATGAGACCGGCCAGAAAGGCCAGTGCTCCTGCACGCAATCGCGGACTAAGTCTTGTGGACCAAACCAAGTTGGCGGCTCCTGTCGGTCGGGCAAACATGGACTGAGATCGCCCATTGTGGGCCAATTGGAGAAGGCTCGCAATCGCATCATGCTTGTTTGCTTAACAACGTCAGGAACCGTCGTTTGTTTCAGGCCGCCGCGGCGATCCGCATTTCGGGCGGGGTTGCCAGGAGCGGACCCGAAATCCCTGCGATCGCCTTCATATCGGAGAGGAGTTTGTCATTGACATCCCAGCCCACGGCGACGGCATAGACGTTGCCGATCTTCCGTGGTTCGCCGATACGGTTGCCGGGGCAGCCCATGCGCCGGAACATGCGTTCCAGGAAGACATCGGTGACCGTGACGATCTGGCGGATGCCGGAGGCGAGGCCAAGCTCGCCCACCGCGCACATGAGTTCGGCCGCGGCGACCGTCACCTGATTGGAGGCGCGATCCTGCGAGATTTCCGGATCGATACAGAAGCGGCTCGATTCCCAGATGTCGGACCTGCGGATGGGAGGCGTGCTGCCGAGCAGGATCGGAAACGTGTCGTCCAGCATGTTGGGTCCGAGGGTGGGCAGGAGGCGCAGCGCGCCACGCAAGCGATGTGTGTCGGGCGCATACGACAGGACATAGATCGGGTTGATGTCGTCGTAATTGTCGATCTCGATGTCGCCGCGGACGGTCACGTCCCAACCCAGCAGGTCGTGAAAGACCCGCTTGCGCAAATGGAACATCGGCGCGAGGGCCTGGGGTCTGAAATGGCGCTCAAGGCCTGAAAAAATCTCGATCACGGTCGTTCTCCGGAAGGTCATTGACCGGAGACACTCACCACGTAAATCAATAATTGTGCACTGTCTGTATGGACAACTTTTAATATGCGTCGTTTGGTTGTAGCCAGAGGAGACATGCGTGTCACTTCGGGACGTTGAAACGCGGGTCGGAGACGTTAATCAGCTGGCCGGCCACGGCTTTGGCAACGGCCTGCTTGTTGGATACGGCATCGAGCTTTTCACGGCACGCGGCCATGAAATGCCGGACCGTACGTTCCGAAATACCCAGAATGCGTGCGATTTCCCAATAGGTCTTGCCACTGGCCACCCATTGCAGAACTTCGCGCTCGCGTGGCGTCAGACGTGGCGTTGCCGGTTTTGCGGACGGCTTCCGCTGTGGTGGAGCGGGCGTGGAAAGCTGCTTTGCATGGAAGAGGCCCGCGAGTGCCGCCAGATCGCGCAGCAGCCTCTCGGCTTCGTCGTCTTTCTCCTGCAAACGACCGGGATCGCAGGCAAAAAAGGCGATGCCGGGGCGCGAGGGCACCAGCGGGAAGACCAGCAATGGCCGATTGCCGGGGCAGACGGAGCGTATCGGGTTGGCACCGTCTCCGGTCTCGTTCTGGTCCGGTGGGGGAAGCACGCTTGGCCCGAAGAGGCTTGCCACCGTCTCGAAAAGCGGATGCAGAACGCTTAAGCCTTCGTCCTGGATCAGTCGCTCCAGGTCAGGATCATCACCATGAATGATCTTGCCGGGGAGGAACGCGTCGCCATCTCGCCCGAGATCGGCATAAAGCACATGCGAGAGGCCGTAGGCCGCCTGCAGGTCTTTAAGGAAAGCCTGCGGCTCTGAGGCGGCTGACTTTCGAATTGTCTCAAGCAGCGTGTGATAGCCCGTCAGGCCCGGCATTGCTTATCCCTAAAAATTTACGGGATAAACAATGGTCGGAACCTTGGCAACTCTATGATGTCCGGTAGCTTAGAGGCCACCTTCCGGATGCGATGCTTCCACAACAGCGAGCGTCGCCATGTTGACGACGCCGCGCGAGGTGACAGACGGCGTCAGGATGTGGGCGGGCATGGCAGCGCCCAGTAGGATCGGGCCGACATGCAGGCTGTCCGTCATGGTCTTGACGATGCCGAGCGTGATGTTGGCGGCGTCCAGGTTCGGGAAGACGATGAGGTTCGCCTCGCCGGACAGCGTCGTGTCGGGCATGACGCGCTTGCGCAGGATTTCCGAGATGGCGGAATCGCCGTGCATTTCGCCGTCGGCTTCCAGATCCGGGGCCTGCTCGCGCACCAGTTCCGTGGCGCGGCGCATCTTGCGGGCGGATTCGGAGTCGCGCGAGCCGAAGTTGGAATGCGACACGAGGGCTGCGCGCGGCTTCATGCCGAAGCGGCGGATTTCGCGCGCCGCCATGATCGTCATTTCGGCGATCTCTTCGGCGCTCGGGTTATACGTCACGTAGGTGTCGGTGAAGAAGGTCGCCCCGCGCTGCGAGATCAGGAGGCTTAAGCCTGAGAAGTCGATGACGCCGGGCTTCTTGCCGATGATCTGCTTGACGTCGCGCAGGTGCCGGTCATAGCGGCCTTCGAGGCCGCAGATGAGCGCATCCGCGTCGCCACGCTTGAGGGCGAGAGCGCCGATGACGGTCGAGTTGGTACGCACGATGGTGCGGGCGGCTTCCGGCGTGACGCCCTTGCGGCCGACATGGGCGAAATATTCATCCACGTAGTCGCGGTAGCGGCGGTCGGATTCCGGGTTGACGACTTCGAAATCGACGTCGGGGCGGATCTTGAGGCCGAAGCGTTCCAGACGTGTTTGCAGGATCGAGGGGCGGCCGATGAGGATCGGCTTGGCGATGCCTTCTTCCAGGAGAACCTGGGCGGCGCGCAGCACGCGCTCGTCTTCACCTTCGGCGAAGATGACGCGCTTCTTCGCGGCCGTCTTGGCGGCGGTGAAGAGTGGCTTCATGATGAAGCCGGAGCGGAAGACGAAACGGTTCAGCTCGTCCAGATAGGCGTCGAAATCCTGGATGGGTCGGGTTGCGACGCCGGTTTCGGCCGCCGCCTTGGCGACGCAGGGCGCGATGCGCAGGATGAGGCGCTGGTCGAAGGGCGAGGGGATGAGGTATTCCGGGCCGAAGACAGGCGTTTCGCCGGAATAGGCGCGGGCGGCGACATCCGAGGGCTCTTCGCGGGCGAGTGACGCGATGGCGCGGACGGCGGCGAGCTTCATTTCCTCGTTGATAGTCCGGGCGCCGCAATCGAGCGCGCCACGGAAGATATAGGGGAAGCAGAGGACGTTGTTGACCTGGTTCGGGAAGTCCGAACGACCGGTGCAGATCATCGCATCGGGCCGCGCGGTGCGCGCGAGGTCCGGCATGATTTCCGGCGTCGGGTTGGCGAGTGCCATGATCAGCGGCTTTTCGGCCATCTGAGCCAGCAGTTCCGGCTTCAGGACGCCTGCGGCGGAGAGGCCGAGGAAGATATCGGCACCGCCGATGGACTCGGCCAGCGTGCGCTTGTCGCTGTCCTGTGCATAGACGGACTTCCACTCGTCCATGAGAACTTCGCGGCCCTTGTAGACGAGGCCTTCGAGATCATGGACCCAGATGTTTTCGCGCCGTGCGCCGAGCGCCACGAGCAGGTTGAGACAGGCAAGCGCCGCCGCACCCGCACCCGAGGCGACGATCTTGACGGTGGCGATATCCTTGCCGGCGAGTTCAAGCCCGTTGAGGACAGCGGCGGCGACGATGATGGCGGTGCCGTGCTGGTCATCGTGGAAGACCGGGATGTCCATGACCTCCCGGAGCTGCCGCTCGACCTCGAAACATTCCGGCGCCTTGATGTCCTCAAGGTTGATGCCGCCGAAGGTGGGCTCGAGCGCGGAAACGACCTTCACCATGTCTTCCACGGCGGGCGCGTTGATTTCGATGTCGAAAACGTCGATCCCGGCGAATTTCTTGAAAAGGACGGCCTTGCCTTCCATCACCGGCTTGGAGGCCAGCGCACCGATATTGCCGAGGCCGAGAACGGCCGAGCCGTTGGAGACGACCGCGACGAGGTTCGAGCGCGCCGTATAGAAGGCAGCGGTGGCTGGATCTTCCTTGATGGCAAGGCACGGCGCGGCCACACCGGGCGAATAGGCAAGCGCTAGGTCGCGCTGGTTGCCGAGCGGCTTGGTGGCCTGGATTTCCATCTTACCGGGGCGGGGATAGCGATGATAAAACAGCGCCTGCGCGTCGAGGTCTGCCGATTGCGGCGCACCCTGCGCCTTGTTGTCATCAAGCGAATCCATGCTCTGCCTATCTCCGGTGGTCTTTTTGGTGTCGGAATCTTCCATACACCAATTGTCAGCCTGCGGGAGTACTTCTGTGCAGCCTCCGGCGATTTTGTGGTATGCAGCCTTCGCATGCCTCAAAACCTCGGGGTTGCGGCTCCGGCATCCATCAAATTGCCATGCACTTTCACGGCTGAGACCGAAAAGAGGCGCGTCCTGTCATCATCCTGAAACACGAGTCTGGTTTTCAGGATTGTGACAAGCGCAGTGACGAAGCGCAGCGATGAAAGGCTGGGACGATGAGCGCCGAACCCGAGGCAAGGACATTCCGCACCATCTTCATTTCCGACGTCCATTTGGGCTCGAAGGCGGCCAAGGCCGACTATCTCATCGACTTCATGCGCTATCACGAAGCCGAGACCTATATTCTGGTCGGCGACATCATCGACGGCTGGCGGCTGAAGCGCAGCTGGCACTGGCCGCAGAGCTGCAACGACGTCGTCCAGAAGCTGCTCCGCAAGGCCCGCAAGGGCGCGCGCATCATCTATGTGCCCGGTAATCACGACGAATTCCTGCGCGACTTCCCTGGCATGCATTTCGGCGGGATCGAAGTTGCGCTGAACTGGATCCACGAAGCGGCCGACGGCAAGAAATATCTCGTCATTCATGGCGACGAGTTCGACATCGTCGTACGCAATTATCGCCTGCTCGCCTATCTCGGCGATTGGGCTTACGATGCGGCCATTCTGGTCAATCGTGGTCTGGCTGCTGTGCGCCGCCGTCTCGGCCTGCCTTACTGGTCGTTCTCGGCCTGGGCCAAGCTGCAGGTCAAGCACGCCGTGAACTTCATCGGCGAGTTCCAGCATTTCGTCGCCGAAGAAGCCCGCCGCCACAAGGTCGATGGCGTCGTCTGCGGTCATATTCACCATGCGGTGATGGAGGATATCGAGGGTATCCAGTACATCAACACGGGTGACTGGGTGGAGAGCTGCACGGCTGTGGTCGAGCATTTCGACGGCCGCATGGAGCTGATCCACTGGACGCCGGCGTCGGAAGTTGTGCCGAAGCCCAGGATACTCCAGCTTGCCGCACGCGGCGAAAAGGAGCGGGCGGCGGAAGCTGCCTGAGTCTTCCCGATCAACCGAACAATTGGCGATACTGGATGAAGCCTGACTTCGAGGCGATGCGATCGTAGAGCTTCATCGCATCGGTGTTCGTCTCATGGGTCAACCAGTGAACGCGTGACGCGCCCTTGGCCTTGGCGTCCTCGTAGACGAATTCAATGAGCTTGCGGCCAATGCCGCCACCGCGAAGGCCTTCCTCGACATAGAGATCCTGCAGATAGACATAGTCGCCGACCGTCCAGCAGGAGCGGTGAAAGATATAATGCACCATGCCGACCGCCTTGGCGCCATCGAAGGCGAGGGCGGCAAACATCGGCTCATCCGGATCGAGAAACCGGCGCCAGGTGATGGCGCTGGTCTCGTCGGGAATCTCGGTCTTGTAAAAGCGCTGATAGCCCTTCCAGAGCGGCATCCAGATGTCGTGATCTTCGCGGGTGACGGGACGGATGGTGATCTCGGCGGGCAAGTGCGTTCTCCTCGGATGGATGACAAAGGCTATTGCCGCCGAAGTTATCCGTCCAATTCAACTTGCTGCTAGTTCATGAGCGTCGTTGATTTTGTGCTGGCTGTGGCGTTCGTGTTTCTTAAACGTCACAAATGACGAACCGCATGCAGCGTGAACTTCGACACCCTTTCCGGCAAGGCATCGATGTCGAACCAGCCGAATTCAGGAAGCTTTTCGGGTTCCATGACACGCGGTTCGCCTGTGAAGTCGTCCGTCACGTAGATCAAGGACACCCAGTGGTGACCGTCTTCGGGGAAGCGGTTTTCGGAGACGCAGAGGAATCGGATTTCGCCGATCGTCAGGCCGGTTTCTTCCAGCGTTTCGCGGCGCACGGCGTCTTCGCACGCTTCCAGATGATCGACCTTGCCGCCCGGAATGTTCCAGTGGCCGGCTTCGGGCATCCGGGTGCGGCGGTAAAGCAAAATGGAACGGCCCCGTCTGATGACGAGGCCGACGCCCAGACCCGGAAAGTCAATTCCCGGCTGTCCCATGAAATTACTTGCTGTTGGCGACGATCAGCATGAAAGCCGGGATGTCGTCGCCGAAGCCGACCGGCGTCGGGCCGTCGTCGTCGTTGCGGCGGTGGTTGCGCTGACGCCGTTCGCGATGATCGTCGTTCGCCGGGTTGACGCGATAGTCGCGGGGCTGACGATGATTGCTCTTCTCGGCTTCATTGCGTGCGGGTCTTGCCACAGGTGCTTCCTCGATTGTTTCCTGGCGCTTCTCGGCCACGACTTCTGCGTCGCGTTCCGGTTTCCTTGTCTCCGCGCGGTTCTCGTTCCGGCTATCTGGCCGGCTTTCGGAACGGTCCCTGCGGCCCTTGCCGCCACGGCTGCGATCATTGCGATCGCGACCGCCGCGACGTTCATCCTCTTCGCCGGCCACGCTCGGCGGCAGCGCCGAGAGATCGCCGTTCAGCCACTCGATCTTCTTGTCGATCAGCTTTTCGATCGCATCGAGCGCCTTGCGGTCGCGGTTGGCAACGAGGGTGAAGGCGGCGCCCGAACGGCCGGCACGACCGGTGCGGCCGATGCGGTGGACATAGTCTTCCGCATGGATCGGGACGTCAAAGTTGAAGACGTGGCTCACGTCAGGAATGTCGAGCCCGCGGGCCGCGACGTCAGAGGCAACCAGAAGCGTGATCTGATTGTCCTTGAAACCTTGCAGCATGGCCATGCGCGAGCGCTGGTCCATGTCGCCATGAAGTGCGCCGACGGAGAAGCCGTGGCGCTCGAGCGAGCGGAAGAGGTCGGCCACATCCTTCTTGCGGTTGCAGAAGATGATGGCGTTCTTCAATTCGTCCTGCGACTTGATGAGTTCGCGCAGTGCCGCGCGCTTCTCGTAATCCTTCGACTGCACGGCAACGAGGCGCTGCGTGACGGTCAAGGCGGTGGACGAGCGGGTCGAGACTTCGATACGCTCCGGGTTCTGCAGGAACTGGTCGGCCAGAACCTGGATTTCCTTCGGCATGGTGGCCGAGAAGAAGAGCGTCTGGCGCGTGAACGGGATCAGCTTGGCGATGCGCTCGATATCGGGGATGAAGCCCATGTCGAGCATGCGGTCGGCTTCGTCGATGACGAGGATTTCGACGGCACTCATCAGCAGCTTGCCGCGCTCGAAATGGTCGAGCAGTCGGCCGGGCGTCGCGATCAGCACGTCGGCACCGCGTTCCAGCTTCTTTTCCTGATCGTCAAACGAGACGCCGCCGATGAGAAGCGCGACGTTCAGCTTGTGATTCTTGCCGTATTTTTCGAAGTTCTCGGCAACCTGCGCTGCGAGTTCGCGCGTCGGTTCGAGGATCAGCGTGCGCGGCATGCGCGCTCGTGCACGACCCTTTTCGAGCAGTGTCAGCATGGGCAGCACGAAGCTGGCCGTCTTGCCGGTGCCTGTCTGCGCAATTCCCAGAATATCGCGTCGTTCCAAGGCCTTGGGGATTGCTCCGGCCTGGATGGGCGTCGGGATTGTGTAACCGGCATCGGTAACAGCGGAAATGACTTTAGGGCTCAGCCCGAGATCAGAAAAGGTGGTCAATGAGGAGTATAATCCATTCGCGTTCTGAAGAACGACAGGTTAATCGGCTGCATGTGCATTCGATGTTGCGAGTGCGGATTAGTCCTCTTGCCCTGCAAAGTCAAGTTTTCCGGGCCTTGCAGGGCTAATCTGGATGAAATTTCATCTGTTTGACAAGATTGCCACACCGGTTGCGGCCATGATGGCACCTGCGGCGCGGTTCATCCGGCGCATCACGATCGCGCTCGTGCTCAAGGCGCGGGCTTTGAGTGCAATCCCGGCGTAGAAGCCGATGACGACGAATTCTACCGCGAGGATTATCAGAACCAGTTCCGCATAGCCTGCCAGGCTGACGCCTGTCGCCGCCACGTTCGGCAGTATAGCCAAATAGAAGAGCGGCATTTTCGGGTTGCCGATGTTGAGCGCCACGCTGGTCAGATAGGTCTTCAGCAGCGACCCGCGCGAGGCCTTCACATCGTCCTCCGGGGTCTTGGCTGGGTTCGAGAACCAGAGTGAGACGCCCATCCAGATCAGGTAGATGGCCCCGCTGAGGCGGATGAAGACCATGTAGGGCGCAAGCGCCTCCGCGGCGTAGCTGAGGCCCGCGAGCCCGAGTGTCAGGAAGACGAGAATTCCCGTCACTGTTCCCAGACCATAGGCGATCCCCGCCTTCAGGCCGCCGGAAACGGTCCGGGTGAAGATGGTGAAATTGTCGGGCCCGGGGCTCGCTGCGAAGACGAAGAAGGTCAGTGCGAATGCAAGAAGTGTCGATAGCGTCACGGGGGAATCTCCGGTTTGGACCGGACTTGAACCCTGCGCGCAAAACGGCCGCCTGTCAAAGGCGGCGCATCTGAAATCAAAGGAGAGAGGTGATCTTCAGCCCGGCATTGAGGAAGCCCGAAGGGTCGATGGCGACGCCGTTGCGGCGGACTTCGTAATGCAGGTGAGGGCCGGTGGAGCGGCCGGTGTTGCCGACCCGGCCGATCGTTTCGCCTGTATCGACATGCTGACCGACACGGACGAGGATTTCCGAGAGGTGACCGTAGCGGGTGGTGATGCCATTGCCGTGGTCGATCTCGATCATATTGCCATAGCCGGAGGCCTGGCCTGCCGTGATGACGGTGCCGGCGCCGGTCGCGCGGGCGGGGTCACCGATGCCGCCGCGGAAGTCGATGCCGGGATGCAGCGCCAGCGTGCCGAGGAAGGGGTCCTTGCGATAGCCGAATCCGCTTGTTTCCATGGCGCCGGGGATCGGGTTGCCGAAGGGATAGCGCATGGCCTGGCTGCGGATTTCTTCAAGCCGCTGCAGTGCGAGGTCAAGCTGGGTGAGCTTGAGATCGAACCTGTCGCCGGTCGGGTTGCTGACGGGAATGTACGGGCCGCCGGTGTCTTCCGTGCTGTCTTCCGTCTTCGGCTGGATGCCGGTGCGGCGCAGGACCGTGGCAATGGCGTCGGCCTTTTCCGAGGCGCCAAGGCGCAGGTTCTCGATTTTGGCGATCTGCTGCTGCTCAATGGACTTCAGCGAGAGCGAGACATTGCTGAAGATCCGGTCGGCGCGATTGGCCGGCGATTCGGCTGCCGTCGGTGCGAAACCGAGGGCCCGGGTCGTGATCGGATCGATTCCGGCGGTCTTGGTGTCTGTTCCAAGGATGGCATCGAAGGGCGAGTCGGCGCTGGCGCGGCGATCGTCGGCCGTCGGTTTCGTCGCCGGAACCGGAATTTCCGGCTGCGTCGCGCCAACGCTTTCGGCCCGCTCGAGAAGCTCGTTGATCTTGCCGTGGCGGTCTGTGAGGGCCGACTGCCGCTCCATCAGCTTCTCAACCTTCTTCTCGACGACCTGCTGGTCGAGAAGCTGGCGCGAGGTAACGCGGTCGACCTGCGCTCGGAGCGCCGAGATGCGGTCTTCATATTCATGCTGGATACGGGCCTGGCGGGCAATCGAGGCGCCCAGCAGGTCATCGCGCAGGACCAGATAGGTCGTTGCGCCGAAATATCCCATCGTCAAGGTCGCGGCGACCGCAACGCCCAGAGCCGTCATCCACGGCTTGACCGTCAGATGCCGAACCTTGTCGCCCGATGCCAGGATCAGCACAGGTGCTTTGCGACGTTTGGCAAAGACGCTTTTTCCGGCTTCACTGCCCACGAGGCTACCCCCAAACCAAAAAACCACACGTTTTCATGGGGGAATTACACACCGTTAAGGTTAACAAATCGTTCCGACCCGTTAACGAGGTGCTTGAGGGATTGCTGCAAAGCCTTGTTATGCCGAGCTTGTCGAGGTGAGCGCGCGGTAGAAGGAGGGTGTTAGGCCGGCCTCGGCACGGGCCACGTCGTTGAAGGGCGCCTTGAGCGGACCGCGGAAGTTGAGGCGCACAAGAGACTGGAAGGTCGCCGCCGGATCCTTCTTTTCGCGGGCGCAAAGAAAGCGGAACCACTTGGCTCCGATCGCCACATGGCCTTTCTCGTCATTGTAAATGATATCAAGCACTTCTGCGCTTTCACTGTCGCCGGTCTCGCGCATCTTTTCCTGCAGCGAGGGGGTCACGTCGAGACCGCGAGCCTCCAGAATCAGCGGCACGACGGCAAGCCTCGCCGTCAGGTCGTTGCGCGTGTCGTGGGCGGCTTGCCAAAGGCCGTCATGGGCAGGCAGGTCGCCATAGTCGGCACCCAGCGCCTTCAGGCGTCCACGCACGAGGTTGAAATGCTTGGCTTCCTCGAAAGCGACCTGCATCCACCCGTCGAAGAAGGAGCGCGGCACCGGTTCGGAGGCGAATCGGGCGACGATGTCGAGCGCCAGATCGACCGCATTGAGTTCGATGTGGGCGAGCGCGTGGAGCATAGCGACCCGGCCCTTGACCGAGCCGAGGCTGCGGCGCTTGACCTGGGTGGGCGGCACCAGAAGAGGGCGGTCCGGCCGGCCGGGGCGATCCGGCACAGCCGCGTCACCGGGGTGACGGAGAGAAAGCGTGCGGCCATACCATGTTTCGGCGACCCTTGAGGCAAGCGCCGTCTTCAGGTCGAGGTCTGCCGCGCGGATCGCCTGGACGGCGCCGTCGCGCAGAGACTTGAAATGTGGGATGGCCGGCTTCTCTGTCACGTCAGGGGGCTGCCTTCACGGCGGCAAGGACCTCTTCGGCATGGCCCTTGACCTTCACGCCCGCCCAGGTGTTGAGGATCTTGCCGTCGGGGCCGATCAGGTAGGTGGTGCGGGCGACGCCCATGTATTTCTTCCCGTACATGCTCTTTTCCTGCCAGACGCCATAGCGCTGAAGCATTTCGGTCGATTCGTCCGAGCCGAGTGCAACGGAGAGATTATGCTTGGCGGCAAACTTTCCGTGTTTCTTCGTCGGGTCCGGCGATACGCCGATGACGACCGCGCCAGCCTTCTCGAAATCGGCCTTGAGCGCGCTGAAATCGATCGCTTCCGTGGTGCAGGCGGGTGTATCATCCTTCGGATAGAAATACAGCACCACTTTCTTGCCAGAATAGTCCTTTAACGACAGTGTCGTTCCACCGTCCGCCGGTATTGCAAAGTCGGGTGCAGTTTCGCCGGGCTGAAGTTCGGACATTGGATTTCCTTTCCCTTCGGGAGACAGTTTGAATGGTTCGGGCTATATGGTTTTGACTGAATCGCCCACCAACGCATACGGGAGGAGACCCTGATCGGATGACTGACGTCAACGGCGGAAACGCCGGAGATCAGGGCGATGCTGCGCCGCATGAACCGGTTCCGGCACCCGCCGTGCCGACCGGTAAGCCCATGCGCCGTCGCAAGGGGTCGGTTCGGCGTGTTTGCGTGGCTGTCCTGGAGCTGGTTCTGCTCGTGGCGCTGATCGCCGGTGGGCTCTATTACGCCATTGAGCGCGGTGTTTTCGATGACATGCTGAAGCGGGAGGCGGTTGCCATCCTGACGCGTGTGGCAGGAGCCGAAAATTACGCGGCCGATGTGAGTTCTGCGACCTTGCGCTTCAATTCGCAAGGGCAGCTCGTGATCGATGCGCAGGACGTCTCCATTCGGCCGCTGGAAGCGCAAGGTGCAGCCTTTCGCACGGGCCATGTGAAGATCGCGCTGGAGACGGTGTCACTTCTGACAGGCCGTCTGACCGTGGCTTCGGTCTCCGTGGACGGCACGGGCATCAATTTCGATGCCCTGCCGCAGGAAAAATCGGCCGGGGTTTTCCGAGTCGACAGCCTTCCCAAGTCTCTCAACCATGTTTTTGCCGCGCTCGACGCCTTCGACAATGCCAGCGGCAAGACCGACATTCGCCTGCTCAAGCTGACGGGTATCAATTTCGAACTGCGTGCGCAGCAGATGCGGCATGCCAAGGTCGCTGTCCGCGAGATTCTGCTGGAGCGACAGGATGACGGGAACATATCAATCTCCGGCGACTACACCGTGGACGGGTCGCACGGCACGGTCCGCGCCGTGACGCGGGGCGGCGACAACGGCATTGACGGCCTGACCTTCCATCTCGATCGCTTTGATCTGAGCTCCTTTCTCATGGAGCGCAGCCGGACCGGTGAGCCGGTGATCGGGCTTACGGGCGACCTGGCGCTCAATATCGATGCGAACCGCGGGACCGCGGACCATCCTGCCGCCCTGAAAATCGACGCGCGGCTTTCGAACGGCGCATTCTACGGAGAGGCGAAGGCCTCGCCCGTCACCAAAGCCCAGGTCCTGGCCCATTATGATTTCCAGGCGCAGAAGATCGAGATAGAGCCATCGGTTTTCGAATTCGGCGAGACGCGGCTGCCCTTCACCGGCGGCTTCATCGACATGGACCGGCTGGACCGGCCGGAGAAGACAGGCATCGGCATCGATCTCATGATCGATCGCGGCCATGCGGCGCCCGCCAATCTGGGGGACCAGCCGGTCGATTTCGTTGGCAAGGCCTTTGGCATCTTCAATCCCGACACGCGGGAGCTTATTGCTCCAGACATGGTGATATCGTCCCAGTCCGGCTTCGTTGGTGGGTCTGTCACGGTAAAGTTCGGCGTTCCGAAGACGGAAGGCATGGTGAGCGACTCACCGGAGGTGAGCCTGGGGCTTTTTACGCAGAACGTGGCAGCCAATACGATCCGCGCGCTCTGGCCGTTCTGGATGGCACCTGACGGACGCAATTGGGTCTACAACAATCTCTTCGGCGGCACGATCACGAATGGCTCCCTGGCAGTCTTTCTGCCTGCCGGACGGTTGCCTTTCTATCCGGAAGATCATGTGACGCTCAACGAAAGCGAACTGAAGATCCGCTTCGATATCGACAATGCGCGCGTGAGCATCGCGGGCGACATTCCGCCCATGCGCGACACCGTCGCACATTTCGAGATGATGGGAGACCGCATCCAGGCCGCGATCAAGAAGGGGACGGCCTATTTTCCTTCCGGACGCACCATCGATGTCGCGGATGGCAGCTTCATCGTAGACAAGCTGAGCCAGAGCCCTGTCGTGGCCCGCACGGAATTCAAGCTGTCCGGTGACGCCTCCGCGCTTCTTGAGCTGACCACTTATCGTCCGATCTCGTCGCTAAAGGACACGGGCTTCAGGCCGGAAGATTTTTCAGGACAGGCTGAAGTCGGCCTCAAGGCCCGCTTTGCACTGAAGGAGGCTCCAGGCGCGCGGCCACCCGAGTGGACGGCGCTGCTGAAGCTGTCTGACGTGGCCGTCAGCAAGCCGCTTGGCGGCCACAAGATCAGCAATATCGATGGCGAGATGAAGATCAACCCGCTGTCTGCCAAGCTGGAGGCGGACGCGAAGGTTGAGGGCGTGCCCTTGCATTTCAGCCTGGTGGAACCTCTCAACAAGGCGAGCCGACAGAAACGCCAGCGTGTGGTGACGGCAAGCCTGGAAGCCAAGCAGCTGGAAAAGCTGGTGCCGGGCGTGTCGGATCTTGCGACCGGGCCCCTGACCTTGAAAACCGAGCTGCGCGATGACGGCTCGCAGGCCGTGTCGGCAGGGCTCGCCAAGGCGAAGATCGTCGTTCCGTGGGCCGGTTGGGAAAAGGGCGCAGGTGTCCCCGCCACTGTCGAGTTTGTCACCAAGAAAGACGGCGATCATTTCATTATCTCCGACTTCGACTTTTCCGGCGACGGGTTTGGTGCGAAAGGTAACCTGCAGACGGACAGTCAGGGCGTGGCCATGGCGGAATTCTCCAAGGTGAAGCTCGCGCCCGCCGACGACATTGCGGTCAAGGTTCTGCGCAGCGGCGGGCGCTATGTCATCACCGCTTCGGGCAAGTCAGCGGATGCGCGCGGGCTTCTCACACGGCTGAAATCGCAGGGCACCAGCGAAGGCGGCAATATCGACTTCTCGGTCAATGCCAAGATTTCCTCCATACTCGGCTTCAACAACGAGACACTGAAGAATGTCGACGCTGCCTATTCGGTCAAGAACGGCAAGCCAACTGCCGTCAAGCTGACGGCGGTGACCGGCAACGACCAGGCCGTGGTTGCAAAATTGGCGCAGGATACGGGCATCGCGCGTTCGATCGATCTCACGGCCACCGATGCGGGCGCTCTTTCGCGCTTTACCGGTCTCTACAACAACATGCGCGGCGGGCTTCTGAATGTCGGCATGCGCTATCTCGCGGATGGCGTATGGCGCGGTGTCGTCGATGTGCGCGACTTCCAGCTGGTCAACGAGCAACGGCTTCAGGAAATCGTGTCGACGCGCTCCGGCAAGGACGGCAAGAGCCTCAATGATGCCGTGAAGAAGAATATCGACGTCAGCAGCCAGAAATTTTCGCGCGGCTATGGCCGCATTCTCATCGACGGTGAAACGGTGCGCATCGAAAACGGCGTGGTGCGCGGCGAACAGGTCGGTGCGACCTTCCAGGGCGTGCTTCGCGACGGCAACGGCCAGATGAACATGACCGGCACCTTCATGCCCGCGTACGGTCTCAATCGCCTGTTTGCCGAACTTCCCATTGTCGGGCTGTTCCTGGGCAACGGGCGCGACCGCGGGCTCATCGGCATAACCTTCCGGCTGAGCGGCTCCCTGGAGCAGCCGGGGCTGCAGATCAATCCATTGTCGCTGATCGCGCCTGGCGTTTTCCGCAGCATTTTCCAGTTTCAATAAAAAAGGCGGGCCATTGCCGACCCGCCTGTCGTTCTCAAGTTGATCGTGCTTCAGGCCGGGCGCACCAGGACGTGCTTCTTCTTCCCCATCGAGACCTTGATAACACCATCGGCGGTGATCTCGCTGGTGCCGATCAGCTTACGCTCGTCTGAGATGGCCTTGTCATTGATGCGGATCGCACCACCCTGAACGTGGCGGCGGGCTTCGCCGTTGGACGATGCAAAGCCGGCCTTGACGAGAAGGGCGAGCAGCCCGATGCCGGCATTGAGCTCGGACTTTGCAATCTCGACAGAGGGCAGGTTTTCGGCAAGAGCGCCTTCCTCGAAGGTCTTGCGCGCGGTCTCGGCCGCTTCTTCTGCAGCGGCGCGGCCATGGAGCATGGCGGTCACTTCGGTCGCGAGGATCTTCTTGACCTCGTTGATTTCCGAGCCGCTGAGCGCCGAAAGCCGGGCAATCTCATCCATCGGCAGCGTCGTGTAGAGCTTGAGGAAGCGCGGCACGTCGGCGTCTTCGGTGTTGCGCCAGTACTGCCAGAAGTCATAGGCCGAGAGCATGGCCGGGTTCAGCCAGACGGCGCCGGAGGCGGATTTGCCCATCTTGGCGCCCGAGGCGGTGGTCAAGAGCGGAGAGGTCAGCGCGTAAAGCTGCGGCGTCCCCATGCGGTGACCGAGGTCGATCCCGTTGACGATATTGCCCCACTGGTCCGAGCCGCCCATCTGCAACTGACAGCCATAGCGCTGCGACAGCTCGACGAAGTCATAGGCCTGCAGGATCATGTAGTTGAATTCGAGGAAGGACAGCGACTGTTCGCGATCAAGCCGGGTCTTCACGCTGTCGAAGGACAGCATGCGGTTGACCGAGAAATGCTTGCCGACATCGCGCAGGAATTCGAGATAGTTCAGCGAGCGCAGCCATTCGGCGTTGTTGATCATCAACGCGTCCTTGGGGCCATCGCCATAGGTCAGGTAGTTGGAGAAGACCTGCTTGATCGAGGCGATGTTGCTTTCGATCGTATCGACCGTCATCAGCTGGCGGGCTTCTTCCTTGAAGGACGGGTCGCCGACCATGCCGGTGCCGCCGCCCATCAGCGAGATCGGCCGGTGGCCGGTCTGCTGGAACCAGTGCAGCATCATGATCTGGATGAGCGAGCCGGCATGCAGCGAAGGTGCCGTCGGATCGTAGCCGATATAGGCCGTCACGGTTTCCTTTGCGAGCAGGTCATCGAGGCCGCTCTCGTCGGAGACCTGATGAATGAAGCCGCGCTCGGAGAGCGTGCGAAGGAAATCGGACTTGAAACCGGACATGGACGTAATCTCTCTGCACTCTTGCCAGTAGACGTGTAACGGGCGGGCCTTTAGCACTGTTTTCAGGCGATTGCACCCGATTCCGCATCGAATGCGATCTTTGGAATGGGAGTTTTACGCATGCTGGAAACCATGACAGCGATCGGTCTGATGAGCGGGACCTCGATGGACGGGATCGATGTGGCGCTGATCGAGACGGATGGCGAGGATTTCGTCAAACGCGGTCCGGCGATGGAATTTCCCTATGCGCCCGACTTCCGGCGGCGTCTTGCTGCCTCGCTCGATGATGCGAAGGCGATCACAGAGCGGCGCGAGCGGCCGGGCAGCCTTTCCGCGATCGAGCGCGAGATCACCGATCTGCATGCAGATGCGGTGAAACGGTTTCTGGCGGCAAACTGGCTCAAGGCGGACGATATTGGCGTCGTCGGCTTTCATGGGCAGACGGTCATTCACCGGCCGGATCAGGGCTATACGGTGCAGATCGGCGACGGTCTTTCGCTGGCTAAGCAAATTGGCATCCCCGTCGTTTTCGACATGAGGGCGAATGACATGGCGCATGGCGGGCAGGGCGCGCCGCTCGTGCCGGCCTATCATGCAGCACTGGCGCGCGGGCTTTACTGGGATCAGTTTCCCGTCGTCTTCGTCAATATCGGCGGGATCTCGAACCTCACCTATATCGGCGCGGACGGCGAGATCGTCGCCTTCGACAGCGGTCCGGGCAATACGCTGATCGACCAATGGGTGGAGGCGGAAGCGGGCATCCCCTACGATTCCGGCGGGGCCATTGCCTCGGAGGGGACTGTGAATGCAGTGCTTGCCGAGCGCTATCTGTCGCATGCCTTCTTTACCGACGAAACCCGCCGTTCCCTCGACCGCAACGATTTTCGTCCGCCGGAAAGCCATGAAGTCGGTCTGCATGATGGCGCGCGGACGCTCGCCCATGTCAGCGCCGCTGCAATCCTGAAATCCGCGCGTCATCTGCCAGCGCGGCCGCGCACCTATATCATCTGCGGTGGCGGCCGGCTGAACCGCGCCATTGTGGGCGATCTCGACCGGATGGCGGGCGAGGAGGGCGCGAAGGTGGTCATTGCTGAGGATGTCGCCTTCAATGGTGCCGGCATGGAGGCGGAGGCCTGGGCCTATCTGGCAGTCCGCTCGCTCAAGGACTTACCTCTGACGTATCCGGGGACCACAGGCGTTCGTGTGCCGGTATCGGGCGGGGTGCTGGTACATCCTTGAACGCGGCGGGTCCGGCTCTGCTCTTCAGCCGCCAAGTGACCTTGCGAACGTCTCGCCATCCTTCAGCCCGATCTCATAGGCACGGCGCAACCCGTTCGGGTCGCGGATGGTGAAGTTATTGACCGTGACGGGTTCCGAAGGGCTGACCACGACACGGTTTGGGGTGGATGGGGGCACGCGGCCGTGGCGGGTGGTGAGCAGCAGCGTGCGGCCGCCTTCCTCTTCCGTTTGCTCCAGCATCAGAAGGGGCGGATTATCGACCAGCCCGCCATCGAGACACGGCCGTCCATGAATGCGGCCGACCCGCATGAAGGGGGGCACGGAGGCGGTGGCGAGGATGCCGTCGATCAGGTCGCGTGCGGACTGCATCTCATGCGTGGAGATCCAGGCGGGCGAGAGGCCGAGATAGCGGCCTGCCTTGGAATAGGCGCCGCCGGTAATGCGCTTTTCCAGCTGATAGGCGGCAATGGACCCGAGCGCGGCGATGGCTGCAGGCATGAGCGGCGGCGGACGCGAGACCTGCATGAGGATCGGCGGCTGGGCCTTGAGCGTCTCCAGATCGCCATCGTCGAACATGGTGGCGAGGAATTCATCGAACAGACCGCCGACGACGAAGGGCGAGCGGCCGAAGACGAGGTTCTTCCAGACGACGTCGGGCAATCCCTTCTGCGCAAACGCAATCGCTGCCTCGCGCACCTGCCGCGCCTTGCCGGCCAGGTTCATCGCGCAGTGATAGGCACCGGCCGAGACGGTCACATAGTACTGCGGCCGCTGCGGATGCAGCCCGGCGAAGGCTTCCCAGAAGCCGGATTGCCAGTAACAACGATTACCGCCACCGGCAAAACCGATGGCATCGAATTGGAGGGATGCGGACATGGTGTCAGGCGCTGAATTGACGAAGACGTAAAGGGAAGGTCAATCAGAGCAAGCGGGGTGTGGTTTGTCAATGTCGGGTGGGAGACGTTATGTGCGAAGAAGCGCGAGGGCTTCTTCCCTAAGACCTCGACCTTTTTCCTGCATTTCGCGGAACAGCAGATAGGCGTCGTATTCGGCAGCCATATGGCTGGTGGCTTCCTCAAGCAGGACGCTCACGTCTACCCCCTTCAGGATCGCGATGGCCTTCAGCTTTTCCTCAACGTCCGGAGATACTTTCACGGTGATGGCATTCATGGTTTCACGAACTCCAGAAAATCTCTTGCGTTGAGGATCTTGACCTGTGGGAATTTGAGATCCTGGAACGCGAAGTCCCGCAAGTTTTCAGTCACTATGATAGGCGCGTTAGACGAGATTGCCAATTCAATAAGATGGTTGTCGGCTTCGTCTCGCAAATTCGGCCGCCATTTGAAGTGAACCTCTCTCCACTCGCAAACGGAAGAAAAAGCCAGCAAGAGCTTTCGGCGCTGTTCGTAGTTAAACCGTGCGTTCTTGAAGATGGCTTCTCTGCCGACCAGGTCGGTGTATTCAAGTAGCAGCGTTGAACTGAGTTGTGGAGCCAACCGTTCCTGGATGCACGCCTCGAGCACCCGCGAGGCCGGGCCGCGGCCGATACAAGCGCCGACGAAGACGTTTGTATCGACCACGATCCTCATATCATATCACCGGATCCGCTTGGCGGCCGGTTCCGGGACTAGATCGCCGGCCAGGCGGCGGTCGAGGTAGTCCTCGCATTCGGCCATCAGCGGTTCCATCTGGTTGGAGAAGAAGTGGTTGGCGCCGGGGATGGTCTTGTGGGTGATGAGGATGCCCTTCTGGGCTTTGAGCTTTTCCACCAGACCGTTGACGTCCTTCTCAGGCGCGACCCGGTCGGCGTCGCCGGAGACGATCAGGCCGGAGGACGGGCAGGGGGCGAGGAAGGAGAAATCATAGATGTTCGGCTGCGGGGCGACCGAGATGAAACCTTCGATCTCCGGGCGGCGCATCAGCAGCTGCATGCCGATCCAGGCCCCGAAGGAATAGCCGGCGACCCAGCAATTCTTCGAATCGGTGTGCATGGACTGCACCCAGTCGAGCGCGGAAGCCGCATCCGAGAGTTCGCCAGCACCATGGTCGAATTCGCCCTGGCTGCGCCCGATACCGCGGAAATTGAAGCGGAGCGTCGTGAAACCGCGCTTCTGGAACATGTAGAAGAGCTGGTAGACGATCTGGTTGTTCATCGTGCCTCCAAATTGCGGATGCGGATGCAGGATGATGGCGATCGGGGCGTTCTTTTCCTTGGACGGCTGGTAGCGACCCTCAAGACGGCCGGCCGGGCCATTGAAAATGATTTCGGGCATAATTTCTCCGGTCTGTTGCCGGTTCAAAACCGGGAAAAGGACGTGTTAGTACTTGACGAAACAAGTCAGCTTTTCTAAACCTAGTTTAGAACCATTCGAAAAAGCCGGGCGAAGGCCCGCTTTCCTGATGGGCATGTCTCTTAAGGCATGCGATGCTGAAATTTCAAGAAAAATGCGTCATCCCAAAAGGCTGGCGAAAGACACGGCAAGTCATGGCTGGAAAGCGCACATATCTGGACTGGAACGCGACCGCGCCGCTTCTTGACGAAGCGCGCGATGCGATGATGTCCGCACTGACGCTTCCGGGCAATGCGTCCTCGGTTCATGTCGAGGGCCGTGCAGCGCGGGCCGTGATCGACCGTGCGCGTGACAAGGTGGCGGTGCTTGTTGGCGCGAAGCCGGCGAATGTCGTCTTCACGTCCGGGGCGACCGAAGCGGCCAATCTCGTGCTGACGCCCGATTTCCGCATGGGTCGCTCGGCGCTGAAGGTTTCAAAATCGTATGTTTCGTCTATCGAACATCCTGCCATCCGCGAAGGTGGGCGGTTCGCCAAGGACGATGTCATTGAAATTCCTGTGACGGCGGCAGGTGTTGTCGATCTCGATGCGCTGGCTGCGCTGCTTGCCGCGCATGATATGGCGGCCGGTTTGCCGCTGGTTGCTGTCATGGTGGCGAACAACGAGACGGGCGTACTCCAGCCTGTCGCCGAGGTTGCGGCTCTCACGCGCAAGGCCGGCGGCATCTTCGTTTGTGACGCCGTCCAGGCAGCGGGGCGCGTGCCGGTTTCGATTGACGAGATCGGCGGGGATTTCCTGATCCTTTCGGCTCACAAGATCGGCGGGCCGAAGGGTGCCGGCGCGCTGGTGTCGCGTGGTGAAGCGATGATGCCGGCGCCGCTGCTGCGGGGCGGCGGTCATGAGAAGGGGCATCGTGCGGGCACCGAGAATATTGCTGCGATTGCCGGCTTTGGCGCGGCGGCGGAATATCAGGCTCGGAACCTTGAAGCGCGGGCGGAGAGCCTCCAGCTTAAGAGAGACCGGATGGAAAGCGCGATGCGGCGCATCTGCCCCGATATCGTCATCCATGGCGCGGATGGCCCGAGACTGCCCAATACATCGTTCTTTTCCGTGCCGGGGCTGAAATCCGAGACCGGGCAGATCGCGTTTGATCTGGAAGGAATTGCGCTCTCTGCCGGTTCCGCCTGTTCGTCCGGCAAGGTGGGCGAAAGCCATGTGCTGGCCGCGATGGGCTTCGACCCGAAGCTGGGCGCGCTTCGTGCCTCCATCGGCCCGGGCACGACGGACGAAGATATAGACTATGCCATTGCCGCCTTTGAACGGCTTCTGGCGCGGCTCAACCGGCAGGGTGCTGCCGCTTGAGGAATGCTTGAAGATAAGACTTGAGGAAAAGCAATTTTCCTTGCGGAGCCGCTGCAATCGCTGCAAAAGCTCCGGCCAACAGATGAAGATGACAAGCTGCCGGTTCTTGAGCCGGCAAGATTGGAGCACACCATGGTCGCCGTTCAGGAAACCATTGATCAGGTTCGCAAGATCGACGTGGACCAATATAAATACGGCTTCGAGACGACGATCGAATCCGACAAAGCCCCGAAGGGTCTCTCGGAGGATATCGTCCGTTTCATCTCTGCGAAAAAGCAGGAGCCGGAATGGATGCTGGAATGGCGTCTGGAGGCCTATCGCCGCTGGCTGACGATGGAAGAGCCGACCTGGGCGCGTGTCGATTATCCCAAGATCGACTTCAACGACATCTATTATTATTCCGCGCCGAAGTCGGCTTCCGGTCCGAAGTCGCTGGACGAGGTCGATCCGGAACTGCTCAAGACCTATGAGAAGCTCGGCATTCCGCTGAAGGAACAGGAAATCCTGGCCGGCGTGAAGCCGTCGAAGATCGCCGTCGATGCCGTGTTCGATAGCGTGTCCGTGGTCACGACCTTCAAGGAAGAGCTGTCCAAGGCCGGCGTCATCTTCATGTCGATCTCGGAAGCGATCCGCGAGTATCCGGACCTCATCAAGAAATATCTCGCCTCCGTCGTGCCGGTGACAGACAACTATTATGCGACGCTGAACAGCGCGGTCTTCACCGACGGGTCCTTCGTCTTCGTGCCGAAGGGCGTGCGTTGCCCGATGGAACTGTCGACCTATTTCCGGATCAATGAGAAGAATACGGGCCAGTTCGAGCGGACGCTGATCATCGCCGAAGAAGGCGCTTACGTGTCCTATCTCGAAGGCTGCACCGCGCCGCAGCGCGACGAGAACCAGCTGCACGCCGCCGTTGTCGAACTGGTGGCGCTGGACGATGCCGAAATCAAGTATTCGACCGTCCAGAACTGGTATCCGGGCGACAAGGACGGCAAGGGCGGCATCTACAATTTCGTCACCAAGCGCGGCGATTGCCGGGGCAAGAATTCCAAGATCTCCTGGACGCAGGTCGAGACCGGTTCGGCGATCACCTGGAAATACCCGTCCTGCATCCTGCGCGGCGACGGCTCGCGTGGCGAGTTCTACTCGATTGCCGTTTCGAACGGCCATCAGCAGGTCGATAGCGGCACGAAGATGATCCATCTCGGCAAGAACACGTCGAGCCGCATCATCTCCAAGGGCATCTCTGCCGGTTTCTCGCAGAACACCTATCGTGGTCAGGTCTCGGTGAACCGCCGGGCGGAAAACGCCCGCAACTTCACCCAGTGCGACTCGCTGCTGATCGGCGACAAGTGCGGCGCACATACTGTGCCCTATATCGAAGCGAAGAATGCGACGGCGCAACTGGAGCACGAGGCAACGACGTCGAAGATCTCCGAAGACCAGCTCTTCTACTGCCTCGCAAGAGGCATCCCTGAAGAGGCGGCCATTGCGTTGATCGTGAATGGGTTCGTGAAGGATGTCATCCAGGAACTGCCGATGGAATTTGCGGTGGAAGCGCAGAAGCTGATCGGGATTTCGCTTGAAGGCTCCGTTGGCTGATTGAATTCAAACCGAGGCGCCGTGACGGCGACTCTCCAGACAAATTTTGCAAGGAAATTAAGATGCTTGAGATCAGAAACCTTCATGCGCGGATCGCCGAGGATGGCACCGAGATCATTCGTGGGCTGAACCTGACGGTGAAGGCCGGTGAAGTCGCTGCCATCATGGGGCCGAACGGGTCGGGCAAGTCGACGCTGTCCTATATCCTGTCGGGCCGCGAGGACTATGAAGTCACCGAGGGTGATATTCTTTATAACGGCGAGAGCATTCTGGAGCTGGACCCGGCCGAGCGTGCGGCGAAGGGCATTTTCCTCGCCTTCCAGTATCCGGTGGAAATTCCGGGGGTCGCCACGATGCAGTTCCTGAAGGTGGCTCTCAACGAGCAGCGCAAGCAGCGCGGCGAAGCGGAACTGACGACGCCTGATTTCATGAAGCGGGTCAAGGATGCGGCCGCGCATCTCAAGATCGCGCCGGAAATGCTGCGTCGTCCTCTCAATGTCGGTTTCTCGGGCGGCGAGAAGAAGCGCGCCGAAATCCTGCAGATGGCGCTTCTCGAGCCGAAGCTTTGCGTGCTCGACGAGACTGATTCCGGCCTCGACATCGATGCGCTGAAGATCGTTTCGGATGGCGTCAACGCCCTGCGTTCGCCGGATCGCGCCGTCATCGTCATCACGCACTACCAGCGCCTGCTGGAACACATCGTGCCGGATACGGTTCATGTTCTCTACAAGGGCCAGATCATCAAGTCCGGCGACAAGTCTCTGGCGCTCGAACTCGAAGCCAACGGCTATGCCGACGTGATCGAAGCGGCGGCTTGAGGACGAAGCGATGAGTGCTCAACCCCAGATCAAGCTGACGGAAGCGGAAAACGCGCTTCTCGCAGCTTACACGCAACAGGTCGGCGACCTGCCGGGCAATGGCGATGTGCTGATTGCCCGCGACCGCCTGATCACCGATATCAAGACCAAGGGCCTGCCGACGCGCCGCGTCGAGGCTTGGCACTATACCGACATGCGCAACCTGCTGCGGCAGGTTCCCGCGAACAACGACGGCGACGTGGCGGCCATCGAGCCGCTGATCTCCGGAAGTGCTGTGTTTTCGCTGTCGAACGGCAAGGTCGAGCGCAAGGCGAAGGCCGAGGGCGTTTCCGTTCGCGGCATTGCGGCCATGCTGGAAGATGGCACGGGGGCGTTCCTGATGTCGCCGCGTGGTGACGATGATGCCATCGGCCGTATCAATGGCGGCTTCCTGCGCGACGGCTTGGAAATCGCAATCGCCGATGGCGCGGCCTTGGCCGAGCCGATCGAATTGCAGGTTCTTCATTCCGGTGGTCAGTCCCATGCACGTTTTGTGGTGACTGTGGGCGCGGGCGCTTCGGCACGGCTCATCGAGCGGCAGCAGGGTAACGGGTCTTCCGCTGCGCTCGTTTCGAGCGTTTCGGACCTGACGCTGAAGGCAGGTGCCGATGTGACCTGGGTGATCGTCCAGGAACAGGGCGTCATCGACACGCATCTCGGCCAGATCAATTTCCGGCTGGAGAAGGATGCGAAGCTTCGTCTCTTTATCGTGAATGCAGGCGGCAAGCTGGTGCGCCAGGAAGTGCATGGCGTGACGGTGGGCGAGGGCTCGGACTTCACCTTCCGGGTGATCAACCTGCTCGGCGGCGAAAGCCATACCGACGTCACCATGACGCTCGGCCATGACGTGCCGGAAACGACCTCCACGGAAATCGTCCGCAACGTCGTGTTCGACAAGGCAAGCGGCGTCTTCCAGGGCCAGATCCGGGTTGCTCCGGACGCGCAGAAGACCGATGCGCGCATGGCCTGCAACACGCTGTTGCTCTCCGAAGAGGCCGATTTCTCGACCAAGCCGGAGCTGGAAATCTTTGCCGACGACGTCCAATGCGCCCATGGCGCGACGGTCGCCGATATCGACCGCAACCATCTCTATTACCTGATGGCGCGCGGCATTCCAGAAAAGAAGGCGCGTGCGCTTCTGGTGCAGGCTTTCGTGGCGGAAGTGGTTGAGGAACTCGACGACGAGCCGCTGGTCGAAGCGCTGGAAGATGTCATCGAAGGTTGGCTCGAAAGGCACGGTAACTGACATGGACGCAAACGCGACCGCTTACGACGTCGAGGCCATTCGCCGGGACTTCCCGATCCTGTCGCGTGAAGTCTATGGCAAGCCGCTCGTCTATCTCGACAACGGCGCTTCGGCCCAGAAGCCGCAGGCCGTGATCGATGCGGTTTCGCATGCCTATAGTCACGAATACGCCAACGTCCATCGCGGGCTGCATTTCCTGTCGAATGCCGCCACGGAGGCCTATGAGGCGGCGCGCGAGAAGGTGCGCCGGTTTCTGAATGCGGGTTCGGTGGACGAGATCGTCTTCACGAAGTCCTCGACGGAAGCGATCAATACGGTCGCCTATGGCTGGGGGATGCCGCATATCGGCGAGGGCGATGAGATCGTTCTGACGATCATGGAGCATCACTCCAATATCGTGCCGTGGCATTTCATTCGCGAGCGTCAGGGCGCCAAGCTCGTCTGGGTTCCGGTCGATGATGACGGGGCGTTTCATATCGAGGCGTTCGAGAAGTCGCTGACGGAAAAGACGAAGCTCGTTGCCATCACGCATATGTCGAATGCGCTGGGAACGATCGTTCCGGTCAAGGAAATCTGCCGTATCGCGCATGAGCGCGGCATTCCGGTTCTGGTCGATGGATCGCAGGGCGCGGTGCATATGCCGGTCGATGTGCGCGACATCGATTGCGACTGGTATGTGATGACCGGCCACAAGCTCTATGGTCCGTCGGGCATCGGCGTGCTGTACGGCAAGATGGACCGCTTGAAGCAGATGCGGCCCTTCATGGGCGGCGGCGAGATGATCGTCGACGTCAGCGAGGACGCAGTCACCTATAACGATCCGCCGCATCGCTTTGAGGCGGGTACGCCGCCGATCGTGCAGGCGATCGGGCTTGGCTATGCGCTGGACTATATGGACAAGGTCGGCCGCGCGGCGATTGCTGCGCACGAGGCGGATCTGACGGCCTATGCGACGGAGCGTCTGCGGGCGGTGAATTCGCTGAAGGTGTTCGGCAATGCGCCGGGCAAGGGCGGCATCTTTTCCTTCGAACTTGAAGGCATCCATGCCCATGACGTGTCGATGGTCATCGACCGGCAGGGCGTTGCGGTTCGGGCGGGCACGCATTGCGCCCAGCCGCTCTTGAAACGGTTCGGCGTGACGTCCACATGCAGGGCGTCGTTCGCCATGTACAATACGCGCGCCGAGGTCGACAAACTGGCCGAGGCGCTGGAGCAGGCGCGCAAGTTCTTTGCCTGAAAGTGAGATGGCCATGAGTGTAAACGAAGCAACCAGCGCAAGCGAAGCCGTTCAGGACGAGGCCCAGGCCGGCGTCCGCGAGGGCATCGTGCAATCGTCCATCCCGGCCGATGAGCTGGCGCGTCTTTCGGACGATATCATCGCCGCGCTGAAGACGGTCTACGATCCGGAAATCCCGGCGGATATTTTCGAACTCGGGCTGATCTACAAGATCGATGTCGAGGATGACCGCATGGTCAAGATCGACATGACGCTGACGGCGCCCGGCTGCCCGGTTGCCGGCGAAATGCCTGGCTGGGTGGAAAACGCTGTGGGCGCGGTCGAGGGCGTGTCCGGCGTCGAGGTCAAGATGGTGTTCGAGCCGCCGTGGTCGCCCGCCCGCATGTCGGAAGAGGCGCAGGTGGCGCTCGGCTGGTACTGAGTTTTATCTTTCGCGGCCTGTATTGAAGGCTTAACCGGGCAGGACTACATTCGATTCACGAAGCGCGGGCCTTGAACCCGTTGCGGAAGGAGAGACAAATGGCTTTTCAGGTCATGACATTGACGGAAGCGGCGGCCGATCGGGTCAAGGCCATCGTCGAAAACAGCAGCGCGGATGCGCAAGGCATTCGCGTGTCGATCCGCAAGGGTGGCTGCGCGGGCATGGAATATGCCGTGGACCTCGTGTCCGAGCCGAATGCCAAGGATGATTTCATCGAGCGCGATGGTGCGAAAGTCTGGATCGATCCGGCTGCCGTTCTCTATCTTCTGGGCACCCAGATGGATTTCGAGACCACCAAGCTGCGCTCCGGCTTCGTCTTCAACAACCCGAACCAGACGTCCGCCTGCGGTTGCGGGGAATCGGTCGAGCTGAAGCCTGCCGATCTGGCGAAGCTTGCCGGTCTCGAAGCACGCGTCTGATTGCAGGCGTGCGGCAATTCTTTCCTGTTTGCGGCTTCCGTCCATTGACAATCCGGGAGCTTCGACGTCTCTTGCGGTCGGATAAACCCGGAACGCGAGGGCTGTGGGAGGCTTTCATTCAGGCATCGAGCCTGACCGCCTTGGTGCCGCTGGCGATCGGGATCGAAAGGCGTAGCGCGTGTTATCTCTTCCTGTCATTTCGCATGCTGTAGCCGCGGTCATTCCTGAACCGGCTTTCATCGTGTTGCTGGATGGCCGCTATGCAACAGACAACAAAGCTTTCAGGACGCTCCTAGGCCTTGCAGAAGACGAGTTGGGCGGCAGACACTTGCCGGAGATCAGTGCTCAAGCGCTTGGCGCCACAGAACTGACGAGGCTTGAGGTATCGCTTCCGCGAATTCCCCAAAAGTTGAGCGTGGTCGTCCAGCCGCTGCTGGTGCGCAATGTGGCGGTTGGCTATTGCGCGCGCGTGGAGGGAAGGTCCTCCGATAGTACGGTGCTGTCTGATCTGTCGACCTGCGTGCAGCGCGGCATCGATACGCTTGCCTGCGGTGTGGTGGTCTGGGACGCGGGCGACCGGCTTCTGGTGGCCAACAAACGGATCGTAGAGCGCTATGCCCGGTACGGCCTTGTGCTTGCCCCTGGGGCCAATCGCGCGGAGATGGTGCGTGCGGGACTGAAAGCCGGCCTGCTCGGCGAGCGGTATCGCAACATGACCTTGTCCGCGCAGGAGCTTTCGACCCGCGGCTGGTTCAACCGGCCGTTCATTTCCGGCACCTCCACCATCGAGCGCACGTCCGAACATGAATGGTTGAAGATCGGCTCTCACGTCTGCGATAGCGGTTTCATCGTCTCCTTCTACGAGACGATCGATGAGCCGAAGGAGAACCAGATCACGCCTGCGCAGACCACTGAATATCTTCTCACACTGCTGCGCTATCTCCCGGATTTTGTGGTTCACATGGATATGGACGGCAAGCCCGAGTTCATCAATGCGCCGTTTGCGGAAGCATTCGGTCTTGAGGGATGGCAGGCCGGTCAGTCTCTCTCGGCAGAGTTCTTCGCCGAGACCTTCGGCAATTCGCTGCGCGACAGCATTCAGAAGCTGACCGTTGACGGACCGCCGATCTCCTTCGACCAGCGCCTGCGCCGGGCCGATAACACATTCGTGTGGCTGAGATGGAGCGCACATGGACTGTTTCATGGCGACAAAACCGTTGGCCTTGTCGCGACCGGCCGCAACATCACGCTTGAATATTCGCAACAGCAGGAACTCAAGCACCAGAGCGAGGAACTTGCCAAGAAGAACAAGTCCCTGGAACAGTTCGCCGCGGTGGTTTCGCATGACCTCAAGGCACCTCTGCGCCACATCTCCGTCTTTTCCGACATGATCGTGGAGGAGGCGGCCAGTGGTAACCTCGCCGACGTGCAGGTCTACGCCCAGCAGGTGCGAAACTCCGCGCAACGCATGGATCGCGTCATCCGCCGCTTGCTTGAATATTCGCAGATCGCGTACAAGATCGTCGCCTTCAGCCGTGTCAATCTTGCCGATATTGCCATCCAGGCGATCCAAAATCTGGAAAGCCAGATTGAGGAAGCCAAGGCCGAACTTTTGCTTTCAAAATTGCCTTCGATCAAAGGCGACCCTGACCTGATGCGTCATCTCTTGCAGAACCTGATCGCAAATGCGGTCAAGTATCGACGTAAAGGGGTTGCGCCGCGCGTGCGGATTTATGCGACAGACAAGGGGGCAATGGTGAATCTCGTGGTGGAGGACAATGGCATCGGTGTCGATCCGAAATTTGCCGATCGCATCTTTACGGCCTTCCAGCGGTTGCATAGCGACGATAAGATCTACGAGGGGTTCGGAGTCGGACTTGCCTTGTGCAAGCAGATCGCGGAAAGCCATCGCGGGTCGATCGAGCTTGATACGACCTATCATGGCGGTGCGCGCTTTATCGTCCACCTGCCGCAGGACCTCAATTCGGGAGGAGCAACGTCTTGAGCCTGGAACCCATTCGAATTCTGGTGATCGAAGACGATCCCATCGATTTCTCGCTGGTCAAGAAGGGGTTTGAAAGCGTGGACGCGCCTGTCGAACTCTTTCACTGTCCGTCCGCCGACAGGGTCATGGAAATGCTCGATGTGAGAGCTTGCAAGCTGGTCCTGCTCGATCTCAGCCTTGGCCGTGATACCGGCATGGATGTGCTGCGGGAAATCCGGGCCGAAAAGCGCTATTCGGCGCTGCCTGTGATCGTCCTGTCATCCTCGGCCAACCATCGTGACATCGCGGAAGGTTATGCGGCAGGTGCGAACGCGTATGTCGAAAAGCCGCTGACGATGGAGCTCTATCGGCGATTTGCGCGGGCTTTCGCGTCCTTCTGGATCGATGTCGCGGTCGTTGGCTGATTGCTGATTTCACGCGATATGCCCCATGCTCTGCATCGCTTTTGGGTGAGCGGGGTGTTTATCGGGAAAACCCGTCTCAAAAGGCGAAGCCGCCGCGCTGCTTGTCGGCGGCACGGCGGCTTGCTTGGGGTGCACCCTGTGGACGGCTGGCGAATTACTCCGCCGCTTCCTTGTAGTCTTCCACCGGCGGGCAGATGCAGAAGAGGTTCCGGTCACCGTAGACATTGTCGATGCGGTTGACGGGCGGCCAGTATTTGTCGACGCGGAAGGCGCCGGGCGGGAAGCAGCCCTGTTCGCGGCTGTAGGGACGATCCCATTCGCCGACGAGGTCTTCGACCGTATGCGGGGCGTTCTTCAGCGGGTTGTTGAGCTTGTCAATCGTGCCGTCCGCGATGGCCTGCGCTTCGGCGCGGATCGAAAGCATCGCATCGCAGAAGCGGTCGATCTCGGCCTTGGTTTCCGACTCCGTCGGCTCGACCATCAGCGTGCCGGCCACCGGCCAGCTCATCGTCGGGGCGTGGAAACCGCAGTCGATGAGGCGCTTGGCTACATCGTCCACCGTCACGCCTGCGCTTGCTGCCAGCGGACGCGTGTCGAGGATGCATTCATGTGCGACCCGGCCCTTCGCCGACTTGTAAAGCACGTCGTAAGCGCCCTTGAGCCGTGCGGCGATGTAGTTGGCGTTGAGGATGGCGACCTTGGTCGCCTGCGTCAGGCCTTCGCCGCCCATCATCAGGCAGTAGCTCCAGGAGATCGGCAGGATCGAGCCGGAAGCGTAAGGTGCTGCCGAAACCGCGCCGGCTTCGCCCGAGCGTGGATCGGTGGGCAGGAAGGGTATCAGGTGGCTCTTCACGCCGATCGGGCCCATGCCCGGACCGCCGCCGCCATGCGGGATGGCGAAGGTCTTGTGCAGGTTGAGATGGCTGACGTCGGAGCCGATGTCGCCTGGGCGTGACAGTCCGACCATGGCGTTCATGTTGGCGCCGTCGAGATAGACCTGACCGCCATGCTGGTGGGTGATGTCGCAGATCTCGCGCACCGTTTCCTCGAACACGCCATGCGTCGACGGGTAGGTGATCATGGTGCAGGAGAGGTTTTCCGAATGCTGTTCGGCCTTGGCGCGGAAGTCGGCGAGGTCGATATCGCCATTTTCCAGCACCGCAACCGGCACGACAGTCATGCCGGCCATCTGAGCCGAGGCAGGGTTGGTGCCATGCGCGGAAGTCGGGATCAGGCAGATGTGGCGATGCGCGCCCCCCGTGGCCCGGTGATAGGCGCGGATGGTGAGCAGCCCCGCATATTCCCCTTGCGCACCCGAATTCGGCTGCATGGAGAAGGCGTCATAGCCGGTGATCTGGCAGAGCTTGGCTTCCAGATCGGCGATCAGCGCGCGATAGCCTTCCGTCTGGTCTTCCGGCGCGAAGGGATGGATGTCGGCGAATTCCGGCCAGGTGATCGGCAGCATTTCGGCCGTAGCATTCAGTTTCATCGTGCAGGAGCCGAGCGGTATCATGGCGCGGTCGAGTGCCAGGTCGCGGTCGGCGAGGCGACGGATGTAGCGCGTCATCTCGCTTTCGGCGCGGTTCATGTGGAAGATCGGGTGCGTGAGATACTCGGTCTTGCGCATGTTCTTCTCGGGCAGACGCCATTCGGGCGTCTTGGCCTCGTCCACGGTCATGTCGCCGCCAAATGCGCGCCAGACGGCTTCCAGCGCCCAGGGGCGGGTGCGTTCATCCAGAGTGATGCCGATCTTCGTGTCGCCGATGGCGCGCAGGTTGACGCCCTCTGCCACAGCCGCCTTGAGGATGACCTTCTGCAAGCCGCCGACATCGACGGTGATGGTGTCGAAGAAGGTTTCCGGCTCGACCTTGAGGCCGAGCTTTTCGAGGCCCTCGGCCAGACGCACGGTCTTCTGATGCACCGACTGGGCAATCGCCTTGAGGCCCTTCGGACCATGGAAGACGGCATACATCGAGGCCATAACGGCAAGCAGAACCTGCGCGGTGCAGATGTTCGACGTCGCCTTTTCGCGGCGGATATGCTGTTCGCGGGTCTGGAGCGACAGGCGATAGGCGCGGTTGCCGCGCGCATCGACGGAGACGCCGACAATGCGGCCGGGCATGGAGCGCTTGAGCGCGTCCTTCGCCGCCATATAGGCCGCATGCGGACCGCCGAAGCCCATCGGCACGCCGAAGCGCTGCGTCGAGCCGACGGCAATGTCCGCGCCCATTTCGCCGGGGGATTTCAGCAGCGCCAGCGCCAGCGGATCGGCCGCGACGACGGCAAGCGCCTGGGCCTGGTGCAGTGCCTCGATCTGCGGCGTGAAATCATGCACATGGCCATTGGTGCCGGGGTACTGGAAGATGGCGCCGAAGACGGCACCCGGCATCAGATCCTTGAGCGGATCGCCGACCTGGATCTTCCAGCCGAAGGGCTCGGCGCGGGTCTTGAGGAGCGCGATGGTCTGCGGGTGGCAGTTCTGGTCGACGAAGAAGGTCAGCGCCTTGGACTTGGCCGAGCGCTGCGCCATCGCCATGGCTTCAGCGGCGGCGGTCGCTTCATCGAGAAGGGAGGCGTTGGAAATGTCGAGGCCGGTCAGGTCGCAGACCATGGTCTGGTAGTTGAGCAGCGCTTCGAGGCGGCCTTGCGAAATCTCCGGCTGGTATGGAGTATAGGCCGTGTACCAGGCGGGGTTTTCGAGAATGTTGCGCTGGATGACCGGCGGGGTGATCGTGCCGTGATAGCCCTGACCGATCAGCGAGGTCAGACGCTTGTTGCGGTTGGCCGTCTCGCGCATCAGGTCGAGCGCTTCGCGTTCGGTGAGCGCCGGGCCCCAGGCGAGCGGCGCCTTGACGCGGATGGAGGCCGGAACCGTGTCGTCGATCAGAGCATCGAGCGACGGATAGCCGATGACTTTCAGCATCTGAGCCATTTCGTCGGGCGAGGGGCCGATATGACGCCGGTTGGCGAAGTCATAGGGCTGGTAGTCCGTGAAGGTGAAATCGGCGTAACGGGTCATCGGCTTGGGTTCCGGTTCGTTTGATTGGTTTTGTCCGCGAGGGGCTTTTCGGGTCCCTCGTCTCAATGTTCGTTGCAGCGTTTCGTTCGGCCCTTGCGGGCCGCCCCCTCATCTGTCCTTCGGACATCTTCTCCCCGATGGGGAGAAGCGGGAGCTTGCCGCCCCCTCTCGAATTTCCTCGCCCGGTTGGAAGAGGCGGGCTGGGCGCGACCTCTCGGCCCTCCTCGCCCCATCGGGGAGAGGTCCGCCGAGCGAAGCGGAGGCGGGGTGAGGGGCGGCTTGCTCAGGTGCCCCCTGGAGCGCCTTAAGCGATCAGCGCCTCATAGGCCGCCTTGTCGAGCAGCGCTGCTGCATCGGCCGGATTGGCGAGCTTCAGCTTGAAGAACCAGGCAGCCCCTTCCGGGTCCGAGCCAACCAATGACGGGTCGTCGACGATGGCCTGATTGACTTCGACAATCTCGCCGTCGAGCGGGCAGTAGACTTCGGAAGCCGCCTTGACGGACTCGACGGTTGCGGCGGCGGCGCCCTTGGCGAAGGATGCGCCTGCTTCCGGCAGTTCGACGAACACGAGATCGCCGAGCTGTTCGGAGGCGTGGGTGGTGATTCCGACGGTGGCGACATCGCCTTCAACGAGCAGCCATTCGTGTTCTTCGGTGAATTTCAGCATGGATTTCCCCTTTTGATTGGTTTCAGCGTTTGTAGCCGGGTGTGATGAAAGGAAGAGCGGAGACGGTGACGGGCAGGAATTTGCCGCGCACTTCCGCGTAGACAGTGGTGCCGGTGGCGGCGAATTCGGAGGCGACATAGCCCATGGCGACCGGGCCTTCGACCGTCGGGCCGAAGCCGCCGGAGGTGACTTCGCCGATTTGTCTCGTGCCTGCCTCATCGGCAAAGAGTGCGGTATGGCCACGGACGGGAGCCTTGCCTTCCGGCTTCAGGCCGACGCGCAGGCGGGAAACGCCGGCATCCAGACCCTTGAGCACGGCGTCCGCGCCCGGAAAACCGCCGGCGCGTGCGCCGCCGGTGCGGCGAACCTTCTGGATCGCCCAGTTGAGAGCGGCTTCCGCCGGCGTCGTGGTTGTGTCGATATCGTTGCCATAAAGGCAAAGGCCGGCTTCGAAACGGAGCGAATCGCGCGCGCCGAGGCCGATCGGCATGACGCCGTCGATGGCGAGCAGCGCGCGGGCAAGCTCTTCGGCCTTCTCGTTCGGCACGGAGATTTCATAGCCGTCCTCGCCGGAATAGCCGGAGCGGGAGACGATGCAATCGGTGCCGACGAGCTTCACCGTCGCGACATCCATGAATTTCATGGTGGCGGTTTCCGGCGCGAGGCTGGCGAGCGCTGCTTCCGCCTTCGGGCCCTGCAGCGCGATCAGCGCACGTTCGGGCAGCGGCGTGACGGTGCAGGTATCGCCGATATGCTTTTCCAGATGGGCGAAATCGGCGTCCTTGCAGGCGGCGTTGACGACGACGAAGAAATGGTCACCGCGATTGACGATCATCAGGTCGTCGAGAATGCCGCCGGTTTCGTTTGTGAAGAGCGCATAGCGCTGGCGGCCGGGGGCGAGGCCGAGCACATCGACGGGAACGAGGGTTTCGAGAGCCCTGGCGGCATCGGCGTTATCGTCCGACTTCGCCTTCACGATGACCTGGCCCATATGGGACACGTCGAACAGGCCGGCGGATGCGCGCGTGTGGAGATGCTCTTTCAGCACGCCTGCGGGATATTGCACCGGCATGTCATAGCCGGCAAAGGGCACCATGCGGGCGCCAAGCTCCCGATGGAGCGCATGAAGCGGGGTCTTTTTCAGATCTGTCTCGGCGCTCAAGAGCGGGTCTCCGGGCAAGGGCGTGATTACGCCGGCTCATTCGATTGGGCGCGGATGCGCCGGTTTCTTCTTGAGCCCCCTCTGTCCCTTTTGCCTGAGATTGTTATCCCTTCGGCATGCGGTTTCCCGCCATTCTCCAGAGTGCAGTTCTGATCCGTTGGTCCTTTGGCCTGAGAGTTTCCGGGGCGGTTGCTCCTTCGGCACCAGTCGATCCGATCGACCAGATTCTCCCAACGGGATGGTTCAATTATTTGGTCGATGTGGCATTTGACAAGAGGGAAATGGCGTTCCGACACAAAAAAATGTCGCAACAAGATGATGCGTAAACGCCAGCGAGCGCGGCATCGCTGCCACGCTTGACCGCAGATGACGAACGCGAATGTCCGCCCTTACTTGCCGTGACCGTTGTCCAGATACGCGGCAGTCGCGTGCTGGGGCGTTGTCTGCGGCACCTTGTGATGGGTGGCCGTCAGAAATGTCAGGGCCAGTGATGGCGGATGCACCAATTGCAGAAGCGACCGATCGGCGATGTCTCCATCGGCGATGGCCTTGGCATGCCAGTCTTCGATGGCGGCGGCCATCGGATTAAATGTCGTGCTCCTGACCGATGCCTTGTAGTTGTCACTAACAGCTGCAGCGGTGGGAGCCGACACGGTGATTACCTGTGCCATGTTCGATTGTCCTGTTGCTCAAGGACCCTCTGTTTCATTGACAGGAACAGATTAGCGCAACTTCTATTATGTGCCGTAAAACAACTTGGTAAAAGTTTATGGAATCCTAATTCGTTTCTCTTGCCGTTGTTTACGAGTGTGGCGGAATAAAACTTGGACTCGACTGCGGCCTTGAATTCGGTGCGGGAACGTTGCACATGAGGCGCGACGAAAGAGAGGTTCCGCAATGTCCGGCTCGAGGGCGATCGATCATCTTGTTCTGGCTGTGACCGATCTCGCGACCGCACGGGCGCGGCTGAGTTCGGTGGGTTTTACGGTGGCGCCGGATGCCCGTCATCCGTTTGGCACTGAAAACGCTTGCGTTTTCCTGAAGGACGGCACCTATCTTGAGCCGCTCGCGATCGGTTCCGACGCTGACAGCCTGGCCTCGGCGCAGGCCGGGAATGTCTTCACTGCACGAGACCGCGCTTTCCGGTTTCGTCACGGGCAGGAAGGGCTTGAGGCGGTCGTCTTTCAGACCAATGATGCGAAGGAAGATCATGACGCCTACGAGACATCTGGCTTTTCGGCGGGCCGCATGCTCGACTTTTCTCGGCCTTTCCGCACGCCGGACGGCGCGGAAAGTGTCGCTTCGTTTCGGCTCGCCTTCGCGGCCGATCTGAGGTCGCCGGATTTCTTTGCCTTTACTTGCGAACGCATCAATACTTTGGCTGTCGACCGTTCGGCCCTGACGGCGCATGAAAATGGCGTGACCGGCCTTGCCGGCGTGACACTCTGCGAGCCGCATCCGCAGGATTTCGCGGATTTCCTGGACGTGATTTCACGCGGCGGGCGTCCGGCACAGGTCGGGGATAGTCTTGAAATGCGCGCAGGCGACGCACGTCTCTCAGTGGTGACGCATGCAGAGTTCGAAGCCCGGTTTGGCCGTAAATATTGCGGTCATGCGCGGGGTTTAAGAGGGCGCGCGGTCTCGTTTCATGTCGGTTCGCTCCACGCGACGGCAACACTTTTGCGCCGCAATGGCGTGGTTCACGAGATGATCGGCACAAGGCTGGTCGTCCCCGAGGCGTCCGGGCAGGGCGTTCTCTATAGCTTTGAGGAACAGGCATGACTGAGGTGAAGACCAATGCGAGCGTGACGATCGGTTCTGGTGCCGGCGCGGTGACGTTTTCCAATTCCGGGCGCCTGTCGCTGATCGCCGGCCCTTGCCAGATGGAAAGCCGCGACCATGCCTATCAGGTCGCCGGCGCGCTGAAGGATATCTGCGCGAAGCTGAATATCGGTCTCGTCTACAAGTCGTCCTTCGACAAGGCGAACCGCACGTCACTGACAGCAGGCCGCGGCATCGGGCTCGAAAAGGCGATGGAGGTGTTTGCCGATCTGAAGAAGGATTTCGGCTTCCCGGTCATCACCGACATTCATACCGAAGAACAATGCGCGATCGTCGCCCAAACGGTCGATGTCCTCCAGATCCCCGCCTTCCTCTGCCGCCAGACCGATCTTCTCGTGGCCGCCGCCAAGACCGGCAAGGCGATCAACGTCAAGAAAGGGCAATTCCTCGCGCCCTGGGACATGAAGAACGTGCTCCACAAGCTGAACGCCAGCGGCAACCCGGATGTGCTTCTGTGCGAGCGCGGTGCCTCTTTCGGCTACAACACGCTCGTGTCCGATATGCGCTCGCTGCCGATCATGGCGGCCATGGGCGCGCCGGTGATCTTCGATGCCACCCATTCGGTGCAGCAGCCGGGCGGGCAGGGCGGTTCTTCGGGCGGCCAGCGCGAATTCGTCGAGACGCTGGCGCGTGCGGCGGTCGCCGTTGGTGTCGCCGGTGTCTTTATCGAGACGCACGAAGACCCTGACAATGCTCCGTCGGACGGGCCGAACATGGTGCATCTGAAGGATATGCCGCGGCTTTTGGAAAAGCTGCTCGCTTTCGATGCTCTCGCAAAGGGCTGATGGTCTTGTGCTGGCGGCGCGTTCTGGGATTGGCGGCAGGCCTGTTGGCCGCCGCGCCCCTTGCTGCGCATGCGACAGCCAACTGCGAATGGACCGGCTATCTCGGCAACGACTATGCCGTCTGCACCTTCGACCCGGCCAAGGACACTATCCGGCTCTTTAACGCCGACGCCACCGGCAAGCCTTATGGCGGGTTCCGGGCGCTTGGGCGCGACATCTGGGCTTCCGGCAAGCATGTCATCCGGTTTGCCATGAATGCCGGCATGTATCATTCGGACCTTAGCCCCGTCGGGCTGCATGTCGAGGAAGGTGTCGAGAAACACAGTCTGGTGCGCGGCGGCGGCTGGGGCAATTTCTTCCTGCGTCCGAACGGCGTCTTTTATATCGGTAAGGATGGAAGGGCCGGTGTGCTGGAGACGGAAGCCTACGCGGCCAGCGGCATCCAGCCGAGACTTGCCACGCAATCAGGTCCCATGCTCGTCATCGACGGCAACATCCATCCGTCATTCCTGCCGCAAAGCGACAGTCTCAAACTGCGCAACGGCGTCGGCGTCGACGACAAGGGCAGGGTGGTTTTCGTCGTCACCAAAGGGCCGGTGCGCTTCTATGACCTGGCCGTCTTCTATCGCGATGTTTTGAACTGCCGGAACGCTCTGTTTCTCGACGGGTCGATCTCCAGCATGATGGTTCCCGCCTGGGGGCGGCGCGACGAGAGCGAGCCGCTGGGGCCCATCCTCGCCGTTACTGACAGTCTACCTTAAGCCAGCACCTTGCCCTGACGGCCTGCCTCATCCTGCACGAATTGCCAGGCCACGCGGCCCGAACGCGCGCCGCGGGTGGTGGCCCATTCGAGCGCCCGGTGATGCAGGTCCTCGCGGCTGCTTTCCAGCGCGAAATGGGCAGCATATCCGTCGATCATGCCGAGATAATCTTCCTGGCTGCATTTGTGGAAGCCGAGCCAGAGACCGAAACGGTCAGAGAGTGAGACCTTTTCTTCGACCGCCTCTGACGGGTTGATCGCGGTCGACTGCTCGTTCTCGATCATGTTGCGCGGAAGCAGGTGGCGGCGGTTCGAGGTCGCGTAGAAGATGACATTGTCCGGTCTGCCCTCGATGCCGCCGTCGAGTGCCGCCTTCAAAGACTTGTACGACGTGTCGTCGTGGTCGAAGGAGAGGTCGTCGCAATAGAGGATGACGCGGGCGGGGGCGTCGCGGAGGATTTCCATCAGCGTCGGCAGGCTGTTGATGTCCTCGCGATGAATTTCGACGAGTTTGAGGTTGAGGGCCGGGTTTTCGCAGAGCCGCGCATGCACGGCCTTGACCAGCGAGGACTTGCCCATGCCGCGGGCGCCCCACAGAAGTACATTGTTGGCGGAGAGGCCTTCGGCAAAGCGTTTCGTGTTTTCGAAAAGAATGTCGCGAACGTGATCGACGCCATGGATCAGTTCAAGCTTCACGCGGTTCGGGCGGCTGACTGGCTGCAGAAAGCTGCGGGCCGGCGACCAGACGAAGCAGTCAGCGGCTGACCAGTCGTTCTGCGCAGGCTTGGGACCGGCGATTCTTTCCAGCGCCTCGCGCAGTTGCCTGATCTCGATGAGAAGTTCGCGCGTCGCATCATTCGACATGCCGTTTCCTCCTGTATCTTTCGGAATTTTTCCGGGCCTAACATGAGGCAAATCTGGCCGAAAGGTCGATATGCCCGGAAAACGTTCGCAGGAAGTAGCTATTTGTTGCATTCGTGACCGCGAACACTATATTCCGGCGGCTTGAGACCAGGGGCGCAATGCGTGCTCCGCACATGAATTGCAAGGAGTTTTCATGTTCTTCACCGAAGCATTCGCCCAGAGCGCGGGCACCCCTGCCGCTGGCGGCGGTTCGACCGAAATGCTGCTTTCGATTGCGCCGTTCCTTCTGATCTTCGTGGTCATGTATTTCCTCATCATTCGCCCGCAGCGCACGCAGATGAAGCGCCGCGAAGAAATGCTGAACAATGTACGCCGCGGCGACCAGGTCGTGACCGGCGGCGGCATTCTCGGCAAGGTCACCAAGGTGTTCGAAGACGAGAAGGAAGTCGAAGTCGAGATTGCCGACGGCGTTAAGATCCGCGTCGTGCGTTCGCTGATCACCGAGGTTCGCGTCAAGGGCGAGCCTGTCGCCAAGCAGTGACATTGCGCCCGCCCAGCTCAAGCCGGGCGGGCTTCTTCTTCTGAAAGCCCGAGAGTCCCATGCTCTATTATTCCCGTTGGAAGTCCATCTTCATCTGGCTTGTCATCGCCGTCAGCGTCATCATTGCGCTGCCCAATGCGATCAGTGACAAGACGCTCTCGGGGCTTCCGTCCTGGTTCCCGAAACACAAGATCACGCTCGGTCTCGACCTGCAGGGCGGTTCGCACGTCATGTTGCAGGTGGACCGCAACGATATCGTCAAGGAACGGCTGCAGTCGACCGTCGATGATGTCCGCACCAAGCTGCGCGAGGCCAATGTCGGCTATACGGGTCTTGCCGGAACCGGGCAGGTCGTGCAGGTCCGCATTCGCGACCTGAGCCAGCTCGATGCGGCCAAGAAAGCGCTGACCGCTCTGACGCAGCCGATTTCGGCCGGCACACTGACTGGGGGTTCGATCACCGAGGCGACGCTGACGGATGCCGGTGACGGTCTGCTGAAGATCAACATCACCGATCAGGGTATCGAGTATCGCATGACGTCGGCTGTGACGCAGTCGACGGAAGTCATCCGCCGCCGCGTTGACGAACTCGGCACGACCGAGCCGACCATCCAGCGCGAGGGTGCGGACCGCATCATCGTTCAGGTTCCGGGCCTGCAAGACCCGCAGCGCCTGAAGAATATCCTGAACCAGACGGCGAAACTCTCCTTCCACATGGTGGACCAGTCGATGTCGGCGCAGGATGCGCTCAACGGCCGCGCCCCCGCCACATCGGAAGTGCTCTATTCCAAGGACGATCCGCCGGTTCCCTATCTCGTCGAGAAGCGGGCACTGGTCTCGGGTGAAGATCTGGTCGATGCGCAGGCGAGCTTCAATTCGCAGACCAACGAGCCGGTCGTCACCTTCCGCTTCGATTCCAAGGGCGCAACGCGTTTCGCCCAGGCGACCAGTGAGAATGTCGGCAAGCCCTTTGCCATCGTTCTCGACAACGATGTCCTGTCTGCCCCCGTCATCCGCGAGCCGATCCTGGGCGGTTCGGGCCAGATTTCGGGCAGCTTCTCGGTACAGTCGGCGAACGACCTTGCGGTTCTGCTGCGTGCCGGTGCCTTGCCGGCCAAGCTCACCGTGGTTGAAGAACGTACGGTCGGTCCGGGCCTCGGTGCCGACTCGATCAAGAGCGGCGTCATCGCCGGTGCCCTGGGCTCCGTACTCGTCATCGTCTTCATGATGGTCTTCTACGGTCTGCTGGGCTTCATCGCCAACGTGGCCGTGACGCTCAACGTCATCATGATCCTTGCGATCCTGACCATGCTGGGTGCGACGCTGACGCTGCCGGGTATCGCCGGTATCGTGCTGACGATCGGCGTGGCTGTGGACGCCAACGTGCTCGTCTACGAGCGCATTCGAGAAGACTTCAAGAGTGGCAAGGCCTTCCTGCCCTCGGTGGAAAGCGGCTTCACGCGCGCTTTCGCGACGATTGTCGATGCGAACGTGACGCACTTCATTGCCGCCGCCGTCCTCTTCTTCCTGGGCTCCGGTCCGATCCGCGGCTTTGCCATCACGCTGATGATCGGTATCGTCACGACCGTGTTCACTGCCTATACGCTGACCCGCTGGCTGGTTGCCATCTGGGTGCGGCGCGCGCGCCCGAAGGGCGTGCCGAAGGGTGTCCGCACGGGCTTCTTCGACGGTTCGAACATCCGCTTCATGCGGCTGCGGAATTTCAATTTCGGTCTTTCCGCCATGCTGTCGGTCATTTCCGTTGTCGGCTTCATGACGATCGGGATGAACCTCGGCATTGACTTCACCGGGGGCTCGATCTTCCAGGTGAAGGCGATCCAGGGCGACGCCAACCTGGAAAGCCTGCGCGAACGGCTCTCCGGCCTCAACCTCGGCGAAGTTCAGGTTCAGGGCTTCGGCTCGCCTTCCGAAGCGTTGATCCGCGTCCAGGCTCAGAACAGAGGCGAGAATGCCGAGCAGTCGGTGGATTCGCTGGTGCGCGGCGAACTCGAGAAGGACTACAGCTTCTCGCGCGTCGAGGTCGTCGGTCCGACCGTTTCGGGTGAGCTTGCCAAGACGGGCACCATTGGTGTGACCGTCGCGCTGATCGGCATTCTCATCTATGTCTGGCTCCGGTTCGAGTGGCAATTTGCGGTGGGAGCGATCATAGCGACCGTTCACGACGTGCTGCTGACCATAGGTATGTTCGTGGTCACGGGGACGGAATTCAACGTCTCGAGTATCGCGGCGGTTCTGACGATCGTCGGTTATTCGCTGAACGATACCGTCGTGATTTACGACCGCGTTCGAGAGACGATGCGACGATACAAGAAGATGCCGATGTCGCTGATCATCGACGCCTCGACGAACCAGACGATGTCCCGCACGATCATGACCTCGATCACAACGTCGCTGGCGATCCTGGCTCTGGTGATCTTCGGTGGCGAGGTCATTCGGTCCTTCACGATTGCCATGCTGTTTGGCGTTGTGGTTGGTACCTATTCGTCGATCTATATCGCAGCGCCGATCCTCATCCTGTTCAAGCTTCGCTCCGACGATGGCGCGAACTCCAAGGATGACGAAGAAGAAGCGGCCCTGCCGGCGGGCGCAAAATGAGCAGGGGCGAAGGTCCCGGCTATCTGCCCGAACAGGCGCAGATCGACGTTTATGGCAATGGCGGCTTCCGCTTCGCCGACATGTCGCATCGCGGCTCCATTCTCTGCCTGCCGTCCGGCATTCATGCCTGGACGGCGGTGGAGGGAGTGCCCTTGCAGCCCGAGGATTTCGCCAAGGTGATTGCCGAGGCGGAACGGATCGAGTTTCTGCTGGTTGGAACGGGGCTGGACATCAAGCCGCTATCGCCCGAGCTCAAGGCATTGTTCCGGTCACACGGAATGAATTCCGATCCGATGAGCACCGGTGCCGCCGTGCGTACCTACAATATCATGCTCTCGGAGAAGCGGCCGGTCGCAGCGGCCTTCGTGGCCGTTTGAGGCTTAAGGAAAGCGCATGCCGACGCCCGCTCCCGCAGTCCGTTCTGCCCTTCAGGACGCTTTCGACTATTGTCTTTCGACGCTGCGGGAACTTGACCGCGACCGCTATCTTGCCTGCCTGCTGATGCCGGAGGCAATGCGGCGCGACATGGCGGCGCTCTATCTCTTCAACGCAGAAATTGCCCGCGTGCGGGATCTGGTGCGCGAGCCCCTCCCGGGCGAAATCCGCCTGCAATGGTGGCGCGATCTCCTTGAGAAGTCGGCGAACGGCGAGGATGCGGGTCCGCTGGCGGCAGCCCTTTTTGATGTCATCGGTCGCCACCGGTTGCCGCGCAAGGTGCTGATGAGCATGTGCGAAGCACGCATCTTCGACCTCTATGACGACCCGATGCCATCGCGAAATGATTTCGAGGGCTATGCCGGCGAGACGGCGTCCGCACTGATCCAGCTCGGGCTGATGATTGCCGCACCGGCGCACGCCCAGTCGCATGCGGAGACCGCTGGCCATGCTGGCGTCGCACAGGCGGTGGCCGGTGCACTTCTCCTGATGCCGCGCCATGCTGCACGCGGACAGGTCTATCTGCCTCTGGACATGCTGTTGGCCGCAGGGCTCGACAGGGATGCGTTTCTGGCGCGGAGCGACAAAGCCCGGATCGATACGGCCATCGAGATCTTTGCGACCTTTGGCCTGGAGCATCTGGAAAAGGCGCGCGCGCATCTGCCGATGTCGGGTGAGGCCTTCGCGCCACTCCTGCCGGTGGCGCTGACGCGCAACGTCCTGAAGAAGGCATTGAAGGCGAAGGCTGGCGTTTTCGAGACAGACATTGGCTCCGGTCCGCTCGGTGCGCAGTGGCGGCTTTGGCGGGCATCCCGCACGCGGACGCTCTGAACGGCACAATTCGGACAAGCTCCGGCTTTTAAAGAAGGCGCTTGTGCTTCTGACTGAACCCGCGGAGATGACCCGTGCCCGCCACCTATGTCTGGCTGCTGGCGATCTTCCTGATCACCATGTTTTCCATCTATTCGATGCAGCTTGCCGCGCGTCATCGGGAAGAGGACGAGGATGCCGGGCCGGCACTGATCGAGTTCGGACGCGCCTTCCCGAAGGAAGCCGTGCGCGATGTGGTGACCACCGCCGACCGGCAGACGGTGTTTCTCAGGCTGTTCGACAACAAGGTGGGATGCGTGCAGTATCGCGGGCGCACGATGTCCTGCCGGCTGCTATATCCCGGAACCGTGACGGTTCTGCCCGGCGACAGCGAGAACGCCGTCCGCCTCGACTTCCGGAATTCCGTCTCTGACAGTGGCCAGTTCGTGTTTGCGAGCGAGCGGCAGGCGGCCGAGGTTTCGCTCTGGCTGCTCGGGAGTTTTGCCGCCAGCGGTGGCGGCGACGATTCGACGGCGTTGAGCCCGGCCTGAGCCGCACACATCCACCAGTTCAGCACGATCTCGGTGCTGAATGGTACAAGGTACGTGGCTTTCGTTACGCGGTTTCCAGCCAGGTTTTGCAGGCACTCAGCGCACGGGCGCTCATCGCCTTCTTCTTGGCGATGGCCTTGTCCTTGCCGCGAAAGCGCTTGATTCCCTCCGGCCTGACGATCGAGCCCGGTTCCAGCTCCGGAAAGAGACCGAAATTGACGTTCATCGGCTGGAAGGAGCGTTTGCCCGGTTCTTCATCGGTCGAGAGATGCCCGCCGGTGATGTGGCCAAGCAGGGCGCCGAGCGCCGTTTCTGGCGGTGGCGGTACGATCTTGCGGCCGAGCCGTTCTGCGGCGGCAAAGCGGCCTGCGAGCAGGCCGATGCTGGCGCTTTCGACATAGCCTTCGCAGCCGGTGATCTGGCCGGCAAAGCGCAGGCCGGGGCGCGACTTCAGCGTCAGCGAGCGGTCGAGCAGGATCGGCGAGTTGATATAGGTGTTGCGGTGCAGGCCGCCGAGGCGCGCGAATTCGGCATTCTGCAGGCCCGGAATCATGCGAAAGATCTCCGCCTGCGCGCCGTATTTCAGCTTCGTCTGGAAGCCGACCATGTTGTAGAGCGTGCCGAGCGCGTTGTCCTGGCGCAACTGCACGACGGCATAGGCCTTGACGGTCGGGTTATGCGCATTGGTCAGGCCCATGGGCTTCATCGGGCCGTGACGCAGTGTCTCGCGGCCGCGCTCGGCCATGATCTCGACCGGCAGGCAGCCGTCAAAATAAGGCGTGCCTTCCCATTCGTGAAAACCGGTCTTGTCGCCGGCGATCAGCGCATCGACGAAGGCGTTGTACTGCGCTTCATCCATCGGGCAGTTGATATAGTCCTTGCCCGTGCCGCCGGGGCCGACCTTATCGTAGCGTGACTGGTACCAGCAGATGTCCATGTCGATCGAATCGCGATGGACGATCGGGGCGATCGCGTCGAAGAAGGCAAGCTGATCTTCGCCGGTCGCCTTCTGGATCGCCTTTGCGAGGCCGGGCGATGTCAGCGGGCCGGTTGCAACGATGGCAAGATCCCACTCTTCGGGCGGCAGGTCGTCGATTTCTTCGCGGACGATGGTGATCAGAGGCTCTGCATCCAATGCGCGGGTGACCGCGTCCGAAAATCCGTCACGGTCGACGGCAAGCGCGCCGCCGGCCGGCACCTGATGGCGGTCGGCACAGGACATGATCAGAGAACCTGCCATGCGCATTTCGGCATGAATCACACCAACCGCGTTGGTCTCTGCGTCGTCGGATCGAAAGGAATTCGAACAGACCAATTCTGCAAGACCGTCGGTCTTGTGCGCATCGGTGCCTTTGACGCCGCGCATTTCATGCAGGATGACCGGGACGCCGGCGCGGGCGAGCTGCCAGGCGGCCTCCGAGCCGGCGAGGCCGCCGCCGACAACGTGAACGGGAGAGATGGATGTCGCGAAGATATGTGTCATGGGCGGCTCCATATCATGAGCGCGGGCGCAAGCACGACAAAAAATTCGGCATTCAATTCGAGTCGTTCCGATAGAATCGAAACGGCGCCCTTATGGCGCCGTTGCGGACATTCAACGATCTTTCAGATGGTTCAGCGTGCCTGACGGGCAGCGACCATCCGGATGTCATAGCGCGTCAGACCAATGTCGCTGAGCGTGTGCGAGGGCAGGTTGCTCAGTTCAGACAGAGTGCGGCGATAGGACAGCCAGTTCTTGGCAAGACGGATCGGGTTCATGGTGGTTTCCTCAAACGTTTTCTAGATCCACATGCGCCGGTATGCGTCGCATAACCGCCCCGTCATCGCTGTGGTCTTTCGATGAGGCTCATATAATGCATTGCAGCAGCAATGTGCAGTGCGGAATTTCATCATCTGCCATGCATTTGTGCAAATGCTTGCCCAAGCCGCAATCGTTGCTCCGAAAATAGGCAGGGAGATGGGTCGCTTTTGAGATAGAGCGCGTCGCTCCTGGTCGAAATTCGCCTTATAAAACCGAGTGTTAAGAATTTATGAATGTCTTTTCGAAAAGCGGGCAGCAAAAAGCCCCGCGGGCGACGCCGGCGGGGCTTTTAAAAGGGAGGTGTTTGTGCCGATTAACGAACGGCGGCGCGGGCAACGCGCTGGATGTCCGAACGGGCAATGCCGAGGTCGGTCAGTTCGCGGTTCGACATACGGTCGAGTTCAACAACCGTCTGACGATACTTGCGCCAGGTGGCAAAAGAGCGAGCAATGTTCATGGCCTTTTCCTTCTCTAGGGTTTGGCAACGCTTCTGGCTGCCTCTTCATCTCTGAGAACGGTTATATGTTGCATCGCAGCAATGATAAAGCGCAATTGTCTCAAGGCACCCATGCGCCCCACGCATGACGCCTTGCAATGGCCCGAATTCGTTAATGAATTCTTTACCGGTCGCCGTTTTCGCTGCTGCGAACCTCAGGAGCGCGCGGCCCGTGCCCGAAACGTGCTCGCCTCAGGTTTGTAGGGTGATGCACCTAAAATATGGAATGGATGTTCCGTACTAGCCCGGAATCGTCAATTGCCGAGACTAATCTGAAAATGGCACGCGGGAAGGGGGAGCTTGAAACTATAACGCCCGCCGCGGGAGGAGGTGCGGCGGGCGTCATATAGGCGACTGACAACTGGGAGGAGGAGTGTTGCCAGTCATAAACGAGACGCCCTGGGAGGAGGAGTGGGCAGTCTCGAATTCGAATTTCGTCTATCAGTTCGTTCAGCAGGTTCCTGCGCTCGTCTGATGGTCTTAATATAGATCGTTCATTCCGTTTTGTGCAGTGCGAAATAGACATACGTGGCATGCAGTAGTCGCATGGCTTTTGTCTATCATCTTAGGAGACGATATCACGCCTCTCTTAAGCGTGTTCTAATGCCGCCTGCGGCACGAATACCTTATATATAGGTGGCAGGTCCGGCTGTGCAGGAGCATGAGCCGCTATTTTTTGTTGCGATCTTCATGACGGGTGATATAGAGGCGGCTTCCGTGCGGGCCGGCTTCTTGAGGAGAGGGCGGGCCTGCTGTGAGAGCGGGTATGGCGGAATTGGTAGACGCAGTGGATTTAGGTTCCACCGCTGAAAGGCGTGGGGGTTCGAGTCCCTCTACCCGCACCATATAGAGAGGCAGATTGGCAGGCGAACGAGAGGCTTTTGCGCGCGAGATGCGCCATTTTGCTTGCCAAAGCGCCCTGAATTTGCATAGAAGCCACTCCGGCAAATCGAGGTTCCGGCAGCGCGCCTCGCGATGAATGAGGCACAAGTCACGCGCCGCCGCTTGGAAATGAAGGTTTTAACATGCAGGTAATCGAAACGCTCGCTGAAGGGCTGAAGCGCGAAATCAAGGTCGTCATCCCGGCCAAGGACATGGAAGCTCAGATGAACGAGCGTCTTGAAGGGGTGAAGGACCGCGTCCGGATCAACGGTTTCCGTCCGGGCAAGGTGCCGTTCGCACAGCTCAAGAAGATGTATGGCAAGTCGGTCATGGCCGAACTCGTCAACGAGATCGTCCGCGTTCGTCCGAACGAAATCCTGACCGAGCGCGGCGAGAAGTCCGCGACGCAGCCGGATATCTCGATGACCGAGGACGAGGCAGAAGCCGACAAGATCCTCGCCGCCGAAGCCGATTTCGAATTCACGATCGCCTATGAAGTGATCCCGAAGTTCGAACTCAAGGACGTTTCGAAGATCAAGGTGACGCGCGAAGTCGTCGATATCGCCGACGAAGAAGTCGACACGCAGGTCCTGCAGATCGCCGAAAGCGCCAAGACCTACGAAAGCAAGAAGGGCAAGGCCGCCAAGGGCGACCGCGTCACGATGGATTACCTCGGCAAGGTTGACGGCGTTGCCTTCGATGGCGGCAAGGACGAAGACGCTGAGCTCGTCATCGGCTCGAACCGCTTCATCCCGGGCTTCGAAGACCAGCTCGTCGGCGTCAAGGCTGGCGACGAAAAGGTCATCACCGTAACCTTCCCGGCTGACTATCCGGCTGCAAACCTTGCTGGCAAGGAAGCCACCTTCGACATCAAGGTCAAGGACGTTGCCGGTGCCAAGGACGTCGAGATCAACGACGAACTGGCAACGCAGCTCGGCCTCGAATCCGCTGAAAAGCTGCGCGAAATCGTTCGCAGCCAGCTCGAAAGCCAGTATGGCTCGGTCACGCGCCAGAAGCTGAAGCGTCAGATCCTCGACCAGCTCGACGAAATGTATGACTTCGACACGCCTGAGAAGCTGGTTTCGGCCGAGTTCGACAACATCTGGCGCCAGATCAACACCGATCTCGCACAGTCCGGCAAGACCTTTGCTGACGAAGACACGACGGAAGAAGCCGCACGCGAAGAGTACAACAAGCTCGCACAACGTCGCGTTCGTCTCGGCCTCGTTCTCTCCGAAATCGGTGACAAGGCCAAGATCGAAGTCTCCGACGAGGAAATGCAGCAGTCGCTGTTCGCACAGCTGCGCCAGTTCCCCGGCCAGGAGAAGGAAATCCTCGACTACTTCCGCAACACGCCCGGTGCAGCCGCTTCGCTGCGCGCGCCGATCTTCGAAGAGAAGGTCATCGACCATCTGCTGAACGAAATCTCGGTCACGGACAAGAAGGTCTCCAAGGACGAGCTGATGGCTGACGACGAAGCCGAAGGCAAGTCTGACGGCAAAAAGGCTGCGCCGAAGAAGAAGGCTGCTGCCAAGAAGGAAGCCGCTGCAGAGGCTCCGGCCGACGAGGCCGCCGCCGAAGAAAAGCCGGCTGCCAAGAAGAAGGCTCCGGCCAAGAAGAAGGCAGCCGACGAGTAATCGTCTGCGACATTGGAAAGAATTGAAAAAAGGCGGTCCTGACGGGCCGCCTTTTTTGTTGATGTTTGGAAGATGATGCGCGTGCGTCGTCAAATCGCCGCCGCCGCCGCCGTGCTTCGGCGTCAGTCCGGGGATGTCATGTCGCCGGCGGCGTTGGACTGCGGGATCTGGTTCTGGTTCGCGTCGTCACGGCCGAGAAGGAGTTCGACGTCCGAGTTCTTGCCGGCCTTCACCTCGAAATCGCGCTGATAGATCTTGTCCTTGTTTCTGGCCACTGCGGTGTAATTGCCTTCCGCCAGAACCATGGTGGCGAACGCGCCGACATTTTCAGCAATGATATCGCCGGAGCCCGTCAGGATCGACCACGCCGTGTCTGCGATCGCTTCGCCGCCGGCCGTCGAGACGAGTTTGAAGGTGATGCGCGCGGCGCGGTGCTGGATGGTTGCCTGCGTCAGCTTGCCGGCCGCGATCTGGATGTCGGCCCGGATGACGGCATTGAGTGCGCCATAGGTGGACACCACGTGATAGGTTCCAGAATTGAGGCGCACCACCTTGTTGGGAGCGACATCCTGCATGACCAGACCGCGTTCGCCATCGTCCTGGACATCGTTGGTATAGATCGAGAATTTGAGATCCTTGTCGGGGATCTTCGTGTCGCTGCCGGAGACTGCGTGCAGCACGATCCCGCCGGCGTCCAGAACCAGTTCCTGGTTCGCGACTTCGCCGCTCGTCGGCACCGTCACGCGTTTGGTGGCGGTTGCGCGGCCGAACGCGGCGTTGAGGAAGTAGTCGCCGGGCGCAAGACGGAAGCTGTGCGAACCGCCTTCGGAGGCCGCGATCAGCTGCAGTTTGCCGTCCTGTCCGGGAATGGCGGAAAAGACGTGCCAGGAAATGCCGTTCTGCATCGGCGGGCCATCGGCCGTCAGCTTGGCGTCACAGTGAACCGTGCGTGCGTCCTTGGAGAGCGCTGGCGGCTCACCCGCGGGGGAGAAGCTGTTGATTCCCGGGAGCTTCAGCTTGGGTTCACCGGACGATGCAAACGGATCGACCGCGCCGGCCATGGCCGGGGCCATCGCGACCAGAAGGGCGGTCGCGGCAGCCAGGGAAACGGAGGTTTTCGTTCGCGTCATGTCGTCCTGCTTGATGCCGAGCGCCGGGGTCGCCGGAGCCGTCGCTGTCATACCATATGGCATTCTGCGGAGGCGAGCATAAACCGTGCCGGTCTGGCAATTTGATGACCGCGACGCTTTGCGCCGCAAGGCCGGCTTGCATAGGCGAGAGCACAAGGCAATAAGCTTCTCCTGTTATCCGAATGCGAACAGGACAGATCATGGAACCCAATCCCGCACTTCTCGACTATCTCAGGATCCGCCGTTCCATTCCGGCCTTCCAGATGCGTGCGCCGGGGCCGGACAGGGTTGGGATCGAAGACATTCTTCGACTGGCAGTGCGCGTGCCTGATCACGGGAAGATCGCACCCTGGCGCTTTATCGTCTATGCGGGCGACATTCGGGCAGAGATTGGCGAGAAGCTGCTGGCAATGGCGCTGGAGCGTGACCCGAATCTTTCCGGCGAGATGATCCAGGTCGAGCGTAGCCGGTTCACGCGTGCCCCCGTCGTCATCGGTGTCATCAGCACGGCTGCGCCCCATGTGAAAATCCCTGAATGGGAGCAGATCATGTCCGCCGGCGCCGTCTGCCTGAACGTCCTGATGGCCGCCAACGCGCATGGCTATGTGGCAAACTGGCTCTCCGAGTGGTTTGCGTTCGACGAAAAGGCATTTCCGCTGCTGGGCGTGCAGCCGGGCGAAAAGGTTGCGGGCTTCATCCACATCGGTTCGTCAGACTTTCCCGCGGTTGAACGACCGCGCCCTGAACTCACCGAAAAGATCACCTGGATGGAAGGCTGAGACTCATGTTCTACGAAACCGGTCATCGTCCGCCCGTTCTGAAGCACGATCCATTCAAGGCGATCGTCTCGCCGCGGCCAATCGGCTGGATAGGGACGAAATCGAAGGCGGGGGGACTCAATCTCGCGCCCTATTCCTTTTTTGCCGCGATCGCGGATCGCCCGCCGCTCGTGATGTTTTCGTCTAGCGGTCGCAAGGACAGCCAGCGGAATGTCGAGGAGACAGGGGTCTTCACGACGAATCTGGCCGGTCGCGCCTTGCTGGACGCAATGAACCTCAGCTCGGCATCCGCGCCGTCCGATATCGATGAATTCGCCCTGTCCGGGCTGACGCCTGTCATGGGACGGCTTGTCGATGCGCCCGTCGTTGCGGAAGCCTACGCAGCGCTGGAATGCCGCGTCGTGGAGGTAAAGCCCCTTCGCGGGCTCGACGGTGTGGAATCAGAGAATACGATGATCATCGGTCAGGTGGTCGGGGTCCATATCCGCGACGAGGCGATCCGGGAGGGGCGGCTCGACATGGCGTTGGTGCGCCCGTTGGGGCGTCTCGGCTACATGGACTATTGCGACGCCGGCGATGTGTTCGAACTCTTCAGACCAAGCTGGCCGCTCGAATAGGTTCATCATTTTCCTGGGGAGGGGTGGCACGCCCTAGGGGAGTCGAACCCCTCTTTTCAGAATGAAAATCTGACGTCCTAACCGATAGACGAAGGGCGCATGCCGTATCGCGCGATGTTCATTCGAACCATCTTGCGATGTGGCGTCCTTATAGTCAGCGCTTCAGATTCCTGCAAGACGAAATCGCCGTTTTCTGATGGAACCGAGGCAGATTTATTGGGGAAATCCCGAGGGCTGAAAGACAAGGCAAGTCAGCGTGCTAGACGCATGTCTTAATGCAACACAAGAGTGCTGAAGCCAGTCATGTCACGTGGGGAAAATGGCACGCCCTAGGGGAGTCGAACCCCTCTTTTCAGAATGAAAATCTGACGTCCTAACCGATAGACGAAGGGCGCATGCCGAACCGCGGGAGGTTTCTTGCGAAGCATCTCGCGGTGTGGCGACCTTATAGTCAGGGGAATTTCATCCCGCAAGCAGGAAATTCGCGTTTTTCAAAAAAAAATCATGAAGTCGGGCCGATGGGCCATGTGTGCAGCATTCGGAAATGATTTCAGCCTGTTAGCCGATCTCAGCGATGCTTCTTTTTCTTGCGTTGGCAGCGCCAGTCCCAGTCGCGCTGGTCGCCGGTGTCGATGTGCACGGAGTTCGTATAGCAGTAGGTGCCGACGCCGCCGCGCTCGGGCAGCGCGCGCAGGAAGCTCGCCAGCTCGCGCTTGGACACGCCATTGACCTGAATGTCGGCGGCGCTGCAGGTTGTGTGCAACGAATGCTCCGCGCCGCCAGATTTGGCGTTCCAGACGGGCGGACGATAGCCAGAGGTGACGATTGGCGGTTTGCCGTAATGCTTCTCCACCGTATGAAGCATCTTCATCAGTTCAGGCTTGAAGCAGTCTGTCTCGACATAGGGCGTCTGAATCCAGATGCCGTTCGGGGCGACCCGGGCAAGTCCCGGCGCGGAAATAAGCCGCATCAGACCGGCGGGTTCGTTGTCATCCCCACTGTCGTCTGCGCTGTCGCCGTCGTCGCCTTCGCCTTCAACGGTTGCTGGCGCGGGCTTGGGCGGGAAGAAAGCATTGAGTTTCGCAACGGGACGACTGCCGTCATCCTGTGTTGCGCTCAGCGGGTTTGCCGGTTGCGGCGTCTGCAGGCGCAATGGGTTGGCCGGCTCGAGTTTGCTGGTCTTGTCTTCGGCCGGCGGCTGGCTGAACCGTCCTGCGTTGAAATCCTGGACGGGCGGCTCCGTAGGCGTCGGGACGGCCACGGGATTTTGAGGCTGCATCGTGAAGAGGCTGGCGACCTTTGCCGGCTGCTGCGTGTCCGACGGCATCAACACGCGGCCACCCTTCGGCGTCGCTGACAGCTCCTCGCGGGTTGCGTTGGCGGTCGCAGCCGGTGCCGCATCAGGTGCCGCGGTCTCGGCGTCTGCCGGTGTATAGATGTTGATGACGGACGGGTTGAAGCTCGGGGCCGGAACTGACGTCGGCACGGTGACGCCACTCTTCTGTGCGGCGGCCTGTTCTTCGGGCTTCGGCGGGGCCGTGGAGAAGATGCTGCCGCGGGCAGCATTCAGGGCCACCTGCATCTGGTGATCCGTACTGGTGGGCCGGAAGGCCGCCGCATTCTTCGGAATCGGGATCGCACCCATGCGCGCCTGCGTGGCTGCGGCGATGACCGCCTGCTGATCCGCGGTCACAGGCTCGCCATTGCGGATTTCCACCTCCTGGGCCGTGTCGGGATTGATGGCCAGCCGCTGTGTCTTGGGGCTTGCCGTATTCTGAGCGGTCTGGGCGGGCTGCTGCTTCGGCGGTTGCGAGCGGGAATCGGCGACGAGTTTGGGGTCGAAGGAACTCTCGAACGAAGAGGACATGCAGCCCGACAGTGCAAGCACTGTCAGCAGTCCGGTGGAGAGGGCGTAAAGCCTCCATTCCGCCGATCCTCTTTGCTGCCGAATTCTCAAACGCTGGCTCCCAAATCTCGAACTGGCGCAAATTTCTAAGGAAAGGCCCGGGCGATGTAAACTGCCCGAGCCTTCCGTTGCGTCAATTTGAGATGCGGTTGATAAAACCCCCAAGGATTTCAGGGGTATGAGGCGTTCAAAAAATATCGGATCACCACGTTCCGGTGTTCTTCATCGACGCCCAGGGCTCCTGCGGTGCCAAACTTTTGCCTTTTTGCAGAATCTCGAAGGAGATGTCGTCGGGCGAACGGATGAAGGCCATGTGACCGTCACGCGGAGGGCGATTGATGGTCACGCCATGCTTCTGGGCATTCTCGCAGAAGGCGTAGATGTCATCGACTTCATAAGCGAGATGGCCGAAGTTGCGACCGCCTGAATAGGCTTCCGGATCCCAGTTGTAGGTCAGCTCGAGGCACGGTGCGCCCGTCTCGGCGGCATTGGCCTTGTCTTCCTTCGCCGCCAGGAAGACGAGCGTGAAGCGACCGGCCTCGTTTTCGATGCGTCTTGTTTCTTCAAAACCCATGACATTGCGGTAGAATTCCAGCGATGCGTCAAGATCGGTCACGCGGACCATGGTGTGCAGATAGCGCATACGGGGTGTCCTTCAGTTGGTGGCCGCCTTCATATGCGGACGGATAAAGCCTGGGGCAAGCCCGAAATGGCACGAATCGAGCTGTGGAAGACGCGAGTCGGTGGGGTTAAATGCAAACTGCCACTTGCACTGAAACCCGAACACAATGTTAATCTTTGTGGCGAGAATCAGTTAACCGTGATTGCATGTGACGCGTAAACGAGGGGCAACGGGAAATGGCGGACAGAATATCGACGAAAGATATTTCTACTGTTGACGATGTTTCCGGTGAATCCGTCGATCTCGTTGAAATCACCGGTGTCGTGAAATGGTTCGACGTTGCCAAGGGTTTCGGTTTTATCGTCCCGGATAACGGGATGCAGGATGTTCTGCTTCATGTGACCTGCCTGCGTCGCGACGGTTACCAGACGATTCTCGAAGGCACTCGCATCGTGGCCCTCGTGCAGAAGCGCGACCGCGGCTACCAGGCATTCCGCATTCTTTCCATGGACCAGTCGACCGCAGTGCATCCGTCGCAGTTGCCGCCGGTGAAGACGCATGTGCAGGTGACCCCCACGAGCGGGCTGGAACGCGTGCTGGTCAAGTGGTTCAACCGCACGAAGGGCTTCGGCTTCCTGACGCGCGGCGAGGGGACCGAGGATATCTTCATCCATATGGAAACGCTTCGCCGCTTCGGCATGACGGAGCTGCGTCCGGGCCAGACCGTGCTCATCCGCTTCGGGGACGGTGAAAAGGGCCTGATGGCAGCCGAAATCCATCCCGATGTTCCGGCTCCCCCGGCACGTTCGCACTGATGCGGTTTGCCTCTTCGTATCACAGGCTTGCAAGCGCGCTCGGCGCGCTTTTCCTTGTCGGCTGGCTCGCTCTTCCTGTCGCCGCTCAGGGACTGCCCGTCAGCACGCTGGTGATCGCGGCGCAGGATGGCAAGGCTCATGAATTCGAGGTGGAGGTCGCGGCCTCTGAACAGAGCCGCGCCACAGGCCTGATGAACCGAAAATCGCTTGCCGAAGGCAAGGGCATGATCTTCGTGTTCCCGCAGCCGAAGGAAGTGATGATGTGGATGAAGGATACCCTCATCCCGCTGGACATGCTCTTCATCGATACGAGCGGCAAGGTCATCAATATCGCTGAAAACGCCAGACCGATGGACGAGACCATTATTCCGTCGCGCGGCGTTTCGGCTTATGTGGTGGAACTTGCCGGCGGCGAGGCCAGCCGCCTGCATCTTGCAGCAGGCGACAAGGTCAGCGGTCCCGCGCTGGGATTCAAGGCACGCGACTGACAGTGCCGAACCAGTCCTGCAAAGCGCAACTTTGCTGTTGCGATAGGGATTTCAAGCGTGTATCAGCGGGGCTCGAATTTGGCGGAGTGTAGCGCAGTCTGGTAGCGCATCTGGTTTGGGACCAGAGGGTCGGGAGTTCGAATCTCTCCACTCCGACCACTTCGCCACGAAAACCGCCACGAAAACCATGGCGGTGAAAGCATGACGGACATGAAGAAGGGGCCAGTCGGCCCCTTACTTTGAGTGATCCTTTATCACCGACTTATACGGGAAAAAGTGATACGAGTTCATCAACTCATAGTTCCAATACTGTTTTGACTCTCTCCAGGTCTTGACGACCATATGTCCGTCTACAAATCCACGCACATGATATTTCCCTCGATGCGTCGTAAACCATGCACCTTCCTTGATCCATTCAGGAAAGCTGTCTTCTACCCATTCTGTCATGCCCGCTTCCTCCACACTCCCAACCTCGGACCCGGCAGCGCCCTGAACGTCAGCTTCATTTCCGATAACTTCGGCTGATATTCATCAATGCGAGCAGGCTGGTGACCTTCCCACGAAACACCTTCACGCCGAAGCTTGACGACTGGAAAAATCTTGTGTCCCTGGCTGTGCAGCATGAGTATGTCATCCAGGTTTGCCCAGATGATTTCTAGTGCGCATCCCTTTGCCTTGAAGCGTTCGATTGTTGCCCTGCACGAGTCGACGCATGCGAGATCGGTGTATGCGTATATCTGAACGTTGCGTTCCATTTTTGCTTTCCTCCTCAGCTACCCTTGATTATTGAGCGCCATCGCGGATGAAGCAAACCGCCGGCGGAAATGATAAAGGGGCCGACTGGCCCCTTACCATTTATGTATCCCAATATCCGCCATAGGACGGAACGTGATATAAAAGTTCTCGTCGATTTCTGCGTCGTAGAAGTCCTGAGCCGTCCGCTTCGTCGGCTTCTCATACGCATTTGTCTTCTCCCGCACCGCATCGAAGACATCTGGATGCACATGCATGACGACAGCACTCTTCAGCATCCCTGGCAATGCGATCAACGTGGTCTCGAATCCTTCTCCTGACGACGCGATCATAGCCAAGATACGGTCTGCGACGTCATTGACGATCTGATTTTCACACGCCTGCAGTTTCTTCGTGATCCTTTCGATATCGCTGTCCATCGCTCAAGCTCCCGCAAAACCGATGAGAAAACCGACGACGAAAAGCGCTGCCAGCGGTCCCCAGATCGGAGCAGTGACGGCCCACCAGGACCACTTGATTTTGTCGGTAAGTTTCAGGCCGACGAATAGGATCGTTAGGCCAGCAAAAAGAATGTCCATGGTTTCCTCCAAACGTCGGAATGATGACGTCTGAGGAGTATGGTTGTCCGCCGGCGCGCAACGCGCAAACGCCGGCGGACTTCTGAATTAGGCCCGTAGCTTCCGTCCGTAATCATGGTCTGTCGGCATTCGAATTCCATCTGCACCACGCTCACACGCTTCATTGAAGCATTTATCAAAAAGATCAGTCACTGGCGTAGAGCCATCTTCATCTTCTCGGATAAGTTCACGCCAGACTTCCTTGGCGAATACCTTTGCGTCGATTTTCGGAAGTAAAAAATCCCCCGTTTCACCATCGAAAGTTTCAAGCAATCCCGGACTTCTCTGCGCCGCTCTCTTTAGATCAGCGGCTGATATTCGAATCGTTATCGCGCCAGCACTATTTATAGTTACAGTCAGTCCCTTACTCATGGTTTCCTCCCAACGCCGAAATGAGACGTCTGGAGCTATGATCGTCCGCCGGCGCGCAACGCGCAAACTTCCGTTTGAGACACTCGCAGTTTACGATATGAAGTAGAGATCAATTTTTGCGAGCATTGTCGGAGGGTATCTGTGGATATGAAAAGACTGGCGATTATGGCGGCTGTAATCGCGGCCTTGTCCCCATCAGTCTGCGCGTCAGCACAGCCGACTGATCTCATGCTAAACAGCATGACGGGCTTCTCAAACTGCGTCAGAGCAAACGTGATAATGGCTGGCAGTGGCCTGCACGGGGCAATAAAAATGGGCCTCAATGTTCAGAGCATGCTGGCCGTCCAGTGCTCTGGATTTTTGCAGTCGTATGTCTACCAGTGTCAGGCTGCTGGATACCCCCAGGATGCGTGTTATGATGATTTAAAGCTCGTCATCAATGACTGGCTGAAGCAAGCGGGGGAATGAGGATGAATTTCGCGTCGAGAGTTCTGTTAGTCAGCGGAATGTTGCTAACCGCGTTTTCGTCCATTGCAGCGGATAAACCTAGAAACAGCAATGCTACAGTGCACATAGACATAAATGTGTCGTCAACGAACCCGCCGAAGTTCTACGGCACCACAAACCTTCCAGATGGTCTTCTACCATACTCGCTAAGAGGCGACATACCCGGGTGTACAGTTCAATGCGGGTTTGCTGGAGGCGCAGATATCCGCAACGGGAAATTCAGTTTCATCGTGGGCATGCCAGACACTAATGCGCCAATTGAACCAGACAACTATACCCTCGACATCATCACCGTCGACAGTAGCCAGACATTGGAAATTCCATTCGGAGATCCGACGGACCCACTTCATACGGTCAGATTCACCGCACGAGTGGTTGTTTCTCGTGATTCATCGCACATTGATAAAGCCTCAATGAGGTTTTTACCTTTTAGGATGGATCAGAAGTATGTTGACGATGAAATTGCGCATGGTCACGGTGTGCCGCAATAGCAATAATTGTTCGCGGTAGACTGTATCAAGCTCAAGCTACCGCGATAGCCATGCGCCGATGCCGAGTCCTATCACGCCCAATACGAAGACTGCTGCCAATACCACCTCGACGATCGCCGACCGAATGCTCGGCAGGCTGGCTTCGTAGTTTTCGTGCAGCCGTTTCCGACCGTCCTCATGAAGTCCAAGTCGATCCGCATCGCGGTCTGCCGTACTCGGATGCACACGTCTCCGCCACCAGTCTGCCGCCTTCACAATCCACTGCATGCCATCAAAGCCTCGTTAACTTTCCGATCGCTATAACGCCATCTGCCCACTTGCGCACGCAACTATGCCGCGTCATATCTGTCGTCAACAAGTTTTGGTAAAGGAGACACGCAAATGCATGGAACTGGACCCGCAGGCCCCGTTGCAGCCGCAAACGGGATGTTGCTTGGCGTCGCCGGCGCTGGCGTAGTCTCGCTTGCATCTGGGATTTTTGCGGCGCTCGACGACATCCGTGACGCCCGCTACGACCAAGCATACAACGACGCCCTTGGCCGTGCCATCGCGCACGCCAGGCAGATGGACGTGGCTTTCGAAACGGCGCTTGAGGTCGTCGCTGAACTCCGCGCCGAGAACGCCGCACTGAGGAGAGCATGTGAGCAGCGCCAGGGCGTGATCGAACGCATGCGCGCCAGGACGGCGGCATGAAGGATCGGACTTGGGAAGACCTGACGGATGAGGAATGGGATCGCGCGCTCAGAAACTCGCGCGGCTTCCTGTCACTCTACCCTGAATTCGCGATGTCATTTCTCGACGACGACGAGGTTGTTGCTGAAAATAAAGAACAGGTACAACAGAAGAAGCCCGCCGAGTGATATGGCGGGCTTCTTTGTGTGTGATCAGGCGATCTTCGGAACGTCGAACTGAACGCTCGCAAGCTTGCGCTGGATGCGTTCTTGGAGGCTTTCGACGACAGGGACTTCGTGGATCGTTTCCGCTGTCTTCGAGGCAACCATGCCGACACGCGGAACACCGAAAACGCCATGGTCTTGGCCGTCTGCGAACAGCCTGATTTTCGAGTCCCCAGCACGCGCCAGCGCGTCGCATTCCGCCGGCGACATGTCGAATAGGAGGTCTACGACTTCCTGTTTGACAGACAACAGGTCAATGGTCCCGCGCAGGTGTGGCTTCATGAGGTAATCACGCACCTGGGTGTATGCATCAGCGCGCACGACGCGGTCCGTGTCAGTCTTCGGATCCTCGGGGAAAAGCCTGGATAGCCTGACGTCTGGCTGCTCGCCTTCGTCGTAGTGCGGCCATGCGCGCCCTCCGAATATCCAGTCGAACGGCGTCCTCGCGACTTTTCCAAAGATATCGAAACCCCGTCCGATCAGGTCTGCGGCTGCCGCCAGCGCCCGGGCGATTGCTCTCAACATGTCATGTCCTCCTTATACTATATTGACGACAAATAGTATAAATCGTGTTCGCAAAGATCAAATTACGTCATCAACATCATGAAATTGCAGTATAAATCGATAAATTTGTCGGCTGACAAAATGAATTATGACTTATGACTTGTAAATAACCGCCGATGGGGTGACTATAAAATAATAAAAAAATGGAGGCTTTCTAACATGACGTATTTAATTGACGAAAATATCGGATGCAATGCCGAAGATTACATAGTCAATAAAATTAAATCAGTTATGGATTACTTTGATGGCTACATATTTTACGAAGAGAAAGACTTAAATGGTAATCTTCGCAATTTTATTGATTGCAGCATTATGCGCGTCGTTCGAAATATACTTTCTAGTCGGAAAAAGAAGACTGACCTAATCGCAGCCAAGGATTTTCTGTCATATCAGGGCTTTGGTTCGCGTGATTTTTGGCATGTTGTTGACTGGCTGCGAGCGGCCATCAGAAACAACGAACCATGGCTGAAGAACGTCGATGACCAAGGTCGTCCTAAGAAGCTGATGAAGTTCTCATCGTTGGACCAGATCGTAGCCGAGGCCGACAAAGCTATGCGTCTTGCTGCCGAGCGTGAGTACCAGAAAGCTATGTCCGTCCCGATGTCGACCGAAGACGAGGAGGTCGTCGATCGACTCGAGGATGGCTACTACGTCGTCCGCATGCTGACCCCAGCGGCACTGGACAGGGAAAGCGCCCAGATGCAGCACTGCATCGGACAGGGTGCTTATGACGACCGCGTGAAACTGACGGATAAGTATGCCTACCACTCGCTGCGGGACCGCTTCGGAAAGCCGCATGTGACGATTGAGGCATATCTAAATAGGTCTCTAGGAAGCATTGAAACAATTTCCCAGATTCAAGGAAAGCAGAATAGAAGGCCTGACGAAAAATATCTTCTGGTTCTTTGTCATTTTCTTGAAAAAATTGGAGTACTATTTTTACACGCATCAGGAATAAGATTTTTACACGCACCAGGCGCGCAAACGGATGTGAATGCACAATGACCCTACCTATACCCTACTCGACAAAAATTGCCGCCTGGCACGCTTTCACCGCTGCCTTCGAAGTCGCCCGCGATACTTTCCCGGGCGGACGTCTCGCTGCTGAAATCGCAGACGCCATCGGCCGTACCGAGCAGACCGTGCGCCAATATCTCATGCATCCCGACAAAACTGGTCACAGGACGCCGAGCATAGCTACCGTCGACCTCGTCGTTCAGGCCTCGGAGCCAGATCTCAGCACGATGTCGGACGAACAGGCATGGCTGCGCGAGCACTGGATTTCGGCGATCGACGACGGTTTCGTGTCACGGGAATTCCTGGCTGGCGTCTCGGGGACTGATATCTATCACGTCCGTCTAGTCGGCATCGTCGGCGACCTGCCTTTGACCCGTAAAATGGTGACAACAGTCATGCAGCGTGAGGCGCTCGCCATCCAGAGCCTAGCGCGGGATCGACCTAGTTACATCGGTCGAGATTGTTTATATAGGGGACTACCACCCATGAGCGTTGCACACATAGGAACCGATTACATAGTCTCTCCAGGTGAAGTTCTGGAGGATTTTCTGGATTCGCGGGACCTGAACAAACAGGATTTCGCGACACGTTGCGGTCGGTCGGCGAAATTCATCAGCGAGATAATTTCAGGTAAAGCTCCCCTCACTGAGGAAACTGCGATCCAATTCGGCCGTGTTTTGGACACTGATCCGGTGATGTGGGTGAACCTTGAGAGTAACTACCGTTTGAAGATCGCGGAACGGCTTGAGCCAATCGGTTCCCAATCGCCGATATGAAACGATTTCGCCTGATCGATGCCGCGGTTGACGCACGAGATGTATTCACGCCAAACGTCTTGATGAGTTCCTTTTCGGTCGTTGCCAGCTATGGTTGACGTCTTCATTTGCCAGCCTTCCACTTCTTCCAGAGATCGACCACCGCGAGCAAATTTCGCTGGCAGTTCGGGCCGTCTCCGATAGCTTTAAGAGCATAAACAGCGAATTCTTGATCGTTTGCCCATGGCCCCGCTTTCGTGATCGGGCATGTCTGAAGGCTCTTCGGAATCTCGAATCCCGTCCTCTCGACGACTTTTATGACGACTTTCGGCTCAGATGTCGTTTCGCATCCTGAGAGCATGATCGCCGATATGGCGGCAACGATGATGATCGATGTTCTCTTCATTTCGCACCTCCGAGAGCCTTGGCGAGCGCCTTGATAGCTGGGCTGTCGATGCACGCTGTAGACCTTGGCGTCGCCGCGATGTCGGCTCTTGCTTGCGCCTCGGCGTCGACCTGCTTGCTCTTTTCGGCTTGCACCTGTTCGAGTGCGTCGACCGCGTTCTGGCGCTGCTTGTCGGCGCGCAGGACTGCAACGGCGTTGTCGTTCGCGAGTTTGATCGCCTGGTCGCGCTCGGTCGTCAGCGCCGTCACCTGCGCCTGCGCCTTCGCCAGATCCCCGACAACGGATGTGTAGTGCCAGTACGCGAGACCGACAGAAGCGGCCGCCGCAACTGCAATGCCGATCTTAAGATATGTCCCAATTCCGAGATCAATGAGCGCCATTGTCAGCCTCCTGCGCCTTGTCCTCGGCCGCCGTCAGCGGAGGCAGCGGAGAGCCATTGTCGAGCGGCGTCAGTGTCTCCGATGTCACTGGAACTGATGTCATTTTCAGGAGACCAGACGCGATGACTTGTCTGTAGTCCAGGTGTCCGACGCCCATATAGATCAGCAGGTGGGCAACGCTGGCGGCCGAGAGAACGGAGAGAACGTTGGCGAGGTCGGCAAGTCCTGTGAATATGCCGTATCCACACATCGCGAAGATTCCGCTCATGCTCAGTACGGTAAGCTTTTTCGAGAAAGACCTGGCTTTTGGCTCGTGCTTCTTCATGCCGTCCTCCCTTTGATATGGAGTTCGACACGCAGACCGAGGGCTTCGGCGACTTTGATCAGCCTAGCCATGCCGTAACGGTCGCCGAAGCCGTCCTTGAAATCGGTAAAATTGGATGCTCGGCAGGATGGGACACGCTTCGCGACGTCTGGCGACTTGACCCCGGTGGCCTCGATCTCTGCGGCGATGGCCTCGGAGATCTGTTCTTTCATCGTCTTCAACGAGTCTGGGACATACGGATTCGAGGATTTCGGACGGTAGAGACCCATTTATGCACCCGCCCTTCTGAAAGCCTGCTCGAATCCCTTGGCGAGTGTCGCGATCTCTTGAGCGTGGTCGAGTGCGTTAATGATGCGTCTCGCGTTGACGTAGTCGCAGCGGTCTCCGTCGATGTAGTCGGACAGCTTGCGCGTCGAAAAGACGCCATCACGCATGCCGACGGCGGCGATTTCAGCGGCCGTTTTTACATCACATGCAGCATCTGGATTTCCGATCAGATCGATGCCGAGCAACTTTGAGAAGATCGTATAATTGCGACGTCCTGTGATCTGAACGAAACCACGTCCACGATATTTCCAGCCGTCCCCGGAACTTTCTGGACCATTTCCCATGCGACCGCCGTAGGCCCGGTTCGCGATGTTCATGGGCTTCCTGGAATACCGAGCAGCGTCGGCGGCGGTGAAGTGCGTCGGAAAAGTGCTCAGAAGCCCGCGTGCGTCATAGCTCAGGTTCTCGATGATCGGCTCATATCGCATACCCGTCTCGCGTCCGGGCGTTGCGAAGACATATGCTTTTTGTCTGACGTCGGTGATTTTTGCGAGGTCGCAAGCTTCCAGAAGTGCATTAAGACCGTCGACTTGAGCCTGAGAGAGTGAGCCGCCGAAGATGCTTTGTCGGCATTCGGCGAAGAAAATGTTGGTATCCAAAGTGCATCCTCGAAAATGGATACAGATATAATTTGAATAAATCTTGCAATGCGCAATAAAAAAGTTCCCCGCGGGGAACTACGGGGAACTTTTTGAAGTTGATAGGTGGCAACTTGCTTCAGATTTTGAAGGAATTATGATTGCTTCTTCAAGTTTGTTGCGATTTTAGACAGATATTTAGACCAGTAGATAGCGTCTACGTGCGTCGTTTTATTACCGTCAGCGTCCAAGAAAATGTCTGAATTCCAGTGACTGATACCATCGATGTCATATCCATGGATGAAGAAGACATCGAACGCCTCCTTGGCACACTCTTTATTCGGTGCGCATGCAACAGCGACGTTTTTCCAGTCGACCTTACCGATGTGAAATACCTCGTTATCGATCTTCCTTACGTCCCCATTTTCGAAAACATAAAAATCTCGTCCAATCGATTTAAGCATGTGATCGCTTTCCTTCCTTTTGGGTGCGAGTTGTATGGGTTTGGTGCACCTCAATATCCCCTTCTGGGTTGTCCAGAAGGGGATAGAGCGGGGCATCATGCGGCGATCTGGTAGAAATCGGAGACGGGTAGAAAAATCTTGTCTCCGCCACCATAGACGATGAAGTCGCCATGGTAGATGTCCGACCTTTGTTCATCGTTAGAGGACTCCAAAATAAGTTCTTCAGCGAAGGACTGGAGGCTGTTGATGGCATCCTGCTTCGAAGCGAAGTACCACCCGCAATCGAGATAACGTTGATGGTCTTCGCTCGTCCAAGCTGCTGAATGCTTAGTAAATTTCATGATCATTTCCTTCCTTGCGAGGGGGTTTATGTGACCTCGTATTTACAAGTGTGTCTCCGATTTTCGCCGGCCACAATAGCCGACAGAAAAAAATCCGCGACGCGACATACTTGCTGTTGTTGTGGTCACGGATTCAAGAGGTAGACGAATTTTTATTTTTCGTACGTACGATATTATTTGATGTGCACGATTTGAATCAAGATTTAATCAATTTCGTGCTTCGTATCGTCCATCTGCCGACATCGAAATCATCCCGCGTTTCCCGTTCGGGTACAGAACGACGTGCGCATGCGCCCATGTCGTCGGTCCGACATTGTATCCCTGGTCAAGTTTAGCGGAGACGCCAGCGACATAGGATCCGTCTTGGATCCTGGGACTGTGAGTATGTCCGCTGGTGACCTTACGTCCGAAGCGTCGGAACTGCGTGGGCGTCCCGCGCGCGCCATTGACACCGATGTCTCCATGCAGACCATGCTCGACATCCTGAACGACCAACGATCCGCCGGCTGGAACGAAGAAAACATCTTCTGATAGACCACACGAACGGAACGCATGGTATGTGATGTTGAAGTCATCGAGCATCATCCGAACAGCATCATGCCAGTCTGCATTTAACCGATGCCATAGGTATGCATTTTCTGGATCGTACCGACCTTCGTCTCCGCGAAGCCACTTTGCGATAGCACTGTCATGGTTGCTTTCGATTACGACTGTCTGGCACCAGTCACGTAGTAGGCCGTTTGCAAAACGCACGGCTTCCGTGACTTCTTGCTCGACGCAGACTGTCCCGCGAGCGGCCATCTTTGCCATGGAGATCGGGTCTTGAATGTTGTGGTGGTTGCGCCAACGGAAATCAAGCGTATCCTCGAGTATCGAGTAGTGCGGGCGCAGCCTGTCGAGTAAATTGTCGACATCTACAAAAGACCTAGTCTTTCGGTCATATCCCCAGGCTGCCATACCTTGAGCCTGGTCAAGCTGGTCGTGGTGTATGTCACCCCAGGTTATCGCCGCGACGCGCTGCTCGGTGAAAATCTTTCCTCCTGACACAACTTCATCTAGGACTTGAAAGCTTCCATCGTCGTCTCCGACGATCTGGTGAAAGAAGACCTCTCCATCGATATCGATTTCGACGAGCAGAGCGCCATATGTGTGATGGAAGATGGCCTTCCTTCCTGCGGCTCTTGGAGCATATGACGGGACAGTGCAGCAGCCTGTCGATATCGCGTAGCGCGGCGGCTGGCCTTGCATGCGCGGGATACTCTCAAGTGCAATACGCGCATGCGGTACGACGACGTGCTGACCACTGTTCGTCGTCTGCCAGCCCTGAAGGGGGTTCGCGGCCGTCGGCAAGATATTGGCGTCAGAGACGAATAGGAGATCCGATCCAAAGCGCACGCGGTCGTAGACGATGTGGTCACGAATCTCGCTGGCGTATGCCGCGGTTGCCACGGCGTGATCCTCGAAGAGACCTTTTTGGTACGTGTATCCGGCAACGACGACCTCGGCTGACTTATAGACCGCGAAAGCAGCCAGGTTATTCCAGAAATCTTTGTGTACTGGAGTGTCATCCTGTGCGGCCGTCAGGATGTAGCGATGGACTTTGTCGGGCTTGATGTCGACGACGATTTCGTCGATTTTCGAGATGCGGATTGGTTTGGGTTTCTCTGATTTTTCAGGTTCTGGAGCAGTAGGTTGTGAAGACTGTTCCTGCCTCAGGATTTCGATGGCTTTTTCACGTGCTGATCGTGCTTGTTTGAGTGATATACCAAGAGCCTCGGCAATAGTGGCAAAAGTTTCTTTCGTGAGCGACTGCTTGATTACGGCATTTACACGCTCGTTGATCTGTTTTCTGGTGCCTCGCATCGGTTTCCTTCCTTTTTAGCGAGCCAATAACGCAACCATGCCCGCCGGCGGAATGAGAAACAAGAGAAATCAATGACTTGCGTCAGAGACCGAATTTCTTTTGTATGTACGGGAGGACGAAAATTGTTACCATCGACCAGCCAGCCGTGAACAAACCCATCAAGATTTTGAAGTATGTTTTGTACGATGCCAGGGTGTCGCTGATGACCTCGACCTCGGATCGGAGCGTCGCAAGATCTTTTTCGTGAGACGATTGTTTTTCAAGAAAACGGTCTATTTTGCTCTCGAGTGCGGTCATTCTCTCGATGAGCACGATCACTTTTTCGGTCAGGTTTATTTCGGACATAGTTCGTCAGCATTCTCGAATGTCGATGTCTCATCGAATCCGAATGCGGTGCAAGAAACGAGGTCACTTAGTACGTATAAGTGACTGTTGTCCCCTCGATTGCATAGCTAATGTCAACCGGAGTTTTCGACCCAATCGTCACTCCATCGGTCTCTGTCGAATACGTCCGCCCTTGCGAGTATAGGACATGTTCCGTCTGCTTCGCCGCCCAGACCTTCAGTCGTCGATCGACGAGTTCCTGGATCATTGTCATCTGTGTGACTGCCGCACTCATGATATCGTTATCCCCTTTGTTATAGTGATAGGCTCGCAGACGACATCGATCCGACGAGTAAGCTTGTCTTCTTGACGGATCGGCTCGAAAGCGATGTGGATCTGGGTCGGAAGTGATGCGATTGCAGCGACTGGGTCGAGGCTCGCGCTCTCGGCTGTATAAGCCGCGCTTTCTTGTTCTCCGCCAGCATGCGTGATGTCGTTGGCGTAGGGTGCTTTCGTCGCAAGCATGGATGGGTCTTCTGGCATGACTGGTGTCGGATACGTCGGATAGTACACGACTCCGCCAGTCGAATACTGACCTTCCTCAGCGACCGCTGGAGCAGAACCATCACCGATACCGCACAGGATTTCCACGCGGGCAGTCCGCGATCCAGCAGCGATATCAAGCTCAATTGAGTTGATGATACCCGTACATTCACCACCGATCAGCCGATTATGCGTCAGCGTGACGCTGTCACCTGTCGTCAGATCGCGCACGTCCGCCAGTGGACACTCAAAGCCAACGACGGCTGCCAGACCTCGCTCGCAGACGACGCGGTCGAGGCGACGGACGGCATAGCGCAGCGCCCGCTGTCCGCGTTCCAAATCAAAAAATTGGGCTGCTCTGAGATCGCGCAGAGCCGAGTATCTATAGACGGCTTCCCACAGCGGCGTTGTCCCGTCGGACGGGTTTAGCCGCGAGAAAGTCGGCGTGGCGTCATGCTCAAGGACGCACGACCACGTCAGGCCAGCAGCCTGCACACGGTCGCCGACAGAGAAGTGATTTCGGTCAAGAGTGACTGGATCTTCGTATGACCATTCGGGAGTCACGAGATCAAGATCGAGACGTCCGAGCGTGAGGGTCTCAATGTTTTCGACCTGCAAGTCTCCGAGGATCATCTGCGTTGCCGACGGCATGGTGATCGTCAGTAGTTCTTCTCGATCCTGCGCGTAGTCATATGCAGCCCAGAACGTGTATTCGACGAGATGACCACGGAGGGTGACGAAATTCCCGGCCGCGTCGCCGTAGTTTTCCGACTTGGCGGCATACGTGATAGGCGTCGCCGCTGGGGTCGACGTCATCGAAAAGTCGGCAAAACTCCACCCAGTATTTGAGCCGATCGGGTCGCCTGGTTTTGGAACTTGAGACAGTAGATCTTGGTACGTGTAGCTGAGAAAACCATCGCCGTCCGCTTGCGTGTGCGGCATAAGCTGCTTGCCTTTGGCGACCTGCGTCCATCCAGCTACGACGCGCAGACGGCTCTTATTCTTCGGGGGATTCTTAACGCGGAAGGACAAGCTGTCCTTGAACGCGGTCGTCACTGTCGATGTCGTGTTTCCGACATCGAGCGGTATAAGCTCTGGCACGAGCGTAAGCCTGTTCCAGCGCCAAAGGTGACGACGTGCGAGCAAGACGTTGGTTGGGTCTAGGCTGGCTTGCGTGTTGAAATACAGGGGGTCGTAGCGTTCCGCAGCTTCGCGAACACTTTCATCCAACGTCGGGTTGTATGGAAAATCCTCACCGACACGCAGAGCATCAGCCGCATCAATCAACACGTCGGTATCATCGGGCGGCAAGCACAAAAATTCCAGCGTCGCAGTAACTTTCCCGATGTCCGTTGGCAATCCCGTCAGGCGGCCGCGAGCGATCTCGGTGCCGTCCTCGGATATCGTCCAGTAAGACCCAGGTGTCATCGACAAGCCGTCGATGCCGGGGTTGTCGCGGTCAACGGAAAATCCAGGCGTGACGACGAGGCCAGAACGGGACTCGAAAACACGCGCCGAGAAGACAGATATGCTGTTCGCGGCAGAATGGACCGCTGGATCAAATGGCGTGTCGTAAGCAGTCAGAGGTGCGAGATACCACATCAGAGCGTCCCCCCGACTTCTTCTGCCGACAGTTCCCACGCGACTTCAGCGGTCACCTCTTTCAAAGACTGCGTCCACGGCGCGACGACCATGCATGTCAGCACGGGTCTAAAGAAAACGCGCACCTGTGCGGACGCTGGTGCAGCGAGCGTGACAATGCTTCCGGATACCGTAAACGGTATGTCATTATGTCCAGCATCCAGACAGCGCACGGATCCAGCATACGGAGGCCGCGACAAGGTCACGGTCGCCCCACCGACGCCGATTTTGTCAACGAGTTCGGTCGACGGGACTAGGTCAAAGATGACGCCAGGCCAAAGCTTCGATAGCGCCGGCGCACGGAGTTCAGCCTGCCCAGACGACAGACGGACGGCGTAAAGCCGAAAAGCGTCATCGGCGACATTTATAGCGCGGCCGTTCCATGTCCGTCGGATATCGGCCGACATGGAAATCGGCTGGATAGAGACAGAGAGATCCATGGCGGTCTGCCAACCGAGCGCGAGGTCAGAGCATATGAGAGCGGACGGTGTTTCGTAAGCCATTATTCGTATCCTCCGCCGGTTGCTCGATAGATCTGCTCAGCCTTCTTTATGACATCGAGACCAGAATTTTTGACGATGGCTTTGACAGTGTCGATACCGACACCGAGATTAATTGTAGTCGTCGGTTCGCGACCCCATGCTGTTGCAATGTTGTGCAAAAGATCGTTGTCCATGGTCGACATATCACCGCCAACGACCATGCCGCTTGAACTGATGTGTTCAATATCCTGCTGACGTTGTTGGTATTCTTCCCGCTGTGTCAAAGCTCCGCCGGCGTGGATGCCTCGGTAATCCCAATATGTGTGAGGCATCTGCTCTTGCATGTATGCGTCGCCAGTCTCTTTCATAAAAGCGGCGATCTGATCCTGCTGGGCATTATAACGATCAACGGTCGGCTGGGCTGCCCACTCTCCAATTTTCGCGCCGATACCAAGGCCGCCTACTAGAGCGGCGAGCGGAACGGCGACGCGAGATATGAGAGCAAGACCAGACTTTAGGACACCGCCGAAAGCGCCTTCGAGAGCACCGACGGCCGCACCAGACTTTCCGACTGCGCCAAAGAGTGTTCCGAATCCGCCGATAAGGATACCGACCGTCCCAGTCATCAATTTCAGCAAGCCCGAGAATCTGAGCATGCCAAGGAACAGGGACGCCGTCAGGATGTCGGTGCCGAAGAATTTCAGGACTGGAGCTATCGCGTCATGGATGCCAGACACGAGCGAGTAGAACATGTCCCATGCTTTTTTCAGCGATGACCAGAACGCAAGGACGCCGTCCCTGACCTTATTTAGGCTATCGTAGGTCTTCGCGTTGCCCCCAGTTAGGACAGCATATGCATCGCTGGCGAATGTCTTAATCGCACCGAAAGCATCGAATGCGAACTTTTCGATGGCGTAGAAGGTCTCTTTTGCTTGCAGGACAGCTTTATTGAGCCAATCGAAATCCGTCGGCTGGCCGTCTAGTATCAGGCGTATCTGACGCCATGACACCATTGCCAAAATTTTAATCATCTCGACGTATTTCGTCGCGACGTCGTAGATCGCCTGCCCCTTTTTAAAAAGCCAGGAATCAAAATTGTGATCTCCGTCGAGTAGCTTCAGCGTGTCGGTGAACATGAGATTCACGGACTTAAAAGCGTCCTCAACATACTTCGCAATGACGTCCTTGTTTCTCGTCAGGAAATCCGTGACCTTTTTATTGGTCTCAGTCAGGATCGGGTCGAGGCCAGTCGTGATGTCATTTTTGACACCCTGCCACGCAAATTTCAGATTAGTTTTTGAGTCCTCATATGCAGCAGCCATGTCCGCTTGTTGCTTGGACACGACAGCGCCAGTTTTTTCGAGTTCCTTAGCGTATGCGTCTAGTCCCTCACGACCATTCTCGAGCAGCGTGAGAAAACGAGCACCTTGGTCGTCACCGAAAATGTAGGCCGAAAGCTCGAGACGCTTGGCAGGATCCTCGACGCGTTTAAAAGCATCGGCAAGCTCATAGATCGAATCGATGCCGCCCTTAAGAGTTTTGTCGAGATTTAGACCGTGATCCTGGAGTTCAAAAAGCGCCTGACCGACTGGTCCAGTCGACTGCTTGATCTGTTCCTGAGCTTCGGCGAGTTGACGGTATTCGTCAACAAGCGAGCGACGGGTCTGCGCGAGTATGGCCTCACGCTCCTGTGCGTCCTTGCCTTGCATGCTTGGCAAGTTCCAGTACGCGCCTCCTGTATTAGTCTGGCGAACCTGCTTTTCGATGGCGGCCATGCGGGCTTGCACGCCAAAAAGCGATGACATACGCTTTTGGACAGTGTCGTCGAGATATGCACGAGCAGCCTCATCATCGCCTCCCTGGTATGCGACGAGTGCCGCGCGGTTGTTCCAGAGTGCTTGTTGTTTAAATTTCTGGTCAGCAGTCGTGATCGACTTGTTGACCATCGAAAACTGGCCGATCGCATGACTAAACGCGGGCTGAATCTGGTTTGGATCGATACCCTCGCGCTCGGCTGCGTATCGAAGCACAGACAGGTCACGCTCGGAAATACCAGTACGACGCGAGTCCTTGGATATCGTGTCCATCATCGCGCTGGTCTCGTCTGCGGCCGTCCGTGCAGCTTTCGCAACAGCCAGAAGCTTGCTGGCGTAGAGCGTCATGTAGGCCGCGCCGCTGATGACAGCCGTCTTAAGACCGAGCGTCAGCCCAGCAAACGAAATTGACGCGAGCTTCTGCGCTCCACCTATGATTCCGTTGAATGAAACCTTAGCGATCGCGAGTGGGATTTTCGCGATTTTTGTCGTCAGTGAGACGACGACCTCGGCCAGCTTTTTTGCCGACTCGATACCTGCTGTGAAAGAAATTTTCGCCGAGGCCGCTGAAAGCTTAAGCGCTCCTACGGTTCCATCGGACATGAGACGGCCGATGTTTTTAATGGAGAATGCTTGACGTAGACGCGCTCCGATAGACGTTGCAGTGTCTCCGATGCGACGCAATCCGTTCTGCGCTGCATCGACACCCTTGATCGAAAATCTCGTTACAATCTCTTTAATCGATGCCATCTGTTATACCTCCGTCAACGTCTTTGCCGCGTCTTTTGACATGATCGCAGCGGCAGCCCGGGCGACATCCAGGCGGAATTTTATGTCGACCTCGGCAAGCGCACGGTGACCGAAAAGAACGCGAGCAGGAGACCAGTCGAGAGCGTCGACGCCTGTCCGCGCCTGGTATTCAGAAGCCAGTCGCACGAGGACAACGAGCGTCTTCGTGCCGTCGTCAGCGGACTTCTTGTTCCGAGATCCATCTCGGTCAGGCGGGTTGAACGACAGCGAGATGCTATCGTCTTCCTTCTTCTTATCTTCGACCTTGGTTTGCTCGAAGAAATCATCGGCCTTGCGGGTGCCGAAGGACACTTCCATGATCTTGATGAACGCGTGTACGAGAAGCGCGTCGTGATGAAAACAGAAACGCCATGTTGGCCGTCGGGTGCTTTTCGACACGATGGCTACAAGCAGTGGACGCCCGAAGCGATCGACGAAATCCTGATGTGTCGTCGACGAGTGAGGTGCGAAGATGTCGACGACATTCGGAAAAGTGGTCGACAGTTCGACGATCTGTCTGACTGAAAGCGGACGGATGTGCAGCGGACGAATAGGCCAACGAATAGTGGTCTCGGCGGCGGATGTCACCGCCAAGAGTTCGTGTGCTTTTACATCGCGGCCCGCATTCATCTAGACCCCTTCGATCAGTTAGCGATCTCACGGACCTTGAAGAAGCGGAACTTTTCGACCTTCGTGCGGTCGGCGAGAACACGGCCTTCGAGTGCGAGGTCGGAGTAGTCCGAAGCAATGAAGGTGATGTCACCCGTCGGACGCAGACGGACGCGCCAGATCTCGATGCAATAGTTCTGTCCAATGTTCGAGATACCGTAGAGTCTCAAGGTGCCGATGATACCGTTGCTGTTACCACCGCCGTAGACCGCGATATCGTCAGTCGACGTGATAGCTGCCGCGTCGAAAGTAACTTCAAGCTGTGTAGCGCCGGCTGGGATAGATAGGATTTCGATGCGGCCGAGTTCTTCGTTGAGCGAGTAGTGGACACCGAGTTCAAATGAAATCGGAGTGACAGACCCATCGTCAGCCGAATTTACGGTGACGTTCTCATGTCCGAGGTTGTAGATACGTCCGACTTTGATACCCATAAAGGTCTTCGTCAGACCCGTCGCGGATGCCTGCGCAGCGGTCGTCCCGTCGTTGTCACCCCAGAGAGCAGCAGCCGCCTGGCGCGTGAAAGACTTCGTCGACAGCGCGATCTTGTAGTCGATTCCAATCGTGTCGATGCGAACGATCGTTTCCATCGAAAACTCGTTGCTGGCGCGCTCGATATCCTTGTATTCAGGCGTTAGCTTGAGATCGGATAGGTCACCGAGAGATACCTCGTAGTCCTGTCCGTCGACTTGAAAAGTCGCCTGGTTAAGGAAGCGAAGATATTTGTCTTCGATGCTCTTGAAAATTTGGCCTGACATGTGTTTGTTCTCCTTTTGTTCTGGTCGTCAGATCGACATAGTCGGGTCGCCAGCACGTGTTGTTATGAATGCGGTGTAGCGTAGCTGGATGACGCCAAGCCCAGCCTCGACTGATATCTCGACGCTGGACGCGGACTCGAGAATCCAGTCATTGAGACCACGGACACCGAGGTCAGCGCCGTCGAGAAGACCGCGCTCAACAGTCACCTGAAGTGCTTCAAGGTCGTCTTCGACGCTGTCGATGTCAGACGGCGCGAATAGGATCACGGTTACCGTCAAGTTGCGTTTGATCGGCCTGTTCTCTGGGCGCTGGTTTCCAAGCGTGTCGATAGTCTCCGCAACCTCGACAGTCGCACCGGGCAACTCGTCGGTCTGAAAAGGCCTGTTCATACGCGCACTCGAGACGACAAGCGCAAGCTCAGGGACGACTGCTCTCAGTCTGTCCTCGACGGCCTTGCGGACCTGTGTTTTTACGTGCGTCATTCGTCAGCGCTTCCTGATAAGCTTTACTTCGATCAAGCCATACCCGTCTGGACTGCAAGATTCGACGCTATAGCGGACACCATTTACGACGAATTGATCGTCGTTGTTGACATAGATGTCTGGTGACCCTGCGCGTCCTGGTGCGAGAGCCAAAACCGTCGACTGTAGGATCCATGCAGTCGGCATCGGAGCTTCGACCGCGATACCCGTCGTGTCAGTCTCGGCGTATGATTCATCAAACATCAGGTCGACGACGTCGCCGTCGACAGGGCCATCGAAACGAAACCAGCGGTTTTCCGATCTGGTGTCTCGGAAGACCTTCATTTGCATTCGGGCGATGGCGAGAAAAGGGTTGGCTGGCATGCGTCTACCTCACGCCGGGGCCGCGAAGGATTGCGTCGCGGAGTCATATGTCCAGCCCATGCCGACGCCGAGTTTGTCCGATGTCTGCTCGACGAAAACGGCCGACGGCATCGACGCTTGGAATGCCGAGATGACGACAGGATCGATGACAATGACATTCGTGACGATGCTTTTTTCGACGATGAGATAGCGCTTCATGGTGTGATCCTTTAAATTTCGTAGACGTGAAATTGGAACCTTATCGCGCCGTTTCCGCCGTAGCCCTTTGTGGGATTAGAGATGTAAGAGCCACCGCCACCTCCGCCAGGTAAGCCACCGTTTCCGCCTGCTCCAGCACGCGAGCCAGCGCCTCCAGAACCGTAAGAATTGAAACCGTCATCGTATGCGTCAGTAGCGTTTGAGCCGTCAGCGCCGTCTACTGTCGCACCGTCGACCATCGAGGACTGGTTGTTGTATGAAGACGTTCCGCCCGTCAGAGGTTTCGCTGCATTTTGGTGACCACCGCCGCCAGGTCCGTCGGGAGATGACGGTGCTAGGGAGAAGTCGGTCGACGAAAAAAGGACGGGATTGGGCACAAGAATCCCGCCGCGCAGGGCTGCGAGCGCATACCGCTGCTGCTCTTCAGCGTCCGTGTTTCCTCCAAGTGGTCCACCCCAAGCACGCATAATTTCGCTGCCGCTTGGAAGCGCAATGCTTGTATTTCCTCCGAAATTACCAGGAGATCCGCCAGCGCCGATTATCAATGACAACGTGTTGTCCTGGATGTCAGCGAGACATACAGTTCTCGTAGCTACAGCACCAGGAAGGCCTCCATATCTACCAGCACCACCCCATGCACCGCCGCCTCCGCCGCCGATGCATCGCATTGTTACCTCGACCTGTTCAGCCTTTATGGACGCGTACTTTGCTGCCGCAGACTTGACGAGACCAAGCAAGCCTGAACGCGGAATTGTTTGCGTCGTGGAGTACTCGACATATGTCTTTCCAGATGCAAGACGCACAAGACGGCGCGCGGCGAAGCCTGATGTCGATGCTTTTTTCTGGGTGAGTAAATTCGCGTACATGTCAGCACTCCAGAATCTGGATGAGCCCGATGAAATCCTGACTCGGGCTATCGAGTATGACCGAAAAAGTCCTGGACTTGCATGTCGTCGCGAAAGTCCTGATGGTCGACTCGCCCACCGGGATTCTCATTTGAGTCGAATAATTTCGCTCTTCGGAATCCGTGTAGCAAACAAAGCAATTCGTCGATCCCTGATCGACAAAAATCGAAAGCTCGACGAGTAGTGTATCGTCGGCGAGTTCGAAATCGACGCTGTTGTAAGTGATGTTGGCGTCGTATTTCTGGATCCTCGCGGTATCCAAAGGCATCGCCTGGACGGCGTCATAGCTGGGATTGTTGGCTACTGCGAGCTCGACGACTTTATTGGTAGCGGTCATGGTTTGTCAGGCTCCCGGGATGCGTGAAAGAGGGGGGGGTGCCGACGGCATGGAGGTGATGCCGTCGGCGGTTTGTGCAGCCGTATTAGGGCTGCACAAGCTTGATGATTGCGGCCGGGCGCTGCGTGTAAGCGATGGCGTCAGTGGTCGACTTAAGCTCGATAGCGTCATCGTCGATCGGCTTAGCGCGGAAATATTCCGGCAGGCCTTTTTCTCCGAGCGTGGAGAACCCAACACCAGGTGCGTGACGAACCTGATACATGCCGTCGGCGATCGGGCAGAGGTAAGCCGCATCTGGATCGATGAGCCAGTGCCCGGCGATCTTGCCGCGGCTGTAGGTGACGACGTCAACGTCGGTAGCGAGCGGGAACCCGTTCCTGTTGTCGTCACGCAGAAACTGGCCGCTGTTCCAGCGCTGGTAGTCCTCACGGGTATTCGGGTGAGCGGTGATCTTCTTTCCGAAGTTCTTGCCGCAGATGAGCTTGTATCCGCTCGCGTCGAACATCCCGAGAGCATCCTCGGACAGACCCTTGGCGTCAATGATGGTTCCCACGATATCGGTCGTCGCCGAATCCAGGTCAATCTCGACTACCTGCTGCTGGACTCCGAAAATGTCGTACCAGTTGAGGCGTGCGGATGGGTTTCCAGCCTTGTCATACTCATACTGGATACCAGTGAGAGCGCCGCCCTTTGCCCATTCCCAGCGCATCAGGTTGCGCTTGTGCTGTTGGTCGAGGATCTCGTTGCGCTTTTCTTCTGCTGCCTCCATGAGGTCAGAACCAAAAGCGCGCACGCCACGCAGGGACTCGGCCATCAGCTTATCCGTCTGCGGATAGTGAGGGATGCGAACAGGAACGACTTTACGGTTGTCCAAGGCATTGGAGTCGCCGGCAGCGCCGCGTTCTGCTTCCGGGATGAGTGACAGCGTACCGTCACGCAGTTCGATATATGCATCGTTCAGGTAGACACCCTGGGTATTCCAGGGAAGCCATGCGCTGAAGTTCTGCGGGATATACGGCTTCGCGTCGACATAGTCGATCATCGTCGCCATTTTGAAGCTGTCGGCAGCAGCCAGATCTGCAAAAGTGAATTCCATGTGACTTGCTCCTTAAAGCTTAGAGGGCCTTGATGCCCTGAGATTTCAGTGCGGCCGCGATATAAGGCGCGACGGCGGATGCGACGGCGGACAGCGTCGTCCTATTTGCGGTGATTTCTGCACCCCAATCGACGACGAGAGACTGGACATCGCCAGCGGATGCATCCTTCCACTCGCCATTGATGGCGACGTTGACGTGCGAGTATCCGCTGATGCTGGTGAGACCAGAGGCCTTGATGAACTTCCCTGTGGCGACGTTGAATGTGCCGGATCCTGCGGTCGTCTCGGTGAACTCTTCAACGAGAACCTCGCCAGAAACGTACGGTACGGAAGAGGTCTTCAGCTTCACTGTAGAGAGCGACTGCGTGCCGTTCCCCAGCGAGGAAACGAAGGCGTAGTCTGGCCTTTTCTGGATATATGCAGTCATCTATTTTCTCCTTATTTCGCCTTGTGAGCGTTGTTGAGTTTCTCGTACGAGCGACGAGCGCGTTCGGCGTTCGATATCGTCGAAGAGGTGCTTGGCTTGCGAACCTCAAGAGCCGACCGCGATCCAGACGCCGACGCCGATGCGCCCAGCTTGATCCTTTCGGCGACGAGCGCAGATCGAATTGCAGCAGGCTTTGCCTTCAGGGCGCGAAGGTCTGCGACGAACTTGCTCAGTCCAAAGGCGCGGGCGGCAGTCTCGAGGTCCGCGTTTTCCTTGTCCTCAGCCGGCGTCAGCGTTCCATCCGTGGGATCGCCTTCTGCGCGCATGCCGGGGTCTTCGTTCGGCTTGGCATTCGGGTCTTCCTCGGCGAGCATGTCAGCGCGCAGTTTGCGGAGACGTGCGGCGCGAGCGACGGTGTCGTCAGTTGCGCCGTCTTCGGGAGCGCCGTCGAGTGCATCCAGGGCTTCCTCAGCAGCGGAAAGCAGTGCTTCGAGATCCATAGTTTTACCTTTCATGTTGGTTAGGCCGCGCACGGTCGGCGCGGGGAAAGTTTTCTTCGAGGAGCGGACGGACGCATTCGGATCAGCGCCGATAGGCACAAGGCTAGCTTCGTGCAGCGTCCAGGATGTCGCCAGAGCGAGCGGGACGTTTCCGTCACGGGTTTCGATTTTGTACTCGTTGACGACGTAGCCGGCAGAGACTTGTCCAAAAAAACCGTCGGCGATGTCTTGCAGCAGCGGCGCGGACTGGCTCGTCAGGACGGCAGTTCCTACAATTTCCTTGTTCTCAGATCGCACGTTGTCGACACGACCGAGGACTGATTTCACACCGCCGAACGTGTCATGATTATCGATCAACGGCATGCGAGGTGTGCGCGAGTAGTCGAGACCATCAGCGAGGAGAACCTCGTCAACGTCGATGTATCCATCCGAGTACGGATCAGGGATACATGTGCGGACTGGGGCCTCTGTGGTGATGACAATATCGAAACTACGGGTATCCGCGTTCACGGTCGACGGAGCGCCAGACATAGCCCGGCGGCTCATTTCAACAGTGCGTGCAGTCCGTTTCGTCATCGCGTTCGAAAACTCAAATTCGTCATTTGAGCCGACGATGAAGAAGTCCACTGCAAGATTCGACGCTAGTCACGAAAAAAAATGAAGCCCGGTTTCCCGGGCTTCTGATCATGTCGTCGACATCATGTCGTAGATGTCATTTATCTTGCTGAGCAAGTCGGCCAGCGCTGGGTTAGGTGACGATCCAGATGGACTACCGATCGGCGTAGGATCGGCCTCTTTGAGCGTGATCGGACCCCTTACGCCGCCGCTTGCCGTCCAAGCGTTGATAGCATCGACCGACAGTGCTGGAAGACCAGCAGCCTGACGCGCTGCTTTTTCGTCATCAAGCTGAGGAGTGATGAGACCAGCACGGACTGCGATACCGTAGGCGTCTCCGAGACCAAGAAGACCGCCGACTTGCGTCGGTGCGTTGAGACCAAGGACGGAATAAGGTAGACCCATGCTCTTTGACCGACGCATGTCTTCGGCATTTTCGTCATCAATATCCTCGACGTCTTCACCGATAGCACCAACGGCACGCTTACGGCTGTCTAGACCAGCAGAGATAGCCGCCATGACAGCGGTGACGTCTTGGACTGGGTGGATGTAACCGCGCTTAGGCGTGATCCACTCAACATCGAAATAGTCTTCGAGGTCTTTGCCTTCTTCTGGTTTCCACAAGCCGTTGGCAAAAGCTTCAGAGACGAAGCGTTCCCAAATTGGTTGACAGAATTGAAAAACCATCATGTGGTACTGGATACTCTCGATGAGCCTAACGACTTCGAGCATGAGGGCGCGATACTGGCGGTCGGACGCAAGGTAGCGCCAGTTCATTGACACGAGCTCGACGGCGAAACCGAAGGCGACGGCGAGGCCTGAAAGCTGTTCGCGCTTATAGACTTCATAGTTCGTGTCGCTTGCTGCGGGTGTCGTCTCTTGGATATCCCAGCCTTCAGGAACCTGGACATATTCACCAGGGGACATCGGGATGAAAGCTTCGGAAAGATCCTGTTCTGGATCAAACGGATCCTCTTCATCACCCGCATATCTTGGCTTCTTAAAGTATCCGCCCTTGCTCGAGGACATGATCTTGCGCTCGAGTTCTACATCATCATACGTCCGATACCGCTCGGTGACGTTGAGCGCAGAGGCACCCCAAGGATAGCCTCGGCAGTCGCTGAAGCGCTCTTGCATATAGACGTGCAGAACCTGCTCAGCTTCAACACGCTTTGGAGTAAAATCCGTGTTTCCACGCAAGATGTAATCTTTTGGATGATGATCCAACATCCAATAAGCGACGACTCGGTCATGTGCATCGGTCTCTATGCCTGACATAACAAAGTTTTCTCCGAGTGATCTTGTTTCAGAAATCGGGACGTGATCAGCCTCAAGAATTTTGATTTTGAATCCGATACCAGATTTCGTTGTAGATGGATCACACGGCACTATGAGCGGGAAAACTTCACCATCGCGAGCAGTTGTTATCGCTGCAAAGTATTGCTGTCCGTAGAAATCGGACTTACCTCGAGCATCGGACTCACGGGCGAACTTCTTCCAAAAACGACGTAGTTCGCGATCCTTTGTATTCGGTTTGATTCCGTAGTGGACTACGTTATTTCCTACCTGTTTGCATGCCTGTCGATACATCGCGTCGTTAAGATACATCCAACGAGAGCGCGCTCGGACCTTTTCGATTTCTCCATTGTGCGAATTCGGACCCGTGTCTGGAACATTCGCAAGACGTGGCGAATCTGACGAGGCTTCGAAGACGTAGCGACCAGTCCACGGAGAAAAAGGATCAGACAACATAGAGCGAGCAGACATAGATTTCTTGGCTGAGCCAAAGGATCTATTCCTGACCGACTTTAGTTCTGGTCCAGTCTGAGCCATGGCCGTGACTTTAACGTTCGACCGAGATACATTTTTCCTTGGTGTCTTGGCAGCCGATCTATTCGGTTTCGATATCAGCAATTCCGCCATGATCCCACTCCAAAGAAGACTCCGCGCTTGAACGCTGGCTTTGTCTTGATGCCGTCAAGTTCATTGATTCGAGCTTCGAGGAGCTTCGCCAGGATGGATGCGTGTTCGAGCGAATTGTACGAAATTCCGCCCTGTTTCGGATTCGAAACAGATTGAATATTCATCGCAACATTTTCCGACAAATCGTTGAGTGCCGTCAGGCAGCGCTCTTTCGTCCATCGCTTAAAAATCCATTCGTTCACTTACCATCTCCCAACTCGTCCAGGCCTCGAACCTCCGCTAGACCATCCTGACTTTCTGCTCCTCTTCTGAGCGGGTTGGCTCGTCAAGTCTGGAACTGAAGGTGTTTCTGGTTTCACTACTGGATCCTTGGTCTTTCCGATTACTGCCTTCCGTTGCTCAACAAGTGTACTCCGCTTGACTTCAGAGTGGTCCTTGACCAAGTCCGGTATCAGTCCATCGACAGAGTATTGGAGTGCGGGAATAGAAAGGTCTGGCCCCGTGTATCCTATCTCCCCAGTCTCTGGGTCGAACATGATGTCGGGTATTCCGGCGGCAGTCGCTGCAAGATTCAAGTTACGCCACTTTGGTCTTTCGTAGCGAAGTCCCTCAAGAGCCACATATGCATATGCAAGGCACATCCATTCCTCTTCAGGTCGCCCTCCTTTTTTCGGATGCCAGTGATAACCTCCGTTCGGTTTCAGGGTTCTCTGTTCACAGAGAAGCTTCGTAAAATACTCGTCTGGCATCGCGTCAGGAAACATCGGGGCATCGTCAGCCGACCCGAGAAGCAACTCCGCAATTTTATCACGTGCTTGCTGTGAATCTACGGTATACGACTTCATCTTGCGACCACGCTTGACTTTCGTTGTGCTTCCATTCGGCCATATGCTCGGTAGTCTACTGCCTTCCGATTGGTTTGAGCCACGGATTGCAAATACGTTCATGGCGGACGGGAAAGACGCCGCAAAGATACGTGTCTCGTCGGGATGGTGACCACCCATATCCATTGCCGTTGCCATGATATGCATTTCAGTCCCGTCGCGCTTTCGGTATGGTCGTTTAAGGAAGAACGTATATGCCGCATCGGCGTCTGGATCTCCGACTTCACCAGGGATGACCCAGTGACCGATCAGACGTGGCTTTCTTCTTCTAGTCCATCCAACAACTGAAATTTCTCGAGAAGCTAGCTTCTCGAGCGTTGTCCCTTCTTTGTTGGTTTGGTCATCACCGCCGCATGTCAGGACGACAACGTCATCTGGGACTTCTGCAGGATATGGACGTCGATGTACGGCGACCCCAGCTTCTCCGATCGATTGGGATATGAACTCATCCCACGGCTCCGCCATCTTAAAGTTGTAGAATTCCTTCAGGAGTTCAGGATCGTCCTGAGCGTTCAGCCATTCTTGAGCAAGGTTCTTCCACGATGCCTTCGGAGCAGGTGATAGCCATGATGGAGCGTGGATACCTACATTACCTGGTACGGCTGCTATTTCGGTCGCTTCATAGACACCAGCATCGATCATGTCGTCCTTGATGTCTTCGTCGATGCGACAGTGCTTCGGACCTGCACATCGATAGTATGCTACCTCGACGCGTCCAGTCTGCTCGTCGAGATCCCAACGAAACCCGTAATCCTCGTCTCCAGTCGTCCACTTGAGTTCCTGGCGATGACCACAGTGAGGACAGGTGACTTTAAGCCTGCGCTTGTCCGATGTTTGCCATTCCTTCCAGACGAGAGACATGTGTCGAAGACCAGGTGTAGACCCGACGAAGAGCTTCGAGTCGCGAAAGTTCGTCCCACGGTTTCGAAACTGCTTGAGTTTATCGCCTTGGCTACCCTTCTTTGGTAGCCAGCCGCTGCGGTCGACTTCGTCGGCCATCATCAGCCATGATGTGAAACCCTGAAGATCGTCCTCGTTAAACGCCCCACGGAAGTAGGTCTTAACTCCAGTCGAAAAGCGCTGCTCTCGCAGTGTGTCCTGAGCCTGACCACGCTCAATATCTCGGACGATTTTCTTGAACGCATCGACCGTTGAGTACATGTCGACGATTTCGTCCTTCCAGAATCGAGCAACATCTTCTTTTGTCGGAAAGGCGACCGCCACGTTCTTCTGCATGTACGCGACGACATAGGCGTAGATGGCTTTCAGAGCCTTCGAATAGCCGATCTGAACGCCCTTCAGGACAGTGACCTGTGTCACGTCAGGGTCAACCGCACACTCAGCCATGAGGCGCTGGTAGACGGTCAACCTCATGTTCCCGGCACGTGTCGACTCTGTCGCGGGGATTTCGATGTTGTCGTAAATCCAAGCGATTGGACCCTGGAGTGTCGGCCACTCCAGATATTCCGATCTGTACTCGTGCAGCTTGCGCGCAAACTCGTCCAAACCTTCTTCGAAAGTATGGCCTTCAAAGTATGCTCTTGCCTCCGAGAATGTCATATCAACCGCGTTCATGGTCACGTCCCGGATGCGATGCGCTCGATGTCCTTGACCGCAGACAGACCCTTTAGGGTATTTCCGATTAGCTCAGTCGCAGTTGCACGGACACGCTCAGATACCTTTGCATCGACCTTTGACGCAATCGCATCGGGGACACCCTTGAGCCTCTGACTGACCTCAGAGTAATCTCGCTTAACGAGATCGAGCATGTCATTGATGCGGGCGACGATGCGAGCTGTTTCAGCGTACTCAAGCTCTGCCGTAAAGGCTTGTGCGACAGCACGGCGTCTCTTCGCTTCGTCTTCAGTGATCTGGCCCTCTTTGCTCCCAACCTTTTCGCTGGCGTTCTCGGCCGCACGCTTCTCGAGCCAACGGACAACGTCGGCGAGATCAAGAATCCATGAAGCACCGCGATCCCTGTCCGCCTTTTCAACAAATGGCATTCCGTCATCCAGGTATTTCATGAGCGTGTTGCGGTCGCGACCAATTAGGGTTGCCGCTTGCTTCAGTGAGACGTGGCGCTGCTTGGCTTCTTCCCGTTTCGTCAACGCGGGTGCTGATTGTTCAGCAGGGGGTGCTGATGTTCCGTTCTCAATTTCAGTCCGTTTCAGCACCCTCGTCGTCGTCGGATTACGTGCCATTCCGTTCTCCTCCAAGCGTGAAAATGGTTGAGAACATTGGGCTTTATGCATCTGCAAGATTCAACGCGCAGGGCAGTTAGCGTGGTGGGGTGCTGATGTTGAGTTGAGTTTGAAAATTTCTAATCGACGGACAGAATGCGGTGGCCAATCAACCGCATAAGGCCGGAGACCGTCAGGGTCCCCAGCCTAAAATTTTGTTGACGTTCATCGTCCATGCCCGCCTCGATGGCGGATGATATTGACGATGAAGTACAAATCCGCATTCGTCAAGTATAATTGAAAAAGAAAACTCCGTGACTGTGGCCCACCCAAAGTCACGGAGTTGTTGCACGTAAATTTGGAGATTTCCAATGCAAGATCATTATTACTCGAATAATAATCATGTGTCAACCCCTATATGCAAAAGAAAACGCCGTGACTTCAACCCGAAAGTCACGGCGTAAATTTCAGCAGTAAAGAAAGGACGAAAACTGCTGGTATACTTACGATGATCTATGTTTCCGCCGGCCACAATAGCCGGCGGAAAATATTTCAGGCATACCGAAGCCATGTTGGAGCGGTAGGTGACATGTCGGCATCCGCGTTGTTCAAAGCGATCTCCTGCATCAGCCGACGATGCCGACGGACTTCATCGGCAAGACCTAAATGCCTAACCTCAAGTCGGAGCATCTCCTGCATAGCGATAGCGCGGTCTTCAGAGTCGAGAACCTCGCTCTCGATAAAATCGGCCAGCGCCATATATGTGATCTGATCAAGTATAGTACCCATGCTTATATCCTCCTGTTACATAAGCATGCATCCGCCGGCGGATTTCTCAAAGCCGAAATGGACGAATTCCTTGCTCTTCGTCTCGGCGTTCTTGGTCTGCGATACGGACGGCGCGCTCGACAGCCCTGAATTCGGCATACGTGCGCAGGTGCAGGTGTCGTACCATAAAGTCCATGACCTCGGCATCCACGTGACGATTGCGCGGGCCATATGCTTGTCTGATATACCAGTGGCCATCGGTGTGCTGCACAGCTTCGACAGTAGCCACAGGAACGCCGTTCTTCCGTATCGACGCATACTTCAAGCCAGGGTCAGATAAACGCTGGTCGTACGATCCGTGGCCTATACAGTGACCCATGCGCCTGCCTTCTACGTCAAGCGCTTCAGGTGACTGGAGAAGGACGACTTCGTACCCCTCGTAAGTGCCAACAACCTCCTCGCGAGCACGTTCAGAGTTCGGCACGAGAGAGTGAGCGCGGGCCATGGCCTTGTCGGCTTCATGCAGCAATCTATCTAGGCTGCCGCACTTCATAAGCTTCTTCGGCCTACCGTGTTCGTCGACGCGTGTAAGCCAGTCAGCGCGGTCTTGGAATGACGTATGCAGCCAATCTACGACATGTCGAGCCTCCTGATAGTAGTCCGCATACCACGCTCTGACGCGACGCTCCCATTTCAGCCTCTCGCCGACATAGACCGATCCAGTGCGGGATTTCCACACCGTACCGTCTACCTGGTGCATGCGTCCATCGCGATCTGTGTAGCTGTCGCAAAGGCCTCCCGCAGCGACGTCGAGCGACTTCCAGAGCTTCAAGAAGGTTCGACCCAGTGACCATACAAAGAGGGCCTGCGCTTCAGGGCGCTGCGGTCCGTCCAGGTCAAATTCGCGGGCAAGCTCGCGCAATGCAAAAATCTCGTCGGCGCTAAAATAACGGTCGTAGTGCTTCATGGTCTCATCTCCTTGACCACGATCTTCGTACCGTCGGCGGAAACGGACAAAAGAAAAGGGCGGCCTGGAGCCGCCCTGTTATATCCGAAATCCGAACTATATTTATTACTCCTCCATGCGACGTTTGACTTCCTCTTTAAACTCCTCGAACTGCTCTAGTGTAAATTTATTTTCCTCTTGAGCTTTGTTTGGGAAGTATTTCTTAAAGAGCTCTTCGTCGAATATGTCGGAAAAGTCTTCCGCAAAACGCTCGACAGCGAAGAGCAGTTTTTCGTCAACTGCAACTTCGGCATTCCGAAAACCCTTCTGTATATACAGAAGGGTATAAATGAATTCTGTTCCTGGTCTAAACATTGTATTTCCTCCCTTTTTATTTCCGTCTTTCGGAAACTATTTACAAGTATGTGAGTAAAAATCGCCGGCGACAAGTATTATAAAAGAAAAGGGCGGCTCTAGGCCGCCCCGTTGTCCAATCCGAAAATCGCTTCCGCGATCCCATCCATGACCCACCGCTCTCGCGGATCCATTGCTCCGCTGACCAGCATGGCGATTTCCTCACGGATATCCGTTACCGATCGGAAGTCGACGACGGGCTTGAGCATTTCCTCACGCAGATCCTGACGACGGAGTGCTAGGTAGTCGGCGAAAAGGTCTCTCATGCCGACCTCCGTTTTCCGAGATACGTGTCAATCCATTTCGAGCATTCCGAGCGCGTCAGTTCATACTTCGGCCACTCGAGCGTCGACAGATATTCCTCGTCGCGGGCCTTGGTGACCAGGTCCGCAAGAAAGTCCATTTGTCTGTCTGTCGGTGAGTTGTTTCCGCCAAGGACAGCGCGTTCGCCAGCTTTTTCTATAAGCTTGCGTATCTCGTTGCGGTCGAAGACGGTCGGCTCATGGACTGGCAGTCCGAGCGTCGCACTCGGTACTGCAACCATGACTTCGTCAGACTTCGGCGCTGGAGCAAGCGTTGAAAGTACTTCATCGAAAGCGTCGTCGAGTTTAGACGACTTTTCTTCTTTCGGAAGTCTGGACTTAATTATCTCCTCAAGAGCGAGGAAGTCTTTCGGCTTAAGGCGGCTATTATTTTTACTAGAAAAATAATAGTTGTACAGATTTTCGTCTTCTTCGTTCAAAAGCTGAAATTCAGATTCTGAAAGAATTTTTGCGATTCTGCCAATTATTTTAAGAACCTCGTCTGAATCCTTTGCCTGCAAAAACAAGGATGAAGCCCTGTATGAATGTCCAAGCATGTCGCGTATATGCCAGTTTCCAAAATGCATAGTATTTCCTCCCTTTTGTATTTCCGTCTTGCGGAAACTATTTACAAGTGTGAGAGTAAAAACCGCCGGCCGCAAGTTAAATTGTATGAATACTACTCTGGAAGCACGACCTTGTACTTCCACGAAAACTTTACACGACCTCCAGTACGCTCGACTTCCGGCAACAACGCAATTTGCAAACATGCGAAATCGTTGATTTCATCGAGCGTCAGGCCATCGTCGACGAGACGGTCGACCGATGCGTTGATATCGCTTTCGATCCGCGCAAGCGTCTCCGCGACACCGCGCTTGATGCTCTCGTCTGCCTGACTGGTGACTGCCGTCGGCATGAGAAGCTTACGGATGCCGCGGATAAATTCCACGTGTCTCTCGATAGTGACGTCTGCGACCTCTGGAGCGACGACGGTCTGGATTGCTTGTTTGCGTGAGGCCATCAGTTCAGCCCTCCGACAGTCTTCATAGCCTGCGGCATGTGTGTGACGTCCAGCCCGCCGCGCAGGCGTCCGTTGACCATACGGTCGATCAGGTAGCGCCTGTTGCGCTCCTTCAGGACAAGGTCGCGCACTTGCTCACTGACGGACACCAGTGCAGCTAGGTCTTCGCGCTGCACGTCGTCGGCCGACGCTTCGAAAGCGGCGTATGCAGCCAGCGAAGTCTCTGCGACCGATAGAGCCGCGACAAGCCCATCGTCTGGAAGTTCGGCGATGTCGAGGCTGTCGAGCAGCAGATAATCGCGTCCGTGTTGGTCGGTAAATTGGGTGATCATGCTGCGTCCTCTTGCTTGTAGCCTGGTGTGTAGTCGTAAGTGACCGTCGGCGTGCTGAGCAGCGCGTCGATGTCAAAATGGTATGTGTAGCTGTCGTTCATGAGATCGCGCAGGAAGCTGGCCTGAAGTTCTCGGTGAACGGTCATCCAAGCTGCGAATGGTACGGGGTCTGGATGCGTCATCAGATTCGTCGGTGCTGGCGTGCAGAGACCCATAGACAACCCGCGATACTTGACGATGCGCTCGAGTTCCTCTGCGACCTTGCGCGGATTCAGCTTTCCTTTGCGGGCGAGGAGCGAAATGTCGTCGAAATGCTTCGTGCGGCGGTCACCTTCATGCCTGGTTATGCATGCCAGAAATTTCTCGGCGATCACTGCATCCCATGACTGCGCCAACACCGTGAAATCGGGGACGCCTGGGATTATTGACTTGACGACGAGCTCAGCACGCTCGAGCGGCATTCCTGCGCGCTTTGTCACGGTCTTTATATCGATATGCGTGTTTGCTCGGATTCCGCCGGCCGAAGCCGCGATGCGGATACGACGCACTGGGTCACCGTAGCCAACGTCGATGTACTCTGGCTCCTCGGATACGACCTTGGCATCGATACCCTCGACGGATAGCGCTTTGCATGCACCGATCGTCGATAGCATTATCTCACGGTCGCTCGAGTGGTCGGGAATGATGATGTCGAGGTCGACCGTTTCGCGGACGGTCTGAGGAAATAGCATACCACCAGCGACGATTACACGGCCATTTCTGTAGTCTGCGATCTGGTATAAGAGGCGCTCTGCGACGTGACGTGAAGCTGCGTGGTTGACGTCGAGCTTAAGGTTGCGAGCATGAGCCTTCAACTTGTCGCCGAGGCTCTGCGCAGATATCGAAAAAGTCTTTGCCATCGAATTCCCTCCATCGATGTCGATGATTTAGAATTCGTCGTCGGCGTGCATGGAGCAAGCGCCGACGGATTTTACTTCCGGTAGCCTGCCGAGTTGTTCAGAGTGCGGGACACAATTGCTTCGTCTGACAGTCCATCAGATCGAAGCTTTTTCGCGGACGTCATTTCGGTGTTCAGAAGCTGAGCGAAGTTTTCGGCCGTCATTTGCTCGGACATGGCAGCCTGAGTGACGCCGAAGAAGTCAAATGTCGGCTTATATTTGGTCTCGCGAGCCATGGCGACCAGCAGCTTGGCCTGAGACCCTGGCTTCGTCCAACCAAGTCCCTGCGTCTTATATTTGGTCGCACCGCCGAAATGTTCGTCCCACGCGTCGCCACGTTCCTTGCGGGCTTTTTTGATGACCCGTTGACGCTGCTTAGCCTTCATCCTCTGAGGACGCTCCCATACACCTTTTATGCCGTGTATCGTGCCGATGAAGACTCCTGGCTTGTTTTTCGACACGAAGTTCCACTTGAGTTGTTCCATTGCCGCCTGCTTCTCCGCCGCAGGCATGACAGTCGACGAAAGCATTTTCCGACGCTCGCGGTATGCTGACCTTTGCGCACGCTCTTCCTTGACCTTTTTCATGAGACGCTTGACGTATTTCAGGTCGACGCCGCCATAGCGCGAAAGCTTCTCGGCCGACGCGAACATGTCACCGAATTTCGGGTTCGTGCCTGCATCTCCTGGCTCGCGCATTCCTCCGAAGACGAGCCACCACAGGTATTGCGCCTGCTTCGGGTTAGCTTGAATAGTCACCTTCATGTCGTCTCCATCGGCCGGCTTTGCCTGCACGTATGACCATGCGCGCTTCGTGAAAGCGTTAGGCTTGTCGATGACCTTTTCAGTATACTCCTTCAGCTTGTTTCTGGTCTGCGCGGCACCATTGTTGAGCATGCGAGCGAGGACGCGAGGCAGGACGACACGGCCGAGCTCGTTCAGGCCTTTGGCCCAGGCGTCGACGTTGTCCTCATAGGCGATGTCTAAGTCTTCCATGCGTCACGGTATCCCAGCAGCCGCCAGACGTGCCTTTAGCGTGTTTATCTCGGCCTGAGCGGTCATCAATTGGTCGACCATAGATCCGCCAGCGACGAACGAGGTAAACGTAGCTGGCGTCTTGAAAACAGCATGCGCCAGTGTCCACTCACCAGCCTCGATTTCGGACCAATGTGCCGACCCGCTGCCGAATGTTTGTTCCCAGAAAGACCTGTCTGCTGTCTTCTCGGCGTTGTCTTGAGTCCCGAGGATAGTGTCAAAAAGGGATTTCCCGGTCTCGGTTCCGATGGCTCCGTGTGTGGGGTCGTCGTACCAAAAAGTTCCATCTTCTTGGTTGTATGCGAGCGGTATGGACGCGGTCGTATATTGGCTCCCGCGCATGGTCATTTCGTATAGTCGATTTAGTCCTTCGATGACGTCAGCGAGATCTGGAGCCGAGCCGTGCTTGACCTTCTCTTCAACCAGATGCAGGCGCAGCGCGACGCTTGAAAAATCTGCGGATTTGCTGGTCGTTTCAGTCGTCATCTCGTCGCTCCTGGCTTTTGACGACGGTTAGACAGCGTCTTCACGGCGCGCTGCGCGTCGTGGTCGTCAGGATTCGTCTTCGGTGTCTTTTCGTCATCTTCGGTCATGTCCGGATGCGACCACGGTCGTCTGCAAGAAACGAGGATCTCATCCGAAATGTCACGTAGAGAACCGATGAAAATCGGATTCATGAATAGGAAGTAACGGGGGGAATGCGGTCGTTTAGGAATGCGTCGTTGTGACGGTAGTCGTGTCGGATCCGTTTACGAGAGGAACCAGGTCAGCCACGTCAGGACGGTGAAGACGACGGGCGACGCGAAGCTTAGCGTGCTTCGGGGCGAAGCCTTTCGACACGAGATATGAGACAGCCATGGTCTCGAGCGCCACGATACGGCGGACGTCTTTCTCCGACTGTCGAGCGCCAGCAGCGTCAGCGTAGACCGCCAGAGCGGCGGCTAGCGCCGTGTCGACTGCGTCTGTCTCAGGAACCGCATTTGCGCGCATGCCGCTACGCCAGCGTGCTGTGCGCTCTTGCTGGGCCTTGTTGCTGGGGTCTGGCTTACGGGGCATGTGTCGGTCTCCGTCGCGTCACTACGTGTGTCTCTATACAGAGGATTGACTGCCGGCGGGCATGGCACAAGCGCCGATGAATGGGTCCCGAAAAGAACCAAAGTCAAATTGAAGCGCGTCGTGCGTGATTGGACTTGACGTTTGTCAACCGCGTCGCCTGAAACGACATTGCTACGGTCTGGAAGGTTCTTGCTTTGTGCGGCCGATGCTCGGAGGATCGTCTGGGTGATACGCTCGGGTCTGGCACTGAAAAATCCCTCGAGCGGAACGGAGTGCAGCGCCCCCGTTAAAACCAAAATGACCGAGAATCGGTCGTCAAAATCACTCTTCCGAGCGGAGCGAGCAAGGTGAAGCGACAGCGTAACCTACACTTTGTATTACCCCCTTTTTCACGAAGTTTTCGAACGATTAGCCCTTGCCAGATCTCAATTCGTCAACTGTAAAATATCGCCCCAATCCCGTATGTAAGCGAAAAGCTACATATTTAATATCGCCCCAATCCCGTGTTTTTGCGTTAATATCGGCTAATTTTCGTGAAACCATATATTAATGTCTATTATAGTTCGGATTTCGAATTAATAATCGATGTCTATCCTTGATTTCGTGTTTAATATCTACTCAATCCCGTCTTTAATATATGGTGTAATTTCGAATACCATTTATTAAACAAAATATATACTCAAAAAAATACACCAGATGTTATTGATTACTTCTCCGCCGGCGATCATCATAAAGATGTACAAAGGAGGATACATCACATGCCATCGTTCGGTTTCTCAAACGCCAAGCACGACTTTCGCCCCCGGTCACGTGGTGACATCTCGGCTGCGCTGACGTCGTCAAAGGCTCTCGTCGCCATCGCACCCCAGTCACCGCGTCCGCCTGAAATGCTTTCAGGCGTTTCGGTCGATGGAGACGTGAGCCTGACCTCAAACGACATAGCAATCCATGAGCTTTTGATCTCCAAAGCATATGAGTCCGATCCAGAGATGCGCGCTCCGCAGTATGAAATACCGATGTCCGAATGCATCCGTTTCTGCGGCGCAGATGCCCGTCAGCATGATGTAGTGACGGCGCTCTCAAAGATGGAGCAAATCCGCCTGACGTTCCGTGGAGGCGATGGCCGCACGTATGAAGGCGTTCAAATGCTGACAGCCTGGCGCGTCCTTTCTGAAACGACGTCGCTGGTCGGTTATTCTTTTCCAGAACCGATCCGTGCGCTCATGCGACGCATGCCGAGATACGGATATATCGAACTCGCCGCCGTCGGTCAGGGATCAATGCGCTCACGCTACTCGCAGACGCTCTACAAGATTCTGGCGGACGAAGTCTCACAACGTCCGTGGTCTGAAGACGTAGACAACACGTTTACACTTTCATATTCACCCGAGGCTTTCGCCGATCTGGTCGGCATGCCGAAGCCGCAATCTGGCCTGCTCGGAACGCTGCGCGACAGGGTCATGCGCCATATATCTGACGACTTCTCTGGCGTTAAAAAATTCGATCTCGACGTTGCCTACGACGGCAAGCCAGCGCCGGCTCGCGGTCGTGGTCAGTCTGTCCAAGCCATCGAACTGACCGTCAAAGTTCACCCTGACACGTATCACGTTGTGCGAGGAAAGATCAAAGCCGACGCTGGTATCGGAGCGCCTGACGCGCCCAAATACCGCATCGACTCCGTTTTTTGGGTAAAAGTCGCCAGGAAATTTGAGAAGCTCGTCCTCGTTAATTTTATGGCTCACCGTGCATGGCTCGTCGTCCTGAAGGAAGCTCTCGACGACAAGGCTCTGACACCTGGATACGAGACCAGACGCTATCGCGGCCGTCGTCTTCTCGACGCAATTGACGCCGACGGCGTGAAAGCTGCCGCCTGGGGTTTCTTCGCAGAGGAAGCTGAACTCGGTGCCGAGGTTTGCGGTAGCAAGCATGTCCAGCGTCTACTGCAAGATGCGGACCGAGATCGCCTGAAGCGCTTTATGAAGTCCAAGAAAGAGAAGAAGGCCGTCGGTCGTCCTCGTTCCGGGATGGCAGAGAACAGGATTTCAAAGCTGACTAAATCAGCGCCGAAAACGACACCCGATAATGTCGATGATGGTTTCGTTCGATTCGAAGAGGCAAATGTTATCGTTGTCGATATCGACGATGCCTTCAACCAGCACGATGTCGATAACCAGATCTGGGGACGTGTTCAGGCATACGACTGGACTGGGGATCGAAAGGTCAGAATGCATGTCAAATTCCGCACGACGGCGGGCGTCTACGACCGTTTTGAAGTCGACATCAAGCCATACGATCTTGCTGAATTCGGGAATTTCATGAAGACGATTTCCGAATTCACAGACGGGGAAGCCACGTTCAGGAGGATCAAATAATGGAACTCATCGGTAGCACATACAACGACCTGCACAAGTCAACTCACGACGCCATCGTCCTGCGCGCTGGAGACGTCTCCATGCAACAGGCATCCGATATCATAACCGCCGTTAACGCTGCCGTCAGAACCCGCTCACCCGAAGTCGGCGGAGTCCCGGTATGGATTTGGTTCGACGGCGTTGACACGGTCAAGACCTGGTTTCTGGCGTCATTTACGTCAGACGGCGACTTGGCTCGTATGAAAGAAATAGTGAAGTCTGTTCCAGAGCTGACAGGAGTCCGCGAGATGTCCGTCGACTACGCTCTTAGGACAGGGAAAAAGAAGGTCAAGGTCAACCGCTCCGAAAAAAAGATCGTGTATCCAGAAACAGAGAAGAAGGGACTCGGAGTGATGGATGTCCCTCCTGGTCTGCGGTTCTTCATGTGCGACGAGGCCCGCGAGGAAGGTAGGAAGTTCGCTCGGAAGTTCATCGAGTACAACCTTTCAGCTACGCGGGATCGGACGAAGGAACTCATCGATTACTTCCTGAAGGACATATGGCACCTGTATCCTCATATCGTAGAACTCGATAAATTTTTCGGAGGACAAATCCGCGAAGCCGTCGAAATTTTCGGAAGCCATCACCGCGATATGAAGCCCTGGGATCTACTGTCACCGTTCCGTGACATCGATTCATGCGATCTGCTAAACCTCGAGAAACACCTCAAGAACATGAAATCAAAGATCGGGTCAGCTAACGAGAAGGCCACCGAGTACAACGAGGAAACCATGCATGCCGAGTTTAGCACGACGAAGGCCTGGGGTCGAAACGACCTCGACAGCCAAGGCTACTATGCCGCCAAAGTGCTCAAAGGGAAGACGATAAAATCGTCGATCGCGTCCCGTTAACCAACCGATCGCAACCTAACTTTGCCGCGTTGACACACGCAGTCGTACGCGGCAAAGTTGTCCACAGATTTGAAACGCAGGTGTCGGAAATAACCGTCACCAAAGCCAACAACGACGGAAATAACAAGCATGCACGCTCCCCGAATATCCATAGCCGACTGACTTACTGCCGCTCCATGGCGGCTTGGCTTTGATATTTGAAGGAGACAGGACATGGCATTTGTCCGCAAATTTTACATCTCGGATACCCATTTCCGGCACGCCCGCGTCATCGAACTGTGCAAGCGTCCTTTCAAATCCGCCGATGAAATGGACAACGAAATCGTCAGGCGCTGGAACTCCGTCGTCGAGCATAACGACATCGTTTATCACCTCGGTGACTTTGCTTTCGGCCTCGCCGACGAGTTCGCCATCAGGAATGTCTTCGGACGCTTGAACGGCCGCAAGATCCTCATCCTTGGGAATCATGATTTCAGGAAGGGCGGAGACGTCCACCCGACGCTCGCAGCGCTCGACTGGTACCAGCCGCCGACACCGCTTCTCGAGACGTCTGACGAAGGTCAGCGGGTCGTCCTGTGTCACTACGCTCTGCGCACGTGGCCCGGCCAGCACAAGGGGTCGTACCATTTCTACGGCCACTCTCACGGCGATCTTCCCGGGGTCGGACGCAGCCGCGATGTCGGCGTCGACATGAGTGACGTCGGCTTCACGCCGCGCACGTTTTCAGAACTGACGAGAGGGATGAAGTGATGGAAAACCTCATCGCGGCATACCTCTTCGAGAGGTACACGCTCCTCATTTCGCCGACCTGCGCGCAAGTCCCGCTCGGCTGGCAGGACGACGTTGAGGTCATGCTTCGAACGCTCGACGAACTCCCGACTGAGACGCGGTGTTTCCTCATGATCGATGGAATCTTCGTCGAAAAAGATGGCGACCTCGTACTGTCTCTGATCGCCTGTATGCACCTCATGCCGCCTGACGGGGTACAGCGGATCCGCGATGCATACGCGACAGCAAAAGAGGCTGTCAAAACAAAATGTGTCGACTGTGGTGCGCGCGGGATCCTTGTCAACGCGCGAGAGGGCAGGCGCGTCCTCTGTCTCGTGTGCCAGGACAAGCGTGGGATCGTCTGTCATGGGTGCTGATCGTGAAGACGATGACTACTGGCAGTCGCTCGCAGACGTCGTTTTTGAACGGGTCTGGGAACTCGCTGGTCAACGACTGCCGGAGGCTCCCGTGGTCGTGCGCGCAATCGAGACGCCGCCCGTCAAGAAGAGTGCGGAGATCGAGCGCCATGACTACGAGTGACTTTCATAAGCGGCTTGTCGACAAGTACGGTGCTGACCCCGACGCCGAAATCGACTTTCCGCGAGGCTGGCGCACGCTCGTCGAAACCGTCTTCAAGATGCTCCACGAGACCGATCTCGAAGCCGCGTTAAAAGTCCACCAGGTCAAGGAAAAATTCGGTCATCTTCGGATCCATCTAGAATACGAAGGACCGCATGCCGACCGCTTTTTTCAGTACGTAGCGGCCGCCGAAGACCGAGCGCTACGTATCTGCAACCGCTGCGGTGGACCCTCTCATATGAGATCAGATTGGCCTCTGAAAACAACAGAAGTCATGTGCGACACATGCCTGTCGGCCGCCCGAGTTCGTGACCAGCTTGACCGCCGGCGAACCGAAATCGTCGCCGCCGTCCGCGACTGGTGCGCCAAGTCGGCCGCCGCAGGAAACTGGATCACGACATCTGATTATGCTCTCCACCGCTGGCGGAAAGACAGTGAAATCAAGCGCGAGTCGATGAACCAGGCTTTCCGTCTTGTAGTCTCCGAACTCGATATCATGGTGACCAAGAATCTCAAAAAACAGGTGTCAGATTTCGAGGTATATCAACAGCTTGTCGACAAAATTGATATCGACGAAATCATCAAGAGAGTGTCCTAATGGAACCTATCTCACATAAGCTTCCAAACGCTGGTATGGAAAAGCTCATCGAACGGCACCCATTTCTCTTTGACGAAATGGCCTCCAGACCAGACATCGATATCGGCATCGGATGGGAGAATGTTGTCGACCGTCTTTTCCGTCATATCGAAGCCCTCTGGCCTCGGCGTTCAAAATGCCGCGTGGAATATGTGCGCGAGCATGGCGGACGACTGGAAGCCAGCATCCGCGCATACAGCCGAGAAGACCAGCCGCTTGTTGACAGGGCCGTCCTTCTTGCTCATTTTCGAGCCTATTACACCTGTGACGAGTGCGGTGAACGGGGTGAGTTCAGAAAGACGGAAGACGGCTGGGTCGCATGCCGCTGCGCTTTCCATCAGACGCCAGAGCTTTTGAACGGGCGTCTGCTCTACGACGAAGTTCGCAGGCCGACGAAACTGACTCTGGACGGCTGGCTGCGATACGATCCTATTTCTGAAGCTATTGAGCGAATGGTCGAGCCTGGTACAGCTACGGATGTCGGCCTTTACGACGAACAGGATTTCGATGAGGTCTCCCGCGTCCTCCGCAAGCTGCGCCCAGGTTGGCCTGATCTTCGCTATTTTTCCGTCGCCGGCGACGTTCTCGACACGTATGCTACAGTGTCGCAAACAGGATATCTTGTGTCGCATGGGAAACATGTACCGCTGCCAGCGGATGCGGACACTGCGACGTGGCTCGCGAGGGTCTACGTGTACCTGCGCCATTTCATCGACGACCAAGAAAAATAACCGCCGGCGATATGGTCGTGGCATGATGCAGGTATTCACAGAGCTAAGTCCATGCATGCATACACCGACTACCATTCCCCCGTCTGGACGCGAGAGCTAAACAACCTCTTTGTCAAAGAATACGTCTCCGGCACTCCCATCAATGAACTCTCAAAACGTCTCGGTCTGACGGTCTCGGCGTTGCTGGCTAGGGCATCGCGCAAGGGACTGTTGTCAGCAGGTCAGCCACGTCCTGATGGCTGGAGAGTCCGAGCATGCATGACGTGCCGAGAGGATTTCGGTTCTGAAGGCGTAGGCAACAGGATCTGCGCTGAGTGCAAGAGATACATGTGATCCTACGTCGTTAATGTTCGGTAACGCACGCGGCAGGGTTGCGATTTTGAATTGTCCCAGAACGGAACATAGCGTTTTTGTTATGTTCCGTTTTCTTTGAAAAGGTTCCAAAATTACTTCTTATAACGAGTAAAAAAGCCACACCTGATGGTTGCAAAAAGTTGTTGACTTAATGACTTCTTACATGCTTTCTTTCGCCACGAAAACGAGGTGTGCGTATGAGTGATGAAGCAGTCGACAGGATGCAGGCGCTGGCCGACAGGCTCGAGTCTGATCGCGCTCGGTGGCAGGCGGAAGACCGTCAGTTTCTCGGTGACCTGCACGGCGCTATGTCGGATTTCAGGAGAGCGGAAGCAGGCATGGATAGGCTTCCGTTGACCGACGACACGCTGCTGACGCTCGAGCAAGCGGCATGTCTTCCAGAATTCGGTGGCGACCTTCGTCGGAATAATGCGTTCTCGACGCCATCTGAAACCGTCCGCGTCAAGACACTGCGGGCGGCCGTCGCGAAGGGGACACTGCGTATCACGTCTCCGAACGCAAATCATTTCACGACATACAGACAGGTCAAGGAGGCAATACAGACATGGCAAGACCACAAGGCGGCATTAAGCTCAAGCTCCGCAAAGCCCGCCGAGGAAAAGACGGCAGTGTCACGCACCGTGCGACATGGGTCATCTACGATCCAGACGTCGCAAACACCGTCAGCACGGGATGCGGTGAGGATGATCGTGCAGGGGCTGAAGAAGCGCTAGAGCGGTATCTCATCGAGAAGCGTGCAGGTCAGCCGCTCGATGACGGTGGTGACGCACACAGCGTCATCATCGGCGACTTGATCAAGTTCTATCTGATGTCGAAATGGCAGGTAGCGCGCTTTGATCGAATGAAAGACGAAAGGCGTCGTGAGTTCGTGAACCAGATCGATAGACTAAACGAATTCTGGGGTGACAGAACGGTCTCGGAAATCAACGAGATGACGGCGCTCGAATATCAGGAAGGAAGAAACCCGAACACGGTGCGATTGGAACTCGGTATCCTGAAGGCCATCATCAACTTCGGCGAGTTTAAGGGGAAACTAGATAAAGGGAACCGTCGTCTCGACTACGCGATGCCAACCAAGGCTAAGTCTCGTATTCATTACTACAGCAGGAGCGAGGTCGCCAAGCTGCTCTGGACGGCTTGGAGGAGGAAGCACTCTGCACCTGGTTTCGGAGAGTACTACAGCACGCGGCATGTCGTCCGCTTCATCCTGACGGCGGTCTATACCGGGACACGCGCAGACCGCATCGAGCAAGCGTCGTACTACGAAGAAGACGGTCGTCCGTGGCTCGATCTCGACCACGGGATTTTTTACCGTTCGGCGAAAGGTGAGCGCGTCCCGTCGAACAAGAGAGCAGATCCCGTTCGCATTCCGAAGCCGCTACTCGAGCATATGAGAAGATGGAAGCTAAGGGGAGATAGGTACCTTATCGAATACCAGGGACGCCCAGCATCGGTATCTGGGGCTTTCTCCACGGTAAAGGAACTGGCACTTGGGGAGCAGCGGGCGGCGCAGGTAAACCGACATACCTTCAGGCATACGTGCGCGACATGGCTCATGCAAGCTGGCGTCTCGATTTCCCTTGTAGCCAAATATCTGTCGGCGACCGAAAAGGTCATCGAGGAAGTTTACGGTCATCACCATCCAGATTTTCATGCCGAGGCCGACCATGCGTTCAGTCGAGGAAAGGCTGGCAGGAAAGCGGCTTGACTCCGCGTTCTGCATGGTGCATCCGGGGGACAAGAGAACGAAAAGTCACCGCCACGAATTCGCCACGGAAACAACGGAACCGAGCGGGAACGAAACGGAACTAGACGTTATCGAAGGGAAATGGGAAAGGCGGAAATCTGGGGTTCTTGCATCCGATGCGCTGGTTTGGGACCAGAGGGTCGGGAGTTCGAATCTCTCCACTCCGACCATTCGAAAATAGCTGATATCCCTGAAATCATTGGTTTAGATGGGATTGCGGCCAGCCTTTTGTTGCAAACTCTGTAACAGAAGAGGGGCATGGTAGGCTTCTGAACCGTCATGGCAGCTGTTTCGCCGGCGGTGTGATCCCGAAAGACCTTCGAGCCTTCCTCGATAACAAGACCGAGATGCGCAGCCCGCTCGGACCTGACCGGCGGACAGCAAAGGTGCGCCTCGGCACGGCGATTGCCGAGATCGCCAATGATCCCATTCACAGCGCAGCGATTGCCTTCGAGGGCATTGATTCCGTGCCGTCCCAGCCGGAGGCATCATGGGATCCGAAGTCCATTCGAAGGCGCGCTCTTTGGCAACCCAAACGCGGAGTGGGCTGATCCGTTCCATTGGCGCATATTTGAAACACGGACACTTTTATAAAAGTAAAATCGTATTGACAATTATTAACATAGGTCTCTATATCTCGCCGTAGATGCACTTGGCGCCATGAGGCGCAGTTGGAAGTGCTGCGGGAGACATGATGAAAATTCGGGAGGAAAGCCTGGCGCGGCTTGCGTCCGGCGAGGGTTTTGACGTGCTCATTTTGGGCGGTGGCGTGAATGGCGTCGCTGTCCTGCGCGAACTCGCGTTGAACGGCGTGTCTGCACTTCTCATTGATACCGCCGACTTTTGCCGGGGCGCGACGGGTGCTTCCTCGCGGATGGCGCATGGCGGTCTGCGCTATCTCGAGAACCGGGAATTCAAGCTCGTGGCTGAATCGGCACGCGAGCGCAACCGGCTGCTGCACCACGCTGCGCATTTTACGCGCCCTCTCGAAGTGGCGGTGCCGCTCACCACCTTTCTGCGTGGGCTTCCAGGTTCGATCCTTCGCTTCTTTGGATTCGACTGGAAAGGCAGCACGTTCAGCACGGCCGGCCTGAAGATCGCACTCACGCTCTATGAATATCTGGGACGCGAGGAGCGCGCCCTTCCGCGTCACAAGACTGTCCTTTCCCGCGAGAAATTCCCGCGCCGGCTGGCGCAGCGTTACAAGGCGGTCGTCAGCTATTTCGATGCCCGGATCCGCAATCCTGAAGCATTGGTGCTGGAAATGATCGAGGAGGCGTTGAGCGCGCAACCTCTCAGTGCAGCACTCAATCATGTGGGCTGGCGCCATGACGGCGATGGCGCGTTCACGATCACCGCGGGTGATGCTGGCCTGAGCAGATCGGTCCGCCCTAAACTGGTCGTCAACGCGGCCGGCGCCTGGGTCGATGAGGTCAATGCGGCACTCGGCTGCTCGACCAGATATATCCGCCCGGTCAAGGGTGCGCATCTTCTGATCCGAAACGATGCGCTTCTCGACCGCATGGCGAACCGCGCGTTCTATTTCGACGACGGAACGGGGCGGATGGTCATCGCCTATCCGCTCGATCGCACGGTCCTGCTTGGAACCACCGAAATCACGGTGAGCGACCCTTCCGACGATACGATTGCCGCACAGGAGATTTCCTATCTGACGCGTTCGATATCGAGCCTGTTCGATGACATCGACATCGGACCGAAGGACATCGTGTTCATGACGACCGGCATCCGTCCGCTGCAGGCCGGCGGCTCCGCCGATGCCAATCGCGCCAACCGTGACCATCGTCTCGCCGAGGACCGGATCAAGGGTGGCGTGCCGCTTCTGTCCCTGATCGGCGGCAAGTGGACGACCTTCCGCGCCTTTGGCGAGCAGGCGGCCGACCAGGTATTTCGACACCTCCATGTCACCCGCCGAACCAGCACCGCGGGTCGCGACTATCCCGGTTCGATCGGCTTTCCACGCGACGAGATGAGCCTGGCTCGCGCCAGACAGTCGCTGGCCGCCCGTTTCAATGTTTCCACGGAAAGGGCAGGTGACCTCTTTTCCCGCTATGGGGCCATTGGCGAACGCGTTGCTGCCTTTTGTGCGGGTAGGCCCGACCAGCCGCTTTTGAACCTGCCGAACTTCACCCGCAATGAGATCTCCTGGCTGATCAACGAACGTGCGGCCGTGCATCTCGACGACCTGATTTTCCGTCGCTCCCAGATCGCGCTCGATGGCGGGTGCACGCCTTCGCTGGTCCGCGAACTGGGGCAAATTCTGGCCGACGAGCGTGGCCAGACTCTCGAGTGGGCCGAAAGTGAAATCGACCGTTGCCTGAACAACCCCGTGCTCTCGTTTGCAGCGCGCGAGCAGGGCCCGCAGGGAGTGCGCCGCCATGGCTGATCTGTTCCTCGCGATCGACGCCGGCGGCACTGCAGTCAAGGCTGCGGTCTTTGACATGACAGGCCGACTTGTTGCTCAACGCAGCATCGATGTTGTTACGATCCATCGCGAAAACGGTTGGGTGGAGCGCGAGCCGGAAGCCTTCTGGAACGGCACGGCGACCGCAATCCGTCAATTGACGCGCGGGGAGATTGCTGCGGACCGCATCGCGGCCGTAGCCTGCACGGGTTTTGGCAATGGCGTGTTTCTGGTGGATGCCGAGGGCAGGGGAACGCGAGACGGTATCGTCTCCGTCGACCACAGGGCTCAAGGCATTGCCGATGAATTCAACCGCGACGGCACCGCGGAGCGGATCGAAGCGATCACCGGTCACCAGATCTGGGGTGGCCAGACACTCATGCAACTGGTCTGGCTTGCGCGAAACGAGCCCGATGTCGTCCGCCGCACCCGATGGGCGCTGGCATGCAAGGATTTCCTGCGGATGCGGCTGACCGGCGTCGCCGCTACGGACCCGACGGATGCGAGCGGCGGCGGCCTGCTCGATCTGGCGCGTGGCGCTTTTAGCGATGCGCTTTTCGATGCAGCCGGGATTCCTGAATTTGCCGACCGCGTACCCGAGATTGTCGAGAATTCGGGCATTGCCGGACATGTCTCACGCAAGGCGGCAGAGGAAACCGGGCTGATCGTTGGGACGCCTGTCGTCGCCGCGATGATGGATGTCAGCGCCTGCGTGCTCGGTGCGGGATCGGTCGGCGCCGACACGCTCACGATGATTGCCGGTACCTGGTCGATCAATGCGGTGGAATCGCGCGCGCCGATGATGAAGCGGCCACCAATTCTCAACATGCTCCATCGCGATCGCGCCTGCCGCCTTCTCGCCGACGGCAGCCCGACATCGGCGGCGAACCTGCATTGGTATCTGAGCCGCGCTCTGGGTGCCTCCATCGACGTGCAACAGGCGAACGCGCTCGTTGCGCAGAGCCCGATCGAGACAAGACGCTGCCATTACATGCCTTTCGTCAGTGGTCCTGCGCCGCGTCGCGGCGCCTTCGTCGGCATGACCAACAATGATGATCAGGGCTCGATGCTGCGGGCGATTTACGAGGGCGTCGCCTTCCAGCACCGCCGCCATGCCGAAAACGTCGTGAGCTATGTCGCGCCGCAAAGCCCGCAAAAGATCCGGTTAGCCGGCGGCGCGTCGAAAAGCGTCGTCTGGGCTCAAGTGTTTGCCGATGTCTGCGGCCTTCCGGTCGAAGTGCCGGAAGGTGACGAAATAGGTGCGCTGGGGGCCGCAATGTGTGCGGCGGTGGCGACAGGCCACTATCCGGACCTCGTCTTTGCTGCACAGGCGATGTGCCGCGTCGAGCGCACCGCCGCGCCGCGCCCGTCTCTGCGCAATTTCTACGATGAACGATATGGCGAGTTTCTTCGCCTGGATCGCCGGCTGGCGGGGCTTTTCGACCCGTCGTCCGAATACTGAAGTCTGACAGTCTTGGAGGAGGAAAATCATGAGACTGAAATCTGCACTGCTGATCTCTGCAAGCCTTTTTGCCATGTCGGGGGCGGCGCTCGCCGCTGACGACGCCTGCGTGGGCAAGGTCCCCGCGATCAATGTGATCGCCCAGGGCATGCCCTCGGTGACCGAACTCGACAAATATCTCAGCGAGTTCAATGCGAAATGGAAGACCACGGTCAAGATCAACCTGCTCGGCGAGAACGAGCGGCGCGCCAAGGCACGCCTTGACGCTTCGACCGGCGCCGGCGCTTATCAGGTCTATTATGTCGACGAAGCGAATACCCCGGAATATGCGACCGCCGGCTGGGTCTATCCGCTCAAGGACGTGTTGCCTGCGGACTACGACATGGCCGACTTCCGTTCCGACCTGAGCAACGTCGCGACCTTCAAGGGAACGCAGTATTTCGCGCCGCTCGTCGGCGGTGGCGACATTCTCATGTATCGCAAGGACGTGCTCGAAAAGGCTGGCCTGAAGCCGCCGAAGACGCTGGACGAACTGGTGGCCGACATCAAAAAGGTCAATGATCCCAGCCACAAGCTCTATGGCTGGTCGGCACGTGGCCAGCGCGGCTCGGGCATGAATGTCTGGCGATGGACACCCTTCTTCCGCGGCCTCGGCGGCGAGTGGCAGGACAAGGACGGCAAGCCGATCTTCAATTCCGAAAAGGGTGTCGAAGCCACCAAGCTTTATCTCGACCTGATGCAGTACGCGCCTCCCGGCGTCGGCACGTTCAACTGGTCGGATTCGGTCGAAGCCTTCCGCGGCGGGCAGGTGGCCTTCCTCATCGAGTCCGACGTGTTCGGCCCCTGGATGGAAGATCCGGAAAAGTCGGCCATCAAGGGCAAAGTCGGCTACATGCCGCCGCCGGAGCCGCTGGGCTCTGCCGGCTGGGGTCATGGTTTTGCCGTCTCCAAGAGCGGCGCCAAGGACGAATGCACGCGCAAGGTCGCAGGTGACTTCGTCGGCTGGGCTACGTCGAAAGAAATGGAACAGCGCCGCCTTAAAGACGGTGTCGCATCCGATATCGGCCGCAAGTCCACGCTGCAGAGCGACGCCTTCAAGAAGGCCGTGCCGGCTGAGTATATCGACGCGCTGCTGGCGACCGGCTCGCGCACCAAGCTCCTGATCATGGCGAGCCCGGCCTGGCCGGAAATCGGCGACAATCTGGGCCTGGCGCTCGAAGAGATCTTTACCGGCACCAACAAGGACATCCAGCAGTCACTCGATGACGTGGCCTTCCAGGCCGAGGATGCGCTTCGCCGCGTGAAATAAGCCACCCTAGAGTTTGTCAGGGAAAAGTGGAACCCGGTTTTCCCGAACAGACAAACGAAAACAAAGACTCTAGCGGCCGGTGCCTTGGACGGGCCGGCCGCAATCCTCCATCCGAAGAGCACGTTATGAACAATCGACGTTTCCTATTCTGGACGCTGACGCCGGGCTTTGCTGTGCTTGCCACCCTGGCGCTGATCTCCATCGCCGGGGCGCTGTATTTCTCGGTCATGGACCGTTCGCTGCGTTACTCCGACTATCATTTTGCCGGGCTCTACAACTACCAGCGTCTCCTGTCCGACCGGCGTTTCCTGAACGCGCTTCAGATTTCTGCGATCTGGGAGGTGGTCACGGTGGCCGGTGCTCTGGTTGTCGCAACGCTGCTCTCCGTCCTTATTTTCGAGACGGTAAAGTCGTTCTGGCTCCGCAATCTGATCTGCTTTGCCTTCCTCGCACCAGTCCTTCTGCCGCGCGTGGCGGCCGCCTTCATCTGGCGCTTTCTCTATTCTCCGTCGCTCGGCCTCATCAACTATCTCGTCGGGTTGACGGGTCTCGGTCCCGTCGAGTTTCTTGCCGACCCGTCGTTGGCGCTCATGTCGGTGGCCATTGTCGATATCTGGCAATGGGGCCTGTTCTTCACCGTCATCATGCTGAAGCTCTTGGAAACCCTGCCGAAGGATCCGATCGAGGCCGCGCAGCTGGACCATGCGAAGACGTGGGAAATCCACGCCTATGTCACGCTGCCCATGCTGAAGGCCCCGATCATCAGTCTGGCGCTGGTCAAGGCCGTGGAATCGCTGCGCTCTTTCGACCTCATCTATGTGATGACCGGCGGCGGGCCTGGCACGGCCACCGAGACGCTCGATCTCTACGCCTATCAGGCGGGTATCAATCTCGGCGGACGCATCTCCTATGCCTCAGCCATGTCGATCCTGCTGCTTGTGCTCACCACGATCGTCTTCACCCTCATCTGGAAAGGTATCCGCAAATGGGCCGTCTGATCCGCAGCTCCCTTGCCAGCATCTTTCTGGCGCTCATGGTCTTCATCGCGCTGACGCCGATCCTGTGGACCATTCTCGGCTCTTTCAAGCGTCTGAAGGACATCGTCACCCCCGTGCCGAAACTGTTCTTCTCGCCCACGCTCGAGAATTTCGTCACCATCCTGCAAAACCCGTCGATCCGGCAGGGGCTCGGCCATTCCGTCATCGTGGTCGGAGCCGCGGTGATCATCGGCGCCATACTCGGCGTTCCCGCAGCCTATTCGCTGGCCCGCCATGTCCGCGCATTGAAGGACGACATGCAATTCTTCGTGCTGTCGTTGCGCTTCATGCCGCCGGTGGCGATAGCCATTCCGTTCATCGTGCTCTATCTCGACCTCGGTCTCTACGACACCCTGGCCGGCCTCATCCTGGTCTATCTCGTCACGACGATCTCGACCGTGATCTGGCTCTCCGTGCCTGCCTTCGAGCGGGTCCCCAAGGAGATCGAGGAGGCGGCCGCCATGGAGGGCTGCGGGCCGGGAGAAATCTTCCTGAAATTCGCGCTGCCGATCGCCATGCCGTCGCTGTTCGGCGCGCTGGTCTTCACCTTCGTGCTCGTCTGGAACGAACTGCTTCTGGCTCTGACGCTTGCCGCCGGCAATGCGACGCTTCCGGTGGTTGCCGCCTCGATCACGTCGCTCGGCAAGGAAGTTCCGTGGGGCGTCATCAATGCCTCAACCGTCATTCTCGTGATTCCTCCGCTGGTGTTCATCGGCCTGTTGATGAGCTTCATCAACGGCATGATGAAGCCCGCCCGGAGATAGAGCGGCTCCAGCGAAAGTGGGAACCGCTTTCGCCTCCTGAGCTGCGTCAAAACAAAGACATAGAGTGTTTCGGCGAACAGGTTTTCGTCAGAAGCGCAAGGAAAGGTCATCATGGCAAACATTCAATGCGCCAACATCCGCAAGTCCTATGGCGGTCACACCGTGATCGAGAACCTCAACCTGGACATTGCCGATCACGAATTCGTCGTCTTTCTCGGTCCCTCGGGCTGCGGCAAGTCCACCATGCTGCGGATGATCGCGGGACTTGAGGAGATTACCGACGGGACGGTCAGCATTGGCGACCGCGACGTCACGCACCTGCATCCCGGCGAGCGCGGCGTGGCCATGGTCTTCCAGTCCTATGCGCTCTATCCGCATATGACGGTTGAAGAGAACATCGCTTTCGGCCTGCGCCGGCAGAAGGTGGCGGAGGACGAGATTGCACGGCGGGTCAAGCATGTCGCGGGCCTGCTCGGGCTGGAGAGTTTCCTGGAGCGCAAGCCGAAGAACCTCTCGGGCGGACAGCAGCAGCGTGTCGCCATGGCGCGTGCCATGATCAAGACGCCGAAGCTGTTCCTCTTCGACGAGCCACTGTCCAACCTCGACGCAAAGCTGCGCGAGAAGCTTCGGACCGAGATCCGCAAGATACATCTCGACCTGAAGACGACGACTATCTTCGTGACGCATGACCAGCTGGAGGCGATGACGATTGCCGACCGGATCGTGCTGATGCGGGCTGGTGCCATCGAGCAGCAGGGCACCCCGGCGGAAATCTTCGACCAACCCGCCACGCGCTTCGTTGCCGATTTCATCGGTTCGCCTGCCATGAACTTCCGTGACTGCGTGGTGAACCGCGATGGCGACAGGATCGAACTTGCGACCGGTTCGATGCGGCTGCAGGTGCCTTCGCAGGAGTTCGGCGCACTGGCGCATGGAGCAACCGTTGAGGTCGGGCTGCGGCCGTCGAAGATGGATCTTGCGGCGCCTGGCGATCAGAACTCCATTACCGGCAGGATCGTCCTGGTCGAGAACATGGGCAGCGAGGGCCAGGTGATCGTCGATGTCGACGGGCAGGAAATGTCTTTCGTTACGAAGGCTTTCCGCACGCTCGAACCCGGCCAGCCGGTGAGTTTCTCCATCGAGCCCGCCAGCATCCATGTGTTTTCAAAGGAGACGGGCCGCTCGCTGCGCAAAGCAGGCTGACGGCAGGTTTCTGAAAGGTATGACAATGACGACGACACGCTACGACGAAAAGATCGGCCGCATTCTCGCGGGCGAATATCGCAAGGGTGATTTCATTCTGGCCGATGCCAAGGACGCCGACATGTCCGGCGGCATCCCGACCGCCGGCCTTCGACGCGGCAAGGACGGCAGGCCGCAGGGCTACCGGACCCGCATGGAATTCGTTGATGAGATCGAGGCGCTGATCGCGCAGGATACGGTCGACATCATGCTGACCTCGGCCTCCAATATGGAGCTGTTGCAGACGCGGGGGGGCTTCGCGGCAAGCCGGATCAAGCCCGCGTTCCGTGCGAACGATACGACGGACGTGTGGAGCATCATCCGTGGCGGCCGCTACCGCGAGCTTCCGTCGCGACCCTGCCGCTCGGCCGATCTATCGCTGGCGCCGGCAGATCTGTGCCTTTATTCTCTCACCTTCAACAACGACACGGATGCCGACCTCGCGTCGCTGGAGGCCTTCAGCACATTCCGCCGCGAAATCAGAGCCACCGGCAAGGACTATTTCCTCGAAGTCTTCAATCCCAACATGGCGACCGGCTTTTCCAGCGCGGAGACAGGGGCCTATGTCAACGACTGCATCACGAGGACGCTCGCCGGGCTGACGCGCGCCGAGCGCCCGCAATTCCTGAAAGTCGCCTATAACGGCCCGGCGGCCATGGAAGAGCTTGCGTCCCATGATTCCAGCGTCGTGGTCGGTATCTTGGGTGGCGGCTCGGGAACGCTGCGCGACACATTCGAACTTGTGCGGCAGGCGGAGAGGTATGGTGCGCGACTGGCGCTCTTCGGCCGCAAGATCAATTCGGCCGAACATCAGCCCTCGCTGGTTACCTGGCTTCGTGCGGTGGCAGACGGCAACGCCGGTTCGGCGGAGGCGGTGCGTGGCTATCATGGGGACTTGTCCAAGCTCGGCCTCAAGTCCGACCGCACCCTTGACGATGATCTGCTAATCACTGAAGAGGTATTGAACAAGGCAACCGAGGGATGAAACCCGAAGGCGGACGACGAATGCACAGAGATCAGCATCCCTCCAACAAGATCATCGCTGAAGTGGCGTGGATGTATTATGTCCGCAATCTCAATCAGGGCGAGATTTCGGATGCGCTCTCGCTGTCGCGCCCGACGGTGATCAGCTACCTGAAGCTTGCCAAGGAACGCAACATCGTCTGCATCCAGGTGTCTCCAGAGCATTACCGGATGAACGCCACGGCCGATGCGCTGAAGGAAAAATTCGGGCTGGAAAGCGTCCATGTCGTGCCGACGGATGGTCGGGAAGGCGAGACGCTGACGCGGGCCGTCTGCGAGGTCGCAGCCTATCACCTGCCTGATTTCCTTCAGGAAGGCGACGTGCTCGGCGTTTCCTGGGGGCAAACGGTCCATTTTGTTTCTGAAGTCGTGCCGAACTGGCCGATCAGGGATCTGACGGTGCGCCAGCTTCTGGGTTCGCTCGCGAATTCGCTGCTCAGCACGTCTGAAAGCTGCACGACGGAAATCGCCCGGCGGCTCGATGCGCATTGTATCACCTTCAATGCGCCGGCCGTCGTTTCGAGTGCCGCGCTTGCCAACGCGCTCCGTGCCGAGCCGATCATCCGCGATCAGCTCGAAGGCATTCGAAGCTGCAACAAATCACTGTTCTCGCTCAGTCCATGCACGCCCGATACGCATGTCGTCCAGTTCAAGATCGCAACGGTCGAGGAAGTTGAAGATTACCGTCGGCGCGGTGCCGTCGGGATCATCGCGGGGCGCTTCATCGATGTAGACGGCAAGGCTGTGCTTGGCGAGCTGGACGAGCGCCTGATCGGTGTCGATCACGATCTTCTGCGCTCAATGAAGGGCCTGCTCGTCGTCAGCGGAAGCTTCAAGCGCGACGCAGCACGGGCTGCCCTTCGCGGCGGCTTTGCCAACCACCTTGTCGCTGATCTCGAGCTCGCCGCCTTGCTGCTCGAGGACTAGCCGAAGCCGTCTTTCGTCCGGTGCCGATGGGCAGTGTTCGCACGGGCCCGTCGTGAAGAACCACGACCGGTGAAGACCTGACCAAGGCCAAGGCGTTAGTTCTGTCTTCCTCGCCAGTCGATGCGAAGTCGGGCCCTCGATTGGTCGCTAACGTGGCCCCGCCCTAGTCGTAAGCATTAGGGGCCTACGCAAATCGGGGCCTGGGCGGTCACCGCCTGGCCTGCCTCCGCCTCATAGGCGCGGAAGCCCTGTTCGTCGAGAATCAGGACGCGATAGCAGGGGTTTCCCCCGGTCCAGAGCGGATCGGGCGCATCGAGGTCCGTGATGAAGCGATGCGCACAGGCCTGGCCTGAACTGTAGGAGATGCCCTCGGGACTCATGCCGGTCATCGGCACATGGATGTGGCCGAAGACGATGTGGCGGAGACCGGGTTTATGCGCGACGAGCCGGCGCATCAGGCGGCCGTCGTCATGCATGCCGATCCGGTCGAAATGCGCGATGCCGCATTCCATCGGCGGGTGGTGAATGAAGATCGTGGCGGGCATCTCGCCGGCACCGGGCAGAGCTTCGTCCAGGAAAACCATGCGATCCTTGCCGAATATCCCGCCGATGACGCCTTTCTCGTGGCTGTCGAGGAAGATCAGCCTACCATGCGGGGTATCGATGAACGACTGGATGAAGCCGTTCGCGTCGCGGGGGTGGTCAGGAAAGGCGTCGATGAATTGCGGCCGCGCGTCGTGGTTGCCAAGCAGCAGGCGCACGTCGCAAGAAATGGGTTTAAGGATGTCCTTCAGCAGAGAATAGGCCGCTGGCTCGCCATCGTTGCAAAGGTCGCCCGTAATCACCAGAAGGTCCGCATCGCCATGTCTGGCCACGATATCGGAAATGGCGGCGCGCAGCTGCCGCTCCGGATCGACGCCATTGACGGAAACGCCGGACGGAACGAGATGGGTGTCGGTGATCTGGATGATTTTCATGAGACGGTGCCTTCGAAACGGAACGGCTGCCGAAGGGGAACCTCCAGCAGCCGCATACCGGGAATAATATTTACTGCGTCAGCGCGTTGGTCTGCTCGACCATTTGCTTGAGCCCGGCTTCCGGAGTCACGTCGCCACGCATGACTGCGCCGATGACGTCGCGCTGGGTCCGCCAGATGCGTACCGAGTCGCCGCCGGGATAGCCGGCCCAGGGGAGCGAACGGTCGGCCTGCAGCGAAGCCGTCTTCACATTCGGATGCTCGGCATAATAGGGCGCCAGATAGTCCGGGCCGGTCGCCAGCTTGTTGGTCGGCAGGTAGCCGGTGATGCGAACGATCGTGTTCTGAGCTTCAGGACCGGTGATCCACTTGAGATACTTCCAGGCTGCATCCTGCTTGGCCTTGTCCTGCGTCAGGATGACAGCGGAATTGCCGCCGGTCGGGACTCCACCCTTTTCCTTGTTGTCCATCGGGAAGAGCGCGGTCTTCAGCGGGAAGCGGTTGCCGACCAGACCTTCGATCGTCTGGACATGCGCCGGCGTCGAGAAGATGAAGCCGGTGAGGCCTGCACCGAACTGCTGGCGGGACTGGTCCCAGTCGAGCAGGTTCTGGCCGCCTTCGGTGACGAACTGGCGTGCCATCTTCAACGCGTTGAGGCCGATCTCGTTGTCGAAGGCCACCTTCTTCGTGGCCGGGTCGACCAGCGTGCCGCCCTGTTCGTAAACCAGCGACTGCCACAACCAGTCATCCGGCCAGCCGTTGATGTCATAGCCCATGCCGGCGATCTTCGGATCGAGGGCGTGGATCTTCTTGGCGAGCGCGATCAGCTCCGGAAAGGTCGTCGGCATGTTGTCCGGATCGCCGCCGGCCTTCTTCACCAGATCGGCATTGATATACATGATGGGCGAGGAGGCATTGACCGGCAGGCCGAACTGCTTGCCGTCGACCTGGCCAAGGGCGGCCATCTTGGGCGAATAGTTCTTGTCGAGAAAGGCCTGGCCACCTTCAGCCGCGATGAACGGCGTGAGGTCCGTGATCTGCTGGCGCGGCAGCAGCGTGTGCACCAGTTCGGCCGTCATGTTGTAGCCGGAGAAATAGACGTCCGGTAGATTGCCGGAGACGGCGGCACGCAGCACCTGCTGCTGACCTTCGTTGTAGCCGGCGGCCGGTGCCAGGAAGTTGATCTTGATGTCAGGATTGTTCTTCATGAATTCATCGGCCAGCGGCTGATGGAATTTCGTGAAGCCCGGCAGGTTGTAGAGCACGTTGAGCGTGATCTGGTCGGCGGCGCTGACCGGTGCGGAAACACCGGCAAACGTTACGGCGGCGAGGCCGGCAAGGCTGCCGAGCATCAGGCGTCGATTGATTTTCATGAAGATCTCCAGACGGTGGGTTGGGAGGAGGAGAGGGTTACTTGACACCGGTCATGGTGATGCCGGCGATGAAGTGGCGACGTGCGAGAAGGAAACAGACGAGCATCGGGAGCGTGATCAGCGTGGCGCCGGCCATCAGGGCCCCGTAATTGGCGCCGGATTCGATGTCGGCGAAAAACAGCATACCGAGCGGCGGCGGCGCGAGTTCGGGCTGCGAAATCACGATCATCGGCCAATAGAGATCGTTCCAGTGGGCAACCAGCGAGAAGACCGAGAAGGCGGCCAGAGACGGTAGCGAACCGCGCAGCACCAGTCCCCAGCAGATTTCCATCTCCGAGAACCCGTCCATGCGCGCCGCCTCGATGATTTCGTCGGGATAGCTGCGGAAGGACTGGTGAAACAGGAAGATCGCGAAGACCGAGAGGAAGAAGGGGGCCATCATGGCGAAATAGGTGTTGAGCAGCTGCGCCTTCGCCAGCCCGACGAAGAGCGGCAGCGCCAGCGCCTGGATCGGCACGCAAAGCGCGGCAATCACGAGGCCCATCAGCAGTTTCCGGCCGGGAAACTTGATCTTGGCGAGCGCATAGGCGGCCGGCACGGCCGTTAGGATCTGCACGATCAGGATGCCCCCGCAGACGATCACGCCATTCAGCATGAAACGCGCCATCGGGGCCTGCGCAAGCGCCGCACCGTAATTCGCCGCGCCGCTGAAGGTCTTGGGGATCGGCCAGAGCGAGACGTCGAAGATCTCCGCTGGCGAGCGGATCGAGGTGAGGAACATCCAGTAGAACGGCAGGAGCATGATGGATGCGCCTGCGGCAAGAACCAGATGGGGGACGTATCTGCGCAGCATCAGTAGTGCACCTTGCGATCGAGATAGAAGGTCTGGCCGATCGACAGGAAGAGGATGATGGCGAGGAAGATCAGCGTCAGCGCCGCCGCATAGCCCGTGTTCGAATATTCGAAGCCCTCGAGATAGAGTTCGAACAGAAGGACTTCGGAGCCGGAGCGCCCCTTGGTCAGAACCGCGACCGTCTCGAATACCTTGAAGGCGGAAATAGAGGTCGTGACGGCCACGAAAAGCGTGGTCGGCCCGAGCATCGGCCATGTGACGGTGAGAAACCGGTCGATCGGGTTCTTCGCGCCGTCGAGTCGCGCGGCTTCGTAAAGATCCTTCGGGATCGCCGTCAGCCCTGCCAGGAACAGCACCATGTTGAAGCCCAGAACCTGCCAGACGCCGATGGCGGCCATGGAAGGGATGAGCAATGTCGGATTGGACAGGAAGGAGACCGGCTCGAAGCCGAACCATTTGATCGCCGCATTCACCGGCCCGATCGAGGGGTGAAGCAGGAACTGCCAGACGGTTGCCATCGCCACGAGCGTTGCGGTGACCGGCAGAAAATAGGCGGCCTCCCAGAAGGCGCGGCTGCGCTTGCGGGCATGCACCAGCATGGCCACGCCCAGCGCCAGAAACACGCCGAACGGAATGACGATCACTACATAGAGCGCCGTATTGCTCAGCGAGCGGAGGAAGACCGGATCGTGGAAAGCCTTCACGAAATTGCCGATGCCGACGAAGTGGTAGGACAGGGCGCCCAGCTTGTAATCTGTCAACGAAAAGCCGGCGAGCACGATGACCGGGATGATGTAGATGGCGAGCAGCAGCACAACCGAAGGTGCGACGAAGGCCAGCCCGCGCCAGGCCTTGCGGTTTCGAGCGCGACCGAGCAGGGCAGAAGGGTTGGCGGAGGGAACATGGCCTGCCTCGAGAACCGTCATGCAGCCACCTCTTCCCGCTCAACGAGCGCGCGGCGCAGGCCGTCATCGCCGAAGAGATGTGCGTTTTCCTGCCGGAAACCGAGATGGAGCACCCCGCTGGCGTCTGTCTCCAGAGGCGCTCCGAATTGCGTGCGGACGGTCAACCTGACTGTCTCGTCGCTGAGCAGATGGCAGTGAAGGAAACGGTCCGCACCGTGCATTTCGCTGCGCATGATTCGCACGGCCAATCCGTTTTCGACGGGATGCAGATCTTCCGGGCGAAGGCCAAGGGTCGCTTTAGCACGCGTGCGCTCCCGCACGGCAAGCCCGAGATCCTGTCCCTGGGCGTGGATGCGGCCCTCGCCGGAGATGTCGACCGGCAGCAGGTTGATGGAAGGCGATCCGATGAAGCGTGCAACGGTCAGCGTGGCGGGCTGGCGATAGAGTTCATCCGGCGTGCCCAGTTGCTCGATCCGGCCCTCCGACATCAGCGCGATGCGGTCGGACATCGTCATGGCCTCGACCTGATCGTGGGTGACATAGATGAAAGTCGCGCCGAGGCGGCGATGCAGGCCTGCGAGTTCGTCCCGCATATGGGCGCGCAGCTTGGCATCGAGATTGGAAAGCGGTTCGTCCATCAGGAAGGCCGCGGGTTCGCGGACGAGGGCACGCGCCAGCGCCACGCGTTGGCGCTGGCCACCGGAAAGCTGGGCAGGCTTGCGGTCGAGCAGATGATCGATTTGCAGCAGGGCGGCGGCGTCCGCGACGGCGGCGTCGATTTCGCGGAGGCTCTGGTCCGAGGCCGCAATCCGCCCGACCAGCGGCAGCCGCGCGCCCAGCGACAGACGGCGCATGCGCAGGGGCGTGGCTATGTTCTGCCTGACGGTCATGTGCGGGTAAAGCGCATAGGACTGGAACACCATGGCGAGGTTTCGGTCGCTCGGGTCGAGTGCCGTCACGTCCTCGCCGCCGATCAGCACCTTTCCACGGTCCGGCTGCTCCAGCCCGGCAATGATGCGCAGAAGCGTGGACTTGCCACAGCCGGACATGCCCACAAGCGACAGAAATTCACCCGGACGGATGGATAGATCGATGTTCTTCAGAACATCATCCGCTCCAAAGCCCTTGCCGATTCCACGAAGTTCAACTGCACGGGGCGCCATTTCGACCCTCCTTTGTTTGAGGGGCTAATGGAACTTCGCCATGACAGGCAGGCGACATTTGCGAGAAAGTTTGATGACAGATGCTGTGAGGAGGGAGAAAACCAGTTTGCCGCTAGGATTTAATCTACCCATTCCAAATCAAGGACTGTCTGGCTCCTTCAGGTGCTGTGGTCGAAGAGGCTCAATTCGGATGAACAGGCCAACCTTCGCGCAGACCGAGGCATTGGAGCCTGCCAGGTCGAAAATTGCTCTAGGATACCTGTTTGCCGGCGTTCGACAGGAGTGCGCCGAAGCTTCCACCGGCGGCGTGATTTATGAGGTTCTGGTGCGGCTTGCCAGTTGCACGACGCCGGCGACCACCAGGATCGACAGGATAAGGATCGCGCCGGAAATGGCGTAGATGACAGGGGACGCACCGGAATTCATCTTGCCGAAGAGAACGACGGGCAACGTGTTCTGGCGGCCGGACAGATAGAAGGCGCGGGTGAATTCGTTGAGTGACAGCAGGAAAGCGAAGATGAAGCCGCTCACAAGCCCTGGCCGGATGAGCGGAAGGATGATGTCGCTGAACTGCCGCCAGCGGCTTGCGCCAAGATCATTGGCGGCCATAAGATAGGACGGCTTGACGGCGGCGAAACTCGTCAGGATGACGATGAAGGCAAAGGGCATCGCCCAGAGCAAATGTCCGGCGATGACCGTCGTTGCCGAACTCTTGACGCCCGAGTGGGTAAAAATTGCAGACAGCGCCAATCCCTCGATCACGCCCGGAACGAACATCGGCAGCACCATGACAAGGAACCAGATGCTGCGTGCCCGCTTGATCTCGAAATAGGCCAGCGCGGCCAGGAGCGACAGAAGGGTGGCGAGGATTGCCGTGCAGAGGGCGATGAACAGCGATTGCCAAAGCGCGTTCATCAGCGCCGTTTCCTTCGGTAGCGCGGCATACCAGCGTAACGTCAGGTCCGACGGTCCCGGCAGGCCGGGCTGAAGCGACGCGTTGAAGGAGATCGCGACCAGATAGAGCGGCGGTGCATAGATCACGATCAGCGCGAGGACGGCGAGCGTCCAGATAAGGAGGCGATTGATCGCGCCTTCATTGACCGTCATTCCGCTTCCTCCCCGAAGAGGCTTGAGAGCTTGAAGAAGGCATTGCCGATCAGCACCATGCCGAAGATCGTCACCAGCATGATGACCGAAATCGCGAAGGCGAGCGGGTAATTGGCGACCCGCATGACGTCGTTGATCATGATCGAAACGATAGACGCGCCAGCACCGCCGAGCATCTGCACTTCGGTCGAAGAGCCTGCCACCATGACGAAGACGAAGAGAAAGCCGGCGAAGAGGCCGGCATAGGTCAGCGGCACGAGGACCGTGAAGACGGCGTGCCAGAAGCCGGCACCCAGATCGCGCGCGGCGGCCATCAACTCCGGCGGCACCCGCCGCATGGAGAGGAGAAGGGGGAAGACCGCGAAGGGAAGATAGGAGGCAATGAAGCCGATCATGACGGCGAAATTGCTGAAGAGCAGCCAGTCAAGCGGTGCGCTGGTGATATGCAGCGCCTGAAGCGTCTCGTTGATCGCACCGGTGCGCCCCAGAACGAGCCGCCAGGAAAACGAGCGGATCAGATAGGAGGTGAAGAAGGGGATGGTGATGAGGGCCAGCAGCAGCATTTGCACGCGCGGTCCCGACATGACATGGATGGCGTAGGCCAGCGGGTAGGCCAGCATAGTGCAGAGCAGGGCAGCGCCCAGTGATTTAGCGAGCGTTGAGACGATGACCGTCCAGCGACCGGCATCCAGAATAGCGCCATAGCCGGCAAGGCTGGGTTCCGGCTTGATCCAGTAGGTCGCGGGGTCCCAAGTCCAGAAACTCCAGACGAGGACAAGCACCAGAGGGGCGACGCCCAGTAGCAGGACGACGGCGAGCGGTGGAGCGATGAGAAGCGTTCGTCTGAATGGCATGTCGAGCTGCCCGTTGCAAAGCGGAAGGAAGCGGGCGGCAAAGGTTGCCGCCCGCAACATGGATCAGGCGTTGCGCAGCTTCTGCCACCATTCCTCATAAAGCTGGAAATTATCCGGCCGCGTATTCTGCCAGTAGACCTTGCCGGCGAATTTCGCCTTCACATGATCCGCGAGCTTTGCCGCCGCATCCGCCTTGTATTCGTCGGGATGCGCCCTGGCGTATTCGACGTTCTTGTCGGTCGGAACCATGTAGCCGCGCGTCGTGCCCAGTTCGCAGCCGTAGAAGCCGCCGAGCAGGCCGTTCACGAAGGCATGTGCCGCATCGGCCGTGCCACGTTCGGCTGCGCCCTTGAGGAGAACCGTGTTGTTGCCCCAGCCCTCGTATCCTTCGACGGGGGCGGCATATTCGACCTGAAGCCCGCGCTTGCGGCCTTCATAGACGATCGGCTCCCAGCCGGTCATGGCGTCGACTTCCTCGTTGGCAACGAGCTGCACACCCTGTTCCCAGCCGTTCCAGAAGGTGCGGAACTGGCCGTCCTTCTTGTGCTTGATCAGGAATTCCATCACCAGGCCGAGTTCGGATTCGCTCAGGTTGCCCGGATCCTTGATCGGCTTGTTCTCGGATTCCTTCAGATACATCGCGGTGAAGATCGCGCTGTTGATCCAGGCGTCTTCCATCGCGACACGGCCTTTCAGCTTCTTGTCGAAGATCACGCCGTAGCTATCGACCTTGCCGAGCTTGTCGGGGCGATAGATGATGGAGTCGGCATTGACGACGGTGGGAATGCCTATCTGCTTGCCGTCGAGCTTGAGGTAGGGGATGTCCTTCGCCCATTGCCAGACGCTGGCATAGTTCGGGATCTTCGAGACATCCCATGGAACGATATGGCCCTGCTTGGCCAGTTCCTTTTCCGCGCCGCCCTGGAAACCGCCGACATCGAAAAGATCGTTGGCGTTGCCTGCTGCGAGGCGCGCGATGACCGGGCCGATATCATTGCCGTTGTCGGTGAATTGCGGCGCGATGCCGGTCTGCTTGGCAAATTCCTGCCACTTGTCGCCGATGTCGAGCGTCGCCGTCGCCCAGAAGGCGACCGACTTGTCCTCGGCAAGCGCACGGCCGCCGAAACCGAGGCTGCCGGCCGCGAGCGCTGCGCCGCCTAGACCCATCAGCTTGAGCATGTCGCGGCGGCTTGCATTGCTGGAAAGCGGGTTGAATATGTGCTGTCGTTTCATTTTTTCATTCCCCTTTTTATCCGCCGCGTTTTCAGGTCGCGGACGGCATTCCCGAGTTTGGAATTGCAATGGCCGCTCCTTCCGAGACGGTGAGCCTCACAGTGCTGCCCGGTTGAAGACGGGCGGCCGGGCTGTCGCTGGAGACGGAAAGACAAACCTCCTGCCTATCGGCAAAGACGAGGCGCAGATCGGTCGAAAGACCGCGAAAGATTGCATCCTGAAGCGTCAGCGCCAGTGTGCCGGGTGTGTTCGGACCGGCGATGCTCAACCTGTCGGGCCGCACCGCAATAACCAGATCTCCGCCATGACCGGTGGCTGCGCCGCTTAACGGCAGAGCCTGTCCGGCAACGACGGCGATCGCGCCGCCTGATGCCGCCTCGATCCGCTCCGGCTTCAGCAGCGTCTCGATGCCGATGAAGCGGGCGACGAAGGCATTGGCAGGTCGCTCGAAGAAGCGCGCCGGCGCATCGACCTGTTCGATCCGTCCACGATGCATCACGGCCATGCGGTCGGACAGGCTCAGGGCCTCGTCCTGATTGTGGGTGACGAGAATGAAGGTCGCGCCGGTGCGCTTGTGCAGGCGGCCGAATTCGTCGCGCATCTGCTGGCGCAGGCGTTCGTCGAGCCCGGTCAGCGGCTCATCGAGAAGCAGGATGCCCGGCTCCATCACCAGCGCCCGTGCCAGCGCGACACGCTGGCGCTGGCCGCCGGACATCATGTCGATCTTGCGTGGGCCAAAGCCGCCAAGTTCAACCAGCTCCAGAGCGTCATCGACCTTTTTCGTGAGCGCCGACCCCTTCAGACCGCGCAGTTTCAGCCCGTAACCGATGTTTTCCGCCACCGTCATGTGCGGGAAAAGGGCGAGGTTCTGGAAGACGGTATTGACGGGGCGGTGATTGGCCGCAATGTCCAGCACGCTCCTGCCGTCAAACGCGATGTCGCCGGCAGTGGGCCGGTCGAACCCGCCAATCAGCTTCAGAAGCGTGCTCTTGCCGCAACCGGACGAGCCGAGCAGCGTGAAAAATTCGCCGGCAGCGATGGAAAGGTCGATCCCTCCAAGAGCCGCGACCGGGCCGAACATGCGCGTGACCCCCTTGATGTCGATGGCGATCGCCATGTCAGCGGGCCTCCTGTCCGGATGTCGCGTCGCGCAGGACCATGATTCCTTCCGATGTCACCCTCAGCGTCTGGCCGATCTGGATGAGGCTCGTCGTCGTCGGTTCCTCGACCAGGGCGGGGCCGGCGATTTCCTGTTCGAGCGGCAGCAGGTCGCGCTCGTAGACGGGGCAATCGCGCCAGCCCGTTTCCGCGCCGAAATAGACGGTTCGGCTTCCCTTCACTGCCGTTGCAATCGACCGGCCGTCGCGGGAGAGTGCCGGCAGCGTGATGACCGGACCATCGAGAACAGCCTCCAGGTGCAGCGTTGTGATCTCGATGGCAGCCGAGGGCAGGCGGAAGGTGTAGGCTTTCTCATGTGCCGCATGGAACCGTTCCGAGAAACTCTCGATCGTATCTGCGGCCTCGAAATCGGCAACGACCCCGTGCTCCTGTCCCCGATAGCGGGCCTCCAGACGATAGGTCGGGCGGATAGGAGCTTCGTCGCCCTTGCCGAAATAGGCGATGGCCTGCCGTTCCAGTATCGCGAAGCGGCGCAGCACTTCGAGAAGGGCGCTTTCGGAGAGAGCGGAGAACCAGGTGGCGCGGAAATCGGCGCGCGGTTCGGCGGCGAGCATACCCCAGGCGGAGAAAATGCCTGAATGTGGCGGAACGATCGTTGCTTTGACCGAGAGCTCTCGGCCCAGCCGGGCTGCCAGCGCTGGACCTGCGCCACCGCTGATGACGAAAACGGCATCGCGCGGATCGTGGCCGCGCTGGACGGTCACGAGCTTCAGCGCGTTGATCATGCTGGCGTGGGCGATTTCGACGATCGCCAGCGCGGCGTCCTCGACCGTCATGTCGAGCCGGTCGCCGACCGTTCGAATGGCGGCGGCGGCCTTCTCCTTGTCGAGTTGCATGGAACCGCCGGCAAAGCTCTTCGGATCGAAGATGCCCAGCGTCAGCAGCGCGTCGGTGATGGTGGGCTCGGTTCCGCCGCGGCCGTAGCAGGCGGGACCTGGCGTAGAGCCGGCGCTCTGCGGGCCGACGCGCAAGGCTCCGCGTTCATCGATCCAGGCGATCGAGCCGCCGCCCGAACCGATCTCCACGATATCCACGACCGGCACCTGCACCGGATAACCTGGCGCTATGCGTGAATGCTCAAGCTTGTATTCGACATTCAGCGTTGGCCGGCCGTCGTGGATCAGGGAGCATTTGGCGGTTGTGCCGCCGACATCGAGATGCAGCACCTCCTGTTCGCCGAGCGCCTGACCAATGCGCGCCGCGCCCGCGACGCCGCCGGCCGGACCTGATTCGACGAGCGTCAGAGGGCTTGCCGTCGCCTGGTCGAAGGTCGAGATGCCGCCATTCGATTGCATCGCGTAATAGGGGCAGGTGAGGTCGCGCCGCGTGAGAGCCGCTTCGAGCCGCTCGAAATACCGGCGGATGATTGGCTGCACATAGGCGTTGAGCACGACCGTGTTGGAACGTTCGTATTCCCGCCATTGTCGCGATACTTCATGGCTGGCGCAGACGGTCACTTCGGGAAGGGCCTCCGCGATCAGCCGGGCGCAGCGTTCCTCATGCGCGGGATTGGCGTAGGCATGCAGGAAGAGGATGGCGACCGCCTCGATCTTCTCGACCTTGCAAGCCTCGATGATCGGCGCGATATCTCGCTCGTGAAGCGGCGTCACGATCTCGCCCGCTGCGTTCATCCGCTCGCGGACTTCAAAGCGCAGCCGGCGCGGCACGAAGGGCTCGGGGCTGTGGAATTGCAGATTATAGAGGTCCGGGCGGTTGCCGCGGCCGATTTCCAGCACGTCGCGGAAGCCCGCCGTCGTGATCAGCGCCGTGCGCACGCCCTTGCGCTCGGTGATCGCGTTGATGACGGTGGTGCCGCCATGAGCGAAGAAGGTGACATCCCGTGGGATGAGACCGTCGGCCTTTTCCGAGGATGCGATGGCATTGAGAACGCCTTCCGACTGGTCATGCACCGTGGTGAGGCTCTTGGCTGTGAAAAGCTCGCCGTTCCTCTCATCATATCCCACGAGATCGGTGAAGGTGCCTCCGACGTCGGTTGCGAGCCTGATCATGCGACACCTCCCGTCTTGCCGTAGAGTTTCCGGGCGTCTTCTGTGGTCAGGAAGCCGTTGCGAATGTCATCGGCAACCCTTTCAGGTTCGCGCAGCGCCGGATCGCCCCAGCCGCCGCCGCCGCCACTGATGATCCGCACGACATCGCCACTGTCGAGATCGAGATGCGCAACGCGGCCATGGCGCTCGGTATCTCCCTGGTGGCGTTCGATTTCCAGCATGTTGACGGAACCGTCCGCTCCACCGTCCATGCCCCAAGGTGCAACCCTGGTGCGGCCGAAGCTCCCGTAAGCGGTGGTTTCCCGCCCGAGTATTTCGTATTCGCGGACCACGCCGTAGCCTCCGCGTCGGCGGCCGGCGCCGACGCCGCCTTCGACATTGAAACCATAGCGGCGGACGCGTAGCGGAAAGCGGGCCTCGATGACCTCAATGGAATAGTTGTAGGTGTCGCCATCCGTCAGGGCGATGATTGCGCCCGCGCCGTCCTGCGTCGGCGTGGCGCCCCAGCCGCCGTGCTGGGGCTCGATATGGATGAAGGGTTCGCCATGGGCGTCCTTCCCGGCAATGTAGACGACGCAGAGGCTGGAATAGGAGCCCGCGGAGAAGCGCTCCGGCTTCAATGGCGCCAGCGCCTTCCACATCAGTTCAGACGCATGGACCGACCCCTCGTAATACCAGCCGGTCGGTGAGGGCTTTTCGGCCGTGAAGATCGTGCCCGGCGGGCAGATGACGGTCAGCGGCCGGAACCAGCCCTCGTTTGATGGGGCTTGCGGACCGACAAGGGCCTTTACGATCGTCTTGACGGCTGACTGGAGCGCACCGCGCGCGCAGTTTATCGGGCCGGCAACTGCCGGCGGGCAGCCGGTGAAATCGGCCACCAGCTGATCACCGTCGATCGTGATAGCAACCTTGATGGCGATCGGATCGTCGTTCACGCCGTCGCCGTCTATGACGTCGGTCGCCTCGTAGCGCCCGTCGGGTAGGGCGGCTATCGCGGCGCGGGCCTGCTTTTCGCTGCCTTCGAGCAAGTTTGCGAAAGCGGCAAGGACTGTCTCGGCCCCATATTTCGCAGCGAGTTCAGCGACCCGTCTGTCAGCAACTCGCACGGTGGCGATCTGGGCGTTGAGGTCACCGATGGCGATCTCGGGCATGCGCACATTTTCGGCAACGATATGCAGGATATCGCTGTCAAACTCGCCGGCACGAACCACCCGTACCCCCGCAAGCCGCAGGCCCTCCTGGAAGATCGACGTCGCGTTCGGCGCAAGGCTGCCCGGAACGGAGCCGCCGACATCGAGATAATGCGCGACATTGATCGCATAGGCGACGATCTTGTTGTCCACGAAGAGCGGCTTGACGATGGCGAAGTCGCAGGAATGCGTGCCGCCGGCGTAAGGATCGTTGGACAGAAGAATATCGCCATCGACGAGGCGAGGGCCAAAGCGGTCGATCAGCGCACGGACCTGGAAACCGAAGGTCCCGGTGAAGAGCGTGATGCCGTTCATTTGCGCGACAAGCTCGCCATCGGCTGTCAGCAGGCCGCAGGCAAAGTCGAGGATCTCGTAGATGACCGGGCTCATGCTTGTGCGCGCCATGACGAGACCCATCTCGTCGACGGTCGCCATCAGCTTGCCTTCGATGATCTCCTGCGTGACGGGATCGACGGTGCGGGAACCGGATAGCATGCGTTACCCCTCTTTTTATGGGGTAACTATGCGGCGGCACAAACGTGCCGTGAAGCTGACCAGATGGATGGGTGGGTCTTTTGACCGGTAACCTGCCCGATCGGGTAGGTCTGCTGATCTTCAGGTGAGGACGCCGGTCTGGCGGGCAGCGCTGACGGCAGCCGTTCGGGTCGTCACATTCAGCTTGGCGAAAATGTTGCGCAGGTGGAACTTGACCGTGTTGTCGCTCAGCGAAAGCCGTCGGCCGATTTCCTTGTTGCCCAATCCTTCGCTGACGAGGCGCATGACGGACTGCTCTCGCTCCGTCAGTCCGCCCCTTGGCTCGGCATTGGCTTTCGGATCGCCGTTGGCGTTTGCACCGTCAACGAGCACGATCTCCAGCCTTTTGCGGATCAGGTCTGGCAGATCCGCGTCCCGCGCCAGCGCCTTCAGGTCTGTTATGAAGTTGTGCCCCTCCAGCGCCACCATCGCGCGGTAGTCTGCCATGGGTTGCGTGAGCAGGAGGTCGGTGAGCCTCTCGGCCGCCGCCGCAGTCCGTCCCTCGGCGAGCGAGAGAGAGAGATCGATGAGGTCGAGCTCGATGGAGCGTACCACATGCGGCTTCTGTTTCTGTTGGGTGATCAGCCGGGAGAATATGGCGCGGGCCTGCGCAAGATCGCCGGTCTGCATATGGATACGCGTCCACAAGAGCGCGGGAACACCGCCGCGCAGACGGATGGAAAGATCGTTGGCGGGTCCCTCGCCAGCGAGCCTTGCCCCGAGTCCGTTGGTCTCAGCAAAGCGCACGGCCTCGTCCATGTCGCCTGTGGCCACCAGCAGACCGGCGCGTTCGGAGTCGATCAGGCGTGTGAGACGGTCGAAGCCCCGGCGGCGCGCGACGGCGCGGGCACGGTCCATGGCGGCATGGGCGGCGATGATCTCGCCCCTGAGCCGCAGCACGCGCTGCTGCGCGGTAAAGCCTGCAGCCAGTAGATCGTGCCAGGCATCGTGGCGCTCGACATGGGGTAGTGCCCAGGTCAGGCGCTCGTCCGCGCCGACGATGTCGCATCGCGCCGCCAGCACCTCGGCTTTGAGCACATTGGCCATGGCGTCCAGATCGCTGCCGCGTCCCATGAGGCGCACGGCTTCCATGGCAAGTTTGTCGTAGCACTCTTCTGCTGCCACCAGGTCGCCGTCGAAATAGGCCGCCTGTCCGACGTGGAGATAGAGGTGGATGGCCCCGAACTCGGCCCCCCCATCGCGAAAAGTCTGCATCGCAAGTCGCCCGTAGTGCTGGGCGCGCTCAAGATCCGAACGGATGAGGAAGTTATAAGACAGCATGTTGAGCGACAGGCCACGATGAACGAGAGTGAGGCCGCTTTCCCGCGTGAGATCGGCTTCGAGCGCGGCCAGTTCGGCAGCGCTGACCCAACGATCCGCATAAAGCGCCAGAAGAACGCCGATGACGCGCAGCGCCTGGGCCACGCCCTCGTTACCCATGTGCGGTGTCTTGCGCGCCAGTGCCATATAGTGATCGGCCGCATCGAGATGTCCGGTTTTGGCGCTGACGACCGCAAGCCCGAGCGTCGTCAGAGGGTAGCTGGGCAGATCTACTTCGTCTGCCATGTCTGCCAGCCGGCGGAAGAGACCCGGCCCACCACGCTTCGTCATGTAGACGCGTTGCCAGCCGCCCGCCATCTCGATGATTTCAGCTGCCAAAGATGCGGAACCTGCTAGAAAGGCATGGTCCACCGCGGAGAGAAGATCGCCCTCCTTCTCGAACCAGCGTGCAGCCTTGACAAGCCGTTCGCGCGCCGGGTGCCCGGATTGTTCCGCCGCCTCGCGCAGATACGCGTTGAAGACCGGATGGCAGCGCATCCAGCGGCCATCGCGGTCGAGCACCGCAAAGGGTAACGCATAGTCGCTCAGCAAGCCGAACGCCTCTGTCGTGTCCCAGTCGCAGACCGCTGCCACCAGATCGCGGCTTATAGCGGGAAGGCAGGCGGTTTCCACCAGCAACTGGCGCAGCACCTCCGGCAGACCCGCAAAGGCCTGCTCTGCGAGATAGCGGCCCATATCCTCGTTACGCCCGTTGAAGGCTTCCAGGATGGTCCTGCTATCGGCTGAATCGTCATCCACCAGCAGGCGTACCATCTGGAGCGCCACTGCCCAGCCTTCGGCTCGGCGGTTGAGCTCGACCAGCTCGTCGGCCTTCAAGCGCGTTCCTGTGCCGGCAAACAGCGTCTGGGCCTCGGCGTTGGAAAAGGCCAGTTCTGCGACGCCGATCTGCCGGAACTCGTCGGCGAGCCGGAGCGCGGAACGCGGAATATGCGGGGCGCTCCGCGATACAATGACGAATTTGATATGAGAAAGCTCCGGCCGGGCCAGAAGCCGGGCGAGGGCGCTCTCATTCGCATCGGTCTGCGTGAGATGATAATCGTCGAGAAAGAGTGCGACCGGGCCCGGCAGTTGCTCCAGGCGGGTCATGAGAACCGAAAGCAGTGTGGTCACCGAAAGCGAACCGCGGTCAGAGTCTTTCGCGCTATCGATTGATGTGGTGTCGAGCATTTCGATCAGGGAGAGAAGAAAGCCCGTCTGGTCGTTGTCGTCCGGATCGAGTGAGACCCAAAGGACCGTCATGCCCGTCGCGGCAAGGCGGGCATGCCACTGTGCCGCAAAGGAGGTCTTGCCGTACCCGGCAGGCGCTACGATCAGGTTGAGCCGCCTTAGCCGTGTCTGGAACAGAGCCTCAAGCAGAGTTCGGCGCTCGACCTTTCCATCGTCGAGCGGGGGCCGGAACCTGATCTGCTTGCGGTGCAAATTCTCCATGCGGATTTCTTACCGCATTTGCGCAGAGGGTCCAGAGGCAAGTGGCCACCGATGTCCAAGACCGACTGTATTTGCTCATTTGCAGGTAAACCGGGGAGCGCGCTGCATCGCAGTCTTGGGGCCTGACGAGCCCCAGAGTCGATTTCTATTGCACTGTTTGAGCCGCCCCGCTATGAGAAATGTAGAATAATTGAACAGAGAGCCGCCCGTTCCAGCGTTACGAAAGTCGGGAATTTTGTTTGAAATTCAAATCGGTATGCGATTTTGAATTTCTCTATTCCGACCATTTCGAGCCTGTTTCGCGGGCGCAATTTTTGTGGCAGGAATGACAAGGACCGGAATCGGCGGTGCGTCGTTCAGGTCACTGGAATTCACCTTATATCGACCGGTCGACAGGACCGGGTTCAGAGCCAAGAGTTAGAAGATGTCGGCAAAGATCTATCGTCCCGCAAAGACCGCCATGCAATCCGGCAAAGCCAAGACCCATCTCTGGGTTCTGGAGTTTGATCAGGCTGCCCCGCGCGTGATCGACCCGCTGATGGGCTATACCGGCTCGGGAGACATGCAGCAGCAGGTGAAGCTCAGCTTCGAAACACGCGAAGCCGCCGAAGCCTATGCCAAGGCAAACGGCATTGCCTATCGGGTCATCGAGCCGAAAGAAGCGACCCGCAAGGCCGTGTCCTATTCCGACAACTTCCGCTATTCGCGCACCCAGCCCTGGACGCACTGAAGTCCAGGCTGATTTTTGCCCCGCGCGATGCTCGTGCGATGCGTGACAGGATTCGGGCCGGGCTGATCGCCTCGTGCCCGTGAGCGGTCCCTTAGCTCAGCTGGATAGAGCAAGTGCCTTCTAAGCACTAGGTCGCAGGTTCGAGCCCTGCAGGGATCGCCATTCTTCTTTCATCCCCGATTTTATTATTGCTTGGCACCGGCGGCTCCTGATGCTTGCCGGGGAACAGCGCCCGCGTCCCGTCTATGACGCGGCTCGAGTTTTTTGCGAACGGCTTAAGCTGGTTTTTAACTATGAAAACAGTGCGCTATGTACCATTTCAGGTTGTATGTTAGTAGCGTTCCCGGGGACCGTTAATCTGGATTCAAGGGGATATGTATGCGGCTGTTTTCCGAAAATGAACTCGGTCGAATTTTGTACCTGGCCATTCTGCTCTTGATGCTTGGTTTTGATTTTGTGAAACCGCATATCGAAAAGTATGCGGCGCAAGTCGGTGATTCTGTGAGTATCGGCACCTTTGAGGGATCGAAAGACACTTCGACGAACACGGCTAAGCCGACTAAACTTCCCTCATTTGGAAAGCTTGGCTCCAATCCGTCTTTCGCGGCCGGAACTCAGGACGATAGAGACAGTCCTATCTTTCAATTCGCCAGCAAGATGATGGCCGAGCATGAGAAGGCCAGAGCCGAGGGTAGGGAGATCAACGAGCGGCTGAACCAGCATCTTGCTTTCAACGCGCTCCTGGGGCTTCCCGGCAACGAGAACGCTGTCGGTAAGTTGGCCACGGTGGCCGCCGGGCAGAGCCTAATGCCGCTGGCGGTGCTGCTTCTAACCGCCGTGACCGTACCGATCCTGCTCTGGATGGTCACCGGTCGCGTGAGAAACATTGGCTGGCATCAGGGTGCTGCAATTGCAATCCTGTCAGTTTTCTTTCTTCCGAAAGCTTTAGGCGGTTTGCTGCCGTTTGCCGTTGCGCCTTACACAAATCCGCTGTTCTTCCTCCTGCTGGTTATCATCGGGTTTATTCCATCAGCCGGTGGCGGGTGGTTTGGCGATCGTGAACCGGTCTATGATCTCTATGTTCCGCCCCCGCGCCGCGCGAGGCGGGGCGAGTTCGGCAAGCGTGGCGTCGAATAGGGAGCCCGTGTGCTTCGCTATATCCCGCGATAAAATTCCCCAGCCTGAACAGGAAAAGGCTCCCGCATGGGAGCCTTTTCCGATCCGCCGCTCTCTTGGTTTTGCCTCAATGCAGAATCTGGCTGAGGAAGAGCCTGGTGCGTTCGTGCTGCGGATTGTCGAAGAACTCGTTGGGTGAGTTCTGCTCGACGATCTGTCCCTGGTCCATGAAGATCACGCGGTTTGCAACCTGGCGGGCGAAGCCCATTTCGTGGGTGACGCAGAGCATGGTCATGCCTTCTTCGGCGAGGCTCACCATCGTGTCGAGTACTTCCTTGACCATTTCCGGATCGAGCGCAGAGGTCGGCTCGTCGAAGAGCATGATCTTCGGCTTCATGCAGAGCGAACGGGCGATTGCCACGCGCTGCTGCTGGCCGCCGGAGAGCTGCCCCGGATATTTGTTGGCTTGTTCGGGGATCTTGACGCGCTTCAGATAGTGCATCGCGATCTCTTCGGCGTCCTTCTTCGGCATCTTGCGGACCCAGATCGGGGCCAGCGTGCAGTTTTCCAGGATCGTGAGATGCGGGAAGAGGTTGAAATGCTGGAACACCATGCCGACTTCGCGGCGGATTTCATCGATCTTCTTCAGGTCGTTGGTGAGTTCGATACCGTCGACGACGATCTTGCCCTTCTGGTGTTCTTCCAGACGGTTGATGCAGCGGATCATGGTGGACTTGCCGGACCCCGACGGGCCGGCGATGACAATGCGCTCGCCCTTCATGACCTTCAGATTGACGTCGCGCAGCACGTGAAAATCCCCGTACCACTTGTTCATGTTGGTGATTTCGACGGCGACGTCCGTTGCGGAGACAGTCATTTTTTGTGGCTGGGCCATTTGTTTTCCCCTGATGTTACCGTTTGTGTCCGGTGTCGAGGTGCCGTTCCATGAAAGCGGAGTAGCGTGACATGCCGAAGCAGAAGAGCCAATAGATGAAACCTGCGAAGATCAGTCCGGTGACGGGTGTCACGGACGTTGCCCAGGTCGCATCCGAAAAGCTCTGGTTGATGATGCCGAGCAGGTCAAACATGCCGATGATCATGACGAGCGAGGTATCCTTGAACATGCCGATGAAGGTGTTCACGATGCCCGGAATGACCAGCTTGATCGCCTGCGGCAGGATGATGAGGCGCATTTTCTGCCAGTAGCTCAGCCCCAGCGAGTCCGCACCTTCGTATTGTCCCTTCGGGATCGCCTGCAGACCGCCGCGGATGACCTCCGCCATATAGGCCGCCGCGAAGATCGAGACGCCCACGAGCGCACGCAGGAACTTGTCGAAATTGACGCCGGCCGGAAGAAACAGCGGCAGCATGACCGAGGCCATGAAGAGCACCGTGATGAGCGGCACGCCGCGGATGACTTCGATGAAGATGATGGACAGCGTCTTGATCACCGGCATGCGCGAGCGCCGGCCGAGTGCCAGGAGAATGCCCGCGGGAAGCGATACCGCGATCCCCACAAACGAGAGGATCAGCGTGACCATCAGCCCGCCCCAGTTCGATGTCTCCACGTGGGGCAGGCCGAACACACCGCCGAGCAGGAGGTAGAAGGCGACGATGGGGAAGATTATGAAAAGCAGCAGTGCGTTCAGCCCCTTGCGCGGCGCCTTGGGGATGAGCAAGGGCACGAGCAGCGCCACCAGAAGCAGGCCGACGAGAATCGGGCGCCAGCGCTGATCCACCGGGTAGCGTCCGAATATGAACATGGTGAAGCGCGATTCGACGAATGCCCAGCAGGCGCCGGACCAGCCGACCGGCTGGATGCCGCCAAGCTGCTCCGTCGTGGCGCAGACCGTGCGGTCGGAACCGGCCCAGACGGCCTGAATGAAGAGCCAGTTGACCGCGTGTGGAATCACCCAGGCCAGCACCAGCAAGGCGATAATGGTGAGAGCGGCATCTTTTGGCGTCGCGAAAAGATTCGTTCGCAGCCAAGCCCCAAGCCCCGTCGTGCTCGACGGCGGCGTTTCGGGTTTCAGCATTTCGGTGCGGATGAAGTGGGAAGACAGGTCTGCCATCTTATCTCTCCACCAGAGCCATCTTGGCGTTGAACCAGTTCATGAACAGCGACGTCGCCAGACTGATCGAAAGGTAGATCGCCATCCAGATCGCGACAATTTCGACGGCGCGGCCTGATTGGTTGAGGATCGTGCCGCCGACCGCGACGAGGTCGGAGAAGCCGATTGCAATGGCGAGTGAGGAGTTTTTCGTCAGGTTGAGATATTGGCTGGTCAGCGGCGGGATGACGATCCTGAGGGCCTGCGGCACCACGACCTTGCGGGTCGTGACACCCGGCTGCAGACCGAGGGCGAAAGCTGCTTCCGTCTGCCCCTTGGCCACCGCACGAATGCCCGAGCGGACGATCTCGGCGATGAAGGCTGCGGTGTAGAACGACAGCGCCAGATAAAGCGATACGAATTCCGGGCCGACAACCGAGCCGCCGCTGAGGTTGAACTTGCCGGCAATCGGATAATCGAAGCTGAGAGGCGCACCGAGCGCCAGAAATGTCAGGATCGGCAGACCTATGATCAGCGCGAAACCGGTCCAGCCGCTCGGGAAAGGCTGGCCCGTCCTTTCCTGCCGGCTGCGTGCCCATTTGGAGACGACAACGGCGGCGACGATACCGACGACAAAGGCAAGGGGGATCGCCCAGGTCCCTTCGCCCCAGATCGCCTTTGGAAAGGCAAGACCACGATTGTTCAGGAAGATGGAGAAGGGCAGGTGGATCGAGTCCCGCGGCTGCGGCAGGACCGACAGAACGCCCTTGTACCAGAAGAAGATGACCAGCAGCGGCGGGATGTTGCGGAACACCTCGACATAGACCTGCGACAGCTTGGAGATCAGCCAGTTGTTCGACAGGCGTCCGATGCCGACAATGAAGCCGATGATCGTCGCGGTGATGATGCCGGTGAATGCGACCAGAAGCGTATTGAGAAAGCCCACATAAAGGGCACGCAGATAGGTCGAGTCGCTGGAATAGGCGATCAGCGCCTGACCCACGTCAAAGCCTGCACGGCCATTCAGGAAGCCGAAGCCGGAGGCGATGTTGGCGCGGCGGAGGTTTTCGAGCGTGTTGCTCCAGAACCACCAGATCAGAGCGATGAAGATGATGGCCGTCAGCACCTGATAGAGAATGCTGCGCATCACGGGATCGTAGATAAACGACGAACGCGGACGGTCTTCGCCGGCCGGTTCCTGGACATTGACGGCCATAACCTGTTTTCCCCTGTTGCCCTGTTTTTTATGAGGCAATCTTGTCGTGTTTTGGCGTGTTTGGTGGAAGGCGGATCTGGAGCCGCCTTCCATATTCGTCAGGTGTGTCAGATCAGCGGATCGGGGGTGCGTATTGCAGGCCGCCCTTCGACCACAGCGCATTCAGGCCGCGGGCGATCTTCAGCTGCGAGCTTCCGCCGAGATTGCGTTCGAAGACCTCGCCGTAATTGCCGACGGACTTGATGATGTTGTAGGCCCACTTTTCGTCAAGGCCGAGGTCCTTGCCGATATGCTGGTCCTTTTCCTCGCCGAGGAAGCGCTTGATGTCGGGGTTGGCCGACTTCAGCATTTCATCGACATTGGCCTTGGTAATGCCGAAGTCTTCAGCGGTCACGAGCGCATAGTGCGTCCAGGAGACGATGTTGAACCACTGCGCATCGCCCTGGCGGACGGCCGGTCCCAGTGGCTCCTTCGAGATGATTTCCGGCAGGATGATGTGGTCATCCGGCTTCGACAGCGTCAGGCGAACCGCATAAAGGCCCGACTGGTCGGTCGTGTAGACGTCGCAACGACCGGCATCATAGGCGGCGTTCACTTCTTCGAGCTTTTCGAAAACAACCGGGTTGTACTGGAGGTTATGCGACTTGAAGTAGTCGGCAAGGTTCAGCTCGGTCGTCGTGCCAGACTGCACGCACACGGCCGCGCCGGAGAGTTCGAGCGCAGACTTCACATTGAGGCTCTTGCGCACCATGAAGCCCTGGCCGTCATAATAGTTCACGGCGCGGAAGCTGAAGCCGAGGGCGGTGTCGCGGTTGATCGTCCAGGTCGTGTTGCGGGCCAGCATATCGATTTCGCCGGACTGGAGCGCCGTGAAGCGTTCCTTGGCCGTCGTAGGCGTGAACTTAACCTTTGTCGGGTCGCCAAAGATCGCAGCAGCAACCGCACGGCAATAATCAACGTCAAAGCCGGTCCAGTTGCCACTGGCATCCGGGAAACCGAAGCCGGCGAGGCCCGAGTTCACACCGCACTGGAGAAAGCCCTTCGCCTTGACGGAATCCAGTGTAGCGGCAGAAGCCGTGTGTGCGGTCAGACCCAGAAGGGCCGTGCCGATAACGGCGGACAGAAGCTTCTTGCTCATTTGATTTTCAACCTTTTTTTCTTTGTCGATGAGTCCCTTGACCGCGCGAGACGTATTCCCCAGCCCCTGGCGCGGTAGCCCACAAGCCTCCCGGCGTGAGCTCAACTATTCCATGCGGTTTCGAGTCGATGGTCAAGTCAGGTTGCCACATTTTTTCCAAAATCGGGTCAAATTTCAGCCGATGCTTAATTTGAAGGCAGACAAGCAACGATGTGACGCGAATTGCCGCAGACTTTCCCTGTATCTGTCGAAAATACGTCCTTCGCTATGTTTCGCGCGGCGGCTCGCGATGTCCTGCCCGGCGGGGTTGACCATCCGGCCCGCGGCCTCCAAAACTGCTTCTTCAGTGCCGCGCGGCCGGTTGTGTCGCCGCGGTGGAAATGGGCATGATGGCGGATGGTCGGAACCAACCGGTCCGCCGGGATTGGATAGTTTCAGAGAATGAGCGCTGGCAAGAAAGACATCCTCGATACGGCAGGCATCAACACGCGGCTCGGCCATCTCGGCCACGATCCACATGCGTTTCACGGATTTGTAAACCCGCCGGTGGTTCATGCCTCGACCGTGCTTTTTCCAAGCGCCGAAGAGATGCGCGCGCCCCCGGAGAGGCAGCAGAAGTATACGTACGGCACGCATGGCACGCCGACGACGGATGCTCTTTGCGAGGCAATCGACGCGCTGGAAGGCTCGGCAGGCACCGTGCTGGTCCCGTCCGGCCTAACCGCGGTGACCTTGCCGTTTCTGGCCTATCTCTCCGCCGGTGACCATGCGCTGATCGTCGATTCGGTTTACTTTCCCACCCGCCGGTTTTGCGCAACCATGCTGAAGAGGCTCGGTGTGGACGTCGACTATTTCGATCCGGGCATCGGTGCAGAGATCGAGACCCTCATCAAACCCAATACCAGGCTGATCCATCTGGAGGCTCCGGGCTCCAACACGTTCGAGATGCAGGATGTGCCGGCGATCGTTACGGTCGCGCACCGCCACGACTGCATCGTCACCATCGACAATACATGGGCGACCCCGCTCTATTTCAGACCGCTCGATTTCGGGGTCGATGTTTCCATTCATGCGGCCACCAAATATCCGTCCGGTCATTCGGATGTCCTCATGGGGACCGTGTCGGCCAATGCCAAACACTGGCCCGCGTTGACTGCCGCCTACACCAATCTCGGTCTTTGTGTCGGCCCCGACGACGCCTATCAGATCCTGCGCGGCCTTCGCACGATGGCTATTCGTCTGGAGCATCATCAGCGCTCCGCGCTCCACGTGGCAAAATGGCTGGAGGGGCGATCAGACGTGGCGTCGGTCTTGCATCCGGCCCTGCCGAGTTTCCCCGGCCATGCGCTCTGGAAACGCGACTTCAAGGGCGCGAGCGGCGTTTTCTCATTTGTTCTGAACGTCGATGATGCAACGCAGTTCGAGGAGAAGGCAGCGGCTTTCCTCAACGCGCTGAAGCTCTTTGGTCTCGGCTATTCCTGGGGCGGATATGAGAGCCTGGCCGTCCCGGTGCAGCTTGGCGACCGGCGAGTTTGCAAGCAGCCCAAGGAAGGTCCGGTCATCCGCCTGCAGATCGGGCTGGAAGATGTCGAGGATATCATCGCCGATCTGGAGCGCGGCTTTGCCGCTGTGGCGGCCGCAGGCGGCTGATCCACCTCCGTGGCGATGTCTCATCAGGCCGGCTGTTCGCCGGCCTTGTAGCCATAGATCCAGTCGAGATTGGCGGCGAGCCGCTTCGCGGGGCTCAGGGCGAACACGGCGTTGCGGGCAAGCCGCAGCGGACCGCTTGCGTGGTAAGCGAAGCGGTTGAATTCGCCACGGGCGCGGACCTTTGCGACGCGTGCGCGGCGCATGGCCTCATAACGCACGAGCGCGGCGCCGACGGGCATCGAAGTCACCATGCCGGCCAGATCATAGGCATCCTCGATCGCCATGACCGCGCCTTGTGCTGCAAAGGGCAGCATCGCGTGGGCTGCATCGCCGATCAGCACGAGATCGCGGCCGTCGGTCCAGTGTCCGTCGCTGACGCCGAAGAGCGGCCACCACGTCGGCTGCGGGGCGGCCAGCAACACGTTGCAAAGCTGATCGCTCCAGCCGGAGAGTGCGCGCGCGACGAATTGGCGACGTTGCTCCTCACTAGGGCTGATCGACCAGGCGGCCCCCGGATCCGCGCCGCTTGCAATGGCGACAAAATTGACTGCACCCACATCCTTCAGCGGATAGCAGACCATGTGCGCATCGGGCCCGGTAAAGGCCGTTACGCGGTTTCTCGGGATGAAGTGCGGGGCGTCCTTCTCGGGAATGACGAACCGCCATGCGACGAAACCGGAGAACCTTGCCTCTCCAGCGCCTTCGACCAGCGTTCTCATCTTCGACCAGACACCATCGGCGCCAACAAAGAGGCTCGCATGCATCCCGGCTTCGTTCTCGAGCGCTTCCTTGGTCGGTCTTTCGATCCGGGTGCCCAGCTTGAGGGTGATCAACCCGTTCTCTTTCACCTTGCCCAGAAGCGCCTGCTGCAGCGTCGCGCGATGGAGAACACCATAAGGGCCGCCCCAGCGTTCCTGGCCGAACCGGCCGAGCGGCACGGAGGCGAGATCGGCGAGCGTTTGTCCCGAGGCGAGCGTTACCCGTTCGGGCTGTAACCAGTTCGATGAGACGCGCTGCAGCACACCGAGCTTTTCGAGGACGCGTGCGCCATTGGCGGAGATCTGCAAGCCCGCACCCACTTCGCTCATCTGGGCGGATTGCTCGAGAATCGTGACGCGCCTGCCTCTTTCGGCAAGCGACAGCGCTGCGGTCAGTCCCGCAACGCCTGCTCCAACGACGATGGCTGACTCGGCGGCCATACCGTTACCTGCCTGTCTGAACTTGAGGAATGCGCTGTGGCGCCATGGTGTTAGTCTTGACGCAATTCCGAGCGCGAAACCGATAGCGGCTTTCGCGGGACTTGGCTTAGGCGGCCTTGACGAGGAAGACGCAGCCCGGAGGGTTGGTCTGGTTTTCCTTCAGCGAAGGATTGTACTTGAAGAGCGTCGAGCAATAGGAGCAGACCTTCTCGCTGTCGGCGCCCATATCAATATAGATATGCGGGTGGTCGAAGGGGACGGACGCGCCCGTGCACATGAATTCCTTCACGCCGACCTCAATCATGCGATGGCCGCCGTCGTTCTGGAAATGGGGAATGGTGTGACCGGCCATGAATGCCTCCGAATGCGCTGCTGCGATGTCAAATCAGGATTTGACCGGGACATTATAACGGCACTGCACAAAAGTGTAGGGGGCGCCGCAAACTTTGAGCGCAAAGCTCAGCGCCGTTTTTCCATTTGCTGAAAATACCACATGCCGATGGCGAGCGCCGTGTTGCCTAGCGTCCGCCCAACCGGAAGACGCCAGTGCCAGGCGCTGGCGAAGATATCGAAGTCGCGAGGGTTGCCGGTCAGGGCTTCGGCCATGATCTCGCCGACAATATGCGAGGTCGCCACGCCGTGACCGGAATAGCCTTGCGCATAGAAGACATTGTCGCGGATGCGACCAAGCTGCGGAATCCGGTTGATGGTGATTCCATCCTGTCCCTGCCACGCAAAATCGATGCGCACGCCCTTCAACTGCGGGAAGGTCTTTTCAATGGCCGGACGGAGCTGATCTGCGAGGTTCGGCGTTTCGCGTCCGCTATAGTTCGTGCCGCTTCCGAAAAGCAGGCGGCGGTCGGCGGTGAGGCGGTAATAGTCGAGGACGAAGCGGGTGTCGTAAACGGCGATATCCTGCGGGTTGATGGCGCGGGCGACTTCTTCCGACAGCGGCTCCGTCGTCACGATGCCGAGCGAGGCGGGGAAGAGCATGCCGGCGAGCTTGAAGCGTTCCAGATGATGCGAGGCATTGCCGGCCAGCAGCACCTTGTCGGCAACGACCGATCCACCCTCCGTCACCAGCTCGACGCGCTTGCCGTGGCGGATATCGAGGACCTTCGTATCCTCGAAAATCTGCACGCCCAGCTTTCGCGCCGCGTCGGCTTCGCCGAGGCAAAGGTTCAGTGAGTGGACATGCATGTTGCGGCGGTTGACGAGACCGGCAGCGTAAAGATCGGTGCCGATGACGTCGCGGACCGCCTTGCCATAGACCATCTCGACCTCGTCGCCCATGCCGCGCGCGACCGCCATCTTGTACATGGCTTCAAGCTCTGGAATATGCGACGGCTGCCAGGCGGCCTGCATGTGGCCGAATTTCAGGTCACACTGGATGCCGTATCTCTCGACGCGGTTCCGGATGATGCGCTGCCCGCGCCAGCGCAGGTCCCAGATGAAATCTTCAGCCTTTGGCCCGAGTGTCCGGCCAAACTGCTTTAGCATGGTCTTGTCACCGGAAAGTGACCCGGTGATCTGCCCGCCATTCCGGCTCGATGCGCCCCAACCGATGACATTGGCTTCCAGCAGCGCGACCGAAATACCACGTTCGGCAAGTTCCACAGCCGTTGCGACGCCGGTAAAGCCACCGCCAATGATCGCAACGTCGACCTCTAGCCGCTTGTCGAGCCGGGGGAAGGGCGCGATCGGGTTTCGCGTCGCGGCATAATAGGAGTTGCAATAGGTTTCGGCCATCGATCCGCTCCGTGCTCAGACGCTCAAGCGGTAGGTGGCGATTTCGAGATCGGTCACCTGCGCGGCGAAGACATCCTGTTCCTGCTGCTTGGCGGCGGCGAAACAGGTGACGAATTCCGGGTGCAGAATCCTCTTCATGCTCTCGGCCGTCTCAAAGCGCTCCAGTGCCTGCCGCCAGTCCTTGGCAAGCTTCGGGAGGTCGAGTTCGTGCGAATTCGTGCTGACCGGATCTGCCGGCGTCAGCATGCGGGCGATCCCGTCCAGCGCCCCGCCAAGAATAACCGCGAGCACGAGGAAGGGGTTTGTATCGACGCCGGAGACGCGGTGCTCGATGCGGCGGGCGGCAAAGGGCCCGCCGGGGATGCGGATTGCGGCTGTGCGGTTCTCGTAGCCCCAACCGACCGTCGTGGGCGCAAGCCCTCCAGGCGAGAGACGGCGATAGGAATTGAGATGCGGCGCGAAGATCAGCGTTGCATCCGCCATGCAGTCCATCAGGCCGGCGACGGCGGCGCGCATGATGTCGGAGCCTTTCTCCGTGCCATCGTCGAAGACGTTGCGGCCACTCTCGTCCAGCATGGAGAAGTGGATGTGCAGGCCGCTGCCGGCCTTGTCGGCGTAAGGCTTGGCCATGAAGGTGGCGAGATAGCCATGGCGGCGGGCGACATTGCGGATGATCTGCTTGAGGAAGAGCGTGTCCTCCGCCGCCTTCAGGGCATCCGGCTGGTGCATGAGGTTGAACTCGAACTGCCGCTGCGCCCCTTCGGCAATGGTCGCATCCACCTCAATGCCGGCGGCAGCAGCGGTCTTGTAGATGTCATCAACGAAAGGACCGGCGTCACTCAATTCTTCCAGCGAGTAGATATTGTCGAACTCTCGCGGCGGCCCCCCGACATGGGGTCGGGCCGGGGCGATGCCGTCACAGGTCGGATCGAGGAGATAGAACTCGACCTCGGCCGCGACGACGGGTGTAAGCCCCGCCGCCTTGTAGCGGTCAAGCACAAGCTGCAGGAGATGCCGGCCATCGGCATAATAGGGTTCGCCGGTTTCCTTGCGCATCCAGAGCGGCAGGACCGGGCCGTCCATTCCGAGATCGAGCGCGCCGCGCCCGGTTGCCTCGCAGATGCCGTCGAGATCGCCGCGCTCCATCGTCAACTGCGTGCCTGCGGTATCCGTACCCCAGATATCCACGCCGATGGAGGACATGGGCATGCGTATCCCGTCCTTCTTCAGCTTGTCGAGCTTGTCCCCTGAAACACGCTTCCCCCGGAAAATGCCGTTCATGTCGGTGATGGCGGCGTAGATGTGCGAAGCGCCGGCGTGCGGCTGCTGGGGGGCTGTGGGCGACAAGGCAAGGCTCCGATTGACAGGTTTCAGCCGTCATCTACGTATGACTTGATCAAATTTGCAATATCGATCTTCAGGCTACGGGTAGTCGAAAGAGGCTTGCGAATTTGGGAAACTGCAATAGGTAAGGGGCATACACAAAGCCCCGATCGTTCGACTGTGGAGCCCTGTCTTGCATCTCAACGCCCCCGCTTTTTCTACCTTCCAGCATGATGGGTTGAAACTTTCCTTCTTCGACGAGGGCGATCCGGCGGGCGATCCGATCCTGCTGATTCACGGCTTTGCCTCGTCGGTGGTTTACAATTGGGTGAATCCAGGCTGGCTGAAGACGCTGAGCGATGCCGGCTACCGCGTCATCGCCATTGACAATCGCGGCCACGGACGCAGCGACAAGCCGCACGAGCCATCCCGCTACCATGTGCCCCTCATGGCCGCGGATGCGATCGCGCTACTCGATCATCTCGGCATTCCGGAAGCCCATGTCATGGGCTATTCGATGGGTGCACGCATCACCTGTTTTGCCGCGCTTGCCTTCCCGCATCGCATCCGCACCATCATTCTCGGTGGACTCGGCATCGGCATGGTGACAGGCGTGGGTGACTGGGACCCGATTGCGGACGCACTTCTCGCGCCCTCGCTGGACGACGTGACCCACGAGCGCGGCCGCATGTTCCGCGCCTTTGCCGACCAGACCAAGAGCGACCGCTTGGCGCTTGCCGCCTGCATTCGCACCTCGCGCGATCTGCTGAGCGCCGAGGATGTGGCGAAGATCGACATGCCGACGCTCATCGGTGTGGGCACGAAGGACGACATTGCCGGCTCGGCGGAAGAGCTTGCCATGCTGATGCCGCATGCGGAGGCGCTGGATATCCCGAACCGGGATCACATGCTGGCCGTGGGCGACCGCGTGTTCAAGAAGGCAGCGCTGGAGTTTCTGCACAAGCATTCGTGAGGGGTGGAAACGGCTGCGGCGACATTACCCCCTCTCTTGCAAAATCACGGTCTTAGCCGCAGGCTAAGTCGTAGATTTTGCAAGAGAGGGGTGAATCGTCATCGCCCGGTGAAGACCGCTCTTCGCTTCTCCGCAAATGCCGCGCGGCCTTCGCGATAATCGGCGCTGTCAAACGTGGCAGCACCCTGCCGCACAGCCTCGGCCTGCAATGCCGCATCACCCGCCACGACAGCGCGGATGGAGACCTTGGAGGCGCGGACGGAAAGGGGCGCATTGCCTGCAATGTGTGCGGCGATCCCTGCCACGGTTTCGTCCAGCGCCGCGCTCTCCACCTGCATCGTCAGAAAGCCGCTTCCCGCAAGATCGGCCGCCGAAAACTGCCGCGCCGTGAACACCGCGAGCCGCGCAGTCGCCTGACCCAGTGACGCGACGATATCCGCCATGGCATCGGCCGGATAGGCGAGGCCGAGTTTCCCTGCGGGGACGGCGAAGCGGCCGGTTTCGTCGCCGATGCGGATATCGGCCGCCGCTGCTAGCCCCAGCCCGCCGCCAAAGCAGATGCCGCGGAGCTTGGCGATGATGGGAACCGCAGCCTCGCGGATCGCGGCGAAGGCGGCGCTGTTGGCGGCCTCATAGGCGAGCGCGCTGGCTGTGTCCTTGCGGACTTCGTCGAATTCGGAAATGTCGGCGCCTGCGGAAAAGTCCACACCGCCATCGCCTTGCAGGATGATGACGCGGGCATCATGCGCAACGAGCCACCCGACCGCCGCCGACACGCCCTGCCACATGGTGAGGTTCAGCGCGTTCTTGCGCCGCGCATTGGAGATCGTCAACGTGCCGACATGTCCATCGACCGTTGCGATGATGCCGCCACCGCCGAAAGCCTGTGTTAAGTTCATTTGACCCCACCCCATTTAAGTTCTCTGCGGGATGGAATATATTGGGTGTCCGAGGAAGCCAACAAGGAGCATGGCATGTCCGCGCACAGCGAACTGAAGCCGGTCCACATCAAGAGCGTCGATCCTATCTGGGACTCGATGAAACTGGAGGCCGAGACCGCCGCGAAGCACGATCCGGTGCTCGCCGCCTTCATGTATTCGACCGTCATCAATGCGCGTTCGCTGGAAGATTGTGTCATCTACCGGATCTGCGAACGGCTGGATCATCCCGACATGCAGGCCGTCCTGCTTCGCCAGACATTCGAGGAGATGCTCGCCGATTGGCCGGAATGGTCGACAATCCTGCGCGTCGATATCCAGGCCGTCTATGACCGCGACCCGGCCTGCACGCGCTTCATCGAGCCCGTGCTCTATTTCAAGGGCTTCCACGCCATCCAGACGCATCGTCTGGCGCATTGGCTGTGGCTGAAGGGCCGCAAGGATTTCGCGCTTTATCTGCAAAGCCGCTCGTCCAGCGTCTTCCAGACGGACATTGCTCCGGCCGCTCCGATCGGGCGCGGCTTCTTCCTCGACCATGCGACCGGGCTCGTCGTCGGCGCGACGGCCGTGATCGGCGACAACGTGTCGATCCTTCAGGGTGTGACGCTCGGCGGGACGGGCAAGGAAACCGGCGACCGTCACCCGAAGATCGGCGACGGGGTCATGATCGGTGCCGGCGCAAAGGTGCTCGGCAATATCACGGTCGGCTCCTGCTCGCGCGTTGCTGCCGGTTCGGTCGTGCTGAAGCCGGTGCCGAAATGCACGACAGTTGCCGGCGTGCCGGCGCGGGTGGTCGGTGAGGCCGGCTGCACGGAGCCTTCGCGCAGCATGAACCAGTTTGTCGAGAGCTACGACTGAGCGACAGTTTTTCGATATATCTAAGTTGTTGATTTTGCGGCCGGGAGTTCTCTCCCGGCCGTTTTCGTTCGTCTAAAGATACGTTTTCGATATATCTTTGTCTTGCGCTTCAGAGAAATCGGTCTATATTCCGATATATCGAAAACGCATCTGAAGGAGATTTTCATGCAAGAACATTTTGATGATCGCCATGAACGGCATGGCCACCATGGAGAAGGCCGTCACGGTCGCCATTGCCGGGATCATGGCGAGGGTCGCCATTTTGGCAAGCGAGAGAAATTTCTCGCCATGATGCTGATGGGTCGCGGGCCGTTCGGGCGCGGCTTCATGGGCGAGGGCGGGCGTGGCCCCGGTCGCGGCGGCTTTGGCGGCGGCGATGACGGGTTCGGTCCGCGCGGACGCTCGCTCGGCCAGGGTCATATCCGGCTTCTCGTGCTTTCGCTGATCGAGGCCGAGCCGCGTCATGGCTATGATCTCATCAAACAGATCGAGGAAATGAGCGGCGGCGCCTATGCGCCTAGCCCCGGCGTCATCTATCCGACGCTGACGCTTCTGGAAGAGGCGGGCTATGCCGCGACCACGTCCGAGGGCAACAAGAAGCTCTATACCATCACGCAGGAAGGCAAGGCGCATCTCGACGAGAACCGCACACACGCCGCGATGATCGTTGAAAGGCTCAAGGCGCTCGGGGAGCACATGCGGGAGCGCGAAGATCGCCACGGTCGCGGCCGTCACGAGGGGCCCGACCTGCCGCGCGGCGTCGATGCCGCCTTCCTCAACCTCCGTGAGGCGGTTGCCCGAAAGCTCGGCAAAGACGACGCTGCTGCGACGGAAATCGTGCGGAAGCTGCTCGCCATGGCTGAAGAGCTTGGGTGAATGCTCCTTGCGCTGCGCGTGATCGCGCAGCGCATTTTCCCTCATGAATTCAGCGATCTGGCTGATCAGGCGTTCAAAGAGATGACATGGATTTGTCACGTCTGTGTCAACGATAAAATCTATCGTTCACCGCATTTCTATCAAGGAGAACGATAATGAAAATCACGCGCGCGGATTTTTTAAGCGGTTTGTTTGCCAGTGCGGTGGCGTTGCCGTCTGTCGCTTTGTCATCCGAGACCGGAGCCGAGGGTGAGGCTTTCGCCAGTGACGTTCCCAATGGGGCCTTTCCCTGGACCATGACGCCGGATCTGACGAACCGGCCGCTCGGCTTTACCATCGTCGGGGACAATACCGCGTTTGGTCGCCCCGGCGTCTTCGATCGCGCCATGGAGCAGGTGAGCTGGCTGAAGCCGGATTTCGTTCTCTCGGTCGGCGATATTATCGAAGGCTATCACGAAGAGCAGGCTGTTATCGATCAGCAATGGAATGAAGTGGAACGCTCGATCGCCAAGCTCGGTTGCCCGTTCTTCTGCTGCTGCGGCAACCACGATATAAACAACGAAGCCACCGCGCGCGCCTGGCGCGACCGGCGCGGACCGACCTATTACAGCTTCACCTACAAGAAGGCGCTGTTCCTCGTGCTGAGCACCGAGGACCCCTTCATCCGAATTCCCGACAAGACGATCGCGCCCTATTACGAAATGGTCGATCTATTGAAGAAAGACCCGCAAAAGGCGATGAAGGACATGAACAGCTTCATCGCCCTGCCGGAGATCGCGGCGGCGAAGGATTCCGGAAATGTCGTCAATATCAGCGACCGGCAGGTCGGATGGGTCGCCGAAACGCTGAAAAACCATCCCAATCCGGCCTGGACCTTCGTCGTGCTTCACAAGCCGGCCTGGAAGTCGGCGGACAAGCAGTTTGCCCGCATTCAGGGTATGCTCGCGGGGAGGAACTACACCGTCATCGCCGGCCATACGCATTATTTCACGCATGAGAACATAGAGGGCCATGATTATATCAACATGGCTACCTGCGGCGGCATCCGTCAGCGTCCCGGTCCGGGAAACATCGACCATGTGGTCAATGTCACCATGACGGAGCGCGGGCCGTCCTATGTCAATCTGCGACTCAACGGATTGCTCGATCTCAACGGAGACAGTGGCCAGCCGCTCGCGTATTAAATCGAAAGGGTTCGAGGAGGCTGGCGGGTTTCGTTTGAAACCGGACAGACTCCTCTTTCCCATGTTTTCGCTTGTTTGCTTTCGCGTGCTCTTCAGTGCGCGCGGGTCCCGCCTTCGGTTCCGGATTCGAATCCGGCTCCGGGAGCAAGCAAGGCTTAAGCCGGCGTCACCAGCCCGCTATCCCGCTTCGCCAGCTCCAGCAGTTCCTCGTCGCTCAGCGGCCGCACCAGCGCATCCGACGTTGAGACCGGTGAAAACCCGAACATCTGGTAGAGCTGGAGCGCACGCGGGTGGTCGAGATTGTTGGTCGTGACCGTCAGCTTCTGCGGGTTGAGGTTCCAGGCGGCACGGAGCGCCTGCAGGAGGAACCATTTGCCGACGCCGAGGCCCAGGGCATGTTCCATGAGACCGAAATGACAGAGGTCGACGATCTCCTCGCTTTCGTGACGGAGTTCATAGAAGCCGGCCGGTGCGCCATTGACATAGAGAATGCCGATATAGCTTGCCGCACTGTGCAGCAGCGCCGCCAGCCTCTTGTCGGAAAGCCGCAGGCGATCGACCCAGTGCCAGCGCGCGCCGACCTGCTTGTAGAGATAGCGATAATAGGGGAGCGGAATGTTTTCCGCACGCATGATCGCCGTGTGCAGGTTCGCCGGCACGGGCAATTGCGCCTTCGGCGGGGCGGTCATCTCCAGATAGGTGATATGGGCTTTGATGGCCTTCGGTTTTTTCGTGGCTGCCATCGAGATCAATCCCGGCCCGTCACGATGGGCGTATCGGGTTTTGATCCCCATTCCGACCAGGAACCGTCATACAGCGTGTTGTCGGTGTGACCGAGCGAGGTCAGTGCCAGCGTGATCACGGCAGCGGTCACGCCCGAGCCGCAGCTGGTGACGACGGGCTTCGAGAGATCGATACCGGCCTTTTCAATGGTTTCCCTGATGTCGGAGAGCGACTTGAAGCGACCGCCTTCGGAAAAGACGCTGATCGGCAGGTTCTTGGCGCCCGGCATATGGCCGCCGCGCATGCCGGCACGAGGCTCGGGCTCTTCCGCCGTGAAGCGACCGGCGCCGCGCGCATCGGCGATCTGTTTCGGGCCGGAGGCGACGATATCCTTCATCGCTTCGAATGTCGTGACCTTGGCAGCGTCGAAATTCGGGATGAATGTTGCGGGTGCCGGTTCCGGCAGATCGGTTTCCAGCGGACGGCCCTCGCGCTTCCAGCCGTCAAGACCGCCGTCGAGCACATAGACCTTCTCCGCGCCCATGAGGCGGAAGAGCCACCAGGCCCGCGGCGCGCTGAAGAAACCCGGCCCGTCATAGACGACGATCGTGTCGGATGCGGCAATGCCGAGCTTGCCGACTTCGGCGGCGAAGAATTCGGGTGAGGGGATGGAATGCGGCAGGCCGGTCGTGTGGTCGGCGATGACGTCCTGATCGAAATAGACGGCACCTGGAATGTGACCGGCCGCGTATTCTTCGGCGCCATTGCGGTTCTGCGCCGGGAGATACCAGGCGGCGTCCACGATCCTGAATTCGGGCGCGCCAAGCTGTTTTTCGACCCAGTCGGCATCGACCACGAAGTGGCTCTTGTCAGCAGTCATCTTGTTATTCCTTTAAGAGGCATCTCCCGGTGCACCGAATCGAATTCGGAACCTGCGGTTTTCCTTACCCTTTTTCTCGATCTTCGCGATATGAATTGCGCCGACTTCCTGCGTTTCGGACACATGCGTGCCGCCGCAGGGCTGACTGTCCACGGAAGAGTTCTCGCCGATGCAGACAAGACTGACACGACCGAGCCCCATGGGTGGGCGGACATTCTTCGATTTGACGATGCCGGGATTGGCCGCCAGCTCCTCATCCGTGATCCATTGCAGGAAGACGGGATGGTTGGCGCTGACGAGTTCCATCAACTTGGCCGTCACCTCATCCTTGTCGATGGTCTCGCTCATGTCGAAATCGACGCGCGAATCGTCTTCGCTGACGGATGCGCCCGTGATCGGGTAGGGGCAGACGACGGAAAGAAGGTGGCAGGCGGTGTGCATGCGCATCAGCTTATAGCGGCGCGGCCAGTCTATATGCAGCACCAGCTTTTCGCCCACCTCGGGGCGCGGCTGTTCGTCGAGCGGGCGATGCAGGACGATGTCCTTCGTTTCGCCCGTGATGGTCACGTCGAGCGCGATACGGCTGCCGTCGGCACGCTCCAGAAAGCCCGTATCGCCCGGCTGGCCGCCGGACGTAGCATAGAAACAGGTCTGGTCGAGTTCGATTGATCCGTCTTCATGCACCGCCGTGACCGTCGCTTCGCAGGTCGAAAGATAGAAATCGTCGCGAAACAACAGTCTGGTTGGCATTGAACCTTCAGTCCACGGGCTGGAAAGGAACCCGGATATCGGGATTCGTCAGCAACCACTGTGGCACGGGCAGGCCCTTTTCTTCAAGGAAAGACGGATTGAAAAGTTTGGACTGGTAGCGATTGCCGTAGTCGCAGAGGATTGTCACCACGGTGTGACCAGGGCCGAGGTCCTTGGCGAGGCGGATCGCGCCGGCAATATTGATGCCCGAGGAGCCGCCGAGGCAGAGGCCTTCCTCTTCCACCAAGTCGAAGACGATCGGCAGCGCTTCGCTATCCGGGATGCGATAGGAGAAGTCCGGCGTGAAGCCTTCGAGATTGGCGGTGATGCGGCCCTGGCCGATGCCTTCGGTGATCGAGGAGCCGGGCGAGGCGAATTCGCCGGTCGTGTAATACTGGTAGAGCGCGGCGCCCTCCGGATCGGCGAGACCGATCTTGATGTCCTTGTTGAAGCGGTGCAGGCCCATGGCCGTGCCGGCCAGCGTGCCGCCCGAGCCGACGGCGCAGATGAAGCCATCGACCTTGCCATTCGTTGCTTCCCAGATTTCCGGGGCTGTTGTGGCAATGTGCGCGTCGCGATTGGCGACATTGTCGAACTGGTTGGCCCAGATCGCGCCATTCGGTTCGGTCTTTGCCAGCTCTTCCGCCAGACGGCCGGAGACTTTCACATAGTTGTTCGGGTTCTTGTAGGGGACGGCCGGGACTTCCACGAGTTCGGCGCCGAGAAGACGCAGCGCGTCCTTCTTTTCCTGGCTCTGCGTTTCCGGGATGACGATGACGGTGCGATAGCCGAGCGCCTTGGCGACCATGGTGAGGCCAATGCCGGTATTGCCGGCCGTGCCCTCGACGATCACGCCGCCGGGCTTCAGCAGGCCCTTCTTCTCCGCATCGCGGATGATGAAGAGCGCGGCGCGGTCCTTGACCGACTGGCCGGGGTTCAGAAACTCGGCCTTGCCGAGAAGGGTGCAGCCGGTCAGTTCCGATGCCTTTTTCAGCTTGATCAGTGGCGTGTTGCCGATGGCTTCGATGACGGAGGGGAACTGTGGCATGGTTGAACTACCTTTTCATTCTCGCAGTCTCTGAATTTGCCGCGAGTTTTGTCTGCGAAAAGGCATTTCGCAAGGCAATCGTTTTCGTTTTTGAGGTCGAAAGGCGAAGGTTGTTCCGGCTTGAACTCGTATAGTGTCCTGCCGTCGTTCTGAAAAGAGAAAGGCGGGCGACCGAAGCCACCCGCCGTCGTCTCAAGGAATATCACGCCGCGCGGCGGTCGTGGCGGCCTTCGCCGACTTCCTCGATGATCTTGGAGACAAAGGCTTCGAGGTCCTTCGGAGATCGGCTGGTGATGATGCCTTCGTCGGTCGCCACCTCGACGTCGCTCCAACGGGCACCAGCGTTGACCATGTCGGTCTTGATCGAATTGTAGGACGTGGCCTGGCGACCCTTGATGACGCCGGCCTCGATCAGCATCCACGGACCGTGGCAGATCGCTGCGATCACCTTGCCGCTGTCTGCGAACTTGCGGACAAGCGAGACGGCGTCCTGCTGCGTGCGCAGGATGTCCGGGTTCATCTGACCGCCCGGAATGACGAGTGCGTCGTACTGGTCGATGCGGGCATCAGCAATCTTGAGATCGGCATTGACGCTGTCGCCCCAGTTCTTTTCCTTCCAACCCTTGACCGGCTGGCCATCGGGTGTCGCGACATGCACGGTCGCACCGGCGGCTTTCAGCTTTTCAAGCGGAACCATGAGTTCCGACTGTTCGAAGCCGTTGGCGGAGATGATGAGAATCTTTGATTTATCGATAGAAGGCATTGCTTCCTCCGATTTTCGTGTGAGCGAGTGGGTGAGACAGGCGCCGCGATGGCAGCGTCCTGCCAGCTCAACGGCTCGGGCAGGAAGGTTGTTCCGGAGTTTTTGAGAATGGCATGTGTTCAGCGTGATCGGGACAGACCCCGCCGATCGGCCGTATAGCCTACTTCAATGTGTTGGGTCGGTGGAGTAGATTTCAGCTGCCTGACTGAACAGTCCTCAGTCCGAGCCCTTCAATGTGTCATAAGCCCGAAGTGCACGGCCTCTTGCATGCCCGTGATCGACGATTGGCTTTGGATAGGTGAACCCGAGCCTAACCTCCGCCTTGTCGAGTGCAGCCTTGGCGGCCTCGAACGGCTTCTGGATCGCGTCATCGCCGAGCTTTGCGATTTCCGGAACATAGCGCCGGACATAGTCCCCCTGCGGATCGAATTTCTCGCCCTGAAGCACCGGATTGAAGATGCGGAAATAAGGTGCTGCATCGGCGCCCGAGCCCGCCACCCATTGCCAGCTTGCCGCATTCGATGCCGGATCGGCATCGACCAGCGTATCGCGGAACCATTGCTCGCCATGCCGCCAGTCGATCATCAGGTCCTTGATGAGGAAGGAGGCTGCGATCATGCGGACGCGATTGTGCATCCAGCCCGTCTGCCAGAGCTCGCGCATGCCCGCATCGACGATCGGATAGCCGGTGATCCCGCGGGTCCATGCCCGGAAGGCGCGCTCGTCGAAATCCCATCCGAAACCGGCAAAGCGCGGGTTGAATTCCTTCTCTGCGAGATCCGGATAGTGAAAGAGCAGATGCCAGGAAAATTCGCGCCAGGCGAGTTCCTTGCGGAAATGGACAGTGTCCTCGGTCGGGTGACCTTTCTCGGCTTCTACCACGGCATGCCAGATCTGCAACGGCGAGATTTCACCCAGTGCCAGATGCGGTGAAAGCCGCGATGTGGTCTTTCCCCCGGGGACGTCGCGCTGCGTTCGGTAACCTCGCAGGGCTTCCTCGAGGAAGAAGATCAACGCGACCTTGGCTCCCTGTTCGCCGGGGATCCAGGTGTCCATGAAGGATGCGGCCCAGTTTGGCCTGGTCGGCAGGAGCTTCCAGTCGTCCAGGTGTTCGCTCTCTGGAAGCTGATCGGGTGCTGGAATTTTCGCCGGTGCGGGCAGGGGCTCACCGAGGCTTTCGGTGGCGGAGAAGGCCTTCCAGAAGGGCGTGTAGACGCGATAGGGACCGCCTGTGCCCGTCAACAACTTGGACGGTTCGTGCAGGAGATTGGCTGCGAAGCTCCTGGCTTCAAGCCCGTGTTCTTTCGCCCAACTTTTCAGGTCTGAATCGGTTTCGCGGCCCTTCAGATGATAGCGCCGGTTCCAGAAGAGAGCCGTGGCGCCCGTCTCCTTCACGATCTTCTCGACGACCGCGTTCTGGCTGCCTGTCCGGAGAATGATCCGATTGCCGCGACCTTCGCAGGCCTTCATGTGCCGCTGCAGCGAATGATGCAGCCACCACCGCTGTGCTGCGCCAAGCGCACCGGCGTCCGGGTCGTCCGTCTCGCGGATATAGAGAAGAATGATCGGGCCCTTGCGCTTGACGGCCTCCGTCAAGGCGGGATTGTCGGCAAGACGCAGGTCGCGGCGGATGAGGACGATGGAGGGCGTGTTGGAACTGGGCATGCGGGGGCCGATACAGCTTGCATTGATCTCTATCGTCGAGCTACGGAAATGTTGGGCTGACGGATCAAGGCTGCGTCTGCCAAGACCCCATCAAAGCCTCGCGCTCGTGCTCTTTGGCGTCGACAGCAGGATGTTCGTCTCTGAAGATGCAATGCCCGGAATGCGGCGGATGCGGTGGAGGATGGCGTCGAACTCGGTCAGGCTGTTTCCGGCGACTTCCGCAATGAAATCCCATTTGCCGTTGGTGTTGTGGAGCGCGGTGACTTCCGGATAGCCGCCCAGCGCGGCGGCCACCTTCTCGGCAGCGCGGCCCTCCACCTCGATCAGCATGATGCCGCGAACCGGCGCGTGGAAGGCATCGGCGCGCAGCACCACCGTGTAGCCGACGATATCGCCCGATTGCTCGAGCTTTTCGATCCGTGCCCGAACCGTGGCGCGCGACAGTCCGGTTTCATGCGCGAGATCAGAAATAGAACGACGACCGTTCTGGCGCAGCAGCGTGATCAGCCTGTAGTCGTGCTCGTCCATCGTGTTGTCCAAAATTTCATATATCCTGGCCAATATGATAAGCCTTATTGGTAAATTTGCCAAATTGGTTTGTTCAGATCGCCGGACTTTCCCAGTAAATCTTGACAAGGATCAGGAGTGCGACATGGACCAGCAGAAACTCATCGTCATCGGGACCCCTGTGCAGGAGGGGACGGGGCGTCCCGGTTGCAACATGGGACCCGATGCCTTTCGCGCTGCCGGGCTCATCCAGGCTTTCGCAGAACTCGGCCACGCGGTCGAAGATCGCGGCAATCTCGTCCGCCGCGGCGGTGAGGGGGCGCATCACGCCAATCCTGCGCTGAAGTTTCTTCCCGAATTCGTCGGCTGGACGAAAGCCATTCGCGAGGCAGTGACCGCTGCGCGCGACGAAGGCATTCCCGTGGTCATCGGCGGTGACCACAGTCTCGCCGCAGGCTCGCTTACCGGGAACGCCGCCTATGCAGGACAGCACGGGCGCCCGTTCTTCGTGCTGTGGCTCGACGCCCATCCGGATTTTCATACGCTGGACACCACGACGAGCGGCAATCTGCATGGCGTGCCGATGGCCTATGCCTGCGGGCTTGGCGGTTTCGAAGGCGCGCTCGAGCGACCTGAGTTTCCGGTCGATCCGAAGAATATCTGCATGATGGGCATTCGCAGCGTCGATCCGGCGGAACGCGTGGCGTTGGCCGCCCATGGCGTCACGGTCTGCGACATGCGCATGATCGACGAGGAGGGCGTCGTGCCGCTTCTCAAGCGCTTCCTGGACATGGTGAAGGCCGCGGGCGGCGACCTGCACGTGAGCCTTGACGTCGATTTCCTCGATCCGACGATCGCGCCTGGTGTCGGCACAACGGTTCCCGGCGGCGCGACCTTTCGCGAGGCGCATCTGATCATGGAGATCGTCTCCGACAGCGGTCTCGTCACCAGTCTTGATCTGGTCGAACTCAATCCATTCCTCGACGAGCGCGGCCGCACTGCGATCCTGATGACCGATCTGGCCGCGAGCCTGATGGGTAAGCGGGTCATGGACAGGCCAACACAAACCTATTGAATCACAACGATAACCAGAGGTGAACCCATGCAGCAGAAGCTCAACATCGTCCCCTTCGTCAGTGTCGATAACATGATGAAGCTGGTCCATCGCGTCGGGGTCGAGACCTTCCTGATCGAGCTCGCAGCAGAAATCGAAAAGGATTTCCGCCGCTGGGAGAGCTTCGACAAGGTGGCGCGCATTCCTGCGCATAGCCAGGAGGGTGTCATCGAGCTGATGCCGACAACGGATGGCGAGGTCTATGGCTTCAAGTATGTCAATGGCCATCCGAAGAACACGCGCGCCGGGCGCCAGACGGTCACCGCATTCGGCCTGCTGGCCGACATGGCGACGGGCTATCCGCTGATGCTTTCCGAGATGACCATGCTGACGGCGCTGCGTACAGCCGCCATGTCGGCACTTGCAGCCAAATATCTGGCACGGAACGATGCCCGCACCATGGCGATCATCGGCAATGGTGCGCAGTCGGAGTTTCAAGCGCTCGCCTTCAAGGCACTCCTGGGCGTCGATAAGGTCCGGCTTTATGACATAGAGCGTTCCGCGAGTGTGAAATGCGCGCGCAATCTGGTTGGCTCGGGGATCGAATGCATCATCTGCGAGACCTCGGAGGACGCGGTTCTTGACGTCGACATTGTGACAACTGTGACAGCCGATAAACTGAATGCGACAATCCTCACCGACAACATGATCGGCCCCGGCATCCACATCAACGCAGTTGGCGGCGACAGCCCGGGCAAGACCGAACTGCATCCCGATATTCTGCATCGCTCATCGATCTTCGTCGAATATCCGCCGCAGACGCGTATCGAAGGTGAAATCCAGCAATTGCCGGCAGATCATATGGTCACGGAGCTTTGGAGCGTCATGGTCGGCAAGGCAGAGGGGCGGCGGGCACGCGACGAGATCACGCTGTTTGATTCTGTCGGCTTTGCGGTAGAGGACTTTTCGGCCCTGCGTTACGTCCGAGCAAAGCTTCTCGAAACCGGCCTGTACGAGGAACTCGATCTTCTCGCCGATCCGGATGAGCCGCGGGACCTTTACGGCATGCTGATGCGTGCAAAAATGCCACGCGCGGTCGCGTAATGTGACTTTTTTTGCCGCTGTCACGAAAGTTACATATTTTTAATTTGCTACGTTGCCCTTATTATAACATAAGAGGTTTCGGGAGCGTGAGTTCCCGGGTACATACGAGCCGGTGCCTTAACCTCCAGTCGGGCACCGGCTCTTGTTTTCCGGAAGTTGGGCGCAAACCCGGGGTCCTTCTGGAACGAGCCGGGGTTTTCAACCGCCCCGGCTCTGCCTCGAATGGTCTGGCCAGCGGCCCGTTTCACGACAATTTGTGATTTGCTTCTTGACGCACGAGGTCGCTCGCTGCATGCGGCCACCTGACGAGCGGCGGGGAGGGTTTTCTAATCACGTTGCATGTGGATAGGGGGACCGCGAAGTTTCGCTTGCGGGTCACCCCAGAACTAATTGGGGAAGATCAGTTCGCCCGTCGCAAATCCGGCAGGATCAACTTTCTCGGTCGGATGCTGGAACTTTCCTCGATCGCATGGTAGCTGCATCCAGGTTCTCATGATGGAACGACGATGCAACTCGTGACGGTGCGGAAGCTTTTCGTTTATTTCCTGGTGCTTCTGTGCCTGGGCTTTGCACCTTATTCTTCTTACTCACCTGCCATTGTCGGGCCAGGGGTTCCGACCCTTGCCAAGGAAAAGCCTGATGCGAAGTTCGCGTTGCGGTCCCATCGCAATGCCGTCCAGGTTCAGGTTTCCGCCAGAGATCCTCAAGCACCCGCCGGAGGTAACTCGTTTGTCGCTGTGATGCCTGCCGCTCCAGGTCTCGCATCGCTTCATCGAAACCGCCTGTCTTCGTATCGCGCTTCAGCGATTGCGGCCTCCTCGGAACCGGAAAACCAACGAGCACGTTCACCACCGATTTCATAGCCATTCTTAGCTCACGGGCGCCTCGCGGCGCTTCACTGAAGGTTGCCCCCGGTTGGCCTGGGGCAGGCGCGCTTCTGCGCGCTTAGGAAATGGAATTAGTCATGAAACGAAACGGTCTCACGATAGGGAGCCTATTCGGTGTGGTCTCGGTGACCACATTGATCGCCGTCGAACTTCTGAGCGCAGTTGGCGCTTTTGCATGGGCTTTGTCAGGCCTGTTCAACCTCAACGATGTCGCATCATACGTACTTGCCGCAATTGTCGGCATTCCGTCTCTGGTTCTGGTCGTCAAGGTCGCCCGGCTTGCCATAGAGAGCGAGAAGGCGATGCTTCTGGCGGAAGACAGGAGATAGCGACCCCCGCGCAACTTGCCGCCGCCCCGGCCTCCATGCCGAGGTGGCGGCACTTTACGTTCGTCCCTGGGGCGAGCTCTTCCGTGGGGCTGAACCTTCTCTGGTGTATTGAGGAGGAGATTGCGAGGGGCGGCTGAGGCGCGCCATGCGGGGCTGAGCGCCCTGCCGGGTTGAGATCGGCTGTGCTAACCGAATCAGGAATGTTCATTCGACTCGTGCGGTCCCGGCCGGCATCATGGTGAAGACGGTCAATGCTGTGGAGACTCTCTAACCGTTATCCCGAAAGCAGCACGCCCATCCCTGAACAGGCGACCGAAGCACGGCAATAACAAGCCTTGTCGTGACGCCGCGCTACGAAACGGGCACGGGGCTATCGGGCGCGCGGCCACGGGCCGCAACGGAACGCAAACTCTCATTTGACTGTGGAAAATTTTGGAGGCCTCGCCCGGAATTGAACCGGGGTACAAGGATTTGCAGTCCTCTGCGTCACCACTCCGCCACGAGGCCTCACTGCACCGCCTTTTCTTTGAGAGAAGAAGGCCTTGTCGGTGCTCGTCGGAGAACCCGTCCCGCGACGAGGGGCGATTTAGAATGAATATAGACGAACTGCAAGAGGTTTTATCGAGTGCCTCAGGCTTTTTCTCGACGGCGGCGCGCCCAGTTCACCGCCATGCGTCTTCTCCAACGGCGGGCCCAGCGAATATCCTGCGACAGAACCAGGAAACCCAGCGGAAGCATCCAGAACCCCAGGACGGGCAGAAAGCCCAGAACGCCGCCGAACATCAGCGCCAGGCCAAGCCCGATGCGCGCGCGCCGAGCCCGGGGCAGGCGGAATTTGCGATTGGCGACTTCGATTTCGCCGTTTGTGAACTGGAAATATGCCATGTCGTCTTTCGAGGCGCGCCAGATGGTCGACTGCCGCTCGCTGTTCACACGTGGGGGATCGTTTTGTTCTCTCCCACAAATCGGTTGTTTTTCAGGCCTTTCAAGTTTTTCATGACGATTTTTCAAAAAACCGCTTGGCAAATCGGAAAAGCGTTTGTATTACGCCGCCAACCGCCGCAAGGCGTTGATCCCTGGTAGCTCAGCGGTAGAGCATTCGACTGTTAATCGACAGGTCGCCGGTTCGAATCCGGCCCGGGGAGCCATATTTGGTGCTGGCGCAAGATGCCGCACAATCTCAAGATACCCCGGCGCGTCATTGACCGTCGGGGTTTTTCTTTTCTGCTTTGCTGCGATGAACTCGATCGCGGTGTGGGAGGGGCAGACCGATGCCTCTCTGCTGACTATCCTGTGCATGGCTGCAACGTCTCCCCGATTTTTCCCGCGATTGCTCAGAGCGCGCTTGAAAGCGTCAGCGGCCACGGTTAAAGACCGTTAAGAAACGCCGGAAATCCGCCGCCTTCCTGTCAGCGGATTGTCAGACGGAACAGGGACATAGCTTATGATCGATTTTGAATCTGCGCGCGCCCGTATGGTGGATAACCAGCTACGCACGACCGATGTAACCTCTCACTCGCTTCTTTCGGCCTTCCTGACAGTGCCGCGCGAGGCTTTTGTTCCCGAAAAGCTCGCGGCTCTTGCCTATATCGACAGCGATCTCGAAATCGCGCCGTCAGCCGATGGCCACGCGCCGCGCTATCTGATGGAGCCGTCGCCGCTCGCCAAGCTGCTGCAGGCCGCCGAGATCGGCCCGGATGACGTGGTGCTCGATGTCGGCGCAGGAACGGGCTACGCCTCGGCGATCCTGTCGCGTCTGGCAAAGACGGTCGTCGCTCTCGAGTCGGATGAAAATCTCGTCTCGCGCGCCACCGTGGTCCTGGCCGAACAGGGCTTCGACAATGTCTCGGTGGTCAAGGGCAGCCTGGAAAAGGGCTATGCCGCAGAAGCGCCGTTCGATGTCATTTTCCTGAACGGCGCCGTGGAAGTGGTTCCGGACGCGCTGTTCGACCAGTTGCGCGACGGCGGTCGTCTGATCGCTGTTGTCGGCTACGGCAATTCGTCCGCCGCGCAGGTTTATATCCGCGAGGGCGCTTCGGTTTCCAAGCGTTTCGCTTTCAATACGTCGGTGAAGCCGCTGCCTGGCTTCCGCAAGGTCGCGGAATTCGTATTCTGAGATCTGGATGCGATGCTGGGGTTTGTGTTGCCCACGCGTAACACGCAGGCGCATTGTGCAGCGTGCTGAAGCCGGTGGATTGAAGACAAGCCTTGGCATGCTGGCCTTCATATGAGTTAAAATGTCGTTGCGCCGTCCATGTCTGGCGGTCACTCGGGAGAATGTTCGTGATTAGATTCCGTAGGACGCTTCTGGCAGCGGTCGCCGTTCAGGCCTTGCTCGGTCTTTCCGTGGCCGCGCAGGCAGAGACCATCCAGGGCGCCATGGCGAAGGCCTACGCGAACAACCCGGATGTGAACGCCGCGCGGGCCAGCCTCCGCGCCACCGACGAGAATGTCACGATGGCCAAGGCCGGCTATCGTCCGCAGCTGGGCGTGACCGCCGTGCACACCAATGCGATGGCCTATGGCGTCAACAATATCGCCGGCGCGGATGCGGCGACTCAGAGCAATTCGATTTCGCTCACCGTCACTCAGCAGATTTTTGACGGGTTCCAGACACTGAACCGTATCAATGCCGCCGAATCGGGAGTTTATGCGACTCGCGAACAGCTTCGCGGCACGGAAATGCAAATCCTTTATGCCGCGGTTCAGGCTTATGCGAATGTCGCGCTCTACAAGGATTTTGTTTCTATCCGCAAGCAGAACCTCGGCTTCCTCAACGAGCAGGTCAAGGCAGCCAATGCACGCCTTCAGGTGGGCGAGGGCACCAAGACTGATGTCAGCCAGGCGCAGGCACAGCTGGCCGCAGCGCAGGCACAGCTCGCGGCAGCCGTCGCCCAGTTGAAGATTGCGGAAGCGACCTATATGCAGATTGTCGGCGATGAGCCCAAGGGCATTTCTCTTCCAGGCGCCGCCAAGCGTGGCATGCCCGCTTCGCTCGACAAGGCGGTTGCGCTGGGCCTTCAGCAGCATCCGTCGATCCTTGCTGCAGAACATGTTGTCGATTCTTCCGGCTATCAGGTGAAGTCGGCTGAGGGCGCCTTGCTTCCCGGTGTCGCCGTACAGGGGGCCGTTGGCCGCAACTATGGCAATCCCTCGACGCTCGCGAGCCCGAGCACCTACAACTCCGCCAGTGTCACCGCGCAGTTGACGATCCCGCTTTACAAGGGCGGTGCCGAATACGGTGCGATCCGCCAGGCGAAGGAAAATCTTGGCGCAAGCCAGATCAGGGTCGATTCCGCCCGTCTGTCGGTGCGCCAGTCGATCGTGTCGGCCTATGCCCAGATGCAGGCGGCCGGCGTTTCCATCCGCGCCAACAAGGATGCCGTGTCTGCCGCCAATCTGGCGCTTTCCGGCGTCGTTGAAGAGCGCAAGGTCGGGCAGTCGACGACGCTCGACGTGTTGAACTCGCAGCAGACGGTCCTCACTGCCGAGCTCAGCCTCGCTCAGGCTCAGCATGACCTCGTTGTAGCGAGCTATGGAGTGCTTGCCGCGTCCGGCCAGTTGACGGTGCAGACCCAGGGCCTGCAGGTAGCGGAATACAAGCCGGAAGAGCATTACGAGGCGGTCAAGGACGCCTGGTTCGGGCTCAGGACTGTGGACGGCAACTGAGCCGTTCCCTCTTTTCGTTGTTTCGGCAGCCGATTGGCGTAACTTCGCACGCGAACGTTTGGTTTGCAGTACGGGATTCGCAATGGCTCGATTTTTTCTCACCACGGTGATGGCGGCTTGCATGGCCGTGGCGCTGTGCGGCTGCATGACAACGGCTATTGCTCCCACCTCGGCTGATGTGCAGGCCTATGCCATCAAGTCCGTGAATATATCCGGTGTCGCGCCGCAGGCTGTTTCGGAGGCTGTCAGCGACAACCTCGTGTCCGCCATCCGGTCGGCCTCGCCGAAATCAGGAGCGGTTCCGGTTCAAATGGCCGTCTCGATCTCGGGTTTTTCAGGCACGCGCGTTGCCAATGGCTACAAGGCCGGGGCTGATGTCACGGTGACCCTGAAACCCGTTGCTGGCGGCAAGGTCGTGCAGACGGCTTCCTTCCACGAAGAGGCGGCGTCGATCGACGAGGCGCACGCTTCCAGTCAGCTCGCGCTGGGCATCGCTGCTCGCGTGCGACGGAACTTCGAACTCCCGGCTTCTCCGGCGCCGATCGCTTCCAATCCGCCGCGCGTTGGCGACCAGCCCAGGAAGTCGGCAGCTGCCAATCCGCCCAAGACAGGCAAGGCTGGCGAGGATGCGGCACTTTCGACCGACGCCCTCGACACGCTGATGCGCGCGGTCGCCGATTCCGATACGCCGCAGGATCAGACGAAGACCGGGAGCGTGCCGGATCAGACGGTTCCGGTGCCGGATGCGGCCTGCAGGGGCGATTCGCTCGCCACCTGCCCGCAAGGGTCGCTTCTCTCCGGTGATTTCAGCCTGCGCAAGTGAACGGGATCACGCCAGCCGTTCGGCGTGCCATTTCAGGTGATCGGCCATGAAGGTCGAGATGAAATAGTAGGAGTGGTCGTAGCGCTCACGCATGTTGAGGACGAGGCCGATGCCCTTGTCCTTGACAGCCTCTTCCAGTTTCCAGGGCATCAGGCCCTTTTGCAGGAAGCTGTCCGCCGAACCTTGATCGATCAGGAATTCGGGGAACCGCGCCCCATCTTCGATGAGCGCGCAGGCGTCATATTGACGCCAGGTCGCGCGATCGTTGCCGAGATATTTCTCGAATGCAGGCACCGACCAGTCTGCTTCCATCGGATTGACGATTGGCGCGAAGGCCGAGCAGCTTCTGAAACGCTGCGGGTTTTTCAGCGCAATGGTCAGCGCCCCGTGTCCACCCATGGAATGGCCAAAGACGCCCTGTCGGCCCATATCGGCGCGGAAGTTGGCGGAGAGGACCATCGGCAGTTCTTCCGTGATGTAGGAATACATCTGGTAGTGCTGCGCCCAGGGTGCCTCGGTCGCATCCAGATAGAACCCTGCGCCTTTGCCCATCTGCCAGTTGCCCGGCTCGTCGGCGACATCATCGCCGCGCGGGCTGGTGTCCGGGCAGACAACGATCAGGCCGAGTTCGGACGCGGCGCGGCGATATTCGCCCTTTTCCATGACGTTCGCATGAGAGCAGGTGAGGCCCGATAGATACCAGACGACCGGGCAGGGCGCATGCGCCGCCTGCGGCGGAACATAGACGGCGAAGGTCATGTCGGTGCCGGTGATCTTCGATGCGTGGCTATAGACGCCCTGCACGCCGTCGAAGGAGACGTTCTCGGAGATGATCTTCATGGCTGCTGATCCTGTTAAGCTTTCTGTCGTTCGGATTTCGCTCTCCGGCAGAGTCGGTCGAGCGTTTCGAGGAAGGCCGAGCGATCGCGCGCGGTGAAGGCCGCGTTGTAACCCTTGCTTTCGCCGGTTTCGCGCAGGTGCTGGCCAAGGTCGCGCATGGCGGATGCCATGCCGATATTGGCGCGGTCGAAGATGCGGCCTTGCGGCCCCGTCACCAACGCACCCTTGTCGACGCAGCGCACGGCCAGCGGCACATCGGCTGTGATGACGATATCGTGCTCGCCGGTGTTTTCGGCGATCCAGTTGTCGGCGGCGTCGAAGCTGGCGCTGACGATCACGTTGACGACCATCGGATCGCGTGAGGGGCGCAAGCCCGAATTCGCGACGAAGACGGTTTTCAGGCCATGCCGCTCGGCGACCTTCAGCACTTCCGGTTTGACCGGGCAGGCGTCGGCATCGACATAGATGGTGGGGCTTGAAGGCGAGTCTGACATGCCCGGTTCATACAGCGTGAACCGGGCAGGGAAAAGGTCGTTCAGCTTGCTTTTGCTTCGGCGAAACGCGGCGGTTGCAGATGGACCGCGGCGGCGGCCTCCTTGAAGGTCGAAAAATATTCGACTTCCGGCGCCTTCACGTGGTTGGCTTCCAGGATAGCACGGGCGTCGGGGGATGCGCCTGCGATCAGGAAGCGGATCCCGTTCTTGCGGGCTTTCCTGACCGCGCCTTCGATGACATTGGCCGCCGAAGAGTCCATGAAGGGCACAGAGGAGCAATCGAGGATGAAGTTCTTGTGCTGGTCGGCGATACGGTCCAGCACCGATGCGACGGTGGCGGCTGCCCCGAAGAAGAAGACACCCGAGATGCGATAGACCGCTGTATCCGGATCCGTGGTGCGGAAGGGCTTTTCCGGACCTTCCGTGTCATCAGCGAACAGATCGCCCGGCTGCTCGCTGACCTGCACATGCTTGGCCATGCGTTCGATGAAGAGGAAAGCGCCAAGCACGAAGCCGACGATAATGCCCTCTGTGAGGTCGCGGAAAATGACGACGAGGAATGTGGCCGAGAGCACGATCGCATCGCCCCAGGAGGAGCGGAAGAGGGCGGCGATCGCCTGCTTCTCAATCATGTTGTAGCAGACGAAGGCGAGCACGCCGGCAAGCGCTGAAAGCGGGATGTACTTGGCGAGCGGCGCTGCGACCAGCAGGAAGACCAGAACGAAGACCGCGTGCAGCATGCCGGAGACCGGGCTCGTGGCGCCCGCGCGGACATTGGTGGCGGTGCGGGCGATGGTGCCGGTCACGCAGATGCCGCCGAAAAGTCCGGAGGTGATGTTGGCGACGCCTTGCGCGATCAACTCCATCGACGAGCGATGACGGCGACCGGACATGCCGTCGGCGACGACAGCGGAGAGCAGTGACTCGATCGCGCCCAGCAGCGTGAAGGCGATGGCGTCCGGCAGGACCTTGAGAGCGAGATCGAGGCTCAGCGGCGGCAGGTGCGGAGCCGGAACGGCATCCGGGAGACCGCCGAAACGGGTACCGATCGTCTCGACATGGAGCCCGAGCGTGGCGGCCAGCACCGAGGACAGCGCGACGGCAATTAGTAGGCCCGGCCAGTTTGGCCGGAAGCGCTTGAGCAACAGGATCACGGCGATGGTGAATATCCCAACGGCGGTCGCCTGCGCGCTGATCGTTCCCATATAGCCGTAGAGATAGGCGAGCTTGTCGATGAGCGGCCCCGGCTCCTTGCCTTGCGTCGTCAGCCCGAAAAGGTCATGGATTTCGCCTGAAAAGATGATGACACCGATACCGGCCGTGAAACCGACCGTCACGGGATAGGGAATGTATTTGATATATTTCCCGAGCCGCAGGAAGCCGGCCGCTATCAGGAACAGCCCGGACATCATGGTCGCAAGGATGAGGCCCTCGACGCCGTTCCTTGCCACGCAGGCGGCCACCAGGACGATGAAGGCGCCTGCTGGCCCACCGATCTGAAACCGGCTCCCGCCAAGAAATGAGACCATGAACCCGCCGAATATGGCTGTGTAGAGTCCGCGCTCCGGCGTGACACCGGAGGAAATCGCAATCGCCATGGAGAGCGGCAGCGCCACGATGGCAACCGTGAGGCCGGCAAGCGTATCCGCCTTCAGCCGCGAAAGACCATAGCCTTCCTTCAAGACGCTGACGAATTTCGGTTCAAGTCTGTCTGTCATGATCTGATGCCTGCCTTTTCGACACGAAAGACGGGCGTGGCGGCGAGCCGTCGCGCCATAGATGTTTATGTTTAGTCCTAATTCGAGTCGTTGAGGCATGCAAAAGTGAGGGAGCTTTTTTGCGCCACCAAATTCCCGATGCCGCTGATGCTGAGGTTGCGGATTCAGGTCATGCATTTTTGCATTGATCTCCACGTGCCGGGTCATCCTCTGCCCGTGACGAGGCGGAGTGGGCCCTGCGGGCTTCGAATCCCTTGTCTCGGGTCAATGCCGACATGCCGAAGGCCTTGCTCTGGCCTTCCTGCCGCATTTCCGCTAAAGCGGGCGCAAGTTGAAGGAAGAACAAGAATGGCTGGCATTGAACATAGGGACGTGAGCGAGGACGAGGCTGGTATGCGGCTCGACCGGTGGTTCAAGGTCCATTATCCAGGCCTCGGTTTCGGCGCGCTGCAGAAGCTCTTGCGTTCCGGCCAGATCCGCGTCGATGGCGGCCGAGTGAAGTCCGATACGCGCGTCCAGCCCGGCCAGAAGGTGCGCATCCCGCCGATGGATATCGACGCCAAAGGCGAGGAGCGCACAGGCGCGCCGTCCGGCAAGGAACTCAAGCATTCCGGCGATGCCGAGCTTCTGTCCCGCATGTTGCTGCATGAGGACGACAAGGTTTTCGTGCTCAACAAGCCGGCGGGTCTGGCCGTGCAGGGCGGTTCCGGCCTCACGCGCCATATCGACAAGATGCTGGAAGCCTGGACCAGCAAGAAAGGCGAGAAGCCGCGTCTCGTCCATCGCCTTGACCGCGATACGTCCGGCGTTCTCGTCGTTGCCCGGACCCGTGGTGCCGCGCAGAAGCTGACGGCTGCGTTTCGTGAGCGCGATACCAAGAAGACCTATTGGGCGCTTGTCAGCGGTGTGCCGCGTCAGCGCGAAGGCCGCATCTCGACCTGGCTCGTCAAGGAAGAGACACCGGATGGTGACCGCATGCGCGTCACCAAGCATGGCGAGGACGGGGCCGACCACGCCGTGTCCTACTACCGTGTGCTTGAACAGGCGGCGCAGAACCTCGCATGGCTGGAGATGGAACCCTATACCGGTCGTACGCACCAGCTGCGCGTCCACGCCGCCCATATCGGTCATCCGATCATCGGCGATCCGAAATACTTCCAGGCCGATCTCAACTGGACCTTCCCGGGCGGCGTCCAGAACCGGCTGCATCTTCATGCCCGCCATATCGACATTCCGCATCCATCGGGCGGCCGCCTGAAGGTCACCGCGCCCCTGTCGCCCCATATGGTGCAGACCTGGAACCTGCTGGGCTTTGATCAGAACGGCCCGGACTACGACGAATGAAACTCGTTCTCTTTGATTGCGACGGCACGCTGGTCGATAGCGCGCATCTGATCCACGAGGTCATGGTGCGCACCTTCCGTCATTTCGAGCTGGAGGAACCGCCTGCGGCTGCGACGCATGCCATCATCGGCTTGACGCTTGATAGCGCCATTGCCCGTATGCGCGGCCTTGATGCAGTGGATGCGCAGGCCGTTGCCATGATGGCGCATTACAAGTCGATCTTCGCTGCGACGCGGTTGGAGGCGGGGTTTCAGGAGCCACTCTTCCCCGGCATCGACGGCGTGATCGCCGAGCTTTCGGCTCGGGACGACCTCATCCTCGGCGCGGTCACCGGTAAGTCGCGTCATGGTCTGAATCTGGTCTGCGAGACGCACGGCTGGAGCGACACGTTCTACGTCGCCCGCACCGCAGACGATTGCCCGTCCAAGCCGCATCCCGCCATGGTGCTCGAATGCTGCGGCACGACGGGAATTTCCCCGGCCGACACTATTGTGATCGGCGACAGCATTTACGATATGGAGATGGCGAAGGCGGCAGGTGCGAATGCGCTCGGCGTATCGTGGGGCTATGGCGCTGCGACCGATCTGAAGCGCGCCGGTGCCGACATGATCGCCGACGTCACCACCGATATCCCCCTGCTGATCCGGCAATTCGGGTAAGAGACCATGAGAGACATCCTGACCGACCTCAACGACGCGTTCTTGTCCGATCCGGACCCGGTACGCCGCGCGCAGATCCAGATGAAGACGCCTCTGCCGAAGCGGTTCTACGAGGCCGTGAGCGTGGGAGAAGACGGCGAGGGCGGGTTCTCCGTGCTGCTCGACGGGAAGACCGTGCGCACGCCCTCCAAGGCGAAGCTTTCCGTGCCCACACAGGCCGCTGCCGACATGGTCGCCGCCGAATGGGCCGCGCAGAAGGATGTAATCAGCCCGCTGACCATGCCGGTAACGCGTCTGGTCAACACTGTTCTCGATGGCGTGGCGATCGATCCGCAGGCGGTGTTCGAAGACATCCTGCGCTATTCATCGAGTGACCTTCTCTGCTACCGCGCCGATGCCCCGCAGAAGCTGGTCGATCTTCAGGCCGATGGCTGGGACCCCATCCTTGGCTGGGCCTCCGACCGGCTCGGCGCTCGTTTCATCCTGGCCGAAGGCGTCATGCATCAGGAACAGCCGCGGGAGGCAATCGCTGCGTTTGGTGCGGGCCTGAAGCGCCACGACGACGCCTTCCGTCTCGCCTGTCTCCATACGGTGACGACGCTTACCGGTTCGGCCATCCTCGCGCTCGCCTTTGCCGAACAGGTGGCGGATGCCGATGAGGTCTGGCGGCTCGCGCATATCGACGAAGACTGGCAGATCAGCCAGTGGGGCGATGATGAGGAAGCAATCCGCCGCCGCGCCGCGCGCAAGATCGATCTCGACGCGGCCTGCGGACTTTTAAAGGCTCTTTAAGGTCGAGGCCCGAAACTGTGGATGGCGCGGTGGATAACCTCCGCGTCCTGTTCTTTTTCCCTTTCGCCCCATTTAGGGTAAACTGTCTGCTAATAATTATCGTGTCTGGCAGATGTGTTGAACGGGGATGAAAATGGCTCAGCCAAATGTAGCGCGTGAACCGTCTATGGAAGAAATCCTGGCTTCGATCCGCAGGATCATCGAGAATAATGATCCCGTCGAAAGCATTGATAACGCTTCTTATTCGGCCCAGGTTCCGAATATTCCCGAGACGATCGAGCTCACAATCGATGACGATATTGCTCTGATGAGTGCAGGTGCGGATTTCACACCCGCCCGCGTTGCGCCTGTTCAGCCGGCCGAATCAGTTGCACAGCCGCGTGCGCCCGAGAAGGCCGAACAGCCGGCTGCACGGCCGATGTCGCTCGCCGATGTTGCTGCCCGCGTGAAGGCCGCCTCTGAGCGCCGCCAGCCCGCTGCACCTGCCAACGATGCCGAACCTCAGGTTCAGGCTGCCGCTCCTGCGCCGCAGCCCGCGTCCGTCGAGGAGCAGCCTGTTCAAGCCTCCTTTGCCCCCGCGCAGACGGTCGCGTCGTCGGCCATCACCCCTGAATATCACGAGCCGGTTGAGGCTTACTCCGTTTCGTCACAGCCGATGTCGCCCGTCATGACCACCGAGATGAATTTCTATTCCGGACCGCAGTCTCCGGCCCCGGCGTATGAGACCGAGGAGGCCGCCATGGATCATTCGGAAATGGTCGACGAGGTTTATGAACCGGAGATCGAACTCGCAAACGAGCCGGCGTCCGATCCGGTTGAGCCCTTCACCGTCCAGATCACGAACGAGATTTCCGCGGCCATCCCGGCGCAGCTGCTGTCGCCGGTGACGGAAGAGAAGGTCTCACGGTCTTTCGAGGAACTTGCCGATGCACTTGGCGGTTCGAAGCGCACGCTCGATGAGATTGCCGAAGAGATGCTGAAGCCCATGCTTCAGGAATGGCTCGACGACAATCTGCCGACGCTGGTCGAACGGCTGGTGCGGGAAGAGATCGAGCGCGTAGCCCGCGGCCCGCGCCGCTGAGTTTCTAGTCAGATGTGAGAGAGATCAGCGCAGCAGGACATCCTGCATGCGCTTGATTTCGCCGATCTTGGCCTTGGCTTCCTGGTAGCCACGGTCGATGGCTTCGCCGGCGCGGTGGAATTCCGAAAGCCCTATATCGGCAAGCCGCGGCTGCAGCGACAGATCCGGCGGATCGCCCGCCAGTCTTGCCCGCGAAATTCGATCCTGAATGATGTTGAAGGCTTCGACCATCACGGACGTCACGCCGTGGCGGCGCTCGTTGTCGGGCTTCGACTGCGTGTCGCGATAGGTCGTCGGCTGGTGCACGGCAGTGTGCTTGATCACAGCCGAGCGGCCGTAGAGGTCGTAGTGCAGGTTCACGGCGACGACGAGCTGCTGCTCATAGGCGCGGCAGACCGAGACGGGAACCGGATTGACCAGCGCGCCATCGACCAGTGCGCGACCATTGCAGACGATGGGTTCGAAGATGCCGGGCAGCGCATAGGATGCGCGCAGGCCGGTGATCAGCGAGCCGGAATGCATCCACACCTCATGGCCAGTTTTCAGTTCCGTGGCGACCGCGACGAAGGGCCTGTCGAGGTCTTCGATGTCGAGACCTTCGAGATGTTCCTGCATGCGTTTCGTCAACCGCAACCCGCCGAGCAGTCCGCCACCGCCGATGGTGAAGTCGAGGAAGGCGGCGATGCGGCGCATGGTGAGCGAGCGGGCGAAGCTCTCCAGTTCATCGAGCTTGCCGGCCAGATAGCAGCCACCGACCAGGGCGCCGATCGAGGTACCGGCGACCATGCCGATCTTGATGCCTTCTTCGTCCAGCGCGCGTAGCACGCCGATATGGGCCCAGCCACGGGCCGCGCCGCCGCCGAGGGCCAGCGCAATGCGCGGTTCGGGGCGTTTGGGTTCGGGAATGAGAGGTGTGGAGGGGATGTCAGGAGTCAGGGCCTTGTCGGCCTGCAACTGGTTTGCGTTATCGCGTTTCAAACTCCAGTTCAGCATGATACTCCCCATACAGCGCTGAACGTTCACCGTTCCATCACATTAGGCGCGCGCAGGACTTTCCAAATGGTAAACGCCCGGACCCGCTGTATCGTTTCAGGGCATATGCCTAATTTTTGCTATAGACCTCGTCCGGATCGAAATGGCGATGATGATCGGTGATTTCAACCACGGCGCGGCCGTCTTCGGTCTTTGCGACACGATAGAAGCATGAGCGCCGGCCGGTGTGGCAGGTCGCTGCGTGGCCTCCGACCTCGACCTTCAGCCAGACGGCGTCCTGATCGCAATCGGTGCGCAATTCCTTGACCGTCTGGAGATTGCCAGAGGTCTCGCCCTTTTTCCAAATCATGTTTCGCGAGCGGCTGTAATAATGCGCGATCCCGGTCTCGAGCGTCAGCGCCAGCGCCTCGTCATTCATATGCGCGACCATGAGGAGTTCGCCGTCACGCGCATCCGTCACGACGGCCGTCACCAGACCGTCGCGGTCGAATTTCGGGGTGAAGGCGCCATCGCCTTCGAGTTCCGCCTTGTTGGAGGGTGGCGGAGGAAATGTCAGGGACATGGAACTTACTTCCGGCCGTAGAGCATCGTCATGAAGCGGGCTTGCAGCGCCGCATCGGTCTTGAAGTCGCCAGTGAAGGTCGTGGTCAACGTGGTCGAGCCCTGCTTCTTGATGCCGCGCATGGACATGCACATGTGCTCGGCGTCGATCATGACCGCCACACCCTTCGGCGCGAGCGTCGTGTCGATGGCCGAGGCGATCTGTGCCGTCAGCGCTTCCTGCGTCTGCAGGCGGCGGGCGAAGATATCGACCACGCGGGCGACCTTGGAGAGGCCAAGCACGCGACCATCCGGCATATAGGCGACATGCGCCTTGCCGATGATCGGCACCATGTGGTGTTCGCAATGCGAGAAGAACGGAATGTCGGCGACGAGCACCATGTCGTCATAGCCCGCCACTTCCTCGAAGGTCCGGCCGAGAACCTCGACCGGATCCTCGTCATAACCGCCGAAGAGTTCCTTGTAGGCCTTGGCCACGCGCTTCGGCGTATCGAGCAGACCCTCGCGGGTCGGGTCTTCGCCGGCCCAGGCGAGCAGGGTGCGGACGGCGTCTTCGGCGTCCTTCTGGCTCGGGCGATTGGCTTCGGTGTTGGCGGAACCGATCCGTGTTACAACTGCGTCCATTCTGGCCTCCTGACCTGCCTCGACGCGAGGACGGGTCGTTTTGGTTCGGACCGCCAGACCGGCACGCAAGACCTTCCTCAAGAAGAACTTCAACGCCATGGCGGGCTCCGGGGCTTTCGATCCGCCTTCAAGGGGCGGTCTCCGGCACGGTTTCCCATTGTAGCGAAAATGTTCCCATAAAAAGAGAACGCATCCGCCAAACTCTGATCCATTTACGCACGAAGATTTCAAACGGATGTACGCGCTTGAAAAATTCGGAGACAAAAGGCGCTGTTTTGCAGCTTGCAAAACGCGCCTCCATCTCCGACATAAGATATAGTAAGTTTGCTGCTCTAGGAAAGAGGCAATCGGCGAACGCATTGTCAGCTTTCGACAGCAGCCTGCCAGCGCTGACGTCTTACCCGGTTCAAGGCCATGATCGACGATATCTACAATGCCCGCATTCTCGACTTCGCCGGCAACATTCCGCGCCTCGGCAGCCTGGAGGATGCGGATGCGAGCGCGATGGCGCATTCCAAGCTCTGCGGTTCCAAGGTGCGCGTCTTCCTCAAGGTCGAGGACGGCAAGGTTTCCGATTTCGCCCATGACGTGAAGGCCTGTGCGCTGGGCCAGGCGTCGTCCTCCATCATGGCCCGCCATGTGGTCGGCGCGACGCCCGACGAACTGCGCCAGGCGAAGGCCGACATGCTCGCCATGCTGAAGGCGGACGGCGAGGGGCCTTCGGGCCGCTTCGAGGACATGCGCTACCTCAAGCCCGTCAAGGACTACAAGGCCCGCCACGCCTCCACCATGCTCACCTTCGACGCCGTCTGCGACTGTCTCGACCAGATCGAGGCGGGCGCGAAGGTTGCGGCGGGGTGAGGGCTCTCCTTGTGCGCTGACCATCACCACCATCCCCGTTCCCGCAACTGGAAGGGCGCGTTCCCGAAGACGCCGGGCCGGCTTCTCGGCCTTGCGCTGATCCGCGCCTATCAGCTCACGCTTTCCTCGCTCATCGGCCAGTCCTGCCGCCATTCGCCGACCTGTTCGGAATATGGCTATGAGGCGGTGGCGCGGCATGGGCTTTGGAAGGGGTCGTTCATGGCGCTGTTTCGGTTCATGCGCTGCGGACCGGGCGGCACCTGGGGGTACGATCCGGTGCCGGAAGTGCTGGAGCGCCGGCTTGTCTGGTGGGCGCCGTGGCGGCTCTGGGGTGTTTCGCGGCCGGAGCATTGAGGGGCTGGAGGGTGGCGTTGGACCCCCTCTCTTGGAATTTCTAATGCTTAGCCCTTGGCTAAACATAAGAAATTCCTTTCTCCCCCACCGAGGGGGAGATGGGGAAGATGACGCGCCCGCGTGCTCCAATCTCGCCCTTGTAGATGGGTAGAATGCCGTGGCCGCGCACTCCAATCTCCCCCCTGGTGGGGGAGAAAGCAAAATCATGATCTTAGCGTCAGCTAAGTCATAGATTTTGCAAGAGAGGGGGCGCGCCACCCTCCGCATCACTTCCGCTTCTTCCACAACCACCACATAACTTGTGCCTCCCTTTTGGCCTTCTCGGCCGCCGCTTTCTCAGCAGCTTCGGCGGCCAGTCGCGCCCGGCGGAAGCTGTCGCTTGCCGCAATGAATGCCTGCAGAAAGACCTCGTCGTCCGCGTCGGCACCGATCTCTCCGGCCTTTGCAGTGATGGCTTCAACCGATCTGTGCATGAGACGGACGGCATCGGCGTTGCGGATGCAGGGTGAATATAGCTTCATCGGCTCGACGCAATAGTCGGCTGCGGGCGTGAAGGAAACGCAGGCATGTCGCCGGCGGCAGCGCAATTTGGGGCAGTGGTCGGGCAGGCCTAGGGCGTCCGCCGTCTGCTGGAAGAACCAGCGGTTTTCCATCATCGCCTCGATCGTCTCATCGTCAACCTCAAGCGGACCGATCCATTCGCGCCGCATGATCTCCGGCATGATCTTTCTCTTTCGCCTTGCCATCGCGTCCCTGCCTTCCTGACCTTGTTTTGACGCATGTCCGGACGGAAAACCGGTTCCCACTTTTCCTCGACATGCTCTGGGGGCGCAACGATACGCCCCGGAAAACCTGTTTCCGAGTTCCACTCCGGTTCTGCCGCTCTTGCCCCTGTCTCCGGGCAATCGCTTCCGGAGAGCCACGCTGACGCGCCGCCCTGATTGGTAGTTTTAAAAATACGGCGGAGCG
>UBMP01000015.1 GCA_900466575.1 Hyphomicrobiales bacterium | reverse complement strand
GCATTCCATTCCTGGTGCTTGAGCTTCAGATAGGCCTTGGAGAATTCAGGACCGAGCGCATTCTGCAGTTCGGCATCCTTCTCGTATTCCCGCAGCGCATCGAGAAGATTGAGCGGCAGCTTCGGCGCATCTTTGACCGTATGGCCTTCGCGGTACATATCGATATCGTAATGGGGCCCGGGATCCGCCTGCGAGCGGAGACCGGACAAACCGGCAGCGATGATGATCGCCTGCAGCAGATAGGGGTTCACCGCGCCATCCGGCAGGCGCAGTTCGAAGCGGCCGGGTCCGGGCACGCGCACCATATGGGTGCGGTTGTTACCGGTCCAGGTCACGGTGTTCGGAGCCCATGTTGCGCCCGAGACGGTGCGCGGCGCATTGATGCGCTTGTAGGAATTGACCGTCGGATTGGTCACGGCGGCCAGCGCGGAAGCATGTTTCATGATGCCACCCAGGAAGGTCTTGCCCTTGGCGGAAAGACCGAACGGCATGCTCTTGTCGGCAAAGGCGTTGACCCCGCCCTCCAGATCCCAGACCGAGATATGCGCGTGGCACCCGTTGCCCGTCAGCCCCTTGAACGGCTTCGGCATGAAGGTGGCGCGAAGCCCATGCTTTTCGGCCACCGACTTGACCATGAACTTGAAGAAGGAATGCTTGTCGGCGGTCTGGAGCGCGTCGTCATATTCCCAGTTCATTTCGAACTGGCCATTCGCATCTTCGTGGTCGTTCTGATAGGGCTTCCACCCCAGTTCCAGCATGTAATCGCAGATCTCGGCGATGACATCATAGCGGCGCATGACCGCCTGCTGGTCGTAGCAGGGCTTCTCCGCGCTGTCGAATTCGTCCGAGATTTTCGTGCCATCCGGCGAAATCAGGAAGAATTCCGGCTCCACGCCCGTCTTGACCCGCAGTCCTTCGCCGGCAGCCTCGGCGATCAGCTTTTTCAGGACGACACGCGGCGCCTGTTCAACCGGCTGGTCCTCCATCATGCAGTCGGCGGCAACCCAGGCGACGTCCTTTTTCCAGGGAAGCTGGATCACGGAAGACGGATCGGGAACGGCGAAAAGATCGGGATGGGCGGGCGTCAGGTCGAGCCAGGTGGCGAAACCGGCAAAGCCCGCGCCATCCTTCTGCATGTCCTCGATCGCCTCGGCGGGGACCAGTTTGGCCCGCTGGCCGCCGAAAAGATCGGTATAACTGATCATGAAATATTTGATGCCTTTGTCTTTTGCAAAGGCAGCAAGATCCAGTGTCATTCTCGTTCCCCTTTGGATTATTCGAGACACTTCGATAATGCATGCAAGTCCCGGGCCCGTTGGCCCGGGCAAATGTCAGAAGCCTCCCTTGCCCGGGTACCAGCTGGTGCCGGCGAGCGGGATTTGCGCCATGGCGGCAGCCTCCATCGTCAGCGCGCAGAGGTCTTCCGGTTCCAGATGGTGCAGGTGGTTCTTGCCGCAGGCGCGGGCAATCGTCTGCGCCTCCAGCGTCATGACCTTCAGATAGTTGGCAAGACGCCGACCGGCGACGATTGGGTCGAGACGGGCGGCAAGCTCGGGATCCTGTGTCGTGATGCCGGCCGGGTCCTTGCCCTCATGCCAGTCGTCATAGGCCCCGGCGGTGGTGCCGAGCTTCTGATATTCGTCTTCCCAGCGCGGATCGTTGTCGCCGATGGCGACCAGCGCCGCCGTGCCGATGGCGACAGCATCGGCGCCCAGCGCCAGCGCCTTGGCGACGTCCGCGCCCGAACGGATGCCGCCGGAGATGATCAACTGCACCTTGCGATGCATGCCGAGATCCTGCAGCGCCTGAACGGCCGGACGGATGCAGGCGAGCGTCGGCATGCCGACATTCTCGATGAAGACATCCTGCGTTGCCGCCGTACCGCCCTGCATGCCGTCGAGCACGACGACATCGGCCCCGGCCTTCACGGCAAGCGCTGTGTCATAGTAGGGCCGCGCGCCGCCGACCTTCACATAGATCGGCTTTTCCCAGTCGGTGATTTCGCGCAATTCCATGATCTTGATTTCAAGATCGTCCGGCCCGGTCCAGTCCGGATGGCGGCAGGCCGAGCGCTGGTCGATGCCCTTCGGCAGGTTGCGCATGTTGGCCACACGATCGGAAATCTTCTGGCCGAGCAGCATGCCGCCGCCGCCGGGCTTGGCGCCCTGGCCGACAACCACTTCGATGGCATCGGCGCGGCGCAGATCCTTCGGGTTCATGCCATAACGCGACGGCAGGTACTGATAGACCAGCGTCTGCGAATGGCCGCGCTCCTCGTCCGTCATGCCGCCATCGCCGGTCGTCGTGGAGGTACCGGCCAGAGTCGCACCGCGTCCCAGCGCTTCCTTGGCATTGCCCGACAGCGCGCCGAAGCTCATGCCGGCAATGGTAATCGGCGTCTTGAGCGTGATCGGCTTCTTGGCGAAGCGGCTGCCGAGAACGACGCTCGTGTCGCATTTCTCGCGATAGCCTTCCAGCGGATAGCGGGAAATCGATGCTCCGAGGAACAGCAGGTCATCGAAATGCGGAACCTTGCGCTTCGTGCCGCCGCCGCGAATGTCGTAGATGCCGGTCGCTGCCGCGCGGCGGATTTCGGCCAGCGTCTGATCGTCGAACGTGGCGGACTTGCGGGGAGGTGTGGGCGGATTGTGGTAGCTCATGATGTCCCCTTCGCCTCAATATGCGTCGGCATTGTCGATGTTGAAATTGTAGAGCTTGCGGGCCGAGCCGTAGCGCTTGAACTCTTGCGGCTTGACATCGCGCACGCCCGCCATGTCCAGAAGCTCGGAAAGCTTTTCGATATGCTCGGGGCGCATTTCCTTCTCGATGCAGTCGGCACCGAGGCTCTTCACGGAGCCGCGCACGAAGAGCTTCGCTTCATAGAGACTGTCGCCCAGCGCATCGCCGGCATCGCCCAGCACGACGAGATGGCCCGACTGGCCCATGAAGGCCGACATGTGGCCGATATTGCCATGAACGACGATATCGATGCCCTTCATGGAAATGCCGCAGCGCGAGGCCGCATTGCCCTTGATGACGAGCAGGCCGCCGCGTCCGGTCGCCCCGGCATACTGGCTGGCATCGCCCTCGATGACCACCGATCCGGACATCATGTTTTCGGCAACGCCGGGGCCGGCGGAACCGTGGACGGTGACGTTGCCGCCATCGTTCATGCCGGCGCAGTAATAGCCGACCGAACCCTTGATATCGACCGTCACGGGTGCGTCGATGCCGACGGCGACGGCGTGTGACCCACGCGGATTGATGACTTCGAAGGCGGTGTCGTTGGCGCCGGCGGAAAGCCCGTGCAGCGCACTGTTGAGTTCACGCAAGGGTGTGGTGGAAAGGTCAAAAACAGGCATGAAGGAACTCTCTCGATTGTGTTGCGCCTGTCAGGCGGCCTTCTCGTGATCCCAGAAATAGACGGTGGCGGGCTCCGGCTCCCAGATGCGGGCCGTTTCGATGCCCGGCAGATTGACCAGCGCGCGATATTCCGAGCCGAAGGCGACATAACGGTCGGTCTCGGCCATGACGGCCGGCTTGCAGGCGATCGGGTCGCGCAGCACACCGAAACCGGACTTGGTGCCGACGACGAAGGTGAAGAAGCCGTCGAGGTCATCAAGCGCGCCGGTGAGCGCCTCGCCCAGATCCTTGCCCTTGGCCATTTCGGCGGTGAGATAGGCGGCGGCGACTTCCGAGTCGTTCTGGGTCTCGAAGGTCATGCCTTCGCGTACCAGTTCGCGGCGCAGGTTGTTGTGGTTGGAGAGCGAGCCGTTATGGACCAGGCACTGGTCGGAACCGGTCGAGAAGGGATGCGCGCCGAGCGTGGTGACGGCGGACTCCGTCGCCATGCGGGTGTGGCCGATGCCATGCGTGCCTGACATGCCGCTGACGGCAAAGCGCGAGACGACATCCTTCGGCAGACCGATTTCCTTGTAGATCTCGATCGTGTCGCCGCTGCTCATGACGCGGATATTCGGCCGCAGCGAGGCAATCGCGGCGCGACCCTCATCCAGCTTGTCCTTGTCGAGCGTCACCACCGCATGGGTGGTCTTCACCTCGATGGAAACCGGCACACCCAGCGCGCCCTTCAGCGCCTCGCCAAGTCCGGCAAAATCCTTCTCCGGCGTCGCCGACTGCAGCGTGATCTTCGCCGTCTTGCCGTTATCGCTGCCGTAGATCGCAATGCCCGCGCTGTCCGGACCGCGATCCGTCATCGTGATCAGCATGGATGACAAAAGCGCGCCAAGCTCAGGCTCCAGCGCCTTATCCTTCAAGAAGAGACCGACAATACCGCACATGCCCCAGACCTCCATTTTCGCGTCTGCAAAAAGGGCTATCAGGTTCGATTTCGGATTTCAACCCAAAAGAATAATTTTTTCTTCTAAGGCAATTCAGTCGATCTTGCCGCGTTGCGGATAACAGATGATCGAGAGGTATTTTGCCGGCAGTTTCACGAGCTTTTCCGGCCCGTGCGGCGCGTCTGCATCGAAGAACAGGCTGTCACCCGGCTGCATGGGGAAAAGCTGGTCGCTATGGCGATAAATCACCTCCCCCTCGAGCATGTAGAGAAACTCCATGCCCTCGTGCTGGAAGGTCGGGAAAACATCCGAGTCCGCCGTGAGGCTGATGAGATAGGGCTCGACGATGACGCCGCTGGAATTGTTGTCGATATGGCCGAGCAGATTATACTGGTGGCCGGCGCGCGTGCCGCGCCGCTCGAGCTCGACGCCTTGGCCTGCCTTGACGAAGACCGCATTGCGCGGCTCCTCATAGCCCCGGAAAAAGGCCGTCAGCGGCACCCCCAGAGCCCGCGACAGCGATTGCAGCGTCGTCAGCGACGGCGAGATGTTGCCGTTCTCGATCTTCGACAGCATGCCGAGCGAAATGCCGGTCGCAGCCGCAAGGTCGGTGACAGTGATGCCGAGCTTCTTGCGATAGGCGCGCACCTCATGGCCGATGGCCATTTCGAGATTGTTTTCCTTCGGCTCTCGCACCGCATGGGGATCTTGCGAAAATGCCGGTCGACCGCCGTGAATGTCCTCGTCTTTTGTTGTCTTCTTATCGGCCTTGCTTTTCATCCCGCATCCCTTTTGACGGCATCGCAAGCACACTATCGTCAGAGTGAAATTTTCTCAACTCCGACGAAATCAACCACGGCGGGTTTCTCCCGGTGCCATTCCGTATTGCGCGCGATAGGCGCGGGAGAAATGTGCGCCGCTCGAAAAGCCTGTGGCAATGGCGATTTCCGAGATGGAAAGCGGGCTCTGTTCCAGCAGCCGTCTGGCATGTCGCAGCCGAACCCGCCGATATTGATCGAGGAAAGTCGCGCCCAGATGGGCGGCGAACAGCCGGTCGAGATGACGCGGCGTCACGCCGGCAATGCGCGCCATGGCCGCGCGGTCCAACGGCAATTCGATTGTCTCCTCCATTTTTTCGAGCACAGTCAAGAGGCCCGGATGGTGCACACCATAGCGCTCGGCGAGAGACCCCCGCTGCGGCGCGGTCGGCTCGCTGACCTCGGCATGCAGATACCAGTCGCTGACACGCCGGGCGAAATCCGCGCCCATGCGCTCGGCAATGAGCACATGCATCATGTCCAGCGGCGCGATCCCGCCGCCACAGGTGATGCGGTTGCCGTCGACGACGAACCGCGCCTGTCGGGGGGTGAGCGTTGGAAAGGACTCCATCAGCGCCGGCGCGTGCTCCCAGTGAATGGTGAAGTCACGCTCCGCCAGAAGACCGGCAGCGGCGAGCAGATAGGGCCCACCCGAAATGCCGCCTATCCGCACGCCCTCGCGCGCGAGCTGGCGCAGGCAGGCGAGCACGGCCGGATAATGCCAGTCCATCGGCGACCCGCCGGCGCAGACAAAGACCGTGCCCAGCCCCGAACCACGACCCGGAAGCGGCTGGGCCGGCACCGGCACGCCGCCCGAGGACAGAGCTGGTCCGCCATCAGGCGAATAGACCGAGAGCCGGTAAATCTCCCGGCCCGCCAGCAGATTGGCGGCGCGCAACGGTTCCGTCGCCGAGGCGAAGGACATCAACGCGAAGCCCGGAAGCAGGATGAAGCCGAAGGTCTGGACGTTTCGAGTGTCTGGTGAAGCCATGTCTCTTTTTTATCGAAAGAGGTCCCTTTCGGGCAAGTGGCAAATCCGCTTTCTGTCATCATGGCGGAAGTTCAAAGCGGGACCGCCCATGCGCTACTCAGCCCTTTCCGTCTTTCTCAATGGTCTTCGCGGCAATAAAGGCTGGGCGCCCGCCTGGCGGCAGCCACAGCCGAAGCCGCATTATGATGTGATCATCGTCGGCGGAGGCGGGCATGGCCTGTCGACGGCCTATTACCTCGCCAAGACCTTCGGCATCACCAATGTGGCGGTGCTGGAAAAGGGCTATCTCGGCTCCGGCAATATCGGCCGCAACACGACGATCATCCGTTCCAACTATCTGCTGTCCGGCAATAACCCGTTCTACGAGCTTTCGATGAAGCTCTGGGAGGGGCTGGAGCAGGATTTCAATTTCAACGCCATGGTCTCGCAGCGCGGCGTGCTCAATCTCTTCCATTCGGACGCCCAGCGCGACGCCTATACACGGCGCGGCAATGCCATGCGCCTGCACGGCGTCGATGCCGAACTGCTCGACCGGCAGGCGGTGCGCGAAAAGCTGCCCTTCCTTGATTTCGATAATGCCCGCTTCCCCATCATGGGCGGTCTGTTGCAGCCGCGCGGCGGCACTGTGCGCCATGACGCCGTGGCCTGGGGCTATGCGCGCGGCGCTGACAGCCGCGGCGTCGATATCATCACCCATTGCGAAGTGACGGGCATTCGGCGCGAAAACGGCCGCGTCGTCGGCGTCGAGACGACAAAGGGCTTCATCGGCTGCGGCAAGCTGGCGCTGGCGGCGGCGGGCAATTCCACCGTGGTCGCAGACATGGCCGGCCTGCGCCTGCCTATCGAGAGCCATGTGCTGCAGGCTTTCGTGTCCGAGGGCCTGAAACCCTTCATTGATTGCGTCGTCACCTTTGGCGCAGGCCATTTCTACGTCTCGCAGTCGGACAAGGGCGGCCTCGTCTTCGGCGGCGATATCGACGGCTATAATTCCTATGCACAGCGCGGCAATCTGGCGACCGTCGAACATGTGGCCGAGGCCGGCGTCGCCATGATCCCCTCGCTGACGCGGGTGCGCTACCTGCGCACCTGGGGCGGCATCATGGACATGAGCATGGATGGCTCGCCCATCATCGACCGCACGCCGATCGACAATCTCTATCTGAATGCCTGCTGGTGCTACGGCGGGTTCAAGGCAACGCCGGCTTCCGGCTATTGCTACGCCCACCTCATTGCGCGCAACGAACCGCACGAGACGGCACGGCAGATGCGTCTCGACCGCTTCGCGCGCGGTTACCAGATGGATGAAAAAGGCGTCGGCGCGCAGCCGAACCTGCATTGAGGAGCACGACATGGCAAGCCTGATCACCTGCCCTCACTGCGGCCAGCGCCCCAAGGAAGAATTCACCATCAAGGGTGATGCGGGCCTCGCCCGCCCTGCCCCCGATGCCGGTGCGGACGTCTGGTACGACTATGTCTATCTGCGCGACAACCCGAAGGGCCTGCACAAGGAATATTGGCATCATTCCTCCGGCTGCCGTCGCTGGCTGATCGTCGAGCGCGACACCGTCACGCACAAGGTCCACAGCGTCAGCGATGCCGCGCTTGCCAAGCTCGGAGGTGCGGCATGAGCAGCCATCGCCTCTCCACCGGCGGGCAGATCGACCGCGCCCGCAGCGTCAAATTCACCTTCGACGGCAAGGCGCTCACCGGCCATCCTGGCGACACGCTGGCCTCGGCACTGCTCGCCAACGGCATCCAGCTCGTCGGTCGCAGCTTCAAATATCACCGCCCGCGCGGCATCCTCACGGCGGGCGCCGCGGAGCCCAACGCGCTTGTCACCACCGGCACCGGCGGGCGCACGGAAGCCAATACGCGCGCCACGATGATCGAGCTGCATGACGGGCTCAACGCCCGCAGCCAGAACCGCTGGCCCTCGCTCGGCTTCGATATCGGCGCGGTCAACGGGCTGCTCTCGCCATTCTTAAGCGCCGGATTCTACTACAAGACCTTCATGTGGCCGGCCGGCTTCTGGGAAAAGGTCTATGAACCCTTGATCCGCAAGGCCGCCGGTCTCGGCAAGGCGAGCTACGAGGCAGACCCGGACAGCTACGAGAAATGCTGGGCGCATTGCGATTTGCTGGTCATCGGCGCAGGCCCCTCGGGTCTCGCAGCGGCGCTGACCGCAGGCCGGGCCGGTGCGCGGGTGCTTCTGGCCGATGAAGGCTTCGCCTTTGGCGGCACCCTGCTGACTGACCGCGATGCGCGGCTGAGCGCCATGCTCGCCGAGCTTGAAGCCCTGCCGAACGTACAATGCCTGCCGCGCACGACGGTCATCGGCTGGTATGACGACAATGTCTTCGGCGCGGTCGAGCGCGTGCAGAAACATGTGGCGGAGCCCGATCCCGGCCAACCCGTCGAGCGGCTGTGGCGCATCATCGCCAAACAAGCGATCCTGGCGAGCGGCGCGGAAGAACGCCCCCTCGTCTTCGGCGGCAATGATATCCCCGGCGTCATGATGGCCGGCGCGATGCGTAGCTACCTGAACCGCCAGGCGGTCGCGCCCGGAAAGCGTGTCGCGGTCTTCACCACCAACAATGCTGGCTATCGGACTGCCGCCGATCTCGAAGCCGCCGGAGTTGACGTCGCGGCGATCGTTGATCCGCGCGCCACGAACGAGCCCGGCTGGAACGGCAAGGCGAAAGTGCTCACAAATGCCTGCATCGTTGATGCGCTGGGCGGCAAGTCGGTCAGCGGCGTCAGCATTGCCGGCGCGTCCGGCGTGCAGAGGTTTGAGGCCGATGCGGTCGCCATGTCCGGCGGCTGGAGCCCGGTCATTCATCTGGCCTGCCATCGCGGTGCCAAGCCCGTATGGTCAGACACCCACGCCGCCTTCCTTGCGCCGGAGCGGCAGGAGGGCTTGTCGCTTGCCGGGGCCGCTGCCGGTCTCTGGTCGACCGAGGCTTGCCTGAGCGACGGTTCCCGCAAGGCCGCCGAAGCACTCCAATTGCTGGGCTTTGCCAAGGTCGAGCCCGCCTTTGCGGAGGCCGACGCCGCGCAGCCGGCCGCCACGCCCTTCTGGTTCGCCAAGGGCAGCAAGGGCAAGGCCTTCGTCGATTACCAGAACGACGTGAACCTCAAGGATCTCGGCCTTGCCGTGCGCGAGGGCTATGGCGATGTCGAGCTTGCCAAGCGCTACACGACCAACGGCATGGCGACCGATCAGGGCAAGCTCTCCAACATCAATGCCATCGGTATTCTGGCAGAAGCGCGCGGCGTCTCGCCTGCCGATGTCGGCACGACGACCTTCCGCCCCTTCTACACGCCCGTCTCCTTCGGCGCGCTGACAGGCGCATCGCGCGGCAAGCACTTCCAGCCGGTGCGCAAGTCGCCGCTGCATGACTGGGCGAAGAAGAACGGCGCGACCTTCGTGGAAACCGGGCTCTGGTATCGCGCCGCCTGGTTCCCCCGCGCTGGCGAAACGACATGGCGCGAGAGCGTCGACCGCGAAGTGCTCAACATTCGCAAGAATGCCGGCATCTGCGATGTCTCGACGCTCGGCAAGATCGAGATCTTCGGCAGGGACGCCGCCACCTTCCTCGACCGGGTCTATTGCAACGGCTTCGCCAAGCTCCCCGTCGGCAAGGCGCGCTACGGCATCATGCTGCGCGAAGACGGGATGATCTATGACGACGGGACGACGAGCCGCTTCAGCGACGATCATTTCTTCATGACCACGACGACGGCGCTCGCCGCCGGCGTACTCACCCATCTGGAATTCTGCGCCCAGACGCTCTGGCCGGAACTGGAGGTGCATTTCGCCTCCTCGACCGACCAGTGGGCGCAGATGGCCGTGGCGGGCCCGAAATCCCGCGCCATCCTCTCCGAAATCGTGGACGAGGATATCTCCGATGCCGCCTTCCCCTTCATGAGCGCACGCACCGTCTCGCTCTTCGGCGGAAAGCTCGAAGGCCGGCTCTTCCGCATCTCCTTCTCCGGCGAGCTGGCTTATGAACTCGGCGTGCCGGCGGGCTATGGCGAATCCGTCGCCGACGCGATCATGCAGACCGGCGAAAAGCACGGCATTTGCGCCTATGGCGCGGAAGCGCTCGGCGTCATGCGCATCGAGAAGGGCCATGTCACCCATGCCGAAATCAACGGCACGGTGACGCCCGGCGACCTGGGCTTCGGCCGCATGGTGTCGACGACGAAGCCGGATTTCATCGGCAAGGTCATGCTGGCGCGGGAGGGCATGCAGGCTTCCGACCGGCCACGCCTCGTCGGCGTCAAGCCGCTCGACCCGAAGGCGAGCTTCCGCACCGGTTCGCATATCCTGTCGGACGGCGCGGCCGCGACGCTCGAAAACGATCAGGGCTATGTCACCTCAAGCTGTTATTCTCCCAATCTTGGCCACACGATCGGCCTCGCCCTGATCAAGAACGGCCCGGAACGGATCGGCGAAAAGGTCATGATCTGGAACGGCCTGCGCAATGAGTTCACCGACGGAGTGATTTGCAGCCCCGTCTTCATCGACCCCGAAAACGAGAAGCTCCATGCCTGATCTTCCGACACTGAGACCCGCTCTCGCCGGGGAACCTGCGCTCGACAGCACCACCATTGCGCTGCAAGCCCTGCCGGAAGGTCACCTCCTGCAGATCATGGGTGCTACGGAAAGAGCAGTTGTCGAAGCTGCTATCGCTGCTGCCGGCCTTGAGGGGAGCGACGTTCGCGAGGCGGGCTATCGCCAATGGTATGTCGTTGGAGACAAGCAGCTTTCCAGCAAAACGCTGCGCGAGCTAACCAGCGCGCTGCCCGCCGGAACCTTTTTGTCCGACCAAAGCCACGGTCGTGTCCGCATCCGCCTCTCGGGGCCGCACGCGACCAAACTGCTCTCGACGGGAACGGCCGTCGATCTGCATGACGCCGCCTTCCCCGAAGGGCGCTCCGCCATAACGCTCTTCGGCCACCTGTCAGTCCATCTGACACGAAAAAGCGCCGCCGGCTTCGAGCTGATCGTCCTGCGCAGCTTCGCGGAAGCTCTTTACGAAGAGCTCCACGCGCACGCCGCCTGAGCCACCTCAACGGCAAGACATCACCATCATCCGGGATCCGCTGCTCGGCACGACACGGAGCAGCTCCATATCACTCTGCCGGCGTCGCCGATTGCCGCCGCCCTCGCCTGAACCCGGCGCGCTTGCCCGGCGGATAGGCGCGAGCGAGTTGGTTGAGGCCGATGCGATGCTGGGTCATCTCGCGGCGGGTTTCGTGAATGTCCTGTCGGAGGACGAGATCGGTCAGAGGCCGCGCCGAGCAGAGCAGCAGGAAACCGGCCTCGGCATCTTCCGGATAGCGGGTGAGCGCGGCGCTGTCATCGACTTTGCCGGAAACGAGTTTCGCCGCACAGGCAAGGCACCAGCCCTGTTCGCAGATGAAGGGAGTTTCGATACCGGCATCGATCATCGCGTAGAGAAGATATTCGTCTGACGGTGCCTCAAATGTCCAGGTCCCGTCCGGCCGCTCCAGCCGGATCGTGAAAATCCTTGGTCCCGCGCTATCCTGCTCGGCCATAGCTTCGGCGCTCTTGAGACCTGCGCCCATCGACTACCACCGCGTATCGGGTAGGATGACATCGCCGATCCGGCCCATGGCATAGCCATGCGCGGCCTGAGCAACGCGGAACACGACAGCAAGTTCGGCGCGATTCTGCGGCGCGAAGACCACGAGGCTCTGCGGCGGCACCGCACCCGCCATGTAGCGCGCGAAGGGATGGATGGTCGCCCACCCGTGATTGACGACCTTCTGCGCCCATTCCGGCCGAAGCCCCAGATGCATGGAGCCATCCGGTCGCAGATTGACCCAGCAGGGCGCGCTGACAAAGGCCTCCGGCTGACCCCGCGCAAGATCCTCCTCGAGCCCGAAGCCGAGACCGGGCGCGTTGAGCGGCGTGTCAGCCGGTATGACGCCGGGGAGTCTATCGATCGCTGCGGCCAAGGCATCGATGATCTCGGGCGAGGCTTGCATCTCCTCCTGCAGGCACGGCCATTTCGGCGAAAGCCTTGGCCGCGCGGCCGTCCTGTGAGCGAGCCGGCGCAGGCTCGGTGCCAGCATCCAGACGGGGAGATCGGCAGGGGTGCGTCTAGCCAAAGCTGTCATAGTGAATGCGGGTGATCGCAACACCCGCCTCCTTGAGATGGGATTTCACGGCATTCACCATGACCGGCGGGCCGGCGACGTAAAATTCCGTCACAGCCGGATCGTAGGAGAGCGAGGCGAGCACATCGAGCGCTCGACCGATCGCATGGCCCGGCATGCTAGTCTCTTCTTCGACACACGGAATGTAGATCGCGCCGGGAACGCGCGCGGCCGCCTCTTCGAGTTCATCGCCTGCAGCAAGATCGACCGCGCGGCGGGCGCAATAGACCACATCGACGGGCGCGGCAAAGTCCACCTTGTCACGTGCCGCCTGCCGCACCAGCGAGAGGATCGGCGAAATACCGGTGCCGCCGGCGATGAAGATCTTGCGGCCAGGCCGCGGCTTGAGAGTGCAAGTGCCGAAGGGCACTTCCAGCGTCAGCCGGTCGCCGGGGCGAAGCTCGGCAAGAGCATTCGAGCCCGCGCCACCGGGATAGCGCTTGGAAATGACCTGCAAGGTCTCGCCATCCGGCAGATTGCACATGGAATAGGCCCGCCTCAGCCTCTCGCCGAGATGCAGGATCGCATATTGGCCGGGCAGGAAATCGGCCCCGCCTTCCGGACGGAAGCTGAAGCGGCGGATTTCGGGGGCAAGCTCCTCGACGGCGATCAGTTCCGCCTCTTGCCGGCGGGCGGCGATCGCGGGCGGCTGCGGCTCGCCGGGAGCAAGCTTGATGACGAGATCGCTGCAGGCCATGGCCTGACAGGCAACGGTGCGGTTGAGCTTCTGGTCGCGCGGCGTCAGCGCCGGGGCGGCTGGAAACATCAGGTCCGTCTGCCCCTCAATGACCGTCACCTTGCAGCTACCGCAATGGCCCCAGCCGCATTCGTGAGGCAGCGTCACGCCGTTGCGCCGCGCCGCTTCCAGCAAGGTTTCGCTGGGCAATGCCTCGAAGCGCCCTCCATCCGGCTCTATCGTCACCTGAAATGCCATTGTCATTTTCCGAAATGAGATGGTGGGCCGGCGACTAGCGCCGGCCACTGTTCGTCAGAGCCCGCAATCGGCCAGCAGTTTCTGCTGGGCGTCGATCGTGCGGCGTGCAATCTCGGTGGCCGAGTCGCCGCCGCTCGCCTTGGCAAAGCCCTCCGCGATACCCTTCGCGGCCTTCTCGCCGAGAGCCTGCCAGCGGGCGGCGGTGTCCTTCAGGAGGCTGCGGTTCGTCTCCGCCTTGGCGGTCGCGTAAGCGACGAAGCCCTTGGTGTTCTCCGCGGCATAGCTCTGGTCATAGGTGCGGAAATCGGCATGCAGCATGGAGAGCAGCCCATCGCCGTTGCGTTCGGCGATCTGCGCGAATTCCGTGTTTAACAGATGATCGAAGATCGGTCTCAGCACGAGCTGCCGCGAGGCGAAGGCTTCGGTGAAGTCATAGGCGATCAGCTGTTTCTCGACAAGTTCGCGAAGCCCCTGCCATTCGGGCGCCTGGGTCCAGGTTGCCCGCGCACGTTCGGTTTCGGCCAGTTCCGGCCGGCCGGTATCCATCGCCAGGACCTGCGCCAGATAGGCCTGCCGCTGCACGCGGCGCATCTCGTTCGCCATCTGGAAATAGAAGGTATTGGTGACGAAAGCCGAGGGCGCCATCTGGCCGAGATAAACGGCGCTCATCTGCGCCGCATGGCCGGGGAAGCGCACCGGCAGATAGAAATCGCGCAGGAAATCGAGCCATGCCTGGCTCAGCTTCTCGTAATGGCCGCGCGCCTCGAACTCATCGATCAGGTTGTCGCAATAGACTTCGCGATCCTTCTGCTCCTCGACGAAGCGGCGATAGGTGTAAGCGCGCACGTCGCGGTAGCCTTCCCAGTCGTCGACCGAGGCAACGAGCGGCGAATTCTCGCGGTTGGTGCGATAGAAGACGTTGATGCTCCAGTCTTCCGAAAGCTCGAAGGGTGCGGGCTCGTTGCGGAAGTGGTTGTGGAACTTGAAGGTCACGGCCTCGTATTCCGAGGGCACGCGCTTCTCGGTCCAGAGGCTCCAGGGCTGCTTGCGCTGCCGGCCTTGCGATTTTGCGACTGCCATAATTCGATCCTCCCATTTGCATGCCCGCTTCCTCCAGCGGACGGCATGCTGAAATTCAATCTTCCGAAGCGGCGATCAGCCCTTCAGCGCCCATTCCCATTTATCGTCCATAGTCGTCAGCCGGCCGGCGAAGGACACGAGGCTGGGCTCGAGTTCCGACAGGCGAAACGGCCGTCCGAGCTTTTCGACCATGCTGCGCTGGGTCAGCACGAAGGCCTTTTCCGCCTGCACCCGGACATAGCCCGAGCGGTCCTCGACGAAGATTTCGCGGTCCGGGTTGTCGGCTTCCGCCGCGTCGATCACGGCATTGATGATATCGTCGTCGACGCCCCGGATGATCGGGCCAACGAGTTTCATGGCTGGTTCTTCAGACATTGTTCTTCCCCTAAACCTGTTCTTCTGCTTCGTGGCGGAGGCGGCGCAGCCGCCCGTCGGTCGGCACGCCGATCAGCACGTCGTCGCCGTCGAGGCGGACTTCGTAGTGGTAGAGCCGGCAGCCGGAGGGGTTGATGCCCTTGCCGGTCTCCATGCTGAATTCCCACTCATGGGCCGAGCAGGTGATCGTGCTGGCGTCGAAATCGATCTTGCCGTCAGCCAGCAGAATTTCCTGATGCGGACACATGCCCTGGTACGCCCGGATGCGGCCGCCCGGCATGTGGATGACGATGACCTGCTCGCCCTCGATCTCCGCGTCGATGAAATCGCCCTCCCAGAGATCGTCGAGCGTGGTGGCCTTCACCCATTTCAATTGATCATTCGACATAGCCGGCCTCAACGTAATCCATCGGCCCGATGCCGCTTTCCGAGAACTTCATCGACGCGGGCAGCTGCTTGTCGTTGAACCAGACGGCCATCGGCAGGTTGCGCTCGGCAACCCGCAGGTTGACGGCATGATGGGCGATCTTGGCGGCGACCATCGCCATGTCGTCCTCGTCATCGACGGGTATGAGTTGCACCAGAAAATCGCCGTGAAAGGCGGCCTGCAAGGGGACCATTGCCATTGGAAAATTCCTCCCGTGAAATTGATAGGCGAGCCGCCCCACCGCCTCCCGCGGCGGGACAAACGCAGCTTGACCGCTATTCGGCCGCCATGCGCATCTGCCGCGCCCAGGCATAGTTGTCGGCGTCCTGGCCGGCGACCTCAGGCGTGATGCTCATGTATTTCAGCGCGCCTTCGAGGTTCGGCGGCTGGATATGGCCGGCAAGGAACCTGTCGACGACCGAGAGATGCGTGTCATAGCGTTCCGGCTGGCTCTTCCAGACCCATTCGCAGCCTTCCGAACAGAAGGTGACGCGGCGGCCCTTGTAGTTGAGCATGAAGGGTTTCTTGCCGACCGAGCGGCCGGTGACCGGCAGCTGGCAGCAATTGCAGACCATCGGCAGCGTTTCCGGATAGGTCTTCTCGATGCGCCCGGCGCGGACGTTTTCGGTGATGACGTCCCAATATTTGCCGAAACGGTCGTTCCAGCCCGGATATTTCATCTCCAGCCAGTCGCGCTCGTCGGCGGAAACGCCGGCATCCGGGTTCCACCAGACGGTCGGTCGCCAGAACCAGACGCCGAGATGCTGGGCATGGTGATACCATTCAAGCTCGGGCAGGAAATGCTCTTCCCAATACCAGGGAAGATCCATGCCGAGATCCTTGAACTGATCGACGAACTGGCGGCAGATCCACTCGGTCATGAACTCCTTGAAGCTCATCGTGCGGTGTTCGAGCGGCGTGTAATAATCCATCGAGAAGCCGGTGAGCAGGCCGAAGATGCGCCAGGAGCGCCAGAACATCTGGTCGACCAGCTTCTGCGCTTCGGCCTTCTTGCCGTTCTCGATCAGGATTTTCAGCGTCGGCTCGCCCTGTTGCGAATGGCGCGCCTCGTCGGTCTGGATCGAGGAGATCAGCGCGCCGAACTCGATATCGCCGACATGCAGCGCATCCGCCGACATGCCGAGGAACTGCAGGTTGGTGAAGCCGGTCTCGAAGGTGAAGGTGAGCTGGATGGCGGTCGAGACAGCATCGTTGGCGGTGAACATGTCGTCGAACAGGCTGCGCGCGGCAATGGCGGCCCATTCGTTCGTGTGGACCGTCTTGTGGGCCCAGTCCATCTGCGGGTCCTTGTCGGTCAGGCAATAGGGGAAGTAGATCTGCGCCTGACCGTGGCGGCATTCATCCAGCGTGCCGAAGCTCGCCATATTGCGCCAGGCCGCCGCCCGGCCGAAGCGGGCCATGCGGGCCTCGCCGATGGAGGCGAGATATTCCGGCACCGGGATCGCGCCGTAATGCGCCTTCACCGCCGATTTCCAGCCCTCGTCCAGCTTGTCATACATGTCGGAGCGGGCAATAGTGGAGCGGATCGAATAGATGCCCGCATCCTTGCCCGCCTGGTTATGCACATATTCGCGGTAGGTCAGCTTGTAGGGCTCGTCCCAGCCCCACCATTTGGTGTTCTCGATGCCGAAGCTCTTCGACAGTTCTTCGGGGAACACTTCCTGTTCCGTGACATACGTGAACGCCCAGTTCATGTCGCGCGCGACATCGTAATAATCGTGACGTTGCAGTTTAGGCATCGAATTCACCTCCCAGTTCGATCCGTGCCGCTCCTTACACGGAGCGTGCAGCCTCAGGACGAGGCCGCATTTCATGACTGTGATGCCGGGCGCGCCTTGAGCGTGATCTGGACACAGCTCTCCGTTCCGCGAATACTCCTCCGTAAGCGCGGTGGCGGCTTGTTCAGCCCGGCAATCTTGTACGACTAAGGGCCAATTTAGACGCCTATCTTTGGTTTTCCTTTGGTTTCTGGATCATTCTTGAAAAGAATCAAGAAAGCCCAAAATTTTCCAAATTTCGATTTATTTTCAGAGTGATAAACGCAAAGAACGGCCGGGCGAAACCGCCACGGCCGTTCTTCATTGGTTGGGGAATGTGCTTATCGGCCGATCAGGCTCTTCAGCCGGTCCGGACCTTCTGCCAGATCGGCGTCGCTCGGGGAAATTCCCGCTGCGATCAGGCGGCGCGCGACCATGTGGTCGCCGGGGCGGTTGACGCTGTCGACGGCCAGAAGCCGGTCGCCGGCATAGTGATAGACGGAGAAGGCGGGCTCGCCCAGTGCGCCGGTCCGCACATGCCGATCGGCACCGAAGGAGAGACCGGCCATCTGCAGCTTCATGTGTCCCTGATCCGACCAGAACCACGGCGTTTCGCGGTAGTCGTCGGGCTTGCCCACGATGGTCTTGGCGACATGCTTCGCCTGATCCGAAGCATTCTGCACCGACTCCAGCCGCACACGGCGGCCGGCCTGCGCATGCGGGAAATTGGCGACGTCGCCGATGGCGAAGATGGTCGGGTCGGCGGTGGCGAGCGTCGCATCGACCACGATGCCATTGTCGCAAGCCAAGCCCGCGTCCCGGGCCAGCGCATCGTTTGGCGCAGCACCAATGCCGACGACAACGAGATCGGCGGGGACGGCGCTGCCATCGGAAAGGCGAACCGCCTTGACCTTGCCGGCCTCACCCTCAAGCCGCTCGATCCCGGTCGCGGTCAGCACGCGGATGCCGAGCTTGCGATATTCCGCATCGACATGCGCCGCGACCAAGTGCGACACGGCGCGGCCAAGAATGGAGGGCGCGAGTTCGATGACGGTGACGCGCTTGCCGAGCGCCGCGAATGTCGCCGTCGCCTCAAGCCCGATGAAGCCGCCGCCGATGACGACGATATCGCCGGCGGTCTGCATCGCCTCGCGCAGATGCGCGGCATCGGAGCGCGTGCGGATCGAATGGAGGCCCGCGAGATCGTGGCCGGGCAGCGCCAGCTTACGGTTCGACGCGCCGGTGGCGATCACCAGCCGGTCATAAGGCAGCGTCGCGCCATCGGCAAAGCGGATGGCTTGCGCCTGCCGGTCGATGGCCTCGATCTTGCGGCCGAGCGCCAATTCGATCCGCGCATCCGCATAGGCCTTTTCGGCGCGCAGGATCTGCACGTCCTGGGACTGGTCTTTCAGGTAGGCCTTGGAGAGCGGCGGCTTGTGATAGGGCAGGTCGGGCTCGTCGCTGACGAGATGGATCGGCCCGTCGTAGCCTTCCTGGCGCAGGCTGAAACCGACTTGGCTACCGCCATGACCCGCCCCGATGATGACCACGCCGCGCTGCATGGCTCAGGCCTCCGCCACGGTGACGGTGAGGCCGTCCGTGGCCGCCGAGAGCTTGACCTGACAGCCGAGGCGGCTCGTCGGGCGCTGGTTGCTGGCGGTGAATTCCAGCGCGTCCTGCTCCATCGCGTCGGGCGGATCGAGCCGCGCGAAATCATCCTCCGTCAGATAGACATGGCAGGTGGCGCACATGCAGGAGCCACCGCACTCGCCGATAATGCCGTCTACGCCGGCGCGGGTGCCGGCCTGCATCAGGCTCTCGCCGTTGACGACCTCGACGATGCGGCGCGTTCCGTCGCGCTCAATGAATGTGACCTGGCTCATGATTTGTCCCTTAAAGAAATTGTCTGCCGCCATCGACGATGAGGGTCTGGCCCGTCACGAAGGCAGCCTGCGGGGAGGCGAGGAAGAGCGCGGCGCCCGCCATGTCTTCCGGCGTGGAGGCGCGTTTCAGCGCTCCGCGGGTCACGCCATATTCGGCCGCGTTTTCCATCAGGCCAAGGCTCGCTTCGGTGAGCGTGAAGCCGGGGGCGATGGCGTTGACGGTGATGTTGTCGCCGCCAAGCTCGCGAGCGAGCGCGCGGGTCATGGCGATGATCGCGCCCTTGGAGGAGACGTAATGTAGCCATTCCGGCGACCCGCTCATGACGGTTGCCGACGAGATATTGACCACCGCGCCGGATTTCTGGGCGCGCATCACGGGGGCCACGGCCTTCGTCGCCATCCACGCGCCCTTGACGTTGACGGCCATGACGCGGTCCCACTCGTCCTCGGCGATCTGCTCGAAGCCCTTGCGCTTCAGCCCGGCATAGATGGCGGCGTTGTTGACCAGCACATCTATGCGACCCCGCCAGTCCTTGACCGCGTTGACAAGCGCGTCGAGCGAGGCCGCGTTGGTGACATCGACGCCAAGGCCGATCGCGGAACCGCCCTCGGCGGCAATCAAATCTGCCGTCTCCTTCGCGCCGGCCTCATTGAGGTCCGCAGCGGCGACTATCGCGCCTTCGGCGGCGAAGGCGAGCGCGAAGGTGCGGCCCAGGCCACCGCCGGCACCGGTCACGACGACCACCTTGTTCTTGAACGTATCGCCGCTCATCGCGCGCCCTCCAGTTTCATCATGTCATCGAGCCAGCTCATCGCCTGACCCTGCGCCACCAGCGCTTCCGCCATGGCGCGTCCGTCCTTCGTCAGCATCTGCGGGAGGACGAAATCTTCCAGCATCGCGACCGTTTCCTTCGGCGGCGTGCCGAACCAGCCGCAGATCGTCTTCACGCCGTGGCTGGTGAAGCGCCAGAGCTTGTCGGCCTCCTTGACGATCTCGTCTTCCGGCGAAATCGCCTGCTTGCGCGTATCGTGGCCGTCGATGATTGACAGAACCGTCTCGACATCGACGCCGGGAATGGCAAGAGCCTGCAAATGCGGCCGGGCAATCGCAACACCCTCGACCTCGTGCACGCGCTGCAGCTCCGGATATTTCGGCTTCGGCCCGACGGAGTCCGCCAGCTTGTCGACCGGGACCATCTTCCAGCCGACGTCGTGGAAGAGGATGGCCGTGAGTACCGTCGCCTCGTCCACCTCCGGGCGCAGCTTCAGGAGCGCGCGGGCGAGCTGATAGGAGATCAGCGTATGCTCGTCATTGGAGCGCACATCGAGATAGGGTCGCGCGGCGAGCCAGGTGGGAATGTCACGGTCGAGAAGCGCGCCGCTCATCACAGCCCCTCCTTGTAGGAGAGGTAAATGCTCTTGTATTCGAGATAGGCTTCGATGCCGAAACGCCCCTTTTCTCGGCCGAAACCGCTTTCCTTCATGCCGCCAAACGGCATGGTGTGGCTGGAGCGGTGAATGTTGTTGACCCAGACCGAACCCGCCTCGATCCCTTCGGCCAGCGTCAGCGCGGTTGCCAGATTTTCCGAGAAGACGAAGCCGGCAAGGCCGTAGCGTGTCTGGTTGGCGAGCTTCAATGCCTCGCGGCGGTCATCAAAGGGCATGATGCCGAGGACGGGGCCGAAGGTCTCTTCGGTCATCACCAGCATGGAATGATCTGCGTCCGCAATCAGCGTCGGCGGGAAGAACCAGCCGCCATCGTAGAGCCCGCCGGTCAACCGCTTTCCGCCGGTGAGAATGCGCGCGCCCTTGTCCCGCGCGTCGTCGCTCTGGCGCTCGGAATTGCGATAGATCTTCTCGTTGACCAGCGGCCCCATAGCGCAGGATGCATCGAAGCCGTCGCCGACTTTCAACTTGTCGACCTGCGCCTTCAGCCGGGCCAGGAAATCCTCATAGACCGGGCGCTCGACATAGCAGCGGTTGACGCGGTAGCAGAACTGGCCGGAATTGGCGAAGCCGTGGCGGGCGATCGCGGCGGCGGCGGTATCGAGATCGGCATCGGAGCAGACGATAGCCGGGCTCTGGCCGCCAAGTTCCAGTGTCAGCCGCTTCATGGTCTGCACGGCAGCGGCCGCAATCGCCTTGCCAGCCGCCGTCCCGCCGGTAAAGGCGATCTTGCGCGGCACGGGATGCTCGATCATCGCCTTGCCGATGCCTGTGCCGCGACCCGTCACGACATTGAAAACGCCTGCGGGGAAGCCCGCGCGGTGGAAGAGATCGGCCAGCATCAGCGTCGAAAGCGGCGTATCTTCTGCCGGTTTCGCGACCATGGTGCAGCCGGCAATCAGCGCCGCACCGAGCTTGAAGGTGAGAAGCGTGATCGGATAGTTGAAGGGTGTGATGGCGACCACCACGCCGACCGGCTCGCGGGTCACCAGCATCTTTTCGCCGGCAATGGACGTGATCGGCATTTCGGCGGTGAGCCGCAGACCTTCCTCGGCATAGACATCGAGAAGATCGGCGGAGCGCTCGATTTCGGTGATGGCGGCGGCAAGCGGACGGCCAAGCTCCAGCGTCAGTGTGCGGCCGATGGCCTGCGCTTCGGCGCGCATCAGTTGGGCGGCAGCCTTTTGAAGACGGGCGCGTTCGGCAACGGGCGTGCGTTTCCACTTTTCGAAGGCGCGTTCGGCGGCGGCAATCGCGCGGTCCGCATCCTCTGCCGTCCCGGTGGGTACGGTGTCGATGACCGCGCCAGTGGCGGGATTGGTAACGCTCTGGCGCGCGCCGGCCAACGCCGGGACGAAAGCGCCGTCGATGAACATGTCCATGGGTTACATCCGTTCAGATCAGGTGAAGCAGGAGCACCTGTCGCGTCAGCGCCAGTTCCTCGGTCGCCATTTTCAGGCCGGCTTCGGTTTCGAGCTGTTGCAGGCCGGTGGCTTCCAGCCGGTCGGCATATTGATGCGGGTTCATCTTGAACCAGTCGCAGGCGACCGAAACGCCGGTGACGGTGAAGCGCCAGAGCTTGTCGGCATCGCGCACCAGCCGGTCGTTCAGATGTCTCGGCTCCGGCCGCGTATCATGCCCGTCGATGATCTCGCCGACGGCGGCAATGACGTGCTCCGGCCAGCCGGTCTGTTCCAGCACCTCGCGGGAAAGGCGCACGCCTTCGCTTTCATGCAGGAAGCGGACATCCGACTGCATCATGTTCGGGCCGAAACCCTTTTCGAAAATGTCGGTCGCGTCGATCGACCACCAGCCGATATCGTGGAGCAGGATGGCGAGCGACACGATATCCTCGTCGGCCTCCGGATAGACCTCCAGAAGCTTGCGCGCGAAGGCATAGGAGAGCGGAATATGCACGTCGTTCTTGCGCGCCCGCATATAGGTCTCGGCAGCGCGCCAGACGGCGTCGTAGCGGCCGGTCTTCAAGGAAATGTTCACGGTTCTCGTCCTTGCAGTCGTATCCAGAGACGGGCCGGGCGATGTGCCGGCCCGCCATGGTTCAGTCCGGGCTCAGCCGATGATCCGGACTTCGCCCGTCGCGCCGTCGACGCGCAGCATCTGTCCGTTCTTGATCGTTGAGGAGGCGTTGCCCGTGCCGGTGACGGCCGGCAGGCCGTATTCGCGGCAAACGATAGCGGCGTGGCTCATCATGCCGCCGATATCGGTGACGGTGGCCCTGATCTTGCCGAAGACGGGCGCCCAGGAGGGAGCCGTGACCGGCGCGACGAGGATTTCACCCTCCTGGATCAGATCCAGTTCGTCGGCCGAGCGGATGACGCGGGCGCGTCCTTCCGCAATGCCCGGCGAGGCGGCCATGCCGGTGAGCTTCGACTTGTCACTGCCGCCATCGAGCCAGCGGGCGATGGATTCCGACGTGATGCCCCAGAGCATGATGGTGAAGGGCTCGGTGATCACCTCCGGCGGGTTGTTCAGCGCCGGCTGCGGCGGCTGGGTGGCCAGCGTCGCGAGGATCGACTTGCGCTTCGCAATCACCTCCGGCCAGTAGACCGGGCCAATTGGCTCGCCGCCGACCGCCCAGGCATTGCCGTAGTCGAACAGTGCGTCGCGCACTTCCTGACGGTTCAGGAAGAACATGTCGTCGGCATTCTCGAAGAAGCCCTGACCATGCAGGATGGCGCTGAGTTCCCGCATCTTGCGCCAGAAGACGCTCATCGACCAATGTTCGATGTAGAAATTGTGGTTCTCGACATAGGGGAAGACCGCGCGGGCAAGACCCAGCTTGCCTTCGAAGACCGGGCGCAACTCGTCCGACAGAAGCTCGGCATATTCGGCGGTGATCCGGTCGCGTTCGGCGGCGATCTTCTCGGTCGGGCGGTCAATCGTCTCGCCCTTTTCGAGCTTGGCGATATAGTCGCGAATATAGCCGAGCGGGATATCGAGATGCTCGATCCAGTATTTGTCGGTCGAGTAGAAGCCGTTGCCGGAGGTGAAGTTGAACCACGGATCCTGCGCGGCCTTCCAGGCGTCGAGCCATTCCTTGCCGCCAGCTACCGTTGCAACGCGAGCCAGCGCCTCGTCGGCCGTGCCGATTTTCAGCGCATCGGCGACGCCGAGCTTGACGGCGAGCTTGGAGAGCTTCTTCAGCTCGTCATCCGGCCGGAACAGATCGACCTCAACGCCCTGCACCATCTTGGCAATGGCCTGATCCGGGATCGTCGGGAACTGTTCCTTCAGGAAGCCGAAGAAGTCGAGATAGGCGGCATAGCCGAGGTTCAGGAATTCGAAGTGATATTGCCAGGTCTTGTAGAGAAGCTGGATCGCGCGGTCATAGCTCTCCATCATGAAATAGGTATTGTCGAGGCCGACGCCCTCCTTCACCCATTCGACAGGAACGACCTCCGGCAGCGGCTCGAAATGGATGGCCTCCATGTCGGCGATATTCGCCTTCACCTTCACCATCCAGTTGTCGAGCAGAGAGGCCCAGTTCTGGAAGTAATGGCCGGCGCGGTCCATGAATTGCGGCACGCGGGCGGCGATGTTTTCCGGCGCGACGGCCAGCGGCGACATGTAGCAATAGCCGTTATGGATGCGATAATCGACGCCATTGGCCGGCGGGATGAGATAGTGGCGCGTGTTATACTGGCCGAGGCACTTGACGGCGAATTCCACCGTGATCGTGTCGAAAGGCTTGAACGGGCTCGGCCAATGCTGGCTGTCGCAGAACCAGAACTTGCCTTCCTCCTTGGCGCGGATCTTATCGTTGAACAGAAGGTAATAGGGATAAAGCTCCTCCCAGCCCTCCGCGCCCTTCGGCGCCTTCAATTCATAGGGGCTTGGGAATTTCATATGGCTTGTCACGGGTCTCTCCTCCTTGAACCGCGTTCAATTTCTTTGATTTAATTTTTCGCCGACAGGGGCGACATCAGCGTTCCGAGAACGCCCTCGATCCCCATCGCGTAGGTCTTGGCCGGCGCTTGCGCCTTCTTCTGGCTCCAGACGGTTTCCGGGCGGCTTTGCAGCGCCACGAGGTTCGCGCCATCGGGCAGATCGGCGTCGATCGCCCATTCCACGTCCTGCGGGCAGCCCATCTTGCGCTCCAGCGACTTGGCGAGCTTCGCAACCTCGATCACCTCACCATCGCTGAGCGAAGGCAGGGTGCGCCGTTCCGGCTCAATGACGCGGTCGACTGTGCGGCGAAGCGCGCGGTCGGCGACGAGTTCATGGTCCTTCTCGGCAATGCGCCGTTTTGTGACCTGCATCATGACCTTCTCGACGACGAAATTGTCGGGCGTGATCTCGCCGGACACGACCGGCTCGCCAAGGCCGAAGGCGGAGTCAATGACGATCTTGGTGCGGTCGCCATTGATCGGGTCGAGAGTCATGGCGACACCGGCCGCCTTGGCATTGACCATCTTCTGGACCGCCACGCTCATCAGCACTTCGAGCTGGCCGAGATTGTTCTTGGCGCGATAGGAAATGGCCCGCGCATTGAAGAGGCTCGCCCAGCAGGCACGAACCTGTTTGACGACATCGTCGGCGCTTGTCACCCAGAGATAGGTGTCCTGCTGACCGGCAAAGCTGGCATCCGGCAGGTCTTCAGCGGTCGCCGACGAGCGCACTGCCACCGGCAGATCGTTCGATGGCGACATTTCGAGATAGGCGCTGCGGATCGCGGCTTCGATATGAGACGGCAGAGGCGTCGAGCAGATCTTTTCGCGGATCGCCGCGGCCTTCATCGCCTCGTCTGCGACATTGCCGATCTCGATTCTGTCGATGATGGCGCCGAGCGTCGATTTCAGGCCCGAAATCTCGAGAAATTCCGCATAGGCATCCGTCAGCACCGCAAAGCCGGCCGGCACGGCCACACCGGCGGCGATCATGCGGGCAAGGCTGGCGCATTTTCCGCCCATTTTGGGAAAGTCGGCCTCGGATGCCTGATCGAAGGCCAGGATGTAATGATTATGATTTGCGGCTGTCATTGATCTCTCTCCCGGACAGGCTTTAGGCGCCCGTCCCTCTTGTTCATGCTATTTCTAAAGCAACCGGTCGCTCCTCAGCCGACCGGCCACTCCACATGCAAAGCCGTCGGCACGCGGAAGGAAATGTTGGGCACGAAGTCAAACTTCTGTCCCTGCTTCAACCGCATCTCCGGCAGCCTTTTCGTCAGTTCTTCCAGCGCGATGCCGAATTCGAGTTTGGCCAATTGCTGGCCAAGGCAGAAATGGATGCCATAGCCGAAGGACAGGTGGTTGCGCGCATTGGCCCGGCGAATGTCGAACCGGTCCGGCTCGCTGAAGACGCTGTCGTCCCGATTGGCCGAGCCCATGATGAGCAGGATGTTGGAATTGGCCGGGATCGGCACGCCGCCGATCTCCGCATCCTGCGTCGCCCGCCGCCGCCAGGCAACGATTGACGGGCTGAAGCGCAGGCTTTCCTCAACCGCGCCGGGGATGAGCGAGGGATCGGCGACCAGCGCCTCCCAGTTCTCCCGATAGGTCAGAAGCTCGCGCACACCGTTCGCCATGAGGGTCGTCGTGGTCTCGTGACCGGCGAAGAGCACGGAATAGAGGAGCCCGGCAATCTCGGCATCGGTAATATCCGCGCCTTCCTGCTTCAGGCGGACAAGATCGCCCGGCAGGTCGTCGGTCGGCGTCTCGTAGCGCGCCTTCACCAGTGCCTGGCAGTAGTTCCAGTAGTCCACCATGTTGCGGGCATGGGGAAGCTGTTCCTCATCGGTGAGGTTCGCCCAGGTGAGCAGCGCGCGGCTCAGCGCCCAGCTTTTGACCCGCGGCACATCGCTGTCCGGCACGCCCACCAGCTTGAAGAGGACCAATGCGGGCACATCATAGGCAAACTGCGAGAAGAAATCCGTTTCGCCCTTCTCGATGAAGGCGTCGATCGCCGTGTTCACGATCTGGCGGATCTGCGGCTCGATGGCCTTGAAGCGGCGCGGGCCGAAGCAGGTCTGCGCGATCTTGCGGATGCGGGTATGGTCCGGCGGGACGCGGGCGGAGAGGCCGGAATAGGCGGTGAACCCACCCTGGCGCATGATCTCCTTGCCCTCGGCGCACATTGGCCGAACCGGGGCTTGCGCATTGTCAGAGGCGAAGACCTGCCAGTTATCGAAGACCGCCTTGATGTCGGAGTAACGGGTGACGACGTGGTAGCCGATATCGTCGGAATAGAAGACGGGATGTTCGGCGCGCGCCCATTCGTAGAAGGCGAAAGGGTCCTGCATGTCGAACGGATCGAACTCGCTGGATGCGTTCGAAAACGGGCACTTGGCGGCCGCATACGATGTCGCTGTCATTGTTTCCTCCCATGACAGAGGAGCTCAAAGCCCCTGTGATGAAGATGACATTAGCCACCCATCTTTGGTTTATCTTTAGGCCGGGAAGGACAGCCTTTTCTCGTGTTTCAGGCCTGCTTTCCGGCTTTCAGCGCATCATATGTCGCCTTGACCGCCGCACTCTTTGGCCGGTCATCGAAATGGCTGAGCGAGCCGAGATAGAGCTTGTATTGCCGGTCGATGGCCTCGGGGCGCCCTTGCGCGGCAAAGACCCGCATCGCCTCTTCGTGAGCGATCTCGCAGACGGGGTCGATGTTGAGCGCCTTCTGGCAATGGGCGAGTGCCGCCGAATAATCCTGGCGCTGGCGATAGATGCTGGCGGCATTGCGCTGCACCTTGAAGAACATTTCCCGCAGCCAATACCGTTTCGACCAGCACCAGTCGCGCTCGTTGTCGTCGGCATATTCCGGCGGGATATCGGCGAAGAGGTCGCCCGTATAGAGCCGGTCGGCGGCCTGGAGACAGATCATGGCCTCATCGAGCGCGCCGGCCTTCATGTGGGTGATCGACTGGCGGCAGAGCTGTTCGAAGGTGGAAATATCGAGCCAGCTCTTGTCCGGCGGCACGAGAACATAGCGCGAGGAATCGCGGATGAGATAGTTGGCGCCCTGCTTGTCGCCGTCCTGGCTCAGCGCGGCTCTCAGATAACGCACCGTATGATAGAGGCGGTTGCGCCCGGCCTCCACCGTTTCCGCCTCCGGCCACAGCAGGTCTGTCAGTTCATCGGCGCTGGCGCCTTCGCCGCCTTTCTGAAGCAGATAGGCAAAGAGTGTCTTCGTCTTGCGGGTCGCCCCGCCCGGCGTATCCCAGATAATCTGCGATCCATCGTTGCGATAGATACGCAGCCGCCCGAAACAGCGGATCTTCCAGCGATCTCGCGCCTCGAAACCGGCAAAGGCCGGCTCCTCCGCCGTCTTGCGCAAGAGCCACATGGGGTCGGCACCTTCCGCGGCATGGATCTCGCTTTCGCCGGAGGGCGGGGCAAGATCGGGCGAGAGCGCATTCAGCCAGTGGTCGACCTGCTGGCGCAGCGTCCCTCGCGTCAGGAGTTTCGCAGGCAGCCAGTGCGGGTTCTCATGCAGCCCGGCCTCAGTGAGGATCTGCGGATGACCGCGCAAGGCGGTGAGCAGTTGCTCGTCGATCATCAGGTTGCGATTGTAGAGCGAGATCAGCGGGCAGCCGATCGTCTCTGACAGCCGTTCGGCAATTTCCGTCCATGTCTCGAAATTGGCAGCGGCCGAGTTGGTGGCGAGCGTCCAGCTCATGTCGACCACGAGCACCGAATGGTCGCGGCGCCCCACCGTTTCGACCCAGGCCGTCACCCGTTGGAGGATAGTCTTGAACGAGATCGGTGTTTCGAGGAACCCGGCATCGCGGAACGACATCAGCCGCGGGCCCTCCGACCTCTTCGCACCACGACCGCGCTGCACTGTCGTCTGTGGCCAGTGGTCGGAGATCACCAGTACTTCCGGCGCCAGCGCCACATGGCGAAGTGCACCGGCAAGACTCGCGGTTTGGCGCCCGATGCCCGAAACGAACATCGCCAGATTGAGCGTATTGCCACTGATCCCCTGCGCCATCGTCTCATTCGCCAAACTGCGGGTCCGAAGTCATCAAAGCCTATTGAAGAAGCCCCCATTGGGCAAGATGTGGCTCCAGACAGGGTCTTTCGGGGGCTTGCCGGACAATGTTTCCTCAACCTCGCTTTTCAGAAATGCCGCTCTTTTTGATACCGCGAGGCGGCCCGGAGAAGGGCTTCGCCCCAAACTGAACAGTGTGTCAGAAAAACGAAATTGCTCTCCCGGACCTTGAGGATGAAGTTGACACTGGAGGTTCCGCCTGGGCGGAGCGAGTGAGGAGACAATCGAGGACCGGATGTTCGCAAGACATCCGGCGCGATGACGGGAGGCATGCATGGCGGGCGACAAAAAGGCCACCCCTGCAATATTGGGACGTGGACCGGGCAAGCCGATCAAGATCAATCAGGAATGGGTCGTCATTGCGATCTCCGTGATTCTGTTTGTGGTGTTCTCGCTGGGTCTCGACAAGTTCCTGTCGGAAGGCAACATCATCGCGCTCCTGAAGAACGTCTCGATCCTCGGAACGCTTGCCGTCGGCATGGGCTTCGTCGTCGTGGGACGCGGGATCGATTTGACCATGGTCGCGGTCATGGTCGTGGGCGTGGCGTTCAGCATCTGGATTTCCAGCTGGGGCATAGACTTCACGCTGGCGGCCCTGATCGGGGCGGGCCTTGCCGCATTGCTCGGCCTGTTCACCGGGATCATGATCGCGTTTGCGGAAATCCCGCCGATCTTCGCGACCCTGGCAATCGCCTCCTCCATCTATGGATCCGGCCGGATCGTTTTCGCATCCGACGTCCTCTATGCGCCCAATAATGTTCAGTGGCTGAAATGGATTGGCTCGGGCACGGTGTTCGGACTGCCCGCATCCGTCATCATCTTTGGCGTCGTCGCTGCGGCGATGGGTATCTTCCTGCGGAAGACGCGCTTTGGTCGCCTCGTCTATGCCACCGGCGACAACCCCAGCGCTGCGCGCAACATGGGTCTCCCGACGCGCCCGCTCATCGTCACTCAATATGTCATCAGCGCGCTCATTGCCTTCACGGCCGGATTGATCATGACGGGCCTCGTCACCGGCATCAACACGCGGCTCTACAATTCGAGCCTCATCTACGACGTGCTGCTTGTCGTGGTATTGGGCGGCATCGGCCTTTCGGGCGGTCAGGGCGGCGTGCGCAATGTGATCGTCGGAACGATCCTCGTCGGCATCCTGACGAATGGCATGACCATTCTCAACTTCAGCTACACGAGCCAGAACCTCATCAAGAGCATTATCCTGCTCATTGCCTTGGCCATCGACGCGATCATCAACCCTCGCGACGAACAGACATCGCAGAGCGGAGACATCTGAAAACAATACGCAGACAGTGGGACGTCAATCAGGGAGGAAACCATGACGATTCTCAAGACCCTCGCAGCGGCTGGTCTTGCCGTTGCAACGCTCTTCAGCGCAACTTCGCTTGCCACCGCGCAGGAGACCGACCAGGTCGGCCGCCAGGTCTACCTCGACGCGGTCAAGGGCAAGAAGGTTATCTTCATTCCCATTTCACAGGGCTTCGACCTGAACCAGGCCTGGGTGGCCGTCTGGCAGCGTCACGCCGCACGCTATGGTTTCTCCATCGAGGTGCGTGATCCGAACGGCGATACGAACGCGGGCATCCGCGCGATGCAGGGCGCGATCGCCGAGAAGCCGGATCTGATCATCGTGCAGAACCCGGACGTCCAGACCTATGCCCGCCTCCTGAAACAGGCGCAGCAGTCCGGCATCAAGGTCATGCAGGTGAACATGCAGTCGGCAACCCAGACGGACAGCTATGTGGGCAACGACTGGATCGAGATGGGCAAGCTCGAAATGACCGAGCTCGCCAAGTCCTGCACCGGCCCGAAGGCGCCCTCGCACAAGGTCGTCTGGCTTGCCGGCGTGCAGACCGGTGCCGCCAACATCTACATGCGGACCGGCATTGACGAAGTCCTCAAGCAATATCCCGAGCTGCAGCTCGTCTCCGACCAGCCGGCCGACTATTCCAGCGAAAAGGCCCGTCAGATCACCGAGACGGTGCTTCAGCAACATCCTGACCTGTGCGGGATCATGGGCATCTGGGACAATGCGGAAGTCGGCGCAGGTGCCGCCGTTGCCGCTGCCGGCAAGCAGGATCAGGTCACGATCGTCACGAACGGCGCAGGCAGCGATACCGGGTGCCAGAGCATCAAGAACGGCCTGCTCGACGTGATCTACAACTTCAATGCGCCGATCCAGGGCGAAATCGCGGCCCAGCAGATTTCGGAGCTGCTGCAGCATCCCGAACGCAAGGCCGGAAGCGAGAAGACCATCTTCTTCGGACCGGTGACCCGCGTCGACAAAACCAACGCCTCCGGCAGGAATTGCTGGAAGCTTGACGAGCTCAAGTAACGGATCTGACACATGAGCGTGGCCGAAAGCCTAGTCCGCTGGCGATACCGCTTCCTCCCCGACCATGTCGTCGGGGAGATACTTTCCAAGAAGTGGATCGACAGCGTCATTCCCTTTCTCGCACTGGTCATTCTGTGCGCGATCTTCGGATCGATCGTTCCCGGATTCTTCGACCTGACAACGCTGACCAATCTCAGCGGACAGGTTGCGGAGCTTGGTCTGGTCGTGCTCGGCCTGACGATCGTCATGGTGTCCGGCGGCATCGACCTGTCCATCGGCTCGACCTTTGCTCTGGCGGTACTGGCCACGCTTTATGGAATGAATGTCGGCCAGTGGAGCTTCGGCGTCGGCCTTGCGGCAACGCTTGCTGTCGGCGCGGCCTGCGGCGCGATCAATGCCTTCATGGTCGGCATCCTGCGCATGCGGGCGTTCCTGACCACCCTCGTCACGCTGATCATCTTCCGCTCGGCCTTCGAGATCATTTTCCCCCGCGTCTCCACCGCGCTGGTGACAAATTACCCGGATTCGGCCGTCTACGATTATCTTGGCCTCGGGCGCATCGCCGGCTTCCCGGCGTCGTTTGTCTTCTTTGTCGTCATCGCGCTGGTGCTCCACATCATTCTGTCGCGAGGACGCTATGGCTGGCGCCTGTTTGCCGTGGGTGGCGCGCGACGGTCGGCCTACAATGCCGGCATCAATGTCAGGATGACGGTCTTCAGCGCCTATGTGGTGTGCTCAGTGCTGGTGGCGCTGGCAGCTTTCCTGTTCTGCGCACGCATCGGCAGCGCGGCCTCGGATGTCGGCTCGGGCCTTGAGCTGCAGGCGCTTACCGCAACGGTGCTCGGCGGCATTTCGCTGGGTGGCGGACGCGGGTCCGTCGCCAAGGCTCTCATGGGCGTCATCTTCGTGCTGGTTCTGTCCAACAGCCTGCTAACGCTGGCCGTGCCCGGACCGGTGAACGACCTGACGCTCGGTTTCGTGCTGCTGGCGTCGGTCTTCCTCGATGTCCGCTGGACGAAGAACCGCCACAAGATCCTGCGCAGCGTCTACATCTCTCCGACCTTCGCCAAGATGCCCAAGGCCATTTCGACCGAGCCTGGCTCGCCGATGGCGGTCAACGACCGGCTGAAGGATGTCGGCGTCATTGGGCTTGGCATTCTGGACGGTGCTGAAGATGTCATCTTCGACCGTCAGGACCGCCTCTATACCGGCAGCCGTCAGGGGGAAATCCTGCGCTTCTACCCGCCGGACTATACGCGTCGGGAGGTCTTTGCACATATCGGTGGCTCGCCGCTCGGCATGGCCTTCGATCGCGACGACAATCTCGTCATCTGCGTCGCCGGCATGGGTCTCTACCAGGTGTCCCCGCAAGGCGAGACGAAGCTGCTGACAGCGGAAACCAATCGCAGCCTCACGTCGGTCGTGGACGACAGCACCATGAAGCTTGCGGACGACTGCGATATCCTGCCGGACGGACGGATCGTCTTTTCCGAAGCAACCATCCGCTTCGAAATGCACGACTGGTATGCGGACGCCCTCGAAAGCCGCGGCAACGGACGCATCATCGTCTACGATCCGAAAACCGGCGGAACAAAGACCCTGCTGCCGAACCTCGTCTTCCCGAACGGCGTCTGCACGGCCTTCGACGGTCAGTCGGTCCTGTTTGCCGAAAGCTGGGCGTGCCGCATCAATCGCTACTACTTCAGTGGTCCCAAGGCGGGAACTCTGGAGCGTGTGATCGAGGGGCTGCCGGGATATCCCGACAACATCAACCGCGCTTCCGATGGGACATACTGGCTCGCGCTTATGGGCATGCGCACGCCGGCACTCGACCTCTCGCTTGAGATGCCCGGCTTCCGCCGCCGCATGGCGCGGCGTGTCTCCGAGGATGCCTGGCTGATGCCGAACCTGAACACGGGATGCGTGCTTCGCTTCAACGAGAAGGGGGAAATCCTCGAAAGCTTCTGGGACCAGACCGGCGAAAAGCACCCGATGATCACCTCCATGCGCGAGCACAAGGGCATTCTTTATCTCTGCGGCATTTTCAACAATCGCATGGGAACGCTGAAACTGCCTGACAGGGATCAATCCTGGTTCAGCTCGGAATCCTATTGGGGGAAATCGGCATGAGACTGTTTGGAGATTTCCTGGACCGGTTTCTAGGCCGACGCGACTGGGCCGTGACCGTGCCGACATTCGACGGACCGCTCCTGCCGAACCAGAAGCTCGAGGAGGCCGAAACGATCGTCGACTTGCCGATGGCGGACAACCTTGTGTCGACCGGCAAGGGCGTATTGGCATCGAGCGGCAATCGGCTCCTGCTTCTCGAACTGGGCGGAGCCGTTCGCGAATTGGCAACCTACCCCAGCGAAATCACCGCGCTGGCGACAGCCCGCGGCATGACGGCGATTGCGCTCGATGGCAATGGTGTAGTCATTCACGCCGGCGCGTATGATGGCCTCGAATTCAAGACCTGCGGCGAGAAGACCCTCGGCTGCATCACGGCCATGACATTCCTGAACAGCGACACCCTTCTCGTCGCCAACGGATCGGCAAAGGGTGGAACGAGCGGCTGGCGCCGCGACCTGATGGAGAAAGGCGCGAGCGGAAGCCTGTTCAGGATCGACCTCGCCAACCGCAAGGTCGATTGCATCCGGGACGGGCTCGCGTGGCCGGCAGGCGTCGCCACAACCGGTTCCAACCGCATCTTCGTCACCGAAGCATGGCGTCATCGCGTATTGGCCATCGACCTCAACAGCGGAGCCAGCGAGCCCGTTCTCGAACATCTGCCGGCCTATCCCGCGCGCATCGCTCCGGCGGTCGACGCAGGCTACTGGCTGACCTTCTATTCCACCCGCAATCAGCTGGTCGAATTCATCCTGCGGGAGGACCGCTATCGCGAACGGATGCTGACGGAGATCCCCGAACCGTTCTGGATGGCGCCATCGCTCAGTTCCTGGAACTCCTATCGGGAACCCATGCAGGGCAGCCAGTTGAAGCAGATGGGCGTTCTCAAACCCTATGCCGTGACCCGCTCCTACGGGCTGGTGGTCAATTGCGATTCCCTCATGCGACCCATTGCAAGCTTTCACTCGAGAGCCGACGGGAAGGTGCATGGCACACTGGCCGCTTGCGAACATGGCGATGATCTGATCGTCGCCTCTCGCGGCGGTGCAAAGGTGCTGAAACTGCCCGGCGTTGCCAGCGGACAGCGAGGCTGAGATGAGCAATATCATTGAATTCAAGAACGCAACAAAGACCTTCGGCGGCGTGGCAGCCTTCAAGAATGTCGATTTCACCCTCAAGCCCGGAGAAATCCATGCGCTTCTGGGAGAGAACGGCGCAGGCAAATCGACGCTGACAAAGGTGATGTCAGGGGTTTATCGCCTGTCCGAGGGTCAGCTGTTCCACGAGGGCCGCGCCGTCGAATTCGGCTCCCCGTCCGAAGCGCTCAAGGCCGGGATCGCCATGGTGTTTCAGGAGACCAATCTGGTCCCCGCCATGACCGTCGCGCAGAACCTTTATCTCGGAGAGGAAAAATTCTTCAACCGGTTGCGTGGGCTCAACATCCAGGCGCGGCAGTTCCTGGCAGGCATGGGCTTTCAGGTCGATCCGACCGCGCAGGTCAGCACTTTGGGCGCCGCTCACAAGCAGATGGTGGAAATTGCGCGTGCCGTTCATCACAAGGCGCGCGTGCTGATCTTCGATGAACCGACCGCCACGCTGACGCCTGAAGAGAAGCGGCACTTCTTCAATCTCGTTAACCGCCTGGTCAAGCAGGGCGTCGCGATCGTCTTCATTACCCACGCGCTGGAAGAGGCGCTGGAGGTCGCGGATCGCGTGACCGTGATGCGCGACGGGGAGGTCGTTGCCACCGGCAAGGCGGCCGATTTCACCCGCAATTCCATCGTCCAGGCGATGGTCGGCCGCAACCTGTCGGAAACGCTGCACGGTGAAGCCAGGCGCGCGCCGCGGGGCTATGGCGAAAAGGTTCTTTCGGTCGAAAACCTGTCTTGTGCGGGGCTTGTCCGCAACTCCTCGTTTTCGGTCTTTGCGGGCCAGGTCACCGGCATGTTCGGCCTCGTCGGTGCAGGCCGCACGGAAATGGCGAAAGTGGTTTCCGGCGTCATGAAGCGCAATCTGTTCCATGGCGGCGAGATCCGGCTTTTCGGCAAGTCGGTTCGTTATCGCGTGCCGAGACCGGCCATGCTGGACGGAATTGTCTATGTTACCGAGGACCGCAAGTTCGACGGCTTCTTCGAAACCATGACGGCGGGTGAAAACCTGCAGATCGGCGAGTTGTCCAATGGCTCCAACCCGGTCTCCGTCGTATCCCTCTCCCGGGCGCGCGAACTCGTCGACGACTGGGGCGCACGTCTCAAGCTCAAGCAGATCAACGACCGTGCCCGCATGATCGAACTCTCGGGCGGCAACCAGCAGAAGGTGGTCATCGCCAAGTCCCTCATCCAGAAACCGAGGCTGATCATCTTCGATGAGCCGACGCGCGGCGTCGATGTGGGCGCGATCGTCGAAATCCACCAGTTGATCAACGATCTGGCGGACCAGGGCATGGCCGTCGTCGTCATCTCCTCGTACCTGCCGGAAATCATGGCCGTTTCCGACCGTATCCTGGTCGTCAAGCGCGGCCGCGTGGTCGAGGAAATGATGGTTTCGGACGCAACCGAAGAGAAGATCATGTTCGCAGCGGTCCACTGAGTACATCCGCGAAAATGTGCAGCGGCTTTTTGCAAGGCCAGGTGCGGGTTTATCTCTGCATGATCGGATTTTGATGCAAAACGACCTTGTCAGGATCGTCCGGCATCCTATTCTGCCCCCGCCGCCGATTGCGTGAGCGCGGTGCAGATGCACATGGAACAACCTTCGCCATGCCGAATATCAACCTGAAGCTCCTGCAGACCTTTCTGCTGGCCGCGGAATCCGGAAGCTTTCGCAAGGCGGCCGAAGAAAGCAATCGCTCGCCTTCCGCCGTCAGCATGCAGATCAAGGATCTGGAGGAGCAGATCGGCATCAGCCTGTTCATGCGGACGCCGCAGCGTGTGAACCTGACCAACGAGGGCCAGGTTCTCTTCGAGGAAATCGGCCGCGCCATGGCCGACGTGCAGGCAAGCCTCGACAGGCTGACCGAAATGGCCGCCCGCCGAAAGGGCAAGATCCAGATCGCCTGCGCGCCGACACTGGCCTCAAGCCGGCTGGGCGATATCCTTTCGACCTTCAAGCTGCGTTATCCGCGCAGTATCGTGGAAGTGCAGGAAACACCCCCTCAGGCCGCCCTCGCCCTGCTGCATCAGCAGGAAGTCGAGTTCTACATTGGGCCGGAAGTCCCCAACCTGAATGACTTCCAGTTCGAGTCGATCATCGACGATCCCCTCGTCGCCTGTATTCCGGAGGAATTTTATGGCGGCGAGAAGAAGATTGGCTTCGATGCGCTGGCGCGGTTTCCGCTCATCATGCTCAACCGCAAGACCGCCGTGCGCGGGCTGGTCGATCGCCTGACTCATGAAGAGGGCGTCGAACTGAAGGTTCAATACGAGGTGGAGAGCGCACAAACGGCCATGGCGCTGATGGCGGCGGGGCTCGGGGTGTCGATCGTGCCCGGCATCGCGCTCGACGCCGGACTGGGCAAGCGGGTGCGCGTCGTCCCACTCGAAAACCCCCTCGCCCGCCGGGCGGTTGGCATCATCACCAGCCGCGGCTATGTCCAGCAACGCTACGCCGAGCAGCTGATCGCACTCATTCGTACGAATCTGCGCGGCGAAGGCTGACCTATCAGTCGGTCTGGATCCAGATGGCTTTCGTTTCGAGATATTCGTGCAGATGTTCGATACCGCCCTCGCGGCCATAGCCTGACATCTTCATGCCACCGAATGGAACCGCCGGGTCGATAGCGTGATACATGTTCACCCAGACAGATCCGGCCTTGATGCGGCGCGTCAGCTTGTGGGCCATGCCGAGATTCTGCGTGAAGACGCCGGCGGCCAGACCATAGGGCGTGGCATTTGCGCGCTCGACCGCCTCCTCGATCGTATCGAACGGCATGGCCGAAATCACCGGTCCGAAAATCTCCTCCCGCGCAATCTTCATCTCATCCTTCACACCGCCGAACACTGTTGGCGCCAGGAAATTGCCCTTGTCGTAAAGATCACCGGAAAGCCGGGTGCCGCCGGTCACCAATTCCGCGCCTTCGCTGCGGCCCGAGGCGATGAAATTCTCCACAACCTGGGCCTGACGGGCGGAAATCAGGGGTCCGATGTCCGTGTCGGGCTCGATGCCGTGGCCGATGCGCAGCGAACGGGCGAAGTCTGCAACCTTCGCCACGAATTCCTCGTGAATTTCCCGCGCGACAAAGAGGCGCGAGCCGGCAATGCAGATCTGCCCGGAATGGGCGAACACTGCCATGGCAGCAACAGGAACGGCACGATCGATATCGGCATCTCGGCAAACGATGACGGGGGATTTGCCGCCAAGTTCGAGCGACACATGCTTGAGATTGCCGACGGCAGCGCGCGCAATCGACTGGCCTGTGGCGGTCGATCCGGTGAAGACGATCTTGTCGACATCGGGATGTTCGGCAAGCCGCGCACCGGCAACATTGCCCTTGCCGGTCACGACGTTGACGACCCCGTCGGGCACACCGGCCTCCTGCATCAGTCTGGCGATCAGAAGGGGGGTCAGCGGCGCCTCTTCGGAGGGCTTGAGGACCACGGTGCATCCGGTCGCAAGCGCTGGCGCAATTTTCCAGATCGACGCAGCGGTCGGCGCGTTCCAGGGGATGATGGCACCCACGACACCGATGGGTTCGCGGCGCGTGAAGGTGACGATCTCGCCCGGAATCGAATTCTCGATCAGTTCGCCGTGAAGTGCGGTGGCGAGACCCGCATAAAATCTCAGCATGCCGATGACGCGCCGCTTGTTGGCGAGCGTCCGGGTGATCGGCATCCCCATGTTCATCGTGTCGGAAACCGACAGGCGCTCCCAGTTCTGTTCGAAAAGATCGGCGATCTTCAGAAGAAGCGTCTGGCGTTCATAGGGCGAGAATTTGGACCATGGTCCGTGGAGCGCCTTCTTTGCGGCCGCCACGGCGAGATCGACATCGGCGGCGGCACTCAGTGGAACCGTTCCCAGTACCTCGCCGGTGGCCGGATTGAACGTTTCGCTCACCTCCCCCGACTGGGCGGCAACCCATTGGCCGCCGATGAACATCGGGCGGAAACCGCCATCGTAGAGCGCACTCGCCATCTGCCTGGCGTCGAAAGGCAATGTCATTGCAGCATCCTCCATCCTCTTCCTTCCCCGGTATCGATCATCAGCGGACGCAGCACAAATAAAGAAACCTAAAAAGGCGTTCAGATAATCGGACTGTGAAATCGCGCGGACTTGCCTGATGTTGAACGCAAATGGAGGAGACGACATGCGACTGACTGGAAAGGTGGCCATTGTGACGGGTGGCGGATCGGGCTTTGGGGAAGGCATCGTCCGCAAATTCGTGGAGGAGGGCGCGAAGGTTGTGCTGGTGGACCGCGACCTGTCCGCCGCCGAGCGTGTGGCCGGCCAATTCGGGGACGCAGTCGCACCGCTTGCCGGCGACGTGGCAACCCTGCAAAGCCTTGAAGCGGCGCGCGATCTGGCCGTCGCGCAATTCGGCGGCCTCCATATCCTCGTCAACAATGCCGGTATCGGCCAACCGCCGACGCCCATGGAAGACATGACGGAGGACATGTTCGAGCGCATCTTCAACGTCAACATCCGCTCGATCTATCATGGCGCGCGCGCCGTGCTGCCGCATTTCAAGGCGCAGCGCCAGGGCGCCATCCTGAACGTCGCCTCCACCGGCGGCGTGTCGCCCCGACCGAACCTCACCTGGTACAACGCATCCAAGGGCTGGGGCATCGCCGCCACCCGCGCCATGGCCATCGAGCTGGCGCCCTTCGGCATCCGGGTGAACGCCATCAATCCGGTCGCCGGCGAAACACCGCTGCTTTCCACCTTCATCGGCTCCGACAGCGACGAAAGCCGGGCGCGGATCGTGTCCACCATTCCGATCGGCCGCCTTTCGACACCTGCGGACATGGGCAATGCCGCAGCCTTTCTCTGCTCCGACGAAGCCAGCATGATCACCGGCGTTGATCTCAACGTCGATGGCGGCAAATGTATCTGACGAGGCGGCGATGAAGGACGTTTATGACATTGCCGTGGTCCACGGCGACGGCATCGGGCCGGAAGTCTGCGCGGCAGCGGTCGAAGTCGTTCGGGCAGCCCTCGGCAACCGATCGCCGCTAAATTTCCGTGAATATCCGGCAGGAGCCGAACATTACCTGAAGACCGGCGAAAGCTTTCCCGACGCGAGTTTCGAGGGATGCCGGAATGCCGACGCCATCCTCCACGGCGCCGGCGGCATTCCGGGCGTCGTTCATCCCGACGGCACCGAAGCGGGTCTGGATTTCACGCTGCGACTGCGCTTTGAACTCGATCTCTACGCCAATATCCGGCCAATCCGGCTTTTCGAGGGGGTCACCTGCCCGCTTGCGGGCGTCAAGGCGGGCGAGATCGACTACGTCATCCTGCGGGAAAACAGCGAAGGCCTTTATGCCGCGCGCGGCGCTGGCGTTCAGTTGAGAGGCGAGCTTGCCGTCGACAACCTCGTGCAGACCCGCACCGGCGTCGAACGCATCGTCCGAAAGGCATTCGAACTGGCGCGCCAATCGAACGGTGCACCGCGCGACGGCGTGCGGCGCGTAACCTGCTGCGACAAGGCCAATGTTCTGCGCAGCTACGCCTTCTTCCGGTCGATCTTCAGCCGCGTGGCGGAGGAATATCCGGATATCGCGACCGAATATGTTCTAATCGACGCGATGACGATGCATCTCGTGCTCAAGCCCGGCCATTTCAACGTCATCGTCACGGAGAACATGTTCGGGGACATCATCTCGGATCTGGGCGCTGCCACGATCGGCGGCATGGGACTTGCGCCGTCGGCCGAACTCGGCGACCGCAACGGCTTCTTCCAGGCCGCCCACGGCTCCGCGCCTGACATTGCCGGCAAGGGCATCGCCAATCCCTACGGCACGGTCCTTTCGGCGGCCGCCATGCTGGACTGGCTCGGCGTCAGACACCAGGATGCATCGCTGGCTGCGGCAGCGACCAACATCAAAACGGCGGTGAACGATGCGCTCGCTTCGGGATGCCTCAGCGCAGACCTCAAGGGCTCCTGGAAATCGGCCGACATCACCAGGATGCTCTGCGAGCGCGTGGCGGAAGCAAACTAGCCGAAGCCTGAGGTTGACCCCGAAACAGACAATCCAGAGGCCCGTTGATGGGCTATCGGTGGAGCGATACCATCTCGAGGACGTCCAGACCTGCGACAGCAATCCTCCTGTCATGGATCTCCGTCAAAAGTGAATGGCATGGCCGAGGCCGCTGAGGGCGGCCTCCTGAACGGCTTCGCCGAGGCTGGGATGCGCATGGATTGTTGCCGCAATGTCTTCGAGACGTGCGCCCATTTCGAGCGCCAGACCGAAGGCTGAAGCAAGCTCGGCAACGCCCTGGCCAAGTGCCTGGATACCGAGAACGAGATGATTGTCGGCCCGCGCGACAATGCGAACGAAACCGTCATCCCGCTCCAGCGTCATCGCCCGGCCGTTACCTCTAAACGGAAACGTCCCGATCTTGGTTTCGATGCCCGCATTCTTGGCCTCGTCGGGTGATTGTCCCACGGTGACCAGTTCGGGATCGGTAAAGCAGATCGCCGGAATGGCGACCTTGTCCCAGATCCGCTTCTTGCCGGCGACGATCTCGGCCACCATTTCGCCCTGTGCCATGGCGCGATGCGCCAGCATCGGTTCGCCGGTAACATCGCCGATCGCAAAGACACCGCGCATCGATGTGCGGCACATGGCGTCGATCTCCACGAAGGGTCCCGACATCGTCAGCTTGAGCCCTTCCAGCCCAAAGCCCTGGGTGACCGGCCGTCTTCCGACCGTGACGAGAACCGCGTCCGCCGGCAGCACCTGCTCATCGCCATCCTTTAAGGTGATGACCAGCCCCTTTCCGTCACTCTGCAGACCCTGAGCCCGGCACTCGGCCTTCACGTCAATGCCGAGCGTCTTCAGCCGCTGCAGCAACGGCTTCGTCAGCTCGGCGTCATATTGCGGCAGAATGCGCGACGCGGCCTCCACGATCGTCACGGAGGCGCCCAGCTTTCGAAACACGGTCCCGATCTCAAGGCCGATATATCCGCCACCGACAACGACCAGCTGTTGCGGAACGGTCTGACGGGAGAGCGCAGTGGTCGACGACATCACGGGCCCGCCAAACGGCAGGAATGGCAACTCGACCGGTTCTGCCCCCGTGGCGATGACGATGGTTTCGGCGACGATGCGCTGACGATTGCCCTCGAATTCCAATTCAACAGTCTTGCCGTCGAGAAATTCGGCATTCCCTTTGACGACCCTGACACCGGCCTTTTTCAGAAGTGCGCCGACACCGGTGGTGAGGCGATGGACGATCGCATCCTTCCAGTCGATCGTCGCCTTCAGATCGATGCTGGCCCCGGGCGCGGAAATTCCCAAGTGCGCGGAAGCGCTTGCCGCCGCAGCGACTTTGCTGAACTCGTCGGCGGCATGGATCAACGCCTTGGAGGGAATGCAGCCGATGTTCAGGCAGGTGCCGCCCAGGCTGGCGCGCTCGACGATGATCGTATCGACGCCGAGCTGACCCGCCCTGATCGCGCAGACATAGCCCCCCGGCCCCGCCCCGATGACGAGAAGTTTGCACCGAAGATCCGTCATGTCACTTCTCCACGAATATCAGCGCTGGCGTTTCCAGCAATGTCTTGAGACGCTTGACGAATACCGCCGCATCCCACCCGTCGATGACGCGATGATCGAAGCTCGAAGAGAGGTTCATCATCTTGCGCGGCACGAATTCGCTGCCGTCCCACTTCGGGCGGACCTCCATCCGGTTGACGCCGACGATGGCCACTTCCGGATGATTGATGATCGGCGTCGTGGCGATCGCCCCGAGCGGGCCCAGCGACGAGATGGTGATGGTCGATCCTGACAGCTCATCGCGAGAGGCTGTTCCGTTGCGCGCAGCCTCGGCCAGACGCGTCAGCTCGGAGCCCGAATCCCAAAGCGAAAGATGCTCGCTATGGCGCACGACCGGCACCAGTAGCCCGCCCTTCGTCTGCGTGGCGATTCCGATATGGACCGCCGAGAATTCGCGGATCACGTCGTTCTCGTCGTCGAAATGCGCATTCAATCCTGGCTGTTCTTGAAGAGCACGCACCATCGCAGCCATCAGGAAGGGAAGGACGGTCAGCTTCGGGCGGCCTGCCGAGCGTTCGCTGTTCAGCTGCTCGCGCAAGGCCTCAAGTGCGGTGACATCGATCTCCTCGACGATCGTGATATGCGGAATGCGTCGCTTGGCATTGGACATCCGCTCGGCGATCTTGCGGCGAAGCCCGATCACCTTGGTCTCGCGCACCTCAGCCTGTCTTGGCAGTGATGCGTGGGAGCCGGCGAGGAAATGGTCGACATCCTCATGAGTGATGCGTCCCGCCGGGCCGGTGCCGGCAAGCCGCCTCAAGTCTATACCCGCGGAAAGAGCGCGTTGGCGAACCGAAGGAGAGGCAAGCGGCTTTTCGCCTGCCAGCCGAATGGGACCTTGCGACGGTGCGACGGGCCACGCCGGCGCGGGACTGCGAACCGGCATGGCCAGCGCAGCCGGTGCCTCCCCTGGAGGTGCCGACGGCGGCGCGGACCTGTCTGTCTGGATTTCGGGAGCAGAGGCCTGGCCGGCCCCGGCATCGATATGCGATTGCGGGGGGACGTCGGAAGCCTCGCCTGCACCTTCGACCTCAATCCTGATCAGATTGCCGCCGATGGCCAGTTGCTGGCCGATCTCGCCACCGAGCCAGATCACCTTGCCCTCGACCGGGGATGGGATCTCGACGGTCGCCTTGTCGGTCATGACAGCGGCAAGGATCTGGTCCTCCCTGACAAGGTCGCCAACCTTGACACTCCATTCAACCAGTTCCGCCTCGGCAATACCCTCGCCGACGTCAGGCAGTTTTACGGTGACGATGCCCATCTCACGCCTCCATGACGGCTTTGATTGCGGCCGCGACGCGGTTCGGACCGGGGAAATAGTCCCACTCGCCGGCATGCGGATAGGGTGTATCCCAGCCCGCCACCCGTTCGATCGGCGCTTCCAGGTGATAGAAACATTCCCGCTGCACCACGGCCGCAAGCTCGGCCCCATACCCGGACGTCAGCGTCGCTTCGTGGACGATGAGGCACCTGCCCGTCTTCCTGACGGATTCGACGATCGCCGGCTTGTCGAGCGGAATGAGCGTCCGCAGATCGATCACCTCGGCATCGACACCCAGCTCCTCGACCGCAGCCAGCGCGACGTGAACCATCGTGCCGTAGGACAGGATCGTCAGATCCGACCCTTCCCTGCGGGTCGCGGCCTTGCCGAGCGGGACGGTGTAATAATCCGGCGACACCTCGCCCGCCTCGTGCTTTTTCCAGGGCACGACGGGCCGGTCGTGATGGCCGTCAAAGGGGCCGTTATAAAGGCGCTTGGGTTCGAGAAAAATCACCGGATCCGGATCCTCGATCGCAGCCAGCAACAGGCCCTTAGCGTCGGCGGGGTTTGACGGGATGACTGTTTTCAGGCCGGCGACATGGGTAAACAGCGCCTCCGGGCTTTGACTATGCGTCTGTGCGCCGTAGATGCCACCGCCTGTCGGCATGCGGATCACCAGCGGGCAGGTAAATTCGCCGGCCGAGCGATAGCGCAGCCGCGCAGCTTCCGACACGATCTGGTCGTAGCCTGGGTACATGTAGTCGGCGAACTGAATCTCGACACAGGGGCGCAGGCCGTAGGCGGCCATGCCGATCGCGGTACCGACAATGCCGAGCTCGCTGATCGGCGCATCGAAGCAACGCGTCTTGCCGTATTTCTTCTGCAGACCTGCCGTGCAGCGGAAGACGCCGCCGAAATAACCGACGTCCTGGCCCATCACCACGACGCGTTCATCCGCGCCCATGGCGAGATCGTGGGCGTTCTGGATCGCTTCAATCATCGTCATCCTGGTCATCGCTCAGTACCCCGCTTGCTGACGCTGCTCAACGAGGTGCGGCGGCATCTCGGCATAGACATCCTCGAACATGTCCTTCGGTGACGGACGCCGTCCGCTCTGCAGCGTCCCGATTGCCTCGGCCTCCTTTTGCGCCCGCACGACCGTGTCGGCGATTTCCGCTTCCGCCTGCACATGGCGTTCTTCCGACCATTCTCCGATCGCAATCAGATATCCTTTGAGTCGCAGGATAGGATCGCCGAGCGGCCAAGCCTCGCTCTCCTGCTTCGGCCGGTAGCCGGACGGGTCGTCCGACGTCGAGTGCCCGGCCGCGCGGTAGGTCACGTATTCAACGACCGTCGGGCCGAGATTCCGTCTTGCCCTTTCAGCAGCCCAGGCCCCGGCGGCATGGACCGCCAGATAGTCGTTGCCGTCGACGCGCAAGGCGGGAATTCCGAATCCGTGCCCACGGGCTGCAAATGTTCCGGAGCCCCCGCGGGCAATCCCCTGGAAGGTCGAGATCGCCCACTGATTGTTGACGATATTGAGGACGACGGGCGCCTTGTAGGTGGACGCAAAGACAAGTGCGGCGTGGAAATCGCTTTCGGCGGTCGATCCATCCCCGATCCAGGCGGCGGCAATCTTGGTGTCTCGCATGATCGCGGAGGCCATCGCCCAGCCGACCGCCTGCACATATTGCGTGGCGAGATTGCCTGAAATGGAGAAGAAGCCGTTCTCTTTTGAGGAGTAGAATACCGGCAACTGGCGACCGCGCGCGCTATCGCCATCGTTGGAATAGACCTGGCACATCATCTTCACCAGCGGATAACCCGCCGCCACCAGCAGGCCCGCCTGGCGGTAGGTCGGAAAGTTCATGTCGCCCTTGTTGAGCACGCGCTGGAATGCGCAGCTGACAGCCTCCTCGCCGAGATGCTGCATGTAGAAGGAGGTCTTGCCCTGGCGCTGCGCGACCAGCATGCGCGCGTCATAGGCCCGCAGCGTCATCATGTGACGAAGGCCGTCTCGCAGTTCTTCAGGCGAAAGTGATCCGGCCCAGGGGCCCACGGCGTTGCCGTCACGATCGAGGACGCGAATGATGCCGAAGGCAAGATCGCGCATGTTTTCCGGATCTTCGTCGATCGCCGGGCGGCGGATCTCACCGGCCTGCGGAATGCGCACATGCGAGAAGTCGGGCTGCCCGCCTGGACGCACGTCCGGCTCCGGCACGGTGAGCGAGAGAGGAAGTCGATCGTTTGCTTCGGTCATCTCATGGTCCCTTCAATTTCGCAGGCGTCGTTGTTGGCGAAACGTCCGGACGACGTCACCCGTCCTCGCGGGCGATGGTCTCTAGCCAGGGTAGTATGGCCGAGAAATCCTTCCCCGCGCCTCCGGACCCGACGAACTCGGCATAGAGAGCCGTAGCAGCCGCACCCAGCGGCGTTGCAGCGCGGGCGCCTTCCGCCGCGGCCTGGCTGAGACGCAAATCCTTCAGCATCAGTTCGGCCGCAAATCCCGGCTTGTAGTCGTTATCCGCCGGAGTGACCGGACCGACACCCGGCGCAGGGCAGTAATTGTTGACGGACCAGCAGGAGCCGGACGAAGTCGACATGACGTCGAACAGGTTCTGGCGCTTCAGCCCGAGCTTGTCGGCCAGCGCGAAGGCCTCGCAAACACCGATCATCGAGATGCCGAGAACCATATTGTTGCAGATTTTCGCCGCCTGTCCTGATCCGGCGTTTCCACAATGGACGGATTTCTGTCCCATGATCTCGAACAGCGGCAGCGCGCGCGCATAGGCTTCGGCTGAGCCTCCCGCCATGAAAGTCAGAGTGCCGGCCGCAGCCCCCGCTATGCCGCCCGACACCGGCGCATCGACGCTTTCGATCAGGTTCTTGCGGCATTTGACATGGGCGGAAAGCGCGCTCGCCACATCGACGGTCGAGCAATCGATGAACAGGGCACCTTCGCCTGCATAGGGCACGATTTCATCGTAAACTGCCAACAGGATCTGACCGTTCGGAAGCATGGTCACGACGACGTCTTGACCTTGCACTGCATCGCTGGCGCGTGTGGCGCTGGCGACGCCCGGCACGGTCACCCCAGCAACATCAAAGCCGGTAACCGCGTGGCCCGCTTTGGCGAGGTTGGCAGCCATCGGGCCGCCCATATTCCCAAGTCCGATGAATCCTATCTTCATGGCCTAGTCGTCTCCGATTGCGAAATTGAGGTCGCCACCGCCCACCCGGCGGCATGAGGCGCGATACGCTCCCACGCCAACGACATCCCCCTGTCGGAGTTGGCCTCACGGGCGTCTCTCGGGTCGAAGCTCATGGCGCACTCCTCCCATTAACACGGGGCTGCCGCAGCCTTCGGCGGTCGCGGGCATGCGCGGCTCTCGGTTCTGGCGCCTGCAAGCGCTGGCTGGAACACCAGGCCATCGAGCTGGGCCAAGCGGTCGAGGAAAATATCCGCCGCGAGATCGCCGCGCTGTTGGAAGGTGATCTCGACCAGAAAGGCCGATCCGCTCGGCTCCACGCTGAGGCGCACCAGGCCGAAATGCATCTTGCGCAGGATGTCGAGCCCGCGCTGAACATGATCGAAAGGGTGTGAACTCAGAAAAGAAACTGTCTGCATTGCCGCCTCCCAAAGCGAGGAGCAATCTATTCCGAACCCAGGCAAATTATTTCTCGTTTTTTGAGAAAACCAGGCATGGATCAGATAGGAAATTTCACATAGACTCGCTTTCTCAAAAGACTCTTTTGGACGTAATTTCGATGGCAAAACCGATCGACCGTATCGACCGCAAGATCATGAAAGCCCTTCTCGGCGATGCCAGACTGACGAACCAGCAGCTTGCGGACATGGTCGGCTTGTCACCGGCCCCCTGCTGGCAACGGGTCAAAAGACTTGAAAAGGAGGGCTACATTCAGGGATATGTCGCCGTCCTCGATCAGGTGCTGCTGGGATCGAGCGAGACAGTCATCCTGGAAGTGACACTGGACCGCCACGACGACGAGGCCGTGGAGAATTTCGGGCGTGCTATGGCGGCCATGCCCGAGGTGCTGGAAGTCTATCTGACAACCGGCGAGTACGATTACTTCATCAAGGTCGCCGTCAACGGAACGAACGGATATGAAGAATTCTTGCGCAAGCGCCTTTATAAGGTCCAGGGCGTTCGGCACTCACGCTCGAGCTTCACGCTCCGCTGCCTGAAGAAGGCCTATTCCGTCCCTCCGGTGATTGACTCGCCCATGACGTGACAGCGCCGGAACCGGGACGTCAGATCCGGCAGAGGCTTGCAAAACTGACTTCGCTGCTGGCGGCGAGAACCGTGGTTTCGGTAACCCCGAAGCATATAGCCGGTCCAACGGTCCTCTCACCGAACCGATAACAGCCTTTCCTCAATCGAACGGTCCTCAACTGGCTGGGTTGGTCGCATCCCGAAGCCTGTAGGCCAGTTGGGGTCGGCTGAGGCCCAGCATTTGCGCTGCCCGGGCGACATTTCCCGATGCGCGCTCCATGGCGAGACGATAGAGGATTTCGTTCAGACGCTCGATGTCGAAGCCCTCCGCATGGAAAGCAGCCAACGCGGCAGCCTGCAAATCGCTGGAGCCTGTCGACGCGGCGGCCTCAAGGTGAAGGCCCCCCGCAGCGCGTTCGATCGCGGCGGCATCGATTTGTTGCAGAGGCGTGGCCTCGAGAACCGCAGCCGTCAGGATCGCTTCCAGTGTGACAAGATTTTCGTGGAAGCGCATCTCGCAGAGCACATCCTCTGCGGCCGGGCTGAGTTCCCTGGGAGGCATATGTATCTTCTCCGCAACCACCTCTGCCAGGCACCGTGCAATCTCCGGAATGTCATGCCGGCGCTCGGCCAGCGACGGCATGGCGACCTGCGCCGTCGCCAGGATACGCCGGATCGCCGGGCGCAGACGGGCATCTCCGCCGAACTCCCAAGGCGCCGATTCGGTGAGCACTATCAGGAGAGGCTGATGGCGCGACGCATCGAATGTCGGGCGCAGATAACTTTCCAGCAGCGCTTGGGCAGCCGGATCGAGTGCTTCCGGATCCTGCAGGACAAGCACCTGCCTGCTGCCGGAACGGCCAGTCGAGGGGGCAAGCAGCGCCGCAAGTCTCTCCCGCGTCAATCCGTGCCCGGAGGCAAGTTCGGGCGACTTGCCGCCCGGAAGTACAAGTCTCGCCAGATAATTCGCAGCAATGGCCTTCCCGCTTCCGACGGGACCGCAGACGAGCGCCGGCAGGCTTGAAACCGCAATTCGCTCCAGCTGCCCCCGGACCGGCTCCACGACAACCGCCTCAAGCCGCGCCGCCCCGTCCTTGGGGCTCGTCCGCGGAGTCGTCTGCTGCGGACGTGCCCGGATTTCCTCGCTGAGATAGCGCGGCATGATCTGCCGGCGGAAGAGTTGTACGGTCGCATCGTCCTCGCCCCACACATCCGCCGGCTTGCCGACGACACGGCAATGCTTGTGCCCCATCGCCTTGCATTCGATCTCCTTGTAGACGATCAGCTTGCCAAGCGCATGCGTCGCGTAGCCCGACGCATAGCCGACGAGTGACCAGCAGACCGGCTCCGCCGCATCGCCATAATGCTTGCGGTGCTCGGATGCTTCGGCGCTTTCATGCCACAGGAACTCGCCGGAAAATTTGCCCTTCTTGAAGTCGAAGTCATTGTGAATCGTTTCCACACGCGTCACCCCGCTGACCGTGTGGAGACGCGTGCCGGCGGTGAAAGCATCGCCGGGATCGAGGTTGGGCCAGGAGGCCTGCACAAATCGCGAGTCCTCCACACCGGCCTGAAACCCGAGACGCGTGAGCAGGACATAGGCGTCCTCGCGCCCATAGTTGCGCACGATCTCCTCGCGCAGATGGCTGAGAAAACTTGTCCGCTGCAGGACCATCCGCGTATTGCCGAGACGGAGCACGCCGTTGACGGGGCTGAAGACGAGATGCGCGAGCAGTTCGCGCAGTGTCGGGCGTCCGCCCCTGTCCAGAAGAGCCTCCTGGCCCTTGTTGATCTTCATCCGCGATTTCCCCCTTATGCCGGCAAATCCCAAGGACCCGGAACTTATCAAATGATAAACAGAAATTACCATTTCGTTCATCAGAAATTTTTAAAAGGAAACGCAACCGTTGGTTTATTGCGTTGCAATGACGATTTTCGTCCTTCCATAACAAATGGTTAGTGCGAGAAACCCCGCCTCCGACGGTTTAGCGAAATTATCTCGTTGACCGACTTCCGATGCCAAATCCAGACTGCGCCAACTTGCTGAAAGAGGAAAAAATCGGGAGGAGATTTTCCATGAACAAGCCGGCGCAGATCGTCAAACTTCCGGAAGAGCCGCATCATCAGACGATCCTGAAATACGCCCGCGAGGGCGCTCATATTCCGGGCGATGACGACAAGAATCCATGGGTGCCGTTCGGCGAAAGCGCGGCCATCAAGCATTTCTGTTTCGACGTGCGGACCAACTCGGTCGCCAACATCCTCTGGGTCAAGGGCGGCGGCCGCATCGGCACCCATCGCCATCGCGGCGTGGTCTCGGCGCTGACGCTGGAAGGCTCCTTCGCCTATTACGAATACAGCTGGGTCGCACGTCCCGGCGACTTCATCTACGAACTGCCGGGTACCGACCACACGCTCTATTCCGACGACCCGAATGGCGTGAAGGCGATCTTCTGGATCAACGGTCCAATCGAATTCTACGACGACAAGGGCCAGTATGATTTCACGGCCGACGTCTTCTGGTTCATCAACCACTATACGAGCTACTGCGAGGAAAAGGGCATTCCGATCAACCACGAAATGTTCATCTGAAGCCTTTCATCCAGATACGGATCGCTCGCATGTCACTGCAGGAAATGTTCAATGTGGCCGGAAAGTCGGCCATCGTCACCGGCGCGGCCAGCGGACTCGGCCGCGCCTATGCGGAGGTTCTGGCCGAAAACGGCGCCAGGGTCTGCCTCTTCGACATCAGCCAGACCGAACTCGACAAGACGCTCGACGAGCTGCGCAGGGCGGGAGGAAACGTGTGGGGCGGCAATGTCTGGGGACAGATCGTCGACGTCACGAACCGGACCAACATGGCGGACGCCTTTGCAAAGGTCTTTGCCGAACACGGCAGCATCGACATCGTCTTTGCAAATGCCGGCATTGATGCGGGGCCAGGTTTCCTGACGCCGGAAGGCGAGCGCAATCCGCATGGCGAGATCGACAACCTCGAGGACGAGCATTGGGACAAGGTGATCTCCACCAACCTGACAAGCGTCTTCAACACGATCAAGCTGTCGGCCCATTACATGAAACAGACCGGCGGCGGACGGATCATTGCCACCTCGTCCTGCGCCGCGCTCTACAATGACGGGATCGTCGGCACCCCCTACATGCCGGCCAAGGCGGGCGTGGCACATCTGGTCCGGCAGACGGCGATGGAGCTCGGCCGCTACAACATTCTCGTCAACGCCATCGCGCCGGGGCCGTTCATCACCAACATCGCCGGCGGGCGGCTGCGCAATGTCGCCGACCGCGCCGCCTTCGAGAAATGGTCGGTCCTGCATCGTGTCGCCGAAACATCCGAAATCAAGGGACTGGCGCTTTACCTCGCCTCACCCGCCTCGTCCTACGTGACAGGCGCACAGATGGTGATCGACGGAGGGCTGCATCTGCGCCCCGGCGACTGACGCCGCGCGAACTTATTCATGAGCGGGACCGGATCGTGGAGGAGATGATCCGGAACCTTTTTCAACAACGGGAGGAAAGCATGAAGACATTATTGGAAGGCATCAGCCAGACGCGGCTGTCGCGTCGCACCGCGCTGAAGACCATGGGGGCCGCGGCGGCAACGCTCGCCATGCCGGGACTGACCCGCGCAGCCGGCGGCAAGATCAAGGTCGGCTTCATCAGCCCGCTGACGGGCCCGCTCTCGCCCTTCGGCGAATCCGACGGCTACACCCTCGAGATCATCAAGAAACTGCTGGAAAAGGGCATCCAGAACAACGGCAAGACCTATGAGGTCGAAATCCTGGTGCGCGACGCGCAGTCCGACCCCAACAAGTCGGCCGAACTTGCCGGCGAACTGATCCTCAACGACAATGTCCAGCTTCTGATCCCGGCCTCGACGACCGATGTCATCAACTCGGCCGCCGACCAGGCAGAACTCAACGGCGTGCCCAGCATTTCGTCCGGTGCCCCCTGGCAGGCCTTCGTCATGCCGCGCGGCGGCGACAAGAAGCCCTTCGACTGGACCTATCACTTCTTCTGGGGTCTCGAAGACGCGCTCGCCACCTTTGTCGGCCTCTGGCAGTCGGTCGAGACCAACAAGAAGGTCGGAATGCTGTTTCCGCGCAATGCGGATGGTGAGACCTGGGGCAACCACGACTACGGCCTGCCGCCGGCAGTCGAGAAGGCTGGCTTCCAGACCATCGTGCCGAGCATGTTCCAGCCGCGCACCAACGACTTCTCCGCGCAGATCTCCGAGTACAAGAGCGGCGGCTGCGACATAGTCGGCGGCATCACCTATGTGTCGGACCTCAAGACCTTCATCACGCAGTGCAGCCAGCAGAAGTTCAATCCGAAGGTCGTGACCGTCGCGGCCGCCCTGCTTTTTCCCTCGAGCGTCGAGGCGATGGGTCCGCTGGGCGAAGGCATGAGCTCGGAGGTCTGGTGGACGCCGGCCTTCCCGTTCAAGTCGTCGCTGACCGGCGAAGTCAGCCGCGATATCGCGAACGCCTGGGAAGCCAAGATGAAGAAGCAGTGGATCCAGCCGCTGGGCTATGCCCATGCACTGTGGGAAGTTGCCCTCGATACCCTGAAGCGCGCCCAGGATCCCATGGATCGGACCTCCGTGCGCGATGCGCTGAAGGCGACCGACCTCAGCACGCTCGTCGGCCCGATCAAGTTCGGTGCCGGCCCGCATGCCAATATCTGCAAGACTCCGATCTTTGGTGGTCAGTGGGTGAAGGGCGACAAGTGGATGTACGATCTGAAGATCGTCGACAACTCCGTCAGCAAGCTCATCCAGCCGGAAGCCAAGCTGCAGCCGATCAAGTGGTCGTGACGCATTAGAACGCTCCCGGGTGACCCGCTTGGGGTCTTCCGGGAGCGTAGATCTCACTTCACAAGAAGAGCATGCGATGGCGCAGATCATTCTATCGGGCACTGGGATATCGAAATCCTATGGTGCGCTGAGGGTCCTGCAAGGCGTGGATATCGAAGTCCGCGTCGGCGAAATCCTCGGCATTTTGGGACCGAACGGGGCAGGCAAGACGACGCTTTTCAACATGATCAGCGGCGACGCGACGCTGGACGCGGGTGAATTCACCTTCAAGGGAGAAACGCTCCGCTCCGAGGCGCCGCACAAGCGCTGCCGGCGGGGCATCGGCCGCACCTATCAGATCCCCAAACCCTATGCGGGCATGACGACATTCGAGAACCTGATGGTCGCCGCGATGTTTGGCGCATCGCTGAGCGAAAGACAGGCAAATGCCTTTTGCGCGACGATCCTCGAAGACTGCGGGCTTGCCGCCAAAGCCAATCTCACGGCGGGATCGCTGACGCTTCTCGACAGAAAGCGGCTGGAACTCGCCCGCGCGCTCGCCAGCAATCCGAGCCTTCTGTTGCTCGACGAAATTGCCGGCGGGCTCACAGAGGAAGAAGCCCGCCAGCTGGTCGAGCTCGTCCGGCAGATCCGGCAACGCAACATCACGATCATCTGGATCGAGCACGTCCTCAACGCGATCATGGCGGTGGCCGACCGGCTCCTCGTGCTGAATTTCGGGGAGAAGATTGCGGATGGGCCACCGAAGGAGGTGATCGCCAATCCGGATGTCCAGCGCGTTTACATGGGGATCGAGGCATGACATCGACGCCACATCTTCTTGCCACACGGAATCTGATTGCCCGCTACGGCGACTTTCAGGCCCTGTTCTCCGTCGACTTCCGCATTGGCCCCGGCGAGGTCGTCGCCCTGATCGGCGCGAACGGCGCCGGCAAGTCAACGTTCCTGCGCGCGCTCATGGGCCTTCTTCCCGTCGGACGCGACATGGTGTTCTTCGAGGATCAGCCAGTCGGCGGAAGCCAGCCACATCACATGGTTCAGCTCGGCGTCGCCATGGTGCCGGAAGGACGGCGGTTGTTTGCCGGCATGTCGGTCGAGGATAATCTCAAGGTCGCCATCGACCACGCCCGCAAGACCGCCGAGAAGACCTGGACGCTGGAGCGTATCTACAAGCTGTTTCCCATCCTGCAGGAGAAGCGCGCCGCCCAGGTCGAGAAGCTCTCGGGCGGCCAGCAGCAGATGGTGGCAATCGGACGGGCGCTTCTCGCCCAGCCCCGGCTTCTGCTTTGCGACGAGATATCGCTCGGCCTTGCGCCCAAAGTCATCCGCGAGATTTACGAGGTGCTGCCGGAGATCGCCAAAACGGGCACATCGATCATCATCGTGGAACAGGATGTCATGCTCGCCCAGCGCGCCTCCAACCGCCTTTACTGCATGCTCGAAGGGCATATCACACTCGAGAGCCTGTCGTCCGACGTCACCCGCGCGGATATCGCGCAAGCCTATTTCGGAGCCGGTCATGAAGTGGCTTGATGCATTGATCCAGGGCGTGCTGCTGGGCGGCATGTATGCGCAATATGCGCTCGGCATGGCGCTGATGTTCGGCGTCATGCGTCTCGTCAACATCGCGCATGGCGATCTGGTCGTTCTTCTGGCGCTCATTGGCATCTCGGCCTCCGTCGCCTTCGGCATAGGACCGCTGCCTCTGGTTCTGATCCTCGTGCCGCTGGCGGCGCTGATCGGCTGGAGTCTGCAGAAATTCGTGCTCAACAAGGTGGTCGGCGCGGATTCACTGCCATCGCTGATCGCCACATTCGGCCTCTCCATCGCGCTGCAGAACCTGATGCTCGAAATCTGGTCGGCGGACACCCGCTCGATGCGCGGCGGCGGGATCGAATCCGCCTCCATCGACATCGGCGGCATCTATATCGGCCTGCTGCCGGTGCTCATCCTCGTCGCTGCAACGCTGCTCACCGGCGGGCTCGACCTCACCATGCACCGCACGCGTTTCGGCCGTGCGCTGCGCGCCGCTGCTGCGGATACGGAAGCAGCCGCCATGACGGGCGTGAACCCCCGCGTCGTCTATGCCTATGCGACGGCGATTGCGGTCGGCATTCTCGGACTTTCCGGCGTCTTCTTCGCGCTTCGAGCCACTGTCTCGCCCGCCGATGGCCCAGCCCAGCTGATCTACGCCTTCGAAGCCGTGATCATCGGCGGCATGGGTTCGATCTGGGGTGGCTTTGTCGGCTCCATGGTCCTTGGCATCGCACAGGCGATTGGCTTCCGCATCGATCCCGGGTTCGGGACACTCGCCGGCCATCTCGTTTTCCTGACCGTCCTTGCCACCCGCCCGCAAGGCCTGATGAGCAGAGGTTGACCCATGACGACGGCAAATATCGCATTTCCGGCCCAGGCCGGCACAGCCAACCCTGACGTGACCGTGATCCGCCACACCGGCTCAAGCCGCGTCGCGGCGGCGGTCTGCATCGTTCTCCTCATCGCCATGATCTCGATGCCGTGGTGGGGCCAGTCCGGCCATATTCGCTGGGTGGTCGAATTCTCGGTCTATCTGGCGATTGCGCAGATGTGGAACCTGCTTGCCGGCTATGCCGGTCTGGTTTCCGTGGGCCAGCAGGCCTTTGTCGGCGTGGCGGGCTACACGATGTTCGTGTTGGCCAGCAATTTCGGCATCAATCCATTCCTGGCCGTCTGGCTCAGCGTGCTTGTGCCGGGCCTGCTGGCGCTTCCGACCTATGCCCTGCTCCACCGGCTCGACGGTCCCTATTTTGCCATCGGCACCTGGGTCGTGGCGGAGGCCGTCAAGCTCATCGTTCTGAACATCGGCTATGTGAATGCCGGTTCAGGCATGACGCTGCGGGTCATGAGCCAGTATACGCTCCATCAGCGGGAGGTCGGCATCATCTGGCTTTGCGCCTCGATGCTCCTCGTCACCGTCGGCGGGAGCTATTGGCTTCTGCGCTCGCGGCATGGTCTGGCGCTCACCGCCATGCGCGACAATCCCGTCGCTGCCGAAAGCCAGGGCGTCAATGTGAGGCGCCTGCGCTTCCTCATCTTCGTGGCCGCCGCCATGGGCACCGGACTGGCGGGTTCGATCTATTACATGGCGCAGCTGCGCATCACGCCTGCCGCCGGCTTCAATCCAAGCTGGGCCAATGTCTGTATCTTCATCGTCATGGTCGGCGGGGTCGGCACGATCGAAGGCGTGCTTGTCGGCGCGCTGATCTATTTCGTCGCCGACCGCTTCTTCGCCCAATATGGCGCGGTCTACATGGTCGTGCTGGGGCTGATGACACTGCTGACGGCGCTTTATGCCCGCCAGGGCATCTGGGGACTGATTTCCAGCCGCATTCACATTCCGCTTTTCCCCGTCGGCAGAAAGCTGATCACGCCATCCCACTCAAAGACAGGAGGCACGCCATGAAAGCCGCGCTTTTCGACACGATCGGCAAGCCGCTCGTCATCGGCGATGTGGAGGATCCCAAGCCCCAGCGCGGGCAGATCCTGCTCAAGGTCTGCCGCTGCGGCATCTGCGGCAGCGATCTGCACATGACGGCGGAAGAGGTCTTCGGCGTTCGCAAGGGCGACGTCCTGGGGCACGAATTTTCAGGCGAAATCCTCGAAATCGGCGGAGATGGCGGCGGCCTGAAAGTCGGCGACCAGGTCAGCGTCGCGCCGATCCGCGGATGCGGCTCTTGCGCATCCTGCCTGCGGGGCGAGCCCGCCTGGTGCGAGAAAATGACCCTGATTGGTGGCGGCTACGCGCAATATGCCGCCGTCGAAGCCCATCAATGCCGACGTTTGCCATGGGGGATCTCCGCCGCCGATGGCGCGCTGGCCGAACCTCTGGCCGTCGGGCTCCATGGGCTCACCCAATCGGGCATGAAGCCGGGCGACACCGTCCTCGTGGTCGGCGCTGGCGCCATCGGCCTCGCAGTCGCCTTCTGGGCACGGCGGCAGGGTGCCAGAAAGGTCGTGCTCGCCGACCTGACAGACTTACAGGCGGAGCGAGCGATGAACCTCGGGGCAACCGGTTTCGTCATCTCGGACGAAGAGGTGGCGAGCAAGGTCGCAACAGCCTTCGACGGCGCGCCCGACATCGTATTTGAATGTGTCGGCCGCCCGGGCATGATCGATCACTGCATTTCGCTGGTCCGCCCGCGGGGAAAGGTCGTGGTGCTCGGCCTCTGCACCGCGCCCGACCACATGGATTCGTTCCGCGCGATCTCCAAGGAAGTCACGATCATCATGTCGGTGTTTTTCAACATGCACGAGTTCGCCAATTCCATCGATGCCCTCGACTCAGGCCGGTTCGCCCCACAAAATCTGATTTCGGATCGCGTGGGCCTCAAAGACATGCCGGAGGCCTTCGAGGCGCTGCGAAAACGGACGACTCAGTGCAAGGTGCTGGTCGATCCATTCGCCGAGTAGGTTTCACCCGACCTTGCAGATCCCGCGCAGAGCCGAGATCCTCACACGATCAGCCTCTCATCTTTCCAAAGGCGGAAGCCGCCATCGAAGGCAAGCGCATTGTCCCCCCGCCGGCACCTGGGCGGAAGCTTGTCCAGCTTTTCGACATTGCCGCCGCCGATAACGACATAGTCCGGCTCGAGCGCGGCGGTCAGAAGTCCGACAACGTCGAAGACGCGCTTGTGCCATTTCTTGTTGCCCTTCTTCTCCCGATAGGCTTCGGCGACATAATGCTCGTAGCTCCTGCCCTTGCGATAGGGCAAATGGGCGATTTCCATGGGTTGGGCGACATTCTCGACGATCATCGCGGCACCAAGCCCCGTGCCGAGCCCCAGAAACAGCATGCGTCCGCCCTGATAGGACCCGATGGCCTGCATCAGCGCATCGTTGACGATGCGCACCGGGCAGCCGAAGGCATCGGCATAGTCCAGGCCGACCCAGCCCTCGCCGAGATTGACCGGGTCGCGCAGCGGTTTGTCATGCACCACCGGTCCCGGATAGCCCATGGCAATCACGTCATAGGTCATTCCCTTGGCCATGGCCTTGACGGCCGCCACCATCTCGGCCCCGCTCATCGCCTTACCGCTGTCGGTCTTCTTTTCCTCCCCGCCAGCACTCGAGCGGATTTTCACATGGCTGCCACCGATGTCGATGGCGAGCACCGTGTGGGCGGCGCTTTTGGAAGTGTCTTGGCTCATCATGATCTACCTCGACGTCACGCAGGGTCGACCCAGCCGCCGGGCGGGGCGAAATCCTTCATCTCGGACGGCCCCCACGTGCCGGGCTTGTAGTTCGGTGGCGTGGACGGATCGTCGAGAATGGGTTCGACGATCTTCCAGGCCAGTTCCGCCGCGTCCTGTCGGGTAAAGAGTTGACGCTCGCCGGCCATGGCGTCGCCGATCAGGCGCTCATAGGGGGCCATGTCGCCGTGACCGTCATCGACAGCCGTCAGTTCGACCGCTTCGCCACGCATCCTGTTGCCGGGGAGCTTGCGGCGCGCGCCAATGCCGATGGAGATATCCGGCCCGAGCCGAAACCGGACATAGTTGCCGTTTGCCGCCTCGACATCATCGAAAAGCGCAACGGGTGGCTGCTTGAATCGCACCACGACTTCCGTCGCGTGCGCGGGCAGGTTCTTTCCGGCGCGAATGTAGAAGGGCACGCCGTTCCACCGCCATGTCCTGATTTCGAAACGCACGGCCGCGAAGGTTTCCGTCGCCGACTTGGCCGCAACGCCCGGCTCATCGAGATAGCCCTCGAACTGGCCGCGTATCACGTCATCCTTGCCGAGCGGCGGCATGGCCTTCAGGATCTGCACCTTCTCGTCCACGAGGTCATCGGACGCGCCCGAGGCCGGGGGCTCCATCGCGAGAAGCAGGAGGACATTGACCAGATGGTTCTGGATCACGTCGCGAATGCAGCCGACCTCGTCATAGAACTTGCCGCGCCCCTTGATACCGAAATCCTCGGCCATGGTGATCTGGACGCTGTCGACGTGGTCTCGATTCCACACCGGCTCCAGGAAGCTGTTGGCAAAGCGGAAATAGAGAAGGTTCTGGATCGCCTCCTTGCCGAGGAAGTGGTCGATGCGGAAAATTGCATCCTCGTCGAACACCGCATGCAGCACCTTGTTGAGGGTCCGCGCGGATTCGAGATCACGTCCGAACGGCTTTTCCACCATCAGCCGCGCACCCTTCGCGATCCCCGCCTTGTCCAGCCCGTCTGCGACGGTTTCGAACAGGGACGGCGGGATGGCGAGATAGTAGAGCGGATGCTTGTGCTCGCCGAGCGCCGCGCGGAGCTTTTCGAAGGTGGCATGGCTGCGATAGTCGCCCGAGACATAGACGAGCAGCGAGGCGAGCGTCTCGAACACCGCCTCGTCCATCTCGCTGACATGGCTCTGAACGGAATCACGGGCACGGTCGATCAGCTGGGCGCGCGACCAGTCGTCGAAGGCGACGCCAATGACAGGTGTGTCGAGCGTTCCGCGTTTCACCATCGCGTAGAGCGAGGGAAAGATCATCTTGTGGGCGAGGTCACCGGTGGCACCAAACACCACCAGCACGTCGGATTTCTGTTCAGCCATGATGCTTTGGTCCTCCGGCTTACTTCGACTTTTCCTTGTGGCCGCCAAAGGCGTGCCGCATGGCCGAGAGAACCTTGCCGGAAAACTCGGCCTCGCCCCGCGAAGAGAAGCGCTCGAACAGCGCCGAAGCGAGAATCGGGGCCGGAACGCCAGTTTCGACGGCGGCCTGAAGGGTCCAGCGGCCCTCGCCGGAATCCGAGACGCGGCCGTTATAGCCCTGCAGATGCGGGTCATCCTTCAGCGCCTCGGCTGTCAGATCAAGCAGCCAGGACCCGATGACCGAGCCGTGCCGCCACACTTCGGTGACTGCCGGCAAGTCGATGTCGAAGCGGTAATATTCCGGGTTGGCGAGCGGAGCGGTTTCGGCATCGATCGGGCGTTCGCTTGCACCCGCATTGGCGGCTTTCAGGATGTTCAACCCTTCTGCATAGGCAGCCATCACGCCGTACTCGATGCCGTTATGGACCATCTTGACGAAATGGCCGGCGCCTGCTGGGCCGCAATGCAGATAGCCCTTCGGTGCCGTCCCGGTGACGGGATCGTTGGCGATGTTCTGGCCGGCGCCGGGCGCCAGTGAGGCAAAGATAGGGTCAAGCCGCTGGACAGCCGCCTGGGCGCCGCCGATCATCAGCGAATAGCCACGATCCAAGCCCCATACGCCGCCCGAAGTGCCTGCATCCACGAAGTCGATGCCCTTCGGCGCGAACTCGGCCGCAAGGTCGATCGCGTCGCGGTAGAACGAGTTGCCGCCGTCGATGATCGCGTCGCCCGTTTCGAGCTTGGCCGCAAACTCGCGCGCGATCTTCGGCGTGATCGCGGCCGGCAGCATCAGCCAGATGGCGCGCGGCTTGGCGAGCTTGGCGACCAGATCGTCCGCCGAGCTTGCGCCTGTCGCACCGTCCTTCACAAGCGCTGCGACATTGTCGGGGTTAACGTCGAACACCACGCAGTCATGGCCGGCCTTCAAAAGGCGCCGCACCATGTTCGCGCCCATGCGGCCGAGCCCAACCATTCCAATCTGCATGTCGATACTCCATTTTTATCCGGCTAAAGGCCGGGCATCATTCGCCGATGCGAACGTTGAAATTGCTGTTTTCCCATTGCCCGGGATCTTCCCAGAAAAGGGTGAAGACGATTGTTGTGCCCTCAGGCCGGTCCTGCACGGGCAGATCGACGACATGGGTTTCGAGACCTGTTTCCACGGTCGCAGTGTCGTCGACGGTCGTCCAGTTGTCGAGGCTCCAGTGCACGGTTGCTCTGGCCGGCAGTTCGAGCCGCAACATCTTTCCAAATGGGATCACGGACAGGCGATTGTTGAAGCGCCAGATGCGCAGTTTCGAACCTGTCTTGCCCTTGATATAGCGCTCCACCCCTTGCGGCGGCATGTCGAAAACCGCACCATCGGCCAGCGAGCGCAGGAGCTTGATATGTTCCGAATGTGCCCAGACGAGCGGCATGGCGCTGCCGGAGGGGCGTCCGTAGAAGAGTTCCTGCTCGGGAAGATCAGGACCGTCCCAGATCTGTTCCGGGATCAGACCGCCAGAGCCTGCGGAGCGCTCCAGGGTCGTCAGCAGGCTTTCGGCGGTCTCGCGGTTGCCCGCAGCCAGTTCGTAATGCGCCCGCTCGCCCGCAAGGAGCGGCCAGGGCCTGCCGATACCGATACCGTTGAAGGGCTGGCCATCTGCGTGCTCGCCATAGCCGTCGTCGTTGTAGCGATACCAGAGCGGCCCTTGCGGCAGATCTGCGCGAAGCGAATGATCGATGGCCTTGATCGTGTCGAGGATGTGCGGATCGTCCGGCGCGCGCAGGCCGAAACGGACGAGCGCCAGCGCATCGGGACTGATCACCCTGTGCGTTGGGAGAATGGCGCGATCGGGCGTCTGATTGCGGATTGGAGTATTGCCGATGGGACCGGCCACATCCGTCGCGCCGGGCGCGGCGATACGGACATAATACCCGGAGATGCCGAGAGCGGCGCACAGTTCCGTATCGCCGGAAAAAGTCCATTTCTCGATCTGCTCGTTCCAGCAATCGGCCGTCTCGCGCAGATGACGGGCGGCTCTAGTGTCGTTCACCAGCTGCAGAAGATCGGCGGCAGCCAGCAGCGCGGCAATCTCGACGGCGAGCGTGAATGGACTATAGCCCGCATCTTCTTCCCAGCGGTCCTCACCGGTCGCCGGCCCGTTGGCGACAACATAGACTGCTGCGCTTCGGATCATCGGAATGAATGACTGGAGTGCGTGAGGATCGAGATGCCCGTGCCGGTGCAGCATGTCGGCCAGCAGGATCGGGAAGGCGCATTCGTCCATCTGGACGCCCGCCCAATAGGGCTTGCCATCAAGCCAGAGATTTTGCGGCCAGCGGCCAGAGGGCTGCTGTACGTCGCGCAGATAGGTGAGGATTGCCAGCGCTTCCTGCGCATCGCCAGCCGCCAGAAACCCGCCCGCTGTCTCGACCAGATCGCGCGGCCAGACAAGGTGGTAACCGCCCAGGTCGTCATCACCCTTGGAAAAACCCCACGGAATGGAAAGGCTCGCCACCACCGCACCATGCCGGTCGGCCGCGCGATGGGATGCCAATACCGACGTGGACATACGATAAGCATTGATGCCGTTGTGAGTGTCCCGGTCGAGCGGCTGAAGCCCGTCCTGCCAGTTGCGCCAATTGGCGACATAGTGCTCGTGGGCCCTCGAAAACCCGTCACGAAGGCTGCGCGTGGCGCAGGCCGCCGCCTCGTGCTCGGTCTGGCCGAAACCCAGCGCCAGCGTCACTGTCCGTTTCGTTTCGCTGAAACCGATCTCTCCGGCAAGTGCCACATTGCCATCGTCTGCCCGGGCATATTGCTCGCTGAGACGTCCGGTTTTCTGCAACTGCTGCCAGCCATCGGTGAAGCCCACGAAGCCGGCGCTTACGGCCTGCCAGGGTGTGTCGCAGACGAGCGCGAGATACCGCGAACGCCCGCTGGCAAACAGAACCTGCCGGCCCTCGAACGTGCCGATCCAGGCGGAATTGAGCTTGCCGGCATTGACCAGATGCGGGGCAAGCAGCGCCGTCACCCGATAATCGCCTTGCGCGCCCTTGAGCGCGGTGAAAGTGACCTGCTGGAGGATGGTTGCCCGCTCCGGATCGGTGATGACATGCTTTTCGATTCGATAGACTTCGTCCTTCGCCGTGTTGACGATCGTAAACGCCGGGACGCCGCCATCGAAGGGATGGGTCTGTGAGAAGCAGTCCCGCTTTTCCTCGGAGAAATATCCGTTCGGACCGGTAACGATAAAGCCGAAATCACGCGTGCAGGCACTGTCGACACGCGGATAGTAAATCTCGTTCAGGATCCCATGGCTCAGCGTGAACCAGACCGGAGACTTCTGTGAGAGAGCGGTTCCGACCCCGTTCTTCGCGCTCGATGTCCAGCGGCCGTCAATACCCGGCGCGCCGGGCGCAAAATCGATCATCCGGCTCATCTCAGCCCCCTTGCAACGGTATGTTCATGGGAAAATTCTCGGCGGGACATTCACGAGCCATTGGGGGAGTTCACTCAATTTGCCTTCGTCAGGCGCCAAGGGCACGGTGAGAACGGCCACGGGGGCCAATTGTTCCATGCTAGATATTTGAATTCTTGACCATAAATCAGCCTATCAGGCCCGCACTCGATCGCAACTTAACGTTTGGCAATCTTCGGCACATTCGTTCACCTGACTGCGGAGGCCGAGCGTGCGGAGGCGTCTCAATTCCGCTCGTTGTGCGGCGGGAGTGGACTACGCCCTCGTTGCGGATGCTGTCAGCAAGTTGATGCTTGCAAAAAGCAGACGTTCACGATCCTGATGCGGACAAGAAGGGATGCGCGGCGGCAGAGGCCCTGTTATAAGCCCGCGCTGAAATGCGAGCAAACGGAACGACATGGCGAAAATCGACAGATCAGTTGTAGAAAACATGGAGGCATTCGCTGGTCTTGCGGCGGCAGACCTCGATGAGGTTCTCGATCGGGCGATGCCGTTGCGCGTTCCGAAAGACAAGGCGGTCTTCGCGCAGGATGAAGATGCGGAGCGGTTTTTCCTGCTGCTCGACGGTGTGGTCCGCGTCGTCCAGAACACGAAAGACGGTCATCAGATCATTGCGCGCTATCTCGCGGTTGGCTCGGTCATCGGCATCGCGCCCGCCATTGGCCGCACCCGCTATCCGGCAACGGCAGAGGCGGCAATCGATTGTGTCGTCCTCAGTTGGCCGACGGGACTTTGGCCCGAACTGGCGGCACGCTTCCCCCAATTTGCGGCCAATACCTACAAGACGATCGGGGCGCGGCTTGCCGAAACACAAGACCGCGTCATCGAACTTTCGATCGCTCAGGTCGAGCAGCGTGTGGCCAACGCGATCCTGCGGCTCGTCCGGCAGACAGGACGAAAGACCCAAGAGGGAATAGCGATCGAGTTTCCGCTCTCGCGACAGGATGTGGCCGAGATGACAGGCACCACCCTGCACACGGTCAGCCGGTTGCTCAGCGCCTGGGAGAATGACGGTGTCGTTTCGAGTGGCCGCCAGAAGATCACCGTCACCGATCCGCACAAGCTCATGCTGATCGGGTTGGGAAAACCGCAGGAATAAGGCGCCCTACTTGCGCGATCCGATCGCCTCAAGAAGGTTGTTCTCGAAGTCTTTCAGCTCCGCCGCATGCTCGCGTGCGGCATCCACCGGCGTGTGAAAGCCGGAAATCGGGCAGCCGACACAGTGCATGCGGTAGCGCATGAGAACGGCGACCGTCTGCGGCCATTCCGTCATCATCTGTTCGAGCGTGATGTCGCGGTTGAAGCGCATCGGACCTTTCCACCCTCCCCGTTATCTCGACGATAGAGGAAAGCGTGTCGGCCTCGTTGTGCTGGCGCAAACAAATTGCGCATCAGCAAATATAACGAGAGGCGCGCAATTTCATTTATCTTTGACGAACCGCAAACTCCTCTGCGGGGATCGGGCCTAGAAAGGCCTCAGCGGTCACGAGGATCGTGAAAACAACCCAAGGAATTCGGAAAATGAAGACGATGATGAAGACGGGCCTTGCTCTGGTTGCAGGCGTTGCACTGACCGTCATGGCGCTCCCGGCCAACGCGGCTGACATCGAGGTCAAGATGCTGAACAAGGGTGCTAAGGGCACGATGGTGTTCGAGCCCGATTTCGTGAAGGCTGCCCCCGGCGACACGATCCATTTCGTCGCCACCGACAAGGGCCATGATGCCGAAAGCATCGAAGGCATGGTTCCGGAAGGGGCAACGCCCTTCGTCGGCGAAATGGGCAAGGACCTGACCGTCAAGCTCGACAAGGAAGGCTTCTACGGCGTGCGCTGCAAGCCGCATTTCGGCATGGGCATGGTGATGCTCGTTGAAGTCGGCAAGGGCGCCAACGCGGATGCCGCCAAGGCCGCCAAGATGCCGCCGAAGGCCAAGCAGAAGTTCGACGAACTGTTTGCCGAAGCTGCCAAATAATCAAAGCGTCTCCTCCCAAGACGGCGCTGGCCGGGCGAAAGCCCGGCCATTTTTGTTTGTGGACTGGTTGGAAGACGAAGGTGCCCCGCGCTCCAATCTCCCCCCTGGTGGGGGAGAAAGCGATTTCAACATCTTAGCTTTAGCTAAGTGTTAGAAATCGCAAGAGAGGGGGCGCCGACGGGGACAAAACTGCCCCCTCACCTGGAAAATCTAGCACTTAGCTTTCAGCTAAGATGCTGATTTTCCTTCCTCTCCCACAAGGGGAGAGGCAGGGCCGCACCCTCTCCTCTCACTCAAACCCGGATATCCAGCCCGCTTGTCCGCAACCGCTTGATGTCTTCCGCCCTCATCAACACCACCGCCGTGGACATTGCATCCGCAAAGGCAGCGGACGAATGAATGACGCTGGCGCGCGGCGTGTAGTCCCGCGTCAGCCCCTTCTTCGGATGCAGGATATGGCCGGCATGGCCTTGGGCGTCGAAGGTCGTTCCGAGCATCATCGAGGTGGCGACGGCCTGATCGGAGAGCGTCAGGCGCTCGGCAAGCGCCGCCCCGCTGACGCTCTGGCGGATGCCGACTTGCCAGCCCGCGCCGTTAAGCCCCTTGCCGACCGCCTGGATCTCGCCGATGTCGAGCAGCATGTTGCCATAGCCGTGGGACTTGAGGAGGGCGGCGATGCGGTCGGTGATATAGCCCTGCGCGATGCCGTTCAGCGTCAGCGCCATGCCGGGCCGCGCGAAGGCGATGCGGGTATCGTCGAAGGTGACCTTGTCCAGGCCGACACGGGCCAAAACTGGCGCGACTTCGTGTGCTTCCGGCAGACGCGCCCGATGCGGCTTCGTGAACCATTCTGCATAGAAGGCGAAGAGCGGCTGCACCGTCGGATCGAACAAGCCGCCGGTCTGGCGATGCACGGCACGGGAAAGCGCCAGCACTTCCAGAAGCTCCGGCGGCGGCTCGCTGAGCGCACCGTCGCGGTTGAGGCGGGAAAGCGCGCTGTCCTGCCGGTAAAGGCTGAAAATGCCCTCAAGCCGGGCGATTTCGGCTTCGACAGCCGCCAGAACCGGGCGTGCCTCGGCCTCGCTTGCGCAGACAAGTTCGATTTCGGCATGGGCGCCCAGCGCCTGCCCGCTCCAGCGAACGGGTTTGGCTGCAAAGGCTTGCGGTGCCATCAAGGCAGACGGCAAGGCCGCGCCGGCGACCAGAACGGCACCGATGAACAGCGCGCGGCGGCGGGTGACGGGCTTGGAGAAAATGACGGTCATGGTCTCAGCCTCCATGCGCAGGCATCGAGGCATCCATGCCGACCTGCGCCTGCTGTTTGATATAGCTGTCCGGGATGTCCTTCAGCGCAACGATCTCACCCCCCGTCTCGGCGACGAACGCGTCCGCCGCCTTGCGGTCGGAAAAGGGTACGGCTTCGGGCGTTTCCATGCCGCCGCGCTTGCGGCTTTCGATGACATAGACGGCCGCATCCGCCTTCATCCAGTTGTCGACGCCGGGCTCCTGCCAGGATTTGGCCTTGCCCATGTCGCTGACATAGACGGCCGTCACCTCCGCATCGTGTTCTGCGCCGCGCAAGTAAGCGACGGCATCGACCACTTCGGCAAACCAGAGCGGCGCATCCATGCCCTTGAGATGCACCTGCGCCTTCGGGCCCGGATGGTCGAGCACATACATCTGGCAATTATGCCCGACGGCCTCCGCCGTCATCGTCGTGGGCGCGGGCGGCGCGGAGGCCTCATTGCCGTTGCAGCTTGTCAGCAGCAGCACCAGTGCTGCGCCGGCGAGAAGAGAGGTCCAGTGGCGGGTCATGGTGTCAGTCTCCTGATCTGGAAATAGCCGGCGGCGAGCGCTGCAACGAGCCAGGCGAACAGGCCGACGAGCGCATAGGTCGCGCTGAAGGGCAGCGTGTTGGCAATGCCGTCGAGGCCGCTCACGGGAGCTGCATTCTCGAGGCCGGCGAGGTTGAAGATGCGGAAGGCGTCGCCCGGATTGGCGGTGACGAAATAAGGGAAGAGCGCCTTGGTGAAGACACCTTCCTTGTCGGCGAGAATGCCGGCGAGAAGCGCCAGATCGTAAAGCACGGTGGCGACCAGCCAGACGCCGATGGCGACAGCGGCGGCCTGCCCCGCGCGCGGCGAGGCAACCGAGATCATCATGCCGATGGCGACGAAGACCGCGCCGAGCAACAGGCCGGTGAGCCCGAGCCGGACAATGGCGGCAAGGCCGCTCATGTCCATGCCATAGGCGAAGATGGCGGCAGCGCTCGAGATCGTCAGGCTCGCGGCAATCGCAATTGCCAGCACGGCGATGAGACCGAGCGCCTTGCCGGCCAGTAGCGCGCCGCGCGATATGGGCGTTGCCAGAACCAGCGCCATCGTGCCGCGCTCCACCTCGCCGGCAATGCTGTCATAGGAGATCAGCAGTGCGATCAGCGGGATGAGATAGACGGAGAGCGTGGCAAGGCTCGCCGCTGCCAGCGTCAGGATGCCCGCCTTCAGCTCCAGTCCGCCCGCGCCGGAAAAGGTCAGCGCCAGCGAAAAGAGCGTCATGACGCCGGTCGCCAGAATGAGCCAGCGGTTGCGCAGCGCCACGCGGAATTCGATGGAGGCGACGGCCAGCAGTTTCGTAAAGGGGCTCATGCGGCGTCTCCCTTCTCGGCACGGTTGGAATAGAAGCGATAGATGTCGTCGAGGCTCGGCAGCGCGATATCGATGTCGTCGATCTCCTCGCGCCGCTGGGTGAGGCGGCTGACGAGATCGATCTTGGCACCGGGCTCGCAGGACAGTTCGACCGAGCGGCCATTGATGCGCGTGCCGCCGAAACGGTCGCTGAGCGCATCCGCCTGCCCCTCGCGGGCCTTGATGCGGATGGTGATCGGCAGGCGCGCAGCCTCAGCCAATGCCTTGATATTGCCATCTGCGACCAGCCGGCCCTTGGAGAGAATGGCGATGCGGTCCACATGGCCCTCGACTTCGGTCAGCGCATGGGAGGAGAGGAGTACGGCCGCGCCCTCTTGTGCCACGCGGTCGATGATCTCGTAGAACTCGCGGCGCGAGACGGGATCGAGCCCGCTGGTCGGTTCGTCCAGCAGCAGCAGGTCCGGCTTGCCGATCAGCGCCTGGGCAAGCCCCAGCCGCTGGCGCATGCCCTTGGAATAGTCGCCAACACGGCGGCGGCCGGCCTGCGAGAGGCCGACGAGGTCGAGAAGCGGCAGCGCCTCTCTCGGGTCCACCGATTTCAGCTTGGCGAAATAGGTGATGATCTCGATGCCGGTCAGCATGCGCGGAAAGGCGACCTGTTCGGGCAGATAGCTCACCGAGCGGCGGGCATGGTCGGAGCCCGGTGCATCGCCGGCCACCGTGATCCGGCCAGCGGCGGGCTTGAGGAAACCGAGCACGCATTTGAAGAGCGTCGACTTGCCGGCCCCATTGTGGCCGAGCAAAGCGAGCTTCTCTCCCGGCTCGACATTGAAGCTGACATCCTGAAGCGCCTTGAGGTCGGCGAAGGTGACGCCGACGCCGTCGATCTTGAGGATGGGGTTCTGGGCGGTCCCTGCGGTCATTGTGTGCCGCCTTTCGTTGCAAGTTCGGGGGTGTCGAGGCCGCTGCCCGCGGGGCTCATCAGGGGATGGCTGTCGATGACGCCGCCGGGGAGCAGGCCCGGAAAGCGCGATTGCGCCCAGCGGATCATCTGGACGGCAGGCGATCCGAGCAGCAGCCGGCTTGTCGGCTGGCTCCAGGTCATGCGGTCGATGGAATCGTTCGGGCGATAGGGGCTGTCGGCAATGCCGTCGCGGTTGACGTCGAAGGCGACATGGCCGGCCCAGTAATTGCCGCGACCCTTGAGGCTCCATTCGAGCCAGCGCGAGCCGACATATTTGACCTCGGTGCGGTCATGCAGGAAGGCGTTGCCGGTCATGCTGACATTATCGGAGCCGCCGGTGAAATGGACGCCGATGTCGCAGCCTTCGAAACGGTTGGCGGAGATCGCCGCCTTGTTCACATTGTAGACGAACAGGCACTTCTCGCCGCCGTTGCGGATGTCGTTATGGGCGAGCTTGGCGTCGGTGACATAGTTCAGGAAAATGCCATGCGTCCGGTCGCCGTCCGAGAGGTTGTTGGTGGCCTGCACCTGGCGCGAATACATGAAGGCATAGCCCATGTCGTTCCCGGTCGAGCGATTGCCGAAGACCTTGATGTCGTTGGCATACATGGAATGGATGGCGAAGCGGACGTCATGCATCCGGTTGTCGCGATAGGTCGCGTGATGCGACGTTGTGATGAAGATGCCGTCATTGCCACCGCTGATCTCGTTGCCGGCCACGGTGATGCCCGGCGAGTTCCACACATAGATGCCCGGGCCCCGTTCGGCGCGGTGCAGGTCGGTGCGGTTGGCGATGGTGTTGTTCTCGACGAGCGCGTCCTTGCCGCCCTGCATATCGATGCCGATCAGATTGCCGGTGAGGCGATTGCCGATCAGGCGCGCCTTGTCTGCGCCCACGACGACCTTGATGCCGGCGTCGAGCTGATCGAGCTTGCCGCCCGAGCCTTCGACGCTGACGCCTTCGATCGTGACGCCTACGGCCTTGATGGTGATGACCGAGCCTTCCCCGTTACCGAGAATGCGGGCCTTGCCGTCGCCTATGATTGTCAGCGGCTTGTCGATGTCGACCGGCCCGGCATGGTCGCCCATGCCGAGCCGGATCGTGTCGCCGGGCGCTGCCGCCTTCAGCGCGGCGACGAGCGCGCCGGGTTCCGCACGGACTGTTGTTTCCGCGCCGGTCACAGGGTGCGACGAGGCGGAAGCCAGCAACAGGGTGAGGAAAACGGCGCGCTTTCTCATGGCCTCAGGCCTTCTTCGGATGGACGAACATGCGGCCGCGCATTTCCATGTGAAGCGCATGGCAGAACCACTGGCAATAGAACCAGTGCACGCCGGGCCGGTCGGCGGTGAAGGTGACCGAAGCGGTCGCCTGCGGGCCGATTTCCATGGCGATACCATGGTTGCCGAGCGTGAAGCCGTGGGTCAGATCGTCCACGTCGTCCATGTTGGTGATGGTGATCGTCACCTCGTCACCCTGGTTGACATCGAACTTCTCGAGGCTGAACTGCGGGGCAACCGAGTGCATGTAGACGCGCACCTTGTTGCCGTCGCGGATCACGTCCGCCGCATAGTCCAGATCCACGCCGTCCGCCTTGGCCTGGGCGCGGGCATCGGCCCACATCGGGTCGTCGCGCTTGTAGACGCTGACCGGGTTGACGATGTCGGCGCGCACGAGAATGCAGTCATGCGGTTCGGCAAAGGTCGGGCCGTCATGCACCACCTTCATCTCGCCGCCGGCGATATCGATCAGCTGGTCGTTCTCCGGCTTCAGCGGACCGACATTGAGGAAGCGGTCCTTGGAGAACTTGTTGAGCGAGATCAGGTATTTGCCATCGGCTTCCAGCGTTTCGCCCATGGTCGAGTGGTTATGACCCGGCTGATACTGGACGTCGATCTTCTGGATGATCGGATCGACCTTTTCGCCTGCAAAGGCGCGAACGGCCTTGTCGATGTTCCACTTGACCATCTGGCTGTCGAGGAAGAGCGTCGTATAGGCGTTGCCCTTGCCGTCGAAGGCGGTATGCAACGGGCCAAGGCCCAGCTGCGGTTCGGCCACCACGGCGCTGCGAGGCTCCGCACCGTTGAAGACGGCTTCGAGCTTGCGCACGTCGACCACTGTGACGGTCGGCGACAGCTTGCCGTTGAGGCACAGGTGGATCTTGTCCGGCGCCATGTTGCAGCCATGCGGCGAGTTCGGAACCGGGATATAGCGGGTGTAGGGCGAGCCGTGGCGGCCGTCGAGAACCTTGACGCCGTTATAAACCTTGAAGTCGCCCTTCTTGATGCCGGCCTCGATGCGGGCGATGTCGAAGACCGTGACCCAGTCCATCGGGCTGGCCGTCATTTCGGCGAGCGTCACGCCCTCTTCGGAATTGTAGCAGGTCGAGAAGGCATACTTGCCTTCATAGTCCGTGTCGCAATTGTCGAGGTTGCCGTCGACGATTACCTGCCAGGCGATTTCCATCGTGTCGCCGTCGATGGCGGTGAAGATCGCGTGATACTTCTTCGGCTCGTCGAGGATGATGCCGTCGTTCGGCAGCGGGATGCGGTGTTCGCCATTGGCGAAGACATAGCCCGTGCGCGGCCACTTCTGCGGACGCAGGCCGTGGATGTCGCTGGTGTTCGGGATTTCGATGACCTTGTCGACCTTCATGATGTCGCAGCGGACGCGGGCAACGCGGGTGTTGGCCTTGTCGTTGGCGAAGAGGTAGCGCCCGTCATAGGTGCCCTTGTTGAAGGACATGTGCGGGTGGTGCAGGTCGCCGTTCTGGTAGGTTTTCATGCCGCGCTTGGCGAGGAATTCCTTGGTTTCCGGAAGGAGGTTCTCCGTCAGGATCTTCAGGCTTTCGTTCGTTTCGCCCCAGCCGGTGGCCGAGCAGCGGTTGAAGACCGGAATGCGCATCAATTCGCGCATCGAGGGCACGCCCATGATGCGGATTTCGCCGGCCTGACCGCTCGACCAGAAGCCATAGTACTCGTCCAGTTCACCGGGATGGATCTCGTGATAGGCGCCGTTGGCGGCGGCCGCGCGCCGCGGGATGAGGCCTTCGGCCCCGCCGGCCAGCAGGGCCCCGGCAAAAGCCGCGCCGCCTGCTGTCGAGCCGAGAAGGCCTCGGCGTGAAATCTTGTTGTCACTCATTGGACTGCTCCTTGGTTAGCCATCCCGGCGGTGTCCCCCGCCGCTGGATGGGATTTGAAATTGACCTTCGGCTGACCGTCGACTTTCGGCGTGTTGCCGGTTGAGGGTGCGATGCCCGTCTGGCGCTCGAAGCGTTCGCGCTTCTTGATCTTGCCGACGACGACGGGGCATTTGGCGGTGTGCTGGTAGAGAACCTGGCAGTGCAGGCAGGAGATGCATTCGTTGGGGTTGATCGCACCCGTCGGATGGATCGCCTGAACCGGGCATTCCTTGGCGCAGACCTGGCAGGGATTGCCGCATTCCTTGTAGCGCTTGAGCCAGCGGAACATGTGCAGCCGGGCCGGGATGGCGAGCCCGCCGCCGAGCGGGCAGACATAGCGGCAGTAGAAGCGCTCGATGAAGAGGCCGGGGGCGAGCATGGCCAGCGCAAAGAGCACATAGGGCCAGGGCCGGCTGAACTTCAGGATGATCGCCGTCTTGAAGGGCTCGATCTCGGCATAGTGCTCCGCCATGTCGAACGAGTAGAGCGACATTCCAAAGAGGCCGAGGAAAATGATGTACTTGATCGGCCAAAGGCGCTCATGCAGACCCCAGGGGAGCGTGATCTGCGGCACATGGAACAGGCGGGCGATCTTGTTCGACAGTTCCTGCAGCGCGCCGAAGGGGCAGAGCCAGCCGCAATAGGCGCCACGGGCCCAGAAGAGCAGCGCAGCCGCCACGGCAAACCACATGATGAAGATCAGCGGATCCATCAGGAAGGTTTCCCAGCGGAAGTTGCTGAACAGCGCCGAGATGACGGCCAGAACATTGACCACCGAAAGCTGCGCATTCGCATACCAGCCGATGAAGACCAGCGTGAAGACGAGGAAGCATGTGCGGATGATCGAGAAGACGCGCTCGTTGCGGGTGGCAAAGGTCTGGAAGAAGAAGATAAGTGTGAGACCGGCCAACCCCGCCGCCAGCACCGCGACTTCTCCCTTCTTCGCCTGCCAGATCTTCGTCCAGAGGGCGTTGCGGATCGTCGCGGCGCTGTCGGGCCCCTCCGTGGACACGGTGGGGCTTGCTGCCGGAGCTTGAGGGGTTACGGCAGCGAGATAGGGCTTGGGCAGGTCGTAGGAGAGTTCATAGTTGCGGAAGAGCTTGTCGATGGCGCCGACCGGGCGCTGGACCAGCATCTGCAGGCGGAAGGGCTCTGCCGGATCGAAGCCCGAGGCCTTGCGGATGATGAAGAGGTCGGCCTCCTTCATCGCCGGCGCGCCCTCGGCGGCAATCTGGTTCATGCGGAGATGATCGCGGTCGTGAAAACGGTTCGAGATTTCGCCCTGGATGACCTGAATGCGGTCGAAAATACCGCCGCGGACATAGCCCGATCCCTTGAAGGACCAGCGGCCATTGCCGGCAACGAGGATTGCTTCATCGCCTTCCTTGAGGGCTGCCTGAAGATTGCGGAAACCGTTGTCGCCGAGCAGGCTCTTCCCGATGGACGGCTGGCTGACCAAGGCCACCCAGAGGTCGATATAGGCTTCGTTGCCGGGGCCGGGCTCGACATGCTCTTCCGAGCGCGGGTCGCCCAAGCCTTTGAAATCTGCATTGATCTGGTCGACATCGAGCGTGAAGTGACGGATCGAACCATCGCCGGCCAGCGTCTGCCAGTCCGTCACCTGATCCTTGGTGCGGTCCATCTGGCGCTTGGCCGAGGCGAGCTGGCTTTCGGGCGAGAGCCCGCCGAGCGACAGGGCCTTGGCCACCTTGATGCCGGCACGCACGATCGAATCGTCGATGATCATGATGGTGACGGTCGCGCCCGAGACGATATCCGGATCATGCGCCGAGCCTTGCGACACGGCCTCCTTCTTGAGGTCTAGCCCGGCATATTTCTCCGTCACGGCCTTGATGCGCGCTTCCGGTATGCCGATCAGCACGATCGGTTCGTGATGCTGCATCAGGCGGACGCCAGTGATGACGGCCTCGTCCGAGATGCCTGCAAGGATATGGATCGGCTTGCCGGAATAGCCCGCCGTCGGCACGAAATCGGAGGTCAGGAAGATCCAGCCGATGCGTTTGCCGTTCTTCATGGCGGAGACGACCGGGGCCTTGTCGCTGATCGGACCGTAGGCGTCGGCACCCGGAACGAGATCCGAGGGCTTTGCCTTGTCGAGGAATTCGCTGACGAGGGGGGCCGCGTCAGCGGTGTCGGTAAAGGCGGCGGCGAGGAGGATGGCCGCGAGCGCCACGAGGCTCGCCGCGATAAAATCCTTGCACCAGTCCTTGAAGCCGAGGGGCATGTCTGTCTTCCCGCTTGATATCAACGTTTCGACGGGAAACTAGCGGCGACGGCCCGGAGGAGTTTGCGATATCGCAATCAAAACCGAGAAAGGGCTGCAGCGGCGGCCCGATAGCCAGATCTGGCGAGACCGCTGTTTTCTTTGCGTTAGCGCAAAATGACGCTTTGCCGGAGGCCTAGTTTTCGGATCGCGGCGATGCGGCCGGCCGCGCCAAAACCCCTAGCTTTCAAGGGCTGCAGAGGACCCGAATCTCATGACCGAAACGCTGACCGATCTGCCCACCATCGACGTACGGTTGCTGCCACCGCAGGAGCGCCACCCGAAAATTTTCGCCATGCTGGAGGCGCTGACACCCAGGATGGGCATGCTTCTGGTCAGCGATCACGACCCGATTCCGCTGCGGCGGCATATCGCGCTTCACTTTTCCGGCATGTTCGAATGGCTGGCGCTGGAGGAAGGCCCGGATGTCTGGCGCGCCGAAATCCGCCGGCTCCCACATCCCGGCTGCACCTGTGCCGGCCACTGACCAGATTGGGAAAGGAGGCCGGCCATGCCCGTGCCGAGACTGAAAGCTTATGCAGGGCCCGCGATCCTGTCCTATGGATTTCGCCCCTTCTTCTTCTTTGGCGCGCTTTATGCGGGCCTGGCCATCCTTCTCTGGCTGCCGATGGTCTTCGGCCAACTCCGTTTGCTCACGTCCTTCGACCCGGTGGACTGGCACATCCACGAGATGCTGTTCGGCTTCCTGCCGGCGATCATTACCGGCTTTCTGCTGACGGCCGTGCCCAACTGGACCGGCCGGCTTCCTGTCCAGGGCCGGCCGCTCGGGGTGCTTGTGGCGTTGTGGATGATTGGGCGGCTCGCGGTGCTCTTCTCCGCCGCCATCGGTCCCATAGCCGCGGGCGTGCTCGATTGCCTGTTCCTGCTGGCGGTCGCCGGCGTAACGGCGAACGAAATCGTGGCGGGCAAGAACTGGCGGAACCTGAAAGTGCTGATCCCGCTCACCGTCCTGCTCTTCGCCAATGTGCTTTTCCATGCCGAAGCCTATTTCAGCGGCACGAGCGACTATGCGCGACGGCTGGCAGTTGCGGCCACCCTCATGCTCATTATCCTGATCGGCGGGCGCATCATCCCGAGCTTCACGCGCAACTGGCTTGCGCGGGCGCGGCCGGGGCGTCTACCCGTCGCCTTTAGCCGGTTCGATGTAGGCACCATCGTTTTCAGCATGGCGGCCCTTATTGCCTGGGTAGCAGCTCCGACCACACTCGCCGCGGGTCTCCTGATGGTGGGCGCTGGCATATTGCATAGCCTGCGGCTCGCTCGCTGGGCCGGCGAGCGCTGCTGGCGCGAGCCTCTGGTTCTAGTCTTGCACCTGTCCTATCTCTTCCTCCCGGCAGGCTTCATTCTGGCCGGCGTCTCAGCCCTTGCTCCCTCCGCTATTGCGCCTGCAGCCGGTCTGCATGCCTTTGGTGTTGGCACCATCGGCACGATGACATTGGCGGTGATGATGCGGGCGTCGCTTGGTCATACCGGGCACGAATTGACCATGTCACGGCTCTCGCAAGCCATGTATGCGTGTGCGGCTGCGGCAGCGCTCGCCCGCGTCGTCGCCGTCTTCGATGGCGCGGATTTCGAACGGCTCGTCATTCTGTCGGGTCTTCTCTGGGCTGTCGCCTTCATCGGTTTTGCTACCAGTTTCGCTCCCAAACTGCTTCGTGCGAGTGCACCGGGAAAACAAAAACGCTGAAGACGGCTCGGCACATGAACGCCAGGCGACAAATTCAGCGCCCGCCGACACATCGGCGGGCGCTGACTGTCTTACACAATGTCCGGAGACTTCTTCCAATCGCGCAACTTGTAGACCGTACCGGGACGGGCGAACGGCGTATCCGACTTTTCCCGCAAGCGGCGCTTGAATGAGTGGATCGGTGTCGCACGGTCATCGATGCGAACCTCGACAACCGAGGGACCGTCGTGGGCGAATGCCCGATCAAGCGCGGGGCCGATGTCTTCCGGATTCTCGACATAGATGCCGAGCAGGCCAAGCGCCTGTGCCGCACCCGCATAGCCCGGCTTGACGCTCTGCGTTTCCAGAACGGCGGACTGGACGTTATTGAAATACAATTCCTGCCAGAGCTGGATCCAGCCGAGCTTGCCGTTGTTGATCACCACGTTGACGACCTTCTGGCCATATTGTGCCTGGGTCGCCAGTTCGCCGATCGTGTAGGAGAAGGCGCCGTCCCCGGCAACCGTCACGACCGTCGCATCCGGCGCAACTGCTGCCGCACCGATTGCTCCCGGCACGGAATAGCCGAGACCGCCCTGCCCGCGCGCGAAGAGGAACTGCCGGCTGGCTTTCTTGGCGGGAATGTAGCCGGATATCCAGCCTGCGGAGAACGAGGCATCCGAAACGACGATATCGTTGTCGCCCAGGCGCTTGGCGATTTCGTGCATGACGCGCGGCGGCTGGATGGGAAGGCGTTCGGATGCGATTTCCACCGCCTTGTCTGCCTCGCAAGCCGCCTTGACTTCGGCGATGCGCGCCATCCATGTCGGTCTTGCGGGGATTTTCTTCAACGCGGCATCGAGCGCAACCACGGTCTCGCGGACGTCGCCCATCAGAGCGACCGTCGGGCGGAAGGTGCGGCCATGCTCCAGCGGATCGAAATCGATGGTGATCGTCGCCTGTTCGGCGAGCGGCAGCGTCCAGTTCATACCGGTGTTCTGGCTGACCTTGGAACCGCACCAGATGACAAGATCCGCTTCCTTGATGAGATCGATGGCCGCCTTGGAGCCGAGCGGATTGAGCACGCCCGCCGCATAGTCGCGCGTCTCCGGAACCGACCCCTTGCCGGACAGGCTCGTAACGACGAGGCCCTGGAGACGATCGGCAAACGCCGTTACCACCTCGGCTGCCTCGGACCCATGGACACCGCCGCCGCAGACGAGGGCAGGACGCTTGGCCTTGCGGATCAGATCGGCAGCGGCTGCGATTTCGTTTGCCGGCGCACAACTGCGCAGATAGGGGATCTGGCGGGCGCGATCGTCGACGGCGATCTTCAGGACGTTTTCATCCCATTCGGCATCGAAAATGTCATGCGGGATGATGAGCGCGACCGGGCCCGGACGGGGCGCTGTTGCGACGCGGAACGCTGTGCGGATGAGCTCCGGCAGCGCCGTGATCGAGGGGACGAGATAGGCTTCCTTGCTGCAGGTCTTGAAGAAGCTCAGCTGGTCGAAACCCTGGCTGGCAATCCCCTTTTCCTTCAGCGGCAGCCAGTCGAGCGGCAGTTCGCCGATGATGCCGATCATCGGGATGGAGGCGTTCAAGGCCTCCAGAAAACCGGCAGGCAGAAGATTGGCGCCAGGCCCAACGGTCACGTCGCAGATACCGGGTTTGCCGGTCAGCCGTGCATAGGCATCCGCGGCATAGGCGGCGTTTCGCTCGTCGCGCATGAGGATATGGCGGATGCGGTCGGTGCGGCGCGAAATGCCGTCATGCAGCGCCGTCGTCTGCCCACCCGGCATGCCGAAGACATATTCCACGCCGTATTGCGCGAGCATTTCCGCGATGAGATCTCCTATATGTGCCATCTTTCAGTCCTTTCGATTGACAAAGTTCGTCCGTTGCCGCGCAGCAGTGCGGCCGGCAGTTCGGATCTTGGGAGGAGGTTTTGACCGGGCGGCTAAAGCGTCATGCGGCTGCCGATCGGTTACGTTGCGCCATCCTGTGCATCAGCGGTTTCAGCGCCGCATGCGTCTCGAGATAGAAGTCGAGCAGTTCGGAATATTGTGCGTGCCGTTCCGCATCCGGGGTGATTTCCTCCCGGATGCGCACCATGGTGCGCGCGGCATCATCAAGGCTCGGATAGGCGCCTGCCCCCACGCTGGCCGCAATCGCCGCGCCGTAGACCGTCGCCTCACCCACCTCCGGCACTTGTAACGTCACACCTGCCGTGTCGGCATGCATTTGCAACCAGAAGCGCGAGCGCAGGGCCGCACCGGCGACCGTCATGGATGTCACCGGCAATCCTTTTTCAGCCATGCAGCGCAGGATATTCGCCGTTCCGAGGCACACGGACTCCATCAGCGCCCGCGTGATATCCGCCCGCCCATGCTTGAGGGTCATGCCCCACAGCGCGCCCTGCAGATCATAGTCGGTATAGGGGTTCCGGTTCCCCTGCCAGAAATCCAGCGCGACGAGACCATGCGCGCCCAGCGGCACGCACTGGGCTGCCTCAAGGGTCTTGTCGATCCCGTCCTGGCCGGCACCGGCCAGAATCTCATGCCACCAGCGCAAGACCGAGCCGGAGGAGACCTGACCGCCTTCCATGACGTAGCGACCGGGCGCGACGCAATCCGGATGGGGGCCGAAAAGGCCGGTAATTTCCGTGTCGCTGGCAATTGTCGGCAAGACGAGATGCGAGGTGCCGGTGATCAGGGCCGTGTGGCCCGGCGACAATGTATTCAGCCCCACGGTCGCGACATAGGCATCCGTCCCGCCGGCGACGACCTTCGTGCGGGTTGTCAGGCCCATATCCGAGGCTGCCTGTGCAGAAAGAGGACCGATCAGGGTGCCCAGCGCGGGCATGGTCCGGGGGAAGCGCTCCGTAATGCCGTCCAGCCCGATCTTTGCGAAAAAGTCTTCCGGCCAGCCGCCACGCCTCGGGTCGTGGAACCACCGGTTGACGGTCTGGTTGAGCCCCAGCGTCAGCTGTCCCGAGAGCCGCAGCGCAATGAAATCCGCCAGCTCGACAAACCAGCGCGTCGCGGCAAAGGTGTCCGGTTTCGTTTCCTTCAGCCACAGGATCTTCGGTATCGCCGTCTCTGCGCTGACGCCGGCGCGGCTGCGGCGCAGGGCCGGATGACCACTCGCCTCGATCCTGCGGGCCTGTGCGGAGGCCCGGTTGTCCATCCAGAGGATCGCGTCGCCGACCGGCTGCTCCGCATTGTCGAGCATGACAAGCGTGCTGGAGGTCCCGTCCGCGCAGATGGAAATGACCTGTTCGGCGGAAACCCCGCCCACACGCATGGCGTCGCGAACGGCCTTGCAGGAGGCCTCCCACCAGTCGGCGGGCTTCTGCGTGGCCCAGCCCGGTTTCGGGTAGAGCGTATCGTAGGAACTGGTCGCGGTGGCGATGACGCGGCCATCGAGGTCGCAGATCATCGCTCTCGCCCCGCCGGTTCCGCAATCGAGGCCGATCGTCACATCATGGGATGGCGACGTCATCTCAATGCCCCTTCTTCTTGCCGCGATGGTGGCGCGACGCGATGGTCGCGACAGCCAGACCCAGCGCCAGCAGAACGCCCTGAATGATCTGCCGCTGATAATCGGGCAGACCGAGAAGTGCTGCCCCACTGAACAGCACACCGAGAAAAAGGGTGGCGGTCATAGTGCCGAGTATGTTGGGCTTGCCGATCCGGACCATCATGCCGCCCAGCAGAACGACCGTCAGACCATTGATCAGATAGGGGCCCCCGATCATCGGCTGGCCGGAGGAGAGGCTGGCGGCGAGCATGATCCCCGCGATGCTGGAACTCAGACCGGACAGGCCGAACAGCAAGATGGTGAGCTTGCCCACGGGAACGCCCACGCCGCGCACCGCTGCCTCGTTCTGCGCCATCGCATAGATATACCGGCCGATGGCCAGCCGCTCCTGCATGAACCATGCAAGCGCGCCGATCAGAAGGACCGGGATGACAACGACAGGAACGGCACCCCAGAGCATCGTGTTCAACAACGAGCCGACAGGTCCGGGATCAGCGATGCGAATGACGGTGCCCTTGCCAAGCGCTGCAGCAGCCGAGGCACAGATCCCCGCAGTGGAAATGGTGACGATGAGGGGCGGAAGTCGCATGGCCGCGACCAGCCAGCCATTGACGAGCCCCACAAACAGCCCGGTCGCAAGGCCGGCGGCGATCGCCCATCCCCAGCCATAGCCGACGCATGAGGCGCAGATCATGTTCGACAAGGCAGCGATCTGCATGAAGCTGACATCGATCTTGCCGGCCGCAATCACCCAGGTAAGGCCCAGAACCATCATGGACATGATGGAAAATGTCTTGAGCATCGCGGCGATATTCGAGGTATCGAGCAATTGCGGCTTGACGCTGCTGATTGCCATGGTGATCACGACGAGCGCGACGGCAAGCCACAGATCGATCGTCAGCTTTGCCAGACGCGATGCGCCCATACCAGATGCGGGTCTTGAGGGCGAATTTTCGGTGTAAGTCATTGTCATACCTGGCCTCCCGAAGCCCGGCCGGCCGTGCCGGATTGTCCAAACAGCACCTTCAGGCCCCCGATCCAGGTCCGCGCGATGTCCGAGAAGGCGACGACGCCGAGAAGCAGAATCAGGCTGACGACGCCGTCGCTGTAATAGTAGGGCACGCCCATCAGCGAGAAACCGTCTAGCAGCATGGTGATCAGAAGGATGCCGGCGAAGGTGGAGATGACGGACGTCCCGCCCATGATCGCCGCGCCGAGAAAGACACCCGCATAAGCCGGCATCATCAGATTGGCGCCCTTGTTGGTCTCGGCGTTGCCGGATTCAGCCAGGATGAGCAGCACGGCGAGAACGGTGAAGGCTGCGCAGAGCATGTAGGCAAGCGCTACATAGCGGCTGGTCGAAATGCCGGAGAAGGCCGCTGCATTGGGGTTCTCGCCGGTCGCGTAGAAGGCAAGGCCGGTGCGGGTCTTGTGCATGACGAGCCAGGCAACGGCATAGGCCGCGACCAGGAACCAGAGCGATACGCCGACACCGAGGAAGCGGGCATCGTTCAGGTTGGTGATGCCGCTCTGGAAGAAATTCTGGAAGATGGAGCGGCCGCCCGTGTAAAGGAAGGCGAGGCCGGAGCAGACCGAGCCCACGGCAATCGTCGTCACGATGTCCGGGAACCCTGCCCGGCTGATCGCAAATCCCGAAATGCCGCCGATGATGAGGCCAATCAGCAGACCGGCCGCAATCGCAACCGTGAGCGGGAACCCGGCCGCAATGACCGCTCCCATCGACATGGCTGAAAAGGCCGCGACACCTGCCAAAGACAGATCGAACTTGCGCACGATGACCACGAAGGTGAGACCGAGAGCCGCCAGACCGTTTGCCGCCATGTGACGGGCAATGCCGCTGAGGCTCGCCTGCGTGAGGAAGCGGGGCTCGGCCGTCGCAAAGCCGGCAGCCACGATCAGGACGAGGAGAATGAATGCCATCCCCCGCCCGTAGCCGCTTGAAAGGAAACGGAGCCTTTTCATTGCATGGATCCTCCCATGATGCCGGCAAGCAGGAGGCCATCGCGGTCGAAGAGACCGCCGGCTTGTGCTTCCGCCTGCCTGCCCTTGTGCATGGCAATCGTTCTGTCCGCGACGCCGAAGACTTCGTCGCAGTCGCTTGAAATGACGATCACGGCCGCCTTTTCCGAAAGGTTGCGCATCAGCGCGTAAATCTTGGCGCGGGCGCCGATATCCACGCCGACCGTCGGCTCCACGAAAATGTAGACATCCGCTTCGGTATAGAGGCCCTTGGCGAGCACGATCTTCTGCTGGTTGCCGCCGGAAAATCCGCTTGCCGGCGTCGTCAGGCTCGGCGGCGACAGGGCGACCTGATCCGTCAGAAGCTTCGCGTCGTTTCGAATTTGCCGGCCTTTCAGCGACCAGCCGCCATTGGCCGCACGCCGCAGATTGGCCAGCGGCACGTTGAACAGTGCCGGCCGGTCAAGCGCGAGACCTTCGGTGCGGCGATCACCGGGAACAAGGAAAATGCCCGCATCGAGCGCGTGGCGAGGTTTCTTCGGGCTGATCGCCGCCCCGTTCACCGCAATGCGGCCGGATTGGGCGGGAGTCACACCGAAAATGGCCTTGGCCAATTCGTCGCAACCCGAGCCGACAAGGCCGAATATGCCGAGAATTTCGCCCTTGCGCGCCTCGAAGGTGATGTTGGAAAACTCCCCGTCGCGGGTCAGCTTCTCGACCTTCAGCACCACCTCGCCAAGTTTTTCGGCAGCGCCCTTGGGCGGGAAGATGTCGCCAATGGCTTCGCCCAGCATCAACGCGGCGAGCGAGATATTCTCGCTTCGCGCTTCGGCAACGCTCATCCGCGCAATGCAGGTGCCACCACGGAACACCGAAAAGCTGTCAGCTATCGCAAAGACTTCCTCGAGCTGGTGCGTGATGTAGATGATCGAAATTCCCTGCGACCGCAGCTGGTTCATCAGTGCAAAAAGGTCTTCGCGCTCGATTTCGGTCAGAGTCGAGGTCGGCTCGTCCAGAATCAGGACCTTGATATCGTCTGCGGCCAGCGCCTGCAGAATAGCCACCGCCTCGCGCTCGACGGCCGACATGTCGCCGACTTCGCGCGAAAGGTCGAGCGGCACGGAGAAACGGGCAAGCAGGGCGTCGGCGCGCTGTTCCATGGCCCGCCGGTCGACACGCCCGAAAAGTCCGCGACCGGCACACTCGCGGCCCAGGAATATGTTGTCGAGACCGCTCATGTCCGACACCAGCTCAGGATGCTGCTGCACGGTCGCGATGCCGGCATGGATGGCATCTTCCGGGGCTTTGAAATCAACCTCTTGCCCGGCAATCCGGATCGAGCCGGTATCTTTCTGGATCAGGCCCGACAGGATCTTGATGAAGGTCGATTTGCCTGCGCCGTTGATGCCGAGCAGCGCGTGGACTTCTCCGCGCTCGACGTGAAAGGCGACATCGTTCAGGGCCAGCACGGGGCCGAAGCGTTTGCTGACGCCGCTGGCGGTCAAGATGGGTTCAGTCATGCCTTATTCCTCACAGGCGTCGTTCCTCACTGGAGATTGCGCGGCCACGAAACGGCTTCGTGGCCGGCAGAAGGCGTCAGAGCGCGCGCGTCCAGCCCAGCTGGGCAGCGTGACCGGGGACGTCGTAATCGTCGGGAATGCCCTTCTGGAGCATGTCCTTGACCACGGCGTAAGTCGGCGTGATAACGAGCCGCGGCGCCTTGCGGCCGGCCAGCTGCTCATGGGCGTAAAAGACGCTCGAATAGGCCATTTCGTAGAAGCTCTGCGCCATGGAAAGCTTCAGCGGCGTATCGCCGGCGATGTAGTTGAAGGCCTGCGAACCGCCGTCGATCCCTGTGAGGATGAGGTTGCTGCGGTTGGCAGCACGCGCCGCGAGCGTTCCTTCGACAGCAGCTCCATCCCAAGCGCACCAGATCGCGTCGACATCCGGATTGGAGGTCAGAATGTTGTCGACGGCCTGGCGCGGGGTGACGTTACCAGCGAGCGCAAAGGCCCATTCGGCAACAACCTTCACATCGGGATAGCGGCGCAGCGTCCATTCCATGCCGAGCGTGCGCTGGTCCCAGCTCTCGTTCTGCGGCAGCATGACGCGGGCGATCTTGCCCTTGCCCTTCAGCTGCTGGCAGATGAATTCGCAGGAATACTGGCCCATGCCGAAATTGTTGGACATGGAGGTGGTGGTGACCGTTGCGCCCGGCACCGCGCTGTCCGCGCAGAATACCGGAATGCCGGCCTTGATTGCACGCAGGACGGCCGGTGCAATGGCCACCGCGTCGGCCGGCGTGATGAAGAGCGCATCGGGCTTCGAGGCCACGAGCGAGTCGATCTGGTCGGACTGGACGCGCGCGTCGAACCCGGCGTCGGTCATGTTCAGGTTGCCTCCCAGCTCCCCGACAGCCGCCTTGAACCCGTCCTGAAGATGACGACCGGAATCATATGTGGTCCAGCCGAGTGCGGCTGCAAAATTGCGGTTCGCGGCCGCGGCCCGCATGTCCTTCGGCCAAAGAGCGGCTGCGCCGGCCAGAGCCATGGTTCCTGCCATGAATGCGCGGCGACCCATGCCGCTATTGACTGATGCTTCTTCTGTCACTTTCTTCTCCTCCTCAGTTGACCTTCCCCGACGGGGCGGTTGCGACGCGCCGGCCGGGTGGCGGCCGGCGAATGTCATCAGCAGGCCTGGGCAAACGCCTTCCAGGACTGAAAACTCTCGGCATAGCTGCCGGCAAAGGCCTCGGCGGGCCGCACGACATCCAGAATGACGGGCTTGCGAAGCACATCGGCGGGTGCCGCTCCGCTTGCGGCCAGCATGGCCAGCCGCGCGGCACCAAAAGCCGCGCCAAGCGCGCTGGCATCGGGAACTTGCAATTCGACATCGAGCGCGGTGGCAAGGATGGAGAGCCAAAGCTTCGACCGCGACCCGCCCCCGATCGCCATCAGGTGGCGCAACTCGGTCCCGCTGCTGCGGAAGGCGTCGGCGCATTCGGCGATGGCAAAAGCCACACCCTGCAGCACGGCCTGCGTCATCGCCTCATCATCGTGCTGGTGTGCGAGGCGGTGAAAACCGCCCCGGATATTCGCGTCATTGCGCGGCGACCACGAGCCGTCGAGGAAGGGCGCAAAGACCAGATCGGTTGCTGGCCGCGGGCTCTCTCCCAGGCCGCGGATCAGTTCTTCTGGGCTCCGCTTCAGCCGTCTCGACAGCCAGGTCAGGCAGGATGTCGCCGAAAGAACCACCGACATCTGGTGCCAGCGGTCGGGAACGGCGTGGCAAAGGGTCTCGATGGCCATCTCACCGGCCGGGCGCGGCGTATTGTTGGCCACGAACAACACGCCGGAGGTGCCGAGCGAGACCGTTCCGTCTCCATCTTCGATGACGCCGGTTCCACAGGCGCCGCAGGCATTGTCGCCACCACCGCCGGCAATGACCGGTCGGCGGCCCATGCCCCAGCGCTGCGCCAGTTCCGGGCGCAGCCGCCCTGAAACGCTCGTGCCCTCACAGAGCGCGGGCATGTGGTCCTCGCTGAGTTCCGTGGCAGAGAGCATCGGCTCGGACCAGCGCCGTCCCGCCAGATCAACCCACATCGTGCCGCTGGCATCGGCGAGATCAGAAACCTTCTCGCCGGAAAGCAGCATCCGCACATAGTCCTTCGGGAGAAGCACCTTGCGCACCTTCGAAAAGGTCTCGGGCTCGTTCTTCCTGAGCCAGATGAGCTTGGTGGCCGTGACCCCCGGCGTAGGCTTCCGCCCGACAATATCGCGCAGGTTGGGCACCCTGCTCTCGAGGTCGGCGCACTCTGCTGAACTTCTCGTGTCATTCCAGAGAATAGCCGACCGGATGGGGCGATCGTTACTGTCGAGGACGGTCGCGCCGTACATCTGGCCGGAAAGCCCGATCCCCTCGACCGCCGAAAGCTCGCTCGGATAGTCCCTGTGCAAACGATCCAGTGTTTCGCAAACGGCCTCCCACCAGAGTGCGGGATTCTGCTCGGACCATCCGGGCTTGGCGCGCTCAACGTCCAGCGGCCGCGACGATGCTTCTCCGATCAGCCGCTGGCTGTCGTCAATCAACACGGACTTGACACCGGACGTGCCGAGATCGATTCCCAGATACATCATTCTCCTCCCAATTGCTCCCTACCGGTCTTGCTGCTGCCTCAAGGCTCCTCTTCCTCTCGACAGCCGACCGTCAATTCATGTCACGCACTCTTCAGTTCTCCTGCGGCACCCCGAAGATAGTTTTCGAGGCGACCGATTTCGGCCTTGCTCATGCGAAGGCCGAGCTTGCTGCGGCGGAAGACGATATCATCGGCGGTCTGTGCCCATTCGTGTCGGCACTGGAAGTCGACTTCGGTTTGTGTCAGATCTGCGCCGAAAACCTCACCGAGATCGCTGCTTTCGCGCGCGCCAGACAAAAGCAGCCAGGCGCGCGTGCCGTATTGGCGGATCAGGCGCGTCGCCAACTCGTTAGAGAGAAAGGGATAGTCGCGCTTCAGGCGCGCAACCTGCATGCCGAACTCTCCCGGTTTGAAGTCCCCGCCCGGCAGGCTCGCGCGCCCCGTCCATCCTTTTTCGAGGGCAGTCCGGCGGGCGGGCATGCCGAGCGTCTGCTCGATCCGTTCAAGTGCAGATTCGGCCAGCCGGCGATAGGTCGTGATCTTGCCGCCGAAAATCGAGAGGATCGGCGCATTCGACTGCTCATCCAGTTCGAGCACATAGTCACGGGTCGCGCTTTGCGCGGCGGAAGCCCCGTCGTCATAGAGCGGGCGCACACCGCTATAGGTCCAGACCACGTCTGCCGGGTTGACGGTCCTGTCGAAATAGCTGCTCGCCAGCGCGCAGAGATATTCGATCTCTTCCGGTGAAGCCTTCACGCCCGCCGGATCGCCGGGATAGTCGCGGTCGGTCGTCCCGATCAGCGTATATTGCCCCTCGTAAGGGATGGTGAAGACAATGCGGCCGTCCGCGTTCTGGAAAATGAAGCAGCGGTCGTGGTCATAAAGCTTCGGCACGACAATGTGGGAACCCTGCACCTGGCGAACACGCCCGCGTGGTGCCCGACCGGCAATGTCGCGAACAATACTGCTCGCCCACGGGCCGCCGGCATTGATGACCATGCGCGCGCGGATCGTGCGCCGGATTCCGGTTCCGACTTCCTCGGTCGTGACCGTCCAGCCGCCCTCGCCATGCGGCTTGGCGGAAACGCATTTCGTCCGTGCGGCGATGACCGCACCACGTTCCTGCGCGTCGATCGCGTTGAGGATGACGAGGCGGTTGTCCTCGACCCAGCAGTCGGAATACTCAAATCCCAGCGCCAGACCCTTGCGCAGTCCCTGCGCATAAATCCCCTGGTCGAGTTTGACCCTGAGCGTACCCGGAAGCAGCTTGCGGCCGCCGAGATGGTCGTAGATGAAGAGGCCGAGGCGCAGCATCCAGGCGGGGCGAAGGCCCTTGCTGTAGGGCAGGATGAAGCGCAGCGGCCGCACGATATGCGGGGCAATGCCCCACAGTGTTTCGCGCTCGATCAGGGCCTCCTTGACGAGCCTGAACTCATAATGCTCGAGATAGCGCAGCCCGCCGTGCAGCAACTTCGTCGACGCCGAGGACGTGGCGCCGCCCAGGTCTCCCTTCTCGCAGAGATAGACCGAATAGCCGCGTCCGACGGCATCACGCGCGATCCCGCAGCCGTTGATGCCGCCACCGATGATGGCCAGATCATAAACCGCCTCAGCCATGGGCCACCTTCCGACGCTTTGAACCGGAGTGCGCCTGCAGAATGCGCTCGGCAACCTCCACAAAGCCTTCGCCGCCCTCCGCATCGGCGACGAAAGCCGGCGGATTGAAACTGCCTGCGGGGAAGGCCCGGACATTGGCCACGCCGCAGGAATTCGGGAAGAAGCCGAACATGGGCCCGTCATTCGGGCTGTCGCCGACGAAGATCACGCGGTCGCGCATGGCGTCGATGTCGATCCCCAGAATGTCACGCGCGAAAATCCGGGTCATCGACAGCTTGTCATAGTCGCCGAACCAGCCGTTCACATGAATGGACGAGACTTTTGCAATCGCGCCGGCTTCGGCGAAAAGGGCGAGAATTCGGTCAACATCCGATGGCGGGAGCGGCTTCACGTCTTCGCAGAAATCGATGGCGAGATCGGCCTCGCGGTAAAGCTGATCGGATGCGATGCCCGCTCCCGGCACTTCGCGAAGGATCTGTTCGCGCAGCGCATTCAAGCGCTCCCGATTGACCCGTCGCTCTTCATTCGTCGCAAAGAAGCGCTGGCGCATGACCCGCGCCTGCCGGTCATAGGAGAAGTAGAATGCGCCATTTTCGCCCACGATCCCGGCCACAGGCCAGAGGCGGGCGATCATGTCGCACCAGCCGGCCGGGCGGCCGGTGATGGGAACCACCTGAAGCCTGGCTTCAGCCAGCCGTTCCAGCGCGGCATAGGCCGCGGCCGGCAACTGACCGTCGGTGGTCAATGTGTCGTCAATGTCGGTGAAAACAGCGACGCAGCGCGACAGCGTGTCAAGATCAAGTTCCTGCAACGCACGCATCAGACATGCTCCTCAATGAATTCGTCGAGAATGCCCATGCCGATCGCCAGATCGAGCATCGAATAGCGATCCCGCATTTCGGGGCAGCGCCGAAGCGCCTCGACATAAAGCTCCCGGTCCATTCCGATCTCGGCATAGGTCGCCCCGCCTCCGGCGGCGCGAAGATGCGCCGCCATTTCGTCGGGGTCGATCGCCATGGCGCTCAGCGTCTTGCGCAGATCGGGCCAGAGGGCCGCAAGCCTGGTATTGAACTGCTCGGCGGCCTCAGCACTCACGGCCTTGGCGCGAGACGCCGCCAGACAATCATCGACGGCCGCTGCGGGGTAGCGCGCCCGAATGGCCATCTCGTCCGGGATATAAGGCCGGATGCGCGGCGCATTCTCCATGGAGAGGATATGTTTCTGCAGACGTGCCATAGTGATCGAGGCTACCCCGACCTGCTGACCATGGACGGTCCCGGGGTGACGATCGCCGGCAAAGCTGTCGATCCAATGCGAAATCTGATGCTCGCCCATGGACCCCGGATGGCTGAGACCGACCACGGCAATACCGAGACCCGCCAGCGTCAGAAGCCGCTGCAGATATCCGATGGCGTCATGGTCGCCCGTCCCGAGACCTGCGGAGCGCTCCAGCGTTGCGCGCTCGTCGTCGGCCTGAAGAACATAGGGCGACGTCGCGTACCGGGTACCGAACATGACATGCGAGAAATACCAGTCGATCTGCGCCGTGGGCCGGCAGAGGCTGTCACCGAGGCCTGCGCCGATCAGATATTGCGGAGCGGCCGCCGAAACGTCGATATCGATGAAGACGCCTTTGGCCGCATGGGCCTTGCGCGTGGTCTTCAGACCGGAGCGAAGGGTGATCGATGCGGTTGAGGACGTGTAGCCGTTCATCGACGGCGCCGTTCCGAAGACGCTGTAGGGGCGACCGTCGAGAAAGGTCGCGTATTTGCACAGGTCATTGATCGTTCCCGATCCGACCGCGACAAGGGCTTCGGCCCCCTTCGTCTCGCGCTGCAAGGCTTCGACCTGGGCCTCGTCGGCATGAGGATGATCAAGAACGACCACCCGTGCCTTCCCATCCAACCGGCGGACGATGGCTGTGCCCATCGCGTCAGCCGTATCGGCGTCGCAAACGACTGCGTAGCTGCTGGCCGGCATGACCTCATGAAGCAGGTCTGCGGCAATGTCGGCAAGCCCATCGCCCAGGCGAATGTGATGAAAAGGCACATCGACTGACCGGCCCGTATCCGGGTCGCGCCACCGCCCGTCGGCCACGTCATTGATCAACGAATTCCAATCCGTTGCAGGCGCAATGGGTGTCATCTTCGGCAAGTTCACGCGCTCCTCCCAAGGGCAAACCTTCGATGTTTGAAATATGCCAATAGTGCGTGACATATGTCAATGGCGTTTTTCAAAATTGTCTGGCATTTGCCTTGCTCATCGCAGGAGCCCCTGTTTTCTTCCCGAGAGATCAGGTAGATGATGAGACAGGGTGAGGATGAGAAACCGGGAGCAAGCAGCCGGCAATGACGACATCGAGGGGAAGTGGGGGGCGCAAGGAAGTGCCCTCCCAGTTCGGGATGGACGAGGTTCTGTGGGCCGCATGGCTCTATTACGAACAAGGTCTGAAGCAGGACGAAGTGGCAGACAGGCTGGGTGTGTCGCGCGCCAGCGTTTTCAATCTGCTGCAAAAGGCGCGTGAAGATGGGGTGGTCAGAATTGCTCTCGACCCCACGCGGATGTCGCGGATCGACCTGGCCTTGGAGGTCAGCGAATTGACGGGGCTTGCCGAGTGCTATGTCTTGCGCGCCGGACCGGAGAGCTCGCTCTTCGAACAACTGGGGACACTGGGCGCCCGCGTCCTGGAGCGCAAGCTCGTCGGACACGAAACTGTCGGTGTCGCCTGGGGAAGAACGGTTCTGGCCTTGTCGAAAGCGCTCTCGCGCATTCCGTTTCCCGACGTCACCGTTGCGCAAACGACCGGCAGCTCTGCCGCGACTTTCGATTTTTCCCCCGTCTTCTGCACATCGAACATCGCCGAGCGGCTCAGCGCCCGCGCCGTCAACCTGCATGCGCCCGGCATCGTGTCATCACCCGCCGTCAAGGAAATCCTCATGAACGAACCGGCAGTACGCGATCACTTCGCGCTGCTGCGGCAAAGCTCGAAATCACTTTTCGGTGCTACTCAGCTCAACGGAGAGACCCTTCTGGTGCAGGGCGGCTTCATGAGCCGCGACGAAGTCAGGATGTATGAAGATGCCGGAGCCGTGGGCTTCGCCTCGGGCTTCTTTTTCGATGTCGACGGAAAGATCATCATCAGCGAATTCGATGCACGCCACATTACCATGCCGCTCGAAGATCTCATGAACGTCCCGGAACGCATCTGCGTTGGCGGCGGGACGGACAAGGTCGACGCCATTTCCGCACTGCTCCGGGCAAGGCTTGCCAACATCCTGGTGACAGATGAGGCAACGGCGATGGGGATCAGAAAAAGCTTCAAGGGGTGAAGAGGAAGGTCAAGGCAACACGCGAACGTCCGCACCACGGGCCGGGCGGTCTCTGACCTGCAAGGCTATCGGATATTGAGCGGCGAGAACCCGGGTCGCGCCGCCTCCAACTTGCCGCTCTGCGGCGGACACCATGGTCCGCCTCGCGCCTTCCATTCCATCGTTCGGCAGGCATTGAAGGAGACACCGTATTCCGACCACGTGTGAGATCACGAGCCCAGCAAGCTCCGCAAGCGGGGAGCAAACCGGCGACCCATGAGACGGTGACTTTCCGCATCCGGGTGTAGCCGGTCTGGGAGCGGAAGACCGGCGTGGTCAGCCTCGCCGTACAGCGTCCGCCCGTCGAGATAGTGAATATTCGTGTCATGCTTCGCGCGCTGTTCGACGATCCTGCACAACTGCTCGCGAATGACCGTGAGCGTGAGCCGACCCGACTTTGCATCTTCCGGACGACCCGTGGCCAAAAACTTCATCTCTCCGCGCGCGAGCGCGTCGAGATCAAACATTCCAGGTCCAGGGGTATCTTCGTGGATCGGGCAATAGATCGGGGACATGACGAGTAGCGGCTTATCGGGATGACCTTCCCGGATCGTATCAAGAAAGCCATTCACTGCCGGGCCGAACGCCCGTAGCCTCATCAGGTCCGCATTGACCAGATTTATCCCGATCTTGACGCTGATAATATCGGCAGGCGTATCCCGGATTGTTCTTGAAACAAAGGGATCTAGCAAGGCATTGCCACCGAAGCCCAGATTGACGAGGTCGACCTCCGCCGTTCGAGAAGCGATGGCTGGCCATGTTCCCGTCGGCGAGGTCGCATTGGACCCCTGGCTGATCGAACTGCCATGATGAACCCAAATGGGTCTCTTCTCACTGGCAACTGCCCGAAGGGGAGAATTCGAGCGCAGCACTCCAAGCTCTACGATTTCGTTATGGGGCAGCCAGATCTCGACAAGCTTGTCGTCGCCCTCGAGGCCTTCGAAGCGCAGCGTCTGGACCGTTCCCGGTTCGTGAATGATTGTCCCGGTGGACATGTCGGTTCGCAAGAGTGCGGCATTTTCTGCCGAGCATTGACGTTCCAGTTTTCCATTCACGCAGAGATCATAGATGCCCTTTGGACGAGGCGGGATGCCCACAATCGCCCGTCGGGTCGGCAGGACATCGAGTTCGATCACAGTGGCCGCCGTGCGGAACTTGAGCCGCACGCCCGACGGTTCAGTCTCGATCAGAGCCAGTTGGGAGTCCGGGAACTGTGCTCGCGTCCAGGCCGGCAGACGATGGGGCAGGATTCCAAACGCCGTCTGCTCAAGTTCGATCGCGCCCCTTAGCAGAGAAGCTGCAATCGGGGTCGTGATCTGGAGATTGTCTGTCTGCACTCTTTACTCCTTCGGATTGTCGCCTTCAGTTCTTGGCAGACGGGCGGAACAATACGGCAAGGGCAATATTGAAGGAGCAGGAGGATTGCGCGTAGGAAGCTGACGTCTGCCGAAGGCAGTGTTCGGAACAGAAATCGCCGCTAGAAACACCTTGCAAAGGCGACGGCGTCCTGCAGATGCTCCTTCATGGCCTTGGCGGCTCCCTCTTCGTCTCCGGCTGCCACAGCCGCCAGAACGCGCTCATGACCGACGAGCGCGCGCTCCACGCCTTCTCGGCTGTTGAGTGTGACGAGCCTTTCCGAGCCCGTCGCGGTCATGACGAAGCGAACGAGGCTTTCCACGAGCGGATTGCCCGTGCTTTCACTCAGCACGCGATGAAAATCCGAGTCCGCCTGGATGGCCGCTTCCGGATTTTCAACATGGTCGCGCATGCGTTCGACCGTCTCACGCAAGCGTTCAAGATTTTCGAGGGAAATGCTGCGGGCCGCCAACCCGGCAAGGTTGGGTTCGAACAGCATCCTAAGCTCGAACACCTTTTCGGCGCTTTCGCGGCTGAAGCCGATCAGCGTTTCAAGCACATGCCGCTCACGGTCGAAATGCGCGCGGACAAAGGCGCCGCGGCCGGCCTGGACCTCGATGAAACCTTCGCGCTCCAGTGCCCGGAGCGCCTCGCGCAGGCTGATGCGGCTCACGCCGAACTGCTGGCACATGTCCCGCTCGCTCGGCAGCTTCTGCCCAGGAGCGATCGTGCCATCCTCGATCATCTTGCGGACCTGGCTGGCGACATCCTGCCAGATGGACCTTCGTTCTATGGCCGCAAAAAGTTCGGTCATTCTGATTCCAGATAATGCTGACGTCCCCTCGACGTGGCTGAATGAATACTGCTTTGCACCTCCTGTGGCAATGTTGCGCGATTCTGAGCGGGACCTGCATCGGCGTATTTCTCGATGCGGACGAGCACCGATTGCTGAGCCGGCGCCTGCGATAGCGAACTCGACGGACGGTTTCCGGTGAGCACGTTGGGGTTTCCGTTTTGGTCCAGACTTTGCCGGTCGGCATCCCGGGCAGGGGAAAACCACGCACCTGTCGCCAGGGCAACCACGCCCGGCATGAGCGCTTCCGTCAGCCGCGCGCCCGCCAGACATTGCCCGCGGTCATTCCAGACCCGCACCGCGTTGCCCTCGGCAATGCCCCTAGCCTCGGCGTCACGGGGGTTGATGAAGATCGGCTCACGGCCGTCCATCTTGCTTTCCAGGCTGACGCCGACACCATCGAGCTGGGAATGAAGCCGCGTTGCCGGCTGCGGCGAAATCAAATGGAGTTCGGTTTCTTGCGCGCTTCCCAGCCACTCGACAGGCGGCGACCAGAACGGGTGCGGAGCGATATCCTTGTGACGCGACGCCGCAATGAAGCGTGACCAGATCTCGATCTTGCCGGACGGCGTCTTCAGCGGATGCGCGACCGGGTCGCGATGAAACTCCTCAAACAATGTGTAAGCTTCATTCGGCAGCGGCAGCTCGGTATAACCCTCCTCCCAGAAGGCGTCGAAATCCGGTAATTCCGCGCCGACATCGGCTGCACGGCCCCGGAACTCTTCGTAAATACGTCTGAGCCAGCCCATCTCGTCGAGACCTTCTGCGTAAGCTGAAAGCGTCCCGAAACGTTCGGCAAGGCCAGAGAAGATTTCGAATTCGCTGCGCGCCAAACCCAGAGGCTCGATCTGCTTTCGCATCGCGGCAGTAAACCGATCCGTCGGCGATCCGGACAGGTCGTTTCGTTCCAAGGCAGATGTGGCCGGCAAGACGATATCGGCGTGACGGGCTGTCGCCGTCCACCAGATCTCGTTAACGATCACCGTTCTCGGCTGCTGGAACGCGGCGACGAGCCTGTTCAGGTCCTGATGGTGATGAAAGGGATTGCCGCCTGCCCACCAGACGACGTCGACCTTCGGGTAGACAATTTCCTGCCCGTCGAAGAGAACACTCTCTCCCGGCCCGAGCAGCATGTCGGCGACGCGGGCGACCGGAATGAACCGGCCAAGCGGGTTGCGTCCGGCTGAAAATCCCGGTGAGGACACAATCGGCCGCGGATCGCCCCGATTGCCGATGGAGCCATAGCCGAAGGAGACCCCCCTGCCCGGCTTACCAAACTCACCCAGCATGGCGGAAAGCACGATCAGCATCCAGAGCGGCTGCTCGCCGTTTTCCTGCCGCTGCAAGGCCCAGGCCGCAGTCAGAAAGCTCGGCAGGTCGGCGAGCTTCCTGGCAAGCTCGAGGATCGTATCTTCCGGGATACCGGTCAGGTCGGCGGCCCAGGCCGCATTCTTCGGACGCCCGTCGTCCGCGCCGAGCAGGTAAGGTTCGAACCGGTCGTAACCCGTCGTGTGCGAGGCGAGAAATCCACGATCGACCCGGCCCGTGCGGACCACTTCGTGGGCCAGCGCCAACATGAGCGCAGTATCGCTCCCAGGTCTGATCGGTAACCAGCGATGAGGCGGCAGTCGCGGATCGTCATCGCGCCGAGGGCTGATACAGACGATCTCGATGCCCCGCTCTGCCGCCTTGTTCAGCCAGCCGAGGGTCGCATGGTTTCCCAGCCCGCCGGCGGCGATTTGCGCGTTTGAAATATTGATGCCGCCGAAGAAGACAATGATCCGCGCATTGTCGAGAATGGCCGGCCATGTCGTCGTCTCGCCGCCGAAAAGAATGCGGTTATCGCCGACGACATGCGGGCAGATGATCTGCCCCGCGGCGAAGGAATAGGTCTGCTTCTGATCGACGAAACCGCCAATGGTATTCAGAAAACGCTTCAGATGCGTGGCGGCATGATGGAAGCGGCCGGCCGAGCCCCAACCGTAGGATCCTGCGAAAATGCCCTCGTTGCCGGTCTCGTCCAGCGTCCTGCGCAACTCCCGTTCGATGTGATCATAGGCCGTCGGCCAGTCCACCTCGACAAAGCGATCGCGCCCCCGGCGCTGCCGATCTCCTGCAAGCCAGCCTTCGCGAATGGCGGGAGAGAGAACGCGCGTGGGCGCGTGAATGGCATCGGGCAGCCCTTTGAGCAAGGGCGACGGGTTTTCGTCACGATGAAAAGGCTCGGCGCGGACAATCTTGCCCGCGCGCACCTCCACGTCCGCAAACCCCCAATGGGTTGCCGACAGTCCCGACATGAAAGCCTCCCGCTTTTCAGGGCTTCAAGCAGCCGCGTTTTTCGTCGAGCCTTCGAAGACCTCGTAAGGCGTTTCGGTCGGCCACTTGGGCCAGAGCGGGACGAGCATGATGCCGGCAATCACCAGAAGCCGAAGGGTTTCCTGGCCAGTATTGTGAACGCGGTGAATGTCATTGGGACGCTGCAGTGAGCAGCCGCCAGCGACCAGCGGATATCGCTTGCCTTCCAGCTCCAGCTCACCCTGGCCCTGAAGCACGTAATAGACTTCCTCGCAGTTATGACGGTGCATCGGCGAGCTATGGCCGGGATCGATCTCGACCAGCCCCATGCAGAGCGTGCGGGCATCGAGCCCGGTTTCCGGGTAGACGAGCTTGAGGTCGCGCACACCGCCATGCTCCTGCTGCATCGGCGCGCCGTCCAGAATTTCCTGCGGCCCGATCGTGACGGTCTTCGCGCTCGACATATCGTTCATTGATGATCTCCTCCTGATTGACGCTTTGGTTTCCGGCATCCGCAGTAAAGCGCCTTTCAAAAATCGCGCCGCACCATCTGGACAACTGGTATGACCATAAGATAGGTATATATCTGTTCACTTGTCAACACGGTCTCGCGGCCGAACATTCGCCAGGTGATGGGAGGAAATTCGTTGAAGATTACGCAAATCCGCTTCGTTCTTTGCGGCTACGCGCTGCCGACTCCTATTCCGCTCTCCTGCGGAAGCCTGACACATCGCAATTTCGGGCTGGTCTTCATCGAGACGGACGCAGGCGTCACCGGGGTCGGCGAAACCTCCGTCAATTTCCCGCCATGGTGCGTTCATGAGCGGCGCGCGACGATAGAAGATGGACTGGCCACGCTGCTGATCGGCGAAAATCCGCTGGATGTCGGCCGCCTTCACGACAAGATGGTCAACGCGACGCGCGCCTTTACCCGCATGTGGGCCGAGGGCGCCATCGCCCAGGCGATTTCGGGCATCGACATTGCGCTCTGGGACATCGCCGGCAAGTCTTACGGCGTGCCGATCTGGCAACTGCTCGGCGGGCGCTACCGCGAAGAGATTGTCTGCTATGCGGTGGGCTTCAATGCGGCCGATCCGGCCGCGGGCGCGCTGGATATGAAAGCAAGAGGCTACACGCATGCCAAGATGCGGATTGGCTTCGACGATGCCGTAGATGTTCGCAAGGCTCATGCGATGCGCGAGGCCGTCGGCCCCGATTTCGGCATGATGATCGATGCCAACCAGGCCTTCGATCTGCCACGGGCGCGACGCGTCATGCGGGACTTGGAAGCATTGGACCTGTTCTGGCTCGAGGAGCCGCTGCTTTCCGATGATATCGAAGGTTATCTCGCGCTTCGCCGGGAATTTCCGACGATCCCGCTCGCCTGGGGCGAAAACGCCTTTCGTCTTTCCGATTACCGGGACTTCACGACAAAAGACGCCGCGCAATATGTCATGCCCGACCCCTGCCGCTCCGGCGGCATGACCGCGGCAGCGCGCATGTGCGAGGCAGCAGCGGAACGCGGCGTGCCCTTCTCGCCCCATCATTACGGATCGGATGTCGGCTTTGCCGCAGCGCTCCATCTGGCAGCGAGCAAGCCGAACTTTTCCATCATGCTGCGCGACGAAGCGCCCGTGCCGCTTCGCGGCGATGTCCTGAAGGTTCACTTCGAGGTGGCGAACGGTGTCGTGCGCGTGCCCGATGGGCCGGGACTGGGAATTGAACTGAACATGTCCGCCATTCAGTCGGCAACGATCAGGCTATAGGATACGCAGGGAGGAGCAAGAATCATGGATGAGTTCGATTATGTCATCGTCGGGGGCGGGGTCGCGGGCTGCGTCGTGGCAAACCGGCTGACGGAAGACCCGAATGTGAAGGTCGCACTGCTGGAATTCGGCACGGCCGGCAACAACAAGCGGCAGATCGTCCGCATGCCGCTTGGCATGGTCACCTTCATGATGCCGAACCTCGCCTTCCTCGGCGGCACGAAGATGATGTATCTCTTCGAAGCCGAACCGTCGCGCGGGCTCGGAAACACCAGGATGATCCTCCCGCGCGGCAAGGCGCTCGGTGGCAGTTCCATGGTCAACGGCATGATCTACATCCGCGGCCAGAAGCAGGACTATGACGACTGGCGCGATCTCGGCAATCCCGGCTGGGGCTATGACGATCTGCTGCCCTATTTCAAGAAATCCGAGAATTTCGTCCTGGCTGAAAACCCTGACGCCACGCGGAACTTTACGCTCGGCGGCAAGCCCGTTCGCGACCAGATCGACATGCGCTATCACGGGCGCGGCGGTCCGGTCAGCGTCTCGCCGCCCCGCTCGCCGAACAGCATGTGCCAGACCTATTTCGATGCCGCCGTGCAGGCAGGCTACAAGCTCAACGCCGATTTCAACGGCGAGGATCAGGAAGGCATCGGTTACCATTGGCTGACGCAGAAGGACGGTGAGCGCTGGGGTGCGGAAAGCAGCTACGCAGGACCCGCCAAATCGCGGCCCAATCTCAAGATCATCACCGAGGCGCGTGCACTCGGCATCGTCATGGAAGGCAAACGCGCCGTGGGCGTGTCCTACGACGTCCATGGCGAGACGAAGCAGATCCGCGCACGCCGCGAAGTGGTGCTGGCCACCGGCGCATTCATTTCACCGCAGCTTCTCATGCTTTCAGGCATCGGATCGCCGCGCGAACTGAAGGCACAGGGCATCGAGGTCAGGCATGAACTCGCCGGCGTCGGTCGCAACCTGCAGGATCACATCGACACCTGGACGAAGCAGCGCGCGCTGACCAACAAGACCTACGGCATTTCCTGGGGCACGATGCATACGAACGCGATGCATGTGCTGAAATGGTTTTCCTCCCGCCGTGGCATGTTCACGTCGAATACAGGCGAGGCCGGCGGCTTCGTCAAATCCGGGTCGGATGTCGACCGGCCGGATCTGCAACTCTTCTTCTGCACGACCATGGCTTCGGCGCAGGCCTCCGACAGTTTCTGGGGCCATGGCTGGGCAATGCATGCATGCCTGCTGCGGCCGAAGAGCATCGGGCATGTCGGGTTGAAAAGCGCCAGTGCCTATGACGCGCCGCTGATTGCGCCGAACTTCTTCGACGATCCGTATGACATGGAAATCCTGGTGCGCGGCATGAAGATCATGCGCAAGATCGCCGACCAGAAGGCGTTCGACGGACATCGGGGCGAGGAGGTCGCACCCGGCCGGCATGTTCAGAGCGACGACGATATCGCCGCCTATATCCGGCAGAACTGCATGACGATGTATCACCCGACCAGCACCTGCAAGATGGGGACAGACCCCATGGCCGTCGTATCCCCGGCAACGCTTCTCGTGCATGGGCTCGAGAATCTGGCGATCGTCGACGCCTCCGTCATGCCGGCGGTCATCTCCGGCAACACCTTTGCCCCGACGGTCGCGGTGGCCGAAAAGGCCGCTGATCTGATCAAGGCGCGCGCCAAAGCCGGCAGCCCCTCTCTGGCAGCCTGAGTCGAACCTCAGTAGACAAAGAGAAACCCGCCATGCTGAGCATGGCGGGTTCTTTCATGTGAGCGCTGCGTTGGCCGGGGCTTATGCCCACCCGGCCGTCGATTTGATTTCCAGATAATCGTGCAGACCCCATTCGCCATGTTCGCGGCCGTTGCCGGACTGCTTGTAGCCACCGAACGGCATGCGGGCATCCCAATCGGCGCCGTTGATCCAGATCGAACCCACGCGCAGGCGGCGGGCAATCTTGCGGGCCTTTTCGATATCGGCGGTCTGGATGTAGCCCGAGAGCCCGTAAACCGTGTCATTGGCGATTGCGACGGCCTCGTCTTCGGTTTCGTAACCGATCAGCGCGATCACGGGCCCGAAGATTTCCTCGCGTTCGATGGTCATCCCCGGCCTCACATCGGCAAACACGGTCGGCTTGATATAATAGCCATGAGACAGCCCGTCGGGACGTCCCACACCGCCAGTCACGAGTGTCGCCCCTTCGTCGATGCCCGCTTGAATAAGCATCTGGATTCGGTCGAACTGCGCCTTGTTGACCACAGGCCCGAGCGAAAAATTACCCATCGGATTGCCGACGCTATGTGTCTCTGCCGCTTTACGGGCGTAAGCCTTGGCCTCTTCCATCCGCTCGGCCGGCACCAGCATGCGGGCGGGAGCCCGGCAAGCCTGTCCGCAATTGACATAGCAGGCCTCGACGCCTGCCTTGACCGACTTTTCCAGATCGGCATCGCGCAGGATGATATTGGCGGATTTGCCGCCGAGTTCCTGCGTAACGCGCTTGACCGTATCGGCAGCGGCGCGCGCGACGGCGATGCCGGCGCGGGTCGAACCGGTGATCGACACCATGTCGACATCCGGATGGCGAGCCAGCAATTCCCCCGCCTCCGGACCGAAGCCGGTGAGGTGATTATAAACGCCGGCCGGGAAGCCGGCCTCCTCGATAAGTTCGGCAAAGAGAATGGACGAGAGCGGCGAGAACTCGGAGGGCTTGGCAATGACGGTGCAGCCGGTGGCCAGCGCGGGAGCAGCCTTGACGACCAGCTGGTTCATCGGCCAGTTCCACGGCGTGATGAGCGCGCAGACGCCGATCGGTTCGCGCGAAATCAGCGTGTTGCCACGCAGCTCTTCGGTTTCCAGCTTGTCGAGTGCATCGATGGCCGCCTCGAGATGCGCCGTTCCGACCCAGGCCTGAGCGGAGCGGGAGAAGTGCAGCGGCGTGCCCATCTCGCGCGTCATCAGTTCCGCGACTTCTTCGTAATGTGCATTGTAGAGTTCAAGCAAGCGGCGCAACAGCGACAGCCGCTCGGCCTTCGGCGTCATCTGCCAGTCATCGAAGGCTTCGCGCGCGGCAGCGACAGCCGCGTTTACATCAGCGGCATTGGCCATTGCGATATGACCGATAACCTCCTCTGTCGCCGGATCGATGACGGGATGACGTCCCTCCCCCTGCGCCTTGACCCAGCGGCCATCGATGAAGAATTGGTCGAGCTTTTGCATTCGAACCTCCCGGTTTCGATTGTTCGGAAAAATGTGGTGCCCCTGTGGGGCAGTCTTTGCGCACAGTTGCTGCAGGCGCCTCAGGCCCGGCGAAGGCTTCGGCAAAGTCCGGGACCGGGCCGCGACAAGACGGCCCGGTCCCGCCTCTGGGGCAGCCTGGTTCAAGATCCATTCCGAAGGTGTTTGTGGTCCTCAACGGCACATGCGGGCGCCGTTGAGGGTCTCAGCTCAGTCCGGCCTAGTGGAAATAAATCCCGCCGCAGACATTCAGCGCCTGCCCCGTGACGAAGGCGGACAGGTCGGACGCGAAGAATACGGCCGGGCCGACAATGTCGTCGGGATAGCCGAGCCGCTTCAAGGCGGCCACATCCTGCCAGTGACGGATCGCCTCGTCCGAGCCCAGATTGTTCTTGCCCATCTCGGTGAGAATGATGCCGGGGCAGATGGCGTTCACGGTGATCCCGTCCATGCCGACTTCCTGTGCATAGACCCGCGTCAGCGTGATGGCCGTCGCCTTGGTCGCGGCATAGTGCCCTTGCGTGGCGACGCCCTGCCGGCCGGCGATGGAGGCAATGTTGATGATGCGGCCATTCTTGCGCGCCCGCATCTGCGGCAGGACGGCATTGGTCATGAGGTAGACGCCCTTGGCATTAACGTTGAAATGCGCGTCCCAGTCGGCTTCCGGCAGTTCCTCCAGAAGCGAGGGCTTCAGGATGCCGGCATTGTTGACGAGGATGTCGATGCCACCGGTCTCCGCAGTGATGTCGGCGACCGCACTTTCCACCTCAGCCATGTTCGATACGTCGACATGATGGGCAAAGCAGCGGCGGCCTTCCGCTTCCACCTGTTTCTTGACGTCTGCCAGCGCATCGGCCTGACGCGCGAGATCGCAGATCGCGATATCGGCGCCGTGTTTTGCGAGCCCCACGGCAAGCGCTGCGCCAATGCCGCGGCTAGCGCCCGTTATCAGAGCGACCTTGTTGTCGAGTTGTCCCATCGTGATCTCCTCAGCCCTTGAGCGGCAGCGTGTTCATGGCCGCATATGTGTCGTCGAAAGATTGAAGCCTGCCGTCCGAGCCGAGGCCCATGGCGACCTTGGCGGCGACTGCCGTGGCAAAGCGCGCGCTGGTGCGCAGATCCCAGCCCTTGGAAAGGCCGACAATGATGCCCGCGGTGAAACTGTCGCCGCAGCCCGTCGTGTCGACCACCTGAATGTCATGCGCCGGCAGCGTGAAGGCATCGCCCTGTTCCGGCGAGACATAGACGCCCGCGCCACCTAGCGTCAGAACCGCATTCTTGACGCCGCGCTCCTTGAAGAAGCGGGCGACGTCCGCCGGCTTTTCGGTCCCCGCCATTTCGGCCGCCTCTTCGATGGATGGCACGAAATAGTCGATATAGGGCAGAAGCGGCTTCACCAGCTCGACCGTATGCGGGTTCGCCTGGATGAGGTCGAACGTGGTCGTGCGGCCCATCTCCTTGGCCTTGCGCATGAAGGCGATCGACGGGTCGCCGTCGAAGGATTTCAAGAGTCCGGTGCCGCCGACATGGATGATCGGAGCGTCGAGGGCGGCCTCCAGATCCTCGTCATGCACCTTGAAGGTCGTCGCCGAGCCCGGCACATGAAGCGCCGGGCGCTCGCCGTTCGGGCGCACCGGCAGGATGGTGGATGAGGTCTGCACGGTTGTGTCGCGCCGCACGAGATCGGTATCCATGCCATAGCGCTGCATCTTGGCGATCAGGAAATCGCCCATGTCATCATCGCCGACGGTCGTCACCATGCGGGTTTTCAGGCCGAGGATCGCGCAGTCCATCGCGGTGGCGGCGGCTGTGCCTGCGACCGTCATACGGATTTCCTCGATGAAATCCGCGCGTCCGCCTTCGGGGATCCGCGTCACGGGGCGGCCCAATATATCCAGAACCGCGAAGCCAACCGCGCTTACATCAAATCGTGTCATGTTGATTTCCTATTCGAAACGCTTGCGAAGGCCGAAGGAAAGGCCGAGCACCAGGAAGACGAGCACGCCGATGCCCACCTGCTGCCAGAAGAAGTTCCAGCCGATCAGGAGCAGGCCGTTCCGCATCACGGCGAGCAACAGGACGCCGAGCAGGGTCCCCAGAACAGACGGCCGGCGTTCCGAGCTCACGGCCGTGCCGATGAAAGTCGCGCCGATCGCGTCGAGCAGGAAGGCGTCGCCTGAGAACGGGACATAGGAACGTACCGTCGAAGACAAGAGGATGCCGGTGACAGCGGACAGGAGCGAGCATGCGATGAAGGCTGCGGACAGATAGAACGGCACCCGCACACCCGAATACCACGCCACTCCCGGCTGTGCGCCCAGTGCCGCAATGTAGCGGCCGAAAACCGAGCGATGGACCGCGAGATAGACGACGATCGCGCAGACGACGAGGACGATCATCGGCGTCGGAATGCCGAACAGGCTGGTGCGGGTGATCGCATTGAAGGGTGCTGCAAATTCCGCCCGCGTCAGGTAGATCGGGTTGCCCCCCTGCGTGGCAAGCTGCTGCACGGACTTGCCGATAAAGAGCACGCCAAGCGTCGCCAGAAAGGCATCGATCTTGAGCCGGTTGATCAGGAACGCGTTGAGAAGCCCGACGCAGAAGGCGGCAGCGAGGCCGCCACAGACGGCCCAGAGCCCCATATAGCCGGCCGCGATCATCATGATGAAGACCATGGAAGACAGGTCGATGGCGACGCCGACCGACAGGTCGATGCCCCCCGCGGCAATGACGATCGTCATGCCGAGCGCCACGATGGCCAGCAGCACGACGCGGTTGGAGATCAGGTTGAACAGATTGTCCGCCGACAGGAAGCCGTCCGCGAAAATCGAGAAGAAAATGATCACCGCGACGAAGGCCACGATAACGGCATAGTTGGAAAAGGCTTCGACGGAGAAGGTTGCGTTTCTGCTTGTCATGACAGGCCTCAGGACTTTTTCGCGAAGGACGTGACGGCGACCACCAGCAGGATCAGCACGCCCTGAACGCCGCTGACCCAGTAGGAAGAGACACCCAGGAGCTGGAAACCGTTGGCCAGGAAGCCGATGAAGAGTGCCGCCAGCAAGGTGCCGCCAATGGTCGGGATGAAGCGACGCGAGAAAACCGTGCCGAGCAACGCGGCCGCCAGAGCCGGCAGAAGCATCAGTCCCGTGCCGGGCGTCGAGGAAGACAGGCGCGTCACGATCAGGATCGCCGCGAGGCTCCCCATCAGGCCGGAGAAGATATAGCTGCCATAGATGTAGCGACCCGTCGCGATGCCTGCGGCACGCGCCGCCTCGATATGCCCACCCACTGCATAAAGCCGCAGGCCCAGCGCGCTGAAATGGACGACCCAGATCAGCAGCGCGGATGCGATGAGAAGGCACCAGACGAGCGAGCTTACGCCGAGAAAGCGCCCGGAACTGAGCACATCGAGCAGCGGCGAGGTCGAAGAAATCACCGTGTTCTGCGTGATCGTCAGCTCAAGGCCGCCGGCGATGTTCATGACCGCAAGCGTGCCCAGCAGCGGCATGATTCTCAGCGACACGATAGCGACACCGTTGAGGAACCCGACGGCGAGGCCGGTGCCGATGGCAGCAATAAGCGCCAGCACATCGCCATAGCCCTGGTTGAGAAGAACCACATAGATCGCGGCAGAAAGCCCCGCATTGGCCGCAACCGAAAGATCGATCCCGCCGCGCTGGACATCCGTGCCGGTGCCGATGAAGACGATCGTCATCGCATAGGCCAGGAAGCAAAGGATGGCCGACTGCTCGATGACATTGAGGATGTTGAACGGGCTGGTAAACCCGCGCGCCGTCATGGCGAAATAGACCATGATCCCGCCAAAGGCCAGAAACGCGCCGAGACGGATCAGAAGCTTGATCAGGAAGCGGGAATTCATGCGACTCTCGGCCACAACAGGAGCTTGTTCGGCAACCATGGTCATTGCGCTTTCCTCATTTCGTTCTGCGAGGCGCCCGATGCCGCGGCCAGCAACCTGTCGGCGTCGATCTCCCCGCGCTGGTACTCATCGATGATCCGGCCGCGATAGATGACGAGGACGCGGTCACACATCTCGGCAATTTCCTCGAGATCGGACGAGACGAAGATGAGCGCCTTGCCCTCCGAGGCCAGGCGGTTGATGAGCCCGTAGATTTCGATCTTGGCCCCGACATCGACCGCGACCGTGGGCTCATCGAGCAGATAGACGCGGCTGTTGCAGGACAGCCATTTGGCCACGACCACCTTCTGCTGGTTGCCACCCGAAAGATTGCGGACGAGCGTGTGCCGGTTCGGCGTCTTGATGCCGAGTTCCTGGATCAGGCTGTCGATGGCATTGGCTTCCTTGCTCTTGCTGATGAAGCCCTTGCTTGAAACGTCGCCCAGGGAGGCCAGCGAGATGTTCTCGCCGACCGAGAGACCGACCGCCACACCATGCGCACGGCGGTCCTCCGGGATCATCGCGATACCCTTGCCAACGGCATCGACCGGCGCACGGAACTTGACCTCACGGCCGTCAACCTTGATCGAGCCCGAATTCGGCTGCTTCTGGCCGAAGAGGCACTGCAGCAATTCCTTGTCGCCGGAACCGAGCAGCCCTGTCAGGCCGACGACTTCGCCGGCGCGAACCGCAAAGCTCACATTCTGAAAGTGACCATTCAGCGTCAGACCATTCACCTCGAGGACAGGTCCGCCGATGTCGACGCTACGCCTCGGATACATTTCCGAGGTGTCGCGGTTCGTCATCATGTCCACGATGGTCTGGATGCCGACGGCGCGAGGATCGACAACACCGACATCGGTGCCATTGCGCAGCACCGTGACAGTATCACAGATTTCCTCGATTTCCGACATGTAGTGCGAGATGAAAACGATGGCCAGGCCTTCCGCCTTCAGCCTGCGCAGCACGGCAAAGAGGCTGTCGACCTCCTTCTTCACAAGCGCTGCGGTGGGCTCGTCCAGCACCAGCACCTTCGCATTGTGGGCCAGCGCCCGCGTGATCTGCACGATCTTCTGCTGAGCGGTCGAGAGCTCGGAAATCAGGGTCTTGGGATCGATGGTCAACGCGAAATAGCGCTTCAGCAATTCCGCGGCACGGCGGTTCATCGCACCATAGTTGATGAAAGGCCCAATGCGCGGCTCGTTTCGCAGGAAGATGGCTTCCGCAATGGTCGCAGTGGGCACAAGAAGCCGGTCCTGGTGAATGAAATGGACGCCCTCTGCCTCAATGCTGGCAGGCGATATCCCGTTCAACGGTTTGCCGAAAACGGAAACGGAGCCACTGTCGCGGCCGTAGATGCCGGCGAGAACCTTGATGATCGTCGATTTGCCGGCACCGTTCTGGCCCACAAGACCGTGTATCGTTCCTGAAGCAACCTTCAGGTTCGCGCTGTCCAGGGCTTTGACGGGACCGAAAGCCTTGTTGATCGCTTGCATGTCAATGGCGATCTCACTCATGCCAAACTCCACTTTCCGCATGTCAAAAGGATGCGCACCGCCCCACACATGAAGGCGGTGCGCAGCTTGCGGCTTACTTCTTGGGGAGGAAGTCCTTACCGACGGTCGCGGCGTTTTCCTTGTTGATCAGGACCGACGATACGAAGGTGAAGGGCGGGACCGTCTTGCCGTTCAGATAGGCAGCCACGTTGCGCGCAGCCTGGACGCCGATCTTGTAGGGCTGCTGGGCAGCGACGGCGCCTGCCGGCGACTTCGGATCGGCAACCATTTCGACATAGTCCGGGCTGCCGTCGACGCCATAGGTCTTCACGTCGGTGCGTCCAGCGGCCTGGACAGCCTGTGTCGCGCCGACCATCGGCACGTCCCAGCACGCCCAGATCGCCTTAAGCCCGCTGTCCTTGCCGTTCTTGGTCAACACGTCGGTCGTGTCCGAATAGGCCTGCTGTACCGTGTTCGGGATGACATCGCGCAGTTCCGGCTTGATGACTTCGATATCCGGGAAGGACTTCAGCACATACATCAGCTGATCGTAACGGATCTTGCAGACCGGCACCGAGTAGAAGCCGTTGAAGACCGCAATCTTGCCCTTGCCGCCCATGTCCTGAACGATCTGAAGCGCGAGTTCCGCACCGATATTGTAGTTGTTGGACGTGGTGTTGTTGATGGCAAACGGCGTCGCGGTATCGACGGTGAACAGCGGAATACCGGCTTCCTTGATCTTCTTCAGCCAGGGATTGAGGACATCCAGGTTGCCGAGCTGCTCGAGAATGGCATCGGGCTTCTGCGAAATCAGCGTCTGAAGCTGGCTGACCTGAGTCTGGTCGTTGCGGCCTGCATCCAGCGCGATGACTTCGGCGCCGAGGCGCTTCAGTTCGTCCATCTGGCCCTGATAGGCCTTGAGGTCCCAGTTGTGGTCGGTGCCGACGGCCGAAATGCCGATCGTCTTGCCCTTCAGCGACAGGCCTTCGTCGCCATCCGCATGCGCCGCCATCGGCACAACGGCAATTGCGGCGGCAAGGGCAGCCATTTTCACCGTCATGCGACGGCTCATGTTCATGGAATGACGCATTTGAACTCCTCCTGTTTGCATCAATTCAATGGCGGCGAACTCCCTTTCGACGCCAATTGGTTCACTCGTCGTCAGCCGGCGTGACCGTATCCGTTCATGCGGCTGATGACATTCTTAATTTCTTCAACACTGAGCAGCGGTGGCTCACCGAAGGGCAGGCAGGCGAGATACTGCTTCGCCAGCGTTTCGATCTCGACCGCCATCCACATGGCTCGATCGAGCGTGTTCCCCGTCGCAATCATTCCGTGGTGACCGAGCAGGCAGGCCGCGCGGTCGGCTAGAGCCGCCAGCGCATTGCGGGACAATTCTTCCGTACCGAATGTCGCATAGGGCGCGCAGCGCACGTCATGCCCGCCGGCAATGGCAACCATGTAATGCAGTGGCGGGATGCCCTTGCCCATGATCGACAATGTCGTGCAGGCATGGGGATGGGCATGTACAATCGCACCGACATCGCTTTTGGTACGCATGATGTCGAGGTGGAAGCGCCATTCGGAAGACGGCGTCCGATTTCCGGCAACGGAACCGTCGAAGCCCATCCAGACAATGTCCTGCGCCTTCATCTGCTTGTAGGGCATCGATGTCGGCGTGATCAGCATGCCGTCGTTCCAGCGCACCGAAATATTGCCGGATGTGCCCTGATTGATCCCCACCCGATTCATCTCGAGGCAGGCGTCGATGATCGACTGACGGATGTCACGTTCCGAACCGGTGGAGAGATTGCTCATGCCTGCCTCATTCATATGCTTGTGTAGCCGCCATCGACGGCGACGATCGAACCGGTCATGTAAGACGATGCTGCCGAGGCCAGAAAAACCACCAGCGACGCGATTTCCTGAGGCTCGGCGAGCCGCCCCATGGGCGTCATGTCGAGCCAGGTGTTGAAGAGTTCCGGCCTTGCCCTCATCGCAAGGGTCATTTCGGTCGCGACATAACCCGGCGCCAGCGCATTGACCCGGACGCCGGACTGCGCCCATTCCACTGCCAGCGCCTTGGTCAGCTGGTGGATTGCGCCCTTGGAGGCCATGTAGCTGGAGGCAAACTGCGGGCGGTTGATGATCGTCCCCGACATCGATCCCATGTTGACGATGGAGCCGCCACCGGCCTCGATCATGCGCGCCCCAAAGGCGCGGCAGCACCAGAAGGTGCCGTTGACATTGACGTCCATCACCCGCCGCCAGTCCTCGTCGCTGATATCGACGGCCGTATGAAGCTGGGCAATGCCCGCGGAATTGAGCAGCGTGTCGACACGCCCGGCCCGTTTGAAAATCTGCTCGGCTGCGGCATTCACCTGCTTCGGATCCGTCACATCGACCACGCTGGTTGCGACATTGACGCCCTCCTGGCGCAGCGTGTCGGCAGCTGCGGCCAAGGTCGCAGGATTGAAATCGACAAGCTCGATCGCGGCACCGCACTGGCCAAGCGCCCGCGCTGATTCAAGCCCGATGCCGCTTGCGCCACCCGTGACGACGGCAACCTGACCGGACAGGTCGAAAGCAGTTGAATAGCGCAAAGCGTCCTCCCCTTCGGACAAGGACCCATCGGCCGTCCGAAGCTCCAAATTCTTGCTTATGATGTGTATGGGAGTTGTTTCCTCCCTCCCTGATCATACGATGCAGCGGCGCCCGACCAATGTCAATCTGGTTATTACCATAAATTGGAAATTTTTTGGGTATTACCAGAATAAGAGGGTGAGATCAGTTCTTGAAGGTGCCGGTCGAGACGTGAATGCGCGCGACTGCGGAATTGTAGAAGGCGCGATAGAACTCCAGCGGAGCGTCGTTTTTGTCATAGGCAATCGACTCGATCGAGATCACGGGCTGACCGGGAGCGATCTCCAGGCGCCGCGCCACATCCTCGTCCGGCATGGCCGCAGTGAACCAGCGTTCGGCGCGCTGCGAAACGAGGCCATACCGATCTTTCAGGATCTGGAAGATGGACTGGTCGGAGATATCGACATTCTCCATTTCCGGGACCTTGTGGCCCGGCAGCGAGATCAGCGTGTGGGTGATCGGACGACCGTCCGACCGGTAGATGCGCCCGACGCGGATGACGCTTCCGTTCGGCGGCAGATCGAAGACACGCTTCTCCTCCTCGTCGGGCTCGGCACGGCGGAATTCGAATGTCTGCGACGTCACCTTGTGGCCACGGGCCTCGAGGTCCGAATGAACGGAGACGTTCGAGGTGAGGAAGTTCGTCTCCATCCGCGGACGCGAGACAAAAATGCCCCGGCGCGGAACCTTCGTGACCAGCCCTTCGTCCGAAAGGCCGGCGAGCGCCGCCCGCACCACGGGTCGGGAGACATTGAAAAGCTCGCACATCGTCTGTTCGGAGGGCAAAGGATCGTCCAGCATGAAGAGCTTGTGGCCAATCCGGTCGGCGAGCGCATTTTTCAGCTGGACCCAGAGCGGCGTGGAGCTTGTCCGGTCGATGAGGCCAGCCGCACTGATCTCTGCCAGAATCTCCGCGTTGCGACTGTCCTCCTCGACATTACGAGGCCTGCCGCGGCCGCGCTTTTCAAGAACTTCTGTCGCCATGTCTTTTCCCCGCAGATACACCTGGATCGAAGCACTGGAACGATGCAGGTCAAGAGAATTGAATTAAAGCGAACCGACAAAGACTTCAAGCTGTAGGGCGCGGCAGCTTAACGCGCGCCATGCGCGAGCCTGCCTGCTTCGGGCATGCGTCGAAGAGCCAGCATCGCGACGATACCGATGAGCGGTCCGGGAACCAGCAACAGGAATGCCCACTGCCACCCGCCGATTGCACCGGCAAATAGCGGTGTCAGCCAGATGGCAACAACCGTCAGCGCAAAGCCGATTGCCATCTGCATGGCAAGCGCAGTGCCGACGAGACGCTGGTCGGAAAGTTCGGTGACGGCGGCAGAAAACTGTGCGCTGTCGCCGATGATGGCCATGCCCCAGACGATGGCGATCAGGGCGAGAAGCCAGGCCGGCCCGGTACAGACGAAGCCGATCGCGACGGCGCAGAGCCCGGACACGGCCATCATGCCCGCCGTAGTGAAGCAGCGGCCGATCCGGTCCGACAGCAGGCCGCCGATCAGGCAGCCGATAAATCCGGAGGCGACGATGACGAAGCTGAACATGGAGACCGAGCCGAAGGGAACGGTTGTCAGCCCCTTGGCTGCAGCGTTCAAAAAGGCAAGGATCCACGCCCACATGGCGTAAAGCTCCCACATGTGGCCGAAATATCCGAGATTGGCGAGAAACACCGGCTTCGAGCCCAGAACCTTGACGATCTGCGCCGGATTGAAGGTCGCCTTGCCGAACGGATACGGGCCTTCCGAAATCGCCAGGCCGAAAAGCACGGCGGCCAGCAGGCAGGCGCCAGACGATAGAAGAACCACCGTGCGCCAGTCCGCGCCGCCCATCAGCGCCCGGAACAGGTGCGGCATGGAAGAGCCGAGCGTCAGCGCGCCGATGAGGAAGCCGAGCGCCAGCCCTCTACCCTTTACGAACCACGTCGCCATCAGTTTCAGCGCCGGCGGATAGACGCCCGCAAGCGAAAGCCCCGTGCCGAAGCGCGCGAGGATCGCCAGCAGCGGCGGCGGATCGAGGAGCAGGCAGGCATTGGCGAGCGCGGCGAGAAGGGCGGACACCGCAATCAGCCGGTTCATCCGCACGAGATCGGGCAGGTTAACCAGCGAGGTCAGCAACGCGCCGACCACGAAACCGACCTGCACGGCATTGGTGAACCAAGCCGCCTCGGTGGGCGTGAGGCCATTTTGCCGGATGAGGTCCGGAAGGATGGCGGTCGCCGAAAACCAGGTCGTCAATGCGCCGACCACGCCGAGGCAGATCAAGGAAAGCGCCTGCCAGCGGCGTCCGTCATGCGCATCGACCGTCATGTCAAAGTCCTTTCAGCGGCATCGTATAGGTGACGGCCGTCCCTTCGACGCAGATATCGCCGGCGCTGTCATAGACCGAAACCTTCAGCTGGCAGATCGGCTTGTCCGGCCGCACCGAAACGACCTCGACGCGCCCTGTAATCGTCTCGCCGACGCCAACCGCCTTTTTGAAATTGAGGTTCGTGTTGAGAAATACCGTGCCGGGTCCGGGCAGGTCCTCGGCCACGCAGGCGTTCAGAATGCCGGTGGTGACGCCGCCCTGGACGATCAGCTTTCCGAACGAAGTCTTCTTCGCCAGCGCCTCGTCATAGTGAACGGGATTACGATCACCGGTCATGTCGGTGAAGGCGGCGATGTCCTCCAGACGTGTCATGCGGCTACGCTCGGCAATCGCGCCTTCTTTCGGCATGCCCTTGATGACACCGTCCCAACCGCTTTTGGTCTCGCTCATGACTGATCTCCCTTTTGATTGTCGTTGTCGATCTTGAAGGCCGGCAGCACTCGACCGCCGATATCGGTCGGCTGCATGACGAGCGCCTGGCCGACACGCGGCGCGTCAGGGCCGGTCAGAATGAAAGAGAGCATGGTCGGCCCCTCTTCCAGTTCGACCAGTCCGACCGTATAGGGTGCCGCCGGCTGCCAGCCCGGATGCCCGGGCTTATGGATGGTCGAAAACGACTTCAGCCGTCCCCGTCCGGAAGCGTCCGCCCAGACAAGTCTGGAGCTCCAGCAATGCGGGCAAATTTCGCGCGGATAGAAGACCGCACGGCCGCAATCCTCGCAGCGCTGGATCAGAAGCCGGCCCTCGGCGGCGGCGGCCCAGAAGGGCTTTGTCAGCTCAGTTTCCGTCGGGCCGGGCACGCTCAGTGTGGCAAGATCGATCATGCGTCTGCTCCCAGAACGAGCGCGACCGCCTCGCTCATCGTGGCGCCATTGCCGGTTACGAGGGCAAAGCGCGGATCCCTGATCTGGCGGCCCTGCGCCGTCCCGCGGAGCTGGCGCACGGCCTCGGTCACATGTGTCATCCCGCCGGCCAGATCCGGTTGTCCGTAGCCGAGCTGTCCGCCATGGGTGTTGAGCGGCCAGTCGCCCTCCGGCCCGAAATCATGCGCCCGCATGAAGGCCCCAAAGCCGCCGGGCGGGCAGATGCCGGAATCCTCCAGCGTAGTCGCCACCATGATCGTGTAGCAGTCGTAGAGCGACAAAAGGCTCATGTCGCGCACCGTCAGGCCAGACTGCGCGAAGGCCCGCGCCATGGAAGGCTTGAGCGGTCCCGACGTGAGGTCCGGGGCCTGGCTAACGGCGCGATGGGTGATCTTTTCGCCGGCCCCCAGCAGATGCACCGCCCGTGCACAGAGCGACTTGGCACGCGCCGCGGACGTCAAGATGACCGCTTCGGCCCCTGCCACCGGCATGACGATCTCGAACAACCGAAGCGGCGATGCAACGAGGGGGGATGCGAGCACATCCTCGACGCTGGCCGGCTGGCCATGGAAAATGGCATCGGGATTGCGCTGTGCATTGGCGCGTGCCCAATGCGCGATCAGGGCAAAATCTTCATCCGTCGAGCCGTAGCGCGCCATATGCGCCTGCTTCAGCAGCGCATAGGAAATATTGGCCCCCGACGCGCCGAAGGGCACATCGAATTCGCGGATCGGATTGCGGTTCGGGCTGCGCGGCGCTTCCGGATTGCGATGATTGCCGATGACGCACAACACCGTCTCGCACATGCCGGCCTCGATCGCCGCGGCCGCGCGCCAGATCATGCCGGGACCGGAGGCCCCGCCGAGATCGACCACATTGGACATGGTCGGCTGCAATCCCAGATATTCCGACACTGTGGCCGGCACATGCTGCGGCGTCTCGCCCACCTGCGGACCGACCAGAAGGCCGTCGATTGCGTCCTTCTCCAGCCCCGCATCGGCAAGCGCCAGCGCCGACACGCGCGCCAGCATGCCCAAGGTGGTTTCGCCCTCCGTACGGCGAACGGGCTTCAGAGAGCCCACGCCGATCAATGCTGCCTTCGATCGGGTCACAGCGCCGCCTCCGGCTGGAGGGCCGCAAAGGCGGACAGGCTCGCCGGATTGGCAAGCGAATCCTTGTTCTTGACCTCGAGCCCGGACACGACCGCCTTCGCCGCGCCTTCAACGCGCTTGCCGTTCAAGGTGTAGGGAATGTCGGCCACCGCATAGATGGCGGCGGGCACATGGCGCGGCGAACACTCGGCACGCAAACTGCTCCGGATCGCCTTGGCCAGTTCGGCATTCGCGCTACGTCCCTCCGCCATCTTCAGGCAGAGGACGATTTCCTCGTCATTGTCGATCGGCCGGCCGAAGACGATGCAGTCCTCGATTTCAGCGAAGCGCTCGCAGACATTATAAATATCGGCTGTGCCGATGCGCACGCCGCCAGGGTTGAGGGTGAAATCCGAGCGGCCATGGATGACGGCGCTGCCATCGGCGTTCATCGTCGCGCGGTCGCCATGGGTCCAGATTTCGGCCCGCTCGGCGAAATAGGTCTTGCGATAGCGCTGGTCGCCATCCGGCCCCCAGAACGTGAGCGGCATGGAGGGGAAGGGTTCGGTACAGACGAGTTCGCCAGCGCGCCCGACAACCGGCGCGCCGCGCTCGTCGAGCACATTCACCGCCATGCCCAGCGCCTTGACCGTCAGCATGCCGCGTCGAACAGGATGCAGCGGCGAGCCGAGCAGGAAGCAGCCCATGATCTCGGTGCCGCCGGAAATGGAGGCAAAGCCCATGTCTTTCTTGATGGCGCTGTAAATCCAGTCGAACTGATGCGGCGCGACCGGACTTCCGGCCGACATCAGCCAGCGCAAGGAGCCGAGGTCGAAAGCCTTGCCTGGCTCGAAGCTATTGTCCGCCAGCGTCGCGAGATATTTCGGCGAGATGCCGAGATGCGTGAGACGCTCGGCCGCCACGATCCGCCAGAGCGGCGTGCAATCGAGGCCCGTCTCGGTCTTCAGGATCGGCGCGCCGTCGTAGAGCACGAGAACAGCATCGCAGGCGAGCGCGGAGACAATCCAGTGATACATCATCCAGGCCGTGTTCGAGTACCAGAGCACCCGGTCTCCCGGCCGCACGTCACCGTGCAGCAGATGTTCCTTCACCTGCTGGAGCAGCACGCCGCCGGTGCGATGCACGATCGCCTTCGGCTTGCCGGTCGTGCCGGACGTATAGAGAATGTAGACGGGCTCGTTGAAGCCGACGCGCGCGAAGCCGAGCGCAGCACCATGGGCGCCGTATTCCGCATAATCGGCGAGCGGCGCCGCGCAGGAAAAGCCGGCCGGGCCGACGTGAACGACCTCTACCAGCCCTTCGAGACCGGCGATGATGCTGCCCAGCCGCTCCGCAATATCATGCGCCTTGCCGCCATAACCGAACTGCGCCTGCACGAAGACCACCTTGGGGCGCACCTGGCCGATGCGGTCGAGAATGGCTGCCGCGCCGAAATCCGGCGAGCAGGAGGTCCAGACCGCACCAATGGAGGCAGTCGCCAACAGCGTGACGAGATTTTCGATCCGGTTCGGCAGAATGGTCGCGACCCGGTCGCCCTGACCGACGCCGGCCTGTTGCAGACCGGACGCAATGCGGGCGACCTCGGCACGCAACCAGTCGCGCGTGACCTCGCGGCGTCCGCCCGCCTCGTCGGTTTCCACGACGCAGACGGCGTCGCCGGCCCCGCGGAGCAGGTTTTCCGCCAGATTGAGCTTCGCATCGGGAAAGAAGGTGGCACCCGTCATCCAGGCCTTCGTCGAAGGCAGGAAATCGCGTTCCCCCGGCTCGCCGGCAAGGCCTGCAAAGTCCCAGACAGCGCGCCAGAATGCGCCGGGCTCGGCAATCGACCAGCGATGAAGGCTGTCGTAATCCTTGGGATCTATCCCCGCCATCCGTGCAAACCGCGCCATTCCCGAACCATGCGCCATGGTTTCGGGCGGGCTCCAGAGCGTCTCCGCCATGTCCTATAATCCTCCTCCGGGTGGCCGGAAATTTCCCGCTCCCCCTGCTTCACGCCGGACTATATTTTGAGTATAACCAGAATGTCAATATTCTGATCATGACAAGAATTAGGAGGCGGGCATGGCATCGGATGTGTTTATCGTGGCTGCGAAGCGTTCGGCCATCGGGCGACTCGGTGGTGCGCTGTCGGAACTGTCTGCGGCAGAAATCGGCGCGCAGGTGATCGCGCATCTCGTGAAGGAAGCCGACATCGACCCAGCCGCCATCGATGAGGTGATCATCGGCCAGGTGCTTTCCGGCGGCGCGGGGCAGAACCCTGCCCGCCAAGCCTCCCTACGCGGCGGTCTGCCGGCCAGTGTGCCCGCCTCCACCCTCAACATGGTGTGCGGCGCGGGGCAGAAATCCATCCACATGGCGGCCCAGGCGATCAAGGCGGGCGATGCGGACCTCATTCTTGCCGGCGGTCAGGATTCGATGAGCCGCGCGCCCTACGTGGTCGAAAAGGCCCGTTTCGGCCAGAAGATGGGCGACATCGCCATGCGCGATATGATGGTGCTCGACGGTTTGTGGGACGCCTTCCACGATGTTCACATGGGCGTGACGGTCGAGCAGATCGCGCGGCGCTTCCAGATCACCCGCGCAGAGCAGGACACATTCGCCCTCGCCTCACAACAAAAGGCAATCGCCGCGCAGGAGGCAGGACGTTTTGCCGCCGAAATTGCTCCCGTCTCCGTGCCGTCCCGCAATGGACCACAGGTTTTCGACGCGGACGAGCATCCCCGCGCAACGACGCTCGAGCGTCTGGCCGCGATGAGTCCGGCGTTTGAAGAGGACGGAACGATCACCGCCGGCAACGCCTCGGGTCTCAACGACGGCGCTTCCGCCGTTCTTGTCGCCTCGGAAAAAAGGATGAACGAACTCGGCCTGACGCCGCTTGCGCGGGTGGCCGCCTATGCCAGTTACGGCACGGCACCGATGGATATGGGTCTTGCACCGGTCGGCGCGGCACGCGCGGCGCTCGCCCGTGCCGGCTGGAACGTCGACGATCTGGACGTCATGGAGGTCAACGAGGCCTTCGCCGCACAATCGATCGCCGTGCATCGGGAAATGGGCTGGGACCCCGAACGCGCCAATCCGAATGGCGGCGCGATCGCGCTCGGTCATCCGCTCGCAGCTTCGGGAAACCGGATCGTCGTCTCGCTGGTGCATGAAATGCTGCGCCGAAACGCCAGACGCGGCCTAGCCACCCTCTGCATCGGCGGCGGCATGGGTGTCGCCATCTGCCTCGAACGAGGCTGAAAGCCGATCGCTTGGGACGCCGAACCGCAGAGGTCCATGGTGAAGGAAACTGGCAATGGCGCGTTACCGAACGGTCTAAAGCGAAGAGACCTAGCTAATCGAGAGCCGCGGGCTCGACACCAATCTGTGTCAGCCGGATCGACCTCTTTGAGGGAACCCGGCGTCTCGGTTGTTTCGGATAAGATCCCGACCATCGCGCCATCGACCCTGAGAACGCAAAGATTGTCGTCCGGATTTCCGAACAATAGACGGCCACTATTTCTCCGCGCGGCGATGGGACTAAGAACGCCAAGCGATCTATTTGGAGCTCTCCGCCAAACGCGCAAAAGCCCGCCGGTTTTCACCGAGCGGGCTTTTTGAATGTCGAGAATTTGGTTGCGGGGGCCTGATCGCACAGAGACTTGTCTATTCGGCCTGTTTTGGCGGGTTTGAAAAGCGTTTCGCAGTATTTGTGTCCGCCAAAGCGGCCGCCGTTATGATCCAACATGAATGGCGGGAAAGCGCCTTCAATACGGTCGTTCCGGGCCGGCTTTTCTGTCTCCGAAAAGGTGACTCCGCTCAGGCCGTCGCGAAGCCGATATGTAATGGATTCATACCCGACCGCTATGACGGCGGAATGGGATAGCGGACATTCACCCTACCGACGTCCCTCGACTACGTCTCGTTCCTATCTTAGGCATTCAGGGGGACGGCCGGTTCTCGAAACTGCTATTTGTCCTTTACCGGAAAGGCTACACGGGCCAAGCGACCGCGCGGCCTCAACAACGGCACGATGCCCAACGGCCCACGGCAAATCTCAGGAGGAATTTGGGGCACTGAATTCATGTGCGTCGACGAGATCCCTCCGTCCGCCTGTAGCAGCCGACAGAGCCAATGTGCGGCCATCATTGTGACCTGTGGCGCGTAGCTGTAGCCTTTCGGATATATTCGCCTCGAATAGTACTATGTATTTGCCGATATATTCCTACAATTAAGCATCTAAAATTTAGGCTGTAATGGATGGATTGGACTGCTTGGATCGGGCTGTCACCCGCTGCGTTTGACAGAAAGTTGCGTCGGCGACTCGCTAAGCCTTTGCGGTACAGTGAACTCATAGTGCTCTATAATGAGCTGGCGGTTCGGGCGACTGATGAGCCGAACCGCGTGGCGGCGGTTGCAAGTTCGATTAGTCAATTGTTCAAGAAACGGCGGCTCAAGCGCGAAGCGCTTCTTTTCCTAGAGCTGAGTGCGCGTTGCCATTTCATCGACCTGGACGCCAATCAGGGTTTCGCGACACTAAGGTCTATGATTGACCTTGATCCAGATGGTGCGAGAGACGTTGCATTAGAGCTGGCGCGCGCCGTCAAGAACGGCATCGATCAGTATGGTAGCAGCTTAGACCAGCGACCTCGAATCCTGGCAGGGGTAACCTCGGTCCTGCATCGCTACAGTCAATTCGAGGAACTGGGCGACGTTTACCTAGAAGCCGCCATGCTATATTCGCGTCACAATGCAACCCAGGCTGCCTATCGCAGTGTGAATGACGCTGAGTCGATAGCCCGGGAGATCCGTTCGCTGCCGTTGTTTGCGCGTACCTACAAAACGGCCGCCGCGGTTGCGGCCGACGAAGCAGACTTCGGCTGGTCGATAGGGGCCGCACGAAAAGCGATGAAAGCTTATCGGCTCGCAAAAACTGAGCCACCAGTCGACCTTCTGAACAACCTCGCGGTTGCGCAAATGAACCTTAATCAGTTCGAACCAGCAATCGTCAATTTCAAAGCAGCGCTACGGCAGATGCCCGAAGCTGAAGCGATGCGCTCAGCGGTGAAAGTAAATCTCGCAGCATGTTTGCGTCGCATTGGCGACTTCGACGGAGCTGCGGCCGAATTGGCGAGCGCAAAGGCCGAGGCGATTGGTAAGGCATGGCCCGATAGTGCAGTTGAACTAGCGTTTGGAAAGGCGAAGCTCGCCGAAGCACAGAGCGACGCGTCGGGACTCTCCCAGCATCTGAGAGAAATCACGCAAGGCGTGGATGCCATTTTGGTCGAGGTGCTGCGGCTCCATCATCGCCGCGGCATTCGCGAGCGATACATTCGACGAATTGAAGCGCTACTCCAGTCTCTTCCAGACGAAGGTAATGCCGATGATGCACTGTTGCCGTTGGTAACCTCCAGAGGCAGCGCGTCTGGCGATTGGTTGGCGATACTCGCTTGGGCCGATCTGATTATCCATGACCCTGCCGTTCCACCTACTCTTACACAACAGCTTACTGCCACGTTGAACTCGCTGCGCAATCTCGGAGTACCGCATCTCTTCGGGTTTCGCGAGAAATACGACGATCCATGGGAGCCCGGACACTCCCAGAGTCCTTGGGATGCGCTATCTCATATCGGACGAACGCTCCTTGATATCGGGATGCCAAGGGCAGTTGAGGGGGCGTCGAGCTGCCATCAGGCAGCGCTCTGTTCCTTACGCTTGAAAGAAAACCACTGCCTGATGATGATGACGTACGGCGGTGATACTGCGCTGCTATGGTATTTTATCGGCGGTCACTACAAGCGTAGACCTATCAGTTTTGATGTCTTGGCAGCTTGGGATGCCGCCCAGTTTCGCTACGCTGCGGGAGAGGCAAGTCGAAGCGATTTCATTTCAGCAATCGACCAGTTAACCCGTTCGCTGGGGCAGATCGTAGATCCAATCTTTGAGGAGGTTGCTGTTGCGGGTTGTCAGTCGGTTCGTTTCATCCAGGATTTTGCATCCGGGTTGCCACTTACAATGCTAGCGCTCCGAAATAACGAGCTTTCCAAACGCATGGAGGCGGGTCAATTTGAGGTCAGACTCGTTCCCGCTATGCATCAACCACTGCAGTCTAAATCTATCAAATCAATGTCGGTAGCGGCGATCGTCGATCCGGAAGAGGACCTCAATCTCGCACCATTTGAGAGTGCCGCGCTGACCGCTTCCGCACGACTACCCCCACCGGTCGTGGTGACGGTTGACAACGAGGGCAACCTGGGAGAGTTGCTTGCTGGCCACGACATCCTGATCGTCTCCACGCATGGGCATTCGCTTCAATTCTTTACTGACGCCTACTTTGCCCGATTGGGAAGCCCTGGCCGGCCTCACCCCATTCGGGTAGAATCATTGCAGGAGTCCGCGCCTGACCTCAAGCTCCGGCTGGCCGTGCTAAACACCTGTTATTCGGGCTCCACCTCAGCTAGAAATTATCAGCGCAGTTTCCGTACGAGCGACGCGGTCGCCATCCCGAACTTGTTTCTGTTGAATCGAAGGGCTGTGGCTGTTGCTGGATCGTGGAAGATTAGCGACACCTCTAGCTTCATGTTCGCCAGTCTGATCGGCGAAGGCCTTAGGCGCGGAATGGAGCCATCGGCGGCCGTAGCGAGTGCCATCGCGCAGTTGCGCAAGCTGCCAAAAGCATCGGCGGTTAAAATCCTGGAGGCGCACCTTGATCAGGATAATTTGAACAAAGCTCTTCTTCGCTTGAGCAGCGCGCCCGATGATGGGATGTTTTCACATCCCTACTTCACTGGCAGCCTAGATATCCACGGTCTTCTCTAAGGCGCGCTGGATCGATTGGCGTCAGGGCAGGGTCTGTGTTCGTGCGGTTTCGGTTTTAGCGCCCGTAGCGTAGGTCTGGACTCGGTGTTTCCCGTCGAATCTGAACAGCCGAAATGGGGTGGCAAGCTGTCACTGAGATCGCAAGCGTCCTTTGGCAGCTATTGCTTCCCGGCTTTCCAGACCGGTCAGTCTCCTCTCGGCCCCAAAGCGGAAATTATTCCCGCTTTGTTGCCCTTTTCAGACGTTCGTTCCGATGAGGACCATTCTTGGAAGCTGCCATCGAGAGCGTTGAGTTAGCGCTCCCGTTGCGAACCGAAGCAATTGAGAGCCAACAGCAATCTAACGGTGACCTGATCGGTACAACTTAAAGTGTATATTGTTCATTAGGGGGAACCAACAATGCCTTTGGCAATGGCAGGCGAGACCGATTGAGAAGGCGGCGATGGGGCCGAGTATCCCAATTGGCTTCGCATCTCTGGAGTGAGAGAACGGCAGAGAATTACTACTTGAAAGATGATTACTAATACTTGTATAAAAATGACATACATAACAACTTTGGCGATCCTCTGTCCCGCAAAGTAAGCCTCGATTCTGAGGAAGGGGCGCTGATCGCCTTGGCGGTGAGATATGGTGATCCCATAGTAGAACAGCATCTATTCCCGACAGCCGGCGAGAAGGCTGCTGATGGGCGGGAAAATAGCGAAAAAAAATCGCACCCGGATTTCCGGTTGCAACAAAAAGACTCTTGAGGCCCATATGAGTCAATCGTCGCGCGATCAAGAGTATCAGAAGACCACCCAAATGCGGGCGGCACCTCTGACGTGTTTCCGGAAGGCAGGCGAGCCTTACACTCGCCATCAGGCTGTGGAGGATGAGATCGCGCGCGCCCTTAGCATGCCGCATACTGCCTGGTGCAACCAATCATGGCGTACAGAGACCCTTGTTCATCTCATCCGTCTTCGTAGATGTGACAACGATCCGCAAGTTTTAGGCATGCTCACTTATCAATTCCTCGAACGGGTGAAGCCCATCGTCGACCGTTGGTCACGGGGTTACGGCACGGCCGACAGCGAGGAGATCCAAATCGCAGTCGCCAACGAACTCGGCGATCTGCTCTGCAAATCTCCACCGTCACGTACGGCCGAATATCTTGAGGTCGACGCGGCGACCGTAGTTAAACAGGCGACGCTCCGCGCAATCGGGTCTGATCGTCCTAAAGCGCGGGAATTTCACTCGGCTGATCGCGATGAAGGCGGGCGGTACATGCAGACTGTCGACCGTCTCGCGTCAGAAGCACCCAACCCTGTAGAGCAATTGCTCGCGAAGGCAGAGGACGAAGCTGGCGGCGCGCTAAGGTATCTTAACGCGGTGACGGATCCACGGCACCGGGAAGCCTTCATCCTCCGGCATATTTACAATTGGCCACTTAAGGATGGCCCGGACGGCACGCCGACGCTGTGCGAAAGGTTCAAGCCAGTGAGCGATCGTCAAATTCGAAATTGGATAAACACAGCAATTCAGCAGATGCGCGCAGCGCATGGAGAAGAGTCATGAACCGTATGGATCAGCCAACGGCGGATGACGTCATCCTCGATCTCCTCGTCGACGGCGTCGAGCCGACGCATGAGAATCTCATGGTGGCGATTGCCACCTATCCCCAGCATCGTGATGCACTGACGACGTTCTTCGCTAATCTCGCCGTTCAAACAGCTTTGAATGAGGAGTCGACGCCCTTTGGCTGTGGTGTGAAACAATTTGCGAACATTGGCGTGAGCCGGGTCTTGGCCCACCGTCACGATGCACCAGAGCAAGCCTCCACGGGCGTGGATGATAAGAGTGAAGAGTTGGAGACCAAATCAATGCCACCGCGTCTGTCGCAGTTGATCCGTGAGAGCGGCTTAACGGAAGACCAAGTCGCCGCCCGTGTTGGTCTGGATTTAGGGTTGGTGATGAAATTGGACCGTCGACGCATCGTTGGACGGCGACCTATGGAAATGTTTCGTAGAATCTCCGATGAGTTACACGTTCAGCCCGCGCATGTAATCGCTTCGGTAACTGGTGCGCCGATCGCCTCTTCCAGGGGCAATCTGCGCAAAGCGAAAGGGCCAATCAAAATCGACACCGAGACGTTTGACGCAGCCATCAATGCCTCGACGCTGTCAGACTATCTCAAGGCCTTTTGGTTGCAGCAATTAGCGGATACGGACGAGTCAACGGTATGAGCGCATGGTTCGAATTGCGCACCCAAGCTGAAGCTTGGCACGATGAGCTGAACCCTCGGTCCGGCCTACTTCCGGCCGTGGAACTACTCGCTGCGGCCGAACAGGCTAGTGGCGTCAAGATTATGGTGCTGCCCAAAGGTGATGTGCTGCTGGACAACACCGAGGCCTCGTATGATCCGGACGGTCCGAGAATTCTGGTTTCGGCCGCGCTCAGCCCCGAGGACCGCGCCTTCCACGTCGCCCACGAATTCGGGCACCACCGGCTGCATCACCCGAAGGGCAATTGCCACGATGATGACGTCGATCCATATGCGGCAGCCGAACCTGAAAGCTCAGCTGTGGGCGAGGGAGACACCTACAGCCCGAAGCAGCGCCGGGAAGCACAGGCAAATGTCTACGCGCGGGAATTCTTGCTGCCTCGTCGGCGTCTCAGGGCAACCTGCATTGAGCACTGCCTCTCGGCGAACACTATCGCCAGCGAACTGGGGTTACCGTTGAACCTGGTTCAGCAACAGATGGCCGACGCACTGTTGCTCCCTGATGATCAACCGCCGGAACCCGGCGTAGAACGTCCGCCATTGGACGACAGCCAACGACTTGCTGCAGAAGCTGAGCCAGGTCCTGTGCAGGTGCGAGCTGGCCCCGGTACCGGCAAAACGCGTACTCTGGTAGCTCGGACAGCGTGGCTCATCTCAGAGAAACAGGCCGACCCAGCGTCCATTCTTGCCTTAACCTATTCCAACGCGTCTGCCGATGATCTTTCACGTCGACTACGGCTCGAACTTGGGGTCGCCGCGACCGCGGTTTGGTGCAGCACTTTCCACGCTTTCGGTCAGGAGCTGCTCCGCCGCTACGGAGATCGGTTGGGCCTGCCGAGCTCACCGAAGCTCCTGGACCGTGCGGACTCGCTTTTCCTTTTGGAGTCCGAGCTCCAGCAACTCAAGCTTGACTATTATTTTGACCTTCAAGAGCCTTTGCGCGGCTTGAAGTCGGTGTTGAATGCCATATCGCGGGCCAAGGATGAGTTGTGCGACCCACTGACTTACCATGTACGGGCGCAGGCCATGCCAGAGGGCGAGGCTAAGGATAAAGCCCTGGAAGCTGCCCACATATATGCTGTTTATCAAAATGCTTTGGAAACCCGGGGTTGGGTAGACTTCGGCGATCTGATCGCGCGTAGCGTCGAGTTGCTGAAGAACCACGCAGACATCTCTGCCGAAGTCCGCCAGACCTACCGGCACATCCTGGTTGACGAATACCAGGACATGAACATGGCAAGTGCCACATTGCTCAAGCAGTTAGCCGACCCTGTCGCTGGTCCCTGGGTCGTTGGTGATGTCCGGCAATCGATCTATCGGTTTCGCGGTGCCTCTCCACTCAATATGAGCCGGTTCGCCGAGGCCTTCCCGGGCGCTGACTTTAGAGATCTGGAGGTGAACTATCGCTCTGGCGGGAAAATTGTCGGCCTGTTTGAGAGCTACGGGCAAACGATGGCCGCCGCCGCCTTTGCCTCGAAGAAAAGGTTGTCACCGAAACGCGGCAACGATACCGGCGAGGTCGTGTATCGCGTTGCTAGCGAACGTGAATCCGAAGCTGAGGGGCTAGCTCAGGAGATCCTAACGCGTCGGACACAACAAGGTGGGTTCAGCCAGCACGCGGTCTTGGCGCGGACTCACGGAGTCCTCAGCACCTTGGCGGCGCACTTTCAGCGCGCGGGTGTACCTGCGTTGTATTTCGGCGATTTCTTCGAACGGCCGGAAGTGCGCGATCTGTTATCTTTGGTCTCTGTTGCCGGGGAGCGTGACGGCGTTGGTTTGCTCCGCGTCGCTCAGTTTCCGCGCTACGCCACGCCGGTTCAGGATATACTGGAGGTATTTCGCTTCAGGCAAGAAGCGGATATCACCATGCTAGCAGCGCTAAAACGTATCAGTGAGCTCACACTATCCTTTGAAGGGCGCACTGGACTGCAGCGGCTAGCCGATGACCTTCTCGGCGTTGACTTCAAGACCTCACCGCATACGCTTCTATCTACGTTCCTGTTTGGTAGCCCTGGCGCGGTCTACAGAGCGCCCTTCGCTGGGGACGACGTGGCGGCCCAGCAACGCCAGCTTGCCTTATATCAGCTTCTTACACTGGCGTTTAGCCACCGACCGCCGGGGAACCACGATCCGAAACGTGGCTTCCTCGAGCACATTCGCCGCCTTGAGATTCTGGACGAGGAGAAGGAGCTCCGTCGCCTTCCCGCTGCGGCATCAGGTATTGATGCGGTCCAACTTATAACCGTGCACGCTGCCAAAGGCCTCGAGTTCCCCCATGTCTATATTCCGTCGGTTAGTCCGTCTTGGTTCCCCCCAAACGCTCGACCGGATCTCTGCCCATTGCCGCCCGGTATTGGGGCGGACGACGCGTTGATGACAACTGATGCCGAAGAAGAGAGCCTGATGTTCGTGGCCTTGTCTCGCGCAAAGGATCGCCTAACCGTGTCTAGGGCCAACCGTTATGGTGGAGCCTCGAGGCCTAACCCATCGAAGTTACTAAAGCCGTTGTCTCCCATTCTGGCACCCGGAGGAGAACCCAATCCGCAATGGACCGCCATCGGCGCAGCAGACCCCAGCCCTGTGCCGCAAAAAGCCCCTGGCGGTTTGTCGCCGGAATTGGCGGTCACCGCCCTTGAAGACTATCTTGGCTGTCCTCGGCGCTACTATTACGGCGAGGCTTTGGGGTTATCTCGACGGTTGGCGGACACACCATACCTACGATTCCACAGCGTCATCCGCTCAGGCCTTGATTGGCTTCGGGGACAGTCGGCCCACTCCGCCGCCGACGTCGCTGTTCACCTCGACGCCAACTGGTCGGAGCGTGGCCCCACGGACCATCCAGCGGCAACGCATTACAGAGGCGTCGCGCAGCGAATGCTGGTCAATGCAGGCGCGGCTATGAGCGGCCAGGCTTTGAAACCCGAACGTTGTCTGACTATCGAAGGGGTAACGATCACTGCCCGAGCCGACCACATCCAAATGGCTGGCGATGGCATCGTCATCCAGCGGATGAAAGCCGGGCGACTCGCCAAGAGTGGAGAAACGCCGAAGGCTCGCTATGCGCTCCTACAGGCCATGGTGAAGCGGGATGAAGGGGTGCACGCAAGCTTTTTGCATATCTCGCTTCTTGATGGCAGCCGAAAAGATGCCACGGCCGCCGCGGGCAAATTGGTCGAGGCTGTCGACGAAGCGGCAGAGGCTTTAAGCGCCATTGCCGCTGGTCAGTTTGATCCTAAGCGCAACAGCCGTACATGCCCGACTTGCCCCTTCTTTTTCATCTGCCCAACCGACGGGCTGCTTCCTTAGCAGAAAATTCGATCGACCGATTTCCGATTTCATTCCGAGCGCTCTTGAACCTCTTACGGCGGTAAAAGCTGCCACAACCAAGTAAGAGGTACCCCCAAATGTCTATTCTGAAACTGTTCATGCAGATCGAGGGCCACCGCTCCATCGAGCTGATTGAGGTCGCCGAAGACGCAGGACCTGAGGCGGTTCTCGCAGCCGCAGCAGCCCTGGGAATGGCCATCGAAGAGGCCATGGTCTTCGCGGGAGAAGACGAGCACCCGCTGCACGTCGACAAGCCGCTACATCACCAAGGCGTGAAGGATAAGCACCGGGTCCATGTGCATAGCTGCAAGAAGATCAACGTCGTCCTGCACTACGCTGACACGCCTGAAGTGCGCCATGACTTCCCGCCCACGGCGACGGTGAACCACGTCAAGCGCTGGTATGTGCACGAACTCAAGATGCCGCCGGTCGATGCCAGCGAACATGTCCTACAAATCACGGGGACCACCGATCGGCCGGACCCGGACGTGCAGATTGGTGCACTGGTGTCCGGTTGCTGCGAGCTGGCGTTCAGCTTGGTGCCCGTCAAGCGTGTCGAGGGCTGACATATGACCGTGGTGCTTCCCCGCCCGGACGAGCAGGCTTTCCTGGACGAGGTAGCGGAGGGCTCCTTTCAGCTCGCCGTTCACCTCGGCCGGTGGCGCGTCGTCTGTATTAACTGGCCAATTGCCGAAATCGAGATTGCTGCCGCGCCCAGGAAAGGCGCTCCCGACGCTTACGGATTTCGCTTCGACTGCACAGGCTATCCCCAAGACCCGCCGACGGCGCGACCTTGGCTCTCCGCCAATTCCTCACCGTTGCCCTTCGGCCAATGGCCTACCGGCGCTCGCCGGGTTTCGGCTGTGTTTCGTCCAGATTGGCACAGCGGGACCTGCCTGTACGCGCCGTGCGACCGCATGAGCATCATCGGACATACGAACTGGCCTCAGGAGTACGCAGCGTACATCTGGAAACCCGAAAAGGGCCTCCAACAGTACCTGGAGTTCCTGCACGAACTGCTGAATAGCGTTGACTACAAGGGGGTGCGCGGTGGCTGACAAACTCTTCATTCAACGGAACCAATGGCTCGTCCTAATGGCCGAGCTGCGAAGCCGCGGCGGCGGCAAAACCGAAAGCGGTGCCTTCCTGCTAGGCAAGTGCCAAGGTGATCGACGCTCGTTTGAGAGGTGCGTATTTTACGACGATCTCGACCCGAACGCCTACAGCACAGGTGTATGTGTCCTCTACGCCGACGCCTTCGAGAGCCTTTGGGGTATCTGCCGGTCTTCGGGCTTACAGGTGCTGGCCGACGTCCACACCCACAGCGGCGCTGCGATCCAAAGCGAAGCTGATCGTCGCAATCCAATGATCGCACGGCCAGGTCACCTTGCGCTCATTGTCGAACGCTTTGCAAGCAACCCCGTTTGGCGACACCGGATGGGCCTCTATCGCTACGAGGGTTCGCACACCTGGACGAATTTGAGCGGATGGCGCAGCCGCCGCATTCTCAAGACGGGAACATTTATGTGATGAACAAGATGATATCCGAAATGCGTTCTGACACCCTCCATCGGGGAGTCAAGATGGCCTTGGACACGGGTGAGGCCGATAGCGTCGAAGCTGCTTATGCCCTGTTCGCGAGTTATAGCATGGCGATAGGCCTGGGCGCAGCTGCCGGCCAGTCACTCGCCGCCCAAGCTGCCTTGCTGACCATGGTCAACTGTGGGCGGCGAGCTTTGTTGGGTGGAGTGGAAGTCGTTGGCGATCTTCGTGTCCCATTGCTGGTCGATCTCCCCGGTCTGGGCAAAACCCTGGGAGATGCAGTTGTGACACTAGGTGGGATGCCACGGACCGAGCCCTCGCCACAAACACCGATCACCTGGTTGGGCGATGGGGCACCCGCCGCTGCGCTGCAGGTCACCTTTGGCGACTGGCGCGGAGGCGTGTTTGTCTCTGGTGAAGGCGAGCGGTTGGCCGAAGGCGCGAATGACGTTCCCGCTGCAGTCTTGGCTGGTGCCCTGGCCGTCGCCGAGGTGTTCCAACGTTTGCGAGGCAACCCGATGGCAGGCGATCGAGATGTGGGTCTGTCACTATGGGATCCGCGAGCACCATGGCGCAGCGGCGCGGGTCCTGCAGGCTGGGTGGCACCGAGCAAGCTTTGGATCCTCGGCCTTGGGCACTTGGGCCAAGCCTTCCTGTGGACACTGGGCCTGCTCCCGTTCGAGCGTCCAGGCGACGTCGAATTGACACTTCAGGATTTCGACCGTTTGGCCGTAGCGAACGACAGTACATCCATGTTGACCAACGCTGATATGGTCGGTCGCCTCAAGACCCGCGAAATGTCGGCATGGGCGGAGGCACGGGGGTTCCGGACTCGGCTCGTCGAGCGGCGCTTTGCAGCCGGTATCACCCTGGCCGAGGACGACCCACGTGTCATGTTCTGCGGTGTCGACAACGCTGAGGCGCGGGCAATTCTCGAGGCTCCTCGCTTCGATTTAGTGGTCGATGCAGGTTTGGGCGCAGGTCCGCGTGAATATTTAGCCATGCGGCTGCATACATTTCCGGGCCCAGTCACGGCTCGCGCGCGATGGGGCAACGTCTCAAGTGCGCGCACTGCTGACGCTAGGGCAGTCACGAGGGCGACCGCCTACCAGGATCTGGCCGAGCGCGGCCTAGATGATTGTGGTTTGCTGGAAATCGCATCGAGGACCGTTGGCGTCCCCTTTGTCGGGGTGATCGCCGCGACCCTCGCGCTCATGGAGATCGTTCGCCGCCTCAACCGAGGGCCAGGTTTAGGCGTGCTTGATCTTACTCTTCGAGACCTCAGCGCTATGCAAGGTGTTAAGGGGCAAGTGCTCAAGCGTTTTAACCCCGGCTATACGACCCTGCGCTGATGGGATTAGGCAAAAGACACCGGCAACATCGCGGCCACTCGATTGTCAAAGCGAACACAGCCGGCCACATTCGGTGAGGCTGGCCGTGGCGTCTCCCCGCAAACAGAAGTCTGCTTTGCTGGTCTCATTGCAAAAAAGCCGCCAGTCAACTCCCGGCCCCAAAGCGGAAATTATTTCTTCATCGAACCATCCCAGGTGCTAAGCTTGGGCGGTGTCGAACAATTATGATGGCATGACGCGCCTACGAAGCGCACATGCCTTGTGGGCTATTCCTCCAAATAGGCTGCCAGTTCGTCGGCAGTCCCCAAAGGAAACGTCTGTTTGAGATATTCGAGGTACGCAGACACGGGCGCGCTCAGCAGGCCACTTAATGGATAGAGCGCCCACAGCACAGTCTCCAACGCCTCGATTTCTCGACACCGAACGAGCCTGCCATTGGCAAAATCATAGCTTACCATAGAAAAACGGAGCGGAGCTGCAGTTATTCTTCCTTCAGAAGGTTTGCTATAAACAACGCTGACCCCAATCCAGTGAATGCTTTTTGGAGAGTTATTCAGATGTCTATTACAGAAGATGAGCGCGACCGAATCCGACAAAGCGAGCGCACTATCGACAACCTCAAGAGGCTCTACGCCGTGCTCTTCTCGCTAAGCTTTGGGATCGTTGCGGTCGAAAGCATGAAAAAAATCAGCGTCTTTGCAGATCCTGCGGCCTATGCTCTTGGCCCCCTGTTTCTGCACATCGAGATAACGATATCCTTCATCTTCACTGCGGGACTGTTCTATTACCAGGGGGACCGGTTCTTAGACACTGTGTATGCCAAGCACCCGCTTGCGCCAACCAAGGCAAGCCATTTCGGTGCGGACTACTTTGTCAACGTTTTCACGATGATCCCGTTCTACCTGATGGCGCAAGCGCTCGGAAGGGGCTACACCGATGCGGTCGGATTTACGTGGTATTTCATAGCTTACGTATACCTGATCGGGCAAGGACTAGCGCTGCTACTTGTCCGCGAGGTGATCATCTTCAAGACAAAACCAGTCGTTTCCGAGGCGATAATGGCGCTCAAGGCGTTCTGGTTCGTGATGAACAGCTTGATGCTGTGCGTCTCAGTGTTCGCTTACTTCATATGGCGCAACGTGACCTCTGCGGCCTGCCCAACGAATTACCACACAGCAGGCGTCTACTTCGTTGGCCTAATGGGTGCCTTGATCCTGTTCAGAGACTATCTCGACTTCACCCGCGGCTGGCCAATTCTGTACCCGGTGGATTCCTCGAGCGAGCTACGCTGGCCGTTGCCGCGCCTGCGGCAGGCCGGGGCGCGGCGAAAAGCATGGACGTGTGGTCTTGTCCTAATCGGACTAACAGTCATTCTCGTCATCGCGACGCGACTCTGGGATTTGCCCCGAATGGCGACCTTCTGCAAGACTTAAGTACCCGTCGAGAGGACTGGCAATGAGTTGACGAGAAGAACGAAAAGACTATTACGGTCGCCGACGCGCATGACGTTAGGACCCAGGTGCCTTGAGGCGACGTCGGATTTTCTGATACGTTCTTGGGCCCACAAAAACGTTCACAACATCGAGCACTTCCTGGAGGTTTATCCATGAGCCGCGCCTTCAGACGTGTCAGACGTTCGTCTTCGTCCAGCAACTTCCCTATCATCTTACGCGCTTGGCTTTAACCAGCAAGCTGCCGGAGGGCTTAGACCGCCGCTAGGCGAGGAACTGACGGCGGGCGTCGTGGCCAGGGTTGATAGCCCCCTTCAGCGCGGCCGTGTCAAGGTAGAACGCCGTCGCGTGGCCGGTTTTTACTCCGCCGTTGACACCTCCGTCAGATCGGAGACAAACCTCTCGTATTTCCTGATAAATGGATCGAGCCGCACATGCCCCCACCCAGAAAATGAAGCGCGACATCCCACCGCGTAAAACTTAGAAAGCCTCCACTCAGAGCGGTCCCGCTGGAGCTCCGCTTAGGCGAGCCGCAGCATAATCTTGTCGATCAGCGACTTGGCGACCGCCCGGTTGGCCGAGCATTCGTAGATCAGCTCGAACACAGTCTGATAGCGCTCGCGTTCCTCCGCCGGCAATCTTTCGAACGCAGATCCGGCGCTTACCTCGCCTTCGAGAGATGCAAGCCGCGCCTGAAGTGCATCGACCTCTGACTGGCGTCGGGCGAAGCCGTCTCCGAGCGGCTCCAACCCGGCAATCTTCCTCGCCTTCATCAGGGAATGCCCGGCCGAGGCAGCAACAGCCAGCCTGGCCTCGGCCTTGAGACTGCCTTGAGCGATAATTTCGACCGCCTCAGACACTGCCTGAATGGCGATATCGTAATCGCGTTCCCACTTGCGCCGAACGGAACTGGTCCTGCACCGCTTCGCTATGTCGCGCGCCAAAGGCGCGAGCTGATTGGTAAGGTTGTGGTAGTGGGAATTCTGTTCGAAATGATCCCGACGCCCATTCGGAATGATCTTCTTGTCGACGACATGAATCTCGCCAACGGACCACGAGTTGAAGCGCGTTTCAGGAAACAGCTCTTCCAGTAATCCGTGTTCGCCAATCTGGACGTTGCCGCAGCGAAGCCTCAACCCTTTGACGCCGGCGACGTTTGGCAAAGCACCTTCATATTGATGGTGCAGAATCCAAGCTATGGCAGCTGTGTCACCGTCAATGCCGGGGATCTCAGTGACAGACAGTGCGTTGAACTCGACGCCCTTGCCGCCCTCGTCCAACATCACATCACGATGCGGTCGATATATCTGATCGCCGAAGCCGTCAATGCGAATATAGAGCTCGCCAAGCCCGACGTATGCAACCAGAGCTTCGCGGATTTCGGGACCAAACCGGAACTCAGGGGAAAAGGGAACCGGAGCGACTTGCCCCAGATATTCGTCGACGGCAGCCGGGCTCATCAAGCGGTCGCTGCGGAGTCTCACCACATTGCGCAGTTCGACCTCAAAAAAGCGCTCCGGGTACTCGCCGGCCGACTTCTTCTTGAGCGTTGCGACCGAGCGGATCAGATCCTCAATCGTACCCTCCGACTGACGCAAGGCAGCTTTTAGCTTGCGGCAATCCCAGACCAATTCAGCAACCAATGGATCCGAGGCTGTTTTCGAGCGGAAAATTAGCTCCTGCGCATAGCCAAGGCCGGCTAAGCGCCCTACCCCACGGAAGCCTCGTGCGGTCGTCCCACGCTTCCCGCTCGCACCAAGCGCGACCATTTTGCGTGCAAAGTCGGCATTGGAGATCCCAATGCCGTTGTCTCGGATCGTAATCGACCGAGAGGCCTGATCAATGCTGATCAGAACTTGACCGCGCTCCCCTGGCCCAAGCAGACCGGAGGCTCGTGCTTCATCGATCGCATCAGCGGCATTCTGAACATACTCTCGGTAGATCGTCATCGGATCGATGTACATCGCACTCGACACCAACTCGAGGACGTCGCGGCCAATGACAATATCTTCGATGGCTTCGGACTCGCCTGCATTACGAGCCGCGATAATGGCCGCCCGGCTTGGTCGGGCCAATGGTTCCAGGGTCATGCGACGGCCCTCTGCTTTATGCCTTGCTCGATGCCGATGGGTTGCTGAGCATACTCTTCATAGTCGAGTCCAGCGTCTTCGACACGCTCATCTTCGGCCAGCCCAAGGTCGGAGATCGACTCGATGCGCACGAGTTCCTTCTGCCTCGACCAGATTGCGGTCAGCTCGTCTTTCGATACCGGGATATAAAAACGCAGGATCCGACGAACCTTGTAATTGGCCGCCCGATCGCTCAACGTCACAAACTCCCGCGGATCGCAGGAGGAGAGCAGCTCGAGGAGTTCAGCCTGCTCGTAACTGTCGAGATAGGCGAATTCTTTTTGATACTCGTGAAGCTTCTGCTCCGGGTCGTAATGCTCGTACCAGTTCCTGTTGAAAATAAAGTCATGCGGCATCAGAAGGATGCGAGCATAGTCGTCAAACGTATCGCCGAATGCCCTTTTGAAGAATTCGGGCGCACCGGAGACAATGCCGTGCGTCGCCTGCAGGATGATTTGCATCGAACGCAGTTGATAGCGCGACCATTTTTCGCCGATATGACCCCGGTCCGGCCGATTTGTCGGCTGGTAGCGCATCGGAAACGACCAGATGCGGATACCGAGCTCCTCATTCAGGGTGACGTTCAGACGCATCCGCTCGAAAAGGTCCTCCGGCCCGTCATGGAAATTGTAGAGCATGTAGTTGGAGAGCTCGGTCAACCCATACTCAGCGGCGTAGCGCACAGCCTGCTCATAGGGCTTTTTGACACCGAGATGATCGAAAGCGATACGTAACGGCTTCAGGCAGATTGTTGCCAGTTCGCGCAGATACATCGGATCTTTGCAAAGAATACGCGCGTCCACGCCTTGATTGAAGTCGACGCGACGCTGGACCGGTACCTTCGCACCCGGCCGCAATAGCTTGGCGCCGGGTACGAAGCCAAGGTCGCGGATCTCGGCGATGATCTCCTTGAATCTCGGCGAAGCGACGACGTTGTTGTCCATCAGAATCAGGTCCTTCTTTGGACCATAGTGCTCATCGATGGCTCGCACGAGATCTGTTAGGGACTCTGTGTCGCGCTGCATGCCCTCTAGCTTCGGCACGCCACAGAAATGGCATTTGCGGATGCAGCCTCGCGAGGTGTAAGCGAAATAGGCATCCCTTACTGGGTATTTGTAGTCGATCTGGGACAGGATGTCGTAATCGGGCACCAGATCCTCGATTGGCCGACCCGCCGTATCGCTGGAATAGAGCTCCTCAGCAAATTCATCCAGTTGCAACGAGACGGCCGGCGCTTCGGACAAAAGCCCCTTGATGAAGCGAATTCCGTGCCAGCGACGTTCATCCAGAAACCGCTCATGCATCAGCGAAGCGGCAATCCCGCCGACAAAGACCTTGTCGGCCTGGCCGTTCGCTACTTCCAGCGCAAAGTCGATCGATTGGGAAATCTTCGGATATTCGAAGGAAAACAGCGTGGTTACGTAGATGCGATCCCAGGCCTCGTTCATAACAGAACGATCCTCGCCTTTGATGAAACGCACATCGTCGCGCTTGCCGCGCGGCCCGTGATATTGGGCGATCTTCATCAGGCCTAGCGGCGGGTACTTGTTCTTGTAGCCTGGCTCGATGAGCAGGATTTTCTTGTTAGCCATTGCTGACGACTTTCAGATGAGAGCGCTTGCGCATTTCGCGGATATATTCGACTGCTTCGTTGACGCCGCCTTCGCCGCCGAGACCCTTCAGCCGACCATTTGTCGTCCAATCAACATCATGCGCAAAGTCAGCGAGCCGATTGACGAAATAGCCACGGTCAAGTTTCGCGGAGGCATCGGCCTCGTTGTAGATGTCGGCCGCGATGTCCATCAGCGAATAGACGCCAACACCCTTGGTCAGGATGTGCTTGCGCGGCGTGCTCCACTGCGCAGGCAGCACTTCCGCCACTGCGCGCCAGAACGACAAGACGATCTGCGCAACCTTTTCGGGCGAACGTGTCTTGAGCAACCGGGTGGCGCTGATAAAGCGCTTGATCGCTTTCTGCATCGTTCGCAAAGAGGCGCGCCGCGCCATACCGGACGTACTTTCCCCACCGAGGTCGAGCTGCCGACACCAGGGCGATTCCGGGTCATTATTCAAATGAAGCGCGATGAAGATTTCGGGACGGTCTTTGGCGAGGTCGCCGGCAAGATGCGCATCATGAAAGTCAAGGAGACTGGCGCTAAGGCCCTTGGCCTTGCTGTTGATGGTGCTGAAGACTTCCATCTCCTCTTTCAGGCTAAGCCCCACATAGCACATGAACGGCAGCTGGATGTCGAGATCCTCCAGGCATCCGAGCCGATGCTGGCAATCGACCTGGGCCATGATCTTGCCGGCCGCGGGCTCGATTTCCAACCGAGCCTGCCCCGCGCCGATGTTCTGCAATTGCCAGCCCTGTTCGTCTGGCCGAAGATTCAACGTGAGCGGGATGGTCGATGCGCCGGTCTGTCGGATGTAGCGGCGGAAATCCTGGCTGTGTTGCGAGTTGAAGCGTCGCTGGTATCCAAGTCCCGTGTCCTCGTTCAACACGTCTGCAAAGCTATATCGATACAAGAGCTTTGCCGACGCAAATCCCAACAGGACCGGCCTGTCGACCGATACGCCGGTCGAGCAATTGATCCAGATTGATTCAGCCATAGCCCCCCCCTGCTTCCGAATTTGCATTCGCTGGGTGCAGTTTCTGCAGTTGGAGGGCACAAGTCAAGCAATGGGTTGAGCCAAATTGGCGCGATGAGCAGTTATTTTTTTGGATTGAGTTTGTGCATTAACGCGTCAACGCGACCGGAGAGCTTGCCGAGTTCAAACAGGATCTTCTTGCGCGTCTCGTCCTGGGCATGGCCGAGCGCAGCTTCCGTTTCCGGTAGGGCAAGCCAGTTGCGAAATTTGGTAATCTTCTTCAGGGGCGTATTATCGGCGCCAGTTTCAACGGCATGGTCGAAAGCGTCCTCAAACCCTTCGGTACCGTTGACGAACTTCTGGAGTGCCTTCGGCGCCGAACAGATAATCGGCAAGCGGTCACGGACATCAACAGCCTTGGCAATTTCATCACTCTTGATCTTTGCGACTACGAGGTCGTCGAAAGTCGCGTTGGCGAGGCGAGCCTTCCGGATCTTCGAAGACTTCAGATATTCGTCGTAATAGCTCCACTTGGCGGTATCGGCCTCACCGTGGTCGAGCATGAACTGATAAACGGCTATCAGATGCTCTACCTTTCGTTTCGACAGACCAATTTCAACTGCCAGCTTGCCAGTATCAACTTCGTGAGTTTTATGCCGCCGATAAAGAAAGCCGGCCTGTTCGAATGGCGCCCAATCCTTCTTACCTTTGATATGATATTGCCCCAAGAGGGCGAAAATGAGAGCCTCGTCGATGTCTTGCGGCAGCAGCCGCACCTTCATATACCCCCATTTGACAGGGTCGTTTTTTGCGAGCGCCCGATAAGCTGCCAGCCGGCTATTGCCTTCCAACACTTCCAGCGTGCCCGCCCTGACTACGACCGGATCCGTCAACCCTCCATCACGCTTGATATCCTGGATCAACGCTTTCACATGGTCCATGTCGAGGAGCTTCCGCTCGATGTCGGCCTGGCTCGGCTCTTCGCCGTCGGTGCGCAAGATCGAATAAACCCGGGGATTTTCCACGAAGAACAGCAAATCTTTCTGCGGCAAAGACCCGGTTTCGACAGGCACGTCGACCCCGCGAATAAGGATCGTTTCGCCAGCCTTCAGCGGGTTCTTTTCTATCGTGTTCATTCTTCCTCCTGACTGTCGAGCCTCAGCACCTCGCGGATCATATCTGCAAAGGCATAATCGGCTCGTTTATCGTATTCCTCGCGGCCAATGTCACCCTGCCCCAATTGTGCGGCGAGATGCTTGGCGGACAAAAGCGCATCGACCCAGGCATCGACCGTGCCGGCACCGATAAGGTTGGTGACGAAGCAGGGCTTGTCCTGCGAAATCCGATGAATCCGGTCCTGCGCCTGCAGGTAGTCGTCGAGACTGAAGGTGCGGTCATAGAAGACGGCGTGATTGGCGACGGTGAGCGTCAGCCCCTCCTTCGCTGCACCAGGTGTCGCCACAAGTACCTGGATTTGCGGATCCATCTTGAAAGCGCTCAGGGCTTCCTCGCGCTTGGCAATCTCTATTCCGCCATGCACCAGAACTGCGCCAAATTCATCGAGATGGCGGCGCAACGCCTCGGCGTTCTTCGTGAAATTCGTCCAAACGACGATTTTCTCACCAGCATCGATGGCGTCTGTCACGAGCTCATCTAGAACACGCATCTTTCCCGGCACGGACTTATAGGCTTGATCGACCATCGCCGGATTGGAGGCAACCTGGACCAGTCGCAGCAAGCGTTTGAGAATTTCCTCGGCGTCATCGAGAACCGGCCGACCCTCTCGCACAACGATTGCGGCCAATTCGTCACGGAATTGTGCATAGATTTCCGCTTGTCGCGGCTCAAGTTCGCATTCCAGATTGCGTATCGTCTTGTCAGGCAATTTCAGCCCAGCGGTTTTCTTCGTCTCCCGGACCGAAAACGGCCGGATCTTCTCAAAGACCGCTTCAAGTTCGTCGGCAAATGCCTGCGCTCGTCCTTCGTCCTTGCGCAGCTCGTTGCTCAGGTCGAGGTCTCGTTTGAAGGCGGCAAATTCATCACCAAGGCTTTTTCCGAGATCGAGGAACCTGATCTGCGACCACAGGTCGAAAGGGCGGTTTGCGACTGGTGTTCCGGTCATGATGACCCGGCGCACGAATCCTGCAGCAAGCGCATGCAAAGCCTGGCTGATTTCCGCTTCCGGATTCTTGATCTTGTGCGCTTCATCGAGCAGCACCGCCACCTTGCGCGTCTTCAAAAACAGCTCGAGCCGCTTCCTCTCGGAAACGATAGCCTCGTAATGGGTCAGGTAGAGGCGGGCGGGACTATTGAGCGCGTAGAAGTTTGCGTTCCGGTCTTGGCCAAGGACACGCGGACGCAGATGGCTGTGGTCGGCAATCTCATTGCGCCAGTTTTCGATCAGGCTTTTCTTGGTGACGATCAGCACCGAGTCCGCGACATCATTGGCGAGCCAAAAAAGAGCAACGTCGAGACCAATCTTTGTCTTGCCCAGACCCTGCTCATGAAACACGGCGGCATAGGGAAGGTCCTTGACCGCGGCAAACGCCTCAAGCTGATGTGGAAAGGCAGAACGTTTGGCGTCGAGGCTCGCAGCTTTCTGTATCTTCAGCATGGCGACCTCAGCAATCCTTCACCCTGATACCGTCGATGACAACGGTGCGGGTCTCTGCTTCCTGGAACGGTGCCTTAAGTTGTGAAAGCAGCCGGAGGGCCGTCACCGCCGCACTCATCGGCACACTGAGGACAAAAATACCATTCGGGGTTTGCGACAGATAGTCGAGAAAGGCATGAACTTGTGAACGCGTATGCTCGGTCTCAAGGTCGGCCCTGGTCTTGGCCTCACCGATCAAGGTCACTGTCGTCGGGACATCCGTGGCATATAGATCGGGAACATAACCATTGATGCGCGGCGGGCGTTCGCCTCTGATCGGTCGCACTGCATCGTGCCGAATGGAAAGATTAGCAGCCAAGCCGAGCTCAGTCTCGGCATAGGCCACCAATACTTCGACCAGTCCGGCGTGAACCGCAGTCTCGCCCATATCACGAACTCAGCTTCAGCCAATCGAGCAGCTTTGCCAATTCCCCTTGCGCGTCAATCAGCGCCTGTGCGGTATCACCGCCGGGGTCGGCCTTGATGCGTTGCTGCTCATCATATTGGAGCGCACCGATATGCGTCACGAGGGCGCGGGCGAGCTGACCGATTTCGGCCTCCTGCAGTGTTTTTGTCAGATCAGGCTTCTCAAGTACGGCTTCAGCCTTTTTGATGCCCTGCTTGAGGAAAATCTCACGCGCCTTTTCATTGCGTAAGACCCGAGGCAGCACGCGCACTTTTTGCAGCGGATGCAGCTTGCCGTCGTGGATCCAGCGGGCGAAGTCGAAACAGTCAAAACCGGCCGCGTTGATCGCCTGCTTTATCCCTGCCTTCTGCAGCTCGACAAAGCCGCTGAAGCGCGTCGTATCGAACTCGCCATCCTCACCGACCACCGGACGGTAATATCTCTCGATATCGGCGTAGGCGTTGATGCTCTCGAGCACCTCGGATTGTCGACCGCCGCAATAGTCGACGATCGTGGCAAACGGCAGATGCTCCTGGGTCCTCAGCTCGTAGAGATACTTCGCCTTCGAATAGGGATCCCAGGGTCGGGTGCCGACGAGATGGATCTGAAGCCGGATCGCATGAACCGAAGCGTCGTCAATCTCATCATGCACGAGTGAGGGAATATGGCCCCAGTCGCCTTTGACCCCCTCCTCAAGGAAGCTCTTATAGAGCGCGACCCGAGTGTTGCCCTCGACGCAGACGAGCGTTCCGTCGCCTCGGCGATTGAGGATCACGGGCTGTATGATGCCACCATTCGTCAGGATCGATTGCTTGAGCTTCTCGAAAGTGGTGCTGCTTGAACTGCCAGGCTCCTCTTCGTTGCCAGCTCCAAGTGCAAGATAGATCGCCTCGGGAGATGGATTATCCCCGTACATTTCGAGAAACTTGCGGATGCGAGGGTTGGACCGGTCGAGCTCAATCTCCTCGACCGCAACATTTTGGTGCGTGCCTGCCTTGACCAATTTGATTCTCCCCCCCGCTTTTGCTTGGCAGTTTAAAGCCGCTTTGCATCCGATTCCAAGCATCAAGGATTAGATCGCCGCAACTTTTAGTGGATAGCATTAACGGGGTGGGGCAACGACGCAGAACTGCTATCGGCAATACGGAAAAGATTGCTATGGTCGGCTTGAACTTGGGAGAACGAAATTGAGCGAGCATTAAGCGCAGATTGAAACGCGGCGCTCGAAAGCCTGGAAGACACTGCGGCGATTTCCGCCGCGACATCCAGGTCGTCGCGTGCCGGCTCGGGTTAGGCATCACGAACAAAATCTTGCTCTGTTCCACACCATTTTGCGCTTCCCTACCTCCAGAACGAACCAGATTAGCTGTGGGCAGTTGGACCCAGCAAAGATTGCAATGCGGCAGTTATTCCCGTGCACCCGGCTTGAAATTGCTATTAGCCATATATTTTCATCATCCGCCGCCTCGGCATGGCGTTTATGCGGTACGGGCTGCCGACAGATGCCGGCAGCCCGAGGATGATGTAGTTCTGGTCAAGAGACGGCGGGAACGGTCGCCGGGACTGCGCCAGGGATCATTGCCGGGAGATGCGAGGTGAGGACAACGTCGTCGTCCTCCATCTCGGCTTCAGCGGAGCCGACGTGCGGGATGACCTCGACAATTTCCGGTGAGATATCACGAGCAGACCTCTCCGACGCACCCAGGACGGCGAAGCGCAGACGCGGCAGGACTTCGCCGATAAGCCAGTCCGGGAACTCCGACCGTCCCGGCCAGCGCGGCAGATCACTCAAGCGGCCAAGCGTCGCGCTAACCGCCTTCCAATCCCGATCTGCTTCTGTTTCGACGGCATTAGACAGATGGTCGCCAGCACGCCCAGCAGCACTTCCAAGCTTGTCGAACAACGCCGATTTCGCGACGTGCTTCCCAGCCTGAAGCGCGGTAACCGCGACCTCCACCTGTTTCAGAACGACCGCAGCTTCCTGGACAAAGTGCGCCGTGTGGGTCTTCAGCTTCTCGTGCGCCGCACGCATGAGCCCCTGGCGTCCGCCAGCCGCCGGGGCGGCCGCATCCTCGGTGCCCGCCGGCTTGAGCATGCGCTTGACCTGGACGACCGACAGACGACCGTCCGCCTCGATGGCCTCGACCACCTCCCCGACCTTGTCGATGTCCGCGTTGGCAAGCGTCAGCAGGATCGTCGGCTTGACCGCTGCCGCGACGAGGCGTGACCGGAAGGCCTGGAGATGCGTGTGGACGGCAATGTAGGAGCGAGCCAGTCGCGGCGTGAACCCGCAATTCTCCTTGACCCAAGCTCCAAGCGCCTTCTCCGGCAGCACATCCTTGGCCCGGGCGAGATGCTCACCGAGCTCGTAGCTCTGTTCGGCATCCCGGCGCTTGACCGCGGCGACCGCCGCCGCGACGTCGCGCAACAGGGGCGCATGCTCCCGCTCCTCGGGCGTCAGCGGGCGCGCCTTCGTCTTCGTCTTCTTCGTCTTATGCGTGTGTAGTACCATGTTGTCGTTTCCTTCCTGAGTGATCAGCGATCCAATGTGATCGCACTAAAATGGTCACCCGGATCGGAGCACTTGGCAATCAACGCAAAGGTGTGGCGTTCCTAAAATCCCATAAATATCAGTATTATATATGAGTGTCCGTCTCGCTAACCCGTTGTTTTCATTGAGGTCAAAAATATTTTTCGGAGGCATCACATTGTATTTTTACAACGTATCTTATGGTTGTATTCAAGAATGCGCCCGGGCTCCAGACGACCCTTCGAACACCCAAATTCGACGATCTTGACGTCGCCGGGCAATTCCGTCGCGATTTCTCCCTTAGACGCCGATTTTTCACCCGATGCGGCAATAATTTCCGCATATCGGGCTCCTCATGGTCACAACCGAGCTCGCGCATGATTCAGCGCCCAAAAGGGTCTGATTCCGCGATTCTTCTGCAAACAGCGTTTTATTGAGTAATGGGGGGAGTAGACCAGATTATGGATAAACACCGTTTGCAGAAACGGATAGAAACGAACGCGGAAGCGTCAGGATGGGGAACCCGACGTGGGATCGCCACTGGGAGCCTTTTTAGGCTTAAGATGGGGCTTTGGCCGGAACGGAGTAAGACCACGGGCGAACGCAGCAGCGTATCTGGCAGCAAGCGCCTCGAAGTCATCCTCCGCGTGCTTGACGTGGAAGCCCTGTATCTCCAGTTCCGTGACGACCGAGTCCCGAAGAAGGTCCAGCGCCTTGCGGGGGTCTTTTTCGCGCAGGGTTTCCCGAATCATGATCCAGAGCAGTGCGCGGGCCATATCGTCTCGTTCGGCCCGGCACTCATCCCTCTTGCTGTCCCGTAATTTATCCTGGCGAACCCGTTGCTCCTCGTTTCGCTGTTTCTTTGACTTGCGCACCATCATGATCCTCCCACCTTGCCTGCCCCGCCAAGAACGCTTTCGCGGGACAATCCCGGCCCCGCTCTTCTAAACGCCGTTTGTCTCTGAATCGTAAAACCGTGATCTGGAATCGCCGAAGCAGAGTTCTGAATCGCGTTTTCATAACTTGAGATGGGTTGTTTCAAATCGAATGGAGATGGCGACAAGCTGCCACGACCTGTATCGACTTGCCTGCAAAGCATGGCAATTACGGACCTCTGCTTAAGCGCCGCCGCCAAAGCCCCTGCCCTTTTGCGCCGTCCGCACGTCGCGAACACGGGCTACGTCGAGGCCTTCAGCGCAGCCTTCAATACTGTGTCCCTTCAATTTCACCCGCGTCACGGCGTTTGCACAAGAATCGGTTTTCCGTCGTTTTGCAACGCGGCGCCATGTTTTGGAATCGGGCGCCGCGCCTTCTGAATCGCAAAAGCATAATTTGAGATGGGTTGCCCAGAACCTGGGGTAACCTATATCGAGGTGCAGGCAACTGACCGTAATTCAAGACCAATCGCCACACGCTGGCTCGTCAGAACGACGCTGCGTCAGGAGGCGCGGCGTGGTCGCCTGCCATACCGCTCTCCAGCGCTGCCCTGATTGTCTCACCCTCCAGAACACGCGCGGCTACAAGCTGGCGAGCTAGCGCCTCGATCAGCTCACCATAGGGTCGCAGCAATTCTGCCGCCCGCTGCTCCGCCTGCTCCAACCTTCCATGTACGCGCTCCGCCAATACCGGATTGTAGTGCAAGATGTCTCCGGTGGTGCCTGGCGGACGATAAAGAAGTGGGTGATCGTCGCCGATCCCGAAGGCCGTTTCGAGGTCGATCGCGATCCTGGTTGCGAGCGCCAGATCGCTTCCTTCTCCGCCTCCGGAGCCGAGCGCCTTGTCGCCGAAGACGACTGCTTCAGCAGCACGGCCGGCGAGGATGCAGATCAGGTTTGCGTCCATGCCCTCGGGGAATTGGGCCAGCTCACGATCTACTCGCGTTTCGGTCTTACCGCTAAGTCCATGGATGCGGACCGAGACGACCTTGCCGACGCCTGTGAGTTCGGAGGCAAGGGCATGGCCGATCTCATGGACTGCGATGCGGTGGCGGATGGCGTCGGAAAGACTGTCGTCGTTCCGGCGCAATGCCTTCTCCAGGATGTCCCACGTGAACGTTTCGCCTTTTCGTCTGCAACGGCCACGAACTTCCCGGACAAGCCGTTCGATATCTGCTCCGCTCATCCCCGTCGCCAGAAGCGCCAAAGGCCTCTGGGTGTCCGCAGCTGTTGCTTCGTTCATTGTGACGGAGCTGCTCATGCCAGGCCTCCTTTCTGTTCAACCCGTTCCTCATGCAACGACAGATCGGACGAGGGGCCGCTTTCACTGCGCCTAAACAACTTTTCCAATGCATGCGTTTGGCCGGGCTTGCCAGTTTCTGCTCTCGTTCGCGGCGTTGACCGGGGCCGCGTTCCAATGACCGTGGCAAGATCCGAACCGAGATGATGCTCGAGAATGCCTGCCAATGCCGTCGTGTCCGGAAGCGGAATATCGATGCGGGTCTCGAGCCGCCCCGAACGTAGAAGCGCCGGATCGATCCGATCGGAGAAGTTTGTGGCGACCACTACGATGACGCCCTCAGTCCTGTTCGCGCCGTCGAGCAATTCTAGCATCCTGTTTACGACGGAGTTCCAATATTCCGTATTTTTATCGCCGCCGCTGGACCTCTTGCCGATGTTTTCGAACTCGTCGACGAACAAGATCGCCGGCGCGTGTTCGCAAGCGGTTTCGAAGGCCGACGTCATCGATTTCAGAACGTCGCCGAGATAGCCGGGCTCCAGCATCGTTGCCAGCGACGTCGCCAACATGGGGACCTGCAGCGTATTGCACAGCGCCCTAGCGAAAGTGGTCTTGCCCGTTCCCGGCGGACCGCTCAGAAGGAGCTTCGTCGACATGTCACTCCATGAGAGGTTTCCTTGTCGCCATAGAGCGAGATCAGCCTTCAGGTCCAGCGCCCAGTCCTTTGCCTGTCCGTAACCCGAAAGCGTTTCGACGGAGAGATATTTCATGGTCGAGGGCTTTTGCTCGCCGTCGGATGGCTGGGGCTCGGGCATCGTCAATTCGGACGCCCCATCACCCTTCGAGCGAGTGAGCCGTCCGAGCCTTTCACGACCCCGCGGCTTCAGCTTGCGCGACCGACCTTGGCCATCACCGCTTCCCTCATCTTCCTCTTGCCTCTCCGCTTCGGTAGCCGCCGTCAGCGCCGTGAGGATGGTCAGGATTTCCTCGACAGAGCGTCCCGGCCTCAGAGCAAGTGCAAGGTCATCAAGCCCCAGAGCGCCAGGCTGGAAGTCTCGGGTTTCCATTGTTGTCAGCGATGTCTTCGGCGGAATGGAAAGGCACACGTGAAGAAGCTCGGCCAGCAGCGTCCGATCGATGCCGCCAGTCTGTAAAACCAGGTCGGCGGCGGCGGCGAGGCGCGGAGGAAGCTCGGCCGATGCGTTTTCGTCGGCGATGAACAGAGGCAGGGTCTTGTGCAAGGATGCTTTCGCAAGCGCATCACGGATCGCTTGCGCCGACATATCGCGAAGACCTTTCCCGGACATCGTCATCACACGATGCGGGTCGTTCTCCTGGTCCCGATAGCGACCGCCGAGCGCCCGATCACCGAAGGCGTCGACAAGGCTCAGAGCGAAAGGTACGATCAACCCTCTCTCAAGCATCCTACCCACCCGCTGCTCAAACTCGGCGACCATTGTTTGCATCACGATCACGGGAGCAGGACGTCGCAGCACTTCGAGAAAGCTTCCCAGATCGGGCAGCGTCTCGCCGACAGCCCTCGCAATCAGAAGCGCCACGGCTGCATCGGCGACATGCGGCCTTGCGCGACAAGCGCGGATCAGAAGCAAGACGTAGTCGCGCTTGAGATCAGCGCCTGCAAGGACGGAAGCCCCTCTTTCCGAAGCATCGCGGTCTTCTTTTGTCGGAGACCTTTCGCGCGGTGAGGAGGTGGCGGTCGCGAGATGGACAGGCATGCCGTCAACCGTACGGCCGATCGTCAGATCCTCGTCCATGCTCATGTCTGCCATGGGATCCGGGTCGGCGGGGACTGGGCGTGTGAGCAAGCGCTCGATCGCAAACCCGTCGGTGCGGAAGTGACCTGTCAGCCTGACGGGCGACGTCTGCGGGATCTGCCACGCGATGACTTCCCGTCCGGCAGCTGAAGGAACCCTCCTGCGCTCCAGAAGACCGCGCGCTTCGGCGCGCTCATAAACATCGTGGATAGCTCGGCGCTCTAAACGACGAAGAAGATACCGGGTGATACGGTCGGCGGTATTCATTTCGGTCTTGCTCGACATCATCAAACCCTGCCCTTCGTCGCTTCGTCACCCGTCTCGGCCAACGCATCGGCGATCGATTTTGGGAGTTTGCATTCGATCCAGTCACGGACGACAAGGGCTGCCGGGTCACCCCCATCGCAGAGGCGATGAAGCTGCATGCGGATCGATCTGGGAAGCGCCGTGAGGCGGCGGCCCCGTCGGGTCGCAAACCGAATGGCCGCTGCAATCACAACGGCAGGATCTGGCGACGTGTTCTCAATCTCTGCAACTTCCCCGCGGCGCGACATAATCGTGACAATCTGGCGGGTCCGCTCGGCCACTCTGGCGGGCGTCTTGGAAGGCGTCTCGGCGGCACAGACAACATGTGCCGTAAGTTGGGGTGACGGCGCGGCCGGAAGTCTCGAGAGGTTTTCAGAATGAGGTGGTGGCAGGTTTGACATGAGGCATGCCTTTCACGGTCACCGCGAGCCTGGCTCAAGCGGCGTCGATGTGTTCAGAAGTCGGTGAGTGGAGAGGCGGACGTCGCCGCCTACGTGTGCAGCGCGGAGCTATCCCGCTGCTGCCAAATCCGGGGCGCGCGCGAAGCCGACCCGCAACGGCGATGGCGACGCTTCGCCATGTCTCACGAGAACGTCTGTACCTTCCCCCAAGCGCCCAGGCTTCATCGGATCAATTGCGGCGCTGAAGGCGTCATGGCCGCCCCGGTCGAGCGTTGATGCGGTCAAACCGAACTCGGCTTCAGCCCTTGAGGGGCCGCCCGCATTCTCACGTTTCCGCGTATAGCTGTCGGTGAGCTGCCGGACGGCGGTCCTCCAGTTGCGTTCGATGGCAGAGGCGAACTGTGTTCGCAACCATTCGATCGCGAGGCCTGCGCCGTCGATTTCGAGCAGATGATCGACGTGACTGAGCGGCCAGACGCCGTGATCGATGTCAATCTTCTGCCCGTCGGCATTGATGATGACCGCGCGAACTTCATCAACTGTCATCCGACGGTGCTCTTTGTAAAGCAAATCCGGCACGACCAGCGATGACGCCAGCATCCGATTCTTGAGATCGGCGATGCGGGTGGCTTCATACGAGCCAAGTGTCCGCTTGATATCGACGACGTAAGCCAATCTTTTCGCCTGATGAACGATCAGCAAATCCGGCGTGTAGCCTTTTCGTCCGCCGGTATCAGCGTCGAGTGTGAGGCGGCGATAATTGGCTTCGTTGTTCATCTCGACGAGCTGAAGGGCTGCCGGCGTCACAGGTAAGCGGATATTTTCCGTCAGGGCCCGCAGATCAGGATTGTATCCCGCAAGCAGCGCAATGCCCTGTTCGAGGAGCCGACCCTCTTGGATGGGCACTGCGCGCATCAGCGTTGCAGCCTCTTCCAGTCCTTTGGCAAGCCCATCAATCATCTGCGAGACGGCGAACGCAGAGGTGGCCGACTGTTCGGCCAGTGCCAGCAGACGCGGCTGAACCACGTTCAAGTCAACGGTGGTTTCGTAGTGGCGAGCGCGGTCGGCGCTCATTTGGTCATGAGACATCATTCTTCTCCATGAAGAGATCGAACACGCCGGCGTCGGCCACGCGGTCCTCATCCCCCGACGCGGAAATTATTTCCGCATTCGGGCTCAGAGACGCGTGAGCACGCGACGGTGTACGCGGCGAGCCAGAGCTGCCAGGCGCAAATCGGTTCGTGCGTTCGATCGGGGTTGAGACTAGTGAGCGGTCGACGCGGTCATGATGGCGAAGCCATTTGCGCCAGGGTGATCGGCCACGAACGTCGCAGCGCAGCGCAAGGCAATGGCCGAGTTAGCCGCGCTGGCACTCACAAGATCAACGGGAGAGGATGACAAAATTTCTTCCGTCATAGGGAAGATAAAGGTATGGCTTTTCATAGCCCAAGTCCTTCTACAGCAAGGTTGCGGGTCAGGCCCTCGTCAGTGGTGCAAACACTGGCGGGGGCCGCTAAGTCACTGCAGACGTTCAATATCTGCTGACACAACAACCCTACCGCGTCATTCTGTCTGCAGCAAGGGGCCCTGGAACGCACCAGGAACGGATCCCGCGGATATTGTTAACGGCCGACGCGGGGCTCCATTTGCCTGTCATCCGCGGCATATTCCGCCTTCGATCCCGGGGCCACGCCGATCGCTCGGCATTAACCATCATCGTGGTTTTTGGCACGAGGGGTTTAAAGCGCCAGCAAACACTCTAAGTAGGTCGGACGATATCGAAGGCAGAACACGCGATGGCCAAATCCGTTCTCATCTACGCACGCTACTCGACTGAGCGACAGAACGAAGTCTCGATCGAGACGCAAGTCGAGCTGTGCCGGGATTTCGCGGAGCAGAAGGGATGGGCGACGGCGGAAGTCTTCACCGATTTCGCGGTGAGCGGGACGAGCTACATAAGCCGGCCGGGTATTCAGGCGTTGATGCGGCGCGTTGAACAAGGTGGCGTCGGTGTCGTCCTCTGCGTGACCGTCGACCGCATTTCACGCGATTCTGAACATGCCAACGGTTTTCTGAAGCGGCTCAAATTCAACGACATCGAACTCTGGACGGTTCAGGGCGGCGTACCTGTCACGGACATCGAGATGGGGCTGCGGGCAACACTCAGCCAGGAGATGATCGAACAGGTCCGCTACCGAACACGCGAAGGCATGAAGACCGCAGTCCGGAAGGGAAAGGCGTCTACCTGTCTCGCCTATGGCTACCGCCTCGCCGCAGTGCGCGATGCCAACGGAGACCGCATCCCCGGTTACAGGGACATCGACGAAGACAAGGCGAACACCGTCCGCTGGATTTTCGAGCAATATGCCGCGGGCGTTTCACCGCGCGATATCGCACAACAATTGAATGAGAGAGGCATCGAAGGTCCAAGAGGCGCGGCCTGGCGAGACACGGCCATCCGCGGACATGCGGAACGTGGCACGGGCATCCTCAACAATGAGACATATATCGGAAGGCTGGTCTGGAACAAACGCAATTACCGGAAGAACCCGGACACGGAACGGCGGGTGGCACGTGCCAACGATGCTGCGCAATGGGTCACGTCTGACGTGCCGGCGATGCGGATCGTTTCCGACGAGCTTTGGGCGAAGGTCAAGCGACGCCAAAAGGAAGTCGGCGAGCTGTTTTCCTATACGACGACGAACGCGTTGAATGCCTCGCACCGCCCGTCATATCTCCTGTCGGGACTTCTCGAATGCGCTGAATGCGCAGGCCCTTACGCGATCATGGGCAAGGATCGCTACGGCTGCACTAACCACAAGAAGCGCCTGCCGATCGACGAACTGGGCGGTGCCTGCTGCACGAACTCGAAGACGATCAAGCGCCAGGATGTCGAAGACCGGGTCCTGAGCGCGCTTCCGGCGGCATTTTTCAGCATGGGGATTTTTGACAAGCTGGCCGAGGAGACGAAGAAGAAAGTCGAGGCCAAGCTGCGGTCGGGACCGTCCGAACACGCCAAGCGCGCCGACGACCTCAAATTGATCGAGGCGAAGCAAAAGGCACTCATCCAGCAGATCAGCGAACGCGCCATGGAGGGAAGACCGCGCCTACCGGCGCTCGATGACGCGCTCGACAAACTGGAACTGGAACGCGTGGCTGCCGAACAGCTCTTGGCCACCACCAAACCCGACGACGACACACTGGAAGAGAAGCTGGCTGAGGTGCGCCGTCAGTCAACGCCCGAGAACGTCGAACTGATCATCAATACGGTGCTGTACTACATGCGCGACGCCGCCGACAAAGATCTGAAGCAGCGTTACATCACGATGATCAGGATGCTGGTCCAGAAGGTGGTGGTCGGCCCGACGCCGGGGCATCAACCTGCGGAGCTTGCCATCCACGGTAGGATCGCATCGATTCTCGCTGCGATGGAGGCGACGACGATCCTGGAGCGTGAGTTTGAGCTTCTCAAGCAGCATGCCCTTCTTGAGGGGATTGATTCCGGTCGTCTGGACACGAAGCAGAAACAAGAAGAGTTCCTCGACGCTTGCGCGGAGGAACTCTCTGTTCGACGACTTGCTTGGGGTAATTTACAAGTCTCAGTGGTTGCGGGGGCAGGATTTGAACCTGCGGCCTTCAGGTTATGAGCCTGACGAGCTACCGGGCTGCTCCACCCCGCGTTATATTTGAGCGTTACGCTGGCGTTTTGGCCGTGCGCACCGGGTAATATGCCCGGTCTTTTTGTTTTGTCATCCTCGGGCTTCGCCCTTCGGGTGACGGGGGCTGCTCCACCCCGCGTTATTTCGTTGCGTATTTTACGCTTTGTCTGGCTTGATATCCAGAGGGTTACCGTCTTTGTGGGCGAT
>UBMP01000039.1 GCA_900466575.1 Hyphomicrobiales bacterium | reverse complement strand
GCCATCGCCCTCACCCCATCCGTTCCGAGGCATAGCTTCCGGGGCTTGCGGGGAAGACGACCGTGCGGTTGCCGTTGATGAAGACGCGGTGGTGGATATGGGCGTGGATGGCGCGGGCGAGAACCTGGCTCTCCACATCGCGGCCGATCGAGACATAGTCCGCAGCCGACTGCGCATGGGTGATGCGCGCCACGTCCTGCTCGATGATCGGGCCTTCGTCGAGGTCAGCCGTCACATAATGCGCCGTCGCCCCGATCAGCTTCACGCCGCGCTCGAAGGCCTGCTTGTAGGGATTGGCGCCCTTGAAGCTTGGCAGGAAGGAATGGTGGATGTTGATGACCCGGCCCGACATCTTCTTGCAGATGTCGTCGGAGAGAACCTGCATGTAGCGGGCGAGCACGATGAGCTCGGCGCCTGACTGTTCGACAATCCCCATCAGCCGCGCTTCGGCTTCGGGTTTGTTGGCCTTGGTGACGTTGACGTGATGGAAGGGGATGTCGTGGTTGACGACGACCTTCTGGTAATCGAAGTGGTTGGAGACGACACCGACGATGTCGATCGGCAGCGCGCCGATCTTCCAGCGGTAGAGAAGGTCGTTGAGGCAGTGGCCGAAGCGGGACACCATCAGCAGGACCTTCATCTTCTCCGCGCCGTCGTGGAAGCTGGCCACCATGCCATACTGCTTCTCGATCGCCTTGAAGCCGGAGACGATCTCCTCGATCGTGGCACCCTCCTCGCTGGTGAAGGTCAGGCGCATGAAGAACATGCCCGTATCCAGATCGTCGAACTGCGACGAATCCACGATGTAGCAGCCCTTCTCCGCCAAGAACCCGGTGATCGCGGCGACGATGCCGCGCGTCGATTTGCAGGTCACGGTCAAAACATAGTTCGTCATGATGATTTTCCTCCGTCGTTTACGGCCGGACCTTCTCCTTTGCGCCGAAGGATCACCCCTCGGCGCATGGCTCTTTCCTGGCCTGTTCCGGATTTGCTCAGATATCGAGCGTGCTGTCGCGTTCCCATTGCGTGAAATGCGAGCAGTAGGCATTCCATTCCTGGTGCTT
>UBMP01000014.1 GCA_900466575.1 Hyphomicrobiales bacterium | reverse complement strand
AGCCCTCCGAACAGTCAACAGCCACAAAACAAAAAAATGAAAAAAAGTGACAACTTACTGATTTTTATCAATATTTCTTGTTGCTTGGCTGTCATGGTCGAATTTTCGGTCTGTTAACCATGCAGTGGCCGCTCCTTCTTCTGCTTATTCCGGGTTGATGCGCCTTCGGTTGCCCGACATGCGCCAGCGTGCAAAACTCGGCATCACCGAAACCATCCTTTTGCATAAGATGAGAAGTCCAGATGCTGATCCTCAATGAGACCGAAGTGAGAAACACCACCGCCTTTCCGGAGCTGGTGGAAGCGGTGCGGAGCATGTTCTGCTCTCAGTGCCGCATGCCCACGCGACACCATCATTCGCTCCATGTTCCGAACGAGCCCGATGCCACGCTGCTTCTGATGCCGGCCTGGACGGAGGGCCAGTATATGGGCGTGAAGATCGTTTCGGTGTTTCCGGGCAACGTGCGGCGGTCGCTTCCCTCGGTCAGCGGCACCTATCTGCTCTCCTCGGCGCTCACGGGCCAGAACCTTGCCGTCATCGACGGGGCGGAACTGACGGCGCGGCGCACAGCGGCCAGTTCGGCACTGGCCTCCCGGTTTCTATCGCGCGCGGACGCGAGGGTTCTGCTTGTCTGCGGTACCGGTCGGCTGTCGCTCAACCTTATTGAGGCGCACAGTTCACAGCGGCCGATCGAGACCGTGCTTGTGTGGGGCCGATCGACCGAGAAGGCGGAAGAAACCGTCAGGCTGGCGAGCCGGCTTCACGGCAATGTCTCCGTGGCCTCGGATCTCGAGGCAGCGGCTCACGAGGCCGACATCATTTCCTGCGCAACCCTTTCCGATACACCGATCGTTCGTGGCGCCTGGCTGAAGCCCGGTGCGCATCTCGATCTGATCGGCGCGTTCACGCCCGCGATGCGGGAATGCGATGACGAGGCGGTTCTGCGCGCAAGCCTTTTTGTCGATACATATGAAGGAGCGCTTTCGGAAGGTGGCGATCTGGTGCAACCCATCCGGGCCGGGGTCATTGGACGCGATGCGGTGAAGGCCGATCTCGCCGCGCTGGCAAAGGGCGAGCATCCGGGACGGACGAGCGAGAACGAGATCACGCTGTTCAAGTCGGTTGGTGCGGGGCTGGAGGATCTGGCAGGAGCGATCCTCGCCTTCGAGACCTCGACGCGCCTGGTGCAGTCGGACGGCTAGGGCTTCGCCTTCCCTATCGTGCAAGCAGAGTTGACGCCGGGAGCCGCTGGCGATTATGGCGAAGATCTGTCCCTTTCAGGAATGCGACATTGACCCGCGATCTGCCTCAACTTCCCGTCGGCGCGGTGCTGCCGCAGCTTCGCGATGCTCTGCGCGATCATAACGGTGCGGTTCTTTGCGCACCGCCCGGTGCGGGCAAGACGACGATCGTGCCTCTGGACCTGCTGGGCGCCCCCTGGCTTGCGGACCGGAAGATCATTCTGCTGGAGCCGCGTCGGCTCGCCGCACGCGCTGCGGCCTCGCGGATGGCAAGCCTGCTGGGCGAAGAACCGGGCGGGATGGTCGGCTATCGCATGCGGCTCGACAACCGCATCTCCTCGCGCACGCGCATAGAGGTGGTGACGGAAGGCGTCTTCACGCGCATGATCCTGGACGATCCGGAACTCTCGGATATCGGGCTTGTGATCTTCGATGAGTTTCACGAGCGTTCGCTGGATGCGGATTTCGGGCTGGCGCTGGCGCTCGATGTGCAATCGGGCTTGCGGGAAGACCTGCGGATTCTCGTGATGTCGGCGACGCTGGATGTCGAGAAAGTCGGCGCGCTGCTTGACGGTCCGCCGGTTATCATCAGTGAAGGCCGCGCCTATCCCGTCGATATAAGACATGAGGAGCGACCGGCAGGCGAGCCTGTCGAGCAGACGGTCATCCGGACGATCCGACGAGCCGTGACCGACGAGGAGGGTTCCATTCTTGCCTTCCTTCCCGGTCAGGGCGAAATCACGCGAGCGACGGAAGCCCTGAGCGGAACGCTGGGAACGGATGTTCTGGTCGTCCCTCTTTATGGCAACCTGACACAGAAAGAGCAGGACCAGGCGATCCGGCCGGCAGCGGTCGGCACGCGCAAGGTCGTGCTGGCGACCTCGATTGCGGAAACCTCCATCACCATTGATGGCGTGCGGATCGTGATCGACAGCGGTTTGCAGCGCATTCCGGCCTATGAACCCGCGACCGGCATGACGCGGCTGGAGACGGTGCGCGTGTCGCGGGCCTCGGCCGACCAGCGCGCTGGCCGTGCCGGACGAACGGAGCCCGGCATTGCGATCAGGCTCTGGCACCAGGGGCAGACAGCGGCGCTCGCCGCCCATACAGCGCCGCAGATCCTGGCCTCAGACCTGTCGGGGCTTACGCTCGACATGGCGGCATGGGGCGTGACAGATCCGTCGGCCCTTCGCTTTGCCGATCCGCCGCCGAAGGCGGCCTACCAGGAGGCGCGTCATCTTCTTGTCAGCCTGGAAGCGCTGGACCGGTCGGGAAGATTGACAGAGACCGGGAAGCTGATGCGCAAGCTCGGCCTGCCGCCGAGGCTATCGGCCATGGTGGCGAGGACGGCTCTGAATGAGCCGGAGGCCTCATTTGCCGCGGCAGAACTTGCAGTGCTGATTACCGAGCAAGGACTTGGCGGCTCCTCCATCGATCTGGAGGATCGCCTGCGGAATTTCCGAAACGACCGGAGCCCACGCGCGCAGGCGGCGAAAGGACTGGCTTCACGGATCGCGGCGCAGGTCGCGGGAGACGCGAACGCGCGTGTGCGGGCCGTGAGGCCACAACCGGGTCCGCTGCTCATCCACGCCTTCCCCGATCGGATCGCCCTGCAACGCGGGGGGCGCGGACGCTTTGTCATGGCGAACGGACGCGGCGGCGAGCTGGATGCGGAAACGCGCCTTGCCGGTGCGGGCATGCTGGTCGTGGCGGATGCGACGGGCCGAGCCGGCAAGACACGTATTCTTTCGGCAGCGGAAGTCACGCGCGCCGAAATCGAAGAGGGCCTGCCGAGCGCGATTGTCTCCGACGCGCAGATCTATTTCGATGAGCCGAGCCGGGAGGTCCGCGCACGGCGTTCGACGCGGCTGGGGGCCATTGTATTCGATGAAGTGCCCATGCAGCGCCCATCAGGTTCGGACGCCGCGGCCGTTCTGGCTGAAGGGCTCAAGAAACTCGGGCTTCAGGTGCTGAATTTCGGCAAGGAAGCCGAGCAGCTTCGGGATCGGATCGGCTTCCTCCACCGCTCACTGGGCGAGCCATGGCCGGATGTCAGTGATCAGGCGCTGCTGGAGAGGCTGGACGACTGGTTCGTGCCCTTCCAGAGCGACACGCGCGGGCTGAATGACGTATCTCAGGCGAGCCTACGGGACGGGCTGATGGCATTGCTGCCGCATGGCGCCGGACGGGATCTCGATCGGCTTGCGCCAACGCATTTCGAGACGCCGGCAGGCCAGCGTCACCCGATTCAGTATGACGGCGAGGAGCCTGTGCTGACAGTTCGCGTGCAGGAACTCTTCGGGCTGAAGACGCATCCGGTGATCGGCGGCGGCAAACTGCCCCTGCTGCTTCAATTGACATCGCCGGCGCACCGGCCCATTCAAACCACACGTGACCTGCCCGGCTTCTGGGCCGGGTCCTGGAAAGATGTGCGGGCCGACATGCGTGGACGCTATCCGAAGCACCCGTGGCCGGAAGATCCGGCAGAGGCGGTGCCCACCCACAGGGCCAAACCGCGCGGAACATGAGAGGAAGCAACATGTCCGAACCCGGCCAGAGCGAAATCAGCGATTATCGGGAAAGCCGGCGCATCCGGCTGCAAACGCTGGTGCGCCTGCGCTGGCTGGCGGTCGTCGGGCAGTCTCTGACGGTCTATATTGTCCATGTCTGGATTGCCTTCCCGCTGCCCTATATGGTTTGCGGGGCGATGATCGGCCTTCTGGCCTTTTTCAACTTCTATCTTTCCGTCCGCTATCCGCCAACCTTGCGCCTCGCTCCGCAAGCGACGCTCGCCCTGCTGACGATCGATCTTCTGGAACTCGCCGGCGTGCTCTTCGTGACGGGGGGCCTCAGCAACCCGTTTGCACCGCTGCTTTGCGTGCCGGTCATCATCTCGTCTTCGACCCAGCCGATCCGCTATACGCTGGGACTCGGGCTGCTGCTGATCCTCTTCGTGTCGATCCTGACGTTTTCGCCCTACCCCCTGCCCTGGTATCCGGGGTCTTCCTATTCGATGCCGACCGAACTCATTGTCGGTATCTGGCTGGCGATCCTGACCACCACAGCCTTTGCGGCGGTCTATTCCTATCGCGTGTCGCTGGAAGCCATGCAACTTTCCGAAGCACTGGCGGCGACCGAACTGGTTCTGCAGCGGGAAAATCACCTGTCGCAGCTCGACGGCCTGGCAGCGGCCGCGGCACATGAACTCGGCACCCCTCTTGCCACGATCAGCCTCGTCGCGAAGGAAATGGAGCGCGAACTCGCCACCGACGAACGCTATGGCGAGGATGTCCAGCTGCTACGCAGCCAGGCGGAACGCTGCCGCGACATTCTGAGACGCTTGACCACACTTTCTTCGGAGGAGGCCGAGGCGATGAAGCTTCTGCCGCTTTCCTCGCTGATCGAGGAAGTGACCGCGCCACATCGCGACTTCGGGATCCGCATCATCGTCATCGAAAAGACGCCGCGCGAGACGGAGCCTGTCGGCGCGCGCAATGCCGGCATCATCTATGGGCTTGGAAATCTCGTAGAGAATGCTGTCGACTATGCGCGAAACCACGTCGTGGTAACGACGGAGACGAGGAACGACAAGGTGATCGTCACCATCGAGGACGATGGCGAGGGCTATTCGAGCGACATCCTGCAACGGATCGGCGAGCCCTATGTCACATCGCGAAGCCGGGACGACAAGGCGGGCGGCCTGGGTCTCGGCCTGTTCATCGCCAAGACGCTGCTCGAGCGATCTGGCGCTCGGCTCAGTTTCGGTAATAGTTCCGGCGAAACCGGCGGCGCGCGCGTCAGTGTCGAATGGCCGCGACACCGGATGGATGTTTCTCGCGCGAAATGACTTTACGTCAACGGCAGACGGGGCCTATAGAACTTGATGAATGCAATCCTGACAGCAAATCTCAAGAACAACACGGCTGTTTCTCCCATGACAGATGACGCAATCGGCCCGGACAACTCGCTTTTGATCGTCGATGATGATGGTCCCTTCATCCGACGTCTGGCCAAGGCGATGGAAACGCGCGGATTTGCAGTCGAAAGTGCGGAGTCGGTCAGCGAAGGCATTCAGCGCGCGCGCGCGCGACCACCGCGTTACGCGGTGGTGGATTTGCGACTGGGGGACGGCAATGGGCTCGATGTCATTGCCGCCATCCGCCAGAACAAGGCGGACGCACGCGTTATCGTGCTCACTGGCTATGGCAATATTGCCACGGCAGTCAACGCAGTGAAGCTAGGCGCGGAAGACTATCTCGCCAAGCCGGCCGATGCAGACGAAATCTATGCTGCACTGGTCAGAAGCCCGGGCGATAAGGTCGAGCCGCCGGAAAACCCGATGTCGGCAGACCGGGTGCGGTGGGAGCACATCCAGCGCGTCTATGAAATGTGTGATCGTAACGTGTCGGAAACGGCGCGGCGGCTGAACATGCATCGCCGCACGCTTCAGCGCATTCTCGCCAAGCGCGCGCCGAAGTGAAACTCAGCCTTCGTCCCAGGACGCCGGCAGAGGCCTGCCGGTTTCCAACGCGAGTTCCGCCATCAGAAGCCGTTGCGCGGCAATGCGCGAGAAATTCAGCGTCACGGATTTGCGCACTGCCGGTGGCAGCTTGTGTTCCGGCGCATCGCGGATGATATGGGCGTCATAGCCGTCCGACAGAAATAGCCCGCAATCTTCCGGAAATATGTCCAGTGGCACGTCCTTGTGGGTCGCGAAGAAGAGGCGGTCGCAATGCTGGCGATAGTCGGGCCATTTACGGTCGACCCGAAAATCCTCGATCGAGGACTTGATCTCGACGATCCAGATCTCCCCTTTCGGCGTCAACGCGATGAGATCGGCGCGGCGTCCGCTCGACAGCGACAGCTCCGGCAGAACGGCGAGCCGCATGGCGTGAAGCAGACGCTGGACGCCCCGGCGCACCAGCATGGCGCGCTCGGATTGCCGCCCGTCGATCAACGGGTGAGAATCATGCAGATTAAGAATTGGCATGAACAGACCTTGGCACGAATCGGGTTCTGTTGCAAAAAAACCCGCGGCCGGCTTTTTTGGGTGATTCGGCCCGTGCGAGCTCAAGCTTGCCTTGCAAACGCGTAGCCTCTGTAAAATAACCAATGAACCGGTTCTGCACGGACATGAACGTCCGGCCGGAAACCCTCCGACTTCAAGAGATTACCATGCGCCTGCGCACCACGACAAAAATCCTCGGCATTTTCGCCGCCCTCGCCATTTCCGGTTTTGCTTCCGCCTCGCTCGCTGCGCCGACCGAGCCCGGCAGCCCGGTTCCCGATGCCTATGGCAAGATCATCGACAACGGCTTCCAGCTTCCGGCCATCCCGATACAGAAGCTCGACAAGAAGTTCCATCGCCAGATCGTCGATTTCCAGACCAAGGAAAGCCCCGGCACGGTGATCGTGAACACCCGTGAACGCTTCCTCTATTACGTTCTGTCCGGCGGCAAGGCCGTTCGCTACGGTATCGGCGTCGGCAAGCAGGGCTTTGCATGGTCCGGCACGGCCTATGTGGCCTGGAAGCAGGAATGGCCGACCTGGCACCCGCCCAAGGAAATGGCATCCCGCAAGCCGGAAGTCGCCAAGTATGTCGAAGATGGCATGAACCCGGGCGTCACCAACCCGCTCGGCGCACGCGCCATGTATCTCTTCAATGAAAAAGGTCAGGACACGCTGTTCCGCCTGCACGGCACGCCGGAATGGTCCTCCATCGGCACCGCCGCCTCTTCGGGCTGCATTCGCCTGATCAACCAGGACGTCATCGACCTCTATAGCCGCGTCCGTCCGGGCCGCAACACCAAGGTCGTCGTTATTCAATAAGGCGTTTCTCGCCTCACACTCTTGATACGGAAAAGCCCGCGATCTTCATCGGATCGCGGGCTTTATCATTTTAACGTTCTGCAGGCTCAGCCGGCGAGCTTTGCCTTCAGTTCCAGACGGCGGCGATGCAGGACCGGCTCCGTGTAGCCGTTCGGCTGTTCGAGACCCTTGAGCACGAGTTCAAGGGCGGCCTGGAAGGCGACAGAACCCTCATAATTTGCCGCCATCGGCGTATAGAGCGGGTCGTCCGCGTTCTGCTTGTCAACGACGACGGCCATGCGCTTCAGTGTCTCAACAACTTGCGCTTCGGTGACAACGCCGTGGCGCAGCCAGTTGGCCATGTGCTGCGAGGAGATGCGGAGCGTGGCGCGGTCTTCCATCAGGCCGATATTGTTGATGTCCGGAACCTTCGAGCAGCCGACGCCCTGGTCGATCCAGCGCACGACGTAACCCAGAATGCCTTGAGCATTGTTGTCCAGTTCCTTCTGGATGTCTTCCGGGCTCCAGTTCGGGCGCGGTGCGACCGGGACGGAGAGGATATCGGCGAGCTTGGCGCGGCCACGCTTGCGCAGACCGTCCTGGATATGGGCGACATTGACGCTGTGATAGTGAGTCGCGTGCAGCGTCGCCGCCGTCGGGGACGGAACCCAGGCGGTGTTGGCGCCGGCCTTCGGATGGGCGATCTTCTGTTCGAGCATCGCGGCCATCAGGTCGGGCATGGCCCACATGCCCTTGCCGATCTGGGCGCGGCCGGAAAGTCCACATTCCAGGCCGATATCGACGTTCCAGTTTTCGTAAGCCGAAATCCAGGCGGCCTGCTTCATGTCGCCCTTGCGGATCATCGGGCCTGCTTCCATCGAGGTATGCATCTCGTCGCCGGTGCGGTCGAGGAAGCCGGTATTGATGAAGACGACGCGCTCGCGGGCGGCGCGGATGCATTCCTTGAGGTTGACCGTGGTGCGGCGCTCCTCGTCCATGATGCCCATCTTCATCGTGTTCGGCGCCATGCCGAGCGCCTGTTCGACGCGGGAGAAGATCTCGCAGGCAAAGGCAACCTCTTCGGGACCATGCATCTTCGGCTTGACGACATACATGGAGCCGGCGCGCGAGTTCATGCGGCGGCCGTTGGCGCCGATGTCGTGGAGCGCGATCAGGCCGGTGACGAGCGCATCCATGATGCCTTCCGGGACCTCGCGGCCACCGTCGAAGGTGATTGCAGGGTTGGTCATCAGATGACCGACATTGCGGACCAGCATTAGCGAACGGCCGGGCAGCGAAGCGGGCGAACCGTTCGGGGCCAGGAACTCGACATCCGGGTTCAGCTTGCGGGTGAAGGTCTTGCCACCCTTGGCGACCTCTTCCGTCAGATCGCCCTTCATGAGGCCGAGCCAGTTGCGATAGACGCCGACCTTGTCTTCGGCATCGACGGCAGCGACCGAATCTTCGCAGTCCATGATCGTTGTGATGGCCGATTCGACGATGACGTCTGAAATATGCGCCGGATCGGTCTTGCCTATGGCGGACGTCGCGTCGATTTCGACGATCAGATAGAGGTTGTTGCGGGTGAGAACGAGCGCGGTCGGCGCTTCCGGCGTACCGCGGTAGCCGGCAAACTGGTAGGGATCGGCGGGACCGGTTGTGCCGTTCGGCGTTTCGATCAGAAGCGCACCATCCTTGACCTTGAAGCCCTGCGCCACGCTCCAGCTTTCGCCGGCAAGCGGAACCGAGCGGTCGAGGAAATCGCGCGCCCAGGCAATGACCTTGCCGCCGCGGATCGGGTTATAGCCCTTGCCCTTTTCCGCACCCTCGGCCTCCGGGATCGCATCCGTGCCGTAAAGCGCATCGTAGAGGGAGCCCCAGCGGGCATTGGCGGCGTTCAGCGCATAACGGGCGTTGGAAACCGGCACGACAAGCTGCGGACCCGCGACTTCGGCGATTTCCGGATCGACATTGTCGGTCGCGACCTGAAACTCAGGGCCTTCCGGCAGGATATAGCCGATCTCGCGGAGATAGGTCTCGTAAGCCGCCATATCGGACGGCGCGCCGTTCTTGCGATACCAGTCGTCAAGCTTGGCCTGGAAGGCATCGCGCTTTTCGAGAAGGGCGCGGTTCTTCGGCGCAAGTTCCGTGACAATCGCGGCGAAAGACTTGAAGAAGGCGTCCGCATCGACCCCCGTGCCGGGTATCGCCTCATTGACGATGAAGTCGTGAAGCTCGCTGTCGATCTTCAGCCCGTTCTTGTCGATCATGCCCATGATAACGCTCCCGTCAGATACTATTGCAGCATTTGTAGCGCACTTTCCGCCAAGCGCCATTCCCGGTCAATGGGGCAAGAATGCCAAAGATTTTCGTCAAAATGGCGAAAATCAATCGGTCACGCGCGGCCGTCCGGAAGCCACCGCCCTCACCCTCGCTTCGACCAGCTTGCGTTTGCCTTCGATTTCGGCGGCATCGGACTCTTCCGTGAGTTCGACATGCGGCTCGGCGAGGCCGCTACGGGCAGCGAGTGAGCGCGCATGCTCGACGGCCCGAGTGCGCGCCGCTTCCAGCGCTTCCGTTTCCGACACGAATCGCAGCGTCTCGCCCGAACCATTGAGAAGAAAGATACCCTCTTCCGGGCTGGTCACGAAAACCGTCGCGGTTTCGCGAATCTGGCCCACGACCGCGCCGATGGCATTGGCGACATCTGCATGATCGGGAATCACGGCGGGGGTGGAAAGCTCCTTGGCAATGGCGGGATAATAGACGGGCGCGGAGGCACCGAGCCCGATCAGCGGTCGATCGAGCCCCAGCGAAAAGCGCACCACACCCGGCTGGCGATCGAGCGCACGGGCGATGGCGCGGGATTTGGTCGGCTCGATGCCGGTTTCGCCGTCTTCGGTGAGACAGGCTTCCAGTATGGCGTGCGACGATTGACGCGTGAGGCGTTGAACGATCCGGGTCGCGAGATCATCGGCATCCGCTGCAATCGGCTTGCCATTGCCGCCCTTCTGGCGGGCGGCGAGGTCCAAACCGAGGCGGGCGGCTGCGGCATTCCACTGGCCCTGTCGACCAAGGACATGCAGCGCATCGGACGGCGTAATGCCGCAGATATGCGCAAGACCTCGCGCTGCCAGCCGGTCGAGCGCGGATTTCTGCGGCGCAGTGGTCAGAAGCTGGGTCAGCGGCTGCGGCTGCTCGGTGATCCGCGCGTAGAGGGCAGATTCCTGCGCAGATAGGCCTGCAGCCATCGAATCGGGTAGGCCGGTGCGAATCGCAAAGAGGCCTTCGTGACGCTGCGCATGCACCGAGCCGACCTGCTTTTCGAGCGCCGGAATGACGATGTCCGGGAAGCGGTGACCAATGAGGCTCAGCGGCAGTACGCGGCGGGGGCCGAGTTCGATGCGGGCGAGGAGGCCCGCAAGATCGATTCGCACTTCCGAATCGCCGCCAAGCCCGTAGGTCCGCATGGCCACCGCCTCGACCATCGTGCGATGCCCCCCGACCATAGCGCCATCCGGATCGAGTTTCGGCCTGCCCTTTTCGAGGATCGCTACATCGGTCGTCGTGCCACCGATATCGCTGACAACGGCGCTGTCGAGGCCGGAGAGGAATTGCGCGCCGGCGAGACTCGCCGCCGGGCCGGACAGGATCGTCTCGATCGGGCGCATGCGCGCTTCAGAAGCCGAGATCAGCGCGCCGTCTCCGCGCACGACCATCAGCGGCGCGGGAATTTCGCGGCTGACGAGATACGCTTCGCAGGCCCCGACAAGCCGACCGATCATGCCGACGAGACGGGCGTTGAGCAGCGTGGTCAGCGCACGGCGCGGGCCGCCGAGCTTGGAAGAGAGTTCGTGGCTGCAAGTGACCGGCAGGCCGGTCTCTCGCAGGATGAGATCGCGGACGCGCTGCTCATGGGCAGGATTGCGAACCGCGAAGTAACCGGCAACGGCGAAGGCGGAAACCTCCTGCGCAAGCTGCGGCAGGGCCTCCTGCAGCTTGTCCATCTCAAGCGGGGTTTCGCGGCCATGCACATCGTGACCGCCGGGCAGAAAAATCACCGGGCCGGCCTTGGCCGCCTCGCCCAGACCGTCACGCGCCAGATCGTCTTGACCAAAGCCGATCATGACCAGCGCAACGCGCTGGCCCTGCCCCTCAACGAGCGCATTGGTGGCCAGCGTCGTCGACAGCGAGACCAGACGTATTTCACGTGAATCAATTTGCGCGGCGGCAAGTGCCGCATTGGCCGCGCCGGCTATGCCCTCCGACAGATCGTGGCGGGTGGTCAGCGCCTTGGCCTTGGCGATGACGCCACGCGCGTCGGAGAAGAGAGCGGCGTCCGTGTAGGTGCCGCCTGTGTCGATGCCGAGAGAGATGATGTCTGCCACTGCCAGCCCATGCGAATGAATGACCTTGACCGAGCGATGGCATTATTGGCCGCCGGCTGCAAGCTTGCCCGCGACCTCAAGCGTTCCACTTGACCATTCTCAAGTCCTGTGTTTGAACTGGGCCGTGCTTCCAGATTTGCGAGAGCACCGTAAGCGTCCGACGTCAGGCAACGCATTCAACCGGGTTCGTCCCCGCGAATGCAACGCCCAAGAACCAAGCGACGCGCCAAGACGGACCCGCAGATCGAAAGCTCAATCTCATGAAAACTGAAAACATGTCCCGCAGCGCCAGGCTCCCGGCCCGCTATGCCGCGTTCATCATGCCGCTGTTTCTCTCCATCGTGATGACCTTCGTGGTCTCGGCGATCTCGACGCTGAAAAGCCTCGGCCTCAACGCTGCATTCCTTGCGACTTGGCCAACCGCCTGGGGCCTCTCCTGGCTCGTTGCCTTCCCGACCCTGCTGCTGGTCCTGCCCGTCGTGCGATGGCTGGTCGGCCTCGTGGTGGAATTGCCGGCTCGGCCCTGATCAGGCCCGTCGATCCTGCCGCTCGCTGACCCGCAGCGGCAGGCCCGCCAGCGGCTGCACCGTCAGCCGCTGGACCGGCCAGGGCTTCGTGTTTGTCGTCGTTTCGAAACGGAAACGATTGAGGAGGACGGCGAGCGCAATAGCCGCTTCCTGAAGCGCGAAGGTCGCGCCAATGCAGATCCGCGGCCCCGCGCCGAAAGGCAGATACTGAAAGCGCCCGATCTTCTCTCGGTTTCCGGGGAGGAAGCGCTCCGGCATGAACTGCCGAGGCTTGTCCCAATAGAGCTTGTGCCGATGTAGAACCCAGGGCATGACTAGCACGGCCTCACCGGCCGGCATCTCGTAGCGCCTGCCGTTTTCATCCGTCCAGACATCATCCTTCAACGGCGCACGGCCGAGATTGGGCGCCGGCGGATAGAGGCGCATCGCCTCCTCGAAGGCGGCTCTTGTGTACGGCAGAAGTTCCAGCCACTCGACCGGATCGGCGCCGCTTGCCACGACACGATCCACTTCCGCCTCGACCTGGGCTCGGAAATGCGGGGCTTCGGCGAGAAGATAGAGCGTCCAGGCGAGCGAGCGGGCCGTCGTCTCGTGGCCTGCGCCAATGAAAGTCAGGATATTGTCCTCGATTTCCTCCCGCGTCAGTCCGTCCGGGCCCTCCAGCTCCAGAAGAAGCGTCAGAAAATCGCGCGGCGCCGTGCCATCCGCAATGCGGGGGCGCCGCTGTTCCATGGTTTCGGCCACGATGCGGCGGAAATGGTTGAGCGGCCGCTGGCCAGCCCAGCGCGTGACCCGCGGTACGAAGGATGGGGCCTGAAGCAAGTCCATCGGGTCGATGCGACCCATCGTGTGCAGGAGCTTGTCGACATGTTCGGCGAAATTGCCGGCGGTGCGGACGATTTCGCCGGAAAACAATGTCTCGGCGAGGATGGCAAAGGTCAGCTCCGTCATCTCCTGCGAGACATTGACCTCAGCCCCCGCCTTGGCAGAAGCCTGCATGCCTTCGGCGAACTTCTGGGACTGTTCGAGCATCTGGTTGGCAAAGCCGCGCGCGTGCCGTGGTGTAAAGACTGGGGCCATCGCCTTGCGGGAGCGCTTCCACGTGTCACCCTCGGCCGTCAGCAATCCGTCCCGCAGGATCGGCCGGAGAACCAGCTGGCGCACCGGCTGCATGCCGTAATTGGCGGCATTGTCGACGAGCACGTGCCGGATGAGACCAGGATGATTGACGATCGTGGTGAGTTGGCCGAAGAACTTCGCCTGGATCACGGGTTCCGAATAGCTGGGCTCGCCCCAAAGCTCGAGCGGATTGCGAAACAGCGTGCGAATAACCTCCAGCCGCGAAGGCGGTGTATTCCTCGGCACGGGTGCAGGCGGCTCGAAAGCAAGGGCGGCGGCGGTGGTGGCTATAGTCATCGGTCGAGCTCCATGGAACCGGAATGAGGGTTCCCGTCTCTATTATGCGTGCTGCCGACCGATCGGATCACCGCATAGGCGAATGCGGCGACAGGGAACGCGCGATCAGAGCAGCGACTTAAGGTCGGCCAGCTTGTCGTTGATCAGCCAGCCGTAATAGTTTTCCTCCGGCCACTCCGGAGACGAACGCCCGCGGTTCTTGGCGGCGAGCGCGGCAGCGCGGGACGTCGAATTGCCGAGATTGTAGAGCGTCGCTGTGATTCCCGGATTTCCGGAAATATCCATGTCGGCAATCGCGCGATAGTCGTCGATAGACTTGCGGATCGCGGCGGCGATATAGGCCAGCGACTGGTCAGGATCCATGATCGCCTTGTAGACCTCGCCCGCCTGGTTTTCATCCAGCCGGTCATAGCCGGACTTCTGGTGAACAAGGTCCGTCAGCTTGAGCGCCGTGAGCGGGTTGATCTGGCCCAGACCGAAGGTCTGACCGGCGTAGAAAGGTTGGAAGAAAACAGCACTGAAACGGTTGTTCGGATAGGTCTTGCCGCCGACAGTCTTTCCACGGAACTCGCTGTCCCAGACGCGTTCGCGGCAGGTCCAGAGCGAATAGCTGTCGGTCTTGCCCGCGCACTCCGAGAATTCCGGCTTCGCTACAAAGTCGTCCACCGACTGGCCGTCATAGCCGAAGCGAAAGCTGCTTCCGGCGTAGGAGGCCGCCTTGATGTAATAGTTTTGCAGACGGTCATAGGCATCGACGTTGTAGGTATGCTCGCCGACAATCGCACCCACGATGTGGATCGGGTCGATGCCGTAGCGCGACGCCGTCGCTTCGATCTTCGAAATCAGCGCGCGGTCGTTCTTCAGGAGATCGCGGACCTTGTCATACTTGTCGTCGAATGTCGTGCGGCCCTCTTTCGTGCGCTTGTAGGAAGCGCCGGGGATCGGCGGCTGCTCGGCATTGCGATTGCCCGGCGGCACCTTGAGATCGGCCGACCACGCTGCAGCACCAGGCAAAACAAATGCTGCCGCCAGAAGAAACGCCCCGATCCGCATACCGATTTTCACGATCAAACTACCTGTTCAAAATTTTGTCTTCGTCTTTAGAGGCGCAACTGCCCGTAAAATTTGTCGGAAAAATGCCCTTAATCCGCCCCAAGGGCAACAGCGGTTTCCGCAGTGAAGATGCCTTCTGCCGACCCGGCGGAAAATGCCTTTAAAAACAAGCAAGCCCGGTGGGCGAAACCACCGGGCTCGTCTTGTGTCGGAAATATTAAATCGTCCGTCAGAGAATGTAGCGCGAGAGGTCCGTGTTGGCAGCGAGGTCGCCGACATGTTTGCTCACATAGTCCGAATCGATCAGCACCTTCTGGCCCGACTTGTCAGGCGCAGCATAAGAAATCTCGTCCAAAACGCGTTCCATCACCGTCTGCAGTCGGCGCGCGCCGATGTTTTCGACCGTCGCGTTGAGATGGACGGCAACATCGGCCAGCGCATCGATCGCGTCCTCGGTGAAATCGAGTTCGATTTCTTCCGTCGCCATCAGCGCCTTGTACTGGCGGATGAGGCTTGCTTCCGTTTCCGTCAGGATGCGGCGGAAGTCCTCCTTGGTCAGTGCCTTCAGTTCGACGCGGATCGGCAGGCGGCCCTGAAGTTCCGGCAGAAGGTCAGAAGGCTTCGAGACGTGGAATGCGCCCGAGGCGATGAACAGGATGTGATCCGTCTTCACCGGCCCGTATTTGGTGGCAACCGTCGTGCCCTCGACCAGCGGCAGCAGGTCGCGCTGCACGCCTTCGCGCGAAACCCCCGCGCCGAAACGGCCTTCGCCGGCGGCGATCTTGTCGATTTCGTCGAGGAAGACGATGCCGTCGTTCTCGGCCGAGCGGATCGCCTCGCGGGTGATCTGCTCGTTGTCGATCAGCTTGTCGGACTCGTCGTTGATGAGATCGGCATAGGAGTTCTTCACCGTCGTGCGGATTTTCTTCGTCCGGCCACCCATGGCCTTGCCGAGCAGATCGGAAATGTTCAGCACGCCGATATTGGCGCCCGGCATGCCGGGGATTTCGAAACCGCCGCCCTGGCCGCCGGTGTCGGCGACCTCGACCTCGATTTCCTTGTCGTCCAGCTGGCCGTCGCGCAGCTTCTTGCGGAAGCTGTCGCGGGTCGCGGGCGAGGCGGTCGCGCCGACGAGGGCGTCCAGAACCCGCTCCTCAGCATTCAGATGCGCCTTGGCCTTCACCTCGGCGCGCTTCTTTTCCTTCACCAGCACGATGCCGGCCTCGACCAGATCGCGCACGATCTGCTCGACATCGCGGCCGACATAGCCGACTTCGGTGAACTTGGTGGCTTCGACCTTGATGAAGGGTGCGCCGGCAAGGCGGGCGAGACGGCGCGATATCTCCGTCTTGCCGACGCCGGTCGGACCGATCATCAGAATGTTCTTGGGCATGACTTCGTCGCGCAGGTCGTCGGGCAATTGCTGCCGGCGCCAGCGGTTGCGCAGCGCAATCGCCACCGCGCGCTTGGCCTCATGCTGGCCAATGATATAGCGATCGAGCTCGGAGACGATCTCGCGGGGAGAGAAATTGGTCATTCGTGGAATCCAATCGAAACGAGGGCTTAGTTGGCAGCGTCGAGCGTTTCGACGATGACATTGCCATTGGTGTAGACGCAGATATCGGCAGCGATCGTCATGGCGCGGCGCGCCACGTCTTCGGCCGAAAGATCCGTATCCATCAGCGCGCGGGCCGCGGCGAAGGCATAATTGCCGCCGGAGCCGATCGCCATCGCGCCATGTTCCGGCTCCAGCACGTCGCCATTGCCGGTGACGGCGAGCGTAATGTCCTTGTCGGCCACCAGCATCATCGCTTCAAGATTGCGCAGGTACTTGTCGGTGCGCCAGTCCTTGGCGAGTTCGACGGCCGCGCGCATCAGCTGGCCCGGATATTGTTCGAGCTTCTTTTCCAGCCGGTCAAGAAGCGTGAAAGCGTCTGCCGTGGCGCCTGCGAAACCGGCAATCACCTCGCCGCCCTTGCCGATGCGGCGAACCTTTCGCGCATTGCCCTTCATCACCGTCTGACCGAGGCTTACCTGCCCGTCGCCGGCCATTACCACCTTTCCGCCTTTGCGGACCGTAATAATCGTTGTCATAAAACACCCGTTGCGCCGGCGTCTCCGGCTCTCTTGTCCTGATGCAATCCTTTCTGTCGAAACCGGTCTGTGGCCTCGGCATGGACTTGCATCTGTCGCCCCCTTTGGGCGGCGTTCGAGACCTATGTAAGCCGTGGCGTGGCGATTGCAATCCGTTGAAAGCCAAGCGCTCGCACCCTACTTGAGCGCGCTTGCGCGGCCTTGCGCCTTGGCGCTGGATTCTTCGCGCCCCGCCTGATATGCAGCGGCAACTCTATACGCATTGGAGAACGCGATGGCCGAGACCCGCAGCGCCAGCATTTCCCGCAAGACGAACGAGACGTCCATCTCGGTCTCCGTCAATATCGACGGCACGGGCGCTTCGCGCATTTCGACCGGGGTCGGCTTTTTCGATCACATGCTGGAACAGCTGTCGCGCCACTCCTTGATCGACATGGAGATCGAGGCAAAGGGCGACCTGCATATCGATGACCATCACACGGTGGAAGATACAGGCATTGCGATCGGCCAGGCCCTTTCCAAGGCGCTGGGCGACCGTCGCGGCATCACGCGCTATGCGTCGCTCGACCTTGCCATGGACGAGACGATGACCAAGGCTGCCGTCGATATTTCGGGCCGGCCCTTCCTTGTCTGGAACGTCAATTTCTCGGCCCCGAAGGTCGGCACGTTTGATACGGAACTGGTGCGGGAATTCTTCCAGGCGCTGTCGCAGCATGGCGGCATCACGCTGCATGTGATGAACCATTACGGCGCCAACAACCATCATATTGCCGAAACCTGCTTCAAGGCGGTTGCGCGGGTTCTGCGCACGGCCTGCGAGATCGACCCGCGCCAGCAAAGCCGGGTTCCTTCCACCAAGGGCATGCTTGTCTAAAGAGGCCAAGCAGCCCGCTCCATCGGGATTGACGGAGATGGCAGCCTATATCGTTCTTTCGCCCAACGGCCGGCTCCACGATCCGGAATGCCGCTTCGTGCGCGACGGCTTTTCGTGGGCCGCCGCGCTCTTTCCGACCATTCACGCGCTGGCGCATGGGCTCTTTCTGGACGCACTCATTCTTCTGATCGTGCGGGCACTTGGCTTCGCGTGTCTCGCGGCACCCCAGACATTGGGCGTCGGTTTCATCCTGCTTGCCGCCTCGAGCCTCATCTATGGTTTTGAAGCGCGGGTACGTTTGAGCGATCATCTTGCCCGCCGCGGCTGGAAAACGGAACGCGTGGTCACGGCCACAAGTCTTGCGGATGCCGAGGCAATCCACTACGGCGAGGGCGACGAGATTCCGGCCGAGGATCCGATCTCCAAACTGGAGATGGGCGCGACCAGAAGCCCCTACCCCAGGCCGGCACACCAGTTCGGCATGATTGATTTTCAGAAGGGACGCTGATGCTGACCGCCATTGTCGATTACGGTTCGGGAAACCTGCGCTCCGCCACCAAGGCGTTCGAGCGTGCCGCCCGCGAGGCCGGTCTTGACCATCAGATCGTGCTCACCGCAGATCCGGAGGTCGTTGCATCCGCCAGCCATATCGTCCTGCCGGGTGTGGGCGCCTATGCCGATTGCCGCGCCGGGCTGAATGCCGTCGACGGCATGGTCGAGGCGCTGCGGGAAGCGGTCGAAGTGAAGGGCAATCCGTTCCTCGGCATCTGCGTCGGCATGCAGCTCATGTCCTCGCGCGGTCTTGAAAAGACGGTGACTGAAGGCCTCGGCTGGATCAAGGGCGATGTCGTCCTGATCGAGCCGGAAGATGCTTCGCTGAAAGTGCCGCAGATCGGCTGGAATACGCTGACGCTCAATCACCCTCACCCGCTCTTTGACGGTATCCCGACGGGAGTTGATGGCCTGCATGCCTATTTCGTCCACTCCTACCACCTGAAGGCGGAGCGCGCCGAGGACGTGGTGGCGGTGACCGACTATGGCGGGCCGGTGACGGCCTTCGTTGCGCATGACAACAAGGCCGGCGCTCAATTCCACCCGGAAAAGAGCCAGAAGCTCGGCCTTGCCCTCATTTCCAACTTCCTGAAATGGAAGCCCTGAAACATTCCTTCGAGAGACGACCATGATCCTTTTTCCGGCAATCGACCTCAAGGACGGCCAGTGCGTTCGCCTCAAGCTTGGCGATATGGACCAGGCAACCATCTATAATCCCGACCCGGCGGCACAGGCGCTGGCCTTCGAAAACCAAGGTTTCGAGTGGCTGCATGTGGTGGACCTGAACGGCGCCTTTGCCGGTGAATCGGTCAACGGCGCGGCCGTCGAGGCGATCCTGAAGGCGACGAAGAACCCGGTTCAGCTCGGCGGCGGAATCCGCACGCTGGAGCATATCGAGGCATGGCTTTCCAAGGGGCTGACGCGCGTGATCCTGGGGACCGTTGCCGTGCGCAATCCGGAACTCGTCAAGGAAGCCTGCCGCAAATTTCCCGGTCATATCGCCGTCGGCATCGACGCCAAGGGTGGCCGCGTGGCCGTCGAGGGCTGGGCGGAGGCCTCGGAACTCGGCGTGATCGAGCTTGCGAAGAAGTTCGAAGGCGCGGGCGTTTCGGCCATCGTTTACACCGACATCGACCGCGACGGGATTCTCACCGGCATCAACTGGGATTCGACCATCGAGCTTGCCGATGCCGTGAGCATCCCGGTGATCGCCTCGGGCGGTCTCGCCTCCATCGCCGATATCGTCCGCATGACCATGCCGGATGCGCGGAAGCTGGAAGGTGCGATTTCGGGGCGTGCACTTTATGATGGCCGTGTCGATCCGGCGGAAGCGCTGGCGATCCTGCGCGAGGCCAATGGCGGATGACGGACAGGATATCGCCCGGACAGAAGAGCGGGAGAGGCCTTATCCTGGCTTTCGCGCTGTCTGCGGCGATCATTCTGCTTCTGGCCTTTGCCCCAGTGATTTCGGCCTTCTCGGCCGGCGCGATTGCCGAGGCTAATGGCTGTACGCTCAACGAAGGCGGTGTGTATCCCTGCGTGATTGGCGGGACCGACTATGGTGAAACCTTATCGGTGATGTTCGTGTTGGGATGGCTGGGGCTGGTGAGCCTGCCGCTCGGTGCCTTGGCTGCCATCGTGTGGTGTGTGGTTCTGGTCATCGTCCTCGTCGTAAAATACAGAAACAAGAATTCGTGACCTTCAAACGATTTGCGGCGGCGCAACGCCTTGACAAGAGGCAGCTATCGCCCTTTCTACCTGAAACCAGACATCTACTATCGCGGGAGCGGTATTCATGACCCTGAAAGCACGCGTTATTCCCTGCCTCGACGTCAAGGACGGGCGCGTCGTCAAGGGCGTGAGCTTCGTCAATCTGATCGACGCCGGCGATCCGGTCGATGCCGCCAAGGCCTATGATGCGGCCGGCGCCGACGAGCTTTGCTTCCTCGACATCACCGCGTCCTCCGACAATCGCGACACGATCTTCGACGTGGTGGCGCGCACAGCCGATCATTGCTTCATGCCGGTCACGGTCGGCGGGGGCGTACGCAGCGTCGGCGACATTCGTAAGCTTCTGCTGGCGGGGGCCGACAAGGTGTCGATCAATTCGGCCGCCGTGCAGAACCCCGATTTTGTCTCGGAAGCCGCCGACAAGTTCGGCGACCAGTGCATCGTCGTGTCGATTGATTCGAAAAAGGTTTCGAAGCCCGGCGAGACCGACCGCTGGGAAATCTTCACCCATGGCGGGCGCAATGCCACGGGTATCGAAGCGGTGGAATTCGCGATCAAGATGGTCGAGCGCGGGGCGGGCGAATTGCTGCTGACCTCGATGGACCGCGACGGACAGAAGTCAGGCTACGATATCGGCCTCACCCGCACCATTGCGGATGCCGTGCATGTGCCGGTGATCGCTTCGGGCGGAGTCGGCAATCTCGATCATATGGTGGAAGGCATTCGCGACGGCCATGCGACGGCGGTTCTCGCCGCCTCCATCTTCCATTTCGGCACCTATTCGGTCGGTGAGGCCAAACGCTATATGGCCGAGCACGGCATTGCGATGCGGCTCGATCCTCCGGGAGAAGCGGCATGAGCGGCTTTTCGCTGACTGATCTGGAAGCCATCGTCGCCAATCGCGCCAAGGCCTCGCCGGACGAATCCTGGACCGCCAAGCTCTATGCCGGCGGGCAGCCCAAGGCGGCGAAGAAGCTCGGCGAAGAGGCCATCGAGGCGGTTATGGCCGCCGTCACCAACGACCGCGAAAACCTCACTTATGAGGCGGCGGACGTGATCTATCATCTGCTTGTGGTTCTCGGCATTGCCGGCATCCCGATCAGCGACGTCATGGCAGAGCTCGAGCGGCGGACAGCGCAGTCGGGTCTCACGGAAAAGGCGAGCCGGAAGTCCTCATGAACAGTGTCGTCGGTGAAATCGAAGCGGTGGAAGCCTTGGACCATTTCCAACCCAACGACTATTCCCCCTATCGCTTCTTCACCGCCGACCAGTGGTCGCAGTTTCGGGCCGACACGCCGCTGACGCTGACGGCGGAAGAGGTTCGCCAGCTCCGCTCGCTCAACGACCCGATCGACATTTCCGAAGTACGGCGGATTTATCTGTCGCTGTCGCGACTTCTCTCGGCCCATGTCGAATCGTCACAACTCCTGTTCCGGCAGCGCCAGCGCTTTTTGTCGATGGACAATGACATCAAGACGCCCTTCGTCATCGGCATTGCTGGCTCCGTGGCCGTGGGCAAGTCGACGACCGCACGTATCCTGAAACAGCTTCTCGCCCGCTGGCCTTCAAGCCCGAAGGTCGATCTGGTGACGACTGACGGATTTCTCTATCCGAACGCGATACTGAATGCGCAGAAGATCATGGATCGCAAGGGCTTCCCGGAAAGCTACGATATCGGACAGCTCTTGCGCTTCCTTTCCGCCATAAAGGCCGGGCAGCCGAATGTGAAGGCACCGAAATATTCGCACCTGACTTATGACGTGCTCGACAAGGAGTTCGATATCGTTGACAGGCCGGACATCCTGATCTTCGAAGGGATCAACGTCCTGCAGTCGCGCAATCTGCCGGCGGACGGCAAGATCGTGCCGATCGTGTCGGACTTCTTCGACTTCTCGATCTATATCGACGCGGAAGAAAGCCAGATTCACACCTGGTATATCGACCGCTTCATGCGGCTTCGGGAAACGGCGTTCAAGAAGCCCGAGTCCTACTTCCATCGCTATGCGGAAGTCAGCGAGGCGGATGCGCTGAAGATCGCGGAGGGTCTTTGGTCGAATACGAACCTGAAGAACCTGCGCGAAAATATCCTGCCGACCCGGCCGCGCGCCGATCTCATCCTGCGCAAGGGCAAGAACCATCTCATCGAAGAAGTGGCGCTTCGCAAGCTTTGAAGCGGTCGCTCAGGGATTGACCCGACGCAAGGTCAGGTTCACTCGCCCCTCGCCTTTCAACAGTGTCGACGTGCCGGGATAGATGCGCGTGACCCCGTGAAACGCCAGCCTGCTTTTCCCGGCCAGCAAGACGACGTCGCCGCTTGAAAGCTTCAGCGAGGCCGCCGGCCCAGTTCGCTCCTCGCCACCGATTCGGAAAAGGCAGGTGTCGCCGAGCGAGATCGACAGCACGGGTGCTGCAAATTCTGTTTCGTCGCGATCCTGATGCAGGCCCATCTTGGCGTCGGGTCCGTAGAAATTGACGAGGCAGGCTTCCGGATCGTTGGGAAAGTTCGCAAGCGAGCGCCACATCTCGAGAAGAACGGGCGGGATGGCAGGCCACGGCTTCCCGGTGATCGGGTGCATCGGCTGATAGCGGTAGCCCCGCTCCTTGTCAGTCACCCAGCCGAGTGCTCCGAAATTCGTCATGCGGACAGACATCGGCTTGCCGGTCTTCGGCATGGCAGGGGTGAACAGAGGGGCTTCAGCCACGCCCGCGCGCACGGCTTCCAGCAGCGAGGCTTGCGCCTCGCGATCGAGATAGCCGGGCAGGTAGACGAAATCCTGCGGAAGCTCTTTCATTGCGCAAACTCCTCGAAGTCCGTTACGCCCTCAATCCCCGCCCGGTTTGCCGCGCATCTTCTTGATTTCCGAGCGGCCGGACTTCGCCTTGAGGCGCCGTTCTATCGAGCCCTTCGTGGGCTTCGTCTTCCGGCGTGGCGGCGGTGGCGGCTGCATGGCCTCGACGATTAGTTCCTTCAAACGCTCGCGGGCATCTTCGCGATTACGGTCCTGGCTTCGGAAACGGCTCGCCTCGATGAGCAGCACACCTTCTTTCGACAGGCGACGGCCGGCGATCTTGGCGGCGCGCTCCTTGACGGCGTCAGACAGTGAGGGCGAGGCCATCAGCGGAAAGAACAGCTGAACGGCGCTTGCGACCTTGTTGACATTCTGCCCCCCGGGCCCGCCGGCGAGGATGAACTGCTCGGTCAGTTCCCAGCCATTGATCGTCACGCGGCTCGAGATGATGAGGTCTTCGCTGGCCATATCTTGTTGTTCCTGCGGGTGTTGCGGGCAACGACCTCTATTTCACATGCCGGGCTGCCGTCAAACAACCCGCAAAACGGAGAACCCGGCATGCGGTTCCGCATACCGGGTTTCACGTGAATCCGTCTGTGGTCCTCTGGCTTATTCAGCCGCCAGACGGGTGCCGGGGGCGGCGTCACGGACGCTGCCATCGACATGATTTTCGAACTTGGCGAAGTTGGCGACGAACATGTCGACCAGCTTGCGGGCCTGGGCATCATAGGCTGCGGCATCGCTCCAGGTCGAACGCGGATCCAGGATCTTCGTATCGACACCTTCGACGGCAACCGGGACCCGGAAGCCGAAGTTCGGATCAACGCGGAACTCGACATTGTTCAGCGAACCGTCGAGAGCCGCCGTCAGAAGCGCGCGCGTCGCCTTGATCGGCATGCGCTTGCCGGTGCCGTAGGCGCCCCCAGTCCAGCCGGTGGAAACGAGCCAGCAATTGACGCCATGCTTGGCGATCAGGTCCTTGAGCAGGTTGCCGTATTCCGACGGGTGCCGCGGCATGAACGGCGCGCCGAAGCAGGTCGAGAAGGTGGCTTCCGGCTCGGTCACACCCTTTTCCGTGCCGGCAACCTTGGCGGTGTAGCCGGAGAGGAAGTGGTACATGGCCTGTTCGGGCGTCAGCTTGGCGATCGGCGGCAGAACGCCGAAGGCGTCGGCCGTCAGCATGATGATGTTCTGCGGCTGGCCCGCACGACCCGTATCGGAAGCGTTCGGGATGAAATGCAGCGGATAGGCGCTGCGGGTGTTTTCCGTGGCCGAGGCATCATCGAAGTTCGGAACGCGGGCGTCGTCGAGCGCCACGTTTTCCAGAACCGTGCCGAAGCGGCGCGAGGCGGCGTAGATTTCCGGCTCGGCTTCAGCCGACAGGCGGATGGTCTTGGCGTAGCAGCCGCCTTCGAAGTTGAAGACGCCATCTTCGCCCCAGCCGTGCTCGTCGTCGCCGATGAGCGTGCGGGTCGGATCGGCGGAGAGCGTGGTCTTGCCGGTGCCGGAGAGGCCGAAGAAGACAGCCGTGTCGCCGGCCGGGCCAACGTTGGCCGAGCAGTGCATCGGCATGACCTTCTTGGCCGGCAGATTGTAGTTCAGCGCCGTGAAGACCGACTTCTTGATTTCGCCGGCGTAGGAGGTGCCGCCGATCAGAACGATGCCGTTCTCGAGGTCGCAGGCGATCACGGTCTCCGTGCGGCAGCCGTGACGCTCCGGATTGGCGCGGAACGACGGCAGGTCGATGATCGTCAGTTTCGGCAGGAAGCCGGCAAGCGTCGAGCGTTCCGGACGGATCAGCAGGTTGCGGATGAAGAGCGAGTGCCAGGCGTATTCGGTGACGACGCGGGTCGGCAGCGCATTGGCAGCATCAGCACCACCGACGAGGTCCTGCACGTAAAGCGACTTGCCTTCGGCGAATTGCAGCATGTCGTTATAGAGCACTTCGAAATGCATGGGCGACATGGGCTTGTTGTTGTCCCACCAGATCTGGCCATCGGTCTTGGCGTCGCGAACGACGAACTTGTCCTTGGCAGAGCGGCCGGTGTGCTGACCGGTCATCGCGCGAAGTGCGCCATCGGCGGTCAGAGTGGCTTCACCATTGCGAATGGCTTCTTCGTAAAGGGATGCTTCCAGGAAGTTATAGCGAACCGTCGCCAGATTCCTGAAACCGATCTTTGCCAGACTGTTGGCCTGGTTGCGAACGCCGAGCTCCTCCATCGTGCAAAATCCTTTTCTAACTCATTGCACCGTCGATGAGCCGGAAGATAGGCACGCTTTTTTAAAAAGACAATTGGCAAAACGTATAATTTTACAATGATATCAATATATTAATCGATTTAATTTTTTCCGGCGTTTTTTAAATCGTTTGAACGGACCGGGCTCAAGGGTATTTTGTCCGGGCGGTAAAAATTGTGGCGGCGCACCCACTGTTTGTGCTTGCCACAATTTGTTCCACCTTTATCCTCATGAAGCCAACCGACTCAAACGGGCGCAGCCAGCTCAGGCGGCAGCACCACGCGATGGTATCAAGGAGATAAATGCCCATGCTGACAATTGCACTCGTGGACGATGACCGGAACATTCTGACGTCTGTTTCGATCGCCCTCGAAGCGGAAGGTTACAAGGTCGAGACCTATACCGATGGCGCTTCCGCACTCGAAGGTCTCCTGGCCCGGCCGCCTCAGCTTGCAATTTTCGACATCAAGATGCCGCGTATGGATGGCATGGAGCTGCTGCGCCGATTGCGCCAGAAGTCGGATCTCCCCGTCATCTTCCTGACCTCCAAGGATGAAGAGATCGACGAGCTGTTCGGCCTGAAGATGGGCGCGGACGATTTCATCACCAAACCCTTCTCGCAACGCCTGCTCGTCGAGCGCGTCAAGGCGGTTCTTCGCCGCGCCGCCAGCCGCGAGGCCGCAGCCATTGCAGGCACGACCGCAAAGCCGGGTGCTGCAGCGGCAGCGCCGTCGCGTTCGCTGGAACGTGGCCAGCTCATCATGGACCAGGAACGCCACACCTGCACCTGGAAAGGCGAGCCGGTGACGCTGACCGTCACCGAGTTCCTCATCCTGCATTCGCTGGCACAGCGTCCGGGCGTGGTAAAAAGCCGCGATTCGCTTATGGACGCGGCCTATGACGAACAGGTATATGTCGACGACCGGACGATCGACAGCCACATCAAGCGGCTGCGCAAGAAGTTCAAGATGGTCGATACGGAATTCGACATGATCGAGACGCTCTACGGCGTCGGATACAGGTTCCGCGAAGCCGCCTGAACCACCGATCTAAGACAGACATGATTTGAACGCGGGGCCGGCAACGTATGTGCGTGTCCCGCGTGTCGCAAAAGGCGACGCGGACAGCGGCATTGGCAGACAATACTCTCGATAGCGGCTTCGAAGATGCGGTGGATGCCACGGAAAAGCGTCCGGGCAGCCGCGTGCGCTTCTGGCCGTTCCCGCGCATTCGCCGCATCCTGCGTCACGCCGTATTTTCGAGCCTGACTCGCCGTATTCTCTTCTTCAACTTCACCGCTCTGATCGTCCTTGTGGGCGGGATTCTGTACCTCAACCAGTTCCGCGAGGGCCTGATCGATGCCCGCGTCGAAAGTCTGCTGACGCAGGGCGAAATCATTTCAGGCGCGATCGCAGCATCCGCGTCTGTCGATACCAACTCCATCACGATCGATCCGCAGAAGCTGCTCGAACTGCAGGCGGGGCAGAGCATCACGCCTGTTCCGAACGATGAGGATCTGGAGTTTCCGATTGTGCCGCAGCGCGTGGCCCCGGTTCTGCGCCGCCTGATATCGCCGACCCGGACACGCGCGCGCATCTATGATGCCGATGCCAACCTGATCCTCGATTCCAAGCATCTCTACACCGGCGCGCAGGTTCTGCGCTTCGATCTGCCGCCGCTGCAGGGTGAACCGGTGAGCTGGACGGATCGGATCGCCAATTTCTTCAATCGGCTGCTGCAGCAGAGCGACCTGCCCGTCTACAAGGAATCGCCCGGTGGCGACGGCTCTATCTATCCGGAAGTAATGAATGCGCTGACCGGCGTGCGCGGAGCAGTCGTTCGCATTACGGACGATGGCGAGCTGATCGTTTCGGTCGCCGTTCCGGTGCAGCGTTTCCGCGCGGTGCTCGGTGTGCTCCTGCTTTCGACGCAGGCGGGTGATATCGACAAGATCGTCCATGCCGAGCGTTTCGCCATCCTGCGCGTCTTCGGCGTCGCGACGCTGGTCAACGTTATCGTGTCGCTGCTCCTGTCCTCGACGATTGCCACGCCGCTCCGGCGTCTGTCGGCTGCCGCCATTCGTGTGCGGCGTGGCAAGGAGCGCGCGGAAATCCCCGACTTCTCGGACCGTCAGGACGAAATCGGCAATCTTTCGATTGCGCTTCGCGGGATGACAAATGCCCTTTACGACCGCATCGATGCGATCGAGCAATTTGCAGCAGACGTCAGCCACGAGTTGAAGAACCCGCTAACCTCGCTTCGGAGCGCAGTCGAGACCCTGCCGCTGGCGAAAACCGACACGTCCAAGCAGCGGCTGATGGATATCATCCAGCATGACGTCCGCCGTCTCGATCGCCTGATCAGCGACATTTCCGACGCATCGCGCCTCGACGCGGAACTGGCGCGCGTGGATCAGCGCGAAGTCGATCTCGAGAAACTGCTCGGCGACCTCGTCACCATTTCACGTGAAATCCGCAGCGCCAAGAAGCCGGTCACGATCGATCTGCAGATCGACCGCAACGCCAAGGGCGCGAAGAACGGTTTCCGTGTTCCAGGCCACGACCTCCGCCTCGGCCAGATCATCACCAACCTCATCGAGAACGCACGCTCCTTCGTGCCGGCCGAGAACGGCCGTATCCATGTGAAGCTGACGCGCAACCGTCACCAGTGCATCGTGGTTGTCGAAGACAACGGTCCGGGCATCCAGGCGGAAGATATCGAGCGCATTTTCGAGCGCTTCTATACAGACCGGCCCGAGGGCGAAGATTTCGGCCAGAATTCCGGCCTCGGTCTTTCGATCAGCCGGCAGATCGCGGAAGCCCATCAGGGGACGTTGCGCGCCGAGAACCTGCCGGTCGGCGAGGGCGACAAGCCCGCCGGCGCGCGCTTCATCCTGACCCTGCCTGCCTTCAGCGAAGCATGAATTCGGACGCCCAAAACCTCCATGCAACCGCGATCGTGATCGGCACGCAAGGGTTCCTGTTCGTCGGACTATCCGGAACCGGCAAGACGTCAGCTGCCCTCACATGCCTGGCGCAGGCTCAGTCACGCGGCCTCTTCGCTGCCTTCGTGGGTGACGACCAGGTGATGATATCGACCAGAGCCGGACGCGTCATCGCGGAAACCATTGGCGCGATTGCAGGGCGGGCGGAGGTGCGCGGAGCGGAGATTGTCAACGTACCGGCCATTTCAGCGGCCGTCATGGATTTTGCAGTGCGGCCAGTTGATGTTGCCGCTTCGGATCGCTTGCCCGTCGAAAACGAGCAGTTTGACATCGCCGGAACTGGTCCTTTACCTTTGTTGCGGTTGCCTGATCCATCAACTGAGACTTTGGACCAATTGCTTCGCATTGCGGCGGCAAGAGCGTGATTCCACCCATTTCATGGCTCCGGCGGAGCCTATTTTGCTCTTGCACTTCGAAATTTCCTCGCCATGATGGCCACCTTGCCGGTGGACGTAATTATTGCGATGCGATAACAGGCGTGCCTCTGGACTGTGCAATGGAGCAAACTGCGACATGATCGGACTTGTGCTTGTCACCCATGGCAAGCTGGCTGAAGAATTTCGTCATGCCCTCGAACATGTGGTCGGGCCGCAAAAGCTGCTTGAAACAGTGTGCATCGGGCCTGAAGACGATATGGATCAGCGTCGGCAGGATATTCTTGATTCGGTCATGCGCGCGGATGAGGGACACGGCGTCATCATCCTGACTGACATGTTCGGCGGCACACCCTCGAACCTCGCCATCTCGGTGATGTCGGCTGGACGGGTGGAGGTCATAGCGGGTGTCAATCTTCCCATGCTGATCAAGCTCGCCGGCATCCGCGGCGAAAACAACATGCAGAAGGCGCTGACAGATTCCTCCGAAGCCGGTCGCAAATATATCAACGTTGCCAGCAGCGTGCTTGCCAGCAAATAACCTCTCAATCAGGAGCAAGACCTCAAGGTGTCCGTTTCTCGCGAGCTTCTGATCATTAACAAGCGCGGTTTGCATGCGCGCGCATCAGCCAAATTTGTCCAGACTGTCGATGGTTTCGATGCGAGGATCACCGTGTCCAAGGATGGCATGACGGTGGGCGGGACCTCGATCATGGGCCTGATGATGCTCGCCGCAAGCCCGGGCTGCACCGTCATGGTCGAGGCGGACGGCGCGGAAGCCGAGGCGGCCCTTGAGGCCATCGCAGCCCTGATTGCCGACAAGTTCGGCGAAGAGGCCTGAGAGCCTTTCAACTCCTTTCATTGCGGTTTGCAGGATGCGTGGCCTTCGAGAGCCATTTCTAACGCTTGATTCATCCTGTGATATAAAGACATAAAGACTTCTTTATATCCTCATTGCCAAAACGCGTCATCGCTGATACAGAACGCCTATCCATTTCTCGGACGCCAATGACCGGCATTGCGTCCGATGGGCATTTTGTTTTGAGCCCTGTTTCCGCCGGATCTGGAGAATTCGATGAGCAAAGCCAACGACTATATCGTGACCGACATCAACCTTGCCGATTTCGGCCGCAAGGAAATCCAAATTGCCGAAACCGAAATGCCGGGCCTCATGGCTGCGCGCGAGGAATTCGGCACGACGAAGCCGCTGAAGGGTGCGCGCATTACCGGCTCGCTCCATATGACGATCCAGACCGCGGTTCTGATCGAAACGCTGGTCAAGCTCGGCGCCGACGTGCGTTGGGCTTCGTGCAACATCTTCTCGACGCAGGACCATGCTGCTGCAGCCATCGCGGCTGCCGGCATTCCGGTTTTCGCCAAGAAGGGCGAGTCGCTCTACGAATACTGGACCTACACCGACATGATCTTCCAGTGGGCCGACGGTGGCGTGTCCAACATGATCCTCGATGACGGCGGCGACGCCACTATGTACATCCTGCTCGGCGCGCGCGCCGAAGCTGGCGAGAACGTGCTGTCGAACCCGGGTTCGGAAGAAGAAGAAATCCTCTTCGCACAGATCAAGAAGCGCCTGGAAGCTTCGCCGGGCTGGTTCACCAAGCAGCGCGATGCCATCAAGGGCGTGACGGAAGAAACGACCACGGGCGTCAACCGTCTTTACCAGCTCTCCAAGAAGGGCCTGCTGCCCTTCCCGGCGATCAACGTCAATGACTCGGTCACGAAGTCGAAGTTCGACAACAAGTATGGCTGCAAGGAATCGCTGGTCGACGGCATCCGCCGCGGCACCGACGTGATGATGGCCGGCAAGGTTGCCGTCGTCTGCGGCTATGGCGACGTGGGCAAGGGTTCGGCTGCTTCCCTCCAGGGCGCCGGCGCCCGCGTCAAGGTTACGGAAGTCGATCCGATCTGCGCACTTCAGGCAGCCATGGATGGTTTCGAAGTCGTTCAGCTCGAAGACGTTGTTTCCTCGGCTGACATCTTCATCACGACGACCGGCAACAAGGACGTCATCCGCATAGAGCATATGCGCCAGATGAAGGACATGGCGATCGTCGGCAATATCGGCCACTTCGACAACGAAATTCAGGTCGCCGCACTGCGTAACCTGAAGTGGACCAACGTCAAGCCGCAGGTCGACATCGTCGAATTCCCCGCCGGTAACCGCATGATCCTTCTTTCCGAAGGCCGCCTGCTGAACCTCGGCAATGCGACAGGCCATCCGTCCTTCGTCATGTCGGCCTCGTTCACGAATCAGGTTCTCGCCCAGATCGAGCTCTTCACGCGCGGCGAAAACTACAAGAACGACGTTTATGTGCTGCCGAAGCACCTCGATGAAAAGGTTGCCCGCCTGCATCTCGCCAAGCTCGGCGCGAAGCTGACGGAACTTTCGGAAGAACAGGCCTCTTACATCGGCGTCAGCCAGACCGGCCCGTTCAAGGCAGAACACTACCGCTACTGATCTCGATCAGTTGAAACCACAAGATATTGATGCCGCCGACAGGACAACCTGCCGGCGGCTCTTTTTTGGGCATTTCGCTTTATGGCGATTCCCGAAGGCAGTAAGGTCGGCGGCACTGATTCGACAGTTTTGACTGCCTTGCGAGGCCGCTTTCACAGGCGTTCCGCGCAGCCTTCGCACAAGTTCTTCGTGGCAGGCTGTGCCCGGAATGGCCGCTTTGGCCTTTCACATGACCTGCATGGAGAATAACCGGACATGATTTCGGGACAGACATCCGGTTCGCCCAAGAAGAACAGCCCTTTGACCTCACTTCGTTTGTTTATGACTGCAACGACTGCTTTGACCGCATCGGACGTACTGGCCGCGTCACCTTCCGTTGGTGCGCTCTACACGACCGGCGGCATTGCAGGTGCAGCCATTCTTGCCGGCATTTTGTCGGCCGCCTTCATCTCGTCATTCTGGAACGCCCGCCGCCGCAACACCGCCGAGGCAGAGAGCCGGGAGATCCGCAGCGCGCTTTCCGAGGCGAGCCAGAAAATCTCAAGCTATCAGGCGCTGGTCGCCGACAAGAACCGCCGCATTGTCATCTGGGATGGACTTTCAGGACAGACGGAGACCATCGGCCAATTGCCGCTGGAGACCGGCGCGCCGGTGCAAGACCGGGACTTCATCGCCTTTGGAAAGTGGCTGAGCCCACGTTCAGCATTGGAAATCGAGAACGCCGTCGACAAGCTGCGCGGCCAAGGCACGTCCTTCGACCTCGTGGTTGAAAGCCAGCGGGGAGAGGCCATTGAGGCGCAAGGCCGGGTCACCGGCGGGCGCTCCTTCGTACGCTTCGTGGCGCTGAACAGCCTGCGCGCCGAACTGGCCGAACTGCAGATCGAGCGCGACCGGCTGGCCGCCACGATTGCCTCCTTCCAGGCGCTTCTCGACACGATTGACATGCCAGTCTGGCAGCGGAATGCGGAAGGCCGGCTGAACTGGGTCAACGAGGCCTATAGCGGCGCGGTCGAAGCCAGGACCCGCGACGAGGCAGTGCTGGAGGGTCGCGAACTGTTGCCAACCGTGGCGCGCGAGAAAATCCGCGCCACCGTTACGCCCGACATGCCTTTCCACGACAAGGTCTCCACCGTCGTCCGCGGCGAACGCGCGTTCTATGAGGTCTTCGATGTCAAAAGCCGCGGCGGCTCTGCCGGCATGGCGATCGACACGACGGCGGAAGAAGCGCTGCGCGAGGAATTGAAGCGCACGCTCAAGAGCCATGCGGAAATTCTCGATCATCTCGGCACGCCCGTTGCAATCTTCGACAAGGATCAGCGCCTGCAGTTCTACAACCAGGCCTTCCAGCAGCTCTGGGAACTCGATCTCGTCTTCCTCGAATCGCGGCCCGACAACGGAGCCCTGCTTGACCGGCTGCGCGCCAAGGGCCGGCTGCCGGAACAGCTCAACTGGAAATCATGGCGCGAACATGCGCTTGGCGTCTATCGCGCCGTCGGGACGCAGACCGACATCTGGTATCTTCCGAATGGGCAGACGCTGCGGGTCTTTGCGAACGCGCTGCCGCAGGGGGGCGCCACCTGGGTCTTCGAAAACCTGACCGAGAAGGTCAATCTCGAAACCCTCTACAATTCGCTGGTCAAGGTGCAGGAAGAGACGATCAACCATCTCGCCGAAGGCGTTGCGGTGTTCGGGCCCGACGGCAAGATCAGGATTTCCAACCCCGCCTTCCGCAAGCTCTGGGGAATTGGCGAGGATGACGCAAAGCCCGGTACGCATATCCGCGCCGTCGAGACGGCATGTACGGCGGCATACGGGCAGGCCGATGGATGGCGCCGGTTCGGTCAGTTGATTACCAGTTTCGAAGACGAGCGCGCGAACCTCAGCGGCACCCTCGAACTCAATACGGGCCTCGTGCTGGACTACGCAGTGACGCCCCTGCCGAATGCGCAGACCATGCTGACCTTCGTTGACATGACAGACAGCGTTCTGGCCGAGCGGGCGCTTACCGAAAAGAACGCCGCCCTGCAGAAGGCCGACGAGATCAAGAACGACTTCGTCCAGCACGTGTCGTACGAACTGCGCTCACCGCTGACCAACATCATCGGCTTCACCGATCTTCTGAAGACACCGGCGCTCGGCACGCTGAACGAACGGCAGGCGGAATATGTCGAGCACATCTCCGCCTCCTCCTCGATCCTGCTGACGATCGTGAACGACATCCTGGACCTCGCAACCGTCGATGCCGGCATCATGCAGCTCGACTTTGCGCCGATTGCGCTTGATGGCTTCCTCGATGAGGTGGCACAGCAGATCGCCGAACGCCTGCAGGAAATGAATATCACGCTGCAGATCACAGCACCGGCGGGGCTCGGAACGATCAATGCGGACCGGCAGCGGCTGAAACAGATCCTGCTGAAGCTGCTCACCAATGCCGCGAATTTCGCACCGGAAAACAGCACGATCCGTCTGAAATGCTGGCGCGACGGCCATGACTTCGTCTTCAAGGTTTCCGATGACGGTCCGGGTATCCCGAAGGATATTCTCGACACCGTCTTCAACCGCTTCGAGTCGCATGGCAAGGGCAGCGGCGCGGGCCTCGGCCTTGCGATTGTCGACTGCTTCGTCACGCTGCATGGCGGCCAGGTCACGATCGATTCGGTAGAGGGCCGCGGAACCGAAGTCACGTGCCGCATCCCGTCCAAGATCCTGCCCGACATCGGCTCGATCGCTGCCGCCGAGTAACGCGCATGGAGACGCTTTCGCTTCATCTCGCAGACGAGGCCGCCACGCTCCGGTTCGGCGAGGATCTGGCGCTCGCCCTCGGGCCCGGGCTTTGCGTGGCGCTGGAAGGTGATCTCGGCGCGGGGAAATCGACGCTCGCCCGTGCGACGCTGCGGGCGCTCGCGAATGACACTTCCCTGGAAGTCCCAAGTCCGACCTTCACGCTGGTGCAGGTCTACGATCTCCGCTTTCAGGTCGGTCATTTCGATCTCTACAGGATTGGCGATTCCAGCGAACTGGACGAGCTCGGCTTTGACGAAATTCTCGAGGCCGGGGTCTGCCTCGTGGAATGGCCGGATCGTGCGGGTAACCGGCTTCCGCAAGACCTGCTGCGGATCGAGCTGAAAAACGATGGCACCGGCCGGCGCGCCACGATCAGCGGCCCGGAAAAGCGAATTGCGCGGGTCAGGCGTGTTCTCGATATCCGCGCGTTTCTCGATACACGCGGCTACGAAGGCGCCCAACGCCGCTTCCTGACAGGCGATTCGTCTTTCCGCGCTTACGAACGGATTCGGACAAGAGAAGGTCGCGGCATCGTCCTGATGGATTCACCGGCGCGTTCGAACGGGCCGGTGATTCGCAACGGCAAGACCTATTCGCAACTCGTGCATCTGGCGGAAGACGTGCGACCCTTCATCGCCGTGGATCGCTATCTGCGCGGTATCGGTCTTTCCGCGCCGGAAATCTTCGAGGCGGATCAGGAACAGGGCATTCTTCTGGTCGAGGATCTTGGCAATGAAGGCGTGATCGATTCGCAGCGCCGGCCGATTGCCGAGCGCTATCACGAGGCCGTGCTGTGCCTGGCGGAATATCATCAGCTGCCGATCGCCCGCGACCTGCCGATCGACGAGAAAACGACACACCAGGTTCCCGCCTTCGACAAGGCCGCCTTGCTCTATGAAGTGGAATTGCTGCTCGACTGGCATATTCCCTGGAAACGCAATGGCGGAGAGGCGACCGCGGCGGAGCGGGAGGCCTATCTCTCCATCTGGAGCGGGCTGATCGACGAGGCGCTGTCCGGCGAAAAGCATCTCGTCATGCGCGACTATCATTCGCCCAACCTGCTCTGGCTGCCGGAGCGCGAAGGTTTTCGCAAGATCGGCATGATCGATTTCCAGGATGCCATTATCGGGCCCTCCTCGTATGACGTCGTTTCGCTGGTGCAGGACGCGCGCGTCACAGTCGAGCGTCCGCTGATGGACGACCTGATGGAAACCTACATGCAGGCCCGCGAGGCCGCCGGTCCCTTTGAGCGCGAGGCGTTCAAGAGAAGCTGGTCGATCATGTCGGCGCAGCGCGCCTGTCGCCTCAACGGACTGTGGGTCAGGCTTCTGAGGCGCGACAACCTGCCCAACTACATGCAGCATATGCCGCGCACGCTCTGGCATCTCGAGGTCGCCTTCGAACATGAGGCGCTTGCCCCCTTGCGTAATTGGTGCCTGGAGGCTGGAATCCTGACCAGCGAATCAGTTCCCGCATAAGCGGGGACGCGAGCAGGACATTCCCTGATGAAAATCGACAGCGCGATGGTGCTTGCCGCCGGCCTCGGCACAAGGCTCCGTCCCATCACCGAAACGACGCCGAAACCGCTTGTGCCGATCGCCGGTAAGCCGATGATCGACTATGTCCTCGATGCGCTGGCCGAAGCGGGCGTTGAAGATGCGGTGGTGAACGTCCACCACCTGGCGGACCAGATGGAAGCGCATCTGGCCCGCAGACGCCGGCCAAAGGTGCAGATTTCCGACGAGCGTGCGCAACTGTTGGATTCCGGCGGTGGTCTCGTGAAGGGCATGAAACTCCTGCCGCGCAAGCCGCTTTTCGTCATGAACGCCGATCTCTTCTGGGTCGGCGAGCGCGAAGGTGAGCCCAGCAATCTTTCCCGCTTAGCCGGATTCTTCGATCCGGCGCAGATGGATATCGCCATGCTGGTCGTCCGCAACGAGGATACGACCGGCCACAACGGCAAGCTCGACTTTTCACTCGGCGATGATGGACGGCTATCCCGGTACAAGGACGGCCTGCCCCGCCCCGTCGTCTATGCTGGCGCCTTCATCCTGGCGCCTGAGCTTCTGGATGGCGCGCCGGAGGGCCCGTTCGGGCTGAACGCGAGCTTCGACAGAGCGATTGCCGCCGGGCGACTTTTCGGGACGGAGCTTTCCGGACACTGGATCACAGTCGGTACACCGGACGCCATCGCTCCCGCCGAGGAGGTCGTTGCTCGCTTCCCGGCGAGAGGTCGTTAAGCGATGGCAAGGCGGCAAAAACAAGTTCTTACCATACCACCTGGACCTGCCTTTCTGCGCACACTCGCTGAAGGGATCCTCGGCGGCGAGATTGTCGAGGGCTTTTCTTTCGATCCGGCTCGACCGGAAATGCTGGCCGATGTGACCGTCTTCGTGCCGACGCGGCGTGCGGCGCGGGTCCTGCGCTCGGAATTTGCGCTGCTTCTGGCACAAGGGTCGGCCATCCTGCCGACGATCCGGCCGCTCGGGGAAACCGACGACGACAGCGGCTTCTTCGACGCCGGCTTGCCGGAGGTAATAGACCTTCTGCCGCCCATCGGACCGGTTGCAGCCGCACTCGAACTGGCCCGGCTCATTACAGTCTGGCGCAACAGCCTTCCCGAAGCGGTTGTCAGTTTTCACGGTGGTGCCCCCGTCATTGCGCCGGCAAGTCCGGCCGATGCCGTCTGGCTGGCCAAGGAGCTGATTGCGCTGATCGGCGAAGTCGAGACGGCGGAAATCGAGTGGGACAATCTCGAAAAGCTCGATACGCAGGATTATGCCTCCTGGTGGCAGCTGACGCTGGAATTCTTGAAAATCGCTCATGTCTACTGGCCGGCTCGGCTGGAGGAGCTGAGCGCTTCTTCCGCTTCGCGTCATCGCAATGCCGTGCTCACCGCCGAGGTGGAGCGGCTGGCGACGGCAGTGCACAAGGGGCCGGTCATCGTGGCGGGTTCGACCGGTTCGCTGCCGGCAACAGCGCGACTGATCGATGCGGTGAGTCAGCTTGACGAAGGCGCGGTCGTGCTTCCCGGTCTCGATACCGAGATGGAGGACGCGCTGTGGAATTGTCTGGCGCTCAACCCTTCCGCAGACGGAACCGGCATCGATCCGACCATTTTCGGCCATCCGCAATTCGGTCTCGCCCGATTGCTCGATGTGCTGCATCTCAAGCGGGACGATATCATCCCTTACGGCCGTGCGGAGCCCGCAATCAGGTCGCGCGCCCGGGCCGTTTCTTTGGCACTGGCGCCGTCCGCCGCGACACATCTCTGGCCCGAAATGAAAGCCGCCATCGGCGAGGAGGCGATGACTGCGGCCTTCGCCGATGTGTCGCTGATAGAGGCGGCAAACGAGCGGCTGGAGGCCACGGCCATTGCGGTAGCCTTAAAGCTTGCGCTTGACACGTCAGGCTCGGATGAAACCCAAGCAGCGCTGATCACGCCGGACCGTGGGCTTGCCCGCCGCGTCGTTGCCGAACTGGAACGCTTCGGCATCGAGGCCGACGACAGTGCGGGCACGCCGCTGAATGCGACGCCGCAGGGAACGCTTCTCAAACTGCTTGTCGAAGCGACGCTTTTTCCCGGCGACCCGGTTCCCATCGTTTCCCTCCTGAAGCATCCACTGACCCGGCTCGGCCTGCCGGCAGAGACGATCGCGAAGGCCGCCCGGCTGCTTGAGGTTCATGCGTTGCGCGGTGGCACCGGCGCGGTCGATATCTCGACGCTGGCGCCGCTTCTGGAGGCGCAGGTGGCGCAGGCCGCCGGTGCGCGGCACGAACCCGCTTGGCGCGCGCCATTGTCTGCCGGTGATCTCGCCCTTGCGCTCGACGCAGCGAAGCGGATTGCCGCGGCAGCCGAACCGCTGGTCGAAGCACTCGTTCGACGAACGCCAGACAAGGGTCTGTCGATCAGCCGCAGCACAGCGGAATGGGCCGAGCGGACGGGCCGCGCTCTGGAGGCATTCGTGAGCGACGAGGCCGGCGATGTCTCTGCACTCTGGACGGGAGAGGCCGGCGAAGCGCTGGCGGATCTTCTCGCGGGCGTGATGGAAGCGCCAAGCGGGCTGGCGCTCAATGGGCCGGACTGGGCAGGCGTTCTCGATGCGCTGGTTTCCGGTGTCGCGGTGAAACCGCGCGCCATGAGCCACCCCCGCGTTTTTATCTGGGGCACGCAGGAAGCGCGCCTGCAGCATGTCGATACGATCATTCTCGGCGGCATGAACGAAGGCGTGTGGCCACAGCAGGCGAGCCCTAATCCGTTTCTCTCGCGCATCATGAAGATCAGAATGGGGCTGGAGCCGCCGGAGCGCCGCGCGGGCCAGATCGCGCATGATTTCCAGATGGCGAGCGGTATGCCGACCGTCATCTATTCCCGTGCCCTGCGCTCCGGTAGCGCCCCGTCCGTTGCCTCACGCTTCCTGCAGCGGCTGACCGCCATTGCAGGACCCGGCCTGACGGCCAAGATGCGCGAGCGCGGCGATTATTACCTGCGCTGCGCCACCATGATCGATGAAGGCGAGCGGCAGCCGCTGGCGCAACGGCCGGAGCCGAAACCCGATCCAGCCCTCATTCCCGAGCGGTATTCGTTCTCCGAAGCCGGCAAGCTGCGGCGCGATCCTTACGCGATTTATGCCCGGCGTATTCTGCGCCTCGATCCCGTCGATCCGTTCAACACAGATCCCGGTGTCGCGGAGCGCGGCACGCTTTATCACGCCATCATCGAATCCTTCGTCGGCGAAAAAATCGACGCGACAGGCGACACCGCCTCCGCCACAATGACCAGACTGGCCGACCGCGCCTTTGCCGAGGCGGATCTTCCCGCGCATATCGAGGCGACATGGCGGCCGCGTTTCGATGAGACGGCGCGGGCATTCCTCGAGTGGGAGAAGGTCCGGCAGGCCGAAGTCCAACAATCCTTCACGGAGGCACAGGCAGCCATGGATCTCCCCGGAGGCTTCAAGCTGACCGGATATGCGGATCGGATCGACATCACCCGTGGCGGCGTGGCCGACATTATCGACTACAAGACCGGAAGTTCTCCGTCGCTGAAACAGGCGCGAACGCTGATCGATCCCCAGCTCGCTCTCGAAGCGGCCGCTCTGCAAGTCGGCGGATTTGCGAGCGTAGGCGCACGCGAGCCGGGTGATCTCATCTATGTCCGATTGCGGCCGGGGGACAAGTTCAAGACCGAGACGGTCAACGGCGATCCGGCGAGCTCACGCTCGAAGACGCCGCCGAAGACCTCTGCGCAGCTGGCAGAGGACGCCGCGCGCGAGCTTGTGAAACTGCTCACGCTCCTGAAAACCGGCAAGCGCGGCTTCCTGTCGCGCGTTCTCCCTGAGAGTGCCGCGATCATTGGCGACTATGACCATCTGGCGCGCGTGGCGGAATGGGCTTCTGGAGAAGATAATGATGAAGGGAACGCCGATGGCTGACCCGCTTTTCGAACCCATGCCAACCGATCCGCACGCGTCCATCGGCTGGACAACGCGGCAGCAGGGCCTCGCCTCCGATCCGCGCAGTCTCGCCTGGGTCTCGGCCAATGCGGGCTCGGGCAAGACGCATGTGTTGACGCAGCGCGTCATCCGCCTTCTGCTCGCCGGCGCCCGGCCGTCCGCCATCCTCTGCCTGACCTATACCAAGGCGGCCGCGTCCGAAATGTCGAACCGCGTCTTCCGGACGCTATCGAAATGGGCTCTGCTGGACGACGACACGCTGTCGCGCGAGATCGAAACGATGGAGGGGCAGCAGCCATCGCGCGCTGTTCTGGCAGAAGCACGCCGGCTCTTTGCCCGTGCGCTGGAAACCCCGGGCGGGCTGAAAATCCAGACCATTCACGCCTTTTGCGAGGCGCTGCTGCACCAGTTTCCGCTCGAGGCCAATGTTGCCGGTCACTTCACCGTCCTCGATGAGCGCGCGGCTTCGGACCTGATTGCCGATGTGCGGCGGAACCTCCTTGTCGCGGCAACGGCAGAGGACGACGCGGCCCTGGCATCTGCTTTCGGCACCGTGATGGACTACGGCTCGGACAGCGGGCTGGAAACACTGATCGGGGAAATCGTGTCGCAACGTAGCGCGCTGACCGACAGTTTGCACGGCATCCGCGACGGCAATTATGAGACGCTGTTGCGCCGGAAGCTTGGGCTGCCTCCCGGCATGACGCACGAAACCTGCAGTGCGGAGCTTCATGAGTTACCCGGCTTCTCCGGGCCCCAAGGGCTGGCATATATTTCATTGGCGCAACAGGCGGGCGGCGCGAAAGTACAGGAAAGTGTCCAAAAGCTCTCGGCTATCCTGACGGACACGGACCCGCTTCGCCGTCTGGCGGCAATCCGCTCCTTTGCTTTCACCCAGACAGGCACCCCGCGAGGCCATCAGGCCTTCTACAACGCCGCCATGCTCAAACAGGATCCGGCGCTGGAGCAGCGCGTGGCTGACATGCTCGCCCATGTGTCCGAACAGCTGGAATCCCTGCGCAAACTCGATCTGGTGGAAGCAAGCACTGCTGCGCTGACAATCGCCGAGCGACTGGTACGCGACTACGAAGACCTGAAACGCCGGCTCGGCTATATGGACTTCGAGGATCTGATCGAGCGGGCGGCAACCCTGCTCACGCGCAGCGATGCAGGACCATGGATCCATTACAAGCTGGATCAGGGCATTGATCATATTCTGGTTGATGAAGCCCAGGATACGAGCCCCGTGCAGTGGCGCATCATTCGTGCCCTGTCGGAGGAGTTCTTCGCCGGGAAATCTGCGCGCAATGTCTATCGCACACTCTTTGCGGTGGGCGATGAGAAGCAGTCGATCTATTCTTTTCAGGGGGCGCGGCCGGAAAAGCTGGCGAGCGAAGGCAGGCATGCGAGAGCGATGGCCGCAGCGGCAGAGCTTGAGTTCCGGCCTATCCGCCTGCCCCTGTCCTTCCGCTCGACCGGCCATGTCCTGACCGCCGTCGATCAGGTGTTTTCCGTCCCCGAAAACCGGCGCGGGCTGGGAGAAGGGGACGAAGCCGTTGTCCACCAGTCGAGCCGGATAGGTCACCAGGGGCTTACAGAAGTCTGGGAGATGATCGCGCCTGCGGACAGTGTCGAAGAAGACGACTGGACCCTTCCCTTCGACGCCACGCCGGAAACGACGCCGCCGGCCATCCTCGCGCGGCGCATTGCCGATACAATTGCGGGCTGGATCGGCAACGAAACGATTGTCGAGGAGGGCAAGGCGCGGCCCGTGCGGCCAGGCGACGTTCTGGTTCTGGTGCGCAAGCGCGACGGCTTCGTCAATGCGCTGACGCGGGCGCTGAAATCGCGCAATGCCATTCCGGTTGGCGGGGCAGACCGCCTCGTCCTCACACGCCATATCGCGATCCAGGATCTTATGGCGGTGGGACGCTTCCTGCTCCTTCCAGATGACGATCTTTCGCTGGCGGCGCTCAGCAAGTCGCCGCTGATGGATCTATCGGAGGAAGATCTGATGCTGGCGGCGGCGGGACGTGGCAAGGGGAACAGCCTGCTGCAAAGCTTTCGGAGTCGTGCCGAAGAAGGCAAGGCTCCCTTCGCGGACGCCGTAGCTCTGATCGAGAAATGGCGCAGCCTTGCAGCAACGCAGAACCCGTTCGATTTCTTTTCCCGGATTCTCGGACCGATGGGGGGACGCCGCAAGTTCTTCGCGCGGCTCGGCACCGAGGTCACCGACGTGCTCGATGAGTTTCTGTCGCTGGCGCTCGATCACGGGAGCAAGGGGCTACCGGGTCTGCAATCCTTCATCTCCGCGCTGGAGCTTGATCCACCCACCGTCAAGCGCGAACAGGACAAGGGCCGCGACGAAGTGCGGATCATGACCGTCCACGCCTCCAAGGGTCTAGAGGCGCCGATCGTTTTTCTGGTCGATGACGGCAGCGCGCCATTCAATGCCAACCACATGCCAAAGCTCAGGGTGATCGAGCAGGGTGAGGACAGGCCGCCGCTGCCCGTATGGCTGCCGGATTCCTCTCTGGCGGTCACCCTGACGGAACAGGATGCCGACCGGCGCAAGGCCCTTGCGGAAGAGGAATATCGCCGTCTTCTTTACGTCGGCATGACGCGCGCCGCCGACCGGTTGATCATCTGCGGCCACCGCAAGAAACGCGAGATTTCCGATTGCTGGCACAAGCTCGTCTGGTCGGCGCTTTCCGCGGATCCGGTTCGGTGCCGCGAAGCGGTCTTCAAGACCCGAACGGAAGAGTGGAGCGGTCTTGTGTGGACATCCGGCGAACCGCTCCGGGATCTGGAACGACACGGCGATCTGATCAAGGAGAAGAGCGCCTTTTCTCTTCCTGCCTCCTTGCTCACACCACTGCCGGCACAGGTGCGCCTGCCGCGTCCGCTCAGCCCATCCGGCGCTGCGGCGGAACTGGAAGGTGTCGGGCCACGACCCGCTCCGGGTTCACGCCTGTTCGAGGAGGCTGGGCAGGTGAGCTTTGCCATCAAGCGTGGCAAGATGCTTCACCGGCTGTTCCAGGTGCTGCCCGATTTTCCTCTCTCCGACCGACGGGCTGCCGCGGAACGGTATCTTCTCCGCGCGGCCTCCGATTGGCGCGAAGAAGATCGACATCTGGCGCTCGACCAGGTCTTTGCAATTCTTGGCAATCCGGATTTTGCGGCCCTGTTCAGCGAAGCGGCGCGGGCGGAGATCAATCTCATGGGCGTCCTGGCAACGGCGGAACGAGAGTTCTCGGTGGCCGGGCGAATCGACCGTCTCTCCATCGAAGCCGACCGGGTGATCATCGCCGATTTCAAGACCGACCGGATTCCGCCGAAGACGCTTCAGGAGATTTCGAAGCCTTATGTGGCCCAGCTTGCGATCTATCGTGAAATTCTAAGACCGCTCTATCCCAGCCACGAAATCGAGTGCCGGCTGATCTTCACGACATCAGGCGCGGGCTTCTGTCTGTCCGCTGCCATGATGGACGATGCCATAGCCGATCTCGGTCTCACAGCCGCGCGTCCGGTTTAAGTAAGCTATGCGAACGAAAGGGATTGAAATCTCCGTCTCCAAGCATACATGATGACATAACTAGATTCGTTCAGGAGTTTTCCCATGACCACAGTCAAGGTCGACAATACCAATTTCCAGACTGAGGTTCTGCAGTCCGCAGAACCGGTCGTCGTTGATTTCTGGGCCGAATGGTGCGGCCCCTGCCGCATGATCGCCCCGGCGCTTGAAGAGCTGTCGACGGAACTTGCTGGCAAGGTGAAAATTGCCAAGGTGAATGTTGATGAAAACCCGGAAATCGCAGCGCGTTTCGGCGTTCGTGGCATTCCGATGCTCGCCATGTTCAAGGGTGGTGAACTCGCCGATCAGTTGACCGGCGCCCGTCCGAAGTCGCAGTTGTCTGCCTGGATCAACGGCGCCGCCTGATTTCGGCGAAGCCTATCCCATCGAAAAGGCCCGGCATTGACCGGGCCTTTTTTTCATGTCGGTGGCGTTCCGTTGTCGCGCAACACCGAGCCCGCCAGATAGAGCGAGCCGCCGATCAAGATGCGCGGCGGTTCCGCGCCGGGTTTGACCATCCCGGCAATTTCCTTGAGTGCCTCCTCGACGGAGGAACGCGGGCGGGCGTTCAGGCCGGCATTCTGGGCGTCGGTCGCGAGCGCCACCGGATCGACGCTGGCCTCAGACTGATCGACCGGAACCGTGAAGACGGTTTCGACCAGATCGGTAAAGGCTCGGAAAAAGCCCGTCGCGTCCTTCGTATTGATCATCCCGGCAATCATGAAGAGCGGTCGCGGCTGTTTTTCCTCGAGCTCCGCCAGTGCCTCGGCGATGACCACGCCGGCACCCGGATTGTGTCCTCCATCCAGCCAGATTTCCGTCCCGGCGGGTGCAAGGCCGCTCAGGTGCCCCACGGGCAGACGCTGCATGCGCGCAGGCCATTCGACCGATTTCAACGCATTGGCGATCGTGGCATCGTCCAGTTCGAAGCCTGCGGCTTTCACCCCGCGGATGGCGGCGGCGGCATTGCCGTATTGATGGCGGCCGGGCAGGCGCGGCAGGGGAAGATCGGAAAGGCCGAATTCATCCTGATAGACCAGACGGCCGAATTCCTCGAAGGCGAGATAATCCTGACCGAAGATGGCGTGCGGACACGCGAGCCGCTCGGCCGTTTCGGCCAAAACGTCCAGTGCAGCACCTTCGGCCTGATAACCGATGACCACCGGACGGCCACGCTTCATGATCCCGGCTTTTTCCGCCGCGATCAGTTCCACCCGGTCACCGAGATAGGCAACGTGATCCAGCGAGATCGATGTGATGATGCAGGCGGCGGGGTTGGCGATCACATTGGTCGCATCGAATCGGCCACCGAGGCCGACTTCGACAATCGCCCCATCGGCCGGCTGTTCGGCAAACAGCACAAACATGACCGCCGTCAGGATTTCAAAGACGGTAATATATTCGCCGGCATTGGCGTCGCCCACGCGGCGAATGGCATGTGCCAGCGTCTCGTCATCGACCAGTTCACCACGCCCGCCCTTGCGACCCAGCCGATAGCGCTCGTGCCAGTTGACGAGATGCGGCGATGTGTGGACGTGAACAGACAGCCCCTTGCTCTCGAGGAGCGCCCGGCAAAATGCGGAGGTCGAACCCTTGCCGTTGGTACCGGCAATATGAATGACCGGCGGAAGCCTTCGCTCCGGATTGCCCAGTCTGTCGAGGAGCCGACGGATACGATCCAGTGACAGGTCGAAGCCCTTCGGATGAAGGGCCATCAACTTGTCGATTTCCAGTCCGGCTTTGCTCACGGGGGTGCTTTTCTCAAGCCGCCTTGGACTTCAGGCCTTCGCCCAGCATGGAGAGAATGCGGCCAATCGTTTCCGGAATCTTGTGGCGGTGAAGCACCATGTCGACCATGCCGTGCTGATAGAGATATTCGGCCGTCTGGAAGCCGTCGGGCAGCTTTTCCCGGATGGTCTGCTCGATGACGCGGCGGCCGGCGAAACCGATGAGTGCGCCCGGTTCGGCGATATGGATGTCGCCCAGCATGGCATAGGAAGCCGTAACGCCGCCCGTCGTCGGATTTGTGAGAACCACGATATAGGGCAGGCCCGCTTCCTTCAGCATTTCGACGGCCACGGTGGTGCGCGGGAGCTGCATGAGCGACAGGATGCCTTCCTGCATGCGCGCGCCTCCCGAGGCCGGGAACATGACGAGCGGGCACTTTTCGGCGATTGCCTTTTCGAACGCAGCGATGATCGCTTCGCCTGCCGCAGTGCCGAGCGAGCCACCCATGAACTCAAACTCGTGAACGACGCCCACGGCCTTCACGCCCTGAATCGTTCCGACGCCTGCGAGGATCGTATCCTCCAGCTCGGTCTTGGTACGGCTGTCCTTCAGGCGGTCGCTGTATTTCTTGGAATCGCGGAACTTCAGCGGGTCCTGCGCCACCTTCGGCTGCGACATCAATTCATACTGGCCATTGTCGAACAGCCAGGCGAGACGCGCCTTGCCCGGCATCTTCATGTGATGCCCGGAAGCCGGGATCACCCACTGGTTCTCTTCGAGGTCCTTATGGAAGACCATCTCGCCCGTTTCCGGGCACTTTATCCAGAGGTTTTCCGGAACCTCGCGGCGGCCCAGCATTGAGTTGATGCGGGGGCGAACATAATTCGTCAGCCAGTTCATGGGTTAAACTCCTTGTTCTGGATCTTTAGGCGCTGCTTATTCGGCAGCCGCAAGGCGGGAAGCGCGAACGCCGGTCGAAAGCCCGCGTACCAGCGTTTCAACGCTCGAAACCGTGTCCTGGGTGGCCTGGCCATCCTTGCTCAGGCTGAGCGCGATCTGGTTGACGATGGCCGTGCCGACCACGACGCCGTCAGCAGATGCGCCGATCAGGCGGGCATGTTCAGCCGTCTTGACGCCAAAGCCGACGCAGATCGGCAGTGCGGTGTGACCCTTGATCCGGGCAACAGCGCTGGCAATCAGCGACGGGTCCGGCAAGGCCGAACCGGTGATCCCATTCATCGACACATAGTAGACAAAGCCGGACGAGTTCTGGAGCACGCGCGGCAGGCGCTTGTTGTCCGTCGTCGGCGTTGTGAGGCGGATGAAGTTGATGCCGCGCGCAACAGCCGGGATGCAAAGTTCGTCATCCATTTCGGCCGGAAGGTCAACGACGATGAGGCCGTCTATACCGGCGGCCAGCGCGTCTTCGATGAAGCGCTCGACGCCATAGATGTAGATCGGATTATAATAGCCCATCAGAACGATCGGCGTGTCCTGATCAGTCTCGCGGAAGCGGCGGGCCATGTCGATGGTCTTGGCGAGGTTCTGCCCACCCTTCAGCGCGCGCTGGCCGGCCAGTTGGATCGCCGGGCCGTCGGCCATGGGATCGGAGAAGGGCATGCCGAGCTCAATGATGTCGGCACCGGCCTTCGGCAGCGCCTGCATGATCTTCATCGAGGTTTCAAAATCCGGGTCGCCGCCCATGAAATAGGTGACGAGGGCCGGACGGCCTTCAGCCTTCAGGTCGGCAAAGCGTTTGTCCATACGTGCGGTCATGACGATCAGAGCCCCATTCCGAGAATCTTGCCAACGGTGAAAATGTCCTTGTCGCCTCGGCCCGAGAGATTCATCAGGATGATCTGGTCCTTGCGCATCTTCGGTGCCCGCTTGATGACTTCGGCAATCGCGTGGCTCGGCTCCAGCGCCGGAATGATGCCTTCCAGCTTGGTGAGAAGCTGGAAAGCCTCGAGTGCTTCGTCGTCCATGATCGGGACATACTCGGCCCGCTTCGTATCGGCGAGCCAGGAATGTTCAGGCCCAATACCCGGATAGTCGAGGCCGGCCGAAATGGAATGACCTTCCTTGATCTGGCCGTCACCGTCCTGCAGCAGGTAGGTACGGTTACCGTGCAGGACGCCCGGCGACCCGGCGGTGATGGAGGCGCAATGTTCCTCGCCTTGAAGGCCCTTGCCGCCGGCTTCGACGCCGACGATCTGGACGCCCTGATCATCAAGGAAGGGATGGAAAAGCCCAATGGCATTCGAGCCACCGCCGACGGCCGCAATAACGACGTCCGGAAGACGGCCCTCTGCTTCCAGAATCTGTTCCTTCGCTTCCTTCCCGATCACCGACTGGAAATCCCGTACGAGTTCCGGATAGGGATGCGGACCCGCTGCCGTGCCGATCAGGTAGTAGGTGTCGTCCACATTGGTGACCCAGTCGCGCAACGCCTCGTTCATCGCATCCTTCAGCGTGCCATGACCGGCGGTCACCGGCTTCACTTCAGCGCCGAGAAGCTTCATGCGGAAAACATTCGGAGCTTGACGCTCGACATCTGTCGCACCCATGTAAACGACACAGGGGAAGCCAAAGCGGGCGGCAACAGTCGCGGACGCAACGCCGTGCTGGCCGGCGCCGGTTTCGGCGATAATGCGTGTCTTGCCCATGCGCTTGGCCAGCAGGATCTGGCCAATGCAATTGTTGATCTTGTGCGAACCCGTGTGATTGAGCTCTTCGCGCTTGAAGTAAATCTTCGCGCCGCCGAGATGCTCGGTCAGACGTTCGGCAAAATAAAGCGGGCTCGGGCGCCCGATATAATGCTTGCCAAGCGAAGCCAATTCGGCCTGGAATTCCGGGTCAGTCTTGGCCTTGTTGTATTCGGCCTCCAGATCCAGGATCAGCGGCATCAGCGTCTCGGCAACGAAACGGCCACCATAGATACCGAAACGACCGTCCTCATCGGGACCGGCGCGGAAGGAATTCAGCTTTGGCGTCTCGTTCACATCAGGCTCCCCTGGCCTTGTCGCAGCGCGATAGCGCGCTCGGCCGCATCGAAAAATTCATTCATCTTCGTCAGGTCTTTGACGCCAGGTGCGCTTTCGACTCCGGACGAAACATCTATGCCGCTGCAGCGTGTTCGGATCACCGCTTGCGTCACATTGTCCTTGTTGAGCCCACCCGAAAGCATGTAATCGACATCGGCGTCAAGCACATCAAGCAGCGACCAGTCGAACGAAACCCCGTTGCCACCGGGCAGTTCCGAGCCTTTCGGGGCCTTGGCATCGAAGAGGAAACGATCGGCAACTCCAATATAGGGATCGACGCGCGCCAGATCATCGGCCTCGCGGACGGAAAAGGCCTTCATCAACGGCTTGGCGTAAAATGCCTTCAGCCGCAGCAGTTCATCGACGCTCTCATGCCCGTGAAGCTGCAGGATATCCGGCTTCAGCTGATCGACGATCTCATCCAGGAAATCAGTATCGGCATCGACTGTCACCGATACAATCTTCGCCTTGCCGCGCGCGACTTCCGCCAGACGCGCCGCATCCATCGGTTCGATATAGCGCGGGCTCTTGGCAAAGAAGATGAAGCCGATATGGGTCGCGCCGCGGCGGACAGCGAGTTCCACCGCCTCGGGCGTCTTGAGACCACAGATCTTGATCGAGAATGTCATGGCTGTTGGCACTCGCATGAAACGGCAAAAGAGTCGAGCCAAATTGCGTTATGGAACGATCGCATTGCGGCATTGGATGTCAGCCCTCGCCGGGCTTTTCAGCCGAAGTTGATGGCGTGAAGACCCGAACCGTAGCGCTTGAGCCAAGCCTTGGCTTCCTTCGTTCCGGGGCAGAGTTTCTCACAAAGCGCCCAGAAACGAGGACCATGATTCATCTCGGTCAGGTGCGCGACTTCATGGGCGGCGAGATAGTCGATGACATGCGGTGGGGCCATAACGATGCGCCAGGAGAAGCTTAAGTGTCCGTCATGGGTACAGGATCCCCAACGGCTTTTCGTGTCCTTCATGCTGATCGAGGAAATACGCTTGCCGCTGATGCGAGCATGATAGCGAGCCAGTTCTTCCAGATCGCGCCGGGCTTCCTTCTTGAGAAAGTCCGAAAGCCGGCGGCCGAGATGCTGCGGCTCGCCGCTGACGAGCAGCACCGGTTCTCCGTCGATCTGCGATTTCTCGGTCAGGCCCCGAAGCTTGCCGGTCGAGACGATCCGGTGGCTGACGCCCCGCAACATGAGTTGGCTGCCTTCGCGCAGGCCGCTCTCGCTCGGCAAGTTCGAGAGCCGCGTGGTGAGCCAGCCGTGATGACGCTCCAGGAAATCCTCAACATCGCGGATCGGCACGCCCAGCGGCACCGTCATCTTCAGTGCCCGCCCACCCGGCTCAATGCGAAGGGTCAGCCGTGTCGCGCGCCGGTCGCTGCGAATCGTCAACGGGATGGCGCGGCCGGCAACACTGACCGTCCTTTGCTGCGGCTCTATGGGTTTGGATCGTCTGAAAAACATCTCGGTCTTTGTTTTTAGTCTCGGCATCTTTAGCCGATTCGGTGCGTCTTCCGGCACGAAAAAACCGGCCTTCGAGAGAAGGCCGGTCGCTTCGATCCATCAAACGGATCAATTACCCGTCGTTCCGTTCGCATCGTTGCCGTTGCGGGCATTGCGCTCGCGCATGAATTTGGAGAACTCCTCCTGATCCTTCGCACGGCGTAGCTCACTCACATACTCATCGAACTCGCGGCGCGCCTCGTCGAACTTGCGGCGCTCGTTCTCGATGCGCTCCAGCTCCTGACGGCGCCAGTCGTCGAAGGCGGCGTTGCCGGTTCCGCCGGCATACTGGCTGAAGCCCTTGCCGCCGGTGTAGCGGCGCACGGTCTCGAAGCCGCGATCAACGGTGGCGTTCGCCTCGCGCTTGAACTCATGCAAACGGTCGCCGAACAGGATATAGGCGAGCATCGCAAGGCCCAACGGCCAGAAGATCACGAAACCCAATACCATGAGCGCGATGGTCGCCGGATTCCATTCCGGACGGATCCAGGCAGACTGGTTCATTGAAGAAACCTCGTTTTTTCAAGGAGACCGCCCCATGCGATCTCGCTGAATACGAAGTGGGAAAGACCCGGATCGCTTTCAAGACGATCCGGGTCGAAACCGGATAAGCGCTGCGAAACGCTGCAAGATTTCGGTCTAATCCGGCCGCAAGTTCATGACTTGCGGGTGAAACGACCCTTGACCACGCGCGGCGTCTCGGACGTTGAAGCGCGGTTTTCGAGCGCATTTGCCTTCATGAAGTTCAGGATACGGGGTGCGATCTCGCGGCGGAAGCGGGAGCCGTTGAAAACACCGTAGTGTCCCACATCCGGCTGCAGATAGTGCATCCGCATGCCGTCGGGGATAGACGCGCACAGGGTCTGCGCCGCCGCCGTCTGACCGACGCCGGAAATGTCGTCGTTCTCGCCCTCGACCGTCATCAAAGCCGTCTTGGTGATCGCCTTCAGGTCGATCAGACGGCCACGATGGGTCATCTCGCCCTTCGGCAGGGCGTGGCGGATGAAGACGGTGTCGACCGTCTGGAGATAGAATTCGGCGGTCAGGTCCATGACGGCGAGATATTCGTCATAGAATTCGCGATGTTTCTCGGCCGGCTCGCCGTCGTTCTTGACCAGATGGAAGAAGAAATCCTTCTGCGCCGTCATGTGGCGATCGAGGTTCATCGACATGAAGCCGGTCAATTGCAGGAAGCCAGGATAGACGAGACGCATCGCGCCCGGCTGCGGCCAAGGCACCTGCATGACGACATTTTCGGCGAACCATTCGATCGGCTTGGTTTCGGCCAGACGATTGACTGCCGTCGGATTGCTCCGCGTATCGATGGGTCCCCCCATGAGCGTCATCGACGCGGGGCCATTCGGATCGTCATCCATGGCCATCACGGCAGCGGCAGCCAGAACCGGAACGGACGGCTGGCAAACGGCCATCAGATGCGTGTCGGGGCCCAAGAAGCGGATCATCTCGATGACATAATCGATGTAATCATCAAGATCGAACGTGCCGTCCTGGACCGGCACCATGCGGGCATCGACCCAATCTGTAATGTAGACATCGGCATGCGGCAGCATGGTTTCCACCGTGCCCCGCAGGAGCGTCGCGTAATGACCCGACATCGGGGCGACCATGAGCAGCTTCGGACCACGTTCAACCCCCTGCGGCAGAACGCGCTCGAAATGCAGGAGATTGCAGAAGGGCTTCGACCAGACGATCGTCTCGTGGACGGAGACTTCCTCGCCGTTGATGACCGTCAGTGGCAAGCCGAATTCCGGTTTGCCGTAGCGGCGCGTTGCGCGTTCAAAGACTTCGAAGCCGGCAGCCATGGCGCGCCCGTAAGCAGTCATGGACAGCGGATTGAACGGATTGCGGTATGCGACACGCATTACGTCTGCTGCGGCGCGCCACGGGGCCATGACCGCGTGGTTGAATTCATACATCTGATAGAACATCAGCAGTGCCTTTCTCGCCGGATTACAGATGACGTAACGCCCTGCACCGGACTATTGTTCGAGCCTAGCACTTTTCCCTTTCGGAACAATCAAGATAATAGTCTAGAACTAGTGATGGATTGGCGCCTGTTTTCAATGAATTCAGTTCCGCGCTTACGAAGTTTGCGGCGGCTGGCGGCATTGCTTTTCTTGAGCGGATTACGAATCATCGTCATCTGTTGCGCCGCAACACTCTTCCCACTTCGGGCGATTGGCTCTAAGGTCCGCCTGCCTCGTAGCGGCACCTCCCGCCGGTTTTCCGAGGCATTCTTTGAGATATCGTTCACCCGTAGACACAACCCAGGACAAGGCAAATCGATATGTCGCGTCAGACAGAATTCCCCGTCGATCCTCTCTTTACCGCCCGCTGGTCTCCCCGCTCCTTCGTACCGCAAGCCATTTCCGACAAGGATCTGATGACGATCCTTGAAGCTGCACGCTTTGCCCCATCCGCCATGAACGCCCAGCCCTGGCGCTTCGTCTACGCGCATCGGGATACGCCGGAGTTTGAAAAGCTCGCCTCTGCGCTCATCGAGTTCAATGCGATGTGGGCGAAGAATGCCTCGGCACTGGTCCTGATCTTCTCCCAGAAGACCGTGACCTCGGATGCAGGCGAGGAAAAACCCTTCTACAGTCATGCATTCGATGCAGGTGCTGCCTGGATGTCGCTGGCGCTTCAGGCCCACATGCTGGGCTATCACGCCCATGCCATGGGGGGCGTGTTGCATGACAAGGCGATGGAGCTCTTCAACGTTCCTTCGTCCTTCCGCCTCGAGGTCGGCGTTGCCATCGGCACGCGCGGCGAAAAGGAAGCTCTGCCCGAGCGCCTGCAGGAGCGCGAGGCTCCGAGCGCGCGCAAGCCGCTCTCCGCGATTGCCGGCAACGGCACCTTCGTCGCCTGATTAGTTCCAAAACAAGAAAGCCCGCCTTCGAATCTTCAAGGCGGGCTTTTTCTTTGCCGGGTTCTAACCCGGATTCCGGACCGGCTTAGATATCCAGGTTGGCGACGCTCAACGCGTTTTCCTGAATGAAGTCGCGTCGCGGCTCCACTTCGTCGCCCATGAGGCGGGCGAAAAGCCCATCGGCATCGACGGCATCGTTAACACGGACCTGAAGCAGCGAGCGGACATTCGGATCCAGAGTCGTTTCCCAAAGCTGCTCAGCGTTCATTTCGCCAAGACCCTTGTAGCGCTGCATCGCAATCCCCTTGCGACCAGCGCCAAAGATGATGTCGAGGAGCGCGCGCGGGCCGATGATCTGGGTCTCACCTTCCTTGCGGCGAAGGACCGGCGGTACGGCGTAGATATCTTTCAGCCGCGCACTCATCTGATCGATATGGCGCGCATCGGCCGAGCCGAGAAGCGCCATATCGAGAATGGCCGCCTCCTTCACACCGCGCACCATGCGCTCGAAGACGAGATTGCCCTGATCGTTGACATAGCCGGTCCAGCCGCGCTCGGTTTCTTCGGAAATCAGGTCAAGCCGGTGCGCGACCTCGGCGACGGTGCTTTCGGCAGCCGCCTGGTTCTGAACCAGTTCGACATTGAGCGCGCCGGCAATCGCGGCCTGTTCAACGACGTTGCGGTTGTAGCGGGAATGCAGCCCGTCGATCAGCGTGCGCAGGCGCAGCGCATCATTGACCACTTCGCGCAGGTCTTGTCCGGCGCGGGCTTCGCCGCTGCCGAGCTGGAGAACCGAATCGTCGAGACCGGCATTGATGAGATAATCTTCAAATGCCTTTTCGTCTTTCAGATATTGCGAGGACTTGCCGCGCGTCACCTTATAGAGCGGCGGCTGGGCGATATAGAGATGGCCGCGCTCGATCAGTTCCGGCATCTGGCGGAAGAAGAAGGTGAGCAGCAGCGTGCGAATGTGTGCGCCGTCCACGTCAGCATCGGTCATGATGATGATCTTGTGATAGCGCAGTTTTTCCGCGTTGAACTCGTCCTTGCCGATCGAGGTGCCGAGCGCAGTGATGAGCGTGCCGATTTCCTGGCTCGACAGCATCTTGTCGAAGCGTGCGCGCTCGACGTTGAGGATTTTACCGCGCAGCGGCAGGATTGCCTGGTTTTCGCGCGAACGGCCCTGCTTGGCCGAGCCACCTGCCGAATCACCCTCGACGAGGAAGAGTTCGGACTTGGCCGGATCGCGTTCGGAACAGTCGGCGAGCTTGCCGGGCAGCGAGGAGATATCGAGCGCGCCCTTGCGACGCGTCAGTTCGCGCGCCTTGCGGGCGGCTTCGCGGGCGGCGGCCGCTTCGACCACCTTGCCGATCAGGACCTTGGCTTCGCCCGGATGTTCTTCGAACCAGCGGTTCAGCGCCTCGTTGACGAGATTTTCGACCACGGGGCGAACTTCGGAGGAGACGAGCTTATCCTTGGTCTGCGACGAGAATTTCGGGTCGGGCACCTTGACCGAGAGAACGGCCGTCAGACCTTCGCGGCAGTCTTCACCGCTCAGCGTCACCTTTTCCTTTTTCAGGATGCCGGACGTGTCGGCATAGGACGTCACCTGGCGGGTCAGTGCGCCGCGGAAGCCGGCAAGGTGCGTACCGCCATCGCGCTGCGGGATGTTGTTGGTGAAGCAGAGCACGTTTTCGTGGTAGCTGTCATTCCACCACATGGCCACTTCCACCGTGATGCCATCTTTCTCGCCCTTGATCGCGATGGGCTTCGGCACGAGCGGCTTCTTGGCGCGGTCGAGATAAGCGACGAAGGCTTCCAGACCGCCATCGTAGACCAGCTCCGTCTCGCGGATATCGGAATGGCGCTTGTCGGTCAGGATGATATGGACGCCGGAATTCAGGAAGGCGAGTTCGCGCAGTCGGTGTTCCAGCGTGTCGTAGTCGAATTCGATCTTCGTGAAGGTTTCCGGGCTTGGCAGGAAGGTGACTTCCGTGCCGGAGCGGCCTTCATACGCGCCTGTCACGGCGAGCGGTGCGTCCGCCACGCCATGCGTGAAGGTCATCTCGTGGACCTTGTTGTCGCGGCGGATCTTGAGCTTGAGCTTGGTCGAAAGCGCATTGACCACGGAGACGCCGACGCCGTGCAAACCGCCGGAGACCTTGTAAGAATTCTGGTCGAACTTGCCGCCGGCATGGAGCTGGGTCATGATGACTTCAGCTGCAGAGACGCCTTCCTCGTGGTGGATACCCGTCGGGATGCCGCGGCCGTTGTCGGTCACGGAGACTGATCCATCGGGATTGAGCGTTACCGTCACGCGGTCGGCATGACCGGCCAGCGCCTCGTCGATGGCGTTGTCGACCACTTCATAGACCATGTGATGCAGGCCGGAGCCGTCATCGGTATCGCCGATATACATGCCGGGGCGCTTGCGCACGGCATCGAGGCCCTTCAAGACCTTGATGCTGTCTGCGCCATATTCCTCGGCGCCTGAACCCTGTTGAATGTCGGTATTCTCGCTCATTTAAACTTTCCCAGATGAACCGGCGACCGATGCGGCGGGCCAGCCTTGAATAGGCACCCATTCCGCCGGTTTCGGGGCAGGACGCACGATCTGCCGCGTCTTGCCCGAATCACCATGAATTTATCGTTTCGACTATAGGCACTTTGGCGTTGAAGCCAAACCTGCGGGACCGCTTTTCCCCGGAAAGCGGCGGTTTTCAGGGCTTTTTCAGGCCCGTTGACGGGCCGCCTGGGTCAGCACGGCATCGATCGCGGAGACGGTTTCAGGATCGAGGTTTCTGATCTCGTGCGCCAGCCGGTTGGCAAGCGCCGTATAGGCCGCATCGAGACCGGCTGTGTCGATGACGACACGCGGATGGGAGAGGCCGGCGATCCGCATCAGATCTTCGAGATCGTCCCAGATAATGTTGAAATAGCCCGCAACGCGCTGGATAAAATCGAAGCTCGGGGCGCTGCGGTTGCCGTGTTCCAGCGCCGAGAGATAGGCCTGCGAAACCCCCAGTGCGGTCGCCATTTCCTTTTGCGTGACGCCCTTCTTGCGCCGAAGCTCCCGCATCGCCTCCCCGAATGGTGTCATGACTTGTCTCCGGGCTTGCGCGCGAGCCGAACATAGATCGCGCCCTCCCCGCCATGGCCGCGGCTTGCCGTCTCATAGCCGGAAATCAGAAAGCGGAATTCGGGCTTCGAAAACCAGAGCGGGACGGCGCGCTTCAAGGCGCCTTTGCTGCCCATCGAAGAGCCCTTGCCTGTAATGACGAGGACGTGTCGTAAACCGCGCTCATGCGCATGGACAAGAAAGCCGAGCAGCATCGCGTGCGCTTCGCTCTGCACCAGACCATGAAGGTCAATGCGGGCCTCCAGCTGCAAGCGCCCTTTGGCGATTTTCTTCTGCACCGGCCGTTCGATCGGATGATGGCGGTGATCAGGTTTCTTGCTTGCCGGCGTCGCGGTCGAGGTCGCGTCGGCGGAGGTGAAGATCGGAACACCACCGGCAGGCACTGCCTCGTCCGGCATCTCCGGTTCGAACTCTTCGAGGAAGTCCATGCGACCGGGCAGCGCCCGAACCGAGCGTGCGACCTTGCCCCAGAGAATGCGGTCTTCCGACGACATGGTCTTCTTCGTGGCCATCTCAGTAACGCTCCGCAGCGGCCTTGGGCACGAGGATGAAAAAGTTCGCCTCGTTGCGAACGGAACCTGCGAGATCTCCGGCCTCCGGACCGGAGCCTGTGAAGATATCGCCCCGCGCGGGCCCCAGGATCGCCGAGCCGGTATCGAGCGCCAGCATCAGCCTGCGGAAAGACTTGTCCTGATCGAGTCGGGTCAGGCTTTCGCTTTCGATGTAAAAGGGACAGCCGAAGGTGTGGATGCTGCGGTCAACCGCGAGCGAGCGGCCGGGCGTCATCTGAACCTTCGCGGCCGCGACAGGCCCAAGCGTCGGATCGCCGATGTCCTCCTCGCGGAAGAAGATGTAGGACCGGTTGCGCCAATAGGTCTCGTCGGCCCGGTCTGGATTGCGCGCCAGCCAGTTGCGAATCGCGCCCATGGAAATCTCGGCCGGATCGATTTCGCCGGTATCGACCAGATGCCGGCCGATGCCGGTGAACGGATGGCCAGCCTTGGCGGCATAGGTGATGCGCTTGACCAAGCCGTCGCGGAAGGTAAGCCGACCCGCGCCCTGGACATGGGTGAAGAAGACGTCAGCCTTGGACCGTGCCCAGGCGATTTCCAGCCCCCGCCCGTCGAGATAGCCGAGATCGATCGCCTTTCGGTCCGGATATTCGGAAATCTGCCCGTCGCGCAGGCGCGCGAACATGTAGGAACCGTCCATCCTTGCCGGCCGGTTCGTGTCGTCGAGATCGATCAGATCGTCGGGGCGGCGGTAAAACGGATAGCGCCAGATCGAATCCGGCGTGTCCGACACCTCGACATCAGGCTCGTAAAACGCCGTCACGAAGCCCTGACCACCATCATCGCGACGGATGAAGAATGGGACGAAATGCTCTTCGAACAAGGAGCGGGCCTCGTCAACCGAGGTGGCGCTGCCCAATTCTTCGGCCGCATCCATCGCCGGCAGGAGTTCTTCGGATGTTATGCCGAGGGCACCAGTTCGGTAGGGTTTCTTGCCGAGAATATGCGCGCGGCATCGCCTGAGCGCCGAAATGAGTTCCCGAGGGTCGTCCTCGCCCCACCCGGCCAGATCGTCGAAGCCGCGTCTTTCCAGCGAGAACCCGGACGTCATCACTGCTCCGATTCGGTGCCGACGAGTTTCCAGTTCGGGTCGCGCGAGCGGGTGTCGCGAGCGAAGGTCCAGATGTCCTTGACCTCGGCCACCTCTTCCGGATGACCATCGATCAGCGTGCCCTGCTTGTCGTAGGTCGCCGAGATCAACTGGCTGACGATGCGGACCGTCACGAAGGCTTCGGAGCCCTTGACCGCCGCGTTCAACATGTCAGCCTTATTGATGCCGACAAAGGTCGAGTTCATCCGCTCGCCCTTCATTTCGCGATCCTTGATGGCAGCCTCGAAGCCCTCGTAGACTTCACGCGACAGAAGGTTCTTCAAGGAATTACGGTCGCCCTGGGCAAAGGCCATGACAATCATCTCGTAGGCCGCGCGGGCGCCCTTCATGAACTCGTTCGGATTGAAGCCCGGGTCGGCGTCGATGACGGCACGAATGCCGGAATTCAGCTCGCTGCCCGCCGCTGTGAAGGCATCGGCCGATGCATAAGGATTGGCTTGCTCGACTGCGTCGCGGCCGGGCTGCACGGGTGCAGCCTTGTCGGCCACCGGACGAACCTCCGCGGTTTCGCGACGTGCATACGGATCCTGTGGCGGTTTCTCGTTGCCGGTTCTTCTCCCCAGCACGTTGCGCAGTTGAATGAAGATGACAACTGCCGCAACGAGGAAAAAAATCGTGACGATATCGTTTGAACCCATTGGCCTATAAACCAGTTTCTCATTTATGCCTGGAAATCATATAGTCTTCAAACCACAGCTATTCAAACGCTAGATGTCGCTTCGACAGTTCCAGCGGCAATAAAGGCGCCCGACATGCGATTTTCGATCCTCCCTCTGGCTTTGGTTGCGCTGCCGCTTCTCGAAATCGCGGTCTTCATTATCGTCGGCCGCTATATCGGCGTGTTGCCTGTCATCGGCCTGATTTTCCTGTCGTCCGCAATCGGGGGAATACTTCTGCGCATCCAGGGGATCGGCGTGCTGCGCAAGCTGTCGCGGGAGATGGATGCCGGGCGGCTGCCGGCCCGCGAAATGATCCACGGCGCGATGATCGTCCTTGCCGGGCTCTTCCTGCTCACCCCCGGCTTCGTCACCGATATTCTGGGCCTGCTGCTTTTTATCCCCGCCGTCCGTGATGCGGCGTGGCTTCTGATCAAGGACAGGATCGTCGTTTCCGGCGTCTTTCGGAATACCGGCAGCGCTTCGGGTTCGCCTTTTGACCAACCCGGCCGCCAGGACGAGGCGGGTAATGTGATCGATCTGGATGAGGACGACTATCACCGCGAGCAGAACCCGAACTCGCCCTGGAACCGCCGGATCGACTGAGCACCCAGGTCGCGAGGCATTCGGCCGCAGGGTTGTAAGCCCCCCTTGGAAATGTTAGATCGCGGCACGATCGATTGTCCCTTGAGGAGCTGACATGTCTAACGATGTAAACCAGAACGGCGCCGGGCAGGCTCCTTCGCTCAATATTCTCGCTCAGTATACGAAGGACCTCTCCTTCGAAAATCCGGGCGCTCCGCAGTCGCTTCAGGCGCGCGACAAGGCCCCGGACATCAACATCAATGTCAATGTCAATGCCAACCCGCTGGGCGGCGAAGACTTCGACGTCCTGCTGACGCTGACGGCCGAAGCCAAGGCCGGCGACAAGTCGCTCTTCCATGCCGAACTGGCTTACGGTGGCGTTTTCCGGATTTCGGGCTTCCCGCAGGAACACATGCTGCCGATCCTCTTCATCGAGTGCCCGCGCCTGCTCTTCCCCTTTGCCCGCCAGATCATCGCGGACGTCACGCGCAATGGCGGCTTCCCGCCCCTCCTCGTCGACCCGATCGACTTCGCGCAGATGTTCTCGCAGCGCATGGCCGAAGAACAGGCACGCGCCAAGGTCAGCGCCAACACCAACTGATTTTCGCTTATAAACGAAACACAAAAGCCCGGGTCCGCCCCGGGCTTTTTCATGCCTACCGATTGCCTTGCTATCTTACTGGTAGCGTGCCCAGAGAGCCTTGCCACCGATCTTTGTGACCATGGCCTCGTGCGCCTGGCGCTCGGCTTCCGTCACTCGCGGCGCTAGCGGCTTCGGCCTGCCGGCCATGATCACGCTTGCGGCTTCGTTTTCCTCGACCGAGGTCTGCCCGGGACCCGCCAGACCGAGTGCGGCCTGACGCCCCCCGATCATTTCAATATAGACTTCCGCCAGGAGTTCGGAGTCGAGAAGCGCCCCGTGCTTCGTGCGATGGGAGTTGTCGATGCCGTAGCGTTTGCAAAGCGCGTCGAGTGAGTTGGGGCCCATCGGATGCTTGCGGCGGGCAAGCGACAGGGTGTCAATCACCTCCGACGGAGCGATCGGCGGCAAACCGAGGCGGCCCAGCTCCGCATTGACGAAGCCCATGTCGAATGTCGCGTTGTGAGCGATCCACTTGGCACCTTCGAAGAAGCTCAGGATTTGTTCGGCCACGTCGACAAACGGCGGCTTGTCGGCCAGGAACTCATCCGTGATCCCATGAACCGCGAGGGCGTCCGGGTGAACCTTCCGCTCGCCCGGATTGATATAGAGATGCAGCGTGCGCCCGGTGGGAAAATGGTTGTCGAGTTCGATACCACCGATTTCAATGATGCGGTCCTCGCGCGAATCAAGGCCCGTCGTTTCTGTGTCGAAGATGATTTCCCGCATTTCTGTTCCTGCCTGTTTATCCGAGACGCCGCGCCCTGATGTCGGCGAGAATCTCGCGCACTTGCGTGCGGGCTGACTCCAGTCCCGAACCGGTCTCGACAATATAGTCCGCGCGAGCGCGCTTTTCGCTATCCGGCATCTGACGCGAGAGGATCATCTCGAACTTATCCACGGTCATTCCGGGACGCGAGAGAACGCGAGCCCGCTGGATATCCGGCGGGCAGCTGACGACAACCACCGCATCGACCCGGCCCTGGCGCCCCGTCTCGAACAAGAGGGGGATGTCTAGGACGGCCATGTCGTGGCCCTGCGCTTGCGTCCGCTCCCGAAATTCCAGTTCCTTTGCGCGCACCAGTGGGTGCACAATCGTCTCGAGTGTCTTGAAGTCCGAGGGATGGGCAGCAAGATGCGCGGCAAGTGCTGCGCGATCCACGGAGCCATCCCTCGTCGTTCCGGGGAAAGCAGCTTCAATCGGCGCAACGGCTTCGTGCGCGTAGAGTTCATGCACGACCGCATCGGCATCGTTCACCGGAATGCCTTCTTGCCGAAACATGTCCGCAGTCGTCGACTTGCCCATGCCGATAGAGCCGGTCAGGCCGATGACAAACATCAGCGCACTCCCATGGCGGCTTCCACGATCTCACGCAGTTCCTGATCCACGACCGGACGGACGCCGAACCATTTTTCAAATCCAGGGACGGCCTGGTGCAGAAGCATGCCGAGCCCGTCGGCCGTGGCAACGCCCTGTGCTTCCGCCTGCAAAATGAAGCCGGTCTTCTGCGGGACATAGACAATGTCGGTGACCAGAGCGCCCTGTCGCATTCCGGAAAAGTCGATTTCCGGCGCGGTGCCCTCAAGCCCGAGCGAGGTCGTGTTGACAAAAAGGCCAGCGCCTCCCAGCACATCCTTCAATGCGTCGAGCGGATGCGACATGACTTTCGGTCCGAAGCGGTCTGCCAGGGTCTTGGCCTTTTCGACCGTGCGGTTCAGAACATGGACGTTCCGGAATCCGCCTTCAATGAGGGCGACAATAACCGCACGACTTGCACCGCCAGCACCGTAAACGACTGCCGTTTCCAGATCTCGCCAGCCCGGACTTTTTTCATCGAGGTTCGCGGCAAATCCATAGGCATCCGTGTTTGTTGCCTTGAGCCGCCCGTCCTCGCGCCAGAGCGTGTTGGCCGCGCCCATCAATTCCGCTGTCTCGTCGACCTGATCGGCAAGCGCGAAGGCGCGCTCCTTGTGGGGTATCGTAATGTTGCCGCCAACAAATTCAGCGTTTCCACCTTTCAGCCGTTCGATGAAAGTCTCGAACTCTTCGGGTGCAACATCGATGGCGCGATACGTCCCCTCAAGGTTATGGCGTTTGAGCCAGGTCCCATGAATCAGGGGTGACTTGGAATGTTTGATAGGATGGCCGGCGACAAATGCGTGCATGGTTAATGTTTCACGTGAATCAGCGGGGAATGATGGTGAGGTCTCGCAGCGCCGCAAGGAGCGGCAGCATGGGCAATCCTATAATGGTGAAAAAGTCCCCCTCGACCTTCTCGAACAATTGCTGCCCCAGTCCTTCATAGCTGTAGGCGCCCACGGTCAGCAAGACCTTCTCCCCGGCATTGGCGATGTAGGAGGCGAGAAACGAATCCGTGAAACGGCGGAAGGTCAGATCCGCGACGGAGATGTGTCTCCAGATTTCCTCGCCGTTCCGGACGATCGAGATGGCGCTGGATAGGCGGTGGGTCTTTCCGCGCATGGATCGCAACTGCTCGCGCGCCATTTCGACGGATGTGCATTTGTGAAACAGTCGTCCGTCCATCGACATGACCTGATCGGAGCCGATGACAAAGGCTTGCGGATTTCTCCGCGCCACATCCTCTGCTTTCGCCTTGGCAAGAGCTGTGGCAACGGCTTCGGGGCTTGCACCTCCTGCAACAAGCGGCGCCTCGATTTCCCTTTCATCGATCCGTGCGGGCTCGGCAGTGAATGCGAGACCGGCGGCCTCCATGAGTTGCTTGCGGAACGGCGATCCAGAGGCGAGAATTATTTTCTTTTCGGCGCTCATGACATTTGGCCTCAGCTTCTATGGGGCAGTCGATTCGCGGTTTTCTCGCATTGGCACGGTCAGTTGACAACAGGGACTGTAAGAGGACGCCGATAGTTCGGTCTGTTAATCATCCGTTAGCAATTGGCCTGTAGGGTCTATCGTGCAGTCGTTCGAGAAGCGATTCTGTCATGGGCAAGCGCTGTTCGCATTTTTCCCCGCTAATTCCGGGGCGGTGTTGATAACGCGGGAGAAGATGACACGATTTTCGCCGTGGCGGATCGCCCTGTGGGAAACCGCCGTTTTTTCCACATTTCGGATTCGCGACTGTTGTTTCCGGGTCAAATTCGGAATTGTGGAGAACACCTCCTCCGTCCGCACTTGTACAGCCCTTATCAACAGGCAACACGGCCAAGCAATGTGATCCAAACATTTCAGAATCCTTGCTGAATCGGAACGCGGTTGGCTTTTCCATTTGTGCGGATAAAAATCTCAAGCGTTTCAGTTTAATCGGCTCGCCCGGTGGATGATGGTTGCGTCAATTTTAATCCTTGATCCTCACCGACTCTAAGAAATAGAAGCTCTTTAAGAATGAGTTTTTTAGATTGGAGAAGAGAGTGGTTTCAGTAACGCACCGCAAGGTGATGGACGTCTTGGAAGGCAAGACTGTCTCTCCACCTCCTATCTGGCTGATGCGTCAGGCTGGCCGTTATCTTCCAGAATATCGGGAAACGCGCGCGAAGGCCGGAAGTTTCCTCGATCTCTGCTATACGCCCGATTATGCCGTCGAAGTGACTCTGCAGCCGATACGGCGTTACGCCTTTGATGCAGCGATCCTCTTTTCGGATATTCTCGTCATTCCCGATGCGATCGGTCGGAATGTTCGCTTTGAAGAGGGAAATGGGCCGCAACTCGATCCGTTGTCGGTTGATGAAATTGGTGCACTGACGAAGACGGAATTGGGAGACAAGCTTGATCCCGTCTACGAAACCGTTCGCAGGCTTCGCGCCGAACTGCCCACGGAGACAACCCTCCTCGGTTTCTGTGGCGCGCCCTGGACGATTGCGACCTATCTGATCGCTGGACATGGCACGCCCGATCAGGCGCCCGCTCGCTTGTTTGCCTATCGGTATCCGGAAGCTTTCGGAAAGTTGCTCGATCACGTTGCCGATCTCTCGGCGCAATATCTGATCCGGCAGATCGACAGTGGGGCAGACGCTGTGCAGATTTTTGATTCCTGGGCAGGTGTTCTTGGCGAAGCGGAATTCGAGCGGTATGCCGTGCACCCTGTGCGCCGGATTACCGACGCGGTTCGGGCTGCGAGACCCGGCGCGAAGATCATCGCGTTTGCCAAGGGTGCGGGTTATCTGCTGAAGTCCTACCGTCAGGACACACGGGCGGATGCTATCGGCCTCGATTGGTCGGTCCCGCTTTCCTTTGCCCGCGAATTGCAGAAGGATGGCGCGGTGCAGGGAAATCTGGATCCGATGCGGGTTGTGGCCGGTGGGAAGGCTCTTGACGAGGGGGTCGATGCGATCCTGCAGGCTCTGGGTTCCGGCCCGCTGATTTTCAACCTCGGTCACGGGATTACACCGCAAGCGGATCCGGCGAATGTAAGTCATCTCGTCAATCGGGTTCGCGGGGGTGCGGCTTGAACAAGGCGAGCGGGTCGACGGGGAGCAAGGCCGCTTTGCGGGCGGGGATTGCGCTTGCGCTCTTCGTCGTCATCGGTGTTGGTCTGTTCCTGGCCGATGTGCAGAACCGCTATCTATGGGTCAAGGCATTGCATGTCATCGCCGTGATCTCCTGGATGGCAGGGCTTTTGTACATGCCGCGGCTTTTCATCTATCATCTCGACCATGAGGTCGGGTCCGCTGCTTCCGAGACCTTCAAGGTGATGGAACGGCGTCTCATGTCGATCATCATGACACCGGCCATGGTGCTGAGCTGGATCTTCGGTTTGTGGATGGCAATCGAGATCTATGGATTCCATGGTGGATGGCTTCACCTGAAGCTTGCGGCCGTCCTCGTCCTGTCTGGCGTCCATGGCTACATGGCAAAGGCGGTTCGGCGATTCGCGGCCGATGATCGCATAGGAACGCCCCGCAGCTGGCGTTTGCTGAACGAAGCGCCAACGCTCTTGATGATCGTCATCGTTATCCTTGTGATCGTGAAGCCTTTCGCGTGATTTCTTGCCAATTTGGCCCCTCCCCCTTGCGGGTGGGTCTGCGAAGCGCTATTTTCCGCGCATCTCTTCCGAGGTGACGGGCTCATAGAGTCGGACGATCGCGTCCGGCATCCGCAAATTGTACCGTCCAGTTCCCCCTTTTATTCGTGTGGTTATTCATGGCTGAAATGAAGCTTCAGGAGCTTAAGAACAAGACCCCAACCGACCTGCTCGCCTTTGCAGAGTCGCTGGAGGTCGAGAACGCGAGCACGATGCGCAAGCAGGAACTGATGTTTGCCATTCTGAAGGTCCTGGCCACACAGGATGTCGAGATCATCGGTGAGGGGGTTGTGGAAGTCCTGCAGGATGGTTTCGGCTTCCTGCGCTCCGCCAATGCCAACTACCTTCCGGGTCCTGACGACATTTACATTTCTCCCTCGCAAATTCGCCGTTTCTCGCTGAAGACAGGCGACACGGTGGAAGGCCCGATCCGTGGTCCGAAGGAAGGGGAGCGCTATTTTGCGCTTCTGAAGGTCAATACGATCAATTTCGAAGACCCGGAAAAAATTCGTCACAAGGTTCACTTCGACAACCTGACGCCGCTCTATCCCAATGAACGCTTCAAGATGGAACTCGAAGTGCCGACGTCCAAGGACCTGTCTCCGCGGGTGATCGATCTGGTCGCACCTCTCGGAAAGGGCCAGCGTGCCCTGATCGTCGCACCGCCGCGGACAGGTAAGACAGTTCTCCTGCAGAATATCGCGCACTCGATCACCGCAAACCATCCGGAATGCTATCTGATCGTTCTGCTGATCGACGAACGTCCGGAAGAAGTGACGGATATGCAGCGCTCCGTGCGTGGCGAAGTCGTTTCATCGACTTTCGACGAGCCGGCTACCCGTCACGTACAGGTTGCTGAAATGGTGATCGAAAAGGCAAAGCGCCTGGTCGAACACGGTCGCGACGTCGTTATCCTGCTTGATTCGATCACGCGTCTCGGGCGAGCCTACAACACGGTCGTTCCGTCGTCCGGCAAGGTCCTGACGGGTGGTGTGGACGCCAATGCGTTGCAGCGCCCGAAACGCTTCTTTGGTGCAGCGCGCAATATTGAAGAAGGCGGTTCACTCACGATCATTGCGACTGCGCTGATCGACACGGGCAGCCGTATGGACGAAGTGATCTTCGAAGAGTTCAAGGGCACGGGCAACTCGGAAATCGTGCTCGACCGGAAGGTTGCCGACAAGCGTATCTTCCCGGCGATGGATATTCTCAAGTCCGGTACGCGTAAGGAAGACCTGCTTGTTCCGCGTCAGGATCTCCAGAAGATCTTCGTTCTTCGCCGGATTCTGGCCCCGATGGGTACGACAGACGCCATCGAGTTCCTTATCGACAAGCTCAAGCAGACGAAGAACAACGGCGACTTCTTCGAATCGATGAATACCTGATTTCCTTAGCCGGATTCAACATTTTCGGAGTCAATCGCGGTTTATTCCGTGATTGACTCTTTTCCGTTTTGCCAGCAGAAACGCCGGCAGCTTTAAGAGGTCGCCGACGCAAGAGCCGCGGCTTTCTCCGCGGAAACCAGATGAACGGGCCCATGAAAGCGACTGATACCATCTTCGCCCTCTCGAGCGGCGGTCTTCCGGCCGGCGTCGCGGTGATTCGGGTATCCGGTCCAGAGACTGAAGTCGCGTTGCGGACCTTATGTGGAAAAGTGCCGGCGCCGCGCGCGGCCACGCTGACGGTGATACGTGGTTCGGATGGTGAAGAGCTTGATCGAGGCCTGATCCTCTTTTTTAAGGGACCGGCGTCCTTTACGGGCGAGGATTGTGCTGAGCTGCAGGTTCATGGGGGTCGCGCGATCGTGGCGGCCATCCTGGAGGGGCTCGGCTCTCTCTCCGGTTTCCGCCAGGCTGAGGCGGGAGAATTCGCCCGACGTGCCTTCGAGCACGGCAAGATGGACCTCGTTGAAGCTGAAGGCTTGTCCGAGCTCATCCAGGCGGAAACGGAGGCCCAACGTCGCCTGGCCAAATATCTTGCCGACGGGCATCTTTCACGGCGCTATCACGACTGGATGACGAGGCTGTCTCAGGCTCGGGCTCTGATCGAAGCCGAGCTTGATTTTGCCGACGAGAGCGATATTCCCGGATCGGTGTCGGACCAGGTCTGGGGGAATGTACGAGCCTTGGCCGCAGAGATGGAAAGCGCCCTCTCGGATCATACCGCGGAAATTGTCAGGGATGGATTTCGCGTTGCCATTGCGGGACCGCCCAATGCCGGCAAGTCGAGCCTTCTCAATTATCTCGCCCGGCGCGACGTCGCGATCGTGACGGACATCGCAGGAACCACGCGCGACGTGCTCTCAGTTGATCTTGATCTGAATGGGTCGAAGGTGGTTCTGTTTGATACGGCCGGGTTACGGGAGACGGAGGATCCGGTCGAACGGATCGGGATTGAGCGTGCCCGTGAAACGATCCGCGATGCCGACCTCGTCCTTTACCTGACGGAGAACGGTAGCGCCGATGCTCCCCGGATCGAAATGACGGACGGTCATTTGTCTGATATGATTCAGGTCCGCACGAAGCTGGATCGTATGGTGGCGCCTTCGCAGGCACCAGGTTCGGTTACATTGGGTGTGTCGACGATCACGGGCGTGGGAATCGATTCACTTCTGGAACAAATTTCGGCCCGAGCCTCAAAGGCGATACGAGGTGGTGAGTTTCTAACCCCTCTTTTGATTCGTCACCGAAACCATGTCAGCGCGACGCTTTCGAGCCTGAAGGACGCCTTGACCTCGGATAATGAACCCTTGGAACTGAGAGCGGAGATGCTGCGTGCCGCCTCTGATGAACTTGCCTACTTAACCGGTCGAATGACACCGGATGCGCTGCTAGGACTGATTTTCTCGCAGTTTTGCGTTGGGAAGTAGCCGCCCACCGGCCTGCTTTCGATTCAGGAACGAAACGATGGATAGTCTTGATTTCGATGTGATTGTGATTGGTGGTGGTCATGCCGGCTGTGAAGCGGCGTCCGCCTCCGCCCGTAGTGGCGCGCATACTCTTCTTTTAACCCATCGGGCCGATACGATTGGCACGATGTCTTGTAATCCTGCGATCGGGGGCCTGGGAAAAGGCCATCTCGTCCGCGAGATCGATGCCCTGGACGGATTGATGGGGCGGATTGCCGACCTCTCCGGCATTCAATTCCGCCTCCTGAATCGAAAGAAGGGTCCAGCGGTCCGCGGTCCGCGAACCCAGGCGGATCGTGCGCTCTATAAACGCCATATGCAGGCGGCTATTTCCCGGATATCCGGACTGACGGTGATGGAGGGTGATGCTTTCGATCTCGTGATGGACGGAGCGGTGGTTGGTGGCGTCGAAACTGCAGATGGTCGCAAGATCACTGCGCGTTCTGTGGTGATAACCACCGGAACGTTTCTGCGCGGATTGATTCACATCGGAAACGAAAAGACGCCGGCCGGTCGTGCCGGGGAGGCCCCGAGCGTCGGTCTCTCCGCGCGCTTTGAAAAGCTCGGTCTCCGCCTCGGTCGTCTGAAGACAGGGACCCCTGCGCGACTTGATGGGAAAACCATCGCCTGGGACCGGATCGGTGTGCAAGAGGCCGATCCGGAGCTCGTGCCTTTTTCGTTCATGACCGAAACGATCCAAAACCCTCAGGTCGCCTGCGGCGTTACGCGGACAACAAACGAAACGCATCGGATCATACGGGAGAACATTCATCGGTCTGCCATGTATTCCGGCGAGATCAAGGGGATCGGTCCCCGCTATTGTCCTTCGATTGAAGATAAGATTGTGCGTTTTGGGGACAGGGACGGGCACCAGATATTCCTGGAACCGGAAGGTCTTGACGACGACACCGTTTATCCCAACGGGATTTCGACGTCGTTGCCCATCGACGTGCAGGAGGCCTTTATCCGCAGCATTCCCGGGCTCGAAGACGTCGAAATTCGGCAGCCAGGCTATGCCATCGAATATGACTTTGTCGAGCCAACGCAGTTGGACCACCGTCTGGCAGTGCGGAGTGTTAATGGACTTTTGCTGGCGGGGCAGATCAATGGCACAACGGGCTACGAGGAGGCCGGTGCTCAGGGCTTGGTGGCGGGATTGAACGCAGCCCGGTATGCGTTGCAGGCTGAGCCCGTCAAATTCAGTCGGACAGAGTCCTATGTGGGCGTCATGATCGATGATCTGATCACATTCGGGGTAACGGAGCCGTATCGAATGTTCACCTCGCGAGCCGAGTATCGGCTTTCGCTGCGGGCAGACAACGCAGATCAGCGCTTAACTCCGATTGCAATCAAACTGGGTATCTGTGGCGAGGATCGTCGGGAGCGGTACGGGCGTTACGAAGCGGAAGTGAATCAGGCTCGAACGGTTCTGAAGCGGCTTGCTTTGACGCCGAATGAAGCGGAAGACTTCGGCTTGGCCCTCAACAAGGATGGCGTGCGGCGGACCGCTTACGAGCTACTTGCCCGTTCAGACTTTGAATTCGACGATGCAGAGCGGATTTGGCCGGAGCTTATGAATACTGATGCCAGGGCTCGTGAGGCCCTTAAGATCGAGGCGGGCTACGCTGTCTATATGGACCGCCAAGCATCGACCATTGCGGACATTCAGCGCGATGAGGCGCGTGAAATCCCAGCGGACTTCGCCTATGAGCGGATTTCGGGACTTTCCAATGAACTTCTTGTGAAACTGAGAAGAATCAAGCCCTTAACTATAGCTCAAGCGTCTTCTATCGAGGGAATGACGCCTGCGGCGCTAGCCCTGATACTCGTCCATATGCGGAAGCAAGGGGCCGACGTTTCGCAGAAGGTTGTGCGGGTGCAATGATGAAGAGTCACGTCTTATCGATAGACGGATTACGTGTTTCACGTGAAACCAACGCGAAGTTGGAGATCTTTGCCGAACTTTTTCGGAAATGGGCAAGGGCCATCAATTTGGTCGCGCCGTCAACGGCTGGTGACCTGTGGGAACGTCATATTGCGGATAGCGCACAGCTTTTCGCACTGACTCCTAGTCCTAAGACGTGGGTTGATCTCGGTAGTGGAGGCGGGTTTCCTGGCATTGTAACCGCGATTCTTCTTTTGGAACTCGGAGATGGCTGGGTGCACCTGGTCGAGAGCAATCATAAGAAGGCGTCCTTTCTCCGTAACGCGATCATAGAAACCGGAGCCCGCGCGTCAGTCCATCCCATCCGCATTGAAGATGCTCCGGAACAGGTTCTGCAATGCGATGCGATCTCGGCGCGGGCACTCGCAGATCTCTCGGAGCTCCTCGCCTACTCACTTCCTTGGACAAAAGCCTCGACCGAGACGCGGCTTTTTTTCCACAAAGGCCGGGATTATGCCCGCGAGGTCGCTGCTGCACGTGGCAGATGGGCTTTCGATCTGATAGAACATCCAAGTCAGATCGAGCGAGAGTCAGTCATTCTCGAGATTTCGAATCTGGCGTCCAAGCTTTAGCGAGACGCAAAATGGCGATGAACGGATATCGGAATCGAATCATAACCGTCGCAAACCAGAAGGGTGGCGTTGGGAAGACGACTACTGCGATCAATCTGGCGACGGCACTCGCGGCGATTGGTGAACGCGTCCTCATCGTTGATCTCGATCCGCAGGGAAACGCAAGCACAGGCCTGGGCATTGGTCGAAAGAACCGTGAGCATTCATCTTACGATCTGCTTATGGGAACGCATTCGGTTGCAGAGACCGTCCAGGAAACCGCGGTTCCAAATCTTCACATTATTCCTTCGACCATGGATTTGTTGGGCATCGAGATGGAAATCTCGCAGGCAAGCGACCGCGTGTTCCGTCTTCGCAAGGCACTGATCTCCACTCAGGCCTTTGAGTATTCCTATATTCTGGTGGATTGCCCGCCCAGCTTCAATTTGCTGACCATGAACGCGATGGCTGCTGCCCATTCGGTCCTTGTTCCCTTGCAATGCGAGTTTTTCGCTCTCGAGGGACTGAGTCAACTCCTTGAAACTGTTTCACAAATTCGGTCAACCGTGAATCCGCAGCTCGACATCCAGGGCATCGTTCTGACTATGTTTGACGCGCGAAACAACCTTGCGCAGCAGGTGGTGAACGATGTCCGCACCCATTTGGGGGAAAAGGTTTATCACACGCTCATTCCTCGCAATGTTCGCGTGTCCGAGGCGCCCTCTTATGGCAAGCCCGCCATTCTCTACGATCTGAAGTGCGCAGGGAGCCAGGCTTATCTTCAGCTAGCGTCCGAAGTTATCCAGAGAGAGCGTCAACGCCTCGCAGCGTAATCGTAACGGAGGTGTAATACTTTTACGATGGAAGAAGATCACTCCAAACGGCGCCTTGGGCGTGGCCTCGCGGCCCTGATCGGCGAAATGGATCAACCCATTGCCATGGGTGCGGCGGGAGCCGCTGCCAGTCGCATCAGTGCGGACCGCCAGGTCCCTATCGAATATGTTGTTCGCAACCCTCGTAACCCTCGTCGAAGCTTCGATGAGGCTGAGCTTCAGGAGCTTGCCTCCTCCATTCGACAGCACGGCATTGTTCAACCGGTTGTGGCCCGCACGATTGCCGGCGGACAATATGAAATTATCGCAGGTGAGCGTCGCTGGCGCGCGGCGCAACTGGCGGGGTTTGCTGAAATTCCGGTTATTGTTCGTGACGTGGACGATCGTACGGCGCTTGAACTCGCCATCGTGGAAAACGTTCAGAGGTCGGATCTCAACCCGCTTGAAGAAGCGCTCGGTTATGAGCAACTGATCGCCGAGCATGGCTATACGCAGAATGATCTCGGCGAGATTATCGGCAAGAGCCGCAGTCACGTGGCGAACAGTCTCCGCCTGTTGAAATTGCCCGACGAAGTTCGCGATATGCTCTCCTCGGGCACCCTGTCCGCCGGTCATGCCCGCGCTCTCATTCCGACATCCAACCCTGTCGCGCTTGCACGAGCGGTGGTTTCCAAGGGTATGTCTGTCCGCGATACCGAGCGTCTCGCGCAGAACGACATAAAGGCACAGGAAAATCCTGGCCTTGCCGGGCCGCGGCTCCGGGATAACAAGGATGCCGACACGCTGGCACTTGAAAAGTCGCTTTCCGACGCGCTGGGGCTTGATGTCTCGGTCAGCCACAAGGCGAATGGCGGCTTCGTCAAAATTTCCTATAAGACGCTCGATCAACTCGAGGAAATTTGCCGGCTGCTGGAACGTCGCTGAAGCCAGCCGTTCAGTGCCTATCGCATGCTCTTCTGTGTTGTAGAGCCGAGACGGGATTCGTTGAGGTTCGCGGCTTCATGGGATCGGCGCTTTTTGTCGCGCCTTTCCACTGAACTCAGCGACGGACGACGGATTGTTGCGTGAGGGAAAGCAGAAGCTGGGCCGCGACGCTGTGAGCAATCTGCGGGTTCTTCTGGCTTGTCAGCACCATCGCCTGCAGGCGCGAAAGTTCGCGTGAGAGCTTGGGGGCGGCCCAGACCGTCAGGGCCTGGGTGATGACAGCGCGGCGCTTGAAGAAGATATGCTTCCCGTGGGTCTGGATGACCTGGCTGGCGGATTGCCGCGATTTGTCCATCTCAGCCCGCAGGGAGTCCAGCGTCTGGAACTGTCGGAGCACGGCGTTGAGCACCTGATAGATCGCAGTCTTTGCTGAAATCAGAGCGTCGAGGGCCGCGATCATCGCGTCCGCGTCTCCGCCCAGCAAAGCATCAATGAGATTGTCGAGTGAGGTCTCGCTGACATCGCCGATGATGTCCAGGACATGCTGTTCTTCGATCTGCGGTTCATGCGCACAATAGAGCGCGAGCTTGCGGATCTCGCCTCGGCTTGCCCGGCGGTCGCCCCCGAGATTGTCCAGAAGCCTTGCGCGGGCAGCCGGAGCTATACGCTGGCCCGTCTCCGCCAGGACCTCGTCAATCAGGCCGTTAAGACTTGCCTGATCGTCGGAATAGCAGGGAACGGAAACAATGCTCCGCGCAGCTTCAGCTGCTTTTCGCAGCGCCGCACCCTTCTTCAGATCCCCGGCCTCGACAATCAGATAGGTTTCGGGCGGTTCGCCCGCCGCCAGAGCCGCCAGACCATCGACAAGCGCCTTTTCATTTGCAGCATTTCGAACCCAGACCAGTTTCTCGCCGCCAAACAGGCCAATGCTCTGCATTTCCTCGATAAGCCGCCCCGGCGACTTCTGAAGATCAGAGGCCTCGATCTTGGTGACGGCGAAGGGATCATTGAGGGGAATGCCGGTCCGGGCTGCGGCGGCTTCGGCGCGTTCGGACACCAGACCCCTGTCAGGCCCGAATATCACGATCATGCGCGGCAGGGCAGAGCTGGACCGCAAGAGCCGTTCGAATTCCTGCGGTTTCAGCTCCGACATGGGATCTCTTACTTCGACAGGGCCGATGCGATGTCGAGCTTCAACACTTCCGCCAATTCGCGTGCCGCGCGATCTTCGGCGTCGCGGACGGCCCGAATCTGGGCAAACTGCTGGCTCGAGTAATCGAGCTGAGCATCCATGCGCTGGGTGCCCTGCTTGATCAGCTTTCCATCGCGCGTGAGGACGTAGCGTGCTGTCAGCGTGACGCGACCCGGCTGCGGCAGATTAGAGGAGATTTGCGCGAGATAGTTCACGTTGGTCGAGGCGACATGCAGCTCCAGTTGGTACACAGGATTGGCCGGCTCGCCGGCCCCACCGGAGAGAAGGAAGATCATCTGGTTGCGGACCGATTGCTCCACGCGGTTCTTCGGTTCCGAAATGCCAACGCTTGCCAGTGACTCCGTGAGGCCCGTCTTGCCGTAGAGCGGCTGAACCTGGCAGGCGCCGAGGCCGACAGCCGAAACCGCCAAAACCGCACCCAAAAAAGCGCGTCGAAACAGTGGCTTATCAAACGACGACATTGACGATCCTTTGCGGTACGACGACGATTTTCTTCGGCTTGGAGCCGGCCAGTGCGCTGGTTACGAAATCGAGCGCCAGCACAGCGGCTTCGACGTCACTCTGAGACGCGTCGCGCGCGATTGTCAATTCGCCGCGCTTCTTGCCGTTGACCTGCACGGGCAGCGTTACCGTATTCTCGACGACAAGGCTTTCCAGATAGGTCGGCCAAGGCGCGTCGGAAACGAGACCGGTGCAGCCGATTTCCTTCCAGCATTCTTCCGCCAGATGCGGCATGATTGGGGCGAAGAGCTGGACGAGGATCTGCGTAGCTTCACGCAGAGCACCGGCATAAGCTTCATCTACCTTTTCATTGGCAACCTTCGTCAGCGGCGCGGCAAGGGCATTCACGAGTTCGTAGACGCGTGCCACGGCTTTGTTGAAGCCAAGGCGATCATAATCGCTTGCGACGGCCAGAAGCGCCTTGTGGGCGGCCTGTGACACCGGCAGGGCCTCGCCCGATTCAGCGGGGACGGGTTTCACCCCGCGCAAGGCCGGTGCGGCTTCCGAAACCAGACGCCAGATGCGCTGGACGAAGCGGTGTGCGGCTTCGACGCCCGCTTCCGTCCAGATCACGTCACGTTCCGGCGGTGAGTCGGAGAGCATGAAGAAGCGGGCGGTATCGGCGCCGTAGGAGGCGATGATATCGTCCGGATCGACAACATTCTTCTTCGACTTGGACATCTTCTCGATTGAGCCGATGGTCACTTCTTCGCCGGATTCGACGTGGAAGGCGCGGCGAACCCCGTCCGATTCCTCGAGACGGATCTCGGAAGGCTGGACCCAGGTCCCGTTGCCGCCCTCGCCCATCTTGTAGGTTTCATGCACGACCATGCCCTGCGTGAAGAGGCCCTTGAAAGGCTCCTTCAGGTTCACATGCCCGGTTTCGCGCATGGCGCGGGTGAAGAAGCGCGAATAGAGCAGATGCAGGATTGCGTGCTCGATACCGCCGATATACTGGTCGACAGGGAGCCAGGCATCCGCCGTCTCGGTGATGACCGGCTTGTCGGCATGCGGGGCGGTGAAGCGGGCGAAATACCAGGACGAATCAACGAATGTGTCCATCGTGTCCGTCTCGCGGCGGGCATCCTTGCCGCAATGGGGGCATTTCACGTTCCGCCATGTCGGATGACGGTCGAGCGGATTGCCCGGCTTGTCGAAATTGATATCGTCGGGCAGCTGGACAGGCAGGTCCTTCTTCGGAACCGGAATGACGCCGCATTCATCGCAATGAATGACCGGGATCGGGCAGCCCCAATAGCGTTGGCGCGAAATGCCCCAGTCGCGCAGGCGGAAATTCACCTTGCGCTCGGCCTGCGGCTTGCCGCCGAGCAACGTGGCGCTCAGGCGATCGGCGACTTCGTTGAAGGCGTCCGTGGTGGACTTGCCGTCGAGGAAGCGTGAATTGATCATCACGCCCTCGCCGTCATAGGCGGTGTCGCCAACCGTGAAAGTCGCAGCGTCGCTGCCTTCCGGCATGACGACGGGAACCACCGGCAGGTCGTATTTGCGGGCGAAATCCAGGTCGCGCTGGTCGCCGGAGGGGCAGCCGAAGATGGCGCCCGTGCCGTATTCCATCAGCACGAAATTGGCGACATAGACCGGCAATTCCCATGCGGGATCGAAGGGATGACGGACCTTCACGCCCGTATCCATGCCCTTCTTTTCAGCGGTTTCCAGAGCGGCCAGCGACGTGCCGGCGCGGCGGCATTCCTCAGCGAACTCGGCAACGGCCGGATTGCTGGCAGCGACATACTTGGCCAGCGGATGATCTGCAGCAATCGCCAGGAAGGAAGCGCCGAACAGCGTATCGGGGCGCGTCGTGTAGACGGTGACGTCGCGGAATTCTTCCGGCAGTTCGTTGCCGACAGTTTCCCAGCGCAGCGTCAGGCCTTCCGAGCGACCGATCCAGTTCTTCTGCATCAGCCGGACCTTTTCCGGCCACTGGTCGAGTTCGTCCAGCGAATCCAGCAAATCCTGCGAGAAGTCGGTGATCTTGAAGAACCACTGCGTCAGCTCGCGCTGTTCCACCAGCGCGCCGGAGCGCCAGCCGCGGCCGTCGATGACCTGCTCGTTGGCGAGAACCGTCTGGTCGACCGGGTCCCAGTTGACCTTGGACTGCTTGCGATAGACCAGGCCCTTTTCCAGGAAGTCGAGGAAGAGGCTCTGCTGGCGCTGGTAATATTCCACGTCACAGGTCGCGAATTCGCGCGACCAGTCGAGCGACAGGCCCATGGATTTCAGCTGGCCGCGCATGGTGGCGATATTGGCATAGGTCCATTCCTTGGGATGGATCTTGTTCTGCATGGCAGCGTTTTCCGCCGGCATGCCGAAGGCGTCCCAGCCCATCGGGTGGAGCACGTTATAGCCGCGCGCGCGCTTATAGCGCGCCACGACGTCGCCCATGGCATAGTTGCGCACATGGCCCATATGGATACGGCCCGACGGATAGGGGAACATCTCGAGCACGTAATATTTGTCGCGCGGATCGTCGTTGTCGGTTTTGAAAATTGCGCGCTCGTTCCACTCCGCCTGCCAGCGGGGTTCAGCGTCGCGCGGGTTATAGCGTTCTGAGGCCATGATTCGACTGTTCCGGATAGATCAAGAATTTGGGGCCGACCTTCATCATGAAATGCCGGAAGCGTCAAGTTTTTCGGGCATTTCGGTGAAGCGGCGGAGACGGTGCGGCAAAAAAGGAAACCGGTTGAGGTTCCAAATTTGCGCGTCGCATCATAAATGGGTGCTGAGGCAGGCAAAGGGAAGTGTGGCATGGAACTTCAGGACAGGCTGAACGCCGTGAAAGCGGAAATCGCAAAGGCGGAACAGGGCGCGGGCCGCGAGGCGGGCTCGGCAACACTGGTCGCCGTGTCGAAGACATTCGAGGCGGACGAAATCCGTCCTGCCCTGGACGCCGGCCAGCGTGTCTTTGGCGAAAACAAGGTTCAGGAGGCGAAGGCCAAGTGGCCGGGCCTGCGTGAAACATTTCCCGGCATTGAGCTGCATCTGATCGGGCCGCTACAATCCAACAAGGCTGCAGAGGCTGTCGCGCTTTTCGACGTGATCGAGACGATCGACCGCGAGAAGATTGCCCGCGCCATTGCCGACGAGATGGCGAAACAGGGACGTCGGCCCAAGCTCTATGTGCAGGTCAATACCGGGCTTGAGCCTCAAAAAGCGGGAATCGCGCCGTATGACACGGTCGACTTCGTCAAGTTCTGCCGAGACGAATTGTCGCTACCGGTCGTCGGCCTGATGTGCATTCCGCCGGCGGAGGAAAATCCCGGGCCGCATTTTGCGCTTCTGGCGAAGCTTGCCAGCAGATGCGGACTTTCGAAGCTCTCCATGGGCATGTCGTCTGATTATCAGACGGCCATCGAATTCGGCGCGACGAGCGTCCGCGTCGGTTCGGCTATCTTCGGCAACAGGGCCTATCAGCAGAACGCATAGGGCAATTCGCATCTATTGGCCTTTTGTCGGGGTTCTTTGACGCTTTTGTGTCCGCTAAACTTCCTGTCCTGAAGCGCGACTGGGATCGCGCCGGGAGGAAAACATGCGTCAGGGATACGATGCCGCGTATGCGGCGTGGAAAACCGATCCGGAAGCGTTCTGGATGCGGCAGGCGGAAGCCATAGACTGGTTCGAGAAGCCGACGAAAGCCTTCGATCCGTCAGCCGGCGTTTACGGACGCTGGTTTCCGGATGGGGTGACGAACACCTGCTATAATGCGCTCGACCGCCATGTTGAGGCCGGTCTTGGCGACCGCAATGCCTTCGTGATCGAAAGCCCGATCACGGGCCGTTCTTCGGCAATCACCTATGCCGAGGCACTGGCAGAAGTGAAGGCGATTGCGCATGCCATGCGGTCGCTCGGTGTCGAAAAGGGTGATCGTGTCATCATCTATATGCCGATGATCCTGCAGGCTGTGCTGTCCATGCTCGCCTGCGCGCGACTGGGTGCGGTGCATTCGGTGGTCTTCGGTGGATTTGCCGGGCCGGAACTGGCGACCCGCATCGATGACAGCAAGGCAAAGCTCATCATTTCGGCCAGCTGCGGCATCGAGCCGGGCCGTGTCGTACCCTACAAGCCGATGCTGGATGAGGCGATCGAGCTCGCTCACCACAAGCCGGCGGCTTGTCTCGTCTACCAGCGGCCGGAATTGTCTGTACCCCTGACCGATGGGCTGGATCACGATTTCGACGTGCTGGTGGCGCAGCATCGCGGCGCAGAGATCGAATGCGTGCCGGTCGCGGCTACAGATCCGCTTTACGTGCTCTACACGTCAGGCACGACCGGGCAGCCCAAGGGCGTTGTCCGTGACAATGGCGGCCATCTCGTTGCGCTGCACTGGACGATGCGGAACTTCTACGGCGTCAGACCCGGCGAGACCTTCTGGGCGGCCTCCGATATCGGCTGGGTCGTCGGTCATTCCTATATCGTCTATGGGCCGCTGATTTCCGGCAATACGTCGGTGCTCTTCGAAGGCAAGCCCATCGGTACGCCGGATGCCGGGACGTTCTGGCGCGTCATCCAGAAGCACAATGTCGTGTCCTTCTTTACGGCGCCGACGGCGTTTCGCGCCATTCGCAAGGAAGACCCCACCGGGGCTTTCCTCAAGGATATTCCGATGCCGTCGCTGCGCACGCTGTTCCTGGCGGGCGAGCGGGCGGACCCGGATACGATCAAGTGGGCGGAAGAGCATCTGAAGGTGCCGGTGGTCGACCACTGGTGGCAGACGGAAACCGGCTGGGTGATTGCCGGCAATCCGGCGGGGCTTGGTCTGCTGCCGGTCAAATACGGGTCTCCGACTGTCGCCATGCCGGGTTACGACGTCCAGGTTCTCGATGATGCCGGTCATGCGGTGCCGGCGGGCACGCTCGGCAATGTCGTCGTGAAACTTCCCCTGCCCCCCGGCAGCCTGCCGACCCTCTGGAATGCCGACGAGCGGTTCCGGCACGCCTATCTCGAAGAGTTCCCCGGCTACTACAAGACGGCCGATGCCGGCTATATCGACGACGACGGCTATCTCTTCATCATGGCGCGCACCGACGATATCATCAATTGTGCCGGCCATAGGCTGTCGACCGGGGCGATGGAGGAGGTCTGCGCCAGCCATCCAGATGTGGCGGAGGCGGCCGTGATCGGCGTGCAGGACGACATCAAGGGTCAGGTGCCTTGCGGCTTTCTGGTGCTCAACAGTGGTGTCACGAAGCCGGAGCGGACGGTTGAAAGGGAAGTGATCGATCTCGTGCGGCATCATATCGGCCCAGTTGCCGCCTTCAAACTGGCGACCTGCGTCAAGCGGCTACCGAAGACGCGCTCAGGCAAGGTATTGCGCGGGACGATGCAGAAGATCGCCGACGGCGAGGCCTGGAAGATGCCGGCGACGATCGAGGATCCGGCGGTGTTGGGCGAAATCGAGGCGGCGTTGAAGGCGCATGGCCTGCCGCATCCACATGTACTGTAAGCAGGTCTTGTAAGGCGGGGCGCACGCTCGGTTTCACGTGAATCAGTGAAAATCGGACAATAAAAAACCCGGCTTGTTGGCCGGGTTTCTTTTTCATGGCTCTGAAACAGCTCAGAAATTGTCTTCGTCTTCGTCTTCGTTGCGGGTCGACTTGAGCGACTTGAGCTTGGCGAAAACGGCGTCCGCGTCGAGCGACTTTTCTTCCGGCGCATCGTCGCCGTAAGGATAGCGTTCGGTCTCGCGTGCCGGCTGGAGCGTCGCGCCGAGTTCTTCGGCGGTCGGCAGCGGACGACCCTTGGCGGCCTTTTCGACTTCAAGATCGAGATCGATCTGCGAGCAGAGGCCGAGCGTGACCGGGTCCATGGCGGCAAGATTGGCCGAGTTCCAATGGGTGCGTTCGCGGATCTGCTGGATGGTCGACTTGGTGGTGCCGACGAGGCGGGAAATCTGTGCGTCCTTCAGTTCCGGATGGTTGCGCACCAGCCAAAGAATGGCGTTCGGGCGGTCCTGACGCTTGGAGACCGGCGTGTACCGTGGGCCCTTGCGCTTGGATTCCGGTACGCGAACCTTCGGGTCGGACAGTTTCAGCTTGTGAGCCGGATTGGCTTCGGCGCGAGCGATTTCCTCGCGCGACAGCTGGCCGGTGGAGATCGGATCGAGGCCCTTGATGCCTTGGGCGCTTTCACCGTCGGCAATCGCTTTCACTTCCAGCGGGTGCAGCTTGCAGAACTGTGCAATCTGCTCGAATGACAGGGCAGTATTGTCGACAAGCCAGACGGCCGTCGCCTTGGGCATCAGCAATTGTTGGGCCATGCATAGAGTCCTTCAGTCGTCCGCGCCGGTGTCGCGGGCCGTGGTATTACCACTATGATTTCCGGGATATGCGATTTCCTATAGCGGTTTTGACGCAGAATTGCAATTCGGCTTGCGACAAATGACCAAAGTCGCATTGATAGCTTGATTTTAGATGATAAAACTCGTTTTCAACGGGTCGGAGGTGCCCGTCGCTGAGTGGAGGCTTCATTTCAAGTGTCCGTTTCAGCAACAGGATTTGCGTGATGCCCAACGGGGCTGTCGGGAGACGGCGGGGCACTTACGTTTGCGAGGAGTTTCGGAGGAGCGTTCATGTCAGGCACGACCTATCCCGTTTTGAAGACCGCGAAGTCGCGGACATTGATCGACAATGACAAGTACCTGAAGTGGTACAAGGAAAGCTCCGACAATCCGGAGAAGTTCTGGGCCAAGCACGGCACCCGCATCGACTGGTTCAAGCCCTTCACCAAGGTCAAGAACACGTCCTTCACCGGGAAAGTCTCGATCAAGTGGTTCGAAGACGGGATCACCAACGTCGCCTATAATTGCATCGACCGCCACCTCGTGTCGCGCGGCGATCAGGTCGCCATCATCTGGGAAGGCGACAACCCTTATGACGACAAGAAGATCACCTATCGCGAGCTTTACGATCAGGTCTGCCGCCTCTCCAACGTGCTGAAGTCGAACGGCGTCAAGAAGGGCGACCGCGTCACCATCTACATGCCGATGATCCCCGAGGCAGCCTATGCGATGTTGGCCTGCGCCCGCATCGGCGCGATACACTCCATCGTCTTCGGCGGTTTCTCGCCGGACGCGCTTGCCGGCCGCATCATCGACTGCCAGTCGACCTTTGTCATCACCGCGGACGAGGGTCTGCGTGGCGGCAAGACCGTCCCGCTCAAGCATAACACCGACCTCGCCATCGAAATTGCTTCGCGTGCAGGCGTGGAGGTCGACAAGGTTCTGGTCGTTCGCCGCACCGGCGGCAAGACGGAATGGTTCGACACGCGCGACATCTGGTATCACGAGGCGACAAAGGCCGCGAAGCCCGACTGCCCGCCCGCCAAGATGAAGGCGGAAGATCCGCTTTTCATTCTCTACACGTCGGGTTCCACGGGCAAACCGAAGGGCGTGTTGCACACGACGGGCGGCTATCTCGTCTATGCCTCGATGACGCATCAATATGTCTTCGACTATCAGGACGGCGACATCTACTGGTGCACCGCGGATGTGGGCTGGGTCACGGGCCATTCCTATATCGTCTACGGACCGCTGGCGAATGGCGCGACGACGTTGATGTTCGAGGGCGTACCGAACTATCCGGATGCCGGCCGCTTCTGGGATGTCGTCGACAAGCATAAGGTCAACATCTTCTACACGGCGCCGACTGCCATCCGCGCGCTGATGGGCGCCGGCGACCAGTTCGTGAAACGCGCCTCCCGCGCTTCGCTGCGCACAATGGGTTCGGTCGGCGAGCCGATCAATCCGGAAGCGTGGGAATGGTATTACAACGTGGTTGGCGACAAGCGTTGCCCCATCGTCGATACCTGGTGGCAGACGGAAACCGGCGGCATCATGATTACGCCGCTGCCGGGCGCGACAGACCTGAAGCCGGGTTCGGCGACGCGGCCCTTCTTCGGCGTCAAGCCGCAGCTCGTTGATTCGGAAGGGAAGGTTCTGGACGGCGCGACGGACGGCAATCTCTGCATCACCGATTCCTGGCCGGGTCAGGCGCGCACGGTCTATGGTGACCATGAGCGTTTCATCCAGACTTACTTCTCCACCTATAAGGGCAAGTATTTCACCGGCGACGGCTGCCGCCGGGACGAGGACGGCTATTACTGGATCACCGGTCGCGTCGACGACGTGATCAACGTGTCGGGCCATCGCATGGGTACGGCAGAGGTCGAATCGGCGCTGGTTTCGCATGACGCCGTCTCGGAAGCTGCTGTCGTCGGATATCCGCACGACCTGAAGGGCCAGGGCATCTATTGCTATGTCACCCTGATGACCGGCCACGATGGCAGCGAGCAGCTGCGCAAGGATCTTGTCGCCCACGTGCGCAAGGAGATCGGGCCGATTGCTTCGCCGGACAAGATCCAGTTTGCGCCGGGTCTGCCCAAGACCCGTTCGGGCAAGATCATGCGCCGCATCCTGCGCAAGATCGCCGAAGATGATTTCGGCTCGCTGGGTGACACATCGACGCTGGCTGATCCGACGGTGGTCGAGGATCTGATCGAGAACCGGCAGAATCGCAAGGGCTGATCGGGCAGACGGATGAACAAAGAAGACCCGGCCGCATGCCGGGTTTTTTTGTTCGTCAGGACTGACAGAATGGGTGGTCCTTGTGGCCCCCGTCATAGGGCTGGACGAGGTTTTCGAGGATGAGCGTGCTCGCCGCATCCTCCCCATCCTCGAGGCCCAGATTGGCAACGACCCGGCCGAAATACTTGTCGCCGCCGATGTCGGTGAGAAGCACGTGCTTTCCCCCCGTGATCAATCCGGACAGGCGGGCTTTGGCGATTTCTGCCCTCACCCGCTCGGCTTCACATCTGGAATGAATTTCGGGCGCATCAATGCCGCGCAGACGCACGAGAACATCGACGCTCTGCTGCGGCCATGGATAGGCGCGCACTTCGACTGTGTCGCCGTCCAACACGCGCAGAACATCCGCGGTGATGGGTCCCTTGATCTGCCGCATACTGACATCCATGGCCCCTGCGGGCAGGGCCAGGCTGAGGAGGACAGTGGCTGTGACGACGATTCGGGTCATGAATAGGAATATATACTTATTCATGACGTCAGAAAATAGGAATAATTGCCGATTTCAGAAATCGATCGCGCGGCCGTTGATTTCCCAGTCGCCGAAACGGGCGGGATCGGCACCGCCACGACCGCCGAGTTCCTTGGCACGCTCGGGCTGCCTTTCCGACTGGCGGCGCGCCTCCGCCTCCGCAAGTGCGCGGAGCGCTGCCGGCGAAATCTCTTTCTTCGGTTCCACCAGGGTTTCGGTCGAAGTCTCGATCGGCACGTGTTCGTCGGTCATCGCAGTCTCGTCGTATTGAAGTTCAGGCTCCAGATATCCATCATATAAGTACATTTTTGCCGCAGCAAAAGACTTGCGCGGTGATCAATGTCGCTGAATGCGCCGTTACGAGGAACGACGATGAATACGATAAGAACTGCCATGCTGCTCGCCTTCATGACCGCCCTGTTCATGGCGGTCGGATTTGCGCTGGGCGGCAAGGCCGGCATGATGATCGCATTTCTGGTCGCCGCCGCGATGAACCTGTTTTCGTGGTGGAATGCCGACAGCATGGTGTTGCGCATGTATGGCGCGCAGGAGGTCGATGCGCAGAGCGCGCCGGAATATTACGCCATCGTTCGCGACCTCGTGCAGCGTGCGAACCTGCCTATGCCGCGCGTCTACATCATCCATTCCGATCAGCCGAACGCTTTCGCGACCGGACGAAACCCGCAAAATGCGGCCGTTGCGGCTTCCGTCGGCCTCCTGAATGCCTTGAGCCGCGAGGAAGTCGCCGGCGTGATGGCGCATGAGCTCGCCCATATCGAGCATCGCGATACGCTGACCATGACGATTACCGCGACGCTCGCCGGTGCGATCTCCATGTTGGGCAATTTCGCCTTCTTCTTCGGCGACCGCCGCGAGAACAATGGTTTCGGCATTGTCGGCACGCTGATTGCAATGATCGTCGCGCCCTTCGCCGCCATGCTGGTGCAGATGGCCATCAGCCGGACGCGTGAATATGAGGCGGACCGGCGGGGTGCCGAAATCTGCGGCCAGCCGCTCTGGCTCGCCTCCGCGCTGCGCAAGATCGAGGCCTATGCGCATCAGGTTCCGAATGTTCAGGCTGAGCACAATCCGGCCACCGCGCATATGTTCATCATCAATCCGCTCTCCGGCCAGCGGATGGACAATCTGTTTTCGACACATCCGAACACGGATAATCGCGTCGCCGAGCTCGAAAAAATGGCCGCTGGCGGCAATTTCGGATCGACGCCGCCGCGCCCGGCTGCTAATCCGACCCGCAATGCGCGATCCGTACCGAGCGTTTCTTCGGGTGCGGGCCGGCCAAACTCATCCAAAGGACCCTGGTCTTGACGTCAAAACCGGTCCGGCCGAAGCCGGGCTCCGCCTCTCGTGGCGCCATCAAAACCTCCGATAAACCTGGCCTTGCTGCACGTCAGGCCGCGTCACGCTTGCTTGCGGCCGTCATCGACAAGAAGGCCTCGCTCGACGGGATGCTTGACCAAACCGGCGGCAACCCGGCCTATATGGCGCTTTCGCCAGCCGATCGCGGCCTCGTGCGGGCGATCCTGAATACGGCGCTTCGGCATCTGCCCCGTATTGAGGCGATGATCGGATCGCTGCTCAAGACGCCCCTGCCGGAAGGTGCGCGCGCTCTGCAGCATGTGTTGGCCGTGGCTGCCGCGCAAATCCTCTATCTCGACGTGCCGGATCGCGCCGCGGTCGATCTCGCCGTCGAACAGGCGAATGACGATCCGCGCAACAAGCGGTTTGCGAGCCTCGTGAATGCGCTGCTGCGACGTCTCTCCTCCGAAAAAGAGCGGCTTCTCACCGAGGTCGGCGCCCGGGTTCCCGCCCTGCCCGACTGGTTCCAAAGCCGACTTGCCGCCGTTTACGGTCCGGATGCAGCGCAGGCGATTGCCGAGGCGCATCTGGCACCCGCGGCGATCGATCTGACGGTGAAGTCTGACCCTGAAGGCTGGGCGAAGCGGCTTGGTGGGGTCGTGTTGCCGACCGGCAGCATTCGGCTGGCTGATTATGAAGGCTCGGTCGCCGATCTTGAAGGTTATGCGGATGGCGAATGGTGGGTCCAGGATGCGGCTGCCGCAATTCCGGCCCGGCTTTTCGGCGATCTCCAAGGCAAGCAGGTGGTCGATCTTTGTGCTGCGCCGGGAGGAAAGACAGCCCAGCTGATCCAAGCCGGCGCAAAAGTCACCGCGCTGGATATGTCAGCCAATCGCCTGAAGCGGCTCAAGGAAAATCTTGAGCGCCTGCGCTTCGATGCGGACCTGATCGAGGGGAATGCGGGCGAATACAAGCCCGCCGGTCTGTTTGATGCTGCACTTCTGGATGCTCCCTGCTCTTCCACCGGCACGGCGCGCCGTCATCCCGACGTTCCCTGGACCAAGGGGCTTGATGATGTGCGCAAGCTCGCCGGCGTGCAGGAGCGTCTGCTTCGCCATGCGCTAACGCTGGTCAAGCCGGGTGGGATCGTCGTTTTCTCCAATTGCTCGCTCGACCCGATCGAGGGGGAGGACATGATCGAGCGGCTGCTGCAGAACATGCCCGCTGTGTCCCGAGTCGCCGTGCCTGCTTCGGTTTTGCCGGGTCTCTCGGAGGCGATCACGGAGAAGGGCGAAGTGCGCACGACGCCTGCCATGCTCAAAGGCGAAACGGCGGCGGCAAGCGGCATGGATGGTTTTTATGCCTGTGTGCTGCGGCGCGAAAGCTGAAGCCGGCGCAGATTGATTTGCCGGCTTTTCATCTGGTTAATTTACCATCAACAGCACTTCCCGGCGTCTCGAATTGACGCAACGGCATAATATGCCTAGGAATCCTGTTCGATTTCCTAGAGTTCTGTCAGTATGGCGCCAGTCGGCCGCAAGATCCTGTCTACCCTCTACATGAGGAGCGGCATCCGCCAAGTCCATCAGGCGGCAAATGGCGGCGTTTTCCGTTTCCGGCAAACCTTTAGAAAGGCTCCGGAAAAGCTTCTGGTGGCTCCGACGGACCTGCGGGCGTCCGACCCCTTCATTGCAGAGGAAATTTTCAACGGGCGCTTCACGCTTGCCGGCCGAACCCTGGATGCGGGGAACGAATCGGTCTTCGATCTTGATCCGCCCTCGCCCGAATTCCAGACCCGCCTTCACTCGTTCGTCTGGCTCCGGGATTTCCGCGCGACAAGGAGCGACAAGCACTATCAGCGTGCGCAGGAACTCGCGCAGGACTGGATTGCGCGGCATCGCTGGCCCGACGACAGTGCCGTTTGGCGGCCGCAGACGGCAGCGCTTCGCCTCATGTCCTGGCTGTCGCATTCGCCGGTCATCCTGAAGTCGGCGCAACTCGGTTTCTATCGCCGATTCCTGAAAAGCATCGGCATGCATGTGGATTACCTGCGTTCGGCCGCACCGACGGCCGGCGACGGGATGGAGATCATGCGCATCCGGATTGCGCTGGCCATAGCAAGCCTGTCGCTGCCTGCCCCGCTTGCTGCCGTGCAGCGCGCCGGCGCGAATCTCGACCGGGAGCTTGACCGGCAGGTTCTGCCCGATGGCGGGCATATCTCCCGCAATCCGCGCGCCATTCTCGATCTTCTGATGGAACTGCTGCCGCTGCGGCAGACCTACGTCAATCTGGGCTATGAGATGCCCTCGCGGCTGATCCCGGCGATCGATCGCATGTTTCCAGCCTTACGATTCTTTCGGCATCAGAGCGGAGAGCTCAGCCTGTTCAACGGCGCGACTGCGACACTGGCCACCGAGCTTGTGGCTGTATTGCGCTACGATGAATCCGCCGGACAGCCGTTCCGCGCCATGCCTTACATGCGCTATCAGCGCATCGGCACGAGCAGCACCGCCATTATTGTCGATACCGGTTATCCCATTACACAGGAAACCTCCACGCATGCCCATGCGGGCTGCCTTTCCTTCGAACTGTCTTCCGGCGGGCATCGCCTGATCGTCAATTCCGGCTCGCCGCTTTATGGCCCCGAAGAGTACCGCCAGCTGGCGCGGTCGACTGCCGCACATTCGACCGTCACGCTCAACGACACGTCCTCGCACAGTTTCGGAGGGTTTTCCGATCTGGGAACTGTTGTTACAGGTGGGGTGAAGCGCGTGGAGGCAACGCGCAAGGAAGACCCGCAGGGCGAGATTCTGGTCGCGAGTCATGACGGCTATCTCGACAAGTTCGGTCTCTATCATGAGCGCAGCATTCAGCTGCATCCGAGCGGCACGATCATTCGGGGCGGCGATCGCTTCATGGGCAAGGGCGGTGCTGAGCCGCCGGAGAATTGTGGATTTCAGGCGACAGCCCGTTTTCATATCCATCCATCCATCCAAATCCGCTCCGTGGACGAGAACGAGGTTCTGCTGGTCGCGCCCGATGCGCAAACCTGGTCGTTTACCTGCATCGACGCCAAAATCGAGGTCGGCGAGGACGTGTTCTTCGCCGACTCCTCCGGCATTCGCGGCTCGCGCCAGCTTGAGATCGTCTTCGATGTCGGCAAATTGCCGGAAATCGGCTGGCGGCTGGAGCAAAAGGGTCGCCTAAAAGCCCGATAAATTGGCATCTTGCGGTTTTCCGGAAGGCGCAACTGTGCTACGGCGCGGGCAATACACGCCCCGCCGGTCGGGGCCCATTTCCCTTGAGGCAAGAGGTTGCGCCCATGGCTGTCGTTTCCAAGAAAATCCCCGCTCCCGACAAGGTCCGGTTGAAGACTGCGCTTCTGTCCGTCTCCGACAAGACCGGCATTGTCGAACTGGCCAGGGCGCTTGTGGAGCAGGGCGTTGCCCTGCTCTCCACCGGTGGTACGCACAAGGCGATTGCGGATGCGGGCCTGGCGGTGAAGGACGTTTCGGAACTCACAGGCTTTCCGGAAATCATGGACGGTCGCGTGAAGACGCTGCACCCGACGGTGCACGGTGGTCTGCTCGCCATCCGCGATGATGAAGAACACAAGGCGGCCATGGCCGCTCATGGCATTGTCGATATCGACCTCGCCGTGATCAATCTCTATCCGTTCGAAGACGTGCGCTCCAAGGGCGGTGACTATCCAACGACGGTCGAGAACATCGATATCGGCGGCCCGGCCATGATCCGCGCCTCGGCCAAAAACCATGCCTATGTCACCGTCATTACCAATCCGGCCGATTACGACGCGCTGATCGGCGAATTGAGCGCGAATGCAGGCTCGACCTCCTATGCTTTCCGCCAGAAGATGGCCGCCGCCGCCTACGCCCGCACGGCGGCTTACGATGCGGCCATTTCCAACTGGTTTGCCGACGAACTGAACCTTGGCATGATGCGCCATCGCGCCATCGGCGGGGTGCTCAAGGAAGAGATGCGTTATGGCGAAAACCCGCACCAGGCGGCGGGCTTCTACATCACCGGCGAAAACCGCCCGGGTGTTGCCACCGCTGCCCTGCTGCAGGGCAAGCAGCTTTCCTACAACAATATCAACGACACCGATGCCGCCTATGAGCTGGTGGCCGAGTTCCGCGCCGGCCAGGGTCCTGCCTGTGCCATCATCAAGCATGCCAACCCTTGCGGCGTGGCCACGGGCCCAAGCCTTGCCGAGGCCTATCGCCGGGCGCTCGCCTGCGACTCGACGTCCGCCTTTGGCGGCATCATCGCGCTGAACCAGGAATTGGATGCCGAGACCGCACGGGAAATCGTCAAGCTTTTCACCGAAGTGATCATCGCGCCCTCCGTCAGCGATGAAGCCAAGGCCATCATTGCCGCCAAGCCGAACCTGCGGCTCCTCGCCGCCGGCGGTCTGCCGGATCCGCGCAAGGGCGGGATCACGGTGAAGACCGTCTCGGGCGGTCTGCTTGTCCAGTCGCGCGACAACGCCATGGTCGAGGACATGGCACTGAAGGTCGTGACGAAGCGGGCGCCGACGGCGCAGGAACTGGAAGATATGAAGTTTGCCTTCCGTGTCGCCAAGCACGTGAAGTCGAACGCCGTCGTTTACGCCAAGGATGGCCAGACGGCAGGCATCGGTGCCGGCCAGATGAGCCGGATCGATTCCGCCCGTATCGCTGCCATCAAGGCGGAGGAAGCCGCCAAGGCTGCCGGCTGGGCCGAACCGATGACAAAGGGCTCTGCGGTCGCGTCTGAAGCGTTTCTGCCGTTCCCGGACAGCCTGCTTTCCATGGTTGCTGCCGGCGCCACCGCGCTCATTCAGCCGGGCGGATCGATCAAGGATGCGGATGTGATCGCGGCGGCCGACGAGGCCGGCGTTGCCATGGTCTTCACCGGAATGCGTCATTTCCGGCATTAATGCGGGGTTAACCAACAGGTCTTAGTCCAACAAAAAGGGGCTATTCTGGCCCCTTTTTCGTGGATTCCTGTCAAGCATGATTCACGTGAAACCACAGTTATCTATGGTTAACGGCTGGCGAGAATGTCGTCGAGCGCTCCGATCAGCCGGTCGCATTCCTCCTCCGTGCCGATGGAAATTCGAAGGAAGGGATCGATGCGCGGCTTGGCGAAATGACGGACGAGAACAGCGCGCTCGCGCAGCTTTGCCGCAAGATCCGCGCCTGCGAAATCCGGGTGGCTTGCGAAGACGAAATTGGCGAGCGACGGCAGAACACGGAAGCCGCGCTGTTCCAGCCCCGAGACGACGCGGGTGCGGCTCGCGATGATGCGTTCACGGCAGGTCTCGAACCAGTCCACATCCTCGATGGCGGCCCTAGACGCCACCTGTGCCAGCTTGTCGAGCGGATAGGAATTAAAGCTGTCCTTGACGCGCTCCAGGGCATCGATCAGGGGACGTTGGCCGATGGCGAAACCCACGCGCATGCCGGCGAGCGAGCGGGACTTGGAGAAGGTCTGGACTACCAGCAGGTTCGGATATTTGCGCGTCAGCGGGATCGCGCTCTCACCGCCGAAGTCGACATAGGCCTCGTCGATGACCACCGGCTGCTCGGGATGGGCGGCGACGAGCGCCTCTATGTCGGCAAGCCGAAGGCCGATTCCGGTGGGGGCATTCGGATTGGGGAGAATGATCCCGCCGCAGGGGCGATCGTAATCCGATAGCCGGATTCCGAAATCTTCAGCCAAGGGCACCTGCTGGCTCTCTATGCCATAGAGCAGGCTGTAGACCGGATAGAAGCTATAGGTGATGTCCGGATAGAGAAGCGGCGCATCGTGGTTCAGGAGACCCATGAACGTATGGGCCAGAACTTCATCCGAGCCGTTGCCGACGAAGACTTCGTCTGCGTCCACGTCGTGATGCGCTGCGATTGCCCGGCGCAGGTCCAACGCCACCGGGTCGGGGTAGAGTCGCAATCCGTCGTCGGACGCGCGCTTGATCGCCTCCAGCGCCTTGGGCGAGGGGCCATAGGGGTTCTCGTTCGTGTTCAGCTTCACCAGATTGGCAATGCGCGGCTGTTCGCCCGCGACATAGGGCTTCAGCGTCGAAACGATGGGGGACCAGTATTTGCTCATGATCTCAGTTCTTCCGGTCTGCGACGTAGCGGGCGGCGGCTTTCAACACATCAGCCTTCGTGCCATAGGGTGAAAGCAAGGCATGCGCCTCGTCGATGAGGCCTGCGACCCGTTTGCGCGTCCATTCGATACCGTGGAGTGCAGGCAGTGTGCCCTTTCCCTTGGCGGCATCCTTGCCGGCAGCCTTGCCGAGCGTGGCGCTGTCGGAGGTGAGATCAAGAAGATCGTCGGCCAGCTGGAAGGCAAGGCCGATCTTGCGGCCGTAGTCCGCGAGCCTCTCAACATCTTCCTTTGCCGCACCGGCGACAAGCGGACCTGCTTCGCAGGCAAAGCGGATGAGCGCGCCGGTCTTCATGGCCTGTAGCGTGACGATGCCCGGCTCGTCGGGCGTTTCCTTTTCGGCCCGGAGGTCGAGCATCTGGCCGCCCGCCATGCCGCCGAGGCCGGAGGCGCGCGCCAGCTTCAGCGTCAGGGCCAGCTTCGTCTCTGCCGGAAGAACGGTCGCGTCGTCCGCGATGATATCGAAAGCGTAGGTCAGAAGGGCATCGCCCGCGAGGATTGCGGTTGCCTCGTCGAAAGCCTTGTGCACGGTCGGCTGGCCGCGACGGGTGTCGTCGTCGTCCATTGCGGGCAGGTCGTCATGGACGAGCGAATAGCAATGGACACATTCGAGGGCCGCGGCGACACGAAGCGCGGCGTCCGCCGGTCCATCGAAGAGGCGCGAAGCCTCTAGCACGAAGAACGGACGCATCCGCTTGCCACCGTTCAGCACGCCGTGCCGCATGGCAGCCATCAGGCGCTCGGGACGTGCTGTCTCATCCGGCAGGATACCGGATCCCAGCAGCCTGGCCAGGAGATCCTGGACGGATTGCACTGCGGCTTGCAGCCGCGCATCAAAGTTTGCGTCTGGTGCTGTCATGAGTGTTCATTTGCACTTCGATTTCACTCTGGCAATGGTGCGTAAACTGATCGAGGGCAAAATTTTCGTCGCCACTGGCCTTGGAGCGTCTCAGGCGGTATGCATTTTGTCATGGGGATGATGGAAGACGAAATCCCGGCGGCGGCCGAGAGCGAACGCCAAGAGGCTGAGGTGAGAACCCGCAAGCGACTGATCGACTGGATCTGGCCGCGTGGTCCCCTCTGGCTTCGCGTCCTGCGGCTCCTCTTCGCGATTCTGCTTCTGCCCTATGCGCTGATCCTTCTCTATTGGCCGCCTTTCGTGCATCCCGTGTCCACGCTGATGATCTCCGATCTGGCACTCTTCAGAGGCTATGACCGGCGCTGGGTCGATATCGAGAAGATCGCACCCGTTCTCGTCAAATCGGTCATGATGTCGGAGGACGGGCAGTTCTGCAGTCATTACGGGGTCGATCTCGTGCAATTGAAAGGCGTGATCGATGATGCCCTGGAGGGTAATGAGACGCGTGGGGCGAGCACGATCCCCATGCAGACGGCGAAGAATCTTTATCTCTTCAACGGACGTTCTTTCATCCGGAAGGGGCTGGAGTTGCCGCTGGCCTTCGCAACTGACTTCGTCTGGTCCAAGGCGCGGATCATGGAAGTCTATCTCAACATCGCCGAATGGGGGCCGGGCATTTACGGGATCGAGGCTGCGGCGCAGACGTATTTCAAGGTGCCGGCCTCCAAGCTCTCCGCAAGTCAGGCAGCCTTGCTGGCCGCTGCGCTCCCCAACCCCTATGTCCGGGTCCCGAACAGGCCCTCCCGGGGGATGCGGGCGATCGCCGGCATCATCGCCCGCCGGGCGGCCGCCTCCGGGGACTATGTGCGCTGCATCTATCCGTGACGTCTCATCAAGGTGGCTGATCTAAGCGATTACACCTATTCATTGGCGCAGCTGCATCAGTCGCCTTAGTCTCTGCCCGTATCAGCACGCTCCATCATCAGCGCACCAGGCTGGCAGAGAGATGAGGTAGACATGTCGGAAATGACGCTCGTGATTGGCAACAAGAACTACTCGTCCTGGTCATTGCGGCCGTGGATCGCCATGAAGACGCTGGGGATCGACTTTCGTGAGACGCTGATCCCGTTTGATTTCGAAAGTGGGAACCCGGCCATCAAGGCCGTGTCGGCGAGTGGCAAGGTTCCCATGCTGATCGACGGCGATGTCAAGATCTGGGAGAGCCTTGCGATCCTCGAATATCTCGCGGAGCGGTGTCCCGAGCACCACGTCTGGCCGGCCGATGCGGCGAGCCGCGCAGAGGCGCGGTCCGTATCCAGCGAAATGGCAACGGGTTTCTTCGCGCTGCGGGGACAGTGCCCGTTCAACCTTCACCGCAAGCCTTCACTCTTGCCTGCCGACGCCGCGCTGGCCGCCGATGTTGCCCGGATCGATGCCATCTGGAGCTCCCTGCTCGAAAAGAGCGGCGGACCTCTTCTTTTCGGCACCTTTTCGGCGGCAGATGCGATGTTTGCGCCGGTGGTCGGGCGGTTCAGGAGTTACGGATTGACACCGTCTGCGACCGCAGCACGCTATATGGAGGCGATCACGGTTCTTCCTGCCTGGAAGGAATGGGAGACAGCGGCCCTTGCCGAGATCTGGCTTGTCGCTGCAAGCGAGATTTGAAGGCGATCGACAAAAATTGGCTTGGGGTCTAGCCAAAGTCCACAGCTTTATGTATAAGCGCGCCAATTTCCGACATCGGCAATGTCCATCCGGCCATTCAAACCGGCCTGTGACAGAGCTTTGCCTGACACATTGGAGTACGTTAAATGGCTGTTCCGAAAAGAAAAACTTCCCCGTCCAAGCGCGGCATGCGCCGTTCGGCCGATGCGCTGAAGGCTGCGACCTACGTTGAAGACAAGAACTCCGGCGAACTTCGCCGTCCGCACCACATCGACCTGAAGACCGGGATGTACCGTGGTCGCCAGGTTCTGACGCCGAAGGAAAGCGCATAAGCGCTTCTCTCTGCTGAAGATTGAAAGCCGGCTTTCGAGCCGGCTTTTTTGTTGTCCTGAAGGCAGATGATGACAAAGAAAAACGCCGCGCATCCGACGATACGCGGCGTTTTCGTTTGAATTGGCTCGGCTTACGCGCCGTAAACGATCAGCAGGTCCTTGGCGTCGATCTGATCGCCAGTGCGGACGAGAACTTCGGCAATCGTGCCGTCCTTCTCCGCATGCAGCGCCGTTTCCATTTTCATCGCCTCGATGGAGAGCAGAACGTCGCCGGCCTTGACCGACTGGCCGGAGGAGACGGCGACAGTCGAGATGACGCCAGGCATCGGCGCGCCGAGATGGGCGACATTCCCGGCTTCCGCCTTGCGGCGGATCGCACCGCCGGACGCACCATGGGCGCGATCCGGCACCTTGATGCGGCGCGGCTGGCCGTTGAGTTCGAAGAAGACGGTGACCATGCCCTTTTCATCCGCGACGCCCTGGGCCTGGTTGAGGATGACGAGCGTCTTGCCCTTTTCGATATCGACGAAGACTTCCTCGCCCACCGGCAGGCCGTAGAAATAGGTCGGCGTCGGCAGCGTCGAGACGGGGCCGTAGAGTTCGGCTGCGGCCGCAAAGTCGGTGAAGACCTTCGGGTACATCAGATAGGAGGCGAACTCGTACTCGGAGATCTGGCGTTCCAGCTTCTCTTCGATCGCCTTGCGCTCGGCGGCCAGATCGGCGTCTTCGAGCAGCGAGCCCGGACGAACAGTGTAGGCCGCATCGCCCTTCAGCGCCTTCTTCTGCAGCACTTCCGGCCATCCGCCCGGAGGCTGGCCGAGATCGCCCTTGAGCATCGAAACGACCGAATCCGGGAAGGAAACGTCCTTTGCCGGATTCTCCACGTCTGCCACGGTCAGATCCTGGCTCACCATCATCAGCGCCATGTCGCCGACAACCTTGGAGGAGGGTGTCACCTTGACGATATCGCCGAACATGCGGTTGGCATCGGCATAGGCCTGGGCCACTTCATGCCAGCGGGTTTCGAGACCCAGAGAGCGAGCCTGTTCCTTGAGGTTGGTGAACTGGCCCCCGGGCATCTCGTGGAGATAGACTTCCGAGGCCGGACCCTTAAGGTCGCTTTCGAAGGCGGCATACTGGTTGCGAACCGCTTCCCAATAGAAGGAAATGCGGCGGATCCAGCCCGTGTCGAGGCCGGGATCACGCTCGCCGCCCTTCAGCGCCTCGACAATCGAGCCGAGGCAGGGCTGCGAGGTGTTGCCGGAGAGCGCGTCCATCGCCGAATCGACGGCATCCACGCCCGCATCCACAGCCGCGAGAACGGTCGCGGCAGCAATGCCCGACGTGTCATGGGTGTGGAAATGGATCGGCAGATCGGTGGCTTCGCGCAGCGCCTTGAAGAGCATCGTGGCGGCAGCGGGCTTCAGCAGCCCTGCCATGTCCTTCAGCGCGATGATGTGTGCGCCGGCGCGTTCCAGCTCGCGAGCAAGTTCGACATAATATTTCAGGTCGTATTTCGGCCGCGCCGAGCTCAGGATGTCCCCAGTATAGCAGATGGCTGCTTCGCAGAGCTTGTTCTCTTCGGCCACCGCGTCCATGGAGACGCGCATGTTCTCGACCCAGTTCAGGCAGTCGAAGACGCGGAAGAGATCGATGCCGCCGGCGGATGCCTGCTTGACGAAATGCTTCACCACATTGTCGGGATAGTTCTTGTAGCCGACGCCGTTGGCGCCGCGCAGCAGCATCTGCAGAAGCAGGTTCGGTGCGCCTTCGCGGATGAGCGAAAGACGCTCCCACGGATCTTCGGTGAGGAAGCGCATGGAGACGTCGAATGTCGCGCCGCCCCAGCATTCCAGCGATAAGAGGTTGGGCAGGGCGCGGGCATAGGTGCCGGCAATACGCGCGATGTCATACGTGCGCATGCGGGTGGCGAGCAGCGACTGGTGACCGTCGCGCATGGTCGTATCGGTCATCAGCACGCGCTTTTCGGCGCGCATCCATTCACCGAAGCCCTTCGGGCCGAGCTTGTCGAGCAGCTGCTTCGTGCCGTCCGGCACAGGGCCGTCGATGAAGGGCAGGATGGGGGCGGCGGCATCTTCCGGCGGACGGGCACGGCCCTTCGCTTCCGGATGGCCGTTGACGGTCACGTCGGCGATGTAGGTCAAGAGCTTGGTGGCGCGGTCCTGACGCTTGACCTGCTGGAAGAGCTCCGGCGTCGTGTCGATGAAGCGCGTCGTGTAGCTATTGTCGCGGAATTTGGGGTGGCCGATGATGGCTTCCAGGAAGGTGAGGTTTGTGGCCACGCCGCGAATACGGAATTCGCGTAGCGCGCGTTCCATGCGGTGGATCGCCTCATCGGGATTCGGCGCCCAGGCGGTCACCTTTTCCAAGAGCGGATCGTAGTAGCGGGTAATGACCGCGCCCGAATAGGCCGTGCCGCCGTCGAGACGGATGCCGAAGCCGGTTGCGCCGCGATAGGCGGTGATGCGGCCGTAGTCCGGAATGAAGTTCTGTTCCGGGTCTTCCGTGGTGATGCGGCACTGCAGCGCATGCCCGTTGAGGCGAATGTTTTCCTGTGCGGGGACACCGGATTCCGGTGTGCCGATGGCAAAACCGTCTAGAATGTGAATCTGCGCCTTCACGATGTCGATGCCGGTGACCTGTTCGGTGACCGTATGCTCGACCTGGATGCGCGGGTTGACTTCGATGAAGTAGAATTTGCCGGTGTCGGCATCCATCAGATATTCGACGGTGCCGGCACCGATGTAATGGGTCGCCTCGGCGATGCGCAGCGAATACGAGGCAAGTTCTGCCCGCTGTTCGGGTGTCAGATAGGGCGCCGGGGCGCGCTCGACGACCTTCTGGTTGCGCCGCTGGATCGAGCAGTCGCGTTCGAAGAGGTGGACGACATTGCCGTGCGTGTCGCCCAGAACCTGGCTTTCGACATGGCGGGCGCGTTCGACGAGCTTTTCGAGATAGACTTCGTCCTTGCCGAAGGCGGCCCTGGCTTCGCGCTTGCCTTCATTGACTTCGCGCAGCAGTTCCTTGGGGTCGCGAATGGCGCGCATGCCGCGTCCGCCGCCGCCCCAGGAGGCCTTGAGCATGACGGGATAGCCAATCTCTTCGGCCAGACGCTTGATTTCGTCCTCATCGTCCGGCAGCGGGTCGGTGGCCGGGACGACCGGAACGCCGATGGAGATTGCGAGATTGCGGGCTGCAACCTTGTTGCCGAGCTGACGCATGGTTTCCGGCTTGGGGCCGATGAAGATGATGCCGTTTTCGGCGCAGGCCTCGGCGAATTCCGGGCTTTCGGAAAGAAGGCCATAGCCGGGATGGATTGCATCTGCTCCCGAAAGCTTGGCGACACGGATAATTTCGTCGATCGACAGATAGCTTTCGATCGGACCGAGATCACGTTCCAGATGCGGCCCGCGGCCGACCTGATAACTCTCGTCAGCCTTGAAACGGTGGAGCGCCAGCTTGTCTTCCTCTGCCCATATGGCCACGGTCTTGATGCCGAGTTCGTTTGCAGCGCGGAAAACGCGGATCGCTATTTCAGAACGGTTTGCGACGAGAATCTTGGAAATCGTCAAGGCAGTCCCCCTTTTTGGCAGCTCTCATGCTGCACCCGCGAACAAATTGTTAGCGTCTCGTGAGACGAAGTTCAACGAGAGTCTTTGCGAGAAATTTTGACTCAGGAAACGAGGCCCTGGCGGAAGGCCAAGGCGACAACATGCTGGCGGTTCCGCGCTTCCAGTTTTTCCTGGATACCGTTCATGTACCAGTCGACGGTATGGCTCGAAAGATTGAGGACTTTGCCTATCTCCTGCGATGTCATTCCCTCTGCCAGGAAGTGGAGAACTTCCAGTTCACGTCTCGTCAGCTTGATCTCGGGGTGAACGATGACGCTGTCGTCGTCCGCCCCCTCAGCCTTGGCCCGGAACCGTGAGAGCTCCATGAACATCAGTTTTGCCACTTGCTCGAAAAGCGAAAGCTCAACCGGCGTCAGATCGACCGAGATGCCTCCGAGCGTCATATTCCCCAGCAGGCCCTGGCGTCCGTGAATGGGAAAGATGTAACCGTCCTCAAGGCCGAACTTTGCCGCCTCCTTGAACATCTGGTCCATGCGGCGCTTCTGCGGGTCGGATTTCAGTGCCTTTCGCGCATCTTTCCAGCGGAAGGCGCCGGACGCTCTCCCGAGGTAGCGGATCGTGGGGTCGACCAGCACGAAGCGGTTGGAAATGTAGGTTTCGGGCCATCTCGGCGGCCACTTGCCGGCCAGAACCAGGGTCATCGGGTCTTGATGAGGGCGGGGCTGGATCAGAATGCCGTAATATTCAAATCGGTATTGCTTCAGAAGATGCTCGAAATCCGCGATCAATGTCTTCGGGTTTTCATGTTCTCGCCCCATGACCAGAAACTGGACGATTGCATTGATAGTCATTCAGTCACCCATCAATCCGGTCACCGAAACAGCTTTGACCGGCAAGCGCACGTCATCGAACTTGAGCCGCGAAACAAGGGAGCATCGAGATTCCGTCGCATGTTTCGACAGAAGGCCAGCCACACATCTCCGCAGGGGAACGATAGAGGAACACATATAAACTCAATATCTTAGGTGATTTATGGATGGTAAAGGGAGATTCTGTCAAGAAGGTTAGCTTAGGATTTTCCATGCAACCTTCGCGTTTTAGTCGAAGCTCCCGCATGACGTATCGCCGCGCTTCTTGATGCAACCTGAAGACGAATTCCAGGAAGGTCTTTGGGGACGAGCAAGGGATATCGTATTGCGTACCGCCCCCAGGGGAGGGTTCTCGCGGCGGCGGATCAGCCAAGATCGGGCAGCCAGCCTTTTCGCTGCACACCAGGAAAATATTGCTCAGGTTCTGTTCATCTAAGATGGATATTTTATTGTGACGCGCAGATGTTGCCTCGATGTCCCGCATGATCATGCCCGCCGAGACAGTCCCGCGGCAGAGCCAGCCGGATGTTCTGGCGCTTGTCGAACTCCGCGCCGTGAGTGCCGTCTCGTTTCAGCCGGAATACGCCGGCCGGGAGACGGAACAGGAATTACAGGAAAGGGCAGACGCCAAGTGTCGCTTACCAAGGTTTATCTCAGAGCACTTCGTTATCTCGCCGAAGAGCGGCTGAGAGTTACGATCGTCGTTATCAGCAACATCGTGCTGGCTCTGGTCGCCATTGCAGAGCCAATTCTGTTTGGCCGCATCATCGATGCGATGTCCACGGGGGCCAATTCACTCCCGGTTCTGATCGCCTGGGCGGGGCTCGGCATTTTCAACACGGTCGCCTTCGTGCTTGTCGCCCGCGAGGCTGACAGACTGGCGCATGCGCGCCGCTCAGGTCTTCTCGCGGAAGCCTTTGCCCGCATTATCTCGATGCCGCTGGCCTGGCATAGCCAGCGGGGCACGTCGAACGTCCTGCATACGCTGCTGCGCGCCACTGAAACCCTTTTCGGTCTCTGGCTTGAATTCATGCGCACGCACCTGTCGACAGCCGTAGCGCTTGTCCTCCTGGTGCCGGCGGCGCTGTCGATGGATCTACGGCTCTCGGTCGTCCTTCTCCTGCTCGGGGTTCTGTATTGGCTTACGGGCCAGGTGGTGATGAACCGCACGCGGGAAGGACAGGCAGCAGTCGAGGAACATTATCACCAGGTCTTTTCGCATGTCAGCGACACGATCAGCAATGTGCCGGTCCTGCATAGCTATAATCGTATCGAGCGCGAGACGCAGGCTCTGAAGGAGTATACGGGGCGGCTTCTCTCCGCGCAGTTTCCGGTTCTGGACTGGTGGGCGCTTGCGAGCGCGCTGAACCGGATTGCCTCCACGATCTCGATGATGGCCATCCTTATTCTCGGAGCGATCATGGTGAAGGCCGGCGATCTCAAGGTCGGTGAAGTCATCGCCTTTATCGGCTTCGCCAACCTGCTGATTTCCCGTCTCGACCAGATCAAGGGTTTTGCAAGCCAGATTTTCGAGGCGAGGGCCAAGCTTGAGGAATTCTACAAGCTCGAGGACTCGGTGCGTGATCGCGAGGAATCCACCGAGGCCGAAGATCTCGGTCATGTGGCGGGTCGCGTCGAATTCCGCAATGTCTCCTTCGACTTCGCCAACACGACACAGGGCGTCAGGGATGTCTCCTTCACGGTTGAAGCGGGACAGACGGTCGCCATTGTCGGACCGACGGGCGCGGGCAAGACGACTCTGATCAACCTCCTGCAGCGTGTTTACGATCCGCAGCAGGGCGAGATCCTGATCGATGGGATGAACATTACCAAGGTCACGCGCAAATCGCTGCGCCGCGCCATCGCCACGGTCTTTCAGGACTCGGGCCTGCTCAACCGGTCCATCTCTGACAATATCCGTATCGGCCGCGATGATGCGACAACCGAAGATGTGATCGAGGCTGCGCGCGCTGCATCAGCGGACGACTTTATCGAAAGCCGCGTCGCGGGTTACGATACGGTCGTGGGTGACCGAGGTAACCGGCTTTCGGGTGGTGAGCGTCAGCGTATTGCGCTCGCGCGCGCCATTCTGAAGGACGCTCCCATCCTCGTTCTGGACGAGGCGACCTCAGCCCTCGACGTTGAGACCGAGGCGCGCATCAAGACCGCCATCGACCGGCTCCGCGCCAATCGCACGACCTTCATCATTGCCCACCGCCTTTCGACGGTGCGTGATGCAGATCTGGTCATCTTCCTTGACCATGGGCGCATCGCGGAGCAGGGCTCGTTCGACTACCTCAGCCACAGTAACGGCCGCTTTGCCGCGCTGCTTCGCGCTTCAGGCATCCTGACGGACGACATCGTCAAGACTGCACATCCCGCAGCGGAATAGTATCGGCAGCTGCCGTTTCGAACGACGGCAGCTGCCCGCCATCTTAGACTTCGACGAAGCTGGGCAGGGATCCGGTAATCCCGCCGGAGTTCGGCCCGGCGCCGGCACGGTCAGGAGATCTCTGGCCTTTCCGGTAAAGACCGGATGACCTGCCGTGTTTGGTCTATTTGTCTTTACGCAGTCTGGACGCAAAATGCTCACGCCCTCCTGCTGGACGTGTTCCAGATCCTTTTGAATGCAGCGTCTTTGGTCGATGAATGCGTCTGGGGAACGGTGGGCGAGTTCTTCAACCGCCTAAGCTTTTGACCCGCCGCTGCTCTCTCGCAACGGCTTCTTCGCAACTCCGAATCAGAACCACGTCCCGTTTCGTTTCGGATGCGTCCGGAACAGAAAAAAGCCGCCGCGTCAGTCCGACGCGGCGGCTTTCTTGTGTCCGATGCGAGGGGGAGGAGAGGCCGTAGCCTTCAGCTCACCTCTCCAGTCCCGGGATCATTTCGACTTGGCGGGCGCACGGCCCTTCTTGCCATTGACGCTCGTCTCAATCTGGCCCGTGGCGCCACGGGTTGCCTTGACCTCGACCGTCTTCCCCGCCAGCTCGATTCTGGCGGAGAAGCCGCTCCAGTCTGCCGGGAGCGAGGGCATCGCTGTGATATCGCTGCCCCTGCGTTCGACGCCGAGCAGGCCTTCGACAACGGCCCGGTAGATCCACGCTGCAGAGCCGGTGTACCAGCTCCAGCCACCCTGCCCGCGAAGCGTGCCTTCGCTGTAGATGTCCGCAGCGACGGCATAAGGCTCGGTACGATACCGTTCCGCGCTTTCGCGATCCATCGCGTGCCGGACCGGCAGCAGGCAATCGAGGCATTGCATGGCCTCTTCCGGACGGCCGGACTTGGCGAGGGCCAAGGCGAGCCATGCGCCGGCATGCGTATATTGTCCGCCGTTCTCACGAATACCGGGCGGGTAGGCGCGGATATAACCCGGATCCTTGTCCGTCGTGGCGTAGGGCGGATTGAAGAGACGCAGGATGCCGCCATCGTGTTCCAGAAGGTTGGCAACTGCGGCATCCAGCGCCTGCTTGCTGCGTTCCGGATTGCCTTGCCCCGAGAGCACGCTCCAGGACTGGGCGATGGAGTCGATGCGGTTCTCGTCGCTTGTCGCCGAGCCTAGCGGTGTACCGTCGTCGTAATAGGCACGACGATAGTAGTGGCCATCCCAGCCTGCGGTTTCGGTCGCGTCGCGCAGCCGTTCCAGATGCGTGCGCCAATTGTCGGCACGGGACTGGTCGCCACGGTTTTCCGCAATCGGGATGAAGCGCGAGAGCGTTCCGGCGAGAATCCAGGCTAGCCAGACGCTTTCGCCCCGGCCTGCCACGCCCACACGGTTCATGCCGTCATTCCAGTCGCCGCCAAGGATCAGCGGCAGGCCGTGCGGACCGGTTCTGGAGAGAGCCAGATCGAGGCCGAGTGCGGCATGTTCGTAGATGCTCGCCGTGCGGTCCGAGATTTCCGGGCGGAAGAAGGAATCGTGCACGTCCGGAGCCAGAGCCGGGCCCGAGATGAACGGCACGTTCTCGTCCAGGATCGCGATGTCCCCGGTTGCAGTCGCATACTGATCGACCGCATAGGCGAGCCAGACGACGTCGTCCGAAATGTGTGTGCGAACGCCCGCGCCGTTTTCCGCGAGCCACCAATGCTGGACATCGCCTTCCACGAACTGGCGGCCGGCCGCCGCAACGATCTGGCGACGGGCGATCGACGGATCGTGCAGCATCAGTGCCAGCGAATCCTGCAGCTGATCGCGGAAGCCGAAGGCACCGCTTGCCTGGTAGAACGCGGCCCGAGCCGTGATCCGGCACGAAAGGACCTGGTATGGAAGCCAGCCGTTCAGCAGGTGGTTCAGGGCGCGGTCCGGCGTTTCGATATGAACCTTGCTGAGGAACTTGCTCCAGCGGGAGCGGTTGGCCTCCAGGGCGCCGTTGAAATCGGCGGCGATCGCCTCTGACGAAAGCGCCTCCGCCGCGGCATCATTGTCGCTGTCACCCAGAACGAAGGTGAATTCGCGCGTATCGCCCGGCTGCAGGATGATGTCGATGGCAAGCGCCGCGCAGGGATCGCCGTCGTGGCTCATCTGGCCGGAGAGTTCCTTTGCGGCAACCACGGACCCGGGGCGCCGGATGTCGCCCCAACGTCCAATGAACTCGCCGCGCGAAGCCGTAGCACCAGCAACGTCCGCGTTGACCGCGAAGAAGGCCGTGCGCCCTGAATGCGTGATGCTGTAGGGGTTGGAGGCAAACAGGACCTGGCTGTTTTCCGAGGCCCGGCACGTCACGAAGGGTGCCGTCCGGTTCGGATTGTTGCCCAGCATCCATTCCACATAGCCATAGACGCGGAAGCTGCGCGAGATCGATCCCTTGTTGGAAAGCGTCAGGCGCGAAAGCTTGACCGGCTTGCCGGGCAGCAGCGTCTGGCTGAGCTCGATGCCAACCTGTTCCTGCACGCTGCGGAAGGTCGAGTAGCCGAAACCGTGGCGGGTTTCGAACTCGACCGATTCGCGCTCGCTCAAGGCCGCGAACGGGGTCAGCACGGCACCGCTGTTGAGGTCGGTAATATAGAAAGTCTCGCTCGGCCGGTCGGTGACCGGATCGTTCGACCAGGTGGTCAGCGGATAATCGCGCGAGTTCTTGCTCCAGGTATAGCCGCCGCCTTCGGCCGCGACATGGAAGCCGAAGTCGTTTTCGGCGATGACATTGATCCACGGATGGGGTGTGGATTCCCCTCCGCGCAGGCGGACGACATATTCGTCGCCCTGCGTGGAGAAGCCGCCGTAGCCGTTCCAGAATTCCAGGCCGTCGCCCGACAGCGTGCCGGCTTCCTTGATCGACTTCGATCGATAGCGCGGTGCTTCTGGCGGTGCCTCGAGAACACGGTTTTCGAAGAGCGAGACCGTGCGGGCGATCTGCTCCGAGATTGCTCCGTTACGGGCGTGGAAGACAGCGCGCGACGAGGCAAGAAGCGAGGCCCAGGTGGCGTCGTCCATGAGGTCGCGGCGCACCGCGAAGATATGCTGGCGTGGTCCGTCGGACTGGCCGCGCAGCCGGGCGTTCTCACACATGGAATCCAGCGTGTGCTGCATGTCCTGGGCGTAGGACGTGGCCCGTTCGTTGACGATGACCAGATCGGCGGTCACGCCGCGCGAGCGCAGATATTCCTGCGCGCGGAGCGCGCCCCAGGCCACGTTGAGGTCAACGTCATCGTTGATGCGCAGCATGAAGATCGGGAAGTCGCCGGAGATCGCCAGCGGCCAAAGCGCCGTCTGCGACGCAGCCATGGCCTCGGCGGAGCCCGCGTCGGCGCGCAGCAGCGTTTCCGGATAGACCAGATAGCGGCCGAGGATCTGGAAGGCGGTCGCCTCCTGCGGCGAGGCCCCGACATGGCGCATCTGCACCTGGCTGCGGGTCCACGAATGGATGTATTCGTGACTGAAGGCATCCGGGTGGCGATAGCGGTCGATCGCCTGGTCGATCATGTCGCGGTTTGGTGCGGCAATCGTCCAGAAGATGGCGCTGACCTTCTTGCCGGCCGGAATGCGGACGACACGGCGCAGCGACAGGATCGGATCGAGCGTGTAGCCGTCGGTGCCGGACAGCGATGCACCGGCATCGAATGCGGTGGCGTCGGCGAGCGACCGGCCGCGGCCGATGAAGTTGCGGCGGCTCGTTTCGAATTCCGTAGGACGCGTTTCGCCCGTCGGGTCCGCGATCAGATGGGCGATGTGCGTGCCCGGATCGTTGGGCGAGCGCTTGTTGCGCCAGGCCCGGATCACGTCGCCGCGGCGACCGATTTCGGTGCGGATGAACATCTTGGAGAAGAGCGGATGCGCGATATCCGCTTCGTCGGTCGACAGAACCGGCTCCAGATAGGAGGTCAGCTCGATGTGACGATCTTCGGGACCCAGGTTCGTGATGGTGATGCGGCGGCCTTCGGCGTCATGTTCCGTGCCGGTGATCACCTCGACATGGCTCATCAACGTGCCGACAGTCTTGTAGAACTCGGCGCGGTCGTCGCCGAAGATCACCTTGTTGACTTCACCCTTGGCGCGCCGTGGCTCGATGGTGGAAGACCACCACTCGCCCGAATCCATATCGCGCAGGAAGATGAATGTGCCGTGGCGATCCTCGGTCGGGTCCGGCTTCCAGCGGGCGACCGTCTGGCCGTTCCAGCGCGAATAGCCGGAGCCGCCGGTCGTCAACATGAGGGAGTAGTGGCCGTTTGACAGGAAGACGGTCTGCCGGTCCTTGACTTCCGGATTCTCGATCGTGCGGATTTCGGGACGCGGCAGGTTGTCGCCGACATTGTTGCCGGGCTGGTTGGCCTCGTGCTTCGCGCTCATCACCGGAATTTCGCGCGGTGCCTTTTCCTGCAGCAGCAGTTCGGCGGCCTCGATCACCGGATCTGAGTGGAAGAGTTCTCGCAGATGCCCGTTGAAGACGACATTGGCGACCGCGGCAATCGACATGCCGTGATGGTGCGCCATGTAGTTGTAGACGACTGCGCAGGTCTGGCCTTCCGGGACGCGGGTCGGCGTGAAGTCGACCGCATCGTGGAAGCCATAGCGACCCAGCGCGCCGAGCTTGCGCAGGCGCTGGAGGTTCTCAAACGCTTCAACCGGCGCGTACTGGCTGGCCAGCAGCGACGCATAGGGCGCAATCACGGCATTCTGACCCAGGCCGCGCTTGAGGCCCAACGTCGGAACGCCAAAGTTGGTGTACTGGTAGGTCAGTTCATGGTCGCGGGCGTTGAAGGCGGCTTCCGAAATGCCCCACGGAATTCCGCCGAGACGGCGGGCATGGTTCATCTGTTCCTTGACGACGAGGTTCGAGGTCTGATTCAGCACGCCACCCTGACGCTCCTGCATGACGAGCGGCGGCATGAGATATTCGAACATCGAGCCGGACCACGAGACCAGCGCGCCGCGCGAGCCGACCGGCACGACCTGACGGCCGAGCTTGAACCAGTGTTCCGTCGGCAGATCGCCCTTGGCGACCGCGAAGAGACTGGTGAGGCGGGCTTCGGACGCCAACAGGTCGTAGCAGGCTTCATCCAGTTCGTTGCTATCGACGCGGTAGCCAATCGACAGAAGCCGGCGTTCCGGCCGGAACAGGAAGCGGAAATCCATGGCGAAGGCAAGCGAGCGCGTGGTGTCGCGCAACACTTCGAGCCGCTTGCGCAGCGCGTCGATCATGGCGAAGTCGAATTCGCTGTCGGCGACATGCGCCTGACAGGTGCGTGACAGTGCCGTTGCCCACCAGGCGACCTCCGCGCTCTTTTCCGATCCGATCTCGTGATCGAGATTGGCGGAGAGCTTTTCGAGGTCTTCGGCGAGTTCGGCGAGACCCGTGATGTGGATCGTTGCGGGCTCGTTTTCACTGCGGGCTTCATTCAGGGTCTTCATGAAGCCGGCGGAGAGTTCCTTGATGCGCTTGCGCAGCGGGCGCACGGTCTTGCGATCGTCGGGGAGTTCGGCAAGCGCTTCCTTGAAGATCATCACGGCATCGGCAATGCCGTCGAGACTCGATTGCAGATGCGCAGACGGAGCCTCGGCCCAGTCGCGGCATTGCGAGGAGACGGCGATCAGGTGGCCGGCGAGGTTACCGCTGTCGACCGCCGAAATATAGCGCGGTCCCAGCGTTTCAAGGGTTTCCGTATAGTACCAGTTGAACAGGTGCCCACGATACTTGCCCATGCGTTCAATGGTCGCCACCGTCTGCTCAAGCCGGCTGACCGTCTCCTCGAAGCCGATCCAGCCGAAATCGCGGGCGGAGACGACCGACAGGAGATAGACGCCGATATTGGTCGGCGAGGTGCGGGCGGCCACGACCGGGTTGGGGGTCTCCTGGAAGTTGTCGGGCGGCAGGAAGTTCTGTTGCGGCGTGACAAAGGTCTCGAAATAGCGCCATGTGCGACGTGCGATCAGACGCAGGCCCTTCACCACGTCGGCCGGCGTTTCCAGGCGGTCCTCGGTCTCGGCCGACTGGCTGACGCGCCATGCGATATAGGGCGAGAGCATCCAGGCAATGCCGAGCGGCAGGCCGGCATAGACGTGGTAAATGCCCTTGGTGCCGGCAAAGCCGAGCGCGAGTGCGGCCAGAACCGGAGCCTGCCACATGGAGCGATAATAGGCGTGAACATCGCCTTGGGCGCCGCTCTGCACCTGGGCGGCGGTGCGCCATTCCAGGAGCAGCTTGCCGGAAACGAGAGAGCGATAGAGCGCGCGGATGATGGCATCCGTCATCAGATAGGCATTGTGCGCAATGAAGGTCGCGCGCAGCGCCACCATCGCGGAGGCGGAGCGGATTTCATCCGACAGGCGCTGGAAATGGCCGCGCATGACGATGTCTGTGCGGCGCGGCATGACGATGGAGAGAAGCGACAGCGTCGGAGATATGGTCAGCGTCAGAATCAGCGCGATCTGCCAGAGAACGGCATACATCGGCGTCATCAGCAACCAGCCCCAGACGGCAGCCAGCGTCCAAGCCGCCGGTGTCAGTGAGCGGCGGAGGTTGTCGAGCATCTTCCAGCGTGCAAGGCCGTTCATGCCCGAGCGAGGATTGAAGATGTAAGGCAGCAGCTGCCAGTCGCCGCGGGCCCAGCGATGCTGGCGCGAGCTTTCGACCTCGTAGCGGGTCGGGAAGTCTTCGACGAGTTCGACGTCGGTCACGAGCGCGCAACGCGACAGCGAGCCTTCGAGAAGGTCGTGGCTGAGAACGCGGTTCTCTTCGATGCGGCCCTTGATGGCGGCTTCGAAGGCGTCGACGTGATAGAGCCCCTTGCCGGTGAACGTGCCTTCGCCAGTCAGGTCCTGATAGACGTCGGACACGGTGAAGACGTAAGGGTCGATACCGCGATTGGCGGAGAAGATGCGCTGGAAGGCCGAGGCTTCCTTGCCGGTCGTCAGCGACGGCGTCACGCGCGGCTGAAGAATGCCGTAGCCTTGGGTGACGCGACGGGTCTTCGGGTCGATGACGGGCTTGTTGATCGGGTGGGCGATCTTGCCGACGAGCTTGGTGACGGCATCGCGCATCAGACGGGTGTCGGCGTCGAGCGTCACGACATACTGAATGCCTTCCGGCACCTGGTTGGCGCCGGTCATGAAGCTGGTATCGTGGTCACCGCGCAGCAGAAGGTTCAGCTCGTGGAGCTTGCCGCGCTTGCGTTCCCAGCCCATCCAGCAGCCTTCGGCCGGATTATACTGGCGACGGCGATGCAGCAGCATGAAGCGGTTGCGGCCATCATAGGCATAGCGGGCGGCGAGCTTGGCCACTTCGCTTTTCGCGTAGTTCAGGACGTCGATATCGGCCTGTGTCTCTTCCTTCTGGGCATCGGCCCAGTCGGAAAGCAGCGCGAAATAGATCTCGCCATGCGGGTTGGCGAGATAGTGAACCTCGAGATTGCGGACGAGTTCGTCCACCGTGTCACGGCTTGTGATCATGCAGGGGACGACGAGAAGCGTCCGCTCATCGGCCGGAATTCCGTCCTTGTATTCGTAGCCGGTCAGGCGCGCCGGCGTCAGGACGAAGGAGGCAAGCGTGTTGAACAGGCCAATGGCGCCTTCGGAAGAGGGAAGGGCAAAGAGTACCGCAAGTGGCAGGATATGTTCGTAGGGCACGCCCGCATGCGTGAGGAACCACGCCATGAAGGCCATGACGAGCAATGTCAGTACGCTGACCGGAAGGGCAATGGCCAGCCAGTCCATCTTGCGAAGCACGATACGGCCGTAGTCCAGAAGCGTATTGCTGTAGCCAATTGCTTCCTTCAACTCGCTAATTCGCTTGCCGGCGAGGAACTCGCCGACATTGGCGTTGCGATTGGCGGCCAGCTCCATGGCTTTGCCGGCAATCTCGATTTCGGTGAAGGTCGAGTGCTTGGCCAGTTCCTCGATCGTGTCGCGATACTGGTTGCGCGAGCCGAAGTCGAGGTCGTGATAATCCGTGCCTTCACCCAGCAGCTTGTCGACCTTGCTGACGCTTTCGACCCAGACCGGCCATTCGCCGTCGTCGATTTCGCGCAGCGAGCGTATGATGCTGCTCATCGTCGCATTGCCGGAGGACAGGCGATTGTGCTCGCTGACGATGACCTCCTCGCCATCGCTGCCGCGCTTCTCGAGTTCGGCTTCGAGCCAGGCGATCGCCATGCCGGAGGTGTGGCTGCCATCGCGCAGGCGGTAGAGGAACTGGGCGGCAAAGGTGTTGTCGCGCGCCGGCTCTTCCAGCGTCTTCAGCTTTTCAGCGAGCCGCACCGGATCCTTGATGCGCAGAAGCTGGTCGGCCTCGTCATTGGCCCACTTGCGCATCCGGCGGGAATTTTCAACGCGGCTTGAAATGCGCGAGAGATTTTCGACCAGCACGAAGCGGACCATGGACGGGATCGCCCACAGTTCGCCGATCGAGAAGGTCTGGAACGTCTGGAAGCCCTGGACGAGAGCCGTCAATGTTTCGCGGGAGACGGTGGAATGGGTGTGCGCGACGTAGAGCCAGGCGAGCGCCAGCGTGCGCGGAATCTCGACGCCACCGGCCAGCGGCATCCGTGTCAATTCGCGGTAGTAGCGCTTGGGGAAGTCACGACGAACTTCCTGGATCGCTTCTTCGATGATGTAGTGGTTGTCGAGCAGCCATTCGGCGGCGGGTGTGATGGAGGCGCCGTTTTCGACGTCGCGGGCGGCCGAGCGATAGACGCGCAGGATCTCGCGTTCGTTTTCCTTGTTGCGCGCGAAGAAGTCGAAGGGCTCGAAGACGGGAAGCGTGTTGATCTCGCCGGTCGCAAGCCGCTCGCCGCATTTGGCCAACCCATCGATCGGCAGATATTCCGCACGAATGGCGTTGTTGTGCTCGATCCGCCGGGTCTCGGTTTCCGATTTCATCCGGCGCGGCGTGTTCTGAAGAGTTGTCGTGTCCAAGATCGCTTCCGTCATTCTGCGGCACGCGCCGCTGCATTTGTCTGGCAAGCCCCTATCGTCTACAGCCGTCGGAAATAGGGCATCCAGGCGGATGCGCCGGTTCGAGCGAGACAATTTGATGGGCGAAGAGTCGTGGGATGATGCACATGGATGGCGTCGGGACCGGTTCAGGTGGCTATTCCACTTTGCGATCCGTTTTACCTGTCGTGCCGGCTCCCCCGATTCCGCAGCCACCCGCAAGGGTATTGCAGTGTTGCCGTGATGTAGAAAAATGGCAATTTTGCGCCTAAAAGGCAAGGCGACTTGAATCGTTTAAAAATGGTTAAGCGCTAAGCTTCCGGCGGTAGAGTCTTGGCAAATATAATGGCGCAAAATTACGGTTTAACCGCCCCCGGAGAAGACCGGCTTTTCTTCCAGAGTTGGCCACGCGGTTCACCTCGCGTGCAGAGAACGGGCGAGTCGGTGAAGCGCTCCGCTCCGAAAAACCGTCAGGACAGGCAGCGGTTCAGGAGAACTTGGACTCGATGCGGCTCAGTTCGCCGATCATCCGGCTGAGATTGTCGCGGATGCGCTGGTCGAGAACGACGGCGACCTGGGGAAATTCTTCCATCAAGCGCGAGAATAGTGATCGTGTGACCTGCAGCACTTCGCAATCCTCGACAGCGACGGCAGTCAGGCTGCATTCATGTTCGCTGATCAGGGCCAGCTCGCATAGAAGGGAGCCGGGGCCGGCATCCTCCAGACGGCGATTTCCCTGCCGGGTGGGTGTGGCAAGGCCAATCGTGCCTGAGGAGACGACGAAGGCGGTAGACACGCGCGTGCCCGGCGTGAAGAGCGTGTGCCCGCGCGTCAATTGCCGCTTGTCGGCACCAAAGGCCAGAAGGCGCAATTGCTCGTCATTCATGCCCCGAAACAGCGGCACGCGAGACAGCAGGTCGATATCGGACTTCAGCGACATTTGCGGGTCGGTCCCTTGGGCTTGGCCTTAAGGAATGATCTTGTAGCCACCGTTTTCGGTGACCAGAATTTCGGCATTCGAGGGGTCGCGCTCGATCTTCTGGCGCAGGCGATAGACATGCGTTTCCAATGTATGCGTGGTCACGCCGGAATTGTAACCCCAGACTTCTTCGAGAAGGACGTCGCGGGTGACAACCTTCTGGCCGGCGCGATAAAGATAGCGGATGATGGCCGCTTCCTTTTCCGTCAGGCGGATCTTCTGGCCCGCCTGGTCGACGAGCAGCTTCTGGCTCGGTTTGAACGTGTAAGGTCCCACAGTGAAGGTGGCGTCCTCGCTCTGCTCATGCTGGCGCAACTGTGCCCGCATGCGGGCAAGCAGTACGGCAAAGCGGAAAGGTTTGGTGACATAATCGTTCGCTCCGGCCTCAAGGCCGAGAATCGTGTCGGAATCGGTGTCGTGGCCGGTCAGCATGATGATCGGCGCCTTGAAACCGCCGCGGCGCAGGAGCTTTACAGCCTCGCGCCCGTCCATGTCGGGCAGGCCGACATCCATGATGAGAAGGTCGACGGGGTTGTTCCGCGCGGCCTGCACGCCCTTCGTGGCGGTCTTTTCCTGAAGCACATGAAATTCCTCATAGAGCCCCAGTTGATCGACCAGCATCTCGCGCAGGTCGTCGTCGTCATCCACCAGCAAAATAGTCCGGGTGCCCATCAGCCAAAAGCCCTTGCATCAAACCTGATCAGGTTTCTAAATCATCGACGCACAAATGAAAACAATTGCCCATCCGATTTCCAATGCCCTGCGAATAGGCATATCGGCGATCACGGGCAAGCCAAAGGGTCGTGAAGGGACGGGATGCAGTCATTCGAAGTCAGGCCGTCAGCGCGCGATCATCGCAAGGGCTGTCTCAAGGTGGGGCCACTCACGCTGAAGGTGGCGCTTGGCCGCACCGGCGTCGGCTCGTTTAAGCGCGAGGGTGACGGACATACGCCACGGGCGAGCCTGCGGCTGCTCTATGGCTTCTGGAGAAGCGACCGGGTGCCGCGACCCTTGACCCGTCTGCCGATGCTGCCAACGCGGCAGACGATGGTCTGGTGCGATGATCCGAAAAGCCCGGCTTATAACCGGCTCTCGCGGCTGCCGCTCAAGGAAAGCCACGAAACGATGTGTCGCGCCGACAGCCTCTACGACATCGTTATCGTCATGGACTGGAACGTCTCATCCCGCCGGCGCGGGGCCGGTTCGGCGATTTTCCTGCATCTGGCCCGCCCTGGCTATAAGCCCACGGAAGGTTGCATTGCGGTCACGGAGCGGGACATGCGCCGTCTGCTGTGGGTTGCGGAAAGACGCACGGTGATTCACGTGAAATGAAGAGACCGCCACTTATCTGCTTGACAGGTCATGCATGATCTTGCACGTTCTTTCCTGATTTGGAGGAAATCGTGCCTGATCCTGACATGCTTCACGAAGAGCGCCTTGGTCTCATCGAGGCGAAGCTGCGCAACGAAGGACGCGTTTTCGCGGCCCATCTGGCCAGCGAATTCGACGTCTCTGTCGATACGATCCGCCGCGATCTGCGGGAACTTGCCGCAGACGGCCGGTGCCAGCGGGTCTATGGCGGTGCGCTTCCGCCTGCACCCAGAACGGGGACGCATCAACAGCGGCGCGTGCAGATGCCGGATCGCAAGCGTCTGCTCGCGCAGGCGGCGGCGCGGCTTGTCGAACCCGGCTCTGTCGTCTTCATAGATGCCGGGACGACCAATCTCGCCATCGTGGCAGCTCTCCCGCCCGACACTCCGATCACGCTTGTGACGAATGCGCCCGCGATCGCAGCTTTTGCGCTGGATCGTCCGGCATGGCGACTGATCCAGATCGGTGGCGTTGTGGACATTGCGCTCGGCGCGGCGTTGGGCGCGGCGGCCTTGCGCGATCTTGCGGCGATTTCCCCCGATCTCGCCTTCATCGGCATCTGTGGGTTTGACGTGTCGGCCGGAGCGACCGCGCATTCGCTCGAGGAGGCCGAGTTCAAGCGGCAGATTGCGCTGCGCGCCCGGGAAGTGGCTGTGGCGCTGACCGACGACAAGCTTCTCACGCAGGCGCCTTTTCCGGCGTTCGCGGCCTCGGCCTGCGCTTACGCCATCTTCGAGGCAACCGTGTCTTCCGCGACCATTGCCGCAATCGGCGAACTCGGCGTCAAAACCATCATCGCCGACGCTCATTGAGTTCAGGAGAGTGACATGAACGATTCCCACCTTTCCCGTGATTCGCGCGCCGGACGGTCTGGTTATTTCACCCGCGAACGACTTGCCGTGTCCACGCTCTTCTTCATCAACGGCCTCCACATGGGGGCCTGGGCGCCAAAAATTCCGGAATTCGCAAGCCGGCTGTCGCTCGATCCAGGTGCACTCGGCATCATGATCCTCGTCATGGGCGTCGGGTCTCTGACCCTGATGCCGCTGACAGGCGCGCAGATCGCCCGTTTTGGTTCGACCAAGGTGACGAAGGCGGCGACCGTTCTTTTCCTGCCGACAATCCTGCTTCTGAGCCTTGCGCCCAACATCTGGCTCGGCGGCATCGCTATCTTTCTCTTCGGCGGCCTGACGGGGGCGATGGATGTTTCGATGAACGCCAATGCGGTCGAAACGGAGAAATCCATGCGGCGTTCGATCATGTCATCCTGTCACGCCTTCTGGAGCCTCGGCACCTTTGTCGGCACGATGACGGGCGGCTTCCTGATCGAAAGGCTTGGAACTGTCGGCCATTCCGCCGTTTTGACGGTTGTCGGCTTCGGGCTCCTGGCAGTGGTGTGGTCTCATCTGTTCCACGATGTGCCGCATGCCAGCGAGGCGCGCGAGAAGGCCAGGCTTCCCTTGAGTCCGCTGCCCTGGCTGCTCGGCATCATGGCGCTGTTCTCGATGGTGCCGGAAGGCTCGGTGCTCGATTGGGGGGCGCTTTACATCCGTCGTGAACTCGGCGCGTCACTCGCCTTTTCCGGTTTTGCCTTCGGCGCCTTTGCCTTCACCATGACGGTCATGCGGTTTGCCGGCGATCTCGTGCGCGACCGCCTTGGGGCAGTGAAGACCTTCCGTTTCTGCACCGTCATGGCGATCATCGGGCTTGTGACGGCAGGCTCTGCGCCGAACATGGTCGTCGCCTTCATCGGCTTTGCCATCTGCGGCATCGGTATTTCGAACATGGTGCCGATCGCCTTCTCGGCCGCCGGCAATTTGCCGGGCTTTGCGCAAGGGGTCGCACTGTCGGTCACAACCTTCCTTGGCTATTCGGGAATGCTGTTCGCCCCCTCGGCAATCGGCTTTGCCGCCGAGCATACGAGCTTTTCGACCGTGTTCCTGACGCTGCCGGTGTTTCTGCTGGCGGTCCTGGCGCTGTCGGGTCTGGCTCGCTACGCAGACGCCGCCAAGAGCTGATCAGGCCGAAAGCGGCATCTCGCTGATCGCCTCGCGCAGGAAATCCATCACCCGGCGGATTTTCAGCGAGGTGCGCAGTTCCTGATGCGAGGCGAGCCACATGGGGAGCGCCGGGATATCGAGATCGGGCAGAATCCGGCGGAGTTCCGGCGTCTGCCGGCCGAGCCAACGGGCCCCGAAGCCGACGCCGGCCCCGGCTTTCACCAGTTCCCAATAGGCCACCTGATCGTCGGTGCGGAAGGTGAAGAGCGAGCGGTCGCCCTCGATGCCGAGCGCCTTCATGCCGTTGAGGATCAGCATATCGCGGTCGTAACCCACAAGGCGGTGACCGGCCAGGTCATCGACCGCTTCCGGCACGCCGGCTTTGGCGAGATAGCGCTCATGCGCATAGGTGCCCATGGCAAAATCGTTGACCTTCACCGCGATCAGGTCGTTCTGCATCGGCCGCGTCATGCGGATCGCGATATCGGCGTCGCGGGCGAGCAGGTTCGCTACAGCATTGGAGGGCACGAGTTCGATATCGATGCCGGGCTCGGCATCCTTTAGGGCGACAAGGATCGGCGGGAGCAGGTAGTTGGCGACGATATCGCTGGCGGTGATGCGCACCGGCCCGGACACTTCGTTCGCCCGGCCGGAGGCGCGTAGCAGAAAGTGATCCGCCTCCTTCGCCATGCCGCGTGCGTCGTCCAGCAGCGAGAGGCCTGCTTCTGTGAGCGCCATGCCGCGCCGTCCGCGCATGAAGAGGGTGAGGCCGGTGGCTGCTTCCAGCTCGTCGATATGGCGGCCGACGGTCGGCTGGCTGAGGCGCAGCCTCTCGGCGGCCGCGATAAGCGTACCGGTTTCAGCCACTGCGAGGAAAGTCTTGATGAGGTTCCAGTCCATGATATTCAAATTCGTATAGTTATCCTCCGATCTTGTCCATATTCACAAATAAAATCTGGGCATAGCATCTTCTCATCGAAACGGAGCGAACGCGCCTCGATTGGCGGTTCCGACAGTGAAGAGGATAAGCTAATGAAGATCGCAGTTCTGGGCGCCAACGGGCGTCTCGCCCACGCCGTCGCCGTCGCCTTTCTGGCGCATGGCCATGAAGTCGTCGCCGTCACCCGCAGCGGGCGTTGCGACGGGCTTTCGGGCCGCGTCGAATATCGCGCGGCGGATGCCATGGATCGGGGACAGGTCGTTGCCGCGACGATGGGCGTCGACATGATCTTCAACGGGCTGAACCCGCCCTATGACAAGTGGGAGGGCACGGTTCTCGCCATGGCGCGCAACGTCATGGCGGCGGCGAAGGAAAACCACGCCGTGCATCTCTTCATCGGCAATGTCTATAATTACGGGAAGGAGATCGGCCTTGAGATGACGGACGACGCGCCGTTCTCCCCGACAACGGAAAAGGCCCGCATTCGCATCGAGATGGAAAAGCTGTTCAAGGATGCGACAGCCGAGGGGGTGAAGACAGTGATCCTTCGCGCCGGCGATTTCTACGGTACGGATAAGGTCGGCACCTGGCTTGACCAGATGATCGCGACGAAGATCGACAAGGGCGCATTTTCATGGCCCGGCCCTTACGACCTGCCGCATGCCTTCGCTTATCTACCCGATCTCGCCGACACCTTCGTGCGGCTGGCGGAACGGGCGAACGAATTGCCGATCTTCTCGCAGTTCAATTTCGAGGGCCATACGCTGACGGGCGAGGATTTTGCGCGCGCTGCCGAGAAGGCCGCTGGCCGGACGCTGGCCCGCAAGAAAGTCTCATGGGCGCTGCTCAGTGCCGTTGGGCTGTTTTCGCCGATCCTGCGCGAGGTCGTGAAGATGAACTATCTGTGGTTCACGCCGCATTCGCTTTCGGGGGAAAAGCTCGAAGCGTTTCTTGGGTCCATCGAAACGACGCCAGCGGACGAGGCGATTGCGCAGGCGCTGGCCGACCACGGTTTCGTGAGCCGGCCACTTGCCAAGGCTGCCTAGTCTTTTCCGACGCATTTCCGGACGGAAACGCGGCTTCCACTTTTCCCGGAAACGCTAGAAGAAATGCTCAGACCTTCTTGACGAACTCGGACTTGAGTTTCATCGCGCCGAAACCGTCGATCTTGCAGTCGATATTGTGGTCGCCCTCGACAAGGCGGATGTTCTTGACCTTGGTGCCGACCTTCAGGACCTGCGAGGAGCCCTTGAGCTTGAGGTCCTTGATGACGGTGACGGTGTCGCCATCGACCAGCGTGACGCCATTGGCGTCGCGGAAGCTAATCTCTTCTCCTTGCGCTTCAGCACCCGGCGCCCATTCATGGCCGCATTCGGGACAGATCATCAGGCCGCCATCCTCATAGGCAAAGGCGGACTGGCATTTCGGGCAGGGCGGGTTCTCGCTCATGGCGGTCCTTTCAATGCCAAAGCCCCCGGGAACTCCCGGAGGCTCAAGCAAAAGTTCAAATGGGATGACCGCCCTCCTAGCGCCTCCGCCACAACTTGTCGAGCGGTTGCGCACGCTATATGATAGGCATGTTGCGTCAGACGAAGCTGATCTCGCCGTTGAGCGGCATGGAGCGGATGCGCTTCCCGTTCAGCGCGTAGATCGCATTCGCCAGCGCCGCCATGACCGGCGGGGTGGCCGGCTCACCTGCGCCGCCGAGATGGCCGGAGTTTTCCAGAATCTCGATGATGATATCCGGGCACTGGTTCATGCGCATGGCGTCGTAGTCGCTGAAATTCGACTGTTGCGGCGCGCCGTCGGCAAAGCTGATCTGCTGGCCGATGGCGGCGGAAAGCCCGTAGATGGCGCCCGACATCATCTGCGCCTTGAAGTTCAGCGGGTCGAGCACCATCCCCGGATCGGCGACGATCCAGACCTTTTCAACGCGGATGGACCCGTTCTCGTCCTTAACCTGCACGACCTCGCCCACCCACGTGCCGAAGGAAAGGGTGAAAGCCACGCCTTGCGCACGGGTCTTGTCGATAGGCTTGCCCCAGTCGGAGAGCGTCTTGAGCTTGTCGAGGATCGCAATCGCGGTCGGATAATCGGCCATCAGCTTGCGGCGAAACTCCAGCGGGTCGATCTTGCCGGCATGGGCCAGCTCGTCCATGAAGCTCTCATGCATGAAGGCATTGAACGAATTGCCGACCGAGCGCCAGGACGCGACGGGCGTCGAAAGCGGCGCCTTGTAGCCGTCGACCCGCTCATTCGGGATCTTGTAGGGCTGGTTATAGGCCCCGTCGAGGATCAGATTGTCCGGTCCAGCGGTGGGCAGGCCCGGCATGATGCGACCCACCATGCCCGCCATGACCGAGGGCGAGGCGACCGAGCCGTGAACGGCAACGGGCAAGCCGTCATTGCCGAGGCGCGCGCGGTATCTGGCGAGTGCAGCCGGGCGGTAAGGCCCGTGGCTGATGTCTTCCTCGCGCGTCCAGGTGACTTTCACCGGCCGGCCTTCCGTTTCCATGGCGATGCGGATCGCATAGTCGGAGAAATCCGGCTCGATGCGCCGACCGAAGCCGCCGCCCAGGAAGGTCGTGTGGACGTTGATCTTGTCGTCTGCGAGCTTGGTCAGCCGCGCGCCGATGATCTTGATGACGCTGGGGGCCTGATTGGGCGACCAGACATCGAGCACGCCGTCCTTGAGGCGCGCCGTGGCGTTCATTGGCTCCATCGTCGCATGCGACAGGAACGGCGCGTAATATTCGGCCTCGACCAGCTTCTCGCGCGGGGCGTCGGCGAAGGCCTTATCCGGATCGCCTGAGGAGCGCAGGGAGAAGCCGCCGCCGGCGGCAATCGTGCCGGCGAGGATCTTCTTCGCTTCCGCATCGTCGCGATGGCCGGGCCCATCGGCCCAGACGACCTTGACGGCGTCAGCCGCCTTGAAGGCGCGCCAGGTGTTATCGGCAATCACGGCAAAACCCTTGCCGTAGAGGCTATCGATGGCGATGACCTTCTTGACGCCGCGCATCTTGAGCGCTTCCTTCGCATCGAAGCTCTTCATAGCGCCGCCCGGCTGCGGGTTCATCTTGACCGTCGCATAGAGCATGTCCGGAAATTGCACGTCGATGCCGAAGATCGGTTGTCCGGTGACCTTGGCCGGCATGTCCTTGCGCGGCTGCGGCTTGCCGAGAAGCTTCCACTGCGCGCGCGGCTTCAGCGCGACGTCGGACGGAGGATCGATCCTGGCGGCGTCGAGCGCCAGTTCGCCATAGGTGAGGCTCTTGCCGGATTTCGCATCGATCACCTTGCCTGCTTCGGTTTTCAGCGAGGCGGCGGGAACGCCCAGCTTTTGGGCTGCGGCGGCCTTCAGCGTTTCGCGGGCGGTCGCCCCGGCAAGGCGCATCTTTTCATAGCCATCGGCGAGCGAGGAGGAGCCGCCGGTCATCTGGAGCGCCAAGAACTTGCCCACCACGCCCATGGCGTTGCGGACTGTCTCGGCGACCATGGAATGGTCGAAAGCGGGGAAGGGCGCACCTTCCCGGAGAGCGGCGTCATTATAGTAGGCGGGGGCTGCCGGGCCGTGTTCGATGGTGATCTGGTCGAGCGTGACATCCAGCTCTTCGGCGACGAGGGCGGCGAGCGTCGTGAAGGCGCCCTGGCCCATTTCGGCACGGGGAACGATCACGGTGATGCGGTTGTCGCTGGCGATCTTGATATAGGGGTTGAAGGTCGCCTCGCCCTCGGCGAGCCCCTTCTTCAGCGGGTTTTCAAGTGGTTGCCTGTATTTGTAATAGCCGAAGGCGACGCCGCCTGCGACGGCGGCAGCGCCAACGAGAAAGGTGCGGCGGGCGATTTTTCCGATGGAAACCATGGTTCAAGCTCCCGTCTGCTGGCCGGCGGCGGCGCGCTTGATGGCGGCCCGGATGCGCGGATAGGTGCCGCAGCGACAGAGATTGCCGCTCATGGCCTCATCGATATCCTTGTCCGAGGGCGTCGGATTTGTTTCGAGAAGGGCGACCGCATTCATGATCTGTCCGGCCTGGCAATAACCGCATTGCACGACCTGCTCGTCGAGCCAGGCCTGCTGAACACGGTGCAGCGCATCCGGCTTGCCGAGACCGTCGATGGTGCGGACATTGGATTTCACGTCGCCGACCGCCGTCTGGCAGGCGCGCGTTGCCTGGCCGTCGATGATGACCGTGCAGGCGCCGCAAAGCCCGGCGCCGCAGCCGAATTTCGGGCCCTTGATGTTCAGCTCGTCGCGCAGCGCCCAGAGCAGCGGCATGTCCGGCTCGATATCGAGTTCATGGACGGTTCCGTTGACTTGCAGTTTCATTTTTGCGCGCCCTCCCTATAACATTGGACCGAAGCAGTCAGTTCTTGACAAAATAACGAAAAATGTCAGTATGTCAATGATGCAAGCCAGAGACCGCGATCCGAAGGCTGCGGCGATCCTCGAAGCCGCCTTCCAGACCTTTTTCCAGTACGGCGTGAAGCGCGCCACGATGGACGATATTGCCCGCGCGGCGGGCATGTCGCGGCCGGCGCTTTATCTCGTCTACAAGAACAAGGCGGATATCTTCCGCGCCTGCGTCCTCTCCATGATGGACGATCTACGCGAGCGGCTTGCCGGCATCGCTTCAGCGACGGGGTCGGCGGAAGCGCGGATCATGCAGGTGGCGCGCGCAGGCATTGTCGAGCCGCACGAGACTATCGGGGCCTCGGCGCATGCGGACGAACTTTTCGCGCTGAAATCCGAAATCGGGGCCGATCTCTTTCGAGACTGGATGAAGCTGATCGAGGTCACGATTGCCGAGATTCTCGAGCAGGAAGCGTCTGACGGGCGGATCACCCTGGAGGCTGCGGGCGTGAGTTCCGCCGAGATCGCGGCTATGATCACGGATGGGGCGGAAGGTTTCAAGCTGCGGATGACCTCGGCGGATGAGCTGGCGCGGCGGCTGGAGAGTTTCGTGCGGCTGATGATCGGGCCGCTTGCCGTCCCGTCCGACTGATCTCACAGACGTCTCGGTTCCCTGCCTTGTCACGATGTTGACATCGGCCCATGTTTGATCCACCTGAACAGCATCCATTCCCTTTGAAAGCCCGCGCCATGAGCCATTCCTACGATCCGAAACCGCGCCGTGCCTCCGTTGCCGTCGAAGTGGGCGGCGTCATTGTGGGCGGTGGCGCGCCGGTCGTCGTGCAGTCGATGACCAATACCGATACGGCCGATATCGACGGCACGGTGGCGCAGGTCGCAGCGTTGCATCGCGCCGGCTCGGAAATCGTGCGCATCACGGTGGACCGCGACGAGAGTGCGGCTGCCGTGCCGAAGATCCGCGAGCGGCTGGAGCGGCTGGGCCTCGATGTGCCCCTGGTCGGCGATTTCCATTATATCGGCCACAAGCTGCTCGCCGATCATCCGGCCTGTGCCGAGGCGCTGGCGAAATACCGCATCAATCCCGGCAATGTCGGCTTCAAGGACAAGAAGGACAAGCAGTTCGCGGAGATTGTCGAGAAGGCGATCACTTACAACAAGCCGGTCCGCATCGGCGTCAACTGGGGCTCGCTCGATCAGGAGTTGCTCACCCGGCTGATGGACGAAAATGCTGCCAACGGCTCGCGGCTGACGGCGCGCCAGGTGACGCGCGAGGCGATCGTGCAGTCGGCGCTTTTGTCGGCCGAGCTTGCGGAAGAAATCGGCCTGCCGCGCAACAAGATCATTCTCTCGGCCAAGGTCAGCCAGGTGCAGGACCTGATTGCCGTTTATTCGATGCTCGCCGAGCGGTCCGACCATGCGCTGCATCTCGGTCTCACCGAGGCAGGGATGGGCTCGAAGGGCATTGTCGCCTCGTCTGCCTCCATGGGCTACCTGTTGCAGCAGGGGATCGGCGATACGGTTCGCGTTTCGCTGACGCCCGAGCCGGGCGGCGACCGGACCCGTGAAGTCATCGTGGCGCAGGAACTCCTGCAGGTCATGGGCTTCCGGCAGTTCCTTCCGGTGGTGGCCGCCTGCCCCGGCTGCGGCCGCACGACCTCGACCGTCTTCCAGGAGCTGGCCCAGAAGATCGAGGGCGATCTGCGCAAGAACATGCCGGTGTGGCGCGAGAAATACCCGGGCGTCGAAGCGCTCAATGTCGCCGTCATGGGCTGCATCGTCAACGGTCCGGGCGAGTCCAAGCATGCCGATATCGGCATCTCGCTGCCCGGCACGGGTGAGACGCCCGCCGCTCCCGTCTTCATCGACGGCCAGAAGGCGATGACGCTGCGCGGGCCGAATATTGCAGCCGATTTCGAAGGGCTAGTGTCCGACTATATCGAGAAGCGGTTCGGCCGGAAGACGGAAGCGGCGGAGTAAGCGGCTGCGTTACGGATTGCCAAATTGACCGATTGCATTCGCGGCGGTCCCGTCACCCAAAAACGCTGGTGTTATTGGCGTAGTGATCAGGAAAATCTGCTCGATCAGAGCGGATTGAGGCGGCCTTTCGGCCGCTTTTTGCGTCTCAGTTCTTCGCCGGATAGGGCGTTGCCAGCAGGAAGGCCAGTCCGACCACCAGGAAGATGATGATCGTGGCCATGCCGAAATGGGCGGAGCCGGTGGCGGCGGTGACGACGGAGAAGGCGAGTGTGGCCATGAAGCTCGTTGCGCGGCCGGAAAGTGCGTAGATGCCGAAATAGCGGCCTGCCTCTTCCGGCTTGATGCTGCGCGACATGAAGGAGCGCGACGAGGCCTGGACCGGCCCGAAGGCGATGCCGATGAAGAGACCGTAGAGGATGAAGACCTTTTCGGCGGCGGTGCCGAAGAGTCCCCCGGTTTCGACTGTCGAGAGTGCGACGAGACCAAAGAGAGTGGAGTCTTTCTGGGTCGAGATGATGCCGATGGTGGCGAGAAGCAGGCTGATGAGGCTCAGTACCACGACGCGCTTCGAGCCCAGCTTGCCGTCGAGCCAGCCGGCCACGACATTGCTGCCGATGGCGACGATGTTGAGAATGATGCCGTAAATGCCGATCTCGATGGTTGCCCAGTGGAACATGCCGGCAGCGAAGGCCCCGCCGAGCACGATGAGCGCATTGACGCCGTCCTGATAGATCATGCGGCCGATGAGGAAGCGGGCGAGGTGGCGCCGCGTACGCATCAGTTCCCCGAGCGAGGCCTTTAGCTCGACGAGCCCATCCTTGACCGCCTTTGCCATGGTTACGCCGGTGCTTTTCACGTCGGGTGTGAAGAAGAACATCGGCAGGATGAAGATGAAATACCAGAGCGCGGAGAGCGGGCCGGTGATGCGGGCGTCTTCACCAAGCTTCGGGTCGAGGCCGAACAGCGGTTTGATGCCGATCAGGGTCCTGTCGGTGGCCGGGTCACCGGCCAGAAACAGGATGACCGCAAACAGCGCGATCATGCCGCCGAGATAGCCGAGCCCCCAGGCCAGATTGGAAATCTTACCGACATCCTTTTCCGGGATCAGGCGGGGCATCATCGAATCGTTGAAGACGATGGAAAATTCAGCTGCGAGCGTCGCCAGAATCCAGAAAATCATCGGATAGACGATGGGCGAACCGGGGGCGGCGAACCACAACATGGTCAGCGAGACGATCTGGATGACGGCGAAAAAGCCGATCCATTTCTTCTTCTCGCCGGTGGCGTCGGCAATGGAACCGAGGATGGGCGAGAAGATCGCGATGATGAAGCTCGCGATTGTTGCCGCATTGCTCCAGTGCGTCTGCGCGGAGATGGGATCAGCCGTCAGTCGCGAAACGAAATAGGGGCCGAAGATGAAGGTGGTGACGACGGTGAAATAGGGTTGGGCTGCCCAATCGAAAAACATCCATCCGAGAATGCCCCGGCGGGTTGTTTTCGGTGCGTCCTCAATGACCTTCACCGCCTGATCGACCATGTTGTCCCCGCAAATCCTGAGCGATTTGCGGGGACTGTCTCATGCCGCCTTGCTGGCTGCAAGGTCGTTCAGGAGGTTCGCGGCCAGCACGTAGCGGGCGAGCGTCAGGTCGCCGCTTTCGGTGATGGCCGAGAGCTGGCCGGTGATGCGGGCCAATGTCGTTTCATGGGCCAGAAGCCATTGATGCAGCGGCGTCTTGCTGCCTTTGCCGCCTGTCAGAACCTGTATGGCGATGGCGCGACGTGCTGCCGAAATGTCGTCAAGGCTGCGGGCGAGCGCCTGTTCCTCGTACATGTCGGCCGCGGTGACGGGATTGGCGGGCGAGAGCAGGCGCCCGATCCGCAGGGCCTCGGAAACACCGGTGAACGTATCGGCGGCACGCTCGAGATTGTCGCCCGAAGCTTCCGCCACCTGGGCGATTTCCGGTACGAGGACGAGAGCTTTCAGGCCTGTCAGATCGCTCGCCAGCGTGTCCGGAACGCCGAGTTCCGTCAGCCTTGCCTTGCTGTCTTCCGCGTCGCGGCGGGCGGCGGGCGAAAGCAGCGTCAGCGCCTTGCCCTTCAGCGCCTTCATTGTCTTCTGTAGGCGGCTTGCGGCTTCTTCCAGCGAACCGGAGATCATGCCGGCCTTGAGCACAAGACGGGTCGCGGTGCGATAGACTTCCTCGGTCAGCGCATAAAGCTCGTTCTGCCGGTTGCCGGGGATGATCGTGTCGAGCGCGTCGATCTCGCGCCAGATCGCCGGCAGGCCGAAGCCGTCGCGAACGATCATGGCTGCCTTGACGATCTCCGCAGGGCTCGCGGCTGTCGCATCGGAGAGCGTCGTGACGAAGGCCGGGCCGCCGCGATTAATCACGTGGTTGGCAAGAACAGTGGCGATGATCTCGCGGCGCAGGCGGTGCCTGGCGATATCTTCCGCATAGGCCTTGCGCATGCCGGCGGGGAAATAGTCCGACAGGAGCCCGCTGAGCCAGGGGTCGTCCGGCAGGTTGCTGGCTACCAATTCATCGAACAGAACGATCTTGGCATAGGACAGGAGAACGCCAATTTCCGGACGCGTCAGCGGATGGCCCGACGCATAGCGCTCGGTCATCGTCTGCTCGTCCGGCAGGTTTTCGACCTTGCGGTCCAGCCTGCCTTGGGCTTCCAGCCGGTTCATGAAGCGGGCAAGTTCGCGCCCGTTGGCAAGGCCCCGCCGGCCGGTCAGCGAAATCGCCAGCGATTGCAGGTAGTTGTTGCGCAGCACCAGGGCCGCGACCTCGTCTGTCATCGAGGCGAGGAGCTTGTCGCGCTTCGGTCGCGTCAGGCGCTCGTCGTGCATGGCGCTCGCCAGCGCGATCTTGATATTGACCTCGACGTCGGACGTGTTGACGCCGGCGGAATTGTCGATGGCGTCGGAGTTGCAGCGTCCGCCCTTGAGGCCGAAGGCGATGCGGCCCTTTTGCGTCACGCCGAGATTGGCGCCTTCGCCGATGACCTTCGCGCGCACTTCAGCCGCCGCAACCCGGATCGGGTCGTTGGCGCGGTCGCCGACTTCGGCGTCCGTTTCGGAGGCCGCGCGGATATAGGTGCCGATGCCGCCGAACCAGAGCAGATCGACCTCCGCCTTCAGGATCGCTGACATGATCTCGTAAGGCGTCGCCGGTCCCTTGGGCAGGCCGATGACCTTGGCGGCTTCTGCCGTCAGGCTCACCGACTTCTCGTTACGCGAGACGATCATCGCGCCCTTGGAGAGCTTTGAGCGATCATAGTCCTGCCAGCTCGAGCGCGGCAGATTGAAGAGACGCTGCCTCTCGGCAAAAGAGGCCGCCATGTCCGGATCGGGATCGATGAAGATGTCGCGGTGGTCGAAGACCGCGACGAGGCGGATCTTGCGCGACAAGAGCATGCCGTTGCCGAAGACGTCGCCCGACATGTCGCCGACGCCGGCGACGGTGAAGGGCGTCGACTGGATGTCGATGTCCATTTCGCGGAAGTGGCGCTTGACGGTTTCCCAGGCGCCGCGCGCCGTGATGCCCATCTTCTTGTGGTCGTAGCCGGCGGAGCCGCCCGAGGCGAAGGCATCATCGAGCCAGAAGCCAGCTTCCTGCGCCAGCGCATTCGCAGTATCGGAGAAGGTCGCGGTACCCTTGTCGGCGGCGACGACGAAATAAGGATCGTCGCCATCGTGCCGGACGGTCTTTTCCGGCGGCACGATATCAGCGCCCTGCAGGTTGTCGGTGACAGAGAGAAGCGTGCGGATATAGGTCTTGTAGGCTTCCGTGCCGGCGGCGAACACCGCGTCGCGGCTGCCGCCAGCCGGCAGGCGCTTCGGGTAGAAGCCGCCCTTGGCGCCGACCGGCACGATGACGGCGTTCTTGACCTGCTGTGCCTTCACGAGGCCCAGGACTTCGGTGCGGTAGTCTTCTGCGCGGTCCGACCAGCGGATGCCGCCGCGGGCGACCTTGCCGAAGCGCAGATGGATACCCTCGACTTCCGCTCCGTACACGAAGATTTCCCGGAAGGGCTTCGGCTCGGGCAGGCCGTCGATCTCATGCGGGTTGAGCTTGAGGGCAAGCGTGGCGCGTGGCAGGCCGAACGGCCCCTTCTGGAAATAGTTGGTGCGCAGCGTGGCGCGGATCACGTTCATGTAGCGGCGGAGAATACGGTCGTCGTCGAGGCTCGGCACCGAGGAGAGACGCTCCTCGATATCGGCGACGATCTCATCCTCGCGCTTGCCGCGCTGCTTGTTGGACGCTGCCGGGTCAAGCCGCGTGACGAAGAGAGAGAAAAGGCGGGAGGCGATTTCCGGATAGCGCACGAGCGTGTCGGCGATATAGCCTTGCGAATAGGCGATCCGGGTCTGGCGGAGATAGCGCGCATAGGCGCGCATCACCATGACTTCGCGCGCCGTCAGGCCGCTGGTGAGCACGAGGCGGTTGAAGCTGTCATTGTCGATGGCACCGCTGAAGGCGGCGAGAAGCGCTTCTTCCAGCGGCTTGCGTTCTGCCGCAAGATCGATGGCACGGCCATTGGCATGGGCGAGCTCCATGTCATGCAGAACGACGGGTGCGGTCTCCGCGCAATCGCGCAGCATGAACTCATAGGTGCTTTCGGCAATCACCTGGAAGCCGAGATTTTCCAGAAGCGGCACACGGCGTGACAGCGACAGCGGCTTGCCCGCATGGAAGATCTTGAGGCTCACCTCCGAGGCCTCGCCGCCGGCGCGGTAGAATTCCACCGAAACGTCATGGGTGACGGCCTGCCTGATCTTGGAAAGATCGGCAAAGGCATCCTTCGGCTCAAACGCGGCCTGGAAATCGGCGCCGGTCGCCAGCGCACATTCATGGCTGCCGGCCAGTGCGCTGAAGCGTTCTTCCCAGGAGGTCGCTATGTTGCGCACTTCCCGCTCGAGTTCCGCCTGCGCGATCCGCGGCGTCTTTCCGCCCGAGCGGCCGATGATGAAGTGGACGCGTGCGACACCGCCTTCAGGAAATGCCGGATAGTAGGCGGAAACGCGGCCGTCATAGACGGTCTTCAAGTAGTCGCCGATCTTTTCGCGCACTTCGGAGTCATATTGTTCGCGCGGGACATAGACCAGGAGCGACACGAAGCGGTCGAAATGGTCGATACGCGCGAGCACGCGGACGCGCGGTCGGTCGGACAGGTCCATGATCTGTTCGCAGAAGCTGGCGAGCAGGCTGCTGTCGATCTGGAAAAGATCGTCGCGCGGATAAGATTCGAGCACATTCATCAGCGTCTTGCCGGAATGGCTGTCGGGTGAATAACCGAAATGGCGCACCACCTTGTCGACCTTGGAGCGCAACAGCGGGATCTGCGAGGCCCCTTGCGTATAGGCGGTGGACGTGAAGAGGCCGACGATGCGCAACTCGCCGATGACATCGCCGTCCTTGTCGAACCGCTTGATGCCCACATAGTCCATATAGGCGCGGCGGTGGATGACCGACTTCACATTCGCCTTGGTGACGATCAGGTAATCCGGCCCTTCCAGGAATTCGATGATTTCCGGGGTCGTCGTCACGGCGTCCTTGCCCAGCCGCAGCACGCGAACGTCCGGATCGGAGAGAATGCCCAGCCCCTGGCCCTTGCCGCGCTCGACGGTCGCGTCCGCGCCCTTGCCGGAATAGGTATATTCGCGCATGCCGAGGAAGGTGAAATTGTCGGCGCGCAGCCAGTCGAGGAAGGCGAGCGATTCTTCCTTCTCGCGGCGCTTGCCGTCCTGGGCGCGGATGCCCGCGACGGCGTGATCGAGCGTTACGACCATCTCCTGCCAGTCGCGCACCGACAGGTGCACCTGTTCCAGAACAAATTCGATGCGTTTGACGAGCGCCTTGGCGGCGTCGGGGGCGATCCGCGCCACATGGATCTGCATGTGACTGACGCGGCTTTCGGGGGCGCTGCCGTCGTCGCTGACATGCAGGCGCGGCTCGGCCCCATCCTCAAGGATCAGGATCGGGTGGACGACCATGAAGATGTCGCGATGCGTACTTGTCAGTTCGCCCATGACGGAGTCGAACAGGAAGGGCATGTTGCGGTCGGTGACGGAGAGCACGGAGCAGGCGACGCCCTCGGGCGTGATGGCGTCGATCGTCGCGACCGTCACGCGGGCACTCTTGCGGTCCCATCCCGCAATTTCGGCGGCCGCGTGCGCGCTTCCTGCCGCCAGCATGTCGGCGCTATAGAGCTCGATATCATCCGCGCTGGCGCGGCCGTAGAGAAGGATGGGATCTATGGTCGGTGTCTTGGCAGACTTCGCGGCCTTGCGTGCCGCTTCCAGAACCTTGTCGCGTTTGGGGTTGCTGCGGCCTGCCATGAAACGTCCTCCCGGTGATTTGCGCGGAACAGTAGCAGAAAACCTGAATTTTTTGAGATGAATGTGAAAACTGGAGAAATTTGTCAGATTCTGTCAATTTTCCCGCAGGAATCGGCAGTTTTCTGTCGGTTCCGGGACCTTTCACGTCATTTTCCGCCTGGTTTCCGACTTTCTTGTTCTCCAGCAATATGGGCGCAACGTTGACATGCGATTTGCGGCAGGCGATCACAAGCTCTTGATGCGGGAGTAGTGCGGTTGAGCGAGCAGAAGACGATCCTGTCGATTTCGAGCCATGTCATGCGGGGCGGCGTAGGCAATCGTGCTGTCGTTTTCGCGCTTGAATCGCGCGGCCATAGGGTCTGGTCGGTGCCGACCGTCGTGCTGCCCTGGCATCCTGGCCACGGGCGCTCAACCCGTATCGCCGTCGAGACCTCGGCCTTCACGAGCGCGCTCTTGGACTTGAAGGGCTCGAAATGGCGTGGCGAGGTCCGGGCGGCGGTGACTGGCTATTTTGCGGAAGCGGGACAGGTGCGTGCTGCTGCTGATCTGATTGCCGCACTCAAGGAAAGCGATTCCGGTTTCCTCTATCTCTGCGACCCGGTTATCGGCGATTCCGGTGGACTTTACGTGGCCGAGGCCGTCGCGATCGCTATCCGGGATGAATTGCTGCCGCTTGCCGATCTTGCAACGCCGAACCGATTTGAACTCGGCTGGCTGACGTCATCGCCCGTCGATGACAATGCCGCCATCGCCGCGGCCGCAAAGCGCCTCGGTATTGCCCGTGTTGTTTCGACATCGGCGCATGCAATGATGAAGAACGCGATCGCCAATCTTCTTGTCGAGGCAGACCGGGCCGTGCTGGCGGAGCATCAGGCGCTCCAAGACGCGCCGAACGGCCTGGGGGACCTGTTCTCGGCGCTGTTCCTCTCGCACATTGTCGAAGGCCGATCCGCCGAGGAGGCCCTCCACCTTTCGTCTTCAAGCGTCTTCGAAATGGCCGTCCGATCCATCCGAGCCGGTGCGGACGAACTGCTGCTGCAGAGCGAGGTTGCATCGCTGAAGACACCGATGGCAAGCGTCGCAATCCGCAGCCTCGTCAACGCCGTATCGGTCAGGAAACGTCGGCCCGCCCCGACCTCTTTTGACAAAGAGCAGGCGGGTTGATCGTCCCTTGCCGCGAGTGTTAATACTCGGCGGTTTAAGTCCAGCACAGGTGGAGTATCATGGCGCAGTTTCCTGACGAACTTCTCAACGGCTATCGCAATTTCATGAGCGGCCGCTATGCCGGTGAGAGCGAACGATACCAGCGCCTGGCCAAGGAAGGGCAGAAGCCCAAGGCGATGATTGTGGCCTGTTGCGACTCGCGTTCAGCGCCCGAAACCATTTTCGACTGCGGGCCGGGCGAGCTTTTCGTCGTGCGCAACGTTGCCAATCTCGTGCCGCCTTACGAGCCGGACGGGAATTACCACTCGACGTCGGCAGCTCTCGAATTTGCCGTCCAGTCACTGAAGGTCCGCGATATCATCGTCATGGGACACGGCCGCTGTGGCGGTATCGGGGCAGCGCTTTCGCCCTCCGCCGAACCGCTTTCGCCCGGCGATTTCATCGGCAAATGGATGGGGCTTCTGGACAAGCCGGCAGAGCAGATCCGCAAGGCCGGCATCCTGACGAGTGCGGAGCGGCAGCGGGCTCTGGAGCGCGTCTCCATCCGCAATTCGTTGCATAACCTCAGGACGTTTCCGTGCGTGAAAATCCTGGAAGACGCCGGCAAGATGCGGCTTCATGGCGCCTGGTTCGACATATCGACCGGCGAACTCTGGATCATGGATGCCGCGAGCGGCGATTTCGTTCGTCCGGAGCTCTGATCGCCGGCGATAGACAGCCCGCGATTCAAAATCCCCGGCGACATCGCTGCGCCGGGGAGGCAATCAAGCTGTAGAATTATTTGCCTTCGATCTGCTTGCCCATGATGGCAATGGCCTGCTGATAGACGGTTGCCGCGTTCCAGCCCTGGATCGCGGAGAAGTTCGGCTCGCCCGGCTGGTAGCCAGCCCCGGCGCGCCAGCCATGGCCCTTGAGAAAGTTGGCAGTGGAGGCCAATGCATCCGCCTTGGAGCCCGCAAGGTTGATGCGGCCATCCCCGTCACCGTCGACGCCGTAGAGCAGCACGTTCTTGGGCAGGAACTGGGTCTGGCCGACTTCGCCATGCGCCGCGCCGGTGGAATTCACGGACAGCGTGCCGGCCTGCACGAGCTTGAGCGCGGCATAGAGCTGGTCGGTAAAATATTCGGTCCGGCGGCAGTCATAGGCGAGTGTCGAGACGGCCGAGAGCGTGTTCTGGTCGCCCATATAGCTGCCGAATCCGGTTTCCATGCCCCAGATTGCGATCAGCGGGCCCGGTGAAACGCCGAAGCGGCTCTGGATACTGTTGAAGAGTGCGGCGTTCGACCTCAAAATGCTGCGACCGCGGGACACGATGCCGGCGGAGCCGCGCTTCCTCATGAACGCATCGAGCGAAAGCTTGAAGCTGTGCTGGCCGCGGTCGGCGCGAATCGTGGGGACGTTGTAATGGACATTCGAGAAGACGTTGTCGAGGACGGATGGCTTGATGCCGTTCCTCGCCGCTTCCGCCTTGAACTCCTGCACCCAGGCCTCGAAGCCTGCGCTGTTGTTGCCGCATTTGGCTGCAAAGGCAGGATTTGCGAAGGTTGCCGTCACTGCAACTGCTGCAGACAGGCCCAACCATTTCATGAATTTCATTCAACGCCCCCGTTTTTAAAGCATGGCGCAGATGCGCGCGCGCCATGTTCGCAATGACTGTTCAATAACCGACTCACGATTCGGAGCCAGAATACGTTGCTTTCATTGAGCGAAAATGGTGGTTTTTCGCAACCTGACCTGTCGGTGGAGGCCATCAAATTTCGGTGACTGCTCCGCCCCGCATGCAATTGCTGCGAGGCGGAGAGCAAAATCGCCGATCAGGCAGCCTTGCGCTTGGCCTTGATCAGGCCGCGATTGACCAGAAGCTCGGCAATCTGGACGGCGTTGAGGGCAGCACCCTTGCGCAGGTTGTCCGAGACGACCCACATGTTGAGGCCGTTTTCGATCGTCGCGTCTTCGCGGATGCGCGAGATATAGGTGGCGTCTTCGCCGGCGCATTCGTAAGGCGTGATGTAGCCGCCGTTCTCATGCTTGTCGATAACGAGGCAACCCGGAGCCTCGCGCAGGATGTCGCGGGCCTTGTCGGCGGTGATTTCGTTTTCGAATTCGATGTTGACCGATTCCGAATGGCCGATGAAGACGGGAACGCGCACGGCGGTGCAGGTCACCTTGATCTTCGGGTCGAGCATCTTCTTGGTTTCTGCGAGAACCTTCCATTCTTCCTTCGTGTAGCCGTCTTCCATGAAGACGTCGATGTGGGGAATGACGTTGAAGGCGATGCGCTTGGTGAACTTCTTGTTCTCGATCGGATCGGCAACGAAGACGGCGCGGGTCTGGTTGAACAGCTCGTCCATGCCGTCCTTGCCGGCGCCGGAGACCGACTGATAGGTCGAGACGACGACGCGCTTGATCTTGGCATAGTCATGCAGCGGCTTCAGAGCCACGACGAGCTGCGCAGTCGAGCAATTCGGGTTGGCGATGATGTTCTTCTTGGTGAAGCCTTCGACGGCGTCCGGGTTCACTTCCGGAACGATCAGCGGCACTTCGGAATCGTAGCGCCAGGCCGAGGAATTGTCGATGACGACGCAGCCTTGAGCGCCGATCTTCGGGGACATCCGCTTCGAGACGTCGCCGCCGGCCGACATCAGGCAGATATCGGTGTCGGAGAAATCGTAATTCTCAAGATTGGAAACCCGCAGCGTCTTGTCGCCGAAGGAGACTTCCGTGCCGACCGAGCGGCTGGAAGCCAGCGCCACGACCTCATCGGCCGGAAAGCCGCGTTCGGACAGAATGTTGAGCATTTCCCGGCCTACGTTGCCGGTTGCGCCCGCGACTGCAATCTTGAAACCCATGTCTTCGCTCTCTTTCTTTTCTCTCCTCGTCCGGTGAGGGGGGAACCTGATGGGTATCAGGTATCCTGTCCCCGGCCGGGCCGGGGAGAGAGCGGCAGGCCAGAGACGTCAGACGGTTTTCGTCGTCGTTTTGGCCTTGGTTTTGGAAACGAAAGAACGGAAAGCACCGCAGTCGCAAAGCGCTGCGTCGATCATGCCGGACATGTGTTGGTCACACGAAAGCATAGGCCCGTCCTTTTCCGCTGCTGCTCATACGCTCTTTTGGTGAAGAGTCAATATTTTCCGGGCTTCAAAATGCAAAGCGGGCGATGACCGGAACATGGTCCGACGGCTGGGTCCAGCCGCGTGCCTCGCGCAGGATTTCGATATCCGTCACATGGGGGGCAAGGTCGGGCGACGACCAGATATGGTCGAGGCGGCGGCCCTTGTCGGCGGCGTCCCAGTCCTTGGCGCGGTAGCTCCACCAGGTGTAGAGCTTCTGGGGTTCGGGGAACTTTTCCCGCATCAGGTCCGACCAGCCACCTTCGGCGATGACGGCCTTCATACCGTCGGTCTCGACCGGCGTGTGGCTGACGATCTTGAGCAGCTGCTTGTGTGACCACACGTCGTGTTCAAGCGGCGCAATATTCAAATCGCCGACGAGGATCGAGGAGCGGCCGGAGCCGTCGAGCGCACGCATGGCCCGCATCTCTTCGAGGAAATCGAGCTTGTGGCCGAATTTCGGGTTGATCGTCCGGTCAGGCTCGTCGCCGCCGGCGGGGACATAGAAATTATGCAGGCGGATATTGCGGCCGGCATGTTCGAAGTCGACGGAGAGGTGGCGCTTGTCCCCGACCCCGCAGAAGTCGCGGGTCTCGTGGATGTCGATCCTTGCCTTCGCCACGGTTGCCACCCCGTGATAGCCCTTCTGGCCGCTCACCGCCATGTGCACATAGCCGAGGTCCCGGAACGCCTCGTAGGGAAACTCCTCGTCGCGGCACTTGATCTCCTGCAGGCAGAGGATGTCAGGCTGGAAGCGGGAGAGGAATTGCGCAACGATCGGCATTCTCAGCCGCACGGAGTTGATGTTCCAGGTGGCAAGCGTGAAGGTCATAACGAAAAGGTCCTGCAGGGGGGTCTCCGGCAGGACCTAATCGTTGATGGCGCTGATGTCCAACAAAATCAAAGGTGATTACTTGCTGGGCGCGACGCCCTTCATCTGGTCGTAGGGAAGCGCGAAAACGCTGTCTGCGAAATCGACGCCGGCCTTGACGTTATAGATCATGACCGAGGTTTCCTTGCCTTGCGCGTCGGTGATCGTCCACTGACGCAAGTCGTCCGTCGCCGGATCGAACATCATGGTGATGGTCGAATCGCCGAAGACCGATTTGTCGCCGAGAACGATCGTGACGAGGTCGGGATCCTCCTTGACGCTGCGGACCATCTTGCCGGTCAGGTCGATCTTGTCGTCCAGAAGCAGGGCCAGCGGCGTCTTGGAGAGGGGATACTGGTCCCAGGTGCCGAGCTTCATGTTGCCGACAACGAGGGTGCGGCCATCGGAAATCACGCGCATCGGCGAGGGGGCATCGTAGTTGAAGCGCACCTTGCCGGGGCGGGCGATGTAGAACTTGCCGCCGGTCTGGTCGCCACGCGGCCCGAACTGCACGAAATCGCCCATCATCGTCTTGATGCTGGAGAAATGATTGGCGATTTCCTGCGCCTTGTTGCTCTGCGCGCCTGCAGATGCTGCCGAGAGGCCGAACGCCAGGGCCATGGCGGTAACGAACGCAAGCGGGCGCTTCATCTCAGCCATGCCTGCGAAAACTTTCAGGAATTTCATTCTCGTCTCCTCGAATCATCCTTTATCTCTCAGGCAAACGCGGCGCCTTCAAGGCGGGTTCCGCATGGATGCCTGGGCACGCCGCGATCGCAATCCGCGGCGCACTTTTCGCGGAATGCCTGTCACACGCCCCCGGTTATGTCTGATTCGGTCGGAACGAGGATTTCGCGTTTGCCGGCGTGGTTGGCCGGGCCGACGATGCCTTCCTGTTCCATGCGTTCGATGATCGAGGCGGCGCGGTTGTAGCCGATGCCGAGGCGGCGCTGGATATAGGAGGTCGACGCCTTGCCGTCGCGCAGCACGACGGCCACGGCCTGGTCGTACGGGTCGTCCGAATCGGCGAGGTTGGACGTGCCGGCCGGGCCGCCGCCACCTTCTCCATCGCCGTCCTCGTCGTCCGCCGTGATGGCGTCGAGATATTGCGGAACGCCCTGAGTCTTGAGGTATGCGACGATGTCCTCCACCTCGTGGTCAGACACGAAGGGGCCGTGAACGCGCTGGATGCGCCCGCCGCCGGCCATGTAGAGCATGTCGCCCTGGCCGAGCAGCTGTTCGGCGCCCTGTTCGCCCAGGATCGTGCGGCTGTCGATCTTCGAGGTCACCTGGAAGGAGATACGCGTGGGGAAGTTCGCCTTGATCGTACCGGTGATGACGTCCACCGAGGGACGCTGCGTGGCCATGATGACGTGAATGCCGGCGGCGCGGGCCATCTGGGCCAGGCGCTGAACGGCACCTTCGATATCCTTGCCGGCGACCATCATCAGGTCGGCCATTTCGTCGATGATGACGACGATATAGGGGAGCGGCTTCAGCGCAAATTCTTCCGTCTCGTAGACGGCCTCGCCGGTTTCGCGGTCGAAGCCGGTCTGGACGGTGCGGGTGATTGCGTCACCCGACTGCAGCGCCTGCTCAACGCGGGTGTTGAAGCCGTCGATATTGCGCACGCCGATCTTCGACATCTTCTTGTAGCGGTCTTCCATCTCGCGCACGGTCCATTTGAGCGCGACGACGGCCTTTTTCGGGTCGGTTACGACCGGAGACAGGAGATGCGGAATGCCGTCATAGACGGAGAGTTCGAGCATCTTCGGGTCGATCATGATGAGGCGGCACTTTTCCGGCGAGAGCCGATAGAGAAGCGACAGGATCATCGTGTTGATGGCGACCGACTTACCCGAACCGGTGGTACCGGCCACGAGCAGGTGCGGCATCTTGGCGAGATCGGCGATAACGGGTTCGCCTCCGATTGTCTTGCCCAGCGTCAGTGCCAGCTTGCCCTTGGCGTCGTGGAATTCCTGGTTCTCGATCAGTTCGCGCAGGTAAACCATCTCGCGCTTCTGGTTCGGCAATTCGATACCGATGGCATTGCGGCCCTGCACCACCGCGACGCGGGCTGCGATCGCGCTCATCGAGCGGGCGATGTCGTCTGCGAGACCAATGACGCGCGACGACTTGATGCCCGGCGCCGGCTCCAGTTCGTAGAGTGTGACGACGGGGCCGGGGCGGACATGAATGATCTCACCCTTGACGCCGAAGTCATCGAGAACGCCCTCCAGCAGGCGGGCGTTGTGCTCCAGCGCTTCCGGCGACAGCGTCGAATCGCGGCCGGTCGATTTCGGCTCCGCGAGAAGTTCGGTCGAAGGCAGGATGAAGCCATCATTGCCGCGCGGTGTCGGGGCCGGAGCACGCACGGTGGTGCGCATCGGCGCCGGGCGGGGCGCTTCTGCCGTGGGCTGATGCTGGGGTGCGGCGGCGCGCTGCGGCTGCGGCGGCATCGACACGCGGGGACTTGCCGGTGCGGGACGACCCTGCGGCATGTCAATGTCGAACGGCGCGTCATCGTCGTCGTCGAAATAGGGATCGGCAGGCGGCGCTGCAATCACGCGGCGCTGAACGGCGGCTGCATGAACCGGGCGCTCTTCATGCGCGGGGGAATAGGGCGCCTCATCGATTTCGGCAGCCGCCGGATCAACGGTCGCATATTCGTCCTCGTTGAAATCGTAGGGCTCGTCGATATGGCCGCCACTTCGGCTCGACGCCTGGATGCCGAAGATCCGGCGGAAGCGCGCTTGCCAGTTATACCAGTGGTGCGCCGCGCCGCCAAAGAAGACCGCGATCGGCGAATAGCTTTCGTCATCCTCGCCATCGTCTCGCGCATCCGCCTGGCCCTGAGCGACCGTCCGGGCATTGGAAGCAGCAGATGCCTTCGGTGCACGTTCGGGCGGATTGCGCAGCAGCAGACCGCAGGCGATCATCAGCAGCCAGCCCGCCGGGATGGCCAAGAGCGTGCCCAGAACGAGGCCGAATGTGCCGCTCGGATAGGCGCCCGCAAAGAGAGCCGGAAGACGCAGTATCAGGTCGCCTGCAACGCCACCCGCGCCATTGGGGAGTGGCCAGGTGATCGGCGGCGGAACGCAGCCGACGGCCGCCGCCGCCAGAACCGACCCGCCGAACCAGGCCGCGGTACGCTGGGCCGCGCGATGGATGCGGCGATGGAACATCAGCGCGATGGCGAGCGAGAGGGGCGGAAGAAGCGCTACGACGCTCGCGAGCCCGAAGAATTGCATGATGATGTCGGCGAAGACCGCGCCCGGATAGCCGAGGATGTTTGTCGCCGGCTTGCCCGTGGCAAAGCTGAGGCTCGGATCGGTGACATTCCAGGTCGACATGGCGGCCACGCCCAGCGCCAGCAGCGCGAATAGCGCGATGCCCCCGGCAAGGCTTGCCTGTCTGATGATGAAGGTTGAAAGCGCAAAGCCCTGGGGCCTGCCATCCAGCGCTACCGTCGTCCGTGCCATGGAATCCAGCTCGTTTACTCAAAATCGCGATCACGCATCACCGGTCGCAGTGATGCCATGTTGAGCCGACGTTAGCAGGCGGAGAGTTAAAGCCCCTTTAACCATCCGCCTTCAGAAACTGTTTTCCTTGTCCGATTGCTGTCGCCGGCCAATTGCTCGAAACGCCCGCCGGTCAAACAAAAAAGCCCGGACCGTGAGGTCCGGGCAAAACGTGCAATCCGAAGACTGCGACGGGATGGAAAAGGTGCGCGAGGTTTTCCCCGCGCTGCCCGTGATCTTAGTTGTGGTAGGCGGCTTCGCCGTGGGCCGAGAGGTCGAGACCTTCGCGTTCGGCTTCCGGTGCGACACGCAGGCCGATGATGAGGTCGGTGATCTTGTAGAGGATGATCGAGCCGACACCCGTCCATACGATCGTGGTCAGGACGGCTTCGATCTGAACCCACACCTGATGGCCCATGGTCACGCCGTCTGCATAGCCGACGCCGCCGAGGCTGGCCGAGGCGAGAACGCCCGTGCCGATGGCGCCGAACATGCCGCCGATGCCGTGGACGCCGAAGACGTCTGCGGTGTCGTCATAGCCGAACTTGTTCTTCACCACGGAGACGAAGAAGAAGCAGAGCGGGGAGACGAGGATGCCGAGAACGATGGCGCCCATCGGGCCGGCAATACCGGCTGCCGGGGTGACGGCGACAAGGCCTGCGACCATGCCGGAGATGGCGCCGAGCATCGAGGCCTTGCCGCGGACGATCTTTTCAACCAGCGACCAGGAGAGCGTTGCTGCAGCCGTTGCCACGAAGGTGTTGACGGTTGCAAGCATCGCGCCGCCCGAAGCTTCGAGGTTCGAACCGGCGTTGAAGCCGAACCAGCCGAACCAGAGCATCGCAGCGCCGACCATGGAGAGCGTCAGCGAGTGCGGAGCCATCATGTCCTTGCCGTAGCCGATGCGCTTGCCGACCATGATCGCGCCCACCAGACCGGCGACACCGGCGTTGATGTGAACAACCGTGCCGCCAGCGAAGTCGAGGGCGCCGAGCTTGAAGAGCAGGCCGTTGGAATCCCAGACCATGTGAGCGACCGGGAAGTAGACGAAGGTTGCCCAGAGGCCGCAGAAGAGCACGGCTGCACCGAACTTGATGCGCTCGGCAAAGGCGCCGAGGATCAGGGCGGGCGTGATGGCGGCAAACGTCATCTGGAAGAGCATGAAGATCATTTCAGGAATGACGACGCCCTTGGTGAAGGTGGCGGCCGTCGTCGACGTGGTGACGCCGGCGAGGAACATCTTGGCCGTGCCGCCGAAGAAGGCGTTCGTGCCGCCGCCGAAGGCGAAGGAGTAGCCGTAGAGAACCCAGAGCAGCATGACGGTGCAACCGACGACCGTCGTCTGCATCAGCATAGACAGCATGTTCTTGCCGCGAATCAGGCCGCCGTAGAACAGGGCAAGGCCCGGAACGATCATGAACAGAACGAGCAGGGTCGAGATGAACATGAAGGCGGTGTCGCCCTTGTTCGGGATGGGATCGGCAGCGGCAGCGGCTGCGGCTGCAGGCGCTGCGGCGTCCTGCGCAAAGGCGACGACGGGCGCGAGAAGCGCCGTCGCTGCGAGGCCTGCGCGGCCGAGAATGGAAAGCTTCGAAGAGGACATAGATATTAACTCCCTGAACGCAACGCTTAGAGCGCTTCGGAATCGGTTTCGCCGGTGCGGATGCGAACGGCGTGGTCAATCGAGTAGACAAACACCTTGCCGTCGCCGATCTGGCCCGTCTTGGCGCCGGTAACGATCGCCTCGACAGCCTTGTCCACGACGTCGGAGGCAACGGCGACCTCGATCTTCAGCTTCGGCAGGAAGCTGACCGCATATTCGGTGCCGCGATAGATTTCGGTGTGTCCCTTCTGGCGCCCGTAGCCTTTGACTTCGGTCACGGTCAGGCCCTGGATGCCAACAGCTGTCAGGGCCTCACGGACCTCGTCCAGCTTGAACGGCTTGATGATGGCCATCACAATCTTCATCTGGTTTCCCATCCTTCATGTGTACGCCCCAAAGGAGGGGCAACGCGTCATGCCGCCGGCCGGTTATCCGTCCGGGACCGCAGACACACATTCAAGGTCCGTGCCAGATTCGAAACTAAGCTTAACAAACTGATTTGATTGAGAAAAAATTAGGAAAACGGTTGTTGGCCAAAAAATGACAAAAATGTGGAGCTTTTGTGTGCCCAAAATTTGCGCATTTTTTAAAAAATGCTCATCCTTTATGCAGATGCACGTTTCCGAATCAATCCTTCCTGAGCCACGGAAGCGATGAGAACGCCTGAGCGATCATAGAGACTTCCGCGGGTCATGCCGCGCGCGCCCGAGGCACTGGGGCTGTCCTGACTGTAGAGCAGCCAATCGTCGAGGGAAAAGTCGCGGTGGAACCACATGGCATGGTCTAGGCTCGCCGCCTGGAGATTGCGGTCAAAGACGGAGGTGCCGTGCGCGTAAAGCGAAGTGTCCAGCAAGGTCATGTCCGAAAGATAGGCGAGAATGGCCGCCCGCAGACGGCGGTCGTCCGGCGACGGACCGGTGGTTCTGACCCAGATGTTCTGCACCGGCTCACGCTGGTTGCGATTGAAATAATCATCGGGATAGGCCGGGCAGAATTCGATCGGACGCGGGCGCAGCCAATAGCGACGGATCGCCTCGGGCGCGTTTTCCAGATATCGCGCCAGAATGTCGGATTCTCCACCCAGTTGCTCGGGCGTCGGCACAGCCGGGATGGGTTTCTGATGCTCGAAGCCGTCCTCGTCTTCCTGGAACGAGGCAGACAGTGAGAAGATCGCCTTGCCATGCTGGACGGCAACCACACGGCGCGTGGTGAAGCTCTTGCCGTCGCGAATACGGTCGACTTCGTAGACAATCGGGATCGAAGGATCGCCCGGCCGCATGAAATAGGCGTGCAGCGAGTGGACGAAGCGGCCCTCGTCGACCGTGCGCTGTGCTGCGACCAAAGCCTGGGCGATCACCTGCCCGCCGAAGACGCGCTGCCAGCCGACCTGGGGGCTGGTGCCGCGAAACAGGTTCTCCTCCAGCTTCTCCAGATCGAGTGTGGCGATCAGTTCCTGCATGGGCGAAAAATTGCCTGCTTCGGACGACATGTTTGATCCTTCTCAATCGCAAGAATGGGCTCAGTGGTAGGAATGGCGTTTTCCATCCTCTATATAGGTCACAAAGTTTGCTCAAGGGCGGGAATACCAGCGAGGTTGGCGCGATGATCGATATCTGTATTGCGGGCGGTGGCTATGTCGGGCTTTCGCTGGCGGTCGCCGTAAAGTCGGCGGCGCCACATCTCGACGTGCGCGTCTTTGACGCCGCGCCGGAGGGGGTGTGGGAAAAGGACGAACGCGCCTCGGCGATTGCCGCGGGTGCCAAGCGCCTGCTGACCGTGCTGGGCGCCTGGGACGAGATCGCGCCCGAGGCCGAGCCTATTCGCAAGATGATCATCACCGATTCGAAGACCGCCGACCCGGTGCGCCCCGTCTTCCTCACCTTCGACGGCGAAGCGGAGGCGGGCGAGCCTTTCGCCTATATGGTGCCGAATCCGGCCATGGTGCGGTCACTGAGGAAGCGCGCCGATGCATTGGGCGTTGAGATCCGGCAGGGCGTCTCTGCGGTGGATTTCAAGACCGGCGATGCCTGGCAGACGATAACGCTGTCAAATGGCGAGACGATCGAGGCGCGGCTGCTGGTTGCCTGCGATGGCGTGCGCTCCAAGCTGCGCGACATCGCCGGCATCAAGACCGTGCGCTTCGACTATGGCCAGTCCGGCATCGTGGCGACCATAGAGCATGAACGGCCGCATGAGGGAATTGCGGAGGAACATTTCCTGCCTGCGGGCCCCTTTGCCACCCTGCCGCTGAAGAACAATCGCTCCTCGCTCGTCTGGAACGAGCGGACTGCGGATGCCGAGGCCTTGTTGAGGGCCGATGATCTGGTCTTTGAAGAGGAGCTCGAACGCCGCTTCGGCCACAAGCTCGGCTCGATCAAGGTGGTGGGTGGCAAGCGCGCCTTCCCCTTCGCACTGACGCTGGCCCGCGACTTTGTCGCGCCGCGCTTTGCGCTCGCGGGCGACGCCGCCCATGGCATTCATCCGATTTCCGGCCAGGGTCTCAATCTCGGCTTCAAGGACGTGGCGGCGCTCGCTGAAACCATCGTCGAGGCCGACCGGCTGGGTCTCGATTTCGGCCAGCTCAACATCCTGGAGCGCTATCAGGAGTGGCGTCGCTTCGACACGTTCCGGATGGGCGTCACGACCGATGTGCTCAACCGCATGTTCTCCAACGACTTCACGCCGATGCGCATGGCACGCGATTTTGGCCTCAGTGTTGTCGACCGGCTGCCGGGACTGAAGAATTTCTTCATACGCCAGGCGTCCAACGTCGGAGGCTCGGGAGATCCGCGTTTGCTGGGTGGTCAGCCGATCTGATTGGCGGGAACTAGTCTTCGATTTTCCGGGCTTCAGACATCAGCATGATCGGAATTCCGTCGCGCACGGGATAGGCGAGTTTCGCCTTTTCCGAGATGAGTTCATTGCGCTCCGCATCGAAGCTCAGCCGGCCCTTTGTCAGCGGACAGACAAGAAGTTCGAGCATTTTCGGATCGATGCCGCTATTGCGTGCGCCCATCGACGGCCTCTTACTGCAGGATGCCGCCGCCGCCGTCAGGCGCGGCTTTCGCCAACGCTATCTCGGTGATGGCTATGAGTGTTTCAGCGCGGGTCTTGAGGTCCGGCGCCTCCAGCAGCGCCTGCTTTTCCGCCGGGCCGTAGGGCGACATCATCGACATGGAATTGACCAGGGTCGCATTGCTGGCACGAGAGATATTGTCCCAGTCCGCTTCCAGGCTATTGGCGTCAAGATAGTCTCGAAATGCCTGCAAAAGACCCTTCCGGTCGACGCTGTCCTCGTCCACCGGGTCGAGGTCGGTCAGGAATGGCGCAAGCTTCACCTGTCGGTAGGGTGTTGTGACGGCGAGTTCCTCGAGCACGCGGAAGCGCGTGACGCCTGTCAGTGATAGAATATAGCGCCCGTCGCCGGTTTCACCGAAGGAGGTGATGCGGCCGATGCAGCCGACCTTGGCAAGTGGCGGCTTGGGGTCTGCCTCGGATGCGTCCAGCGCCGGCTGGATCATGCCGATCAGCCGGTGTCCTGCCAGTGCATCATCGAACATGGCGAGATAGCGCGGCTCGAAGATGTTTAGCGGCAATTGGGCGCCGGGCAGAAGCAGCGCGCCGGTGAGCGGAAACACGGCCAGTGTTTTTGGCAGATCGTTTTCGGTCAGATAGCGTGCGTTACCGACTTGCATCGTCACTCCTTGCCTCGGCCCGCCCGGGCCATGTCGTTTCGGCATTCACGGGATTGCCGAAACGCTTTCACTTTTTGTCTATTCGCGGTTCTCGAAGCGAAACCGTTCAGCGCCTTGCGGGAACCGGTTCTGGCGCAATCACGAAAACAGGATCGAAGACATCTTACGTCGCGCGTAGGTCGTCGCCGGCTCCTTGGGTCCCCAAACGTCGAAGAAATTCAGCAGTTCCCGCCGTGCACCATCGTCTTCGAAGGTGCGATCCTTCTTCATGATGTAAAGAAGGTGGTCGGCGGCGTCCTGGCGGTTGCCCTGGACATTGGCGATCTTGGCGAGCTTCATGCGCGCCTCGTGATTGTCCGGGTTCAGCAGCAATTCGTGTTCCAGCGCTTTCGGATCGCCGAGCTTGCGCGCTTCCTCATACTGCTCCAGCGACTTGCGCACGGCGACGATGGCCGGATCGGCTTTCTTCTCGTCATCGAGACTGTCAATGAGACCCAGCGCGCGGTCGTGCTGGTCGGCGAGGATCATGCATTGCGCCATCCCGGCAAGGGCCGCGATGTTTTCAGGATCGGCCTGAAGAACCGCCGCGTAGAGCGAGGCGGCACCGCTGGCATCACGAGCGGCGAGCAGTTCGCCGGCCTGCACCAGCGTTTCGGCAATGGCTTCCGCCTGATCGTCGCCGGGCGCGGCGCCTGCGATCTTCTCGATGAACTGGCGAATCTGGCTTTCCGGGATCGCGCCCATGAAGCCATCGGCCGGGCGACCGTTGACGAAGGCAACGACGGCCGGGATCGACTGGATGCCCATCTGGCCGGCATATTCCGGGTGGTCGTCAATGTTCATCTTGACGAGCTTGACGCGTCCGCCTGCTTCCTTGACCACCCGCTCGATGATCGGGGTCAATTGCCGGCAGGGGCCGCACCAGGGAGCCCAGAAATCGACGAGAACGGGCTGATTCTTCGATTCCTCAAGGACGTCGCGCGGAAAGGCCGCGGTCGTCGTCTCCTTGATCAGGTCGCCGCCGCCCGCTGCCGGGCTTGCGGGCTTGCCGCCAAAGGAGGCCGAGGCATTCATCGTGCCACGGTAAGAAGAACCATAAGGATTGTAATCGCCGCTCATCGAAGTGCTCCCGTCGCGCCCGTTGGCGCGGACTTTTTCAGTGCTAAAGATCGTATGTCACTCGGTGACTTTCAAGACAATGGCCTCGTGGCCCGTTGCCTCCATGAATCTCAGCAAATCGTCGCGCTTGATCGATGTCGTGGCGCTGTTGCGCAAGGGGTGGCAATTGATGATCTCGCTTTGCATCAGGTCTGCATCGAGAATGAACGTCACCTGATGTTCCGTATCATTGATCGCGCCCAGCGCCGTCACCGAGCCCGGCACGACGCCGAGATATTCCGTCAGCTTTTCCGCCGAGCCGAACGAGACGCGGCCCGAGCCGCCGATCAGCGTATGCACCGATTTCAGGTCGACCGTCGCATGTTCCTCGACGGTCAGCAGGAAGTAGCGGCTCTTCTTGTCCTTGATGAACAGGTTCTTCGTGTGCCCGCCGGGGATGGCGTCGCGCAGGTCCTGGCCTTCTGCGACGGTAAAGACCGGCCGGTGTTCGTGGTTCACATAGTCGATTCCAAGACTGTCGAGGAAATCGAACAGGTCCTTGTCGGTTTTCGGCGTGCCGCTCATCAATGAAGTCCCGCGCATGAAGTTTGCAATTGGAGCATCCCCAATAGGCCGCAAAACCTTCTGATGCAATCGTTCCACGCCCTGCCCGGTTGCCCTTGATCTTCCTTCAAAAATCGCTTGCGTCAAAAAATCTTCACCGAACGCGATTTTCCCTGTTGCAATTGAAAAGGCCTTGGGTCATATAGCGCCCGTCGCCGCAAGTCGGGGACGCTTCCACGGCCATTGACTTACCCAGGCCGGTTGGTTGAGCGGGTGTAGCTCAGGGGTAGAGCACAACCTTGCCAAGGTTGGGGTCGAGGGTTCGAATCCCTTCGCCCGCTCCATTTTTCTCATTGTGTCCATACCGAAGAGATAGGTAACAGATTGTCCCTAAGACATAGGTGACAACCTCGTGCCGAACGGGCTGATTTCGTTGCTTCTTGTCCGGGCGCGATTGCGCCGCGCATCATTTATCTTGTTCATCTGCGCCGGATGTTGAGATTGAATTGGACCATGAGATGGTCTATTTTTTGAGAAATGATCGCGCAGCAGCGAGGACGAGCCATGCGGATTTCCGTTTCGGACGCGAAGGGGCAGTTGACCGAGCTTGTCCGCCGGGCAGAGGCTGGAGATGAGGTCGTGCTGACGCGGCACGGTCGCCCGGCGGCGCGACTGGTGGCCGTTCATCGAACGCCAGATGTTGCCGAGCGGCGTGCGCTCATGCAGGAGCTGCGCTCGATAGGAACGAGGAAAGCGGCATCCGGCCCCGATGCTGCCCGTAGCCAGAACGATCTTTATGATGAGGATGGGATGCCACGATGATCGTCGTGGATACGTCCGCTCTCATGGCAATTCTTCTGGGCGAAGCCGATTCCGATGCCTGCATGGATGTCCTTGAGAGCGCTGAGGCGCTGGCAATTTCGGCTGGCACTACTGCCGAAGCTTTGATTGTTGCCGATCGCCGTGGCGTAGGCGAAGAAATGCGTCGTCTGCTTGATGGCCTTGGTTTCGAGATAGCACCTGTTACGTCAGCTTCAGCGCGACTGGTGGCCGATGCCTATGCGCGGTGGGGAAAAGGCTCTCATCCGGCAGGATTGAACTTCGGCGACTGTTTTGCGTACGCTCTGGCAAGCGAGCGGGCTGCGCCACTTCTCTATGTCGGTGTGGATTTCGCGCAGACCGACATAGCTTCCGCTCGATAAATCCTCCTCAGAACGACGCCGGCGTATTGATCCACAGCAGCACCGTCTCGCCTTCGCTCAGGTTTCGCCACGAATGCGGCCGCCGACTTTCGAAGTAGAAGCTGTCGCCTTCGGAGAGGATGAAGAAGCGGTCGTCGTCGAGGACGATTTCCATGGTGCCGGTCAGAATATGCATGAATTCCTCGCCTTCGTGGGCGTAGGCGCCTTCGCTTGTGGCGCCCGGCGCCAACACGAAGCGGTGGCAGTCCATCATGTTGCGGCCTTCGGCGAGCACCTGCACGCTGACGCCGGTCGTGGTGGCGGGCCAAGAGGTCCAGCGGCCGCTGCGGATGAGCGATTCGCTGGTGCGGGTGCCGCCAGTGCCGCTCAGCGCCGAGAAGGACGTGCCGAAATGGTGGGCGAGGTCGTGCAGCGATTTGAGCGACAGGCCTTGCGACGTGCGCTCGAAAGTCGAGAGCAGGGAGGCGGAAATGCCGGTCTCCTGCGAGACCTTGTCCAGCGTTTCGCCGGCGTCTCGGCGGAGTTTGCGGATTTTCGCGCCCATCTGCTGCGCCGGCGCGCGGCGCGCGGTCCTCTTCGGCTTGGCGGGCTGTGGCTCTTCGGCGGCGAGATTGTCGCGGATCGCGGCGGGGTTGATGCCCTTTTCGCTGCGCAGCCAGCTGATTTTCTTCAGCCGGTCGATATGCGTCTGTTCATAGAGGCGCTGGCCGGTTTCGGTGCGCACCGGCTCGATCAGGCCCTGGCTTTCCCACAGGCGCAGCGTCGAGGCTGAAACGCCGGCCATGCGGGCCGCTTCGGCAATCTTGAATCGCACCGTTTCCGTCATCTCACCGCCTCGGTTGTCCGATATCCTCTACGGGAAAAATATCCGCCAGACCATATTGCAAGTCTACAGAAAAAATGCAAAGTTTTTGTCGCGCCGAGGAGGCGACAAGATTTCCCCATCCGTTTGGAGACGACGATGCAGAATACCGAAGTTGCGGCCCGCCGGGCTGATGCCATTTCGCGCGGCGTGGGCGTGACCACGCAGGTCTATGCCCAGAAGGCAGAAAACGCCGAGATCTGGGATATCGAGGGCCGCCGCTACATCGACTTCGCGGCCGGCATCGCCGTCGTCAACACCGGCCACCGCCATCCGCGCGTTATCGAGGCCGTCAAGGCGCAGCTCGACAGCTTCACGCATACCTGCCACCAGGTCGTGCCGTATGAGAATTATGTCGAGCTGGCCGAGCGCCTGAACGATGCCGTTCCCGGCAATTTCAAGAAGAAGACGATCTTCGTGACGACGGGCGCGGAAGCGGTCGAAAACGCCGTGAAGATCGCGCGCGCCGCCACCAACCGTTCCGCCATCGTGGCTTTCACGGGCGCTTTCCATGGCCGTACCTTCATGGGCATGACGCTGACGGGCAAGGTCCAGCCCTACAAGGTCGGCTTCGGCGCGATGATGCCGGATGTCTTCCACGTTCCCTTCCCGGTCGAGCTGCATGGCACGACGATGGAAGATTCGCTTGGCGTGCTCGAAAAGCTGTTCAAGGCCGATGTCGATCCGAGCCGCGTCGCCGCTTTCATCGTCGAGCCGGTTCAGGGCGAGGGCGGGTTCTATGAAGTGCCGCGCGCGTTCATGCAGAAGCTGCGCGAAATCGCCGACAAGTATGGCATCGTGCTGATCGCCGACGAAGTGCAGACCGGCTTTGCCCGCACGGGTTCGCTGTTTGCGATGGAGAAGTATGACGTCGTGGCCGACATCACCACCATGGCCAAGGGCCTTGGCGGCGGCTTCCCGATTGCAGCCGTCACCGGTCGCGCCGATCTCATGGATGCACCCGGCCCCGGCGGCCTCGGCGGCACCTATGGCGGCAACCCGATCGGTGTTGCGGCGGGTCTCGCCGTTCTCGACGTCATCAAGGACGAGAACCTCTGCGACCGTGCGACCCAGCTCGGCAATCGCCTCAAGCAGCGCCTGTCGTCGCTGTCGTCTTCGGTTCCGCAGATCGCCGATATTCGCGGTCCGGGCTTCATGAATGCCGTCGAATTCAACGTCGCCGGAACGAAGACCCCGAGCCCGGAGTTCACCAACAAGGTGCGCGAGAAGGCACTGGAAAAGGGCCTGATCCTCTTGACCTGCGGCGTTTACGGCAATGTCATCCGCTTCCTCGCACCGCTCACCATTCCGGACGATGTCTTCGCCGAAGCGCTCGACATTCTGGAAACCACTCTCATCGAATGCGCGAAGGAGGCGTGATCATATGGCGATTTCAGACAAGCTGATTGCCAAGCTGAAGGATGCGAGCCTTGTCACGGACAAGGCCGTCATCGGCGGCGAATGGCTGGCCAAGAGCGACAGCGGCAAGACCTTCGATGTCACCAACCCGTCGACCGGTGAGCACGTTGCCACGCTGCCCGACATGGGCCGCGCGGAAGCTGCGCGTGCCGTCGATGCCGCCTACAAGGCGCAGAAGGCCTGGGCGAAGAAGACCGGCAAGGAGCGCGCGGCGGTGCTGCGCAAGCTCTATGACCTGATGGTCGCCAATGCCGACGATCTTGCCACGATCCTGACCATGGAAATGGGCAAGCCGTGGCCGGAAGCGCGGGGCGAAATTCTCTATGGCGCATCCTATGTCGAATGGTTCGGCGAAGAGGCCAAGCGCGTCTATGGCGACACGATCCCCGGCCATCAGGGCGACAAGCGGATCATCATCATCAAGCAGCCGGTCGGCGTTGTCGCGGCGATCACGCCGTGGAACTTCCCGAACGCGATGCTCGCCCGCAAGATGGCCCCTGCCGTCGCTGTCGGTTGCGCCATGGTATCAAAGCCCGCGGCCGAAACGCCGCTTTCGGCGCTGTCGCTCGCTATCCTTGCCGAGCGCGCAGGTGTGCCGGCCGGCATCTTCAACGTCGTTCCGGGCACGGATTCCTCGTCGATCGGCAAGGAATTCACCGAGAACGACAAGGTGCGCAAGCTGACCTTCACGGGGTCCACCAATGTCGGCCGCATCCTGATGCGGCAGGCGGCCGACCAGATCATGAAGCTCGGCCTCGAGCTGGGCGGCAATGCGCCTTTCATCGTGTTCGACGATGCCGATCTCGATGCCGCTGTCGAAGGTGCGATTGTGTCGAAGTATCGCAACAACGGCCAGACCTGCGTCTGCGCCAACCGGCTTTATGTTCAGTCGGGCGTCTATGATGCCTTTGCCGAGAAGCTCGCGGCTCGCGTTTCGCAGATCAAGGTCGGTGACGGCTTCGAGGATGGCGTCAACGCCGGCCCGCTGATCACCGAAAAGGCGTTGGAAAAGGTCGAGGACCACATCTCGGATGCTCTGTCGAAGGGCGCCTCTGTCAAGCTCGGCGGCAAGCCGGATGCACGTGGTGGCCTGTTCTTCCAGCCCACCGTTCTGACCGGCGTGACGACGGAGATGAAGATCGCCCGCGAAGAGACCTTCGGTCCCGTCGCGCCGCTCTTCAAGTTCGAGACGGAAGACGACGTGATCGAGATGGCGAACAATACCGAGTTCGGCCTCGCGTCCTATTTCTACTCGAAGGATGTCTCGAAGATCTTCCGCGTCGCGGAAGCGCTGGAATATGGCATGGTCGGAATCAATACCGGCCTGATCTCCACGGAAGTCGCGCCCTTTGGGGGCATCAAACAGTCCGGTCAGGGCCGCGAAGGCTCCAAGTACGGCATCGACGACTATACCGAGATCAAGTATCTCTGCCTGAGCGTCTGAGACAGGCACTATGAATGCGAAAGGCCGGCTTGTTTCCATGCAAGCCGGCTTTTTATTTGCCGCCATCCACCCAGCCGGGCAGATGCCTGGCATCCTTGCTGCGTGATAGCTTGATGGCCTTTTCGGCGGCATCGTCAAATTCGTCGTCAGTCTCCGGTCGTTTCAGGCGGCGGCGATAGAAGTCCGCCCAGAGGAATTCGGTATAGGGGGTATCGACCTTGGCATAGCCGCCCGCCTCGCGCACGGCGCCGGCGAGCGAACGGAACGGGTCATCCTTCAGGTCCCAGATGCGCTTCGGCAGGTCCTTGAGAGGACGGCGCTGGCCTTCTTCATCGAAGGCGTGCAGCCAATTGCGGTTTTCCATGAAGGTCAGGAATTCGTCCTTGCCGAGAGCGCTGAGGTCCGCGATCTGCGAAACGAGAACGCGTTTCACGCCCTCCTTGTGCAGCGCCAGCGCCAGATGATGGTGATCGACGATCCAGAAGCGTTGCCTGGGTCCGACGACCGCCGGCAGCATATGGTGACCGAGGAAATCGCCATCCTCGGCAGGCGCCATGTCGCGCCATTCGCGGCGCTTGCGATAGACCTCGCGCATGCCGACCGTCATCTGTGTCGGGCGAATGTCCTCGATCGGGACCGGGTGCAGCCTGGGTTGGAAATTATGGCTCATGGCGCAATGTCTCCGTGACGATCCTGCGAGCGGCTTCGGCTGTATCCTCAACGCTGTAATAGGCCCGGCCTACGAGACTGTCAGCCCCGGCGGCAGTCAGGATATCGCGTACCGGGTCGCGGGCGCGGGCGAGCAGAAAGGTTCGCCCCGTGGCGGCAATCCGCTTGTCCGTTTCCTGAATTGCTTCGAGCGCCGTGCTGTCCACATTGAAGGTCTCCTCGAGACTGAGGATGACAACACGGATGGCATCATCTTTCTCGGCCTCTGCCGCGATGGTGGCAAGCGTCCGTTCGGCATTGGCGAAGAAGAGCGGTTCGGAGGGGCGCCAGATGCCGATGTTTTTCGGCACCTCGGCTTCAGGATGGCGGCCGATATCGGCGAAGTCACGCGTGCCCGGCAGGCGACCGAGGCGGGCGATCTGCGGGAGGGCGAGCCGGCTGATAAGGGCCGCAACCGAAAAGGCAACGGCCAGCAACATGCCGTTGACAACGCCGAAAGCGAGGACGCCAGCGGCGGCGGCGAGCGCAATCCACTGGTCGCGGTCGATCTTCCAGAGCCGGATGAGCGGCGAGGGGTCGAGTGCGTGGGCCAGCGCCGAAATGACGATTGCGGCCAGTACCGCCTCGGGGAGGTGTGCGATCAAGCCGGAAGCGACGATGACCAGCACGGCGAGCGCGCCCGCGGAAATGAGGCTCGACCAGCGGCTTTCTGCGCCAGCAGCCTCATTGGCGTTGCCTGCAGAAAAGCCGGCGCCGACCGGCATGCCCTGAACGAGCGCTGCCGCGATGTTGGAAACGCCAAGCGCTGCCAGTTCGCGGTCGGGCTCGATCGTGTCGCCGTGGCGGAGCGCCAGCGCCCGCATCGTCCCCCAGCTTTCGGCAAAGAGGATCAGCACGAGGGGTAGCGTCAGCTGGATCAGGCGCGAGAGGTCGGCAAGCGCGAGATCCGGCCAGTGCGGCCATTCCAGCGTCAGGGACAGCAGGCCCGTTTCCTTGAGGCCATAGCGGGGAAGATCGAGCGCCAGCGACAGGCTCGCCCCGACGATCACCACAGCGAAGGCGGCCGGAAACAGCGGCCAGCGGCGGGTGCCAAAGAGGACGGCGAGCGATAGAGCCGCAGCAATGAGCCCTGCCGGCTTCCATTCCGGAATACTTCTCGCAAGCCCGGCAATGAAATCGAAAATATCGTCCGCCTTGACCGGAACGCCGGTAATTGAGGGCAATTGATGCAGAATGATCGACACGGCAAGCCCGAAGGCGAAGCCGCGCAGGACCGGTCTTGCGATGAAGCCGGTGAGCAGGCCGAGCCGAAAGGCCCGGGCGCCCAGAAAGACCAGGCCGGCAATGGCAATCGCAAGCGTTGCCAGCACGGACCTGGTTGCCGCATCGCCCGGGAAGGTCGCCAGCATGGCGGCGAGGATTGCGGCCGACGAAGATGTGGCGGAAACCACTGCAAAGCGGCTTCGCCCGATCAGCGCATAGACAAAACAGCCCGCCACCGCCGCATAGACGGCGCGGCCGGGCGGCAAGCCGGCAATGGTTGCATAGGCAACGGCTTCCGGAAGCAGTAGGCCGGCGACCGAGAGGCCGGCGACCATATCGCGGCTGCCTGGCTTCTTCAAACCGCCGGTGCCCGCCGCTGCTTCACGCATCCTTGCCCCCGATCAGGCATTCTTCTTGAACACGTAATCCGTTTCCTGCCGCAGGACTTCGCCGGGCCGCAGGATGGCATTCGGGAAGTTCGCGTGGTTGACCGCGTCCGGCCAGACCTGCGTTTCCATGCAAAGACCGGCATAGGGTCCGTAATGGCGGCCACCCAGACCCGGAACGGGGACGTTGAGCTTGAAGGCGGCATAGACCTGCACACCGGGCTCAGTTGTCAGCACATCCATGGAGACACCGGATTTCGGGCTCTTCAGGGTCGCGACCTTGCGCTTGGCCACGCGCTCCTTCGAGAGGCAGAAATTGTGGTCGTAGAGAACCTGTTCGCCATTCTCGAGCTTGCGGATCGGGCGCAGGTCACGGAAATCGTAGCCCGTGCTGGCAATGTCCGGCGTCTCGCCGGTGGGGATCTGCGCCGCATCGGTCGGCAGATAGCTGTAGGCGTCGATCTGCAGCTCGTGGTCGATGATGCTTTCGCCGCCATCAAGGTTGAAATAGCTGTGATTGCAGATGTTGACCGGGGTGGGCGCATCGGTCGTCGATTCATAGACGATGGAGAGGCAGCCGCCATCCTTCAGCGTGAAGATCGCCTTGATCGTCGCATTGCCGGGATAGCCGGCGCGGCCATCGGGGTCGAGAATGCTCAAGGTCACGCTGTTGGCCGTCAGCGCTTCAATCGTCCAGACGCGCTTGGCAATGCCGTCCGAGCCGCCATGCAGGTGGCCGATGCCCTTCTCGTTCTTCTCCAGCTGGATCGTCTTGCCGTCGAGCGTGAATTTCCCCTCCGCGATGCGGTTGGAGCAGCGGCCGGGCGTTGCGCCGAAATACGAGGAGTGGAGCGGATAATCCTCGAATTTCTCGAAGCCGAGCGAGAGCGGCGCATCGTGGCCTTCGAGCCGGAGGTCCTGAATGACCGCGCCCCAGGTCATGACGTGGGCCGTCAGGCCACCGCCGGTGATCGTCACGCGATGCACATCCTCGCCCTTGGCCGTCTTGCCGAACAGTTCAGCGTCCATTTTAAACATTCCTTGATGGGGGTGAAAACTTATCGAGAGAGTTCGCGGGTGGCGTTTTCCAGCCCGCCGAGGGTGAGGGGGTACATGCGGCCATTCATCAGCGTGCGCAGCATCTGGGTGGACTGGCTGTAGCCCCAATACTCTTCTTTCACGGGGTTTATCCAGATGCTCTTGGTGAAGTGACTGGTCAGCCGGTCGAGCCAGACGGCGCCGGCTTCCGCATTCCAGTGCTCCACCGAGCCGCCGGGGTGGGAAATCTCGTAAGGTGCCATCGCGGCGTCGCCGACGAAGATCGCCTTGTAGTCGGAGCCGAAGGTGCGGATCACGTCGAAGGTCGAGGTCACATCGACGCGGCGGCGCTTGTTGTCCTTCCACACGCCCTCGTAGACGCAATTGTGGAAGTAGAAATATTCCATGTGCTTGAACTCGGACTTCGCCGCCGAGAACAGCTCTTCCGCCACCTTGATATGATCGTCCATCGAGCCGCCGATGTCGAAGAACATCAGGAGCTTGACGGCATTGCGCCGCTCGGGGCGCGTCTTCACATCCAGATAGCCGTGTTCGGCGGTGGAGCGGATCGTGCCGCTTAAGTCCAGCTCCTCGTCCGCACCCCGCCTTATCCATTTGCGCAGGCGCTTCAGCGCGACCTTGATGTTGCGGGTGCCGATCTCGACATTGTCGTCGAGGTTCTTGAAGTCGCGACGATCCCAGACCTTGACGGCGCGGCGGTTACGCGACTTGTCCTGCCCGATGCGCACGCCCTCGGGATTGTAGCCATAGGCGCCGAAGGGGGAGGTGCCGGCGGTGCCGATCCATTTGTTGCCGCCCTGGTGGCGACCCTGCTGTTCGGCGAGCCGCTGTTTCAGCGTTTCCATCAGCGCCTCGAAACCGCCAAGCGATTTCACCAGCGCCTTTTCTTCCTCCGTCAGAAACTTCTCCGCCATACGGCGCAGCCATTCATCGGGAATGTCGGTCGGGTCGACCGCATCGGCGCTGCCGGAGACGGCTTCCAGTCCCTTGAAGACCTGCGAAAAGACCTGATCAAACCGGTCGATGAAGCGCTCGTCCTTCACCAGCGTGGCACGGGAAAGATAGTAGAATCCCTCGACGTCGAAATCGACCAGCCCCGTCTCCATGCCTTCCAGCAACGTCAGATATTCCCGAAGCGAAACAGGAACCTTCGCGGCCTTCAGTTCGAGGAAGAAGGGGATGAACATCGGCGGTGAACCCTAGTTTTTTTACCGCAATTCCGGATGTGAAACCGGTTCCCGCTTTCACTGGAATTGCTCACAACCCGGCAGCTTTCCTCAAGGCGTCATTGATCCTTGATTGCCAGCCCTTGCCCGTCGATTTGTAATAGTCCAGCACCTCCGGGTCCAGCCGGATTGACACCTGCCGACGCGGATTTTCGACCGGCGGACGACCGCGGCGGGCAAGCTCGCGGTCGATGGCGGCGGCGAGATCGGGAAGGACTTCACGCAAGGGGCGCATGTTTGCGATCTGCTCGTCGGTCAGTTCCGGATTATCCGGATCGGAGGCGATCATGCGCTGGATTTCAGCTTCTTCCTCATCGGTGAGCGGTCGCTTCGAGGAAAATTTTACAGACATCATCGCTTCCTTTCCCGCTTGCTTGCCGGCCGCATCGAGATGACCGAAATTGCTTCCACGCCCAGCGGGCGGAAGATGACGGCAATCACCAAATGCCCTTCGAACTCGCCGACTGCTACGAGGCGACCGTGTTTAACGCGGCCGAATTGAGCGGCCGCGAAAAACTCCAGCGTCAAACCCGCAAAATCCAGCCCGTGCTTGGCCAGATTGCTGCGTCGCTTGTTCTCATCCCAGACGATCTTCAATTTAATGTATCACATTTAATCGTGCAATACGACCAGTGTGATACAAATCGAAACCCGCCACAACCCGGATCAGTATCCGGGGTTGTGTTCCACCTCGCCGATCTGCGCCATGTCATAGGGCGTGGTCTGGTAGATATTGTTGATCCAGTTGCCGAAAAGCAGATGGGCGTGGCTCTTCCAACGGTTGAGCGGCTTGTTTTCCGGATTGTCGTCGGGGAAGTAGTTGTGCGGCACTTCGATCGCAGAACCGGCCTGCACGTCGCGGAAATATTCGTCCGCCAGCGTCGTGGAATCATATTCGATATGGTTGAACACATAGAGACGGTTGCACTTGCGCTCATGCACGATGCAGACCCCCGTTTCCGGTGACTCCATCAGGATTTCGAGGCCCGGCACCTTCTCGATATCGGCGCGTCGCACCTCCGTCCAGCGAGAAACCGGAATCTGGAAATCGTCGGAGAAGCCGTTGAGATAGGGCGAGGCGGGGGCGAGGTTCAGGTGGCGATAGACGCCAAAGGCCTTGTGGTCGAGCGTGTATTTGGGCACGCGGTTGAAGTGCCAGATGGCGGCCATGCCGCCCCAGCAGATATTCATGGTCGAGTGGACATTGGTGACGGTCCAATCGAGGATCTGTTCCATCTCGTTCCAGTAGGTCACATCCTGGAATTCGAGCGTCTCGATCGGCGCGCCGGTGACGATGAAGCCGTCGAATTTCTGGTCCTTCACCTCTTCCCAGGTGTCGTAGAAGGCGAGCAGATGCTCTTCCGACGTGTTCTTGGCCTTGTGGCCGCCGACGCGGACGAGATTCAGTTCGATCTGCAGGGGCGATGCGCCGAGAAGGCGTGCGAATTGCAGCTCGGTCTTGATCTTGTTGGGCATGAGATTGAGCAGGCCGAAGCGAAGCGGGCGGATGTCCTGACGGATGGCGACAGCCTCCGTCATTACGCGCACGCCTTCTTTCACAAGGGTTTCCTGGGCGGGCAATCCATCGGGAATCTTGATCGGCATGGTCTTCTCTCTTCCAAAACGCAAAAAACCGGCGGCGAAATCGCTACCGGTTCCAGACAGAACTGTCATCTGGGCCCATTTTAGCGACTTCTTTTACGTGGCTGCAAGCCGGCCGGCAAATCACCACGGGACGTGTAGTATCTAGTTCCTTTCGATTTCAGAATCAATTCACGAAATCAGCTGCGCCTAACAAGCAAATGGCCGCCCCTCTCGGAGCGGCCATCTGGTCTCGATGTGCGTGTTTGCGGACTTACCGAACGACGAGCAGGTCTTCTTCCTCGTCGCGCTGTGAGCCGCCGAGTGCTGCGGCGGCGGAGGCGATGAACGCGCCCACCAGAAGCGAGGCGGCAGCAATCAGCGAAGCGGTCGCTGCTGCCTTGCGCGCCTTTTCAGCGGCGGCCTTCGCCTCCTCCTTGGCGTCATCGATGCGCTTGAGAACGGTATTGACGCGGGCCGTTGCTTCCTCCTGCGACAGGCCAGTCTGCGACGCGACGACGCTTGCCAGATAGGTCTTGTCCTCGTCCGGGATCTGGCCGTTGACTGCGCCGTTCAGCAGAATGTTGGTGACGCTCGCAGACACCGCCGCGCCATTGGCGTTGGCAGGCGCGGGTTTGTTCGGCGCGGGCCTCAGCAACAATTCGCTGAAGTAGTTCGTCGACATGTCGTTGTTGGTCGGACCGGCGGCGCTGGCTGCCGCTGCACCCGCGGCGCCAGCCGTATTGGCCGCGACCGTTGCGCCGGCCCCCATGAGGGCGCCCATCGACGTCGAGAGGAACCCGACCACAAAAACGGTGGCGATCGCCCAGCTGAGGAAGCCATGCGCAGTATCGCGGAAGAAGACTTCGTCGGTATGCACGGCGGCCCACTTTGTGCGCAGCCGGCCGGTCAGGTACCCGCCGAGCGCCGAGGACAGCCACTGCACGACGACGAACCAGATGGCCGCCGTGACGCCGAGCGTGGCGAGGCTGAAATTGTTATCCGACGTCGGCGACACCATGGTCAGGCCGACGCCGGAGCCGAGGAAGAGGAGGATGAGGCTGGTTGCGACGGAGGCGAAAGCGCCGCCGATGACCGGTCCCCAGGCGAGTGCCGACCGGCTCGATTCGACCGGCGTAGCAGTGGTTGCGAAATCGGTGGATGTCATGACACCACCTATCGCATGAAGAGGACGAGCAGGATGACGAGCGGCAGGGGAATGCCAAGAAGCCAGAGAAGAATACCGCGACCCATTGTTACCTCCATGAGTGTTCAGGACGGAAGATGGGCGTTTTGGTGTGTTGTCCCCCAAAGCCTCTTCCGGCAGCAGGTGCTGCCAGATTGTAACTTCGGGCGTGGTACTTGGTTCCCTGTCTGGTTTTTCGCCTTGGCGCATTTCCGGACGGAAAACCGGTTCCCACTTTTCCTGGAAATGCTCAGTTCTCGCGGCGCGACATGAAGGCCAGCCGCTCGAAGAGATGAACGTCCTGCTCGTTCTTCAAGAGCGCGCCATGCAGTTTCGGCAGTATGGTCTTGGCGTCCGCCGAGAGATCGGCGGGGTCGATATCGTCGGCGACCAGAAGGCGGATCCAGTCGAGCGCCTCGGAGGTCGAGGGCTTCTTCTTGATGCCCGGCACGTTGCGGATCTCGAAGAAGCGGGTCAGCGCCGCGCGCACCAGATCCTGGCGGATGCCGGGATAATGCACATCGACGATCTTCATCAGTGTCTCGGCCTCAGGGAAGCGGATATAATGGAAGAAGCAGCGGCGCAGGAACGCGTCCGGCAGCTCCTTCTCGTTGTTCGAGGTGATGATGACAATGGGGCGCACCTTGGCGCGGACCGTCTCGCCGGTCTCGTAGACATGGAATTCCATGCGGTCGAGTTCCTGCAGCAGATCGTTCGGAAACTCGATATCCGCCTTGTCGATCTCGTCGATCAAAAGCACGGTCTTCTCGTCGGCGGAGAAGGCCTCCCAGAGCTTGCCCTTGCGGATATAGTTGGAAATGTCGTTGAAGCGTTCGTCGCCGAGCTGGCTGTCGCGTAGCCGCGAGACGGCATCGTATTCGTAGAGACCCTGCTGGGCCTTGGTGGTGGACTTGATGTTCCACTCGATCATCTTGAGGCCAAGGCCGCTGGCGATCTGCCGCGCCAGTTCCGTCTTGCCGGTGCCCGGTTCGCCCTTGACCAGCAGCGGCCGCTCCAGCCGGATCGCGGCATTGACCGCAATCATCAGGTCCTTTTCAGCGACATAGGTCTCGGTGCCTTGAAACTGCATGGTCATGCGTGTGTGCTCTCCATATGTAGGGCCGGAGCAGGCGTCACCCCCTCACCCCGCCTCCGCTTTGCTCGGCGGACCTCTCCCCGGTGGGGCGAGGAGAACCGAGAGGCTGCGGCAAACTCCCTCTTCTCCCCAGCGGGGAGAAGGTGGCCCGAAGGGCCGGATGAGGGGCGCTCCGAATGCTGCCGCCTGTTTGGGATCAGCGTAACCAGCGCGCCAAATTTGTGCAAGCTTGAACGAACGAGGCTTTCACCCCTCCAGCTCTTCGCGCAGCATTTCCAGCTCCAGCCATTCCTCTTCCCAGGCCGCGATCTGGTTGCGCAGCTTTTCAAGCTCCGCCGCAGTCTTGCTGAAACCGGCGGGGTCCTTAGTGAAGAAGTTCGCGTCGGCCATCTTCTCTTCGAGCTTTGCGGCCTTTTTCTCTGCCTCATCCATCTGCTTGGGCAGGTTTTCGAGCGCGAATTTCTGCTTGTAGGAGAGCTTCCCCTTGGCCTTTTCGGGCGCAGGCGCGGCCGCGCTCTCGTCCTTCGGCTTGTCCTTCTTCGCTTCCGCCTGGCGGCGCTCGGCCTCGATGCCCTTGCGTTGCGCCAGCATGTCCGTGTAGCCGCCGGCATATTCGATCCAGCGGCCGTCCGGTGCATCCGGGTTGGCCGGAGCAATCGTGGAGGTCACGGTGCGGTCGAGGAAGTCGCGGTCGTGGCTGACGAGAATGACGGTGCCGTTGAAGCCAGCGACGATTTCCTGCAGCAGGTCCAGCGTCTCGATGTCGAGGTCGTTGGTCGGTTCGTCGAGGATCAGCAGGTTGGTCGGGCGCGCCAGAATGCGCGCCAGCATCAGGCGGGCGCGCTCGCCGCCGGAAAGCTGCTGGATCGGTGTGCGGGCCTGTTCCGGCTGGAAGAGAAAGTCCTTCATATAGCCGGTGACGTGGCGCTGCTCGCCATTGACCAGCAGGTTCTCGCCGCGCCCGTCGGTGAGATAATGCGCCAGCGTGTCGTTGAGGTTCAGGTCCTCGCGGCGCTGGTCGAGCGTGGCGATTTCCAGATTGGTGCCGAGCTTCACTGTGCCCGTATCCGGCGCAAGCTGGCCGGTCAGCATCTTGAGAAGCGTCGTCTTGCCCGCGCCGTTCGGGCCGATCAGGCCGATGCGGTCGCCGCGATGGACGCGGATGGAGAAGGGCGCAACAATCGTCCGCTCGCCATAGGTCTTGGTGATCTTCTCGGCCTCGATGACCAGCTTGCCGGATTCGCGGGCATCCGCGACGCTCGCCTGCACGGTGCCCTGCGGCCCCTTGTGGCCGCGATAGTCCTTGCGCATGGTCTGCAATTCGCCCAGCCGCCGCATGTTGCGCTTGCGCCGCGCCGTCACGCCATAGCGCAGCCAGTGTTCCTCGCGCTCGATGGCCTTGCCGAGCTTGTGCTGTTCCAGCTCTTCCTGCTCGAGAACCTGGTCGCGCCATTCCTCGAAATGGGCAAAGCCGCGGTCGAGCCGGCGCGCCATGCCGCGATCCAGCCAGACGGTGGCGTTGGAGACCTTCTCGAGGAAACGCCGGTCGTGCGAGATCAGCACGATGGCCGAGCGGCTGCGGGTCAGTTCGCTTTCCAGCCATTCGATGGTGTTGAGGTCGAGGTGGTTGGTCGGCTCGTCGAGCAGCAGGATATCCGGTTCCGGTGCCATAGCGCGGGCCAGCGCCGCGCGCCTCGCCTCGCCGCCTGAAAGGTTCGCCGGGTTTTCGTCGCCCTTGAGGCCCAGATGTTCGAGCAGATAGGTGACGCGATAGGGATCGTCGCCGGGGCCGAGGCCGGACATGGCATAGGCTTCGACTGTCTTGTGCGCGCCGAAATCCGGGGCCTGTTCGAGATAGCGGATCGTCGCCGAGGGATGGCGGAAAATCTCGCCGCTCTGCGCTTCCGCCAAGCCGGCTGCGATCTTCATCAGCGTCGATTTGCCAGAGCCGTTGCGGCCAACAAGGCAGATGCGGTCGCCGGGCTCGACCTGCAGGTTCGCGCCGGCCAGCAGCGGCGAGCCGCCAAAGCTTAAGAAAATATCGTCGAGTTTGAGGATCGGCGGGGCCATGTCAGCCTCCAGACATGTCTGCGGGCCTTGCGATGACCATCGCGCGGCCGGATTGAAGCGTGATCGTCACCGGACCTTCGGCGACATTGGAAACGGTGCGCGACGAGCCACTGTCGATTTCGGCGCGGTCGAGCGGATAACGCGCGCCTTCGATGGTCAGGCCCGACAGCGCCGAAAACGGCAGGATCGAGAAGAGCGCGCCCTTGGGCAGATCGAAGTGCATTTGTCCGCCGAGATGGGCGCGGGCCTCTTCCTCGCCGGTCGTCAGCAGCGTCGGGATGCCGCGTTCGGTCAGCGACAGCGCGAGGAGCAGATGCATCACCGCATGGTCGGTCCGCTCGCCGCCCAGCGCCCCGGCAATGACGAGCGATGTCGCACCGCGAGCCAGCGCCGTATCCACGGCGATCTCGCCGTCGGTCGCATTTTTGGCGCGCGGATAGGGCTGGCGCTCGATGCCCTGCCATTGGTCAAGCAGCGCATCCGGTGCTGAATCGAAATCGCCGACCCAGAGTTCCGGTGTCACGCCGAGGGCTCTCGCATGACGCATCCCGCCATCGGCAGCGATCACGCGCGTGCCTGTCACTTGGTGTGTCAGGCGCTCCGTGATGGCGAGGTCGCCGGCGAGAAGAATGGTGAAAAGGCTCATGGCTCGGCTGATAGCGGAAAATGGGGCCGCCCGGAAGGGCAAAGCGTGAGGGGAGTTTTAGGGCAAGAGGAGAACCGTGCGGGACGGTCAGCGTCCACCTCTCCCTAAAGCTGGAGAGGTGGACGAGGCGTGCGCCGCTTGCTCCAGTCTCCCCCTCGGTGGGGGAGAAAGCAAAATCACGGTCTTAGCCGCAGGGCTAAGTCGTAGATTTTGCAAGTGAGGGGGTCTGGCTGCGGGGACGAGTTTGCCCCCTCACCTGGAAAATCTAGCACTTAGCGTTCCGCTAAGATGCTGATTTTCCGTCCTCTCCCACACGGGGAGAGGCTAACCTAGGTGCACCGTTTTCCCCGCCTTTATCATCCTCCATTATCCTAACCTTCTTCCGCCACCGGATGGGTCCGCGACGACGGGCTCAGGCGGGAGGAGAGCCTGGTGGCAATCTTCGTAACGTGCGGAGGATGTCATCAGGGGGCGCGGGCGGCATTGAGGCAAAAAACTCGATGAAACGACTCCCCC